>CAVTQD010000056.1:0-76586 GCA_963736745.1 uncultured Verrucomicrobiae bacterium | reverse complement strand
CGTGGCTCACTCCCAACGCCCGAGCCACGTCTACTACGGTCGCCTTGGCCGGGCCGAACCGGCGGATGACATTCCTCGGCCGCGGCCAGAATTCGATCGCGGGTGAGCGGGGCGTTGGCGGGGGGCATGTGGACCTCTCTATACGCCGGCTCGGTCTCTCGGTACTCCGGGAGAGGAGACCGAGAGAGCCTGCCGTCATCAGTGCTTTATCGCCCCCGTCGCGGCGGCGATCCCGTCCAACTCCGCCAAGGTTTGCGGCGACAGCGTCAACTGCCCGGCGGCCAGGTTTTCGCGGAGGTGGGCGACCGACGACGTGCCGGGGATCAAGCAGAATGTTCGGCGATCGGTGCAGCAGCCACGCCAGCGCGACCTGCATCGGCTTGGCCCCGAGTCGATCCGCGACGGCCGACAGCGTGGACGACTGCAGCGGCGTGAACCCGCCGAGCGGGAAAAACGGCACGTAGGCGATGCCCTGCCGGGCCAGGTCGTCGATCAGCGCGTCGTCGTCGCGGTGGGCCAGGTTGTAGTTGTTCTGCACGCACACGATGTCGGTGATCGCCTGCGCCTCGGCGACCTGGGCGGCCGTGACGTTGCTCAGGCCGATGTGGCGGATCAGGCCCTTGCGCTTGAGTTCGGCCAGCACCGTCACCTGCTCGGCGATGGACCCCTCCTCGGGGCCGTGGCCCGACCCCATCACGCGGTAGTTGACGATGTCGAGCGCGTCCAGGCCCAGGTTGCGGAGATTGTCGTGGACGCCCGGCGGTCAGTTCCTGGGGCGAGAAGGCCGGCTGCCACGACTTATCGGGAGGCCGGCGGCCCCCGAGCTTGGTGACGATCACCAGTCCCTCGGGGTACGGGTGCAGGGCCTCCCGGATGATCTGGTTGGTGACGTGCGGGCCGTAGTAGTCGCTGGTGTCGATGTGGTTTACGCCGGCCGCGACGGCCTCGCGGAGGACGGCGACCGCCCCGTCCGGGTCCCTCGGCGGCCCCCACACGCCGGGGCCGGCCAGCTGCATCGCGCCGTAGCCCATTCGGTGGACCGTCAGTGACGTGCCGGGAAACGTGAACTGGCCGCCGAGCGGGGCTACACTCATTGCGTTGCTCCTTTCCAGTGCTGACATGAGCAAATGTGCGCGCTATGTTACAGAAGTCAAATATTGAAATCCGTAACGCGGTACGTTGGCAGGTGCGGGCGCTTCGCCAAACTGTGTCGCGTAGCGCGTCGTCGGCCTTGAAGCAGCGCACTATGGAATGCGCCGTCTGCTCCAGCGCCCGTTTCTCTGGAGAAAGGCCGCCCAGTCGGCCAGACGGTTCGGCGATTGGCTGCAAACGGTGATCCTCCCAGCGCCCTTGATGCCGGGGACATTTCGACACCGATCACCGACTGACTGCAAGAAATCTCCTTTCGCGCCCGCCGCACCGTGGACGGCCAGAGCGGGGCTTGGCGTCGGAGAGCAGGGGCGATACATCTCGCAGCCTGGTTGGATTCCCTCCTTGTCAAGGCGCTCCGCTACTCTGGATAGGCTCCCGCCACATGCTGGTCATAATCCACCAGGGCCCCAGTCATGATGCCAGACTCGGGGCTCAGCATGTAGGCAACGAGTCCCGCTACCTGCTCCGGTTTGACCAATTGACCCATGGGCTGAGCGGCCTCAGCTTTCGCCAACCAATCTTCACCGACGCCGTGAAATTTTTGCTGGGTCGCGCTCTCACCGGGAGTATCCATCCACCCGGTGAGGATGCCATTGCAACGCATGCGCTTGGCCGCAAACGCGTTGGCAACATTCTTGGTGAGGGTTGCGAGCGCCCCTTTCGACGCCGAATACGGCGTCAGATAAGATTGGCCGCAATGGGCTACCATCGAGATGATATTGACGATGCTGCCCGGTTTGCCAGTTTCGACTAAGTGTTTGACAACGCCCTGCATCGTCAGAAACGGACCGCGCGTATTTGTATTGAAGTGCCGGTCCCAGAGCTCGAGGGTGGTGTCTAAAAGCGTGCCGCGATCTGCCGTACCAGCACAGTTTACCAGACCATTCACGCTGCCAAAGTGCTTCAGAGCTGTTTCGATGAGCCTGTAGCAGTCGTTCGCTGTCGAGACGTCTGCCTGCACAAATAGACAATCCGTGCCGCCAGAGCGAAGGTTCTCGGCAGCTCCTTCGCCCTTCTCAGCGTTCCGACCGCTGATGACGATCCCGCGCGCTCCCTCCCGGGCGAGCCTTTTGGCTATTGCGAGCCCTAGGCCTTGCGTTCCGCCGGTAATAACCGCGATTGTCCCTCGGTTCCTCAAGAAAAAGTCATCAGGCATTCCAGGTCACCTCGCAGTTGATTTTGAGTTCAACGGCTCTCCGTAGCCGAAGAGACGCTCCCGCTGCCTCCGCCAGATAGGCCGTTCGCAGCCCATCTATTGCATTTACCGGCGGCGGCGTGCCCGCTGCCACACCGCCAAGAAATGTTTCGATTTCCTTGCGGTAACTCTCACCGTAACGATCCATGTAGAACGTGAAAAGACGATCCGGCGCCCCGAAGCTCGCGCTTGAATATCGCTGTACGGCAGTGGCCCTCGGATTGTCCGAAATGACCATGCCGGCCGAGCCGAAGGCCTCGATCCGTTGATCATAGCCATAAGCGGCACGCCGCGAATTGAGAATCACTGCCTGCTTGCCGCTTGGCGTGACCATGGTCACGCAAGCCGTGTCGATGTCGCCGAGTTTGCCGATTTGTGGGTCGACGAGGCAGCTGCCACAGCTGTAAATGCTGACCGGTTCTTCGCCAAGTATCCATCGGGCCATGTCAAAATCATGGATCATCATATCTCGAAAGAGCCCACCTGACTTCGGGATGTACTCGAGCGGCGGTGGAGCTGGATCGCGGCTAGTGATCGCCATTTGCTCGAGGCTGCCGATTTCACCTGCATCGATCGCCTTCTTGAGCGCTGCATGCCCCGGATCGAAACGCCGATTAAACGCAAGAAAGACATTGCTTGCTTGGGCACCCAAGACGTCGATGCACCGCTGCGCGTCGGACAAATTCGGCGCAAGCGGCTTCTCACACATGACGGCCTTTCCGGCTTTAACCCCTTGGATTATGCAGTCAACGTGGGTGTCCGACGACGTCACCACTAGAACGGCATTGACGTCAGGATGGTGCAAGGCCTCTTCTACACTGGTCGCCACTGATGCGTTGGTATCGGAAGCAAGAGACTTGGCAGCCGTCTCGACGACATCGTACACGGTAACGAGTGTTCCTCCGGCTGCACGACATGGCGTTTGCGTGCACTCGGGCCATTCGACCTGCACCCATTAATGCGATTCCGATCATAATCCTCCTTCTTTCAAAATGTCGAGCTTCACGTCACGTAGGACACTCATAGAAAAAGCGGGGGGGAACACCCGGGACGGAGGATAAATTAAATTTTAGGCCCCCACAAGAGTCATTCGACCGAAAGAAAACGCTCGGTCGAAGCTACAGCCGCGAAGCTGTAGACCAGCAAGTGATCACGGCTCTGGTACTCGTATTGCACCCGGCAGGGCTCGAACCTGCAACCCTGTGATCCGAAGTCACATACTCTATCCAATTGAGCTACGGGTGCATATAGTAGGAGCGGAATCGCCTGAAGGATGCCACGGTTGGGCGGAATGGCAAGAGCAACGGTGTTCACCGTTCGCCGTTCACATGGCGCATTGCAAATTCGGTGGGCAAACCGTCCCGGTTTCGTTCAGATTTGAAGAGGTGAAGCGAGAACCCTTCGCTATGGCTTTGAATCGACACGCCGATACGTCCTTCCCGCCGTTTTCCTTTTATTGTTCGCGTGATATACTCCGGCTCCAATTGCATTCCACTGCATATGTCTTACCAGAAGTTTCTTTTTGTCGTTGGGATTTTTGGGGTTGCGACGTGCCTTCGCGCTCAACAGCCCGTTGCACCCGTTTCACCTGAACCACAGACGGCCACGACGCCGTTTATCGCGGATCCGTCTCAGGCGGAAGTACCGCGTGCCAGGGCCGTGCCGACCGCAAAGCCGGACCTGAGTTTTCCGACAAATCCAATCGCGCCTCCGGCCCCACAGGCGGCCGTCGCGCCCCCGGCCGAACCGGGCGTTGCTCGCGCCGAGCCGGTCTCCGAGAGGGAAGTGATCACCCGGCTGCAGATCTTCCTGGATCAACGATCGTTCGGGCCGGGCAAAATTGACGGACGATGGGGCGAATTCGTCGCAAAAGCGTTACAACGGTATCAGAGAGCGAACGGTCTGCAGGCGACCGGCCAGATCGATGCAGATTTACAACAAGAACTGCAGCATATTTTTCCGATCTATACGACCTATCAATTGACCCAGGATGATTTCAATCGGGTCGGCAATATCCCGTACAAACCGAAAGAAGAAGCCAAAGTGAAAGCGATGCTCTATCGATCAATCACGGAATTCATCGCGGAACGATTTCATTCCGGGGAAAATTTTATTGCCAAGCTGAACAAGGACCTGAAACTGGATGCCCTTAGGCCGGGAGACACTGTGCGGGTACCGAATGTTCCGCCGTTCCAGATTGAATCGTTGAAGGAAGTTGGAAGTCTTCCAATCAAACCGGAATTCACGAAGCGGTTGATCAAGATTGATACCCGTTACAGAATGCTCGACATCATGGACGGGGATAGGCTCATCGGTTCATACCCTATCACGCCCGGTTCGCAGAAATTGCCGGCACCGATCGGTACCTGGAAAATCGTGGGAATCGCCACGATGCCCTGGTTCCGCTGGGACGAGGCGATGTTGAATCACGGTGAGCGGAGCGAGAACTTTTATAATATTCCGCCCGGGCCGCGAAACCCGGTGGGAATCGCCTGGATCGGGCTGAGCAAACGAGGGATCGGAATCCACGGGACCAATAGCCCGGATACCATCGGGCGGTCCGGGAGTCACGGCTGTATCCGGCTCGCGAACTGGGATGCAGCGCGAGTGATCAATCAGGTGACGGAGGGGATGACTGTTCTAATCTTCTGAGCAGTTGCCAGTGTCAGCGAGGAAAGTTGCCAGTGTCAGTGGTCAGTTGCCAGTTGGGGAAGACGTTCGACGCTCGGCATTTTGCGTTCGCGGGCGAAAATTTCACGTCAGAGAGACGAAGATATGGTGCGTTGCATAAAAACCGTTAAACGACTTACTGACTACTGACCACTGACTCACTGACCACTGACCACTGACCACTGACCACTGACCACTGACCACTGACCACTGATGACCCTTTTGGTAATCGATAATGAGCCGATTCGCAGGCAGGTCGAACTGGAGCTGCGAACGGTTCGAGAGGCGATCGAGCAATGCGAAAAGGAGATTAATCGTCATGAGTCGCTTGATGTGCCTGCTTTCCGACAATGGATGGCGACGGAATGTGCCGATCTTCTGAATGAGCGGCGATTGATCGAAGAAAAAATCTGGGCATTGCGTGCTCGCTTAGCGGCGATCCAGGGGTTGGCCCAACACGGGCTCGAAAGCGTCGCGGCAGCATTTTTCTGGTTTCATGAGATTGAAAAAGACAGATCTGCGATTCCTCCCTATGTGCGGCGGGCGTGGCAGGAAGTGACCATTGAGAGTCCTGGAAAACAGCGGGTGCATGGCGTCAAATCCGGGCGATTCGGTGCGGGCCCTGATCTTGAGGATGATGAAGATTTGGACTGGAATGACGAAGCGGCTGATGAGCTTCCTGGCGAGTCGGGCGTGAATCCGGGTGAGGGGAGTGAGATTGCCAGGCACAAAAGTTTGTACAGAAAGATCGCGTTGTTGCTTCATCCGGATTTGGCCGGCGCCTTAACCAAGCAGGAATTGGAGCTCTGGTACCAGGCGCAGACGGCGTACGAGGAGAAGGATGTTATCGCATTGGAGACAATCCTGGCCAGATGCGATCGGGTGGGAACGAATAGTCTGGCCTTATCGGAGCTTCGTGCGTTCGTGCGGCAAGCAAGTTCAAGATTGGCGACGTTGCAGCAATCGATTGCCATTTTGACGGATTCACCCAGTTGGCGATTCCTTTTGTTGAGTCCGTCGGAGACAACGGTTCGTTTGCGGAATGTTCGCCGTGAACTTGATGGCATCATTCGCGGATTGGCCCGCGAAGCGACGATGATGGAAAATGAGCTCGCGAAGATTAAGGCACGGGCGGAGCAGTGGGCCCGGCGGAGAAATGGAGCCGAGAAGCAATTGGCTTTGGGGTTTGAAAGGAAATCGGAATAATTATCGTACGCAGGGCCGTACGGAGAATCGCGGAGGAGTTCAAGCAGAATCCCCCTGTACCTCAGTGACCACCGAGGCCTCCGTGCGAGGCTCCCGGGATGGCGAGAAAATTCTGAAGATCGGCGGGATCGGTACCTCGAAAGAGAAATGGGAACCTTGGAATTCGAACGAAAGAGCGGAAGCGTGGAGGGCGTGGCGAGGGAGGTAAAGTCTTGCTTCCAGCGATGTGGTCCAACCGGATTCGATGAATTCCAGGTAACAGTTTTCCTCCGAGCCGTAGATTTTGTCGCCGACGAGTGGATGTCCAAAATGCGCGAGATGCACGCGGATCTGATGGGTGCGGCCTGTTTTTGGTTCAGCTTCAATCACGGCGAACGGACGTTCGCGAATGCTGAAGCGGTCCAGGACACGAAAGGACGTGAGAGCCGGCGCCCCATCGGGATGGACGGCTTGTTTCAACCAGATCCTGGAGGGCTGCACGATTCCTTGTCTCAATAGAGGCCGGTCCACTACGAACTTTTCTTCGACGGGCCAGCCAAACACAATCGCCGTGTAGGTTTTGTGGATACGCTGCTGCGCAATCATGAGACCCAATTGCCGGGCTGCATCACTTGATTTCGCGACGAGAATCAAGCCGCTGGTTTCGCGGTCGAGTCGGTTCACGAACGAGATTCGGGCGCCATTCACGATTTCAAATACCAGCAAACGCCTCAATTCGTCCCAGAGCGTATCAGGTCGTCCCGGGCCGGTGGGGTGCACAAGAAGATTTGCGGGTTTGTCAATCACCAGAAACCGGTGATCTTCGTAGACAATGCATGAGCCGATCCCGCAGCCTGGAATAATTGAAACTGGAGAATTCACCGGTTCGATTGAGTGTCTGCTGTTGTCATGATTGAGTTAAAGAATGTTACCCGGCGATATCAGCAAGGCGAGAACGCAGTTTTGGCGCTGGACTATGTCAGCTTACGGATCGAGCCGGAAGAATTTGTCGCTGTGACTGGGGAATCAGGATCGGGCAAGAGCACGTTTCTGCACCTGATCGGCGGACTGGATAAACCGGACGTGGGAGAAGTACTGGTGAACGGATTGGCTCTTCAGTCCGCCTCCGAAAGAGAACTGACTGAATATCGGGCGCACGATCTGGGGATCGTTTTCCAATTCTTTAATCTGCTTCCGACGCTCAACGTTCTGGAGAACGTCTGTGTTCCGCTCGAATTTCAAGGTATCAAATTTCGCGAAGCGGGGGCGAGCGCTCGGGAAATGCTGAGACTGGTTGGAATGGATAAACGGGAACACCATTTTGTATATCAGCTCAGTGGCGGCGAGATGCAGCGCACGGCGATCGCGCGCGCACTGGTGCATCGGCCGAAAGTGCTACTTGCCGATGAACCTACCGGAAACCTCGACGCTGCTAACGCAGACAAGGTTCTGGAGATTTTTCGATCGGATTGCCGATGAACATCTGACCACGTTGGTCGTGGTGACCCATAATAACGAAGTCGCGGAAACTGCGGAACGGAGAATTCATTTGAGGAACGGAAAAGTAGTGGAAGAGTCTCAAGCGTGTAACGGCGGAATGGAGTGAGACCGATGTCCTGGCCCAAAAGTGTTACCGTCGTCCGATCGCGCCAACGGGTTGTCCTACCGCCTGAACCTTGAACATTGCACGCTGACCCGTGTGTGTTAACACGGTCCCCTTCATTTATGGCCTTTTTTTACCAGCAAACGTTGGCGAAGAGCGCAAGTCTTACGGGTATATCATTGCATACAGGATCGCAGGTCAGCTTGCGGTTGACCCCGGCGCCGATTGATCACGGGATCAAATTCAAGCGTATCGATTTGCCGGAGGAACCGACGATCGATGCTAAGGTCGACCATGTAAAATTCGTCGAACGGGCAACCACTATTGCTGAAGGCAATGTGAAGGTGCATACGGTTGAGCATGTGCTCTCCGCTTTATGCGGCATGGGAGTGGATAATGCGCTCGTGGAAATGGACTCAAACGAACCGCCGATCGGCGACGGCAGCGCTTATCCCTTTGTGGAGCTGATCAATAAATGCGGTATCGAACAGCAAGAGGCTCGTGCGTCAAAACAATGGAAGTACGCGAGCCGCTTCATGTCGAGACAAAAGGCGGGTTCTTTGTGACGATTGTGCCGGATCGTGCATTTCGAATTTCGTGTACCCAGGTCGGTCCGGATGGCCGATTTACTCAATATTATTCAACAGAAATCATGCCGGAGATCTATCGAGCGGGAAATTGCCCGGGCGCGGACTTTTGTTTTTTACGAGGATGTAAAACCGCTTCTGGACAAAGGACTGATTCGAGGAGGGAGCCTGGAAAACGCGATCGTGGTACGCGGCGAATCGGTCATGGGAAAAGAACCTTTGCGGTATCGGGACGAATTTGTCCGACATAAGATTCTCGATATCGTTGGTGACCTTTTTCTTGCCGGGTGCAGGTTTCTTGGTCACGTCATTACAGTCAAACCAGGACATGCTGCAAATGCGGAAATGACCAAGGCATTGGCCAAACGTTATGCGCACATGCTGTCGATGGCGCCCGCGCAGGTGATTCCGATTGGCACCGGCGTCATGGATGCGAAGGATATCATGCAGATCCTTCCGCACCGTTATCCATTTCTGATGGTGGACCGGATCCTTTCCTTTGAAGGGAACAACAAATGTGTCGGATCAAAACAGGTCACGATCAACGAGCCGTACTTTCAAGGTCATTTTCCTGGGCATCCCGTGATGCCGGGAGTCCTGCAGGTCGAGGCGATGGCTCAAGTGGCCAGTATCTTGCTTCGGAAACAATTTACGGACACGAGCGGCATTGGCTATTTCTTAAGTGCTGACGACGTTAAGTTCCGAAAACCTGTAGTCCCCGGTGATATGCTATTGATTGAGGCAGAGCTCCTGAGAGCGAAAGGGAGCATCGGGAAGGCCAGTTGCAGATGTCTCGTCAACGGAGAAGTGGCTTCCGAAGGGACATTGATGTTTGCGTTTGTGGCCGCATGAGCATTCACCCGACCGCAGTTGTAGATCCGGAGGCCGAGATCGGTCCGGACGTGGTGATTGGTCCGTATTGCGTCATTGGGCGCGACGTGACGATCGGAGCTGGTTGCTGGCTGCAGAATCAGGTCACAATCTGCGGGCCGGTGAAAATAGGAGCTGGGAACCGCTTTCATTCGTTCTGCTCTATCGGACAACAGACGCAGGATCTGAAATACGCCGGCGAACCGACTTATCTCGAGATCGGTGACAACAATCATTTCCGCGAATTTGTCACGGTGAATCGGGCGACCGCGATTGGATCGGTGACTCGGGTCGGGAATTGCGGAAATTTTCTGGCCTACAGTCACATCGCGCACGATTGCCTAGTGGAAGACAACGTGATTTTCTCAAACAACGGAACGCTGGCGGGTCACGTCCTTGTACAGTCGCACGCAATCATCGGAGGGTTAACCGCGATTCATCAGTATTGCAGAATCGGTAAACATGCGATTACCGGCGGATGTTCGAAGATCGTTCAGGACGTGCCGCCTTTTCTGATTGCAGACGGAAATCCGGCCGTAATTCGTGGGGTCAACGTTGTTGGGCTTGAACGCCGAGGCGTTCCCGCAGAAACAATCCGGGTGCTGAAGGAATCGTATCGAATCTTGTACCGGGCCAATCTGAACACGAAACAAGCGGTGGAAGAATTGGAAAAGAGCTTTGGAAATGTCGCAGAGGCTCGAGAGTTAATCGAGTTTATTGAGAAGAGCGAGAGGGGTATCATCAGGTAGACGCACGGATTCGTTGCTGCGCTCGTGCTCGTCATCATTCTCGATATCCTTCGGTGCGGCAGATGCCGCCGATTGGTTCTTTCGTTTACCGTTCCGCTCCGCAAGCCGCGTCGTAGCAACCGTGCAGATCGAGCACGATGACGCTTAGAGCGTGGGGCGGTAGATGAGATCGACGATATTGCGGACGTATTGTTCGTCGGTCATGCCCTCAAGGATTTCATCTGGGAAAGAGACAACAGAGCGGAGCCGCAGTGCGAGTTGACGATAGAGCTCGAGCCGGGAATTCGGTTCGAGTTCGGCTCGGCGGGCAATCGCTTCCAGAGCGAGGCGAGCTTCGCCGGGCGAAATTGATTTTCGCAACTGGGCGGCGAGATGAGCATGGCTCCGCAGCGAGTTGTATGTCCCGCTGAACAGCAGATTCAGGTCGGGAATCTTCTCGGAGGCGGTGTAAATGACAACAGTGTTTGCCGCGAAATCCCCGAGGCGCTGATATCTTGGAGAAAGTGCACAGCAGATGCCGCCAACCGCGTAGAAAGCCGGCAAGAGATCTACGACCCGCAAAAGGTTTCTGATAACGATCTGCGTCGGCCGCAGCCGAAACCCTTCGGCGTCGACCACACGGATTTTGAGCACCCGTTTTCCGAGGGTTTGGCCACGCCAGGTCCACTCCAGAAGAATCGAATATCCGATAGTCACCACAAAATAACAAATTGTTCGAGCCGCGAGCGCAAAATCAGGGCTGACGATTGCGGCAAGCAAAAGAACCTGGGACAACAGGCCGGAAATGACGGTAATGCCGGCAAAGTCAATCGAACACGCAAGGAAACGGGTCACCGGGCCCGCAAGATCTTGCGTGAAACTCACGCCTTCCTGCGTTCGAATAATTAGCGTATTTGTGCGCATTCAGCTCGAGGGAAATTCCGCGGGAGAAACCGCGAATTTAATGAAAACCGCAGATGCGCAGATTGGCGGAACCAGCACCCGGACCGGACCGTCCAAACCTCCTCCGTGGACACTGTGGCCTGGCGTACGAGATCCATTCGAACAAACGACCAAATATCGGACCAAAGGAGCGTCGGCGGCTTGGATATCTGCCATCTTAATTTTGTTCCTTCTTTGAAGGATGAAGCGCGCCTCTCCCCGCGAATATCAGAAACATGAGCAACGCAACGAGTTCGACGAGGCCGAATACGATTTTGAATTGATACGGCAAAATTGGCTCGTGGTACTGCGAGAAAAATGCTTCTACAGTACCGGCCCAAATCAAGAGAAGAGCAGCTCCCGAAATGAGAATTACGAGTGAGCCTGCGACCAAACGGAGGCGCTGGCTGACGCTCTCCTTCGAGTTCCAACCGATGAGCGCTTGACCGAGGAGAAGACCTGCTTGACCGGCGATGAGGATTGCCGGGATTTCGACCACACCGTGAGGTAACAACCAGCCCATCAGGAAAACCGATTGACCGGCTCGGACATAGTCGAAGATCACTGCCCCTAGAACCACGCCGTTGTAGAATAAAAGGATCAGCGTACCGATTCCCCAGGTTATGCCGAGCGCCAACGCCAGAATCGATACGTGCGTGTTGTTCGTAATCAGGGTCGCAGAAAACCGGCTTTTCGATTCAGCCAACGTCGGGTTCGTTTTGCTTTCCTCTTCCTTCACCCGTTCGGCCGGATTCTGCAGCAGATGCGGAAATGGTGCGATCGCAGCTTTGGCATCCGGATCGAATGCGACCGCGGCGCCGCCGAACAGTGCACCAAAAATGGTGAGCAGAAGCGCTGTCAGGAAAAACCGGAAATGTTCACGGAACGTTTGCGGGAAGGTGTGAAACAGCCAGCGTCGCAGAGACAATTTTTCGGTTCTGGAACGTCCGGTCTGCAACTCGGCGTATGCCCTGGTGAGTAACGACTCAAGCGAATGAACCAAGTTTGGTTCCGCAGCAAAAGTAGTGATTTTGATCAATCCGGCACCCGTGCGCTCGTACAAATAATGGAGCCGTTGAACATCTTCGAGCGTCAGACGCAGGAGCGTTTCATTTTCCATTCGTGTTAGAATTTTATCTAACTCTTCCCAGGTTGATCGTTCACGCTCGATGAACTTTTTCAAATCGACGATCATAACGTTTGTCGTCGTTTCAGATCCATATAATAACTAACAAGTCTAAGTCCGAGTTGATGATTCGGCACGACGTGAAACTGGACACCTTTCCTGGCCAGCAATCGTTGAAGATTTTGCAGTTTTGTCCAACTCAGATGACCGGCGAGTTTGCGATAAATCTCGTCGGAATCTTCGACGGCCCCTTCGCTAAACAGCGGTTGGACAGTGAGAGGTGCGATCATGACCGCCAGGATCAGATGTTGCCTGGATAGCAGGTCGACTGCGTTGACAAAGTCTTCAGCCGCTACCGGATCATCGAGCGATGTCAAAAATACAAAGAGAGAGCGCCGCTTGATGCGCTGCTTTATGGTCGCCGCGATATCTGCGAAGTCGGGAGATACAGTTTGCGCGACCAGTGAAACTGCCAGGTCGCGGCAAACATTGAAGTGGGCCGAGCCGGTTCGAGCTTTTACAAAGTGGTTAACCTTGTCAGAGAAAGAAATGAGCCCGAACCGGTCGCCTTGCCGCTGGGCCGCAGCGCAAAAGAGGAGAGCTGCGGAGATCGATCGGTCCAGATGAGTCGTCGTTTTCAGCGACTTTTGAAGCGTAGACATTTCTGGAAGTCGACGCGCGCTAAGGCGCGAACTGTCAAGCGCGAGATAGATTTCCTTGGCTCGCTCCAACTGGAAGACTTTCGTGACGGGAAACCGTCGTTTTGCCGTCGCCTTCCAGTTTATCTCTTCGAAACTATCCCCTCGCTCGTATTCTCGCAATTTCTCAAATTCTCGTCCTCTGCCGATCTGTGGCCGGGCGTGCATGCCGATTGCGCCACGATTCAGAAAGTGCGCGATCTGCTTCCCTTCGAGCCTCAAGTTCGGGTAGATGCGGACTTCGCAATGTACAGATCGATGGTCACGATAAATCCAGAAACCAATAGGGGAACGCCAATCAAAGTAGAGACTGTCAACCTGAAACGAGCCGCGCGCGGTCCCCATAAAAGGGATTCGAATGACTGCTTCGGATGACGCCTCGCTCAGCCGGAAAGTTATCTGTTCCCTTTCTGGTTCCAACCCGTCCGGAAATCGGACGGCGAGACGCATGGAATCGTTATGCTTGGCAGAATACTGCGCTCGGACCTCCAGTTCTACGCGTTCACCCCGAATTCCCAGGAGCGTGTCGGGGAGATAAAATCGCAAGTTCCGATAGCGACCCAGGCCGGCGGCAAGATCACAAAGGGCCGTGATGAGCGTGAAAGCGATCAGCAAAAACGCAATCGGCGTCAGACCCCGGTTCAAACCTGCAGCGGTGGCAAGCGGCACCGCCACCAAGCACATCGAAAGAACCAGACGCAACCGGGGCGCGATCATCTTGGAACCGGAATCTTTTGGAGAATTTGGCGCACGATGGACACAATTTCCGTTCCCTCAATCTCGAATTCCGGACGCAACACCACGCGGTGTTCCAGAATCGGCTGAACTAATACCCGCACATCGTCCGGCGTAACATAGTCTCGGCCGTTTAATGCGGCATGGGCGCGGCTGGCGAGAAGAAGCGCTTGAGTGGCCCGCGGACCGGCTCCCACAAGGACGCTGTCGTGTTTCCTGGTCTCTCGAACAACATCCACAAGATAGGTTAGCAATTCGGGCTTCACGAGAACTTGATTCAACGCTGCACGCAAGCGGGGAAGATTTGCTTCGCTCACCACCGTTTCGACGCTTCCCCGATTTAGAACCAATTCAGGAGCGTCATCGCCTAACATGCGTTCTGCCAGATTCAGTTCTTCTTCCCGATCCGGAACATCCATCCGTATCTTGAGCATGAACCGGTCCTTTTGCGCTTCCGGCAACGCATAAGTGCCTTCGTACTCAATTGGATTTTGCGTGGCGAACACCGTGAAGTTCGGGGATAGATCGTACGTCGTGCGATCGATGGTTACCTGACGCTCTTGCATCGCCTGAAGCAGCGCAGACTGCGTTTTGCTCGGAGCGCGATTAATTTCATCTGCAATCAGGAAGGTCGTAAAGACTGGTCCGGGTACGAAGTTAAATTCGTTTTTCTGCAGGTTAAAAATACTGGTCCCGATAATGTCGGATGGCATCAGATCGGGAGTAAACTGAATGCGATTGAATTGGGTTCCTAATGTGTGCGCCAGTGTCTTGACCAACAAGGTTTTCGCTACCCCGGGCACTCCCTCCACGAGTGCATGTTGATTTGTGAAAATCGCGATTAGGGAGAGGTCAACCGGAAGAGTCTGGCCGATGACAACTTTCGCTACCTGAGAGCGGGTTCGACTTAGTATTTCGCTCAGCTCATCCAACGCTTGATTCATATTTTTTCGTTCAGGAGAGCGGTTAGCTGGTTGTATCTATCTACGACTGGTCTTAGTTCGCCGGCTTCAGAGCGAAATTTTTCCAGACCGGCAAGCTGCGCCGGCGTCGGTCGAGCTGTCTTAAGCCAGGTGGTGATACAGACGCCAAGCAAGTCCTTCTGAGAAACGGCACGTTGCAAAAGATTTAGAAAAGCCTGATCCGAGCTACTGCCAGAAATGATCAATCCGTTTTGATCAATCTTTGTTCTTGGAACCAGCGCGTACTGACATTTCCAGATGAAAAGCAGTAGAACAGCGACGATGCTGACTAAGGTTCCTTGTAAGCCGAAGCGCTGCGCCAGCGTCATGATGCCGGGTCGTTCACTGAGTCCCAGGTGAGTCTCGTCAAACTGAACGCCGCGGCGATCAGCAATCAGCCAAAGGAGAAAGCCTGTGTTCCGGTCCTTTGCGAGCGCTTCGTTGCTCAACGGATACGAATCGGCGAGCAGGACGATCGATCCATGGGCGAATGCCCGTTCGATGATCACGCTCTTGTCGCCCTGGACGGCGATGACCTTCCAGTCCGATGTTAATCGGTCAAAGAAATTACGGCCGAGCCAGCGCGGGATAGTGCCGAACAAAGTTGAATTGGCTGTGGCCGAGCGGATGTCGCTGAGCGGCATTAACTCGGCACCCCAGCGCCGGATGAGACTTCGCCACACGACAAATGATGTGTTGTCCGTTGTATCCTGGTTTGTGGCCGGAGCCGGCCGGCTTCTGGTTGGTTGATTAGGCTCCGGACGCAGAGCGACGATCAAACGACCAGCGGTTGCCAACCAATGATCGAATAGCTGAGAATCCTCGTCTGAAACGATTTGATCCGCGCGGACGCCCGCGACGATGAGAACCTGATTCTCTCCGGATGGGAGAATTTTGGATGATTGCAGCCGGCGTCTCACCTGAATCAAATCTGTTGCCTGAAGGCTTTCGTAGAATGCCCTCAACCCTTTGGGATCCGCTCGATAGGTGGAATACTCGGGAAAACTGTCCCCGGTTTCCAGGCGCATTTTGAAGGTGTGCAATCCGAAGAATAACAGAGCCAAAAAACTACCTATCAAAACGATCCATGCGGCCAGGCCAGCGATTTTATCCGCCCGCATGTTTGATTCTTTCGTAGATGCTGCTGTAGGTTTCCAGCTCTCCGGCTGTCACGCCGCCCGCGCCGTACCAGCAGCGTTCAAACCCGAGGCGGCTTTGGGCGAAGAGCGGACGCAGTTCGGAGAGATGTTTTGCTTTGCGTCCGAGCTCTTTTTCATAGTCAATATTTGATTTCCATCGCTCGAAGGTGATCAGATCACGGGAAGCGAGATAAGAAAGGATTGCCAGGAAGAGGGCGCGTTGCGCCTGACGAAATTCGCCCACGGCCATCTTCTCGCGTGCGAGCGCGTACCATTCGTTGTCCCGTAGCTGACTAGCTTCGAAGCGTTCGTCGGCAAGGTCCGGCTTCTGAGCCGGAACGATTGATGGAGGAAGCTTCGTTGCCTTCAATTTCACGATCCGAATTAATAAAAGAATCAAACTTCCGGCAAAAGCTGCCCAAAGCAGGTAACCAAGCGCATTCAATAAACCGAAGGAAAGTGGGGGATTTGGCGCTGCAGGATTTGCAATGGGTGCATTAAGATCGAAAGGTTTGAGCAACGACTTCAAGAGCTGGCCGGCCCAGTTGACCAGGGAATGCAACATTTGGCGGATCGACACCATCCAATGTTCGAATATCGATTTTTGCTTTGGGTAAGGCGAAGCTCCGTCCGAACCGGATTTTTCACGCCAACTGTACTCCGGATTTTGCAGGACTTGCTCGATCTGCCGGTCCAATGCCGGTCGAGTCAGCAGTTCGCTTTGGAAGGCATTGGTTTCGATCGAGCCATCTGCAGCACCGAGAGGCACAGCAATCAGCAATGCACCGCAAAGAAGTAATCGAACCCAAAATGAGGAAGAAACCCCGGGCGAAGTCCTCTGGACCCCTTCGGGGTGAAGCAACATTCCCGATAAGGCCCTTAAATTAGCGCCATTCCCTGGCTTACGGTTTTGCAGAGTGGCCAGCCTGCGCAGCAGGTCCGCACCGGTCGCCAGAGACTCGCCGTCGCAACAGCGGATCACCTCGATCGCCTTGGTCAGGAGATCGATCAAAAAATAGGCGATGGCAGCTATGGCGATTAAGAGGACCGGGGAGAAGGCCCAGGTATAGGAGCGCGTCAGGAAACTCTCGATGCCGAGCAAAGTCTTCAAAATGAACGCGACAAAAAAAATGGCCGCGTAGAGATCGAAGAAAACGATCAGTGCCAGCAGTGACAATAGAACAGACACTGCATAACTTTGTTTGGGCCAGAGGCGCGCGAGGGCCCAACTCTTCCTCATGTCGCTCCATTCCGCGGCGCCAAGAACCGTCAGGTTCTGGAAAAACGCTGAGACGTAGCTCACAGGAAATACAAGCAGCCAGGCGAGCGGCTTGATGAAAAAGCCGAGCGGATGAAATGCGATTTGCCTGCTCCAGATAGCCAGCATTGTGGTCGGTTTCCACCATCGATTTACATTGCCGGTGTAGACGCGGACGAGTTCCCGGCAGCAGAACGCCTGCAGGCCTTTCATCCAACAGTAAGTCAAAGCCACAGCAACAGCGGATGCGGCGCAGTTTTCATCTGCATTGCGGTTGTAGCTCATCTCGGCGCAGAAACTAAGGAGCGCGAGCAGGAACGGGACGGTTCCTGCGCAGTAAAGCGCAAAAACAAGCGCTGGGGATTTGCGAAGCAGCAGTATTCCCTCCTCGATCAGAACCAGTGCCGTCTGGTTAGTTCTCATGTGGTAGACGAAGTGCCCCGCTTTGCTTCTTCAAAAGTCGAGCAAACCGAGACGGTCCGCGTACTGCGTTCGACGTTCGCTTCGCGCTTCATTGTCCGAGATTCCTGAGATAGCTGATATCATGCAAATTCGGCGGAATCAGAATAAGTAGCCTTCCGAGCAGGTAAAAGAAGAACCAGGCGACCGCCATGCCACCGATCGCGCCGATGGCGCCCATGAACCACCCTGCTATAGGTTTTGCGGATTCGATCGGGGCGGACTTCCTCTGGAGGCAGTGGGAGCATAAAAATTTCCCTTCATGCTCTGTGACGCATTCCCTGCAGAAGTAGTTGGCGCAGGCCGGACAGCGGGCAACAGCTTCCCGATCCCCATGGATCATGCATCTTTGAAAAGTGAGGTTCATGGAAGATCCTGCCGCAACCGAAGATAAGTGAATGAACCGCAGATTGCACAAATTTCACAAATTATTGCCGGCGAGAGGGCGGGCGTTGAACGCTGCAAGAATGCGACCTGAAGAAGAAGCAGGAGGCAGAGACCGTGTATCCTTTTCCTCTAGTCTGCGGAATATGTGGTTTGGGATTTATGTGTTTGAATGTGAGTCTGGTAGCTGCGCATTCCGGATCAGCGGCTCGATTATTTCCATTCCTTTGCGAAAGTCGCGAATTCTTTCCAAAGGCGCAACCCGATGAGTCTGAACAGCCGTTCGAAGCCGGACAATGCATGTCGGGCCCAAGACCATGTTGTGGAGAAAGGCAAATCCGAATAGTGCAGTGAAAAACGTTCCCACCAGGACGGCTGCAGGATTGTGGACGAAGAAAAAGAGCGCAGCGAGCAGAGCGAGAAATCCCCAGAGCGCTCCGAAGACAATCCAGCGTACGCTTTGCGTTGCGGTGATGACTTGAACGTCGCGGAAATAGAATCTCTTGTAGCGTTCGATCAATATCAATTGTTCGATCAAGAGGAGGTGATCCGTCCCCAGATAGAGCTTTGTCCTCAAGCCTGGAACGAAGGTCATTAGCAGGCCGCCATTGGAGATCTTGATATAGGACATTGGGCCGGATTGCGATTAGGCTACTTCCGAGTGGTCGCGATTTGGTAGCTCAACACCCCCCAGAATGCGATCAGCAGAACCGATAACAGGATTGCGATACCGAAGCGGAGACGAGACCGGTGCAGGAGGTTCCATTGTCTCGACCAGTAGTAGAACGACAAGAACAACGAGACCGGAGCGGAGAAAATCGTGAAGAACGAGAAGACCACGGTAACCGCCGGAGCTGTCACGAGGAAAAGAGCGACATTGTCGAACAGAACAGCATGGTGTACCAGTCCCGTTTCCGTCCTTTGTTTTCTCAATTGGGAAAGACACTCTGCACAGAGCTGTCTGCTGCCAACGCTGATTACGCAGATTTCGCAGAGAAACCGGCCGCAATTATCGCATGGAGACATCGCTCTGTATCGTGGGTGAAAATAACAGGCAGCTTCCCGCTCCTGTGCAAGATGGATTCCAGGTTGAGAAAGCGGATTCCGATGGAATGCGGGGAAAATATAGGCCTCGACCTGAGAACGGCAGGCCGGACACTGGCCACGCTGCCCTGGTATAAACAGACTTACCGGCAGTGATTCACTGCAATGAGGGCAACTCAGATTCGTAGTCATTTAGCCTAAGAGTCGAAGGAGAGGCACAGATTACACCGATTTCGCAGATTCGAGGAGGAGGACACAGGGTCACTTCTGTCTCCAAGTTTTTGCTCTGATTGAGCCTTCACGACAATGTCCATAGCCATAGTGTTCTGCGGAATCTATGCAATCTGCTGTTTGCCTTATCTTCTGTTTTTGGGCTATTTCTCATTCTGAAACGGGACCGCAGGTTGGTCGCGCTTGATCACTCTGGTGTCCGCAATGTAATCATGGAGCGCGCGCCGTTGTGGATCGAATGCGACCATGAGGTACCCGATGTACATGGTCAGATCACTGAGCATCTTTCCAAAAAAACGAATTGCCGCCCGGCCGTAGGTGAGGCGGGAAAAGTCGGAACGAACTATCCGCATACGGAGCAGAAGTTTTCCAGGTGTGCCGCCGAAACGTCCCACGAAAAAAACTTCATAAGCGAAAGCCAGAATCAGACTGACTAGAACGAACGCAGCTTGGATCGTGAGGAAGGTGCCTAACTGGGAGGTGTTTTCGAACTTGCCAATTCCGGCCTCTGGCCCCGTAAGTGGGTAGAACCGGAAGATGATCACCTGGTTTATCACTGATAAAGGAACCGTCACAGCCGATAGGAACAGGCCATCCAACAGCCTGGCGCAAAACCTGATCCAAAACCCGCAGTACTGCGCCGCCTCTTCCCTACGCCAACCCTTCGCGAACCTTCTGGAAAAACAGGTTTTTGCATCTCGGGCAGATGTAAAAGTCCCGGTAACGGACTGCCGGTTCCTTGTCGACCTTTCGCTCACACTCTTGGCAATGGACGGAAGCGCGGTTGAATATTTCTCCATACGGTTTCCACGCAGGCATGCCTTCGCGCCAAATTGGGGTGGTCCATTCGAGGGCCCCGGATATCCCGAGACTTTCCAATGCCGCTTCTTCGACAGGACCTTGGCGCCGGCCATCTACCCCGTAATACCAGCTCATAGAGTGCAGGGAAATGCTCGCGGAAAGGTGCGGCTGAGTCAATGGAAGCCTATTGGCGTTCAGCGTTCGCCGATCCGCCGTCCCGCCGTCACGCCGTCACACCGTCACCCGTCACGCTCCCCTTGCCAGCTGACCGAGGGTTTTGATCGCGTGGTCGATGCGGGCGGACCATGGATGACCGCAACTGAGACGTATGCAGTTGCGAAAGCTTCTCCCGTTTGCAGAGAAAATGCATCCGGGTGCAATGGCAATCCCGTGCTGGTTTAGTGCACGGGCGGCCAGTTCCGTGGTGTCCAGTCAGAATCAAACTCCACCCACAAAACAAACGCCCCCTGCGGTCGCGAGACTCTGATCTCGGAGGGAAAATACCGTGAAACCGCGCTGCTGAAGAGCTGCAATTGGTGAGCGAAAAACGTCCGGATTTTCCTGAGATGAGCATCGTATGACCCATGCTCCAGGAATTCAGCGATTGCCAGTTGAGCAAGCGTGGGGGAAGCCAATGTTTGATTGGTTTTGAGTTGCAGGATTTGTTCCCGGAAACGACCCGGCGCGATCCAGCCAACTCTCAAGCCGGGAGCCAGCGTCTTGGAAATTGAACTGCAAAGGAGGACGAGACCCTCGGTGTCAAAAGCCTTTGCGGCGACCGGACGCGGATCGCCGGGTGAACAAAGATCGCCGTAAATGTCGTCCTCGATTAGCGGAACTTGATACTTGGCTAAAATCGAAACCAACCTCTTCTTCTTTTCAACCGACATCGTGCACCCAAGAGGGTTGGAAAAGTTAGTTACCAGGAGGCAGGCGCCAATCCTCGGTATCGATTGGATGGCATGTTCGATGTCGTCCGGAGAAACGCCGGTTCGTGCATCTGTTGGAAGCTCGACGACGCGCAACCCCAGATTTTCGATCATCTCAAGGATTCCGTAGTAAGTCGGTGATTCGACCAGAACAGCGGCGTTGGGCAGGCAGACGGTTCGCAATGCCAGGGCGATCGCTTCAGTTGTGCCGTTCGTGACAATGAAGTCCTCCGGCTTCATAAGGCATCCCCAATCGCCCGAGCGTCGCGCCAACTGTTTACGCAGCTTGTGGTGACCGGCAGGTTCAGCGTAACGAACGATTTCGGCCGATGCCGACCGAGCAAGTACGGAGATCATGCGCCCGAGCTTTGCTGTTGGGAGGATTTCCGGAGACGGTATTGCGATGCTCAGCGGAACAACGGCCTTGGAATTCCCGATGGAGAATGACTGATAGCGTAGCTTGCTGATTTCAACCGGCGAAGCCTCCAATCGGAGCGGCTGAGGCAGAGGTTCCGGTAGTTGGTTTCTGAACTTAATATAAAATCCACTTCTGGGTCTGGCTTCGACAAGACCACGGTCCTCGAGGACCCGGAATGTGTGCAGGACGGTTTCAACGCTCAGCCGATGATCCACGGAAAGGGATCGAACGGATGGCAGACGATCTCCGGGGCTGAACACGTTGGCCCGAACTTGGGTCTCGAGGGAATCAGCTAGAGCCAGGTAGGCAGGGGGAGACCGTATCGGCGGGTCGGCGTACGGGCGTGTCGGAGTGTGAAGAGCGCATCGGGTATGAAGAGCGTTTTTGCCGGGTCGGTATCTGGGCGTATCAGCTTTTTCATGTATGGATGGCATTTGACCGGAAGCGGCGCAATCTGTTCTGGTCGATTTTTGCACAAACTGTATCTGTTCTGGTAAGAAATTCTGCCGGATCCTGTTCGGGTGAAATCCTTGTCGATCGTTCCGCTCGCCACCTCGTTTGTTCGAAACAGATCTCCGGGGTGGCAAAGCTGGTTTTTTACCGCGCTTGGTGTGCTCTGTTTCAGTTTCACTTTCCCAATGACCCGACTCAGTCTGCGCGCATTTGATCCGATTTTGGTTGCACTTGTACGCGGTGCGGGAGCAGGAGTCGCGGCTCTCATTTATCTATTGCTGAGCAGGGGCCGAATTCCGGGCCGGTGGCAATTGGTGCGTCTGGGTTCCGCGGCCGTCGGGATGGTCGTGCTTTTTCCGATCCTTGTCTCGATTGCACTGAAGTATGTTCCTGCCACGCATGCGTCGGTGCTTGGGTCGATTCTACCGCTAGCAACCGCTGTGTTTGGTGTCATACGCGGGCGGGAATCGGTTTCTCGCGGGTTTTGGATATTTGCGATTCTCGGGACAGGTCTGATTTGTCTGTTCTCAGCGTATCGATCGGGCTTTCATTCGATCGAACAGGCAGATGTGTTGTTAGTGGCAGCGTTTATAGCCTGTTCCTACGGCTACGCCGAAGGGGGTCTCCTCGCCCGTGAGATGGGGGGATGGCTCGTGATCTGCTGGGCCCTGGTAACAGTGTTCCCGTTCGAGTTGATTGGGCTGATCGTCTACGTTTCTCATTCTGGCGTCCGAATGGAGTCAGCACCCGTGCAGGCGTGGGTCGGTTTGTTTTACCTTACCGCGGTCAGCCAATTCATTGGGTTTTTCTTCTATTACAAGGGCCTTGCATTGGGGGGTATCGCGAAGATGAGCCAGGTGCAATTGCTTTTGCCGTTCCTGGCGATTTTCGCCGCTCACTGGGTTCTGGGAGAACAAATAGAGGGGTCGGTTATCGTTGGGACCCTTGCCATCACGACGATTGTCGTTGCGGGAGCTGCGAGCCGGCGGCGTGGTCAACGTGATAGGCAAGCCGTCCGGATTTGGTCGGCGTTTGAAGAATCGAAGCGGGACGCTTCGCCTTACAGTAAGCAAACCGTCTCGGTTTGCCCAGTTTCGAGGCAAGAGGCCAAGCGGGACGCTTCGCCTACGCCGGTGATAGAGATCTAGTTTTCCGTGATCAAAAAGGGGCTCCATAAAAGATAATAACATATTATGAAGATGTATGTAAAATTATAAGTACTACCGTGCGGGTTTTCCTCCCGCTTCCTCCTAATCGTCCTCGTGGTCGTCGTCGTCCTCGTTCGCGGTCTTTGACCGCTTGCCGGGCAAAAGCGACTTGCGCTGAGAGAAAGCCGCGAAAGAGAGCCAAGCAACAGCATTTTCCCCGGCAAAAGAAACCGAGGACGAAGAACGAGGAGGATAGAGAAGAAGCCAGAGGGTATGCGTTGGTTTACCGCCTTCCTCCATCGCTTCCTCCTCAACGTCCTCGTCCTCGTTCGCGATCTTTGACCGCTGCCGGCAAAGCGGCTTGCGCTGAGAGAAAGCCGCGAGCGAGAGAGCCACGCAACAGCATTTTCCCAGCAAAGGAAACCGAGGACGAGGACGATTAAAGAGAGCAGCGAGGGGCGGTTGACCGCCGAACGATAAGCTCCGGGGCAAAGACAAGGGTTTGCGTTGGTTTACCTCCTCGGAGCCGTGCAAGGAGGAGTTCCATGGTGCATTTGCCCATTCTCTCCATTGGTTGGGCGATGACGGTCAAAGGAGGGTCCATATATCGTGCCCAAAACGAGTCGTCGAAACTAACGATCGATATATCCTCGGGAATGGCGACACCTTTTTCGCGAACGAAAGCGATGACGCCGGCCGCCATTTCCATGTTTGCCACAAAGAGCGCAGTGGGAGGACGACGCGACGAAAGCAACTTTTCAGCGCATTGATAGCCGGATTCCTGAAGAAAATTTCCGAATTGAACGTACCCTTTTTTGACGGGGATGCCGTGAGTTCGCAATGCATCTTCAAACCCTGCAAGGCGCCCCCGCGCATTAGAGAGGTGTTGAGGTCCTGCTATAGTGGCAATTTCGCGATGGCCAAGCTCAATGAGGTGTTGCGTGGCGAGTTCGGCGCCCCGCTTATTGTCGACGACAACGGTATCGACGTTGGTCAGCCCCGACTCACGATCCAGGTCGACCAGGACCGCGCCGGATTTCTGGAATGCCCGCAAGAGGTCCAGATTCGCTCCGGTCGAGCAATTGATGACACTGGACACTTTCCTGTCGAGCAGAAGCTGGAGAGCGGCTTCCTCTTTAGCGGCGTCTTCGTCGGCGTTGCAGATCAGGACGGTGTACCCGTTGGCTCTGGCTTCGTCTTCGATCGCTTTGACGACCGCAGCGCAGAAATAATTTCTGATATCTGAGACAATGATGCCAATAGTCCTGGTCTGCTGCGTACGCAAAGAACGCCTCGTCCCATTGGGTGTGTAGCCATGGCGATGGACAGCGGCGAGGACGCGTTGGCGAGTTGGTGGAGCTACATCTTCCGGGCGACTGAGAGCTCTTGAGATCGTAGCGATGCTGAGATTCAGCTCCTTGGCGAGATCGTGAAGAGTCATGGAGAAGAGGAGATACGACTGGGGCACGGAACCGGAGGCTTGACATCTGTTTTGCACGAACTATAACTCGATGTAAAGTTTTACATTGTAGCCCCCAAACATCAGCGCGTGGTGATCCTGGAAGGATTATTTCGGCTCGGCGGAATAAGTTTGGTTTCGCCGGATTGGTGTTTCCTTCTATGTTGGTTCATCGCCCTGGATCCTATGGTTGCCCCAACCGAACAGACTGAAGCACCAAATCAATTGGCTCTGCAGATGCGGGCGAATTTCCAAGAGTTTCGGGCCCACACTGGTCCTGCGAAATGTTGATTTCGATCTCCGTGCCGGTGAAATTCATGCGCTCATGGGCGAAAACGGAGCGGGCAAATCGACCCTGATGAAGATTGCGGCCGGCTTGATCGATCAGTACGAGGGGGAAATCTACGTGGCCGCCAAGCAATATCGAATGGCCTCCCCTCGAGAGGCGACCAGGGCAGGGATCGCAATGATTCAGCAGGAGCTCAGCCTTGTGCCCGAACTCGCAGTCGACGAAAACATCTTTCTTGGGCAGGAAAAAGTTCGGTCCCTCTTTATTGTCGACCGAGATCAACAGGTTCGAGCGGCCCGCGAGGTTCTGCGCCCTCTGGACTTTCATGGCCGGATCGATCAGCCGATCTCCAAACTGCGTGTCGGCGAGCAGCAATTGGTGGAGATCGCGAAAGCACTTGTGGCAAAGGCTCGGATCCTGATCATGGATGAGCCGACGTCGGCGCTGTCCATCAATGAAACTGAACGCCTGTTTCAGGTGATCCGAACGTTGGCGAAGGAGGGCGTCGCGATCGTCTATATCTCGCATCGGTTGGAGGAAGTGGTCGCGTTGGCCGATATGGTGACGGTGCTCCGCGACGGGCAGGTTATCGGAACCGTGTCCCAGAAGAAGGCAAGCCGTCGCGAGATCATTCGCATGATGGTCGGTCACGAACTTCAGGAAGTCATTGCGAGTGGCAAGTCAGAGACTGCCACGCGGAAGCCGGTGCTAGAGGTGCAAAATCTGTGGTTGGAAAACCCTGCACCAACTGTCGCGCGATCGATGCTGGTGCAGAATGTAAGCTTTGCTGTCGTGGCGGGCGAGGTGTTCGGGATTGCCGGATTGCTTGGCGCCGGCCGAACTGAGACTCTGGAGGTATTGTTTGGCCTGCATCCTGGAACCTCCGGAGGGGAAATCCGGATTGAAGGCAAAAAGATTCGTCTTTTGAACCCGGTGGACGCGAAAGCCGCTGGAATCGCGCTCGTTACCGAGGACCGTAAGCGAGACGGACTGGTGCTCGGGGCCGGGATTGACCGAAACGCAGAGCTGGCGGTCTTGCGGACGATCGCTGCCTTTGGTTTGGTTTCGCCCAACGAGGAATTGGAGCTTGCAGATAGGACGATCCGGGATCTTGGCATCCAAGCCAGTGGACCCCGACAGCTTGCTGGAACGCTGAGTGGCGGCAATCAGCAAAAGCTCGTGATCGGGAAATGGTTGCTGACCAAACCGCAGGTATTATTATTGGACGAACCGACGCGCGGCATCGATGTGGGCGCCAAGGCGGAGATTTATCGTTTGATTGGTACGCTGGCTGAGCAAGGCTTGGCGATCGTGCTCGTATCCTCCGAACTGCCGGAATTGACGCTGCTCAGCGATCGGATCCTCGTTTTGTGCGAGGGGCGTCCAACGGCCTTGCTGAGTCGGGAGCAGTTTTCCCACGCAACGATCCTGGAATATGCGTCGCCTGGAGGTTTGGTGCAGCCTGCGTTCGACGGCGATGGAGATGGCCCGGTGAAACGTACTCTTTCTTCGACTGCGAAATTTCTGCTGCAGACAAAATTGTTCTGGGGTCTGGCGGTCCTGTACCTGGTTGGGGTCTTTTCATCGCCGATGAATCGACAAAGGAGTGAACATTTTCCTTAGTCCGGGGAACCAATCGGACGTCCTCCGTCAGGTCTCGAACAATGGAATTATTGCGGTTGGGATGACGCTGGTGATCCTGACCGGCGGAATTGATCTATCCGTGGGTTCGATGATGGCATTGGGATCGGTTGTTTGCGCGATGTTGCTGACTCAACAGGGGTGGACGAACGCTTCATTCCTGGCAATCCCGGTTCTGGCGTTCGTTGCTTTCTTCTTGTGCGCCTATCTAGTGCCGTTAATCGCGATTAATGCGGGCGGGCATTCGTCAAAGCCTGTGGAAAAGGCGACTACGTCGGCCCGATGGTTTGGGATAGTCCTGGGAGCGATTTTAGCGGTACTGTCGATCTTCTGGACCGTCGGTCAGCTTGGCACGAAGTTTGGTGTGCTCGGTGTGTTAGTTACCGTTCCGGCGGTCGGACTTGTTTTTGGAGCGCTCAATGGGTTGTTTATCACCAAGGGCAAAATGCAACCGTTCATTGTCACTCTGGCGATGATGGTCGCAATTTTAGGGATAGCGCGCCTGTTAGGTGGATCGAACATGGCGGTGCATCCGGTGTACACGGGGACAAATGCAACGGAGGATTTTGATATGCTTCGGGCGTTGCTTTTCCAGGTTATACCGGTTCCGGGAATATTTTTTATCTTTGCGGTGTTAGTTTTTGGATTTGTTTTGAAAGTTAGCACGTTCGGCCGTTACATCTACGCGATTGGTGGCAATGAACAAGCGGCCCGGCTCGCGGGAATCCAGGTCGACCAGTTGAAGATCGCGGTGTTTGCGATCTCTGGCATGCTCGCTTGCACAGCCGGCGTGCTGTATACCGCGCAATATCGGCAAGGCAAACCGGATGCAGGTGCGGGCGCGGAACTGGATGCAATCGCAGCGGTAGTTATCGGCGGTACTAACCTCATGGGAGGCAGAGGATCAATGACCGGGACCTTGGTGGGTGTATTGATCTTCGGATTTTTGGGAAATATTCTGCAGCTGCGGAATATCGACAGTAACACGCAGCTCGTCCTGAAGGGAGGGATTATTCTGGCGGCAGTTCTGCTGCAGGAGGGACAACTTGGTGTTCGATGGAAACAAATCCGCAGCTATTTCAGAGTGATGGATGGCGGCCGGGAAATAGGCGCCAAGGCTCGTCAAGTCGAGGAGGTACGGAAATGAGTTAGGAGTCAGGAGTCAGGAGTCAGGAGTCAGGAGTCAGGAGTCAGGAGTCAGGAGCAAAAAAGGATCCGAAACTCAAGCGAATGTCTTAGAATTTTTCGGTGCCATTCGGATTTTTCTTGATTCTGTAACCTCTGACTCCTGACTCCTGAATTCGAATTCTTTTTCGTTGTAACCGTTGGTAGAGAACAAAAAGTAATAACAAATAAAGGTAACCATTCCCCCTATGAACAGAAGAAAGTTCATCAAAGCAACAGTTGTCGCAGCAGCGGCATCGACGGTGTTCAAACCGTTTTATATTCGTGCTCAGTCCAAGAAGTATCGATTTGGTTTTTCGCAAGTGACGACCGTTGAACCGTGGCGTGTACAGTTCAACAAAGATATGATCAAGGAAGCGGGTAAGCATCCGGAGCTTGAATTGATCATTACCGATGGGCAAGACAAAACAGAAAAGCAGGTGGCCGATGTTGAAAATCTGATCCAGCAGGGCGTTGACATCCTGTTAGTAAGCCCCAAAGAATCGGCCGGACTAACAGGCGTCGTGCTCAAAGCTATCGACGCGAAGATACCGGTAATCATTCTTGACCGAAACGTTGAAACTGACAAGTACGCGCAATTTATCGGAGGCGACAATGTCCTGATCGGTCGCGAAGCAGGTAAATACGCCGTGGAATTGTTGGGTGGCGAAGGGAAAGCAAAGGGCAATCTGGTGGAGTTGTGGGGTGGTATGGGGACGCAGCCGGCGCACGATCGTCACGATGGCTTCATGGAACACGTTGGCAAAGAATCGGGGATCAAATCGTTGTTGCAGCCGATGGATTGCGATTGGAAACAGCAGAAGGCGTATGAAGTGATGTCGACGGCATTGAAATCCTTCGATCACATCGATCTGGTCTATGGTCACAATGATCCCGAAGCCTATGGCGCATATTTGGCGGCCAAAGATGCCGGACGTGACAAGGAAATGAAGATTCTTGGCATCGACGCGTTGCCCGATGAAGGTGTCACCTGGGTATCAAAAGGCCAGTTAACCGCTACTTTCCTCTATGCGACTCCAGGGGCGGAGGGTGTCAGGCAGGGACTGAAGATCGTGAATGGCGAAAAGGTAGAGAAGAAAATCACACTGCCGACGATGAGAATTGATAAGACGAACGCCGACAGATTCTCAAAGAAAACGGACTGGCGTAAGGAGGAAGCGGAGTTACAGGAGTTGCAGAATAAGAGCGACAATGTGTTGTCCCGTTTGGCATGGTCCTGCGGGATTAGGTTATCTCTTCCTTCTGTAGCTCCTGCACTCCTGGACTCCCGCCTGCTTGATCCTTCGGCTCCGTCAACGTGAGCGGGCGGGCGGTTTCGAGTCGATTTTCGAGGTCGGCGGCAACTTTGGCGGCGAGATTGGCGTGGCCTCTATCGAACCTGAAGGAGAAACGGCGGTTTTTACCGAGGCTGTGGAGGCTCAACTCTTCGAAAAGCAATCGGCTCTCTAGCGAGACCTTGAATTGCTCGATCTCCAGCATCTTTGACGCGCTGCCAATCATGGTCTTGGTGATGAACCAGACCTTGGAAGGCGCCTCATTGCTCGCCACCAGATAGCCGAACCGTTGCGGTTCCAAATATTTTCCTTTGCCTGAAACGCACGGTACAGCCCAAGCGACTGTGGCTGCGGTGCCGGTCATGCGCCGGAACAAGGCGTCGTATCGCGAAGGCAGTTTGGCTGGGAGTTTATCGATGTTTTCTGCGGGGAATATTTGATTCAGTTTCCGAGAGATAAACCAAAGATGCATTGAAATCGATCGCCAGATTTTTGGGAGGAAATAGAAGGTCAGAGCGAATAAGAGGGCAAGGAATAGGAACACAGCGACCGGATAGTGCCAGAGCAGAGCAACGGCTCCGACCAGCAGCACGTTTTCGCCGGCGCTGACCGCGATATTTGAGAAGGGTTCCGGCGAAGTGTTGACCACCAGCCGCGTGCTGGCTTTCAGGCTGTGGGAGGCAAAGCTCATGGCTCCTCCCAGAAGGGCGACGATGACTTCAAAAACCGGAGTTGTCTGTCCGAGCGCTCTTGTCGCCAGAAATGCGCCGCCGACGGGTCGAATAACCGTATGAGCAGCATCCCAAATTGAGTCCACCCAGGGAATCTTGTCCGCGAAAAATTCGAGTGCGAAAAGGATCCCGGAAATGAGGAGAACCGCCGGATCACTGAGGACAGAAAGCGACGAAAATTGTGGCGCAAGATGAACCCACCCAAAATGGATGGCGAGACCGGTCGAAAAAACAGTCAGATATAAACTGTAGCCCGATAGAGCTGCGAGCCCCAGCGCGACCGACAGAGTCTGGAGGACTTCCATAGTTGAATGAATAGACCTGGGATTTAGTTGAAGTAAACAAAGATCCAGAGGATGCAAAAACTAATGTGTTCACTTGTTCGAATCCTGATTCGATGAAAGTATGTCGAATCAGGTGCTAACGGAGATTCTGCAGAATGGAAAAGGACCTTCTCGAAGGATTTGCTCGGTACCTGGAACTGCAGGCGGTGCTGGTCCCTGACCGACAGAACCAAGCTTCTCCGTGCGTTACCATTTCGCGGCAAATGGGCTCCGGGGGGATTGAGATCGCCGAATTGCTTGCGGATCGACTATCGGAGAGCTCCAAATGCGCATGGGTGGTATTCGACCGACACCTGGCCGAACTGGTTTGGAATAATCACAATCTTCCGGATCCTGTGTCCCGTTTTTTGAACGAGGAGATGCCTAAGATTGTCCATGATGCTGTTCAAGAGCTGTTAGGTGTCCGGATAACGAATTGGAACTTGGCAGAGCATACCGCGGCCACCATTCTGCGGCTCGCATGTCTCGGGAACGCGATTTTTATCGGAAGGGGTGCCAGTATCCTCACAGCGAATCAAAAGAGGGTCTTGCATGTCCGCCTGATGGCGCCCTTTGCGAAACGGGTGAGACAGATCGAAGAGCATCATCGCCTGGGTACGCAAGAGGCCGTAGAATTGATATCGGCGACAGACGATTCTCGGCGGCGGTATATCAAACACTACTTCAGAGCCGAGATCGACGATCCGATCAACTATCACTTTGTTATCAACACAGGCTTAACGGGATATGACGAGGCGGCGCGCATCATCGCGGATGCCACAATGAACCTTCCATCTCGGACCTGCTAAGAACTCATTCGTGGCAAATCGAATGACGCGTGAACCAGCAAATGAATTTTATCCGGCAGTAACCTCGAAACTTGAAGAATCAAGTTTCCTCGAATGAGTTTCACGAGGATATTTTTCTTTGGGGCTCCGAGTATCAGGTGCGAAGCGTCCGCGTTTACCGCACGACCGACGATGGTGTGAGCCGGAACGTCGCTCAATGCGAAACAGGGAGAACCGGGTGTCCATCGGGAAGGAGAGGAGAGATGTTTATCTTCGCGCCATTCGGGGCCGACACTTATCTTTTGCCAATGCGCGCACAGCAATGGCCAAAGGAGAGCGAGACTGTGAGCGGTCCGATGAGCGAAACATGAGGCTATGAGCATGACAACAGTCCATTACGATGGCTTTGCCATCGAAGTCGTCCCTTCGGACCGGCGTAAAGCTGGCTTCTACAATGTTTTTTTGGACGGCGACAATTGGATTCTTGAAAATGTCCAAGGGGAGGAAAATGCCATAAGTCAAGCCAAACGCTTGATTGACGAGGCAAAGTAAGCCTGAGTTTCGGATAACGCGTTCGCATATTCCCGGGAGTCTGGAGCAACCTCTCAGAACTGTTCTGAGCCTGAGTTTGGGCGTGCTTGATCCGCAATTTTTTTGCCGCCCAAGGCTTGCCTCCTAAGTTTTGCCAGCGCGATCGTCGTTTCCCTTGAGGGATAGATGAGCAAAGGTTATCTCTTGTCCAATTAAGCCGGACTGAAACGATGATAGAAAATTTTGCAACCGACTTCCCAGGAGACGGGAAAAGTGGTGTGTTACGAGCGTTTGGCCAGGACGCACAGGTTCTCGTTAGTTCTCAGCAAACGGGTGACGCCTTTTGCATGTTGCGGATTTCCGCTTCGCCCGCCAATGCTACGCCGCCGCACACTCATCGTGCGACCGATGAAACCTTTCTGATCGAATCCGGTGAAATCGAGGTAAATCGCGGCGGCGAGCTGCTCCATGGGCGAAAAGGTGACGTAATCTATCTTCCAAAAGGAATTCCCCATGCGCCAAGAGTGGTAGGGAACGACAAACTCACGGTAGTTGTGTTGTGCGTGCCGGGTGGTTTTGACCGTTTCTTTGCGGCTTGCGCTGAAGAATTCAATAAAGGAGAGCCTGAATTGCAGCTTATCGTGAAACTGGCAGCAGAGTATGGAATTGAGTTCCAAACCGCGTGAAACATCGTACCTGGATTGCTGGCAAAAGTCCGCCGCTCTCGCCCTGGCCGCGGGCAGCGAATTAGGGTTCGCGTCCCTGCGGGCATCGAATTGCTTATTTCCAGTGCGAACCAATATACAACATGACCAATGGAGAACACGACGCCAAGATGGCCAGTGCGCTTTTGATGTATTCTCTAACTTTTTGCATGTTAGAAGCCTACGAGGCGACTCTCCAGCCCGCTGTACCGATTTTGGCGAATACTAACCCCGGAGCTTTTCTCTTGTTCGATGCGAATTCGCCCTTGCGCATTTTTTCTGAACGGAGGTCCGCCCGTCGTGCGCCGCGGTGTGTCCGACCTGTTTCCCGCCGGGATATCCTCGGAGATCCATTCGGGAATCCATCACTCGATGAAAAGGTTGAAGCTCCGCGCTCCTGTTTCGAGTGGCGAGTGTATTGATACATCCACAAGAAAATGTAAGATGTGAATATGAGTACCTTAAAGGCTGAAACGGCCAGAAGTAGCTTAGTTCTTGAGGAAAATAACCCGGCTCCGACTTACTCCAAATTTACCTTCTATGGCATCCACACTTTCAGGTTTATCGATCGGGCAAATGAGACCACCGATAGTCCGCTGACTGATCTTTCCGAATTACGGGCAGAAGCGGCTCCGCAATTCGAAATTCAAGTCCAGTGAGCGGGAAATATGATGTCGCGGTGATTGGTTCGGGGTCCGGGGGTAGCGACGCTGCGCTTCTGGTAGCCGAAAAAGGGTCAAAAGTAATTTTGATCGAGAAGGATGCATTCGGTGGCACGCGTTTTCATCGGGGGTGCTACGCAGTTCGGGCGCTGCGCGCTTCGAGTCGAGTCTTTCGGCAGATCGCCCAAAGCAGGCAGTTTGGGATCGAAGCGGAATTGTTAAGAAGCTCTCTGGGGGACTGGATAAAAGCGCAACGCGCCGCCAGTGCCCGCCTTGCGGAAGACCTGCGAAATGATTTGCAGACCTTGAATGTGCGGATTGCAAAAGGGAGTGGAACTCTGCTCAGTGAGCATCAAGTACGGATCACGGATTCTTTCGGAGAGCACGAGGATGTCGAGGCCGAGTACATCATTTTGGCGACTGGTTCGCGCCCTGATTTTTTGTCATCGCATAACTCTCGCTTCTTCAACAGCGACGATCTGATTGCTAGAGTCTATCCGCCTGCTCGATTGTTTATTATCGGCGGCGGTTATGTCGGCTGCGAGTTTGCATCGATCTATCGCGCACTCGGATGCGGCGTCACTGTTGTAGAGCAGCGGGAACGATTATTGCCCAAATGGGATGCGAGTGTTGGCCAGCTCGTCGGCGAGGAACTTTCAGCAATGGGCGTCGAAGTCTATCTAGAGAAAAGGGTGGAGATAGATGAGGTACCAGACAGAGATGGATATCCGATTTTCACGAAACCAGACGGCAGTACAACCTCTCCTGACCTTGTTCTGGTGGCAACTGGGCGGCGCCCAAATGTAGAATCGCTGGGGCTCGAGAATCTGGGTATAGCCATGAGTCCTTTCATAGAGGTAGATTCGCAATTGCGAACGAGTCAGCGTCATATATTCGCAATTGGCGACGTTAACGGGTTGAACATGTTAGATAGTTCGGCATCAGCTCAGGCACGGATCGCTGTCGAAGCGATTCAGGGTGGTGATACTCTCTTTAACTCACGTTGGGTGCCGCGCTATCTTGATACTGACCCGCCTGCCGCTGCAGTCGGATGGATGGAAACCGAAGCTATTGATGCGGGATTAGAATTAGATGCAATGTCAGAAACCGTCCGGCTAGTTACTTCTGAGGATCTGACCGTTGCGGAGCCGTCCCGTACCCAATTAAAAGTGATTGTGGAACGCCATACGAAAAAGCTCCGGGGAGTTGTCATCATCGGGAATGGAGCTGCCGAAGTCATTAATCTTGCGGCTCTTGCGATTCAGAGAGGGATGACTTCCCATGAACTCGAGCAATTATTTCTGGTTCACCCTAGCGTCTCTGTGGCGCTGCAGCGCTGTGCCAAGAAATTTCATTAAGGGCGCAGGCAATCGTCTGCTTAAAGATGAGGACTAAACCACCGTCCGATTAGTTATGATCGCCTCGCCACCGCGTCCCGACTTTCATCCGGCGGCTCGGGTCCGAGGCCGCGAGCCGAGGCGAGTCCACTTCGGAATCTCTAGGCAAAGGACAGCCAGGATCCAAGTTCTCAACTTGCTTCGCTCTCCAACGACCGCTGTGCCTCAGGACTTGGCCTGCGCTAGATTCAGACCCTTGTCTTTGGCTATGCCTTCCAGCGTTTGTTGTGTCCGTTTGCCAAGCGACCCCTGGACGATCAGTCCGGCCCAGACGCCCGTGTGATCCGACGGGCAGAACACAACCGCCACCCCATCGGCAGACCGGCAACAGAGAAGCGTCGAATCCCGGTGCTTTTCATAATAACCATCGAACAGTGAACCACGCTGCTCTTTAAGATACCGCTCGAAAATCGAACTGATTTCCTTCAGCGGTTTTTCGACTTGGCCGAAGTATTGTGGCACCTCGGCTCTCGAGTGGCTGCGCGGCAGAATTCCCATCGTCTTTTTGATTTCCTCGGAAAGAAGAAGATTTGACGCCAATTCCATAACTTTTCCCTTGTGAATGATTTTATGTTTTTACAGCACCAATTTTACTACCACAGAGTGCGAATACTAACCAAATCTTGGCCGGTATTTTTCACCTCTTGCGTCTTAGGTAGCAGCGTAACAGTATTCGAAATTGTATGTAGTTAAGGTGACCGGGAAATTCCGGGGCACTGAAATGACGGGCGACGACAAGCGGTTTGAGTCTACGATAGTAAACGCATTTCGAAGCCACGGTCACGGCGTCTGTGATCGAGTTCATTGCCGCAATTGCCTTGAACCGTTTTGTTTCGATCAGTCTGCATAAGAAACGCCAGCGAGATCGCTCTCTTGTTTGGCCATGATGCTGCGTCGTCTCTAACTTCAACTGTGGCTCGGCAACTGCTGCAGGATATTCACACCATTGCCGTCCGATACCGCCCTGTATTCCAACGGCATCGCTGATGCGTTGGGGCTCTAGCAAATGCAAACTTTTTCAATCACTCACCAGGAGTCAGGGCTGAACTAAAAGGTAACCAATCACAAATCATGCCTGAACACGCTTCTATCACGATCGACGGCAAAGTGCACAATTATCCTGTCATGACGGGTACAGAGGGTGAGAAGTGCATCGATATCCGAAAGTTGCGCAGAGATTCCGGCTACATCACTTATGACGACGGATATGCCAATACAGGATCATGCTTGAGCGGAATTACCTTTATCGATGGCGAGACGGGAATCTTGCGCTACCGCGGTTATGCCGTAGAGGAACTCGCCGAACGTTCCGACTTTATAGAGGTCGCCTATCTCCTCATTTATGGGGAACTGCCGAACTCGGAGCAACTCGTTTCATTCCGCAATCTCATTCTCGGCAACGCGGCCATTCACCAAAGCATGTTTCACAGTTTCGCCGGTTTCCCGACCTCCTCCCATCCGATGGCGATCCTCTCTGCTATGCTCAATTCACTTGGGTGCTACTACCCTCACATGGCCACGAACAACCGGGAACAGGACCTTGAACACTTGGATGTTGCCGCCACCATCCTGATTTCGAAGGTTCGGTCCTTGGCCGCCATGGCCTATCGCATGAAACTGGGGCGACCATTCATTTATCCCAAAAGCCAGATTTCGTATTGCTCGAACTTACTGCACATGATGTTCTCCGAGCCTTACGCGGACTATACGGCCAGCTTAAGAGTCGATCATGCCATTAACCTTTTCCTGCTCCTACACGCCGATCACGAACAAAACTGCAGCACTTCGACGGTACGAATGGTTGCGTCCGGGGGCGCCAACCTGTTCGCGTCTGTTGCTGCCGGGGTGTGCGCACTTTGGGGACCTGCACACGGCGGCGCGAATATGGCCGTTATTGAAATGCTCGAAGCGATTCATAAAGAAGGTGACGATGGTACAAGATTTGTAGAGGCAGCCAAGAGCGGGGATCGCAGCAAACGACTGATGGGCTTCGGCCACCGCGTGTACAAGAACTATGACCCGCGCGCTAAGATTCTTAAAGAAGTGTCAAAGAAACTCTTCGCCTCGAGGCGTATCAAGGATCCCGTGCTTGATATTGCGGTAAACCTGGAAGAGATCGCCTCTCACGACGAGTATTTCATTGAACGCAAGCTTTATCCGAACGTGGACTTCTACAGCGGTATCGTCATGCGCTCGATAGGGATTCCAGTAGACTTCTTCACCGTTTTGTTCGCCATAGGCCGGATTCCAGGTTGGATCGCCAACTGGAAGGAAATTGCGATGGGAAATTCTCCTATCCACCGTCCACGACAGATTTACACAGGTTCGGTTTTGCGGAAGTTCGTCCCGCTGGAGGAGAGGCAGTAGCCGTCTCTTCCACGACGTTCCGGAAGTTCCCTGCACTCAATTCCCTGACGATCTTGCACATACTTTGGGCTGATCATACGAGCCTGTCCGGCGGCCGCGCTTTCAATTCGACTAACAACTCTTCCAGCACCACGGTGGCGAAGCTCGTGCACTGGTCGCTCATCGCGTAAGGCAGGATCAGTCGGCCGTCGTGAACCAGAGCTCCGCAGCTATAGACGACGTTCGGGACGTAGCCATCTCGCTCCTCCGGGGTCGGCTCAAGCAACGGCTCCGGTAGCCTTCCAATGACACGGCCGGGATCATCGAGGTCCAGCAGGATTGCACCGATTGCATATCGCCGCATCGCCCCCACGCCGTGCGTGAGTACCAGCCAGCCGGCGTCGGTCTCGATCGGCGAGCCGCAATTGCCTAGCTGCACAAACTCCCAAGGATAAGTCGGCCGCAGCAGCAGGCGCTTATCATACCAGAAGTGCAGCATGTCCGAATACATCAGGTAAATGTTTTCGCCGTACTGCCGCGAGAGCATCGCATAGTGGCCACGCACCTTTCGTGGGAAAAGCGCCATTCCCTTGTTTTGCACTTCCGGCCCATTGAGCGTACTAATTTTGAAGCGCACGAAATCCTTCGTTTCGAGCAGCTGCGGCAATGCGACTTGTCCGTCGAATGCGGTGTAGGTCGCGTAGTATGTCGATCGGCCCGCCTCGTCATGAAACCTCACAAAACGGGCGTCTTCGATCCCGCGTGCCTCTGCGGGTGCCACAGGGAAGATCACTCGTTCTGAGTACCGCTCCGACGGCTCAAAGCTGATCTCGTAGTTCGCACGCGCTACCGCTAGTAAATCTTCGGCAGTGCGTCGCACGCTGCCATCGAGTTGCCGAATACCGCGCGATCCCTCATTAGCGACGGCGGTAAGCTGCGCAAAAGTAAATTGCTCACCGAGCTGATCCATCAGGTGCTGCGCATCCGGAGAGAGCACACCGAGTTCGCGTAGCTTTCGCTCAAAGAGCAGCTTTTCGAAGCTCGGATTCGGGTGCACCTCTGCCACGGTTACGAAACGGGTCGGCGGATTAATCGAGATTTGACCGTTCCCATCGACCACTCCAGTGCGGAACACGATCGATGACACATGCCCATCACCGATCGCGCGCAGACTAAGCACAAATCGCAACGTGCCCGGCGAAAGTCCTGATTGATCCGGATGCGGCACGATCGAGGGATTGAAAAGTGCCGCTGCCTCCAGCGAATATTCAAGCGTAAAGTAAGCGCCGGTTAGCAGCTTCTGCCACTCGTTGAGGGGTCGATCAGTGATGACATGTTCGCGCACCTCCTCAAATCGCCTGAGAAGAAATTCCTCCAGCTTCACGTGCCGCCCCTTGAAGCGATCCAGCATGATTCTGGCCTCTTGCTCCGCTACACTGCGTTCCAGAGCCGTAACTCGGGCAACGACCCGTGTAAAACGTTCATGATTGTCTAAATCAAATGGCCGGAAGAAAACACGGGAGGGATCGGGTCGGAGAACGATATTGGTCCGGAACGCATTGATGGGCATAGCTGCAAAATTCAGCGGAAAATACACTCATTGGGCGGACAAGCAGGCAACTGTGCCCCTTGGGAATAAACGCGGAGACGGGGCAAGACCAGGGAGAGTCTAGCATGAGTGGACGGACCGCGAAACGACGACGTTTGCTGCTCCTGATCAGATGCACGAGCTTCCTCTGCGGTATTGCTTACGCTATTTGCCCGGGCCGGTTCGCCGCCTCTCTTAAGACGTATCCGGAATGATTTCGAAATGAATTGGGACGGTTATCGGGCGCTCGTCTTGCCAATTGTTTCTGCCATTTTCGGCCTCTTAGATTTCGCTCGCTATCGAATCTACAAAGAGTATTGTGAATATTGCCATTATAGTCCTTGACTTTATGAAAACAAACCCGTTTTTAGCCGGCGTCCCCGCATTTGCTATGCGGAGTGACTAAGGAGAAGATTTTAAAGGGTCCGTTGGAACTATGATCGATGGTCATTACGGACAAAAATTTGGACGTTAGCCAATTTCTAGGAGCGCCCTTGTCCGCGCCTTGAATTTCATGTCTTTAACTAAGAAATTGGTTCTCACCTTTTTATTTGTGACCTTGATCCCGATTGGGGTGATCATCTGGGTCGCGCGGCAGACTCTCGTTGAACAGGCTCAGCAGCAAATCGGCACACGGCTCGAGGACAGCGTGGTACAGGTTGGGAAGAGTATGGACGAGTTTATGTTCAACTCTATCCGTAATATTCAAACGGTGGCGGCGGACCCTGATATGAGTTCGGGAAACCTGGAGTTCGCCAATCGCCATCTGGCCCGCTTGGCCTACTCATTTTCCTTTTTCGAGCAAGTCATGCTAGTAAGTCCTCAGGGTCTGATTATTGCGTCGTCCGATAGCTCGAGCCTTGGCGAATCGCTTTTTACGCATTTTGCCAACACCCGAAATGAGTTTGAGATAGCCCTTCGCGGCAGGCCTGGCTCTGTCTATGTGGCCAATGATCTAAAATTCCTGAGCCAGGCGGCAGCCGGTGAGCACCTGAGTAAAAGGCTCCTTGGCATCCAGATACTGGTATCAGTGCAGGACAGCGAGGGGCGCCCCCTGGGTGTGATTGTCGCCAATGTCTTGACGCGCCAGCTGCTTTGGCTCTTGGGAGATCTAAAAAAGCAAGCTCCAGGGGACGAATTTCCCTATTTACTGGACAAGGCGGGGCTGGTGCTGATGAGTGCTGACCCGCGCGCCCCCCTGCTTTCGGCTCCTGCCGATGTGACAAGCGGAGCGTTACGAGCTGCAATGGGCAGTGTTAGCAATGGACACCTGGTGTACACAGACTCCCGGGGACACAAGCTGATGGCCGGCTACACCGGTTTAGCGACTTATGGCGACAACGATGCAGGCGGCTGGCGGCTGATCAGCCTGGCCTCTTACGGGACAATCATGAAACCGGCGGACGAGTCATTTAACCGGATGATGGGCGTGCTCTTGGCGACGCTTGCTGTGGCGGCAATCCTTGGCCTCTGGCTGGCGCATCACCTGCTTAAACCGGTATTAAAATTGACCAACGGGGCAAAGACCATCGCCGCCGGCCGCTATGACGCTCGGGTGCAAGTCACTACACGCGACGAAATCGGCGTGCTGGGGGACGCTTTTAACCAGATGGCTGATGTGTTGGAGGAAAGAATCACCGAACGCACCGCCCAACTGGTGGCTGAAGTAGGCGAACGCAAAGCGGCGGAGCGGGCTGCTCGCGAGAGCGAGGCAGAGTTAAACGCCTACTTCGACGCATCCCCAGTTGGTATGGTGGTAGTGGACCGGCAACTTCGATATTTGAAAGCCAACCAGCGAATTTCGGACATGACCAAGGTGCCGATTGACGCCCGTCTTGGTAAAAGCGTCCGCGAACTTTTGCCGGTGCTTGCAGACATTCTCGAGCCGCTCTACCAGCAGGTATTCGCTACTGGCAAGCCTATTCTCAACTTCGAACTGAGCGGTGAGCCAGAGGATATCCCAGCCGGGCACCGAGATTACCAGCTTTCTTTTTTTCCTCTGATGGGAGCGGACGCGAAGCCCAAGGCGGTTGGCGTGGTGACGATCGATATTACCGAGCAAAAACGCGCCGAGGTGGAAACTAATAACGCCAAATGGGCCGCCGAAGCAGCCAACCGCGCGAAGAGCGAATTCCTGGCCAATATGAGTCACGAGATCCGTACGCCGATGAACGGGGTAATCGGCATGACCGAGCTCCTGCTCGAGACCCCGCTCACCAGTGAGCAACATGACTGCGCGCAGACAATTCGTTCCAGCGGCGAGGCGTTACTCACCGTCATTAATGACATTCTGGACTTTTCCAAGCTGGAGGCGGGCAAAGTAAACTTTGAGGAGCTTGATTTCGATCTGCACGCCGTGCTCGATGGAACTATCGGCTTACTGGCCGGACAATGCCAAACCAAAAAGATCGAGCTGGCCAGTTTCATCGAGCACGCTGTCCCCACCTGGCTGCGGGGTGACGCCGGCCGGATTCGGCAGGTTCTCACCAACCTGGTTGGCAACGCGATCAAGTTCACCGACGTTGGCGAAGTGACGGTACGCGTCTCCTGTGACACGGAGAAGGAGCAGGAATGCGAGCTGCGGTTTAGAGTCAGTGATACCGGCATGGGAATCTCTCCGGAGAACCAGAAAAAGCTTTTTGAGGCATTCGCCCAAGCCGACAGCTCGACGACGCGAAAATTCGGCGGTACCGGTCTGGGATTAGCTATCTCCAGGCAGTTAGTTGAAAAAATGGGCGGCGAGATCGGCGTGGAAAGCGCTATAGGCAAGGGCTCGACCTTCTGGTTTACAGTGCGTCTACGAAAATCGCCGTCACTTCAGTCCACCTTAGACAGTAATCACCGGCTGGTTAATCTGCGGGCGCTCCTGGTCGATGACAATGCCGTCAGCGGCCAATTTATCCACGAACAGATCGTTGCCTGGAAAATGCGCGAGGGCATCGCTACGACCGGAGCTGAGGCGCTGAGTCTCCTGCATAGAGCCGCGAGGGAAGGGGACCCCTATCTACTGGCCATTATTGGTCAACAGATGCCGGATATGGACGGCATGGCGCTGGCGCGGGAAATCAAGGCCGCCCCGACAATCTCTGACACCCGGCTCATCTTGCTCGCTAATTTCGGCAAGCGGGTCAGTTCGGAAGAATTGCACGCTTCGGGGTTTACGAACTGTTGTTTTAAGCCAGTGCGGCAAGCTACCCTGTTCGATTGCCTGGCAAATGCCATGGGCGAGGCGCCGGCTGCCATGCCACACTCGCCTGCTGAACAACAGCCGCCCTCTTCACCCGTCCTGCGACGGCAAAAGGTTCGCGTACTCGTTGCTGAAGACAATCCGGTGAACCAAATGGTCGCCTTAGGGCAGTTAAAACACCTTGGCTATACTGCAGATACGGCGTCCAACGGGCGGGCGGTCCTGGACGCTCTTGAGCACACCCATTACGACATCATTTTAATGGACTGCCAGATGCCCGAAATAGATGGTTACGAAGCGACTCGCCGTATCCGGACCGGCAACGGCGGCTTCCCACAACCCTACATCATCGCCATGACCGCTCATGCCATGACCGGTGACAGTGAGAAGTGCCTGGCAGCCGGCATGGACGAATACGTTAGCAAGCCGGTAATCTTGGGGGCGCTTGCGGCGGCGCTCGCCCGGGCCGATCTCGCGATCGCGGAAACTCCCGCGCCTGCTGCTGGGTAGTATTTGTGTCGTTGTGATGTCGACTTCGATGAAGATTCATCATCTCACGATCCCCGATGCCTTTGCCAGCCTGCAGAGCGGTCTCGCCGGGCTGAGCGAGTCCGAGGCGGCGCGGCGACGTGATGAGTTCGGCGCAAACCAGGTGGAAGAAGTCGCGCACGAGTCCCTCCTGTTCACGTTTGCGAAGGAGTTCGTGCACTTCTTTGCGCTTATCTTGTGGATTGCTGCGGGGCTCGCGTTTGTCGCGGAGTGGCGCAATCCCGGGCAAGGGATGGCGCTGCTCGGATTTGCGATCGTCGGCGTCATCCTGATCAATGGCGTGTTCTCGTATTGGCAAGCGTATCGCGCCGAACGGGCGCTGTCCGTGCTCAAGAAGCTGCTGCCGAATGCGACTAAGGTCATGCGTGCAGGAATCGTGCGGCAGCTGCCCGCGGCCGAGCTGGTGCCGGGCGACGTGATCTTGCTGGAAGCCGGCGACATCCTGCCCGCCGACTGCCGACTGGTGGAGGCATTCGGGGTGCGGGTGAACAACGCAACTATTACTGGCGAGTCAGTCCCGTCCTCACGCGATACCGAGCTGTGCGAAGAGCCCGAGCTGATCCACAGCCGCAACGTTCTTCTTGCTGGCACCTCGATCGTTTCCGGCGAAGCAAAGGCGCTTGTCTTTGCCACGGGCTCGCACTCCGCCTTCGGCCAGATCGCCAAGCTCACTCAGGTCACCGCCGACACTATCTCACCCCTCCAGCTCGAGATCGTTCGCGTGAGCCGCATCGTTGCCGGGCTCGCACTCGCGCTGGGCGTCCTCTTCTTTTTCATCGGACTCGCGCTGGGCCTGTCATTTTGGGAGAATTTCATTTTCGCTATCGGTATCATCGTCGCCAACGTGCCGGAGGGACTCCTTCCGACCGTCACGCTCGCGCTCGCGATGGGCTCCCAGCGCATGGCGAAGCGCAACGCCCTGATTCGCCATCTGCCAGCCGTAGAAGCGCTAGGCTGCACCACGGTCATTTGCACCGACAAGACTGGCACCCTCACGCAGAACCGCATGTTGGTGAAGCGGTTGTTCGTAGCCGGACATTGGTTCGACGCGACCCCGGATCACTTCACTGCGCTGATCGAGCCGCATCACCGTTTTTTTGAAGTGGCGGCGCGCTGCCATGATTTGAAAGAGACGCGCTCCACGGACGGAGGCGGCTGGTTGGGCGATCCCATGGAAGTCGCGCTCGTCCAGTTCGCGGCGGCGGCCGTGCCGGAGCTGCCGCGCAGCCCGCGCCTAAACGAAATCCCATTCGACTCAGAGCGGAAGCGACTCTCGACCATTCATACCTCGCCTGGTGGCACGGTCCTTTATTGCAAAGGCGCGCCGGAAGTCGTGGTCGCGAACTGCGTTCAAGTAGCAATGGAAGGGAGCTCGGTCGAGCTTGCTCCCGACCTTGTCGCAACGTTTCGCACTGCGGCGGAGACCATGGCCGAGAAGGGTTTGCGCGTGCTTGCTTTCGCCTGGCGTGAGCTTCCCGTGAGTTACGATCTAGCGAGCGCGGAAACGGAAATGATCCTCGCTGGACTTGTCGGCCTCGAAGATCCACCACGGCCGGAAGTCGCCGACGCGCTCCAGAAATGCCGCTACGCCGGAATCGAGGTCATCATGGTCACTGGCGATCATCCCCAAACCGCCGTGGCGATTGCCCGCGAGATCGGACTGTTGCGCTCGGCGGCGCCCGTCGTGATTACGGGCGAGCAGTTGGGGCTTCTCTCCGACATTCAGCTCCAACTTGCGCTCGATGCCCCGGAGATCGTCTTCGCGCGCGTAGTGGCCGAGCAGAAGATGCGCATCGTCGCTGCACTCCAAAAGAAGCGGAAGATTGTGGCGGTGACCGGCGATGGGGTGAATGACGCCCCGGCATTGCGCAAGGCCGACGTCGGGATTGCCATGGGCCGCAGCGGCACCGACGTGGCGCGTGAAGCCGCCGATATGGTTCTGCTAGACGACAACTTCGCGAGCATTGTTGCCGCCATTGAGGAAGGCCGCGCCGTCTTTGCCAACATCCGCAACTTCCTCACTTACATCCTGACCTCGAACGTGCCGGAGTTGATCCCATATCTCGCGTTCGTGGTTTTCCGCATCCCCCTTCCGCTCACGGTCATCCAAATTCTTGCTGTCGATCTTGGAACCGACATGCTGCCCGCGCTCGGGCTGGGCGCTGAGAGACCGGGTCCGGATGTCATGAAGGCGTCCCCGCGCTCGCGTGGCGATCGGCTGTTGAATTGGCCGCTACTCGCTCGCGCCTACCTTTTCCTGGGCATAATGCAGGCTGCTGCCGCGATGAGCGCGTATTTCTTTGTCCTGCGCTCCGGCGGATGGCACTTGGGCGAAATGCTCTCGGCGCACGACAGGCTGTATTTGCAAGCCACGACTGCCTGTCTCAGCGCGATTGTGGTCATGCAAATAGCGAACGTCTTTCTCTGCCGCAGCGACCGCCACTCCGCATTCAGCTTCGGCATATTCAGCAACAGGCTGATCCTCGCCGGTATCGCCACGGAAATCGCGATCATCGCGCTAATTGTCTACACACCGTGGGGGAACGCTCTTTTTGGCACCGCGCCCATCCCGTTTGCCGTTTGGCTCTTCGTCGTGCCGTTCGCACTTGGCCTGATCGCTCTTGAGGAATTACGGAAAAGACTCGTGCGCGCCCGAGCTGATTGCCGTACCGCCGGGACACCTCGAGAAGCGGAAGTTAAGGCGATAAGGAGCTCTGACTAGATTACGAATAGTTTTAAGGGACAGGCCAGATAGCTGCCTGTAAACAATCGCAGCGGTCCGTAACTCAAGGTGTTCGATATCTGACCTGTCCAAGGAATATCATTGATGAATATGCGCGCAATCTATAGTGGAGGTATTTAGTTTGCTCATGTTATCTAATACCCACATAACGAGCCGAGTGTCGTTATCGAATTCCGCCGCGAAGAGATTGTTGTCGTGGACGTGGCGAATAGTCGGCGGGGGCTGGCTGTGACCAAAAACAGCGGCCATCTGAAAAAGCGTTGGATCGCGCTTCTCAAGATCCGTGAGTTGAATGTTTTTGCGGCGTTAATCATGGTGGGCGCACTGATTAGCGTCGCCACGCCGTACTTTCTTACCACCGACAACCTGATGGGCGTATGTCGCTCGTTCTCAATGATCGCGATTATGGCGATCGGCATGGTGATGGTCATTATCACCGGCGGAATAGACCTTTCGGTGGGGTCGATCATGGGCTTGGCTTCCCTGGTCACTGCTATCGGCTTTGACAAAGGCTTGCCGACGCCGGTTTGCATTGCTCTCGGAATGATCGTCGGGGTCGCCTTCGGCCTTTTTAATGGCTCGTTGATCACGGTGATCGGTTTGCCGCCATTCATCGCCACCCTGGGTTCACTGAGCATCGGCCGCGGAATGATGTACATCATCACCCACGGCGTACCCTTGACTCCCAGTGTCACGGACACGTTCACCTTCCTGGGACAGGGCTATCTCGGCTTTGTCCCGGTGCCAGTCGTGATTATGGTCTTGTTGATGATCGTCTTCTCTACTCTCATGCGGAAGACCCGGTTCGGACGGCATGTCTATGCCACTGGAGGTAACGAATATGCGGCACGTCTCAGCGGAGTGAGGACGGCGCGCGTCAAGTTGCTTGTCTATACCTTGTCCGGTGCAATCTCGGGTCTGGCTGGAGTGATCAGTTTCTCGCGTTATATTTCGGCCGAGCCGGCGTCCGGCTTCGGTTCGGAACTTGACGTGATCGCTGCGGCGGTAATCGGCGGCGCCAGTTTGGCTGGCGGTGTCGGCAGCGTTGAGGGAGCAATTATTGGCGCCGCGTTAATTGGAATCATCTCCAACGGCGTCGTGTTGCTGAACATCAACACCTATGCACAACAAGCCATCACCGGCACGGTGATCCTGATCGCAGTTGGTCTGGACGTGCTGCGCAACCGTACCAAGGGAGCGTGACCGATTCTGGGAGGCTATCCCAAATAAAATTAATCGAGACTAAAGGCGTAATCTGGTTTAGCTACTAATGATTTGTCATAACGACAGGAAAAATCCCCCATGAAATCTCTTCAATTTTCTCTAGCTACCGTATTGGTTGCCATGCCAATACTGGCTGCCTCGACCGTATTTGCCAAAGACGTCAAGGACATCTCTGTGGCAGTGATCCCGAAGGTGGCGGTGCCATTCTTTGACGATTGCAACACTGGCGCTCAACAGGCGGCCGACAAGCTTGGTGTGCACTACCAGTGGGTGGTGCCTCAAAACACTCAAGGCGCCACTCAGGTCCGAATTCTTGAGGATCTGGTCTCCAGGAAGGTCGATGGAATCGCGATCTCGGTAAACGAGCCACGTTCGGTGGAGGGCGCCATCAAGGCGGCCGTCAATGCCGGTATCAAGGTCCTCACCTATGACTCTGACTCGCCGAAGAGTGAACGTTCCATGTACATCGGTACCAGCAACCAGGCCGCCGGCGAGACGATGGGCGAAGCCATGGCTAAAGCGATCGGTGGGAAGGGTGAAGTCGCCATCGTTACCGGTCAGCTTGGCGCGGTTAACCTCAACGAACGTATTGCCGGCATCAAGGCCGCATTTGCCAAATATCCCGACATCAAGATCGTGGCGACCGAAGGCACGGACGACGATCTCGCCAAAGCGGTATCGGTGGATGAGGCGCTATTCCGGGCCCATCCAGATCTTAAGGGCATTTTCGGCGTCAGCCAGGTCGGAGGCCCGTCGCTGGCCAAAGTCATGGCGACCAAGGAATTCGCATCGAAGAAGGAAGCCGTGAAGGTGTTCGCCTTTGATGATTTGCCGGATACGATCAAGGGCGTCAAGGAGGGGTTCATTCAGGCTATCATAGTGCAGCGTCCCGTCACTATGGGCAAGCTTGCGGTCGAGCACTTGGTGGCCCAGATTCAGGGTACCGAAACGGCAAGCAAGGACATCGACACCGGAGTAACCGTGGTTGATGCTACAAACATCGGCGGCTATACGAAGTAGGCTGCTCCCTTTATAAACCCTTAGGACCCGGGCGGAGCAACTCTTACCGTCGCTCAGCCCGGTCCTTTTTAGACAGGTAGACGGGCCGCAGACCATGAAACCGTATTTGGAAATGCGGAAGATCTCGAAAACATTTCCTGGGGTCAAGGCGCTCGATAACGTCAACCTGCTGATCTCGCAAGGTGAGGTCCATGCGTTGTGCGGCGAAAATGGCGCCGGTAAGAGCACGCTGATGAAAATCCTCACTGGCGTGTTCCCGGCCGATCCGGGCGGTACCATCTGGATCCAGGGTCGGGCGGTCGAGATCCATAATTTTTTGCACGCACGGGCGCTTGGTATCAGCATCATCTACCAGGAACTGTCGACCGTGGAGAATCTGACAGTCGCCGAGAATATCTTTCTGGCCAAGGAGCCGATTGGCCGGACCGGCTTCATCGATCGGCGCCGTATGAATGCCGCTGCCAGGGAGGTGCTCCGCGAATTGCACCTGGACATCGATCCGGACACCCTGGTTGGCGAACTCAGCGTCGGGCAACAGCAGATGATTGAAATCGCCAAGGCGATCTCCTACGACGCTATTATCATCGTTATGGACGAGCCGACCGCCTCGCTGAGCCAGAACGAAACCGAGACGCTGCTCGACATAATTCGCAAGCTGAAGCAGCGGAACATCGGGATCGTCTATATTTCGCACCGGCTCGACGAATTTTTTGAAATCGCTGACCGTGTCACTATTTTGCGCGATGGCAGAACCATTGACTCCTTACCGATTGCCGAGGTCACTCGCGAGATCCTGGTGCGCAAGATGGTCGACCGGGAACTGAGCCAGCTCTATGGCGAGTACCGTTCGCATGCGACTGATGAGGTGGTAATGTCGGCGCGGGGACTTACCTTGAAGAAGGTGGCAGCCCATACCGCGAAAGTGGCCGATATCAGCTTCGATCTGCACAAAGGTGAGATTCTCGGCGTGTTCGGGTTGATGGGCGCCGGCCGCACTGAGATCATGGAAATAATTTTCGGCGTCCGCGCTTATGATGGCGAGATCCGCATGGATGGCAAGCTCCTGCAAATCCATGATCCCACGAGCGCGATGGCGTATGGTATCGGCTTCGTCACCGAGGATCGCAAGGCCCAGGGGTTGGTGCTCGGAATGACTGTACGTGAGAACTTCAGCCTCACGCATCTCGAGGACTATTGCCGGCTGGAATTCGTCAGCCAATCGCGGGAAGGCGAGCGCTGCCACCATTTTGTTCGCTTGCTCGGTATCAAGACGCCTTCGATCGAACAGAAGGTGGTTAACCTTAGTGGCGGCAATCAGCAGAAGGTGGTGATCGCCAAATGGGTGGCCCGGCACCTGCGCGTCCTGATCGTGGACGAACCGACGCGTGGTATTGATGTCGGTGCGAAGGCCGAGGTCCATGCCCTGCTGGGACGTCTCGCCGAGCAGGGTATCGGTGTTATTGTCGTGTCCTCGGACCTGCCTGAAGTGCTGGCTATCAGCGACCGTGTGATGGTGATCCGGGAAGGCCATATCGGCGGAACACTGACGCACGCAGAGGCAACCCGGGAGCGGGTAATGCATGCCGCAACGGGATAAATTGAAGTCATTCGGTCTGGAGCGCGTGTTGAAGTACTCCAGACCGTCTCAGCTCGAGCGGCGCTTTTGGTCCGTGCCGCCGCGGAGCGGAGGCCTTTGACAAGTTGATACCGCCCGGTGGCGGTATGTGGTTGAGTTGGAATCGTTGAATAAAGATTAAGGAGTTACACAAAATGGATATCGCTTTTGTTGGCCTCGGCATTATGGGCCGTGGCATGGTTCGTAATCTATTGCGCGCCGGCCACTCGGTGACGGTCTGGAACCGTTCTGAGCATCCCTTGCACGAGGAACTCGCCGCTGCCCACCGCGCCTCCACCTTGGCTAATGCCATCGCCGATAAGAAATGGGTGATGGTCTGCGTCACCGGCCCTGACGCGCAACGAGAAATCTACCAGGGCAACGGGGGCCTGCTGGCACATCTCGACCGCGGTGTGACCATTGCTGACGCCACCACAACCGCGCCGGAGTTATCGGTGGAGCTTGCCCTGGCGGTGCAGGCCAAGGGGTCAGTCTATCTCGACGCCCCGGTGTTCGGTAGCAAGGGCGAGGCGTGGGAAGGACGACTCGATTTCGTCTGTGGTGGACCGGAGGAAGCCTTCAATCGGTTTAAGCCCATCCTTGAGCCGCTCGCGGCCTCCGTGCATTACCTCGGCGGAAATGGCGCCGGCGCGTCGATGAAACTGATCGGGAACCTGCTGGTGGCGGCACAGTTGGCTTCGTTGGGCGAGGCGCTGTCGCTGGCGCGCAAGGCCGGGCTGGATGGTAATGCGGTGATGGGCGTCCTCGATGTCGCCGACTACAGTTCGGCGCTGATCCGTGGCGTCGGTCGTGCCACCCTGGCGGGTAACTATCAGCCAAGCTTCTATTTGCGCCATATGCTGAAGGACGCTCGACTGATTGGTGATTTTGCCCGCCGGCTGGACGTGCCGTTGCCGGCCAGCGCCCCGGTTACCCCGCTTTACCAGGCGGCGGTCAATCAAGGTCTGGGCGATCTCAACGCCTCGGCACTGCACAAGATGCTGTTCGCGATGGCGGGACTGCCGGAATAATTCGCCAGTCGAGGTGCTTATTTAAGCGGATTGGAGCGGGCAACGAGAATCGTGCCTGTCGGATGCAGTCAACTCGACTCGGCTACACCGGATCGTTTGACCTCGACAGCCACCGCGGATGCTGGTACGATCTAAAGTCTTTTCAGGCCAAGCGAATTGGGCATCCAGTGATGCGCTCCTCGGCTGCATTATCGGAAAAGTGGATTTTGCCGCGGATCATTATCCGGTAGCGCTTACCTTTAATGATTGAGCTTTCAACATACGTTTTTGAGATGTTGATGGAGGATGGCGAGTTCGTTGTTTCCCGAGGTCGCCCAAAGGGGGCTGGATCCCGCCTTCTCCTGATTGAGCCAGCCTCGGAGTATCCATCGACTCGCACTCTCGAGCAGTTGAAGAACGCCTACTCGATCAAAGAGAAACTTGACCCTGATTGGGCGACGCAGCCAATTTCGCTCGAGCGCCGCGAAGGCCGGCCGCAACTGTTGCTCCTCGACCCCGGCGGTGAACGGCTCGACCTCATAGTCGGCAGTCCGTTGGAAATCGAGGAGTTTCTACGAATTGCCACTAGCATCGCAGGCAACCTCCGGTCGTTGCATGCAGTCGGTCTGATTCACAGGAACCTCAAGCCTGCAAACGTTCTGGCCGATCGCGCGACAGGCAATACCTGGCTCACGGGATTCGGCATTGCGTCTCCGGTTCCGCGCAGCAGGCAAACTCCTGAATGTCCGGAGAATCTTTCGAGCGTACTAGCCTATACAGCACCCGAACAAACCGGGCGAGTGAATCGGTCCGTCGATGCACGGAGCGATCTTTACTCTTTCGGCGTCATTCTATACCAAATGCTCACGGGAGCGCTCCCGTTCTCAGCAACAGATCCGATGGAGTGGGTGCACTGCCACATCGCCAGGCAGCCAATACCGCCGAGTGAACGGGCGGAAGGAATCCCTGAGATGATTTCGGCGATCGTCATGAAGCTACTCTCAAAGACCGCTGACGAGCGGTATCAGACGGCTTCAGGTGTGGAAGCGGACCTCCGGACGTGCCGTAGCACATGGGAATTAGTCGGCCGGATCGATCCGTTCCCGCTGGGTTTTCGTGACATGTCGGATCGGCTTCTTATCCCCGAAAAACTGTACGGGCGAGATGCAGAAATTCAAGTACTGCTGGCGGCCTTCGACCGGTTCGCTAGCATTGGCTCTCCGAAGCTCGTTTTAGTGTCCGGCTATTCGGGCGTCGGCAAATCCTCAGTCGTAAACGAGCTGCAAAAGAGTGTCGTTCCACCAAGGGGTCTGTTTGCGTCGGGCAAGTTCGATCAGTACAAGCGGGATATTCCTTATGCAACGCTCGCCCAAGCCTTTCAGACTCTTGTTCGCCAGATCTTGAGCAAGACTAATGCGGAGGTGAGCCATTGGCAGAAAGTGTTTCGGGACGCGCTTGGTCCCGAAGGGGAGCTCATCGTGAATCTCGTCCCGGAACTTGAGCTAGTCATCGGTAAACAGCCTCCCGCTCCCGAACTTCCACCACGGGAGGCGCAGAACCGCTTCAAAACTGTCTTACAGCAGTTCCTCGCTTCGTTCGGCCGGCCGGATCAGCCGTTGGTGCTGTTTCTCGACGATCTGCAATGGCTGGACGCGGCTACTCTCGAATTCCTTGAGCATCTAGTCACCGAGCCCGAGGTTTGCCACCTCTTGCTAATCGGTGCCTACCGGAGCAACGAGGTTGATTCCACGCATCCGCTGGCGCGAACTCTGGAGAAGATCCGCAGGGCAGGGATCGCGGTGCAGGAAATCTTACTCAGCCCATTTTCAGTCGACAGCATCGTTCAGTTCATTGCCGATTGCCTTCACTGCAAGCTCGACCGTGCCCGACCGCTCGGACAGCTAATAAGCGGAAAGACCGGCGGTAACCCCTTCTTCACGATCCAGTTTGTCACTGCGCTAGCCGAGGAGGGACTGCTTGTTTTCAACTCGGACACCGCGGCGTGGAATTGGAATCTGAAGCGCATCCGAGCCAAGGGATACACCGATAATGTTGGCGACCTTATGGCGGAGAAGCTAAACCGGCTATCGGAAACGGCGCAGGAGGCTTTGAAGGAGTTCGCCTGTTTAGGGAGTAGTGCGGAGTCTGGGACTCTGGCTTTGGTTCACCAGGGATCGGATGGGATGGAGGCATCGATGTCGGAGGCAGTCCGCGCCGGACTCATTTTCCGTGGCCGCGACGTCTACACTTTCCTTCACGACCGTGTCCAGGAGGCCGCCTACGGGCTCATCCCAGAAGAGTTGCGCGCCAGCCTCCATCTTCGGATCGGGCGTTCGCTCGTTGCGAAAATGACCCAGGACGAGATCGAAGAGAAGATTTTCGATATCGTCAATCAGCTCAATGCAGGTCGTGCCCTGATTTCCGACCTCGACGAAAAAGACCTTGTGGCGGAGCTGAACCTTCGCGCTGCGAGAAAAGCCAAGACGTCCGCTGCTTACGCTGCGGTTTTTATTTATCTTTCAGCCGGGATGGACCTGGTTGGATTCAACGCTTGGCAACGCAGGTATGAACTCGCGTTCGGTTTATGGTTCGAGCGAGCAGAAGCCGAATACCTGAACGGAAATTTTGATGAAGCCGAAAGGTTTATTTCTGTATTATTAGAAAGAGCTGTATCGAAAGTGGACAAGGTGGCCGTGTACCGCCTGACGATCCTGCTCCACCTGATGAGAGCGGAGTACCATCAGGCCGTTGCTCGAGGCTTGCAGTGCCTGCGGCTTTTCGGGATCGAAATGCCGGCTCATCCTACTCGTGAACAGGTTCAAGCCGAGTACGATAAGATCTGGCAAAATCTCGGTGACCGCTCGATCGAAAGCCTTGTAGAGCTACCGCTCATGGCTGACCCGGAGATGCGGACGGCGATGGTGGTCCTCTCGGTGATCCCCGCGCCGGCATTTAATACCGATATTAACCTGCTTTACCTGGTCTTTTGCCATATGGTGAACGCCAGCCTGCAGTACGGGACGACTGACGCTTCCGCACATGGATACGCCGAGTTCGCTTCGATCCTTGGCCCGGTCTTCCACCGTTACCGCGACGGATACCGCTTCGGCAGACTCGCTTGCAGCCTGATCGAGAAATACGGATTCGAGGCTTATAGGGCGAAAGCGCTCTTCTGCGCGGAGAGAGCGATGCTCTGGACCCAGCCGATCAGTTCAGCGATCGACGTCGTCCGCCGCGCAATCGGGGAAGGAATTGCGACGCATGACTTGTCGTACGCCTCTTTCAGCTGCTGCCACCTCGTGACCGGCCTTCTCCTGCAAGGAGTCCACCTCGACGAGGTGTGGAGTGAGTCACAAAAATGCCTTGACTTCGTTCGCAAGGTCAAGTTCCGCGATTCGATCAGTGTGCTCGTCAGCCAGCAAAGATTCATTCTTAACATGCGCGGAGAAACGGCCACGTTCTCCAGTTTCAGCGATGCCAGGTTCAGCGAAGAGACATTTGAGACCCAATTGGCCGCGGACCGGATACCCCATTTGACCTGTCACTATTGGATACTCAAATTGCAGGCGCGATTCATCTCGGGCGATTATGAGGCTGCGATTCGGGCGGCCCAAAAGGCAAAGGCGCTGCTTTTTTCGGCAGAACAGCACATCCAATTGGTCGACTATTACTATTACAGCGCGCTAACTGCCACGGCGACTTACGAAACAGCGGGTGCGGCGATGCGCTCCGAGGTTCTCGAAACTATTGAGCAATCCCTGACGTGGCTACGGGAATGGGCGGAGAGTTGTCCCGAGACTTTCGCCCACAAATCCACCTTGGTATTGGCAGAGCTCGCACGTATCGAAGGCCGCGAACTTGATGCCATGCGGTTGTACGAAGAGGCGATCAGAGCGGCGCGCGATCACGGGTTTGTGCAGAACGAGGGCATCGGTAATGAGCTAACAGCCAAATTCTATCTCGATCGCCGGTACGAGACGATCGCCTACGCTTATCTTCGAAAGGCGCGACATTGCTATTTTCGTTGGGGTGCGCTCGGCAAGATGCGGCAGATTGATCAACGGTACCCCAAACTGCACGAGGAAGGGACGCCTTCCTCCGTGGCGAGCATAGTGAGCTTGCCGTTCGAGCGGCTGGAAATGGCAACGATCGTCAAGGCTTTACAGGCTGTTTCAAGCGAGATCGTGTTCAGTAATCTCATTGAGACCCTGATGCGCACGACCGTCGAGCATGCGGGAGCCGAGAGAGGCTTGATTGTACTTCTTCAAGACGATGAACCGCACATCGAAGCGCAGGCAACAACGAGCCGCGGTAGAGTCGAAGTCGCCGTTCGACGTGTGCTCGTCACGAACGCTGAACTACCGAAATCTGTGATCCAATATGTGTTGCGGACTCGGGAAAGGGTGATTCTGGAAGATGCATCAATCCAGAATCTTTTCTCGGAGGACGAGTACATGCGGCAGCGGTGCCCAAAGTCCGTTCTTTGCCTGCCGATCGTCAAACATGCCGAGGTTGTGGGCGCACTTTATCTTGAGAATAAGCTGACCTCGCACGCCTTCACTGCGAATCGGATCACAGTACTGGAATTGTTGGCCTCGCAGGCCGCTGTTTCGTTGGAAAACGCGCGCCTCTACGCCGATCTGCAGCAGGAAAACATCGAGCGTAAGCGGGCGGAAGACGCAGTTCGTGCCAGCGGAAAAGAACTTAGAAAACTAAACCAAACGCTCCGAACTCTATATCAGTGCAACCGCGCTGTCATTCATGCTACCGATGAAATTGAACTGTATCAATCGGTCTGCCAGACTCTGGTTGAAGTGGGCGGTCTTCGTTTGGCCTGGGTCGGTCGCTGCGAAAATGACATGGAGAAGAGCATCCGGCCTTTGGCAAGGGCGGGATACGGCGCCGACTACCTGGAAAAAATCAAGGTTTCCTGGTCAGAGGAAAATGAAGTAGGGCGAGGCCCTGCAGCAATCGCGCTCCGGACTGGCAAACCATATTGGATTAAAGATACCCGAACTGCTGACCCTGCCTTAGGCCCTTGGCGGACAGACGCGATTGCCAGAGGTTATTTTTCATGCGTAGCGCTGCCGTTGATCGTTGATAATAAACGGCTTGGCAACCTAAGTCTTTATGCGGCGGAGCCCAACGCCTTTAATGAGAGCACGATTGACCAATATACGGATCTGGCGAACAACCTTGCATTTGGCGTCGTAGCACTCCGGACCCGTGAGGAGCGAAGCAGAGCTGAAAAGGCGTTGCGCGAGAGCGAACAGCGGTTGCAGGATATCGTAGACAACACGACGGCGATCGTTTTTGTGAAGGATCTCGAGCTCCGTTATATCCTGGTGAATCGCGAATTTGAACGTCGCTTTGGTGTTCATCGCAGTGAAATCCACGGGAAGACAGACTTCGAGATTCATCCCCATGATTTCGCGAAAACGTTGCGCGCCAGCGACCTGCAGGTGATCGAAGCGGACGTGCCGATGCAATTCGAGGTGACCGCGCCGTCGGCGGAGGGGGACCGTCACCACGTCGTGGTGAAATTCCTGCTGCGTGACGGCACGGGTAAGCCTTATGCACTTTGCGGCATTGCGACCGACATTACGGAGTTCACGCGCGCATCAGAAAAGATTCGCCAACATGCTGTCAAGCTTCACCAAGCAAATGAAGTATTGAAACGTAGCCTGAATGCACTCGCACGAGACCAGCATTTTCACAGTCTGATTGATCAAGTCTTAGTCGTCCTCACCGAACAACTCGGCGGCCATTCTTCGACCCTGTGGCTGATCGACGTTGAAAAGCGCAAAGGATATTTGCGATTGGTCTGCCAGGACGGTCATGTGGTCGCCGCCCGGGACTCGGACCATCCAAATGCCTTAGAGCCGCAGGAATGGTCAAGCGACGATCCAGCATGGGTCGCGCTCCAGAGGAACCGCCCGTTTCTTCATCACGCCGGAACTAGCAATGCGGAGGGGTTCTGGACTCCGGCACAGCGAAGCTATTTTTCCGCATTGGGTTTCCAGTCACTCGTCGGGATACCGTTGGTCCTGGGGGAGCAACTCATCGGCATGCTGTCGGTGAGAATTGCAGTCGACCGGCACATCAATGAGGAGGCTCTGGAGTTCGCGCAAGCCCTGGCTCAGCAGGCCACCCTAGCCCTCGAATTTGAACGGCTCGCCGAGCAGTCCAAGCAGACTGCTCTGGTGGTAGAACGGGAGCAAGCCGCCCGCCAACGCGCTGCCGAATTAGCGAAAGCAAATGAAGCGCTTCGGGAATGTCTAGACGCTCTCGCGTCCGTGCCGGAACTGGATGAGTTCCTTGGACAAGTGATGGTCGCTATGACGCGGCAATTAGGTGCGGTCTCTTCCACGTTGCGGATGCGCAACTTCGAGCAAAACACATTGCCGATGGAGCTCGTCTTCCAAAACGGCCGAGTGATGACTCCGGAAGAAGCGAAATATCCCGAAGAGTTGCGGTCTGTGTCGCTGGACGAACAACGTGTCGCCCCTTTCTTGGATCAGCCTCTTATCTATTCTTTCATCGTGCCGACAGGCAAGACGGACCAACAACGTGTCGCCACCTTTTCAGATCGCCCGTCCGCCATCGCTCGTCTTCCTGATCCACCCTCGCCAAACCCTGAGAGTCGGCTCTCCTATCTGCGTGCGCTAGGTGTAAAGACGGTTTTGATGATTCCGTTGGCTTCCCGTGGCCAGTTAATCGGCTCGTTGTCCTTCCGTTTTACAGAGGAGCGCGATTTTCACCCGGAGGAACTCGAAATCGCGCGAGCATTAGCAACCCAAGCCAGCTTGGCAATTCAGCTTACACGATTGGCGAAAGCGGCTCGACAATCTGCAGTTCTTGAGGAACGCAACAAACTGGCGGGTGAGATTCATGACACGCTTGCTCAATTTTTCACTGGAATCTCGATGCAGCTCGGTGTGGCATTAGAAGTTATTAAGGGAGGAAGTACTAACATCCTGGGTTACATCGAGCGAGGTTTAGAGCTGTCACAGTTCGGACTCGGTGAGGCGCGCCGTTCTGCTTTCAGTCTTCAACCGACGGTAATAGAGGAAAACGGATTGACCGAAGCGCTGCGAATGTTGGTGGAGCGGTCAAATATTCCCGGCAGACTGCGCTGTAATTTTCATTCAAACGGCGTGGCCGAAGAGTGCTTGCAGTCCTTCGTTCAGCTGGATCTCCTGCGAATTGCTCAGGAAGCGATGAGCAATGCGGTTCGCCACGCCAAGCCGACGGTCATCAACGTGAATCTTCGCTGCAATCCATCTAACATCGTTCTCGAAGTCAGTGACAACGGATCCGGCATTGCCAATGCTCGCTTAGCGAACAGAGAAGGATTCGGATTTTCCAGCATGCATTCTCGAGCCGAAAAGATAGGAGCAGAACTTAAAATTCGAACCGCGGAGGGTCGTGGCACGACTATTGTTGTTACCGTGCCGCTGAATCTTTGACAACGCCGTCGAGATGCTGTCGCAGAGGTGGATTTTCCCTGCGCCCCAAATCATCGTGCTGACCAACTTGGCGAAAACGGAAGACCTCCGGCGCCCGCTGGTTAGAACCCGGTTTCGTCAGCCGCGGTTCCCGAATCCATTTTACATTTCGATGGGCGGGCTGCGTGAGTTTTCTTTCGCCCCGATCTGGGCTGGCCAGAAATTCGCGCTCCTACTACGCAGCACTGAGCACTTCGTCCCCTTTCGCTTGCAAAACCACGATCGGGCATGGCGCGTGGCGAAGGATCGTTTCCGCGTCACAGCCATAGGCTAAACGGGTCAGCCAATTATAATGGTGGGTCGAAATTATGACTAGGTCGACGTCCCGCTCCTTTGCCATTTTGACAATTTCTTCGCATGGTTCGCCCTCACGGAACTCGGTGTCGCAATCTGCATATCGCTCTTTGACGTTGTTCGCGAAGAATCTCAGCGTATTAACGAAATACATTCTTTGTTTCCATACTTCTTCCGAAGTGTTTGGACCGCGCAAATATTCAACTGCGTAGGGTTGTTGGTATACGTGCAGCAAGGTCAGGCGTGCGCCGAAACGCTTTGCTAGCAAGAGACCAAATTCAATGGCCTTTTGGCTCTCGTTGGTCAGATCTGTCGGCACCAGAATGCGTTCTATACTGGTGGGAAAGCGAGCGTGCCTGCTCAATTCGGCATCGATCGATGCTTTGATCTCTGGTTTGTTTGTCATTTTGCCGACTTCCTATTTCTCGTCCACAGAGAGTTTTGAGTTCGGTTTAAGTATCGCCGATTGGTTTCAGCGCCTTTTCTATATAAAACCTTATCGCCTGATTTCTGCTCCGAATACACGGGAATTGGCGATCTTAGCGCTCCGATTGCTTTCGGTTTCTTGTTGCGACCAATGGAATCTCGCAGATGCTGTCACACTACTATTCAGACCTGAAAGACTTGCGACGGGTCCGGGAATTGAAAACCTGCAGCCGTCAACTCGCCCAATACCTCATTCACCACACGGGGAATCCAGCTGCGGCGAGCTATGCCCCTGACTAAGCGCAAAACTTCGCCAGTCATAAGTCCATCGTGAAGGACGTAGATTCCGCCCTCGCGACGCATCGCATCTTCAATAATCCATTTTGCAGGCTTTCTGGCCCGGTTGGACCTAACCCAGGGATCAATGACAAAGTGCGTGACCGGCAGGATTCGTCTCGTCATGGCGACCTCTCGTACAGCGGCCGTCACTAGTCCGAACGGCGGACGAAACCAATGAAGCGGATGGCGCGTTTCACCGAGCGCGTCGCGGATCGCCCGATCGCACCAGGCAAGATCCAGCCTGAATCTTTCCAAGTTCCACAAATCGGCAAACCGGTGGTGAAACGTGTGGTTTACCAGTAGATGCCCGGCGGTTGCAATCGCACGAGTCTGTTCGGGCCGGATCGCGACCTGCGAACCAACCAGGCAGAAGCATGCTTTGACGCCGAACTCATCTAAGATAGCCAGCAGGTCATCGGTGACCTTCCCTGCGGGACCATCGTCGAAGGTGAGCACGCAGTGGCCAGGTGGTAGACAACACTGCTTGCGAGAAATTAGGATGGAATCGATCGGCATGCTCTGAGGCAGGTCAGGCAGACAGAAACAAACATCTATTTTAAAACATTTGTCCCAAAGAACCTATCCGAATATAAGCTCGGTAGAAAATATAAGGTGAAAAATTTGTAAGACCCTCTGGTGCACCAGTCACCGATTTGGTGCACGAGGAGACGCAAAGAGGGAACGGACAAGCCATGCGCAGAAAGGTTTTCGTCGCCGTATTGCTTCTGTTTTTCTTGTTGATTGTTGCCGCCCTGGGGCTGGTTTGGGGAACCCTGTCCGCAAGCCTGCCCACTCTGGACGGCAATATTGAGGCTGCCGGACTCGAACGTCCAGTGGAAGTAGAGCGTGATCATCTGGGCATACCGACGATTCGCGGCGAAAATCGAAAAGATATCGCCTACGCAACCGGATTTGTTCACGCGCAGGATCGTTTCTTCCAGATGGATACCTTACGCCGCCGCGCCGCCGGAGAGCTCTCCGAACTTTTCGGGCAAGCAACTCTCCCAGCCGATCGTGAAGCGCGCGTGCATCGTTTTCTGGCTCGAGCCTTTAGTGAATTCAATACCCTCCACAAAGACGAAAGGGAACTTCTCCAAGCCTATGCAGATGGAGTCAATTCGGGAATGCGCCAGCTCAAGGCAAAGCCTTTTGAGTACTATTTGCTCGGTGCCGATCCCAGGAGTTGGACGGCGCAGGATTGCATCCTCGTCATCTACGCAATGGCGCTGGATCTGCAAGAGAAGCCGGGACACGTTCAGCTTGCGTTGGACGCGCTGAAGAGGGCTTTGCCGCCAACGGCCTTCGAATTTTTCGCTCCCAGATTCTCCTCCTGGGACACACCGCTCGACGGAAGTGAACCAAGCTCTCCATCATCTATCCCGAATGAAAACGATTTCGATCTTCGAACGGCAGAGAACAAGTTACCGGAGGGAACGGAGCAGGATTTTAGCGTATCCAAGCCGGACTTATTGGGACAGGACCTTCTCGAACCAGGATCCACGATCGGGAGTAACTGCTGGGTTGTAGCTGCTGCGAGAACTCACCGTAGAATTCCGATCTTAGCGAATGATCCCCACCTCGAACTGCGAGTGCCGAACATCTGGTACCGAATCGCGTATGCGTGGCCATCGTCAGCCTCGCAACCCGCAAACTACGTTTGTGGTGTTAGCATTCCCGGCGCCCCGCCGGTTGTCATTGGCAGCAATAGACACGTCGTATGGGGGTTAACGTTCGCATACATCGACGCCGACGACGTTGTCCTGATCGAGACGAAAGATGACGACTCCAACCTTTATCGAAGCCCGCAAGGCTGGCGACCTTTTGAAATTTGTTCGGAGTCGATCAGGATCAAAGGCAGGGATCCGGAATTACTAAAATTCCGAACCACCGTTTGGGGCCCAATCATCGGGAGAACGCCAGACGGAACTCTGCTGGCGCTCCATCAGATCATCGATCAAGACGGCACGATCAACTTGAATCGAATGCAACTTGAAACAGCGAGGACAGCAGAGGAGGCTTTAGCGATTGCGAAGATCTCGGGCATCCCTAACCTAAATTGCCTCGTTGCCGATAGTTCAGGAAAGATCGGATGGACGATTATGGGACCGATTCCGCGTCGCATAGGTTTTGATGGCCGCTTGCCCGTTTCCTGGTCCGATGGATCACGTCGGTGGGATGGGTGGTACGCACCGAACGAATATCCTGAATGCTGTGGGGCCAACATCGATTTTATTTGGAACGCTAACAATCGAATGGTAGGGGGATCGGAATTCGCTAAGCTTGGCGATGGTGGGTACGACAGGGGTGCAAGAGCCCGCCAGATTCGCGACGATTTGCGACAGCTACGGTCGGCAACACCAAAAGACATGCTCGACATCCAACTCGACGACCGAGCTGTTTTTCTTGAACGGTGGCATAGTCAGTTGCTTTCAACGCTGTCGAAACCTGGAGCCTTGTCAAACCCTGCGAGGCTTGAATTCCGCCGTCGGCTGGGGAATTGGTCGGGCCGCGCTGACGTGGGGTCGATCGCCTATCGCTTGGTCAGGGAATATCGAGAAGAGGTTGCCCGCCGAGTATTTGAGCCTATCTCTGATGATGTTAAAAACATCTACCCCGGTTTTTCTTACGACTTACTCAAGTTCGAGGACCCACTCTGGAGAATGACGGAATCACAGCCGGTGAATCTACTTGATCGCAAGTACGAGAATTGGAACGCTTTGTTTTTGTCTGCGGTGGATTCTGTGATTCAGAAAATAAAAGCGCAAAAGGAAGGGTATTCCCGCTACACGGTAGGTGAAAAGAACGCGACGCGAATCCGACATCCGATCGGTGCTGCGATTCCCCTGCTGGGTCCGTGGCTTAACATGCCGGTAGTTGAACTACCTGGCGACCGTTTTGACATGCCGAGAATTCAGGCACCCTCCTTCGGTTCTTCACTTCGGATGGCTGTCTCTCCGGGCCTGGAAAATGAAGGGTATTTGATCATGGCATGCGGGGAAAGCGGAAATCCACTGTCGCCGCACTACCGGGATTGTCATGAAGCCTGGGTGACGGACACCGCTACGCCGTTTCTTCCGGGCCTCGCAACTCACAAGATTTTGCTACGACCGCTGGACGCTTCCCGGTGATCAGAGGGTAGCGTGGAAAGTCGTCATTGTACTTCGTTAGGTTAGACCGAATCGGCGGCCTCCGCGAGGCGCAAGGCGACTGCGGTGTGGCGCTGGCAGCCTATGAGAAGACGCTGGGCCTTGCACGCGCGCTTGCTGGGCCAAGAGGGCGGTTTACTTTGCCTATCAGCGCAACCGCGGCCCAGCGATTGTATCGCGATGACGACTGTGCAGCATGCCTCGATCTACGTCGGCCTTGAAATTTGGGATGTACTGCGAAAAGCGCAATTATCACACAGACTCTCTACTTCCGCTGAAGTACCCACCGTGTTGCGAATTGATGGAATTCTTCGTTATTGCGGAACTTCATTTTCTCTTTGATCCTGGCTCTATACGTACCAACCGTCGCTATGCTGAGTTGAAGCACTTCGGCTATTTCACGTGTCGTACGGCCACATCCGCTTAACTCCAACACATCCAATTCGCGAGAGGCCAAACGATCGATCTCTCGGTCTACACTCTTGACTCCGGCGGTAAAGATGCGCTTCAGAAAAAACGATCTCAAATTTTCGGAAAGATAGACTTCTCCTGCAAGTACGCGTCGAACGGCAAATAAGAATTCAGAAGCCGGTTGATGTTTTGTAATGTAGCCGGTGGCGCCGGCACGAAGAGCGTGCTCCGCATAAAGCGAATCGTCATGAGGCGAAAGGACCAGGACCGGTACACCGATCGAAAGGGCCTTTATGCTTTTAATAAGCTCCAGACCACTTAACCCTTTCAAAGTGATATTCGCTATTGCCAGATCCGGTAATGTGTTGCGAATAAGTGGGATTGCTTGTTCAACACTTTCCGCTTCTTCGCGTACCTCCATATCCAGCTCATGATTGAGCAGCTGAGAAAGTCGTTCACGAAACAACGGTTGATCGTCGACGATGATAATGTTTTTCTTTTTATCGCTCATTAAATGTTTTAAGTGGAGCTAGCTCGGCGCGCTGGCCACAGCTCATCGGCCCGGTATCGAGCGAGCCTCGAAACATCGGAAAAACTCCAAAGGAAGATACCTTACCTCCATGATCCAGGCGATTCATGTGCTCAGAGGGATCGCTACGATCAGCGTAAAATAATAATAAATGGGTGTGAAAACCACAAAGCTCTAAACTCCTGGTTTAAGATCGCAGCGATCAGTGGGCTCGACAACAAAGTACGAGTCGACCGCGAAGAGAGCAACCAGTACCACAGCGACGAGGCCAATAATCAGATTAAACAAGAAGGATGGGCGAATGATCGGTGGCCCCTGACGCTGCAAAACAAATCCTGGTGGCGGTCGATCATTCATCTGCGATGCCGGTTAAGTAGATCATCAGTCAAACGAATTTATATTTTTTCACAGTCCTTCATGAAAAGGTAGCGTTGGCCCATCAAGACAAGGCCTAGAAGAAACAAACCCGGTAACCAGTTCTCGAGCATCAAATTAGAAAGACTTCTCTCGGTAAGTTGGCGATCAACAATGAGTCAAGGGCTAATTGTGCACTTTCACCATTTCTAGCTCGCGACATATTGCTAGAGGTGACGTCCCGACGCTAACGCCGATGCTAAAATAGCCTTTCCCGTGCCAACCTGATCGGCGTATCCTGGAAACGTGGCATATGCGAGGGAATCGCGACAGATTACGTCGACAGCAAAAAGGGTGCCTACTCGCAAATTGCGATATTTTCCGAAAGACGCACTCGCAGAATGCGAGCCGATCCTCGATCCCCGCTGAAGATTGTTTAGATGAAGTCAGGACTCGCATTTTGCTAGTATATCCGTAGTCAAAACTCGCGATATGCGAGCGGATTAGCTTTGTTGTGGACAGCTGTCATGACGTAACATATTGAAAGCGAACGGATTGTGAATAAACGGCCGGCTTTGGCACACCGTTAGCTAAGAGGGTGTTTACTGAGGAAAAGCGTGCCGGTTGAGCGTAGCCCATAATTTTAGTGGTTTCCGAGTCCGCGGATGTTCTGCGGGTGGTACTGCTAGTTTGTCCTGAGCTCGGAGACCTGGGCTTCAGCGTGATTCTTCGGCGAAGTACCTCAGGCTAGGGAGCGAGTTCTATTTTGATCTTCCGGTTCGCACAAAAAAACCAATCCCACCACTGTAAACAACGAGTGGTATCGGCCCCTCCAACAAACGTTGCGACGGTGGCTTTTTCTTCCACTTCTGCCAATTCTGTATGAAGCTTGCCGAATATATATTTGTTGTTCCGAGCTATCGGTTGCGTGATGTCGGCGCAACAATTGAAGCCTACGACGAACATTTCTGGAGCAATGGGCACTCCGTCAAGATGATGGTCTTCGACGATTCGAGCCTGGCGAATCACGAAAAATATTTCGGCCGGCTCGCAAATACCAAAACAGTCAATGACGTCTTTTACGTCGGCCCGCAGGAGAAGGAGCAGTTTCTCTCATTTCTGAATAAGAAGCTCCGAGACCGCAAGCTCGAGACATTGGTCCGAAATCTTTTCCGGCCCAGTTACGGCGGAAACCGAAACTTCACTTTAATGTACACGCTCGGGGCGTTCATGATCAGTGCCGATGACGATATGCGTCCTTACGCACTAGTGGAGGGTAGCCCTGAGTCATTGGGTCACGACGAAATTTCCAGAGGGCGCCTGCATAAGGCCGGGGACAATGGCTACCTGCAGAAGTCATTTGATCTGCTAACCTCGTTCCAGGATGTACTAGGGAAACGCGTCCGTGAGGTGCCGGGAAATTATGCGTCTGGTGAATTCGTTCGGGACACCTCCATGGATCTGGAAACGAATGTTTCCGCCGAGTTCACGACCGGGAACTCTCTGTTGTTGCAGGAGGGAGCTGTTTCGAAGAGCGCGCTCATAAAAATCGCGCAGACGTTTCGGACCGGGACAAATGATATAGATGCCCTGGATTACGTCTTTATGTACTTGAATGACGAGAAGCAAAGTCATTCGGAGTTGCATCAGGTTAACGATGTTTACGTTCTCGACAATTTTCGTCCGGTCGTTACTAACAAGAACTGGCGAATCGATTGCGGGGTTGGCGGATACGACAACCGCCTTGGTCTACCGCCATTTTTCCCTACCAGGTTACGATTTGAAGATTATATCTATCGACTTTGGATCCAGCAGAATGGTGTCGTGTCCGCCCATACGGATGCCGTCCAGACGCACGTCAAAAATAACTATATGCGGAATCCGCTGGCGATGGATGTTTTCAATGAGGAGATCTGCACGCTGTTAAAGAAAAAGATCAAAGGGAGCCTCGAATCGACGGATGATCTCTCAATCCAGTTCAGCTACCAGGGCGAAGTGAGCTTGCAGGATAGCGAGGAAATTCTCGAAAAGATCACCACCGTTTATCAACGCATTCTAAAGGCGGCCTCCTCGACCAAAACCGAGGGGCGCAAAAGAGCATTGATATTGTTCGCGGAAAACCTGGCACGCGCCTTTTACGGGTTTGAGCCGGACTTTTTTCAGCAGAACGTTTCTCGAATTGTTGATGACGTGGTGAGTCAGATTCATGCCTCATTGGAAATATGGCCAATGTTAGTAGAAATTTGCTATTTTCATAAAGACAAGCGGGAGTTCCCGCAGATTCGTATCGAGAATAAAAAGATCCGGGCCAGAATCGGGAGCGGATCAAGAATCAGCTCGTGATTGCGGCCGAAATTTATAACCAGACTTTTCCGCGTTCTGAAAGCGTGCTTCTGTGGACGTGCGCCGCCGGACGCGCGGAAGCGCGTCCCTACCGCCGGATAGCACGTTCGGCGTCGGGGGGGCGCGTTCGCCGGTAGGGTCGCGCTCCGGCGCGATCCGGCGTCGCATCTCTGACCGGTTGGAGCCCAACTGGTACGTGGCGGCGGGCTATGGAAGCGCGACCAAAGCTTATAAGCTTGCTGCTGGCCCTGATGCATCTGATCGTCTGGTGCCGGGACCGGCGGTCATGGGCGAACCTGTGCTTCTCCGCAAGGCCGCAGCAGTTGACGAACTGACACCGAACAACGTGGGCCGCACCTGTCCCATCCGGGCGCCGCCCAACCAAACAAGAATCTGACTAACAGGAGCAAACCGAAACCAACAAAACAATTGAAAACCATACACAAAACAAAACGCATTGCCGCCGTGCTCGTCTTGGCGCTGGCTTGCATCACCACGATCGCCCGCGCCGCCGACCCGTTGCCCTCGTGGAAAGACGGGCCGGCCAAACAATCCATCATCACCTTCGTCGAGAAGGTGACAACTCCCGGTTTGCCGGATTTTGTGCCAGTCCCCGAACGCATCGCCACGTTCGACAACGATGGCACGCTTTGGTGCGAGAAGCCGCTACCCGTGCAGCTTTACTTTGCACTCGACCGCGTGAAGGTGCTCGCACCGCAGCATCCCGAATGGAAGCAAAAGGAGCCGTTCGCCTCGCTGCTCAAGGGAGACATGAAAACCGCGCTCGCCGGCGGCGACCACGCGCTCCTGGAACTCGTCATGTCCACGCACACCGGCATGACCACTGTGGAATTCGAGCAGATCGTGAAAGACTGGATCGCCGCCGCGAAACATCCGAAGACCGGCAGGCTCTACACCGAAATGGTCTATCAGCCAATGCTCGAGGTGCTCGCCTATCTGCGTGCAAACGGTTTCAAGAACTTCATCGTCTCCGGCGGCGGCATCGAGTTCATGCGGGCGTGGACGGAGCAGGTTTATGGCGTCCCGCCGGAACAGGTTGTCGGCAGCAGCGTGAAGACGAAGTTTGAGCTGCGTGACGGCCAGCCGGTGCTCGTGCGTCTTCCGGAGTTGAACTTTAACGACGACAAGGGGGGCAAGCCGGTCGGCATCAACCAACACATCGGACGCCGTCCGATTGCGGCGTTCGGCAATTCAGATGGCGATCTGCAAATGCTCCAATACACCGGCGCCGGCAGCGGCGCGCGTTTCTGCCTCTATGTCCACCACGACGACGCCGAACGCGAATACGCCTACGACCGCAAGGACCCACTGGCCCGGCTGGACAAAGGTCTCGACGAAGCCGCCGCGAAAGACTGGACCGTGGTCAGCATGAAGAATGATTGGAAGACCGTCTTCCCGGTCGCCCAATCCGCGGTCACCGCGATTGACATCCTGCTGGAGCCGGACGCAACGATGCTCCAGCATGCGGCCGCCAATAATGCGCGACTGCTCGGAGTCTTCTCGAAGGGTTTCGCCCTTGATGCCGCGCACCGCCCGCACATCACGATGCTCCAGTGTTTCGTCCGCACGGCGGACCTCGACCAGCTCTATGCCGCCGAAGAAAAAGTACTAGCCGGCGCCAATCTCACCGCCATGAAGTTGGAGGCGTTTAAATACTATTATATCCCCAGCGGCGCGATTGGTGTCGCCGGCATTTGCGCGAAGCCGACGCCGGAAATCCTCAAGCTGCAGGCGGACATCATTGCCGCCGCGAAGCCGTTCGTGGTGGAAACCGGGCCCATCGACGCGTTCACCGCCGGGCACGATGATCCCTCCACCGACGCGGCCTTGATCCTTTATGTGTCAATGTTTGTTCCGAAGGCGTCTGGCGAAAACTTCAACCCGCACGTCAGCATCGGCGTCGCCTCGCGCGAGTACCTCGACATGATGCTAGCCGAACCATTTGAGTCGTTCACCTTCTCGCCCGCGGGCGCGGCCGTTTACCAGCTCGGCCCGTACGGGACAGCGGCGAAGAAGCTCAAGGAATGGAATTTGAAGCCCTGATGTAAAATAAATCGCGAAAAAAAGTCCACCTCGTTCGTGGGCGACAACCAAGTGGGAATCTCGCCTTACCCGTCAAAGCGGTTCGTGCCCAACTCTGGAGCATGGCCAAACTTCGACTCGACTGCCCATGAAATTCGATGCCGGAAACGGAAGGTTAACTTGATTCGCGAATGATCGTTATCTAGTGAAAGCATATGCCGAAGCTTCTCTTGCGTCTTCTTCGTTTCCTGCTGCTTGGTTTGGTCTTCCTTGTCGGGGGTCTTGCCGTCGTCTGGACGGCAGGCGCACTTTATTTTGACCTGCCGGCGCCGGCGCCGCTGCGGACTATTGCCGCCATCGCTTGGACACTGGCCGCTGCGTTGTTTGGAACTTTCTTTGGTTGGCGGGGAAGGGTTGGCGTTCTCTTTGCCTTTCTTCTGATTCTCGGATGGTGGGTTACCTTGACTCCTCGCCAGGATCGAGACTGGCAACCATCGGTAGCAAAATTGGCTTACGCCACTCGTGAAGGAGATCACATCACCGTTCACGATGTCCGCAATTTTGAATATCGGAGCGCCGCGGACTTCACGCCTCGCTACGAGACAAGGCAGTACGATCTAGCTAACCTGCACGAGCTGGATCTGTTTATCAATTACTGGGGCTCGAAGCTGATCGCCCATCCAATTCTCTCCTTCGATTTCGGACTGCAGGGCCATATTTGTTTTTCGATCGAAACGCGCGTGGCCCGCGGCCAGGGGTATTCCCCGATTGCCGGGCTTTACCGGCAGTATGAGCTTATTTACATCGCCGCTGACGAGGGCGATGTGGTGCGGCTGCGCACCAACTTTAAACACGAAGACATCTATCTCTATCGAATTTTAATGCCGGAAAGTGAAGTGCAGTCGCGCTTTATGGAGTACATCGATCGCCTGAACCGGTTGCATCTTCACCCGGCCTGGTACAACGAGATCACAGAGAACTGCACCACCAGCATCCGTGCTCAACGTCCGGCTGCCCTGCGCCAGCCCTGGGACTGGCGTATGCTGCTGAACGGCCTTGGTGATCAAATGCTCTACGAGCGTCATGTCTTAGCGGGTGACCTGCCTTTCGCGGAACTTAAAGCCCGGTCCCTGATTGACGAACGGGCCATTAAGGTGGGTAATTCCCCAGATTTTTCCAATCTCATCCGCGCCGGCCTGCCAGGGTTTCAAGCCTCGAAATGAGCACTGCATCTCGGATTCCATTCCGTACATCGTTTCCTCCACTGCCGATCTTGCGATATTCTCAACCACCTTATCGCCTGTGATCGCCAGATAGATGCTGAGCGACTTGGGAACTCCGAATACGAGCCATAGCCAACCTGACCGTTGCTCGCGGATTCGCCGTCTTCCTGCCGGCTCGCATTGATCCGTACGGTTGGAGAGCGGGCAACGAGAATCGAACTCGCATTTTTTGACCCCCCTAGGCAGCAGATCCGCTCTGGGAGAGGAAAAGACGGTTGTAAACAACTAAAAATTAAGGCACACATATGTGAAAATATGTGTGACTTTTCCTCCTTTTCCTGGGAGCGGGCAATTTAATGGCCTATCTCGTTCGCGATGCCCGTTCCAGATCGCCCTATTGGTACGGGGTCTATCTTGTCGTCTCACCAGGCGGCCAGCGTCTGTGGGTCCGGAAATCTACCGGTTTGAACGAGGACTTTTCGGATCGATTAGCGTGCCGATCTTCTTCACGGATTCGGCATTTTCTTCCTCCCCATATTCAACAAAAGTCCTTCTTCATCTGTGGTTTTTGTTCTGAATGACGAGCTAGGCGTGAGCTTGAGTGTGGCTTGGCGATGGGGTGGTGTTGTGGCCCCCCGCCATGAACTCGCCTTCATCGTGTAAGTGCCACCATTGTAGTGAGTTCTTCATTCCCTGGCCGAATTGTCGACACACTCAGCGCTACTGCGCAAAAGCCGAATGTCGCAAGGCCAGCAAGGCCGCTGCCCAAGCCAAGTGGCTCCACAAGCCAGAAAATTGTTCTTACTTTCGCGGGCCGGAAAATACTGAACGGGTGCAACGCTGGCGAGAGCGACATCCCGGTTATTGGCGCAAAAAGAGATCCTCATCGGATGCGTTACAAGATCTCGCCCCCACTGAAGTCTCACCAAATCAGCCAATTACGCTCAATGAGACCGGTCACTTAGCGGAGGATTTTACCCCTCGGGAGCCCTTGAGGACTCTCAGAGGGGGTGCGTTACAAGATCTCGCCTGCGTTCAAGTGCCTCTGCTGGCGGGAGTTGTGTCGTTGCTCATAGGTGATGCGTTACAAGATCGCTTTGCCACTTTTACCCGGGAACTCGTAGACAGGGGCAAACGCGTGTTGGCCACTGAACGCTAAAACGGCGGCTTTTGGCAGCACGTCAATCTGAGCAATACCCGACAATGCCCATCAAACGACTCATCGATCCCAGGCGAATGCGCAAAGCGCTTCCGCGCGGCTTTGGCTGGATAGACCACCGTCTGCTCCGAGACGGCTACCTCAGCCGCTGCAGCCCACAGGCCCTGGCCCTTTATGTTCTTCTGGTCTGCGCCTCGATGCGCAGGGTTTAAGTTATTACTCCACTCCGCGCATCGCGCAGTTGCTGAGCCTGGAGCCGGCAGCACTGTCGGAGGCCCGTCGGGAACTGATCGGCTTGGGACTGATCGCCTACCAAAAACCCCTCTATCAACTCCTGAGTCTGGAAGGCGAACTTCAGGAACACAAAGGCCAGCCTCCGCAACGTTCTACGGCCGGCTCCGAACCCCAAGCCATTGGAACCATTATGAATAGCGGTCTGTCGCTCAAAGCGATGGTCGAAAGTCTGCTGCAAAAGGGAGGAGCTAAGGAATGATTAACTTTGAAACCTATCACGAGGTGCGCCGGTTGAGCCGGGAGTTGAATCTGACTCCCACTCAGATCGCTGGACAAACCTCGCTACGAGCCGCGCACCAAGGGATCCAAGCGCACCAGCAAGCTGGATCCCTACAAAGATCTGATCGTCTCCTGGCTGGAAAAACATCCCTATACCGGAATGCAGATCTTTCAACGTCTGCGCTCTGAACATGGTTACACAGGCTGCAGGTCCATCCTGCATGACTTCATTGCCATGGTGCGGCCGACCCGCCACCGGGCCTTTCTCAAATTGGCCTTTGAACCGGGCGATTGCATGCAAATCGATTGGGCACTCATGGCCTGATGCGCATTGGCGAGTGCATGCGCAAGCTCCACTACTTCGCCGCGGTGCTCTGTTATAGCCGGTTGCTCTATGTGGAGTTCTTCCTAAGCCAGAGCATGGAATGCTTCCTGGCTGCCAACCGCCACGCGCTGGAATACTACGGTGCGAGTCCGCGGCGCGCCATGCACGACAATCTTAAGACGGCTGTCCTGGAGCGGCTCCCCGGTTACGCTCCAGTCTTTAATCCGCGTTATCTGGATTTTGCTGCACACTTCGGCTTCAAGCCAGTGGCCTGTAATGTCGGGCGGGGCAACGAAAAGGGGCGCGTCGAGAACTCGATCGCTTACGTCCAAAAGAACTTCCTCAATGGTCTGCAGATTAGCTCGCTGGAAGCGCTCAATGCCCAGGTGCGCCGTTGGATGGAGCAGGTGGCCAACGTCCGAGTCCATCGCGAGACGGGTAAACGGCCCTGTGACGCCTTCCAAGAGGAAAAGCCAACCCTTCAGCCCTTGCCGCTGGCCGGCTACGATATCAGTTGTAGCCGTCGGGTGCGTGCGACTAATCGTTGCCGGGTCGCCTTCGAATCAAACCGTTACACCGTACCCTTTGAACACGCCGGGGCGTTGTTGGAACTGGTCATCACGCCCCATACGATCGCCATTTTCCGAGGCCAAAAGCTTATCGCACAGCACCCACGCAGTTACGGACGCAACCAGGACATTTAAAATCCTGATCACCTCAGTCGTCTCTTAGAGGAGCGCAAACGAGCCGAGGATGCCGCTTTACTAGCCCGCTTCCTGGCCCTGAGCTCCAAAGCCGAGGCCTACTACGGCGCTCTGCGTCAGCGGGACCTTCACGCCATGGGTCACGTTCGCCGGATCCACCTGTTGGTGGATATCCATGGACGGGACGCGGTCGCTCAAGCTCTCGAGGAAGCCGTCGAACTGGGCGCCTACGGCTACGATTACCTCCACAATATCCTCGCCCACCGCCGCGCTTTAGCCCCACTGATCGGACAACTTCATCTGACTCGAGGAGCTGAACTGCTCCAACTCGAAGTCCAGCAGCCTGACTGCTCTCGCTATCAGATCAACCAAGAAAATAGCTCACAAAAGTCTCAAGCGGACAACTCACTCTCACCAAAGGACTAACCAGAGCTAGGGACTCCGAGGCGCTCGCCTATTAAACATGAAAACTAACCTGTCCCAATCAGAAAAGATATCTGCTAACGCCCCTGCCATTGCGCCAAACTCTACTCTAAAGGACAATCTCCGTAGCCTCCGGCTGAGTTATCTTCTGGCTAGGGCCGGTAGGGTGAGACCGGTGGTTAGCCCTGCAAGGGCAAGTAGTACGTTCGGTTTCATGATCTCCTCCTAAGTTTTTGGGTTATTTTTTGTCGGAGGACCGGGCTCCCCGTTCATCTCAGAAATAACGCTCTCTTCTTTAGAACCGGCATCGGCATATCGCGAAGGCGTTTTTGTAGTAGTCGAAGGTTCCGCGATCCAATGATCTTGAGAAGCATGGCTCTTAGCAAGCTTCCTGGCTGCAATTTGAGACATGTTCACGATGAGGCCGACACCCTCTTCTATTGCCGCCTGCGTGAAGATTGCTGTGCCTTCGAGGATACCTGGAACCTGAATCGGATACATGTAGTAGGCCCCGGTAACTCCCTTGAGGGCTGACTGGCATACCTTCTTCAGGGTCTGCACTCAAGAGATGGATGATCTCTCTCAAAAGGCAATAAAGCTTGTGATAGAGTATTGCCTGGAAGTCCTGGAGGAAGTTGAAGAAACAATCCGAGGGAAGGCCTCGCTTGCTCGGCTTGAGGCCGCTCTCAACGTCCAATACGCCGAGCAATACGAAAATAAGGTTTACCAGTACTATTGGGCGCTGCGTCATCCCGTCGTTAAAGACGCAATCACGAAGGCGCTGTCCAACCGCTTCCCCGCTCGGGGGCTGACCAAGGGGTTGGTGAACCAGAGGAACTCCGCGCGAAGCCGTTTCCATTAGGCGTCTGTCCATTCAGGCAAAAGCTGTCGTCAAATCTTCCCAGCCTGTCTGAATCAACTTTATGACTTCGGATCACAGGGTTGCAGGTTCGAGCCATGCCGGGTGCAAGTAGCTTAAAATAAGCAAGTTACGGCAGCACAAAGACGACGAAAAAAGGGTCAAAAAAGCGATTACTTGCCAAAGTTTTGCCACTTTTTAGGCGACCCCCCTTGAAATGCTGAAAATCGCCAGTACCCCCGCGGCGCTGCCGTCTTCCCGACGGCATTCGGACGCACTAGGGCTCGATTCTGGTACCTTTGGCGAGGTGCCCGGCATCATGCATGACACCGACCCGCAACTGAATCGCTTCATTTAAATTTGGGATTCCAGGGAATGAGTGTCATAGAGCCATCTCTGAACCCCTAAATCCAAATTCCAAATGAGTATTGCTGACGTTCTAGTGGTAGACGACGACATTGCAGTCTGCCGGATCATTCATCGAATGCTTTCCGATGAACAGTACGAGGTTGAGACAAGCCAATCTGTTTGCTGATGCTCTCCAAGCCATCGAACAATTGCCTTTTGATGTCTACGTAATCGACTACAAGTTGCCGGACGGTAGCGGATTCGCCGTTATCGCGGTCGCGGTCGTTTTAGGTTGGCCATCGACTCGCCGCCTCACAGTGACCGAGATTGCCGAACAAATCGGGTGCACGCCGGCAACCATCGCCCGGGCTTGTGCCAGATTCCGCGAAATGGCCGGGCTTGATTCCGATGGCGGCATTCGGCCCGGTGCCGGGTCATCAAACGGCGACAAGCCGGCGGCCCGGTTCAATCGGTAAGGCCTTTACCGCGGCGGCTCGTTCAAAACCCGTGTGCCTCGATTCTGGAGCGGCTTGGTTTTGGCAGTTTCGACCTGAAACGGCGCCATCGAATAGCAATGGAGTGATATTTTCGGGTAACCCACGGAAAGCATTCGACAACATATGTCGAGAACATCTGAACACACGGCGTCAATTGTGATTTTAGAGAGGAGAAAGGAGGCCAATGGATAGGAGGTAATTCCACGCGTTGCTTGCCCTTTACCCGGATCTTGAGACCGAGCCAGCCAAAGCCGAACCATTTAACCTAGAAGCGGTTACGGAAGCTTGTTTGCACCCGCCGCCGCCGCCGGTTCAACAAGCGTCCGAATCAAATAACGGAGCGCGGGAGATACTTCCGGCACCAAAGCCGTTAATTGAATTTCTTTCGCCGTCCGAAATCCAGAAATACAAGCCGCCGCCAGGAACTTTGCTCGTTGGGAACAATCATATCGTTCGCGGCGGCGCTTTTATAATCGGCGGGCCGCCCGGGGTCGGAAAGAGTCGTTCGACAGTTAACCTGGCGGAAGCTGGAGCAACCGGGCTTGATTGGTTTGGGCTGCCGGTTCATTACAAATTCAAAACGCTCGTTATCCAAAATGAAAACGGTCTTTTTCGTCTTCAAATCGAGTTGGCGGAAATAAAGGCGAACATTCTCGATGAACACTTGAGAATCTCACCGCCGCCCTACGGTCTGCGATTTGATAGGATTGAATTTCGGGATCAGGTAAGGGAACACATTGAGCGTTATCAACCCGGAGTAATTCTAATTCGACCCTTGGAACGCGGTTTCCCGGGACGATAAGGCACGAGATTATCGCGAAGGCTTTGATCTTGTCCGCGATGTCGTTCCGGCGGGCGACGAAGCGCCGTCTATCGGTATCGTCGCGCATACGCGCAAGCCACAACCGAATGAACGCGAAAACGGACGAGCGTTGCTCAATCTGCTTGCCGGTTCTCACCTTCTGGCGTCGGTGCCGCGAACTATTTGGATACTGCAACATGCGACTGACAATGTCGCCGAAACCCGCGTTGTCGTTACATGCTGCAAGAACAATGACGGCGAACTCGGGCCGCGCACTGTATGGAACCGGGGCAGCGGCGGACTTTGGACGCAAGTCCACGATTTCGACTGGCAAGAGTGGGATCACCCCGACCCGAACAAGAAAAACAACTCTTCAATCAACGAAAATTCCATGTCGTGCATTTTCGATAACGGAGAAAAGAGGCTCAAACTTGTTGAAGCACGGGATGCACTGATGGCTCTAACAGGAAAAAAGCGATCGGTCTGCTACGATGCGTTGGACGCAAAAGACGGTCGTTTTGCCGAACACCTATACTACGACAAAAAGACGAGGCTCATTTCATGGCTTCCGTAACGAGTTTTGATTCAAAATCGTTCGAAAAAAAGTCGTCGAATAGAATCGTCCGTCCGTCCGGTATAGTAAGAACATATACCGGAATCGGACGGAAACGACTTCGTCCGTCCGCGTCGGAATTCCGGGTCGGACGATTCGCTAAATTCGAACCAGTTTCAAGACTTTCGAACTACTCTGACCACCCTGACCGCCGGCAGTTTACCGGCGGAAAAGCAAAAGATATGAAAACTGAAAGCAGTAAAAAAATGACACTCTCACGCCGTCAAGCCCGGGTGCTCGTTAAGCAAATCGCTTCACTGTGCGAGAAAGCGTATCGGCGCGGCGTTGAGCAAGCCGTAGCTGTTAAACCTTCGCCGGAAGACGCGTCGTGGTATCGGTATCACTGCGTAGATAGATTTCGCGGTCAGGCATTTCATTTGATCGCGCATCGGATGCCGGAACCATTCACCGCCGAACAAACCAAGAATTGGCCCAAAGCCGCCCGGCACACCGGCACAACCCCGGGCGTAGCTATGCACGAAGTAGCATCGCGACCGCCGTTTCCGTCCATCGACTTGATTACGGGAATAACTCCGCGGCTTACGCCGAGCTTCATGATCTTGCCGTGTTCGCCGGCATTAAATGAAATCTACCCTGACCACCCGGACCCGCCCGGCGGTTACCCGGCGGAAAAAGCAAAAGATGAAAACCGAAAACGCGGAACCCGACCCCGACGAAACGCCTATCGGCGATCTAATCTGGCTGTACGCTCGCAACGGACGCGACGAGCAATTCTATTCTCTTCTAGAAAGTTTGCTCGACACTGAACAATTTCCGACGGCGATCGAACTTCTAAAGCTTCGGACATTGGACCGAATTCGCGAAGACTTTGACGCAATCGCGGTCGAAGGAATCGGCACCCACCTAGCGAAATTAGCAAATGCCTTGGATCATATCGACGACTACGGAATCGAAAAACTACTTGATGCGTAAATCCCGAGCAGAAAGCCGCGGCGCCGAATTAGGGCACCGAGAGAGAGAACGCCTAGCGATTGTCGACGACATCAAACGCCGGGCCGATTCGTTCACCGAGCTTGCCGCGGTCTGCCCCGGGTGCGATTGCCGTATCTGGCAGGCGCACGCCGGCGCCTTGGTTTATCGCGGGTGTGGTTGCATGACCTTCATGTTTCCGCCCGCCTACTAGCAAGCGAAAACTTAGATGTATCTCGCTTAATATTAGCTACTTAACGAAACTACGAACGAAACTTTGCTAGCAAATACGGGCAAAATTGTACTAGGGCGTGTTTGTAAATCATCTATGTGAGGCGAAGAGTGAGCAGGACGGCGAGGCAAACAAAGCCCAGGAACGTTTCGCCGAGTTTGTCATACCGGGTAGCGACGCGCCGGTAGCGTTTAATTTTTTGGAAGAAGTTTTCTACCCGATGACGACGCCGGTAGAGCTTTGCGGAGAATGGTACAGCCGTAGTTCGGTTCGTGCGCCCAGGAATGCAGGTTTTAACTCCGTTGGCGGTCGCCGTCTGCCTGAGGGTGGAGCTATCATAGGCTTTGTCGCCAATAAGCGTTGAATCTTGTAGCAGGCAGTCCGTGAGCTCTGCCGCCAAGGTAATGTCGGCTTGGTTCCCACTGGACAAGGCAATGACAATAGGTTGCGAGCGCGCATTGACGACGGCATGAATTTTGGTGTTTAGCCCTCCCTTGGTGCGTCCCATGGCTTGTCGGGCTTGTCCACCAGCCGGATTGGACCCGTCAGCATGAACCTTAACGTGAGTACTGTCGACGAAGTGCCACCCCGGAGCGAGCTCCGGCCCGAACTGAGTCAGCACTTTTTCTATCGTACCGCGCTGACACCAGCGACGGAAATACTGGTACACAGAGTTCCAGCGGGCCTGTGGTCGATCGATAGCTCTCCAACTGCAACCCTCTGTTAGCACAAAAAGAATACTTTCAAGCACGAGGTACATTGACAAAGGAGGACGCCCCGACTTATTATCTCTTATTGTCGTTCCAGGGAGTCGATTTCTATGGAAATTAGAACTTCCGCTATCTTCGGCAGAAGCTCCTTCACTTTTGGTCGTAGTCGCATGATCCGTTTTACCTCCACGTAGGCGCGTTGTCCATTAAACGGGATTTACAAACACGCCCTAGAAACTAGCAAACAAATGTGACATAAAATCATGCAAAGAGCGCCCAACCTTTCAGGCTCTCGGCTATTTTCTGTGGATAACTAAATTCGTTAGGTTTGGCCACGTGATAGCGCTACGCTACGCCTGTTCAAGGTCGAATCCGGCATAAACGGCCTGCTCCCCCTCCAACCTCTGAGGTGGTCCGTCAAGTGGAAGAAGAGGCGGAATTCCTTTTTGCGAGGGTGTTAAGATAGAAGGATTCATCGTAAGGCTTGTTGGCTTTCCAACAGGCGAAAATGATACGAATCCACTTGAATGCCAAAGAGCGGATAGCGCTGTGATGAGATTTTCCTTTCTCGCGTTGACGCCGATAAAACTGATCCGCCCACGAAGAACGTTGCGTGGTTTGCTGGGCAAACTCATGGAAGGTTTGACAGACGAATATGGGCCGGGCAAGTCGTCGATGCACCCAAAGAGACTTGCCGCTGGGTTCTACCACGGGAGCGATACCGGAGTATTTTTGGATGTCAGTAGCGTCTTCCCAGCGAGTTCGATCCGAAGCAAATAGAGAAAGGAGACGGGGAGCCAGCTGTTCTCCAGCCCCCGGAAGACTCTCGAAGAGAAAATGGTCAGGATGAGATTTGAAAAGTTCCTTAATCT
>CAVTQD010000055.1:0-38661 GCA_963736745.1 uncultured Verrucomicrobiae bacterium | reverse complement strand
CTTTCAAGAAGGGCCTAAAGAGCACATTGCAACAGAGTGGATTCTAGAAGCAAAGACAGTGGTCGTACGCTACGGGCTGACACTGGCAGAGTCTATGGCAGAGGAGGAATTCCGTATAAGGGGCGGGAACGGGAGAGTCAACAAGCAACGCGGGGATTTCTCGGGCAGGATGCCTGAAGGTGATCTTGCCGAGAATGCACGGGCTGCCGAGAGGCATGGATCCAAAGAGACGTTCCGGCTCGTGGTATTGCCTTGAGAAAGACCGTTCTGCGAAATCTGTGGGTTCAAATTCGGGATCCGGGCCAAACGAACGCCGGGGTCTTGACCTTTGTGGCGAGACTGTCGAGCTCTCGATCGAAGCGGGCCTTTATATCCTCGCCGATAAATAAATCGCCGTTCTCGCCAAGCTGAAGCTGATCGTCGGTCACATAGACGCCCTGCAGAATGTCCGACGCGCCGAGAGCGCCGAGCACCGGTTTGAGCGCGTAATCAAGTACGAGCAGATGGGCGGGCGAACCGCCGGTGGCGATCGGGAGCACGGTTTTGTTGCGAAGCGCCTGCTGTGGCAAAATGTCGAGAACAGTCTTCAGGGAACCGGTGTATGCCGCCTTGTAAACCGGCGTCGCTACGATGAGGCCGCGCGCCTCAGCGACAAGTCGCTGCGTTTCCTTGAACGCCGGGCTATCGTATTTACTAAGAATCAGGTCCTCAGCCGGATAATCGCGCACGCTGACTAACTCCGTTCTGAGCCCCTCCGCGCCGAGGCGTTTGGCGGCATATTCGAGAAGCGCGCCGGATCGCGAACGAGCGGATGGACTGCCGGAGATCAAAAGAATGTCTGACATAATATTGAGAGTTTGTTTGCTTGGTAGATCGTGAGCGCCGCCATCGCAACCGTAACCGCCGTTAGGCCGAGGGCAGAAGCATTGAGCCATTTCGTCGTGCTCATTGGACGCCAAAGCTCATCCTCGCGCACTGCGACCAACAAAGCTGACTGCAAGCACGAGAAAGATCAACACTCCGGTCCCGACTTGCTGCCAATAGAAGTTCCAACCGATTAACAGCAGGCCATTGGTTACGATGCTTAGCAAGAGCACGCCCAAAATAGTCCCAATGACACTCGGGCGACCTTCCGCATGAAGTGTGGTTCCGATAAACGTAGCCCCGATGGAATCGAGGAGATAAGCGTTGCCGGAGAGAGGGACGTAAGCCTTTACCGTACAGGAAAGAATGATACCGGTGACGCCGCAGACAAACGCACTCAGAAGGTAAACGAGGCCGGTGGTACTCCGGACTTGGATTCCGGAGTACCATGCTACTCCGGATTGCGCACCGATGGCGCCGAGATGACGGCCGAAACGCGTACGCTGTATCAGCAGGAAGAATCCAACGATGCCGACCGCCACGATGCAGAGGGATATAGGTACTCCCCAGAAGCTTCCACGTCCGATCTCCATGAAACCGTGCGGTAGGTCGCCGGTAATCAAGTAAATTGGTTGACCGCCGTTTGTTGCTAGCTGTTGAACGCTTTCCCCGATAAACAGCGTACCTAACGTTGCCAGGAACGGCGTAATGCGCAGCACCGAGATCAGGAACGCATTAAATCCACCCACTACAAGCGCCCCAAGAAGTCCGCCGAACACTGCGACCGGTAAAGTGTGGTGCGATGATATGAGCGCGATGAAAACGAGACTTCCGATATCAATCGCAGAACCGACCGAGAGGTCGATGCCGCCCGTCGAGATAACCAAGGTCATGCCGAGCGAGACAAGCGCCAGAAGCGCGAAATTATTAACCAGAAGATTGAGGAGATTCGAAGCATTGAAGAATGCCGGCGCCTGAATGGATAGGAAAATAAACACGACGATAAAGGCAAAAACGATGGCATACCGGAGCACCGCGGAAAGTCGGACGCGCGCCGGCCTGAAGTTCATTTCGGTGGATGAAGTTTCTGTAGCCATCTCAAGACTCTCCGCGGCGCACCAGCGAAGTTGCGGCGACAACGAACAGGATCAAGACACCCTCAACGCCGCTGACCCAATAGCTCGACACGTTGGTGAGCTGAAAGCCGTTAACCAGGAACCCGATGAAGAGTACGCTTAACAACGTGCCCGTTATCGTGGGGATTAGACGCGGGGAAAAAATGGCACCGAGGAGAGCGGTTAGGACAACCGAGAGAAGCATCGCGCCCGACCCGGTGGAACTCCCGTTTAGTAGCGCAACAGATAGAACGGCGCCGATAGCGCCGCAAACACCACTAATAAGATAGCTTGCCGCGATGTAGCTTCGGACGTAGAGCCCAGCTGCGCGCGCGGCTTCCCGGTAAGCGCCCACGGCATAAAGCCGGAGCCCGAGAGGCGTAAACTCCACTCCGATAACCAAGATGACGGCAAGTGCTAGCAAAACACAAGCGAGGTAGGAGATTCCCAACGGCCCATTGTCGGTCAGGCCGGAAAGTAGCGGCGATGTCGCTGGAATGACGGTGTTCTGCGTCAGTACAAGTTCGAATCCGGCGCAGATATTCATCACGGAAAGTGTTGCGATCAGGGGCAGAATACCCAAGCCGACCACCGCGATGGTGTTCAGAGAGCCGACGGCAAGCCCGACCGCCAGAGCCAGTGAAAGGGCGACCGTGTCAGACTGCCCATTCCGCAGGACTGACGCATACACCGCAGCGCATAGACCCAGATTGTTGGCCAGCGACAGATCGATTCCCCCTGTACTTTTCCATTGAGCTTTCATTCGTTCACTGGGAGAGCGGTAAAGCCTGCGCCTGTCGCCCAGGCCAACAGCTCGTCGCTGTTCGTTGCCGCAGCGGAGAACTCTCTTGCGATGTGGCCGCGGTACATCACCAGAATGCGATCGCAGATCCCCAACAACTCCAACAAATCCGCCGAGAGAGTTAGAATACCAGCCCCCTGCGCGGCAAGTTCTCCGATCAGACGGTAGATCTCGACTTTCGAACCGATGTCAACGCCAACCGTCGGTTCGTCCAGTATATAGAGGGAGGAGCGACGATTCAGCCACTTGGCGAGCGCGACCTTCTGCTGGTTCCCACCGCTCAGGTGCCGGACGGCGCTATTACGGTGTGGGGCACGGACCGACAGCCTTGATATCAATTCGTCCACAGCATGTGCCTCTCTCGCCAATTGAAGAAAGCCAAACCGGCTATACTGTCTCAAGCTTGCCAGAGTCAAGTTTTCACGAACGGACAAATCCAGAGCAACGCCGTGCTTACGCCGATTTTCGGGCACGAGTGCGAGCCTCCTCCCAACCGCCGCGGAGGGTGAACGCAAGTGCACTGGATGCCCGTCAATCGCGAGTTTGCCGCCGTCAACATCGATCAGGCCGAAGAGGCTGCGAACCAGCTCCTTAACCCCCGAGCCGAGGAGTCCCGTGATTCCAACAATTTCGCCGCGCCGGACGGTCAATGAAACGTTAGTGAATGCCCTGCGACGACATAGATTTTTTACCGTGAGAATAGGCTCGCCGATCGTGGCAACCTTCTTCGGAAACATCTCGTTGATATCCCGTGCGACCATCATCGACACGAGCGTTGCCGCCGGAACGTCGCATGGACTCACGGTACCGACATCGACACCGTTGCGCAACACCGTCACGCGGTCGCACAGCGTCGCAATCTCATTCAGATAGTGCGAGATGTAAACTATGGTCAGCCCTTGAACACGCAGCCGATGGATCGATTCGAACAGCCGGTCAGCTTCCGGCTTAACCAAGGCCGCCGTGGGCTCATCGAAGACCAGCGCGGACGGGCTCCGAAGGAGAGCGCGTGTGATCTGGACAATTTGCTGCTGGGCCGGCGTCAGTTCTCCAATAAGCGCGCCCACAGGCAGTTCAAGTCCAAAATAATTGCGAATTGTTTCCGCCGCCTGACGCCTCATACGCCTGCGGTTGAGCAAAGGCAACGGACCAACGCCAGGCTCGCTACCTAAAAACAGCGCTTCCCCAACTGTGAATGTCGGAACGAGGAGACGGTCCTGGTGAATGAAATGGAGCCCGAGCTTCTCCGCTCTGTGGGGGGTGAGATGACTATAGCGCTGGCCCGCAATTTCAATGCTCCCGGCATCAGGTCGATGGATGCCGGCAAGTATTTTGATCAGAGTGGACTTACCGGCGCCGTTTTGGCCGACGAGCCCATGGATTGTCCCCGCCCGCACGTTAAAATTGGCGCCGCCGAGCGCGCGCACCCCGCCGAAGCTCTTCACGACTCCGTGCATCGCAAGTACGGGATCTTCCCTGTTTAGATCCATAGTAGCACTGGTGACCTGTACCCAGCCATAGCCCCACTAGTGTAATGTCCCCGCCATAACCCAATCTTATGGGCGCTGGCCTAGAAACTTTTGCATCTCGTCCGCATTCTGCTTAGTAACAAGGACTGCCTGGACAAAGGTGTACGGTGGAAGATCGTGATCCCCATTCAAGTAGCGAGCCGCATTATCCACCGCCGTTTTCCCGATTAGGTACGGCTGTTGAGCAGCGACGGCAGCGGCTCCGGAGCTAGAGTCCTTCACTAACGCCACAACGTCAGGACTACCGTCAACACCATATGTCTTGATTTCGTTCCGGTGCCCCGCGTCGATCGCTTCTGTAGCACCTACCTGCGGCACATCCCAGGCCGACCAAATCGCTGCGATTTGGCCTTTCCGATATTTCGTTAGCATCTCGGTTACCTGGGCGTATGCATTCTGGACCGTGTTCGGAATTACATCCCGCAATTCCGGCTGGATGATCTTGATCTTGGGATAGAATTTCAGGACTTCCTCTAGTTCGTCGTATCGGATTGCGCAAACCGGCACGCCGTAGAAGCCGTTAAAAACGAGAACATTGCCTTCACCGTGGATGTCGTTAGCAAGCTGAACCGCCAACTGCTCACCGATGTAAAAATTATCCGAAGTCGTGTCGTTGATAGAAGATGGCGAGGCGGTATCAGTGGTAAAAAGCGGAATGCCGGCTTTGCGAATCTTCTGCAGCCAAGGCTCCAATACGCTAAGAGTGCCTAATTGTTCAATGATTGCATCGGGTTTCTGGGCAATGAGAGTCTGGATCTGACTAATCTGGCGGTTATCATCGCGGCCTGCATCGAGCGCAATCGGCGTGCCGCCAAGACGTTTAACTTCATCGATCTGGGCTTGATAGGACCGCAGGTCCCAGTAGTGATCTGTACCAATTACAGTAATCCCAATGGTCTTCCCTTTCAGCGAGAGTTTGGGATCAATTTCATTCGCGGGTGGGGTATCGTCGGCCTGCGTTGGTCGGCCGATCGTTAGAAACCCAACTGCGGCTAAAAGAGTGCAAGAGATCAGAACTCTTCTTTGGCGACGCCATTGTTCTCTTGAAATGAGGGGAGCCGGATCAGGCGTATTAGCGAGTTGTTTCAGCCGTAGGTGAAAGTTGAGGTGGGTACGCGATAGCATGGGTTAAGAGCGGGTATTTGGTTAATGGTGGAATAAGCTTGGTATGAGTTTGGCAAGTGAACCGGCGTCTGGGCCTGTCTCTTCAAACGAAAAGAGCGATTTTTACGCAGCGGCCATGCTGGACCATGGCTGACAGCAGACCTGAAGATGGACCGTTCGGGAAACAAAGATCTGTGAGAACGCTGCAGTCGCCAGCATACAATACTGTATAACTAGGGTTAAAGAGAAGGCAAGAGGTTTCCTTGCTAATTTTGTTGAGGGTCGCGCCACGCCTGAATGGCGCTAAGTTAAGGCCGCTGAGTGGCGTTTTTCGCCCCGAAAGGCCGACCCGAGGGCTCAGTGCAGGGTTTTATTTACACCCATGGGCGCTAGGTGGGATGGTTTTCGCCTAGAAGCCCGAGCCCTTGCAGGATGAATCGCTTGACTGGATGACCCCCCAGGGTTGAAACCATACGCTTGCCTGCCGTTGGGAGCCTCTCGGGGCAAAAGACCATCCCAAATTCCCTTGAATGACGCAACTAATTGTAATTTGGCGCTTGCGGTCCGCCGATTATCTCTTAGTTAATGGGTGAAAGAATACGTATCGAGTAGAGAATAAATTGCTTTTCGATGTTTACCGAGGAGGATGCCATTTCATTCGATCATTTTGCCTTGCGCGTCTCCGCCAGAGCCGCGAAGAGAGATCCGTCCGATCGTCGATGGGGTTTTGCGGTTTGTCTCGCCCTGTGTCTGTTCCCGAGCGCGCTTGTCCTTAGAGCGGCAGGCGGCAACGAGGAATTGAGGTCGGTTCGAGTTGGCTACCAGAAATACGGCAGTTTCAACGTGATCAAAGCCCAGACGGTTTTCGATAGGCTGCTGGAAGCCAAAGGAGTCCACGTAGAGTGGTTTCTTTTCCCGGCTGGTCCGCAGCTCCTCGAGGCGCTCAATGCTGGAAGCATTGACCTGGGTCACACAGGAGAGGCCCCGCCCATATTCGCGCAGGCGGCCGGGGTTCCTCTCGTCTACATTGGGAATGAACCGCCTTATCCGGCAGGGGAGGCGATTCTGGTCCCGAAAGATTCCAATATTCGGTCGATTGCAGATCTGAAAGGGAAGAAGATCGCGTTGAACAAAGGGTCCAATGTCCATTATCTATTGCTTAAAGTGGTGGAGCGAGCGGACCTGAAGTACCAAGATATTCATCCGGTGTACCTGCCTCCGGCCGATGCGCGAGCCGCTTTCGAAGGTGGTAGCGTTGACGCCTGGGCGATTTGGGATCCGTACCTTACTGCCGCCCAAGCGGCCACCGGTGCGCGGATCCTTGTGGATGGCTCCGACCTGGTCGCAAATCGTGAGTTTTTTCTTGGTTCCAAGAAATTCGTCGACGCGCATCCCGAGGTTATCGAAGTTCTCAAAGAGGCCGTTGACAAGGCCGCCCAGTGGTCCAGGGAAAGACCGCAAGAGGTGGCGGAATTCCTCTCCCCGCAAGTTGGGATCGACGCCAAGACTCTGGAAACAATCGTCCGGCGCCAGCCATCCGGATTTAAACCGATCGACGCCCCGGTGATTAGCGATCAACAGCGGATTGCCGATGCCTTCTTTCAGCTGAACCTCATTCCGAAAGCCGTCGTCGTGCGAGAAGCAGTCATCACACCACCATGAGAACCAATATGCTCAGATGCGGGGAGACGCTCCTGATTGTTGTCTACGTGCTCATTTTTTGGATCGAGGGAGGAAGAGCTGAGGATCGAGTGGACACGATCAAGCTGGATTGGGCCTACTACAATCCTGTCAGCCTGGTCTTAAAGGAAAAAGGTTTGCCTGAGGAAGAGTTTAAAAAAGACGGCATCAAAATCGAGTGGGTCCAGAGTCTCGGGAGCAACAAGGCGTTGGAGCTGCTCCGCAGCAAAAGCGTCGACTTTGGCTCCACTGCGGGGGCTGCTGCCTTGTTGGGTCGGGCGAACGGCAATCCGATCAAGGCTATTTACGTCTATTCCAATCCCGAATGGACGGCGCTCGTCACTAGGCCAAACTCGGGAATTCAGCGTATACAAGATCTCAAAGGCAAACGAGTGGCGGTCACTCGGGGAACAGATCCGCACATTTTTCTATTGCGTGCTTTGAATAGCGTCGGCTTGACTGAGAAAGAAATTGAACTGGTGCCCCTCCAGCACCCGGATGGCAAGACAGCACTCGAAAAAGGCAGAGTTGACGCGTGGGCCGGCCTTGATCCCTATACGGCCCAATTAGAAGTCGAAAAAGGTTACATTCTCTTTTTCCGAAATAAGGAATGGAACAGCTACGGGATCCTCAATGTTCGCGAATCTTTCGCGAAAGATCATCCGGAGTTCGTGAAGCGCGTGCTGGCGGTTTACGAACAGGCGCGGCTCTGGACTCTTGATCACCAGAGTGAAGCAAGACAAATCCTCGCCGCTGAAGCGAAATTGACGGATTCTGTCGCGGCCAAAGTCTGGGAGCGCACAGACTTTACAAACTCTGCGATCGGTCCGAATCAGCGTGAAACCATCCGAGCCTCGGGCGATATCCTGAAACAAAGCCAGGTCATTGATCCAGGAACGGACATAGATCGCGTCGTCTCGGAGCTAATCGATCCGGAATTTTTCCCGAGCAAAGTTGTCGACAAATAGCAATGGGCCCTTTCGCCAAAAAACGAGCGTTCGGTTTCAGCGGTGCATTTCCGGAAGAGAACACGGCGGCCCCTTTCGCCGAGCATTCAAGAAGGAGTCTTACTTGGACCCGGAACAGCATCGGTTGGATCCTCCCGGCCGTCTTGATAGCAGGGTGGGAACTCTTCGCTCGGGCCGGCCTGATCGACATCAGTCTTTTCTCCAGTCCGTCGCAAATTGCCGCTGAATTGTTGAAAATATCGTTGAATGGAGAGCTGTTGGCGCATTTTGAAGCGACCTCTCTGCGCGTCTTCTCGGGGTTCGCAATCGGGGTATCGGCTGCCACGCTGCTCGGTGCGCTCACCGGCTATTCAGGAATCGTTCGCCGGTTGTTAGATCCGCTGCTCCAATCGTTGCGGAGTATCCCTTCGATGGCCTGGGTGCCGCTCTTCCTCTTGTGGCTTGGAATTGGCGAGAGTTCCAAAATCTCCCTGATTGCCTTGGGCGCCTTCTTCCCAGTTTATCTGAATCTGATGAACGGCGTGCGGAACGTGGATCGCAAACTGGTGGAGGCTGGGCTGGCTCACGGGTTTCGCGGTTTCGCGCTGGCGAAAGCGGTAGTCCTTCCTGCGAGTCTGCCTGCCTATCTGGTAGGTCTTCGCCAGGGTCTAAGTCTTGGGTGGATGTTCGTTGTGGCGGCAGAGATCATGGGGGCCAGCCGCGGCCTTGGATATCTTTTGATCGACGGTCAAGCTACCGGTCGTCCTGCAATCATGATGTCGAGCGTTATCCTATTTGCGATTTGCGGAAAGGTGTCGGATGGCGTTCTCGCAACACTAAGCGATCGGTGGCTCTACTGGCAGGATGTCTATAGAACGTGACGATGTTGCGCCTCGAGAAAATCGCCAAGCGTTTTTCAAACGGAACTCTCGCCCTCGAGGGGATCAGTTTGGAAGTTGTGCCGCAAACGATCGTCAGCATTGTCGGTGCCAGTGGCTCCGGCAAGAGCACGCTGCTGCGATTGATCTCCGGGCTGGAGGCGCCGTCAACGGGACAATTATCATGGAATGGACAAACCATTCAACGATCACAGCGTAAAATCAGTTTCATTTTTCAAGAGCCTCGGTTGATGCCTTGGCTCAGAGTATCGCATAACGTACGCCTCGGCCTGGGACCTTCGCCTGACCGGGAAGATGAAAAACTGGTGGCCGAAGCAATTGCGAAGGTTGGCCTCGCGGGTTTTGCCCATGCGCTTCCGCGCGAGCTGTCGGGAGGGATGATTCAGCGGGTGGCAATTGCGAGAGCGCTCGTTGCCCGCCCTTCGCTGGTATTGTTGGACGAGCCGTTTAGCGCGCTTGATGCGTTTAACCGGCTCAAACTGCAGAATCATTTGCTGAAGATCTGGGCAACAGATCGTACCACTCTCCTGGTCGTTACTCACGACGTCGAGGAAGCGCTGGTCTTCAGCGATCGAGTGATTGTTCTGACGGGCCAGCCTGGGCGAATCAGCGATGATTTTGCTATCTCGCTTCCGAGACCTCGCCGGCGAACAGATCCCGAATTTCAGGTGTGGAAGCGGACGATCCTGGGGGCCCTCGATCTCTCCCTTCTCGAAGAGAGCGAAAGGGTTGCGGAGGAATCCTATCTCTCGGCACCTTAGAGCATGACGGTCATTTGCACCTTAGCCCAATGCCTAAGATAAGAGGTAACCATAGATTTCAGAGTTTCTCACCATGGTGTCGATTGTGCCGACCACAATAGGGTTTCCGGGGACTGCGTCTCGCTTGGTTGGAGTTCATCTGGCTGCGGTCAGGCGGCTTTGGGGAATCTGTCTGGAAGATTCTTCGGTCCGATAATACTTAAACTATATCAAGTAAATATACTTAAACAAGGTCTTTTGTTAATCTCGGATGGCGCTGATCCAGGCGGCCAGAATCAACGCGTGCGGAGAGTACTGGATGGCGGCTAGCGGCGATCTTACTTTGGGCATTCGTTATTATCGTCGGTGCTACTGAATTTGCTCCAGATAGAGCGCTTCGAAGCGCACCCAGGGGCGTTCGCACCGCGGTTCGCGATCAATGGAGCCGGGAGGCGCGTTTCATTTTAAAGAAGCCTGCATGCCAATCAACAAATTTGTTGTCAAACGCATGAAACTATATAAGCTAAGTAGAGATTAACTCGCAGCGCGCATGGTCAGCCGTTCGACTGGCTTTGTCGGAAGCCAGACTTGGCTGACATGTTGCGAGGCGCGTGCAACTTAAACGATTGGGAAAATCATGAATGACGAAGATCGGCAGGCGACAGAACTGTCGCGTAGACGATTCCTGACGAAGACAGTGGCTGGATTAGCCGCTGCGTCAGCAGTCGGATTCGGTGTGGGAGCGGGTAAGGCCTCGGAGACGGCGGTCAAGACCGTTGGGGCAATTCCCGAGCTAGCGCCGCAGTGGAAGAAGCTGGATTTAAACGAAATCCTTTCCCGCCCAGCGGCTTTTGTCTCCATTAGTCAGAACAAGTCTCTTTATGAAACGTGGGGTGCTCAAGGTGCGGAGAAACACCGCGAGCGAACGAGCCTGCCGGCGACAGTAAGAGTCGTGAAAGCTGCTCGGACCGCGAAGAACTTTAGGTCCTTCAGCTGGATTGGCTATGAGGTTTTCCGGGAGAATTATCCGCAATCAGCGTTTGACAAAGTGCAATATGAAACTTGGGTCGAAGGGCTAGATTTCTCTGCGGAAAAGAAGAAGGCTGACAATGAGCTTGTGGACGAGCTCAAAGCGTTGGTGCAGCTGGGAGATTTGCAGTTCAATGAACTCTCATTACAAAGCTCTTTTATAGGCACCCAACTGCCGCTTGAGCTCTCCCGGAAGAGGATCGAGGTGATTGTATTCACGGGCATCCATCTTGATTGGTGCGTCGAGGGAAACGCCCGTGCGGCGCGCGACAACGGGTACTTACCGATCGTAATCGGGGATGCTTGCGATTGCCAGAAGCCTGAGGACGAACCGGCCGCCCTGCGACGAATTAACAACTTCTTCGCTCCGGTGATCTCCTCTGATAGTTTCGTAAAACTACTGCAACCGGGTGCCGCAGCCGCTCAAGGGTGAGATAAAAGAGGCAGCCGTTGGTCTTCGTTGAGTTGGGAGATTCTTGCTTTTCAAGGATTCTGATAGCGAGGCCAGCTATCAACGCTGTGCCACTTGCGACGCTACCCAGACCAAATTAAAATGCGCACGAACAAGTATGGCAGAAGCGCACCGAATTAAAAGTGAAGAGGAAGCTTTGGAAGCTGCTCGGCGCATCGCCGAAGAGATTCGACCCACCTCAGGAGATCGTGACAAGGATCGACGGCTGCCATTCGAGGAGATCGAATGGTTTTCTCAGAGCGGCCTCTGGGGAATCACAGTGCCGAAAGAATATGGAGGTGCCGGGGTCTCAACTCCTGTTTTCAGTGAGATTGTCGCCATCATTTCTGAAGCAGATGCTTCAATGGGCCAAATTCCGCAAAATCATTACGCGAATATCGAAGAGATCCGGTTGATAGGTACGGAAACGCAGAAAGCATTCTTCTTTGAGCGGATTCTAAAAGGGGAGCGTCTGGGAAACGCCGCGGTCGAGCGGGCCGGAAAAACAGTTTTGGAAAACCAGACTAAACTGGTGGCCGATGGGGACGGCTATCTGTTGAGCGGGGAAAAATACTACTGTACTGGTGCTCTCTTTGCGCATTGGGTACCTGTTCGGGTGACCGATCTTGATGGCAACCGAGTTGTCGCGATTGTCAATCGGCGGAGTGAGGGGCTGACAGTAGTTGATGATTGGTCGAGCTTTGGCCAACGAACCACGGCAAGCGGGACAGTCATTCTGAAAAATGTGCGAGTTAACAAAGATCAGATTTTGTCTTCTTACCTAGCCTATCGGAGACCGACGACTCGCGGCCCGTTTTCCCAAATCATTCATGTGGCGATTGACGTTGGGATTGCCAGAGCGGCGATCAAGGAAACCGTTCAGTTTGTCAAGACACGATCACGACCTTGGATTGATGCAAGCGTGGAGAGCGCGAGCGAGGACCCGCTTACGGTTTATCAAATTGGCGAACTGCATTATCAGCTGCATGCCGCCGAATCGCTCATGGCAAGAGCCGCACTGAAAGTCGATGAAGCCGCCGCAGTACTGGACGAACCGACAGTCACCGCGGCGGCGCTCGCAGTGGCAGAGGCAAAAATCGGGGCGACAGAGATTGCGATTCAGGCGACGAACAAGCTGTTCGAACTATCCGGAACGCAATCCACGTTGGAGAAATACCGGTTAGATCGCCATTGGCGGAATGCCCGTGTCCACACGCTACATGACCCCGTCCGCTGGAAATACCATGCGATAGGAAACTATTATTTGAACGGGATTGCTCCGCCGCGACATGCCTGGCTATGAGCAAAGAAATGCGATTGAACGCGATTGCGATGAATTGTGGTGGGCACATCGCCGCCTGCATTGTAGCGTCAACCTAGAGACGGTTCCGACCGTTGGCGTCAGGGTGACCATCGCTCGCTCACTGTTCCGCCGGCTTCAGATCTCCAAACGGCCCAACATAAGAGGCAGCTGCCTGTCGCGGTACATGGTTGATAGGGAGCAATGGGAAGAGAAGTTCGGCGACGCGGTAAGCTTCTTCCAGATGCGGGTATCCCGATAAAATGAAAGTCTCAATGCCAAGAGCCGCGTACTCTTTCAGTCTCGCGGCGACGGTTTCCGGGTCTCCTACGAGCGCTGTGCCAGCTCCGCCCCGAATTAAGCCTACTCCGGCCCAGAGATTTGGACTGATCTCAAGACCGTCGCGCTGACCACCGTGGAGTTGGTTCATCCGCTTTTGGCCTTCGGAATCGAACCGCGCAAAAGTCTTCTGTGCCGCTTTGATACTTTCGTCCGAAACATAGCGCAAAAGGTCCTCGGCCGCTTCCCACGCTTGCTTTTCGGTTTCACGTACAATGATATGCACTCTCAAACCGAAGCGAAGCGACCTCCCGAAGGTTGCGGCCGCTTTGTGTGCCGAATCGATTTTTGCGGCGACGTCAGCCGGCGGTTCTCCCCAAGTTAGATAAACATCCACGTGCTCGGCGGCTACTTGTTGACCGGCCGGGGATGACCCGCCGAACCAAAGCTCCGGATAGGGTTTCTGAACACCGGGGCGGAAAAGCTTGGCGTCGTGAACCTCAAAATACTTGCCCGCAAAGTCGACGGATTCACCCGCCAGAACGCGGCGAAAAATATGAAGAAACTCACCGGTCAGCTCATAACGCTGGTCATGTTTGAGATGCAGACCATCGCCAGCAAGTTCGACCGGATCGCCGCCAGCGACGACGTTAATCAACAATCTACCGTTGGAAATCTGATCAAACGTCGCCACCATTCGCGCCGTGACGGTGGGTGTCATGAGGCCTGGTCTGACCGCCACCAGGAACCGCATCCTTTGCGTCGCCGGAATCAGCGCTGCGGATATAATCCAGGAGTCATCGCAGGTCCGCCCCGTCGGAAGTAGCGCGCCGTAATAGCCAAGCGTGTCGACCGCCTCCGCAATCTGGCGGAGATAGCCGGAGTTCGTTTCTCGCGACCCGCGGACGGAGCCGAGATAACGTCCGTCACCAAAGGTAGGAATGAACCAAAGCAGATTCATTAGATTTTCCGGATAGTTGCTATTTGACGAACCCGATAAATTTGCGTGTGGTCTGGCAATCGCACGCCACCGAGGACGGTTAGGAAGTTGCACATGCCGCGACTGTCGGAGAAAATACCTGTTTCCGAATTGTGCCTGCAGGGTGTTGGTCAGGGAGTTTAGGGCCACTATCGAACAGCTTTTCACGAAGCGTTCCGTTTCGGTATTTTTTCTTGAACCTTCCGCGCTTTTGTAGCTCCGGCACGACAAGATCAGCAAAATCGCGGAAAGAGTCGTGAGTTAACGCGTATGCCAGATTAAAGCCATCGACGTCGGTTTCTTCAACCCACTCTTCCAGAGCGTCCGCTACCTGCTCCGTCGAGCCGACCACCAGTGGGCCGAGACCGCCAACCCCAACCCAGTTCGCCACCTCCTCGACTGTCCAGATCCTGGAAGGATCGGAAATGGTCAGCGATTCCGTTGCAGACTGGACCGCATCGTTCTCAATGTATTCCAGACGCTGATCTCTTTGGTATTGACCAAAGTCGATACCGGTCCAGCCCGAGACCAGGGCAAGCGCCCCGTCATAGCTGACATATTGGCGGTACTCTGCGTGTTTGCGTTGTGCTTCCGACTTCCGTCGGAGCGACAATCACGGTGAAAAGATTGAAGAAAAGGAGTTGGGACGGATCACGACCAAAGCCCGCGGCCCGCCGCCGGATATCGCTTACATAGTTCTTTAAGATTGTTTTGGAAGGTGCAGCGACAAAGATGCATTCCGCGTGCCGGGCAGCGAAATCTTTTCCTCGTCGAGATGCTCCGGCTTGGTAGAGAACGGGGGTGCGCTGGGGTGAAGGCTCGCAGAGATGGTATCCCGGGACTTGAAAGTATTCTCCATAATGCTCGATCGGATGAACTTTCTCTGGTTCGGTAAAAACTCCACTATGAATGTCCCGCACCACAGCGTTGTCTTCCCAACTAGTTTCCCAAAGTTTATAGCAGACTTCCATATACTCGTCGGCGACCGCGTATCGATCATCGTGCTTAATTTGCTGCTTCATCCCAAAATTGCGGGCAGCGCTATCGAGATAAGAAGAGACAATATTCCATCCTGCTCGTCCCTTGGTGAGGTGGTCCAGGGTCGACATCCGGCGCGCGAACGGATAGGGGTGTTCATAGGTCAGCGAGCAGGTGACTCCGAAGCCCAAATGCTCGGTGACCAGTGCCATCGCCGACCTCACCATGAAGTAATGATTCTGCGGGATCTGACCGATCGAGGCATCCGCTTCCGAGATGAGCGCGACAACTTCGGCTAGCGTCGATGCCGAAACTTCGGCTCCGCCGTAGGTCCGCGGAACCGTGATGGCCCAAAGGCCGGAGCGGGAGAACGCTTCTATCTCCGATACCGGAAATATTCGCTTTTCATCACGTCGGGCTGAGTCCACCGCGAAACTCCTGCGCAGTTCTTGTGCGATTTGGATCGCTTCGTGATCGGAAGCGATTCGGTGGGCTCTGGCGTTCGATTCTACAACAGTGTTTTCGGTGGCAACAGACATAGCGACTCCGGTAGCGGAAGGTCAATTCCAGGGATGTCTAGGCGGCAGAACGTTGTTCAGGAAATAATTGCCGATGCCATAATATTTCCATCGAACCGGGTCATGGAGCGTGTGGGTTCGAGCGTTTCGCCAATGACGATCGAGGCCATGCACGGCCAGCGTGGATTGTGTTCCTGCTAGCTCGAACAGTTTGTTCGTCGCAAGAATCGCAGCCTCGGTGGTGAGGACCTTGGCTTCATTCACGGCCACGGCGACTTGGGCGACGCCCTCCTCGTCTGGCTCGGAATCTGCCACATCAAACAGCCGGGCAGCACGTGCGAGAAGTGCTTCCGCGGCGTGCACGCGAATGGTGATATTCCCGACCTCCGAGATGGTTAAAGGGTCATTGCCGGCCCGCTCGACATTGCTGTCAATCCAGGGCCTGGAACGCTCTCGAACAAAACGAACCGTTTCATTAAGAGCGGAGCGTGCTATTCCGCCATCAATGGCGGCTTGGATGATTTGGGAAAGGGGACCGGTAAGGGTTGGACGGTCATACGCCTGGTAAGCAGGAACAATCCAATCCGATTTGACCCGCACATTCTCCAGAACGACGGAGCCGCTGGCGGTGATTCGTTGTCCGAAGCCTGACCAATCATCAATTACCGTCAATCCTGAAGTCTGCCGTGGGATGATCACCAGCAACCCATTCTTTTGGGCGTTCACCGCAGCTGTGGGGATGTAGTCGGCAAAAAGCGCGCCGGTGCAGTAGAACTTCTTACCGTTGACCACGAAATCGCCACCATTCGGTTCGATTCTCGTTTTGAAATCCATTACGTTCTTAGTACCGGCCTCTGAAAATGCGTTCCCGAAGCGTTTTCCTTTGAGGACCTCCGCAAAGTAGTGCGTCCTCTGCTTTTCCGAGCCATCGAGTCGAATGGCATCGATCACGCAAAAATGGTTGTGAGCAATTTGAGCAATGGAGGGATCGGCTTCTGCAATCGTTCGGAATACCTCTACGATCGTAGCGTGGCTCGCCCCCGCCCCTCCATATCTCTTGGGAATACTGATAGCCCAAAGACCACCGCCGGAAAACTCGTCCAGTTCGGGCTTGGGAAGAATCCGTTCTCGGTCACGTTCGGCTGCTCCCACTGCAAATTTCTGAGCGAGGTCCCGGGCGATCGTGAGAGCTTCCTGATCGGATGAAATGCGATAAGCGTCAGGGCGGTGACCCGGCTCGAAGTGTTTGTCGTTAGGGGGCAGTAGTTCCGTGAAAGCAGTAGGCATACTAAGAGAGTATATGTCTATGGTTTAAGTAGACATTGCAACAAAAAAAGGTTCACTTCCTCGACCGATTCATAGACTTTACGTTTAGTTTCGCTATCGGACTCTCAAAAATGCTACAGAACGTGAGGTTTTCGTAAGCTTTCTGGGCCGAGAGCAGAAGCCCTGGTTTTTATAAACAAAGCTCTTGCCAGGAGCTTTATCCTCTACTTAAGTAGTAGTATCACCCCATGATTCGCTCTCATCAGAAAGGATTCGAAAATGTCGTTTTCGCCCGCGATGCAGAAAGGCAGCTTTGATTTGGTGCGTCCAGACCACCATGGTAAGATTAAAAAGGAGACGGTCTCCTTGGCTCCTTGAGGGATTCGTTACACCAATGCGCCGAAGATTTCGTCAAGGTCGAATGCATCGAATAGTGATTTAGATCGCGCCCAATGAGAAATTTAAACCGCCTCGTCTTGGCCGGAGCGTTGCTGCTGACGCTTGTCGCAATGGGTGTCCCGTCCAGGGGAGCGATCAACCCGAAGGAGTTTCGCATCGGGTATCAAAAGGCCGCCAACACACTCGTCCTGCTCAAGGCTCATGGGACATTGGAAGAACGGCTTCGACCTCTCGGCGTCCAAGTAACATGGTCGGAGTTTACGGCGGGCCCGCAATTGCTGGAAGGTCTGAATGTCGGCTCAATTGATTTCGGCTATGTCGGCGAAGTGCCGCCGATTTTTGCCTTAGCTGCCGGCGCGAATCTCGTCTATACGGCGTACGAACTTCCGACTCCGGAAGCCGAAGGCATTCTAGTCAGCAAAGAGTCGCCGATCCATGAAATCGCGGACCTGAAAGGCAGGAAAGTGGCGTTCAACAAAGGTTCCGACGTTCACTGGCTGGTGGTAAACGGACTGCAAAAGGCTGGTTTGAAATACACCGATATCCAGCCGATTTACCTAACTCCAGCAGATGCCCGGGCAGCTTTTCAGCGCGGCGCCGTCGATGCATGGGCGATTTGGGATCCATTCTTCGTCGCGGCACAGAAACAGCTCGATGCTCACGTACTGACCAACGCCGAAGGCATCACCAATCGTTACCAGTATTTCCTGAGTGCGCGCGAGTACGCCGAAAAGAAGCCAGAGGTATTAGCCATTGCCATGGAAGAACTGGGCACGATCGGAAAATGGGTTCGACAGAATTACAAGGAAGCGGCTGCTCAACTGGCTCCAATTCAAGGTTTGGAGCCGGATGTGATCGAAGCGGCCCTCAGACATTATCAACACATCTATAGACCGATCGACGACACTGTGCTGACCGACCAACAGAAAATCGCCGATACCTTTTACGAACTCGAACTCATCCCGAATAAGATTTCAGTACGAGCTGCTGTGCTTTCGACGAGTCGGTAGCAGTACTGAATGGCGCGAAGATATAGCAGGCAGTTGGGATGGTTTAATGGCCCGAAGGGGCCACCGGGCTCAGCCCGGTTTCAACCCAGGATCTCAGTAGCCCGAGGGAGCATATCTGAACCGGTAGTGACCGGCTGAGCAGCGCAGCCGCTCGGGGCATTAAACATCCCAACCGCTTATGGGCGGGGCTAGTTAACTGTTTTCCGCGTTACTCCTCGATCGTATGCCCGGTTATGGGCGCTACCGCAGTCGGTCGGACGCCTCGAAAAGCAGCCATTGGGAGCGCCGGCCGGATCTTCGTATAGCGGGGTCAGGGCACAAATACCCTGCCGCCGCCCCGTATTTAGCGAAGACGCAGACAGCACGGCGGCGAAGGGTTTACCCTGATCCGCTGCAAGCCGCACCGGGACAAAACTGTAGCAGAGGAGCCTGTGAATATCTGGTATCGGCGGCCCATTTGGGCTGAGTCGCAGACATCACTGCACCAGTCACTGACTTGGTGGCACTAGTCGCGGCGCACCACCAGCAGGTATGAATTCCCGGTGATGGCGCGAGATCAAGTCCTCCAGAGCTTCCTGTAAAAAGTCTCCGATTGAACTACCACCGCGCGGTGCATCTCGATGTCGAGTTAACCATTCAGCAAGAATATCGTTCATGATTTGTTCGCTGCTGACGCTTAGTGCCTCGCTTTGGATGGCTAACCATTGGCGTTGAAAATCGGTAAGCTTTGATCGGATGTAGGACCCAATCTGATTCAGTTGATCTTCTGGGGACGATGCGGAGGGGTCTGGATCAAGCATATTTTGTTGTGATGAAGTGTGTTCTGCGAAAGCGCGATATATGGCTGGGAGAATAAACAGGAGGAACATAGGTTCCTAAGTGTCTGGTTGCAAAGGAGGCAGTCCGGATGGCTGGTGTCTGTCAAGTGATAACGTTCATTCAAGAATAGCGGCACCGCCTTCCCCGGGGAGCCGCACACGGATGCAGCGGTAAGATTATGCCAGCGCGTTGCTCTTTAGCGCTCTCCGGCGTCGGAAGAATTCAACAAAGGCGATCTGCTTCCGTGCCAGGGCCGCTCAGCTTAAACGAATGTCTTCGTATGGAGATCAGCGGATATCACGCACCAAGATGAAAGCCGCGCTGACACATGATCGTCACCCCGAAATTGAACCGACATTGCTTTCGATCCGTCAATCCAAACGGGTGTGTTGCTCTCAAGTGATCGATCAGAGTTAGCATATAACAGGCTGGAATTCGACTTCAGGCAATTAGCTTCCTGCCGGGCAAACGTTTTCTTTGCCAGCGGTCAATTTAGATATTCAACCATCGAATCCAGTTAACACTTCTACTTATATATAAGGCATCTAGCATTAGGGAAATACTTTTTTGATGGAAAGCTCTTAAGCGTAACAAAAATCGCAACCGGCAGAGACATTCCGGTCCATCGGCGACCCGCAAATGACTTGCCCGCGCCATCAAACTATATTAAAACAGTATGCTTTAATGCGTCTTTTATGAAGTTACTGCTACCCGCGTCAGAGAATTCCGTGGCTTTGCGTTTGGCTGGGATGGGCAAGACCTATGGGCCGATGCAAGTGCTTGACGGGTTCGATCTGTCGGTCGGCTCGCGGCGAAGTCGTCGCGCTGATGGGAGCCAACGGCGCCGGCAAGTCAACGCTGGCCAAAATCGCGTCCGGCGTGGTGCAGCCGGACAAGGGACGAATTTTCGTCGCCGGCCGGGAGGTGAGCCTTGCCTCTCCACGGGCAGCGCGCGAGGCCGGCATCGTCATCGTGCATCAATCGACGGACCAGCTTGGGGGTGCCGGGTCTTTCGGTGGCCGAGAACCTCGTGCTTGACGGTCTGTGCGCCGGCGGTATCGGTGTTTTCGTCCGTAAGCGCAAGATTCGTCAAAGGGCACAAGCTGTTGCGGCCCGCATCGGGCTTGATGTCCCGCTCCAGCCGGGATTTCGGCGAGCTTGGCCCAGCGCATCGCCAGTTGGTGGCCATTGCGCGAGCGGTGGCGGCGGATGCGTCCGTTCTCATTTTCGACGAGCCGACCGCCACTCTTGCCGCGGCGGAAGCCGCGCGCCTGTTCGATGTTATCGAGCGGCTGCGGGCGCGAGGAGTCGGCATCCTCTACATTTCCCACCGGCTTGCCGATATCAGCCGGGTTGCCGATCGCATTGTCGTGATGCGCAATGGTCGGCTCGTTGCCGACCAGGTGCGGCCGTTTGATCTGGCCGCGGCGGTCAAGGCCATGATCGGCCGCGATCTCGATCAAATCGGAACCAGGCGTGCATTCGCTTCAACCGGGCGACCCGTCCTGAATCTTGACGCGGGTGCGCCTGACGTATGCCTCCGAGCCTTTCGACCTTTCGATTCATGCGGGCGAGATCGTGGCGGTCACAGGCGCGCTCGGCTCAGGCAAGAGTCGGTTATTAGGCGCCCTGTTCGGCCTATCGAGGTTCGTGGATGGCCGAGTCGATCTTGACGGTATGCCGTGGCGTCCCAGGGGACCGGCTGAGGCCATTGCGGGCGGTGTATTCATGGCCGGCGAGGATCGCTGGCGCTCGTCCTTTCTGCCGCACTCTACGCCCGGCGCCGATATTGCCGGAACCGTCGCCCTGCCGCATCGGCGCCGCTGGTTTCGCTTCGGCTTCGTCCAGGGGCACCGTGAGCATGCGGCGGCCCGACAGGTCATCGACACGCTCGGCATCCGATGCGGCGGTACCGGCGACACGCTGGATCTGCTCTCGGGCGGGAACCAGCAAAAGGTCGTGTTGGGGCGATGGCAGGCCAGCACCGTGTCGGCTACTGCTTCTGGATGAACCATTCCAGGGCATCGATGTGGGCGCTCGCCGCGACCTGATCGCTGCGATCCGCGCCGGGGCCAGCGACGCTGCGACTCTCATCGCCACCAGCGATGTTGAGGAGGCGCTTCAGGTCGCAGACACCGTCGCGGTGATGCGCAACCATACCGTTGCCTGCCTGCCTGGTTTGCACACTGCCGACCCCTCGGCTCTTCTGGCTGCCATCGGCGCCGTGGAAGCGACCGAAACTGGCGAGAAGGGAGAGCTTGCACCATGAGCTGCGGAAGCCAATATCGCGCCCGCGCGCACCAGCGGAGCAGGCCAGGCAGGCGATAGGATCAACCGCGCTTTGCGGCGCTATGCCATCTTTCTGATTCTCGCAGCGTTGATAGTTCTGTTTAATGCGGCCGAGCCGGCCTTTTTGCGCGTCAACAATCTGTTCAGCGTGTTGCAGTCCGTCGCTGTCGTCGCGTTGCTTGGCATTGGTGTCACCGTGACGCTGGCGGTAGACGGCTTCGATCTGTCGGTCGGCAGCATTGCCTCCTTCACGCTGATGCTTTCGAGCTATTCAATGGTGGTTCTGCAGTTCGGAGCGGCGGAGACCGTAGCGCTGGCTCTTGTGGCGGGCGCTTCTATCGGCCTGATCAATGGTCTCATGATCATTGGGCTCCGCATCCCGGACCTGCTGGCGACGCTCGGCATGATGTTCGTTCTAGCCGGCTTGCAGCTCATTCCGAGTGCTGGGCGCTCAATCACCGTCGGCCTTAACCTGCCGGACGGTTCAGTCGCAGCCGGCAGTTTTGATCCGACCTTTCTGGCCATCGGCCGCTATAAGCTGTGGGACGTGGTGCCGTTGCCGGTCATTATCGTTTCCTTCCTTGCCATCGCGTTCTGGATCCTGATGGAACGCACGCGCTGGGGCCGAGTGTTCTACGCCGTTGGCGGCAACGAGACGGCCGCTTATCTTGCCGGTGCGCCTGTGAAGGCTTATCGCCTCGCGGCCTATATCATATCGGGCACGCTTGCCTCCCTTGGCGGCGTCTTCGAGGCGGCGCGCGTCGGGCGCGGCGATGTTTTTGCCGGATCATCCCTACTGCTTGACAGCGTGGCGGCGGCCCTCATCGGTTTTGCCGTGCTCGATCAGCGCCATGCCAACGTCATCGGCGCGGTCACAGGCGCGATCTTCGTCGGCATCGTCCTCAACGGTCTGACGATGCTGAATGTACCCTACTACACGCAGGATTTCGTCAAGGGCATCGTGCTGGTCGGCGCGCTGGCTTTGACATTCGGAATCGGTCGTGGCCGCCGCTGATGGCCATTTTCACAATCGAGAAATCACTATGAAAATATTGAAATTCGGCCTCTCTGGCCTGGCCCTCACCGGGGCTCTGATCACCGGCGCGTCCGCCGGTGGGATTGCCGGCGCACCAGCACCTTTTGATAAGGGTGGAGTCAAGATAGCGCTGGTTAGCTACCTGTCTGCAGGGCGACTATTTCGAGGCCTATGAAGCCGGCGTTGCCCGTCAGGCTAAAGCGCTCGGCGTCGATCTGCACATCTTCCAGGGCAAGCAGGATGCGGCCCAGCAGCGCGAGCAGATCGAGCAAGCGATCAATCTCGGCGTGCGGGGCATCATCGTCAGCCATGGCCAGCCCGAGGCACTGAAGGACGTCGTCCAGAAGGCCCTCGATGCCGGTATTAAGGTTGTCGCCAAAGACATCGATCTCGGCAACCCAAGGGTGCCGTTAGTCTCCCAGAGCGATCACGACATCGCGCGACAGGTGCTCGATCAAGCGCTGAAGGACAATGGCACGAGCTTTCCGGCTGGCTATGTCTTCGTGGCGGGCTTCCGTCCGCTGGAACTGCGTGGCGAGATCTGGGCCGAGGTCAAGAAGGCCAATCCGGGTATCCTCGAAAAGGCGCGGTGGGGCGCCGTCGACACAAACACCGCCACCAGTGTCGCCACCCAGACGAGCGCGGCCCTGCGCGCCAATCCCGATATCAAGGTCGTTTTCGCGCCTTATGATGAATTCGCTCGCGGCGTAAAGCTCGGCGCTACTGAAGCCGGCATTGCTGACAAGATCAAGATCTACAGCGCGGATATCTCGACATCTGACATCCAGGACATTCGCGAGAAAGGCAGCCCCTGGGTCGCGACCTCCGCCACCAACCCGGCGGTCGTCGGCGAAGTCTCTCTGCGCGCCCTGGCCTTGTTGATCGCCGGTCAGGACCCAGGCAAGCTGATCGAGGTGAAGCCCTTTCTGATCACGCAGGACGACCTCAACAAGAACGACATTAAAACAATCCAGGACCTGGATGCCAAGTTGCCCGGCTTCGGACACAGCGATCAGGCAACCGCCCCCTGGCTGCCGAGTACTCGGACGCAGTGACGCTTTATCTCTGCGAATTCATAGTAGGTGGCATCTTCTACCGCATATGCGGGGAACGGGTTCTAAGCCTGTATAGACTAGGCAGTCCGCTATAGGGACGCTTGTTGGAGATCACCGCTGTCCCGGATTTGCGTGTGCAAGCAGAGGACACCAGGCTACTTTTGCGTGAAATCGGTCAACCGGAACCAGTCGGCGTGGAGGCAGGGATCCGATAAACCGACACCGGCGTACGAGATCTAGACCGGCGCAAGCTCTCGCCGGCTAGGTCTTGGCAATGTTGAGCCTTTAGATAACTTCGCTGGCTTGCGCCCAAAAATAATTACTCGGAAGAGGCAATAATACTGTTAAAACTTCGGAAGCTTGGCAGGTTCATCCGTAATGAAACCATGACAGAGAATATTGCGATCGACTCCGTGGGAAATGACAACAGCCGTGAGTTCCGAGCCTTTGGCCGGGAAGCACATGTTCTGGTCAGTTCTCAGCAGACAGGTACGCGTATTGCGTTCTGCGGGTTCCCGCTTCGCCCGTCAACGTTACGCCGCCGCACACTCATCATACGACCGATGAAACATTTCTGATGCACTTCGGCGCCGGTGCTCGGCAGCACCGCTGGCGCCATAAGACGGCCGATATTTTTGTTAAATATAACTGAGCCGGACGGGGCGCGGATGTCATACCGCCAACCCGGAGGTGGCTGGCTCCTTTGTCACGACATGGGCGTCTTCCCCTCAATTTTCCGGCATGAGCTTTTACAATTACAATAACTCGAAGCTCCGCCCCGTAGCTCCCATATCAAATTTTGAACCATCAATGAAGAATATCCTCAACACGCTCGCTCTACTGTTGATCACGGTCGCCGGGTCGGTCGCCAACGATAAGACCGTGATCCGCGTCGGCCATTTTCCGAACATCACCCATGCGCAAGGGCTCGTCGCGCACTACCTCTCGCGCCAGGGCAAGGGTTGGTTCGAGGCGCGATTAGGCCCGGGCGTCGAAATTCAGTGGTTTACTTACAACGCGGGTCCGAGCGCGATGGAAGCGATTTTCGCGAAATCGATCGAGCTGACCTACGTTGGCCCTGGTCCCGCGCTCAACGCGTATGCGAAGTCGCAAGGCGAGGAAATCCGCATCATCGCGGGGGCGGCAAACGGCGGCGCGGCACTGGTGATTCAGCCGGATGAGAACTTGAAGGTGCCCACGGATTTCAGAGGGAAAAAAATCGCGACCCCGCAGCTCGGTAACACGCAGGACATTGCCTGCCGCGCGTGGCTCGCGTCGGGCGGTTTAAGAATTACGCAGCTTGGCGGCGATGCGCAGGTACTGCCGACGCAAAACCCAGATCAGCTTTCGCTTTTTCAGCAGAAGAAAATCGACGCCGTATGGACGGTTGAGCCATGGGTATCGCGGCTTGAAAGCGAAGCCGGCGGCAGGGTGTTGGTTGAGGAGCCCGATTCCGCGACGACGGTACTCGTATCGAGCGCGAAGTTTCTTAATGAAAAGCGCGATCTCGCGAATAAGTTTTGGCAGGCACATCGGGAACTCACAGACTGGATTTTGAAGAATCCGGAGGAAGCACAGAAAATTGTGAAAGCCGAACTGCTCGCTGAGACGCGCAGTGACATGTCCGCTGAGCTTATCGCGCATGCCTGGAAGCGTATTATTTTCACGAGCGAAATGCCGCGTGCGTCGGTGCAGGCGTTTGTCGCCAATTCGCAGAAAGCCGGCTTCATGAAAACCGCGCCGGATATCTCGCGGCTTTTCGAAACGCCTTAAGAAGCAAGGGCTCATCTCCGCGGTATTCAGTTTCTCAATTTTTATGTCGACCTGGGAAGAACTGGAGAATGTAGTGCCGGCGAAACTTGCTGTGGAGCGGGTTTCGAAGCGGTTTTTCCCAGGGCGAAGCGGAGAAGTGCACGCACTCGACGAGGTCTCGCTGCAAGTCAATGTGGGCGGCTTCCTCTGCCTCGTCGGCCCGAGTGGCTGCGGCAAATCGACGTTGCTCAACATCATCGCGGGTCTGGAAAAACCCGACAGCGGGCAGGTGTTAGCTGACGGCAAACCGATCACCGAGCCGGGCCGCGACCGGATGGTGATGTTCCAGGAGCCGGCACTGTTTCCCTGGCTCGACGTGATGGGTAACGTCTTGTTTGGCTTAAAACTCAAGCCCGGTTTGAACGACAAGGAGCGGCGTGAAGTGGCCGAGTTTTATTTGAAATTGGTAGGCTTGGAAAGATTCATGCACGCGAACATTCATCAGCTCTCGGGCGGCATGAAGCAGCGCGTTGCGCTCGCCCGTGCGCTCGCGCCGAACCCGCGTGTGCTGTTGATGGATGAACCGTTCGCTTCCCTTGACGCATTGACGCGCGAGCAATTGTACGGGGACATTCAGGAAATCTGGGCAGCGCGCAAAAAGACGATCGTGTTCGTCACGCATAACGTTCGTGAAGCTGCGTGTCTCGGCAATCGGGTCATATTGTTTTCACCGAATCCGGGGCGGATTCGCGAAGAGTTCAAGATCGATCTCGAAAGGCCGCGCGACATCAACAGTACGCAGCTTGCGAGCTACTCGACGGAAATCATGCGCGCGCTGAAAGGCTACGTCACGGCGGAGGTTGCAGAATGAAACGATTTATTTTGTCAGCGCTGTTTTTCATCGCTTTGCTTGTGATCTGGCATCTCCTGGTGCTGGCGAAAGTTTGGTCGCCCGTATTGCTGCCCGATCCGATCAGCGTTTTGGAGTATCTTAAGGGTGCCGCCGCAGACGGAACGCTGGTGGAAGCATCGCTTGTCACGATGCGCCGCCTTTTGGCCGGCTACGTCATCGGCATTGCGGCCGGCTTGCCGCTTGGGCTGCTGACGGCACGGTTCAAGTTTTGCGAAGACACAATCGGGGTGCTTGCACTTGGCCTGCAGACGCTGCCGAGCGTCTGCTGGGTGCCGCTGGCGCTGCTCTGGTTTGGGCAGACGGAAACAGCGATGCTTTTCGTCGTCATCATGGGCACACTATGGTCGGTGATCATCGCGACTGACAACGGCGTTCGCAACGTGCCACCAATTTTCGCCCGCGCTGCGCGGACGATGGGCTCGAAGGGCCTGCACACCTGGCTCAACGTTATTCTGCCGGCGTCGCTGCCATTCATCGTCAGCGGCATGAAACAAGGCTGGGCATTCGCCTGGCGTTCGCTGATGGCTGCGGAGATATACGTGACTATTTTGTCAGGGTTTGGACTGGGCCATTTGCTGCACTATGGGCGCGAATTAAATGCCATGGACCAGGTTATCGGCGTCATGCTCGTCATCGTCGTCATCGGTCTGCTCGCAGACAAAATTGTGTTCGCGCCGTGGGAGCGCTTGCTTCATCGGCGATGGGGCACGGGACGAGCCTGAACTGAACGACAATTCGCGCGAACTTTCCGGTAAAGCACGAGCAGATCCGGGGCCGGCCCTAATGCCCTGTCCCGAAATGCCGCCCGAGTTTATTGACCCGACGGCCAGCTTGACCGGTTCATCATTCGAGGAGGATTTACATCAGGACCTTCGGGGTGATGTCCTCATGGTCTTCGCGTGCCACACGCGGATATTGTCCCCCTGGATGATCAGCTTGTGAATCTGCTGCAGGCCGAGGTCCCGGCTGCGGGTGCCGTCGTAAGTAGCATCGGTTCTGGTCTTTTCGCATCTCCAGTGTCGGAAGTTCGTCGCTGTTGTTTTTCGCCATGGGGTGTTGCTTCCCAAAGAACCACCCGCCCTCGACGTTTGGAATAGCTCAACCTACGGCCGACCCGCCTTTTTCTGTCCAAAACTTTTGATGCAATCGCAAAATATGGTAACGCAAAAGCAATAAATGGCGAGATAAGTTCGGCGTCTATCTCCGGAGTGTTCGCAAGCGATGTCGGCGTGCGAAGCTGGAGCACTCCATTCCTGTGACTAGACCGGTCCGATTTCTTTCGTTCCGGGCTGCCCCGCGAACGCTCGCGGATCATTTCGCGGGCGCGATCTTATAAGGTTTGTGCATATGCAAAAACCTTGTTGGCGCATTACGAAAATCCGTGCGATGTTTCTTCCAGAAGCTCAGGAATCACCCGGAGCCCTCACAAAAGAGAAGAAAACATGAGTGCTACAGATACAAAAAGGCAACCGCGGCAACGTCGGAGACCATTAACGAGGTCTTTCACGAGGCCATGCGCAGTTATGAGAAGGCCCTGAAGTCGGGCATTCAACTGCAGGAGGAATCAGTGAACCTCTGGAAAGACCTGCTTATCAAGCTCGGCTCCCCCGAGGAGTTCCAGGCGAAGCTCGAGTCGATGACGGCGGACGCTTTCCCGAAGGCTCGCAAGCGTATGGAGGAGTTTGTCGAGACGTTCAACCGTACGAGCAATCAGACGATGGATCTGTTCGAGAAAACGATGGGCGTTTACCAGGCCACCTCGGTGCCCGATGCACAGCGCCGCGTGCAGGATCTGATCGAAAGCTCGCTGACCACCCTGCGGGTCAATGTTCACAGCGCCCTGAACACGAACGCCAAAATTATAGCTTCGTGGAAGGAACTGTGGATAGTTTCGGCCCGGTCGTGAAGTAATTACTTGAGTCAATAAGAACACCCCTTGGCGATTAGGCAATGCTCAGGGAAATCCACCTTGCGGCAGCGTCGGACACTGTTGCGGCGCTTTCGTCGATCTCTCGACATTCGAGCTCGGCAAAGCGGCGGTGGAGATGCCCGGCGAGATGTGCAAGATGCGGGGCGGAACGCTGAAAGTGCTGGCTCAAACCTGGGATGAATACACGGGGACGTCTCAATTCATGGAAATGATCAAGGCGTCGCGGAACGGCGTGCCCGACCTCAAACGCATGCCTCGCGACGGAATGAACCGAATGCATGAACAATTCGAAAACCCCAGCAAGGAGGATATCGATGGCGTGTTGCTGCCACCGTGTGGGGCGGCGGCTTCTCGACCGGCTCGAAGAACTCGATGACCGGGTGGCGAACCTGGACGAATAAATCGACAAGGTCGATAATTATGCCAACCTACGAATATCAATGTGTAGTCTGTAAAAAGGTGACCGAAGTGTTTCATCCAATGACAGCAAATAAGCCTATTATAGTTTGCGAGAACTGCGGAAGCTATGATTTCAAAAAGCTAATAGGCAAAGGTGCTGGCATTATATTTCATGGTCAGGATAAAAGGATTCACCGGATGGCAAAGCATTGAATCTTTTTTTCAGACTTCCGGCCACGGTTCAACTGAGGCCGAACGACTTGTTCTATTGATGCTACGATCGTTTCATGTCCGTTTGGTAAGCCGACCTTACTTTTTGTGTAGTGCATCGTTGGCTGGTGGCTATTTGGTTTACTCATTACCAAGTAGCTGCCTTCTCTTTTGGTGACGGCGGATTGGGACTAATTCGCCCCAAAAGGAACGCTTCGATTCTTCGATTAGCCATCATTCCTCCCGGCGCATTAGGATGACCCACAGAGGCGTATGTGAAGCTTAAAGGGCATTCTGGGCTTGGGGTGAGCGTGCTTCTCTGGCTAACTTTAAAGAGAAATAATCAAATTGGATGGCGCCCGGGTATCCTAATCCTCAACATTACCATAATCAGGAGTAATTCTGCGGATCAAAGGACAAGCGGCCGATATGGAAATGCCAACGGATGGTAAGGTATGCCGTAAATTCGGACGACACTGAGATTTAAGAAAGCGTCCATGAAATCGAAACAAATACTTCTGGTGGCAGTACTCGGCCTGCTAACGAGTGCACTTACGGCACATACCGCCCAGGTACAAGCGGTATTGAAACGATTTATATTAACGATATTAGCGCTGGGGACATTGGCAATCAGCGTGCAGGCCGAAGGTGTCCCGCAACAAATAGCAAACTTACAAGCGCAGATAACGGCGCTTAAGGCTACGGTAACGACGCTTCAGACAACGATAGCAACGCTTTCCAGCCAATTGGTTACGGTCAGGAACAATCCTGTGTTGGCAGTGGGACCGTTCGTCACCGTCGATCTAAATCCCGAAAACGGAGTTGTCTGGCCAAACATTGTCTTTAAGGGAGCTAACATTCATATCACCAGCGGGTCAGGTAACACTTCGAAAAATGGCACGTCAACAGGACTGGGAAACCTGATCATCGGATATGATGAAAGCCCATCGGATTTGGCGACGGGAGAACGTAGCGGATGCCACAATTTAGTAATAGGCCCATTTAACACCTTTGACGTTCGCGCTACTGGGGGTTTAGTAGCAGGCCAGTCCAACTCAATAACTGGTGACGGCACTAGTATTCGGCTCTCCGCTATTTTCTGTGGATAACTAAATTCGTTAGGTTTGGCCACGTGATAGCGCTACGCTACGCCTGTTCAAGGTCGAATCCGGCATAAACGGCCTGCTCCCCCTCGATTTATTCCGTTTCTCGCTTGAGCAGACTTCGCTCCGCGCTGGGAAGGTTACTGTCTTTTGCGTTCGAGAGCCTCTGCGCTCGTTCCTCGCTACGGGCCTCTGAAGCGCAAAAGCTCTTGGTCTGTTATCCTGGAAGCCAAACAGGAGGGGGTTGGATTTGCATTTGGGTGACCGTGGACTCAATAAGAAGGGATGACACCGGAGGAGCTTTTTACCGCAGCACTGGGATTGGGTCGGCAATGGCGAGTGGCCGAATGCCGCTTTGAGGGTGAACCCAAACGCTTGGAATTACGACTCGAGCACGTGCCCGGGGAACATTTCCAGTGCCCGGTCTGCAAAGCTTCGTGTGGAGTCCACGACACCATCGAAAGACGCTGGCGGCATATGAACTTTTTCCAGTACCGCTGTGAGCTGGTAGCCAAGGTCCCGCGCACTTGGTGTCGCACCGATGGGGTCCATCAGGTGCCAGCCCCCTGGGCCCGGGAAGGCAGCGGTTTCACCCTCTTGATGGAAGCGCTCATGATGCTGCTCAGCGCGGAGATGCCCGTCGATGCGATGGCTGATTTAATCGATGAGCACGATACCCGGCTGTGGCGGGTCTTGATGCATTACGTTGAACAAGCTCACTCAAAGAGCGACTGGAGCGCCGTACGAAGGGTCGCCGTCGATGAGACCAGTGCCCGGCGCGGACGCCGCTACGTGACCAACGTGCTGGACGCTGAGAACTCACGTCTGCTCCTGATGGTCGAGGGACGCGGTGTCCAGGCCCTGGGAGCTTTTGCCGAGGCGCTACGCTTGCACGGCGGGGACCCCTCCCAAATCGAGGCGATCGCGATGGATATGAGCACCTCCTATATGAAAGGGGCCAGCCAATACTTCCCTCAGGCCAGGATCGTCTTTGACAAGTTCCACGTCATGGTGCTGGCTGGCAAAGCCCTCGAGGAGGTGCGCCTCCAATTGCAGCGCGAGGGAGCCCAGCTCAAAGGGGCGATGTGGACTTTACGCGGCAACCCCTGGAATCTCAGTCCAGAGCGTCAAGCGCATCGTAAAGACCTCTGTCGCCACTACACTCAACTTGGCCGTGCGATGAGTCTGCGTGAGACTCTCCAAGCCATTTACGCAAACTCCGACCGCCAGCTAGCCGAAGCTGAACTGCGGTGGTGGTGTGGTTGGGCAGCGCGCAGCCGCCTCTGGTCTTTTCGCCATTTGGCCATGACCATTCGTCAGCTATGGGATGGGATCCTGGCCTACTTCGATACCAAGCTGACCTCCGCCGCAATCGAGGCCGTCAACGGGATCATCCAGCTAGCAAAACGAATGGCTCGTGGCTTTAGAAACTTCGTCTACTTCAGAACCGCAGCCTACCATCGAGCCGGTCAGCTTAATCTGGATGTCCCAAACATGAGTTAACTTAGCAATTACCCACACCAAACAGCGAGGGACCTAGTATTCTAGGGGGTGTGGAAAACTTTGCGATGGATGGTGGTACTATAGTAGGAGGTGGACAAAACCGTGTTTTTGGTCTGTATGCGACCATTGCCGGTGGGTATAGAAATGACTCGTCAGATATTTGCTCAACGGTTGCCGGTGGGGACAATAACATTTCAGCAGATTTTGCGACTGTTGTGGTCGGTGGAAGTGGGAATTTCACAGAGGTCGACGATTCCGTGATTCTTGGCGGCACAAACGTGTTTAATCCGATGAACCCCAATGGTCTGGGAACCGGAGTAATCGGTGTTGTATCACCGCCCGTAGGGTATCGCACTCCTACACCCGCACCAGTGACGTCAGCTACTTTGAACTAAAATTTTTGGCTCTTAAAGGCTTGTTTTTGATTAGCGTAAATAAACGGGCGAACCGCTGGAGGCTTGCGCATTATCCTTCAGCGGTTTTCCTATGCCCTGGCGAGCATTGAATTCTGCCAAGGCTTTTGATGTTCAAAATCGATTCGTGATCGATTTGCTTTACCGGTCACTTTCAAATAGTTCAGAGCTTATTCGACGCATCGTATTCGCCATTCTTGCCATAATGAAAAGCAAATCCAATAGGTATAAAGCAAGCGGAAAGGCCGAGGAGCTTGCCCCCAAGTATCGCACAAAGCTCTGAAGCTCGGGACGCTCGCCGCGATCATGCACGCCAGCCTGACGAGAAGCTCCATTTCATGCCGCACTGCCGACCAAGATTGTGGAGATCTCTCCCGCTCGTGCGTGCGGGTAGGGACGGGTAGGGACAGCGGGTAGGGACAGGTCAAATGCCGGTGGAGCTGAAATCCAGCAAATGCTTGTTCAGAGCAGTGCAGTAATTTGGTACTGGGCTGTCTGCTGGTCGGGGACATGCTGGTATGGGACAGGTCAAATTTTGGATATTTAAGGAGTCCTGCTAGTGCGAGTAGGAAATGCGTGTGGGGTGGGGGACAGGTTAAATTTTAAAATATTGGAGGAGTCGTATCATTATAACTACTCGTTTATTATGTGTTCTGGATAGTGTATCTTAAACCATGAGGTTCCCGCACGTCAAGTGCGTACGGGTCAGAGTTTTTACACTGCGTTCCGGGTGGTCGATCAGGTCGATCCGTTTTCGGGAATTCCGGCCACGGTTCAGGGGGCTGCGGGTAGGGACAGGTCAAATGCCGGTGGAGCTGAAATCCAGCAAATGCTTGTTCAGAGCAGTGCAGCAATGTGGTACTGGGTTGTCTGCTGGTCGGGGACATGCTGGTATGGGACAGGTCAAATTTTGGATATTTAGGGAGTCCTGCTAGTGCGAGTAGGAAATGCGTGTGGGGTGGGGGACAAGTTAAATTTTAAAATATTTGAGGAGTCGTATCGTTTTAAGTACTCTTTTATTATGTGTTCTGTATAGTGTATCTCACACCCATGAGGTTCCCGCGCGTCAAGGCTCAGGGTCAGAGTTTTTACCACTGCGTTTCCAGGGTGGTCGACCGTCGATTCATTTTCGGGACTTCCGGCCACGGTTCAGCTGAGGCCGAACGATTTGTGCTGTTAATGCGACGGTTGGAAGCCTTTAGCGGTGTACGGGTTTTGACCTATACTCTGATGTCCAATCATTTCCATCTGCTGTGCCAAGTTCCCGAGCCTAAGGCGCTTTCCGAGCTCGAGCTACTCGAACGCATTGAAGCCGGCTACGGCCCGGCGCGTCGCCAAGCCCTCGAACGGGAGGTGGTGCAGCTGCGTCAAGAGCCGGATGGGGCCGGTGGGATCCAACGACTCCTGGAGCCCTATCGCAGACGTATGTACGACATCTCGATCTTCATCAAGGAGCTCAAAGGTCGCTTCGCCCAATGGTACAACCGCCGTCATGGTCGCTACGGGGTGCTGTGGGCCGATCGCTTTAAGAGCGTTCTGCTCGAAGGGGGCGAAGCTCTGGCCGCGGTTGCTGCTTATATCGAACTTAATCCGGTCCGCGCCCGTCTGTGTGCCGATCCTAAAGATTATCGCTATTGCGGCTATGGCGAGGCGCTCGGGCAGGGTGCCTCCCTGGCCCGCCAGGGGATCAGAACAGTGCTGGGTCAGCCGGAGACAGTCTCCTGGAAAGAAGTCAGCCGCCAGTATCGCAAGTACCTCTTTGTGCGGGGGAGCCTGAATACCAGAGGCAAGCATCCGGTCTTTGACCTGCCAAGCGCTCAGACTGTAGTTGACGAACAAAACGGGGAACTCTCCCTACCCGAACGATTGCGCTGCCGGATTCGCTACTTTACGGATGGCGTGATCCTGGGTAGTCAGTCCTTTGTTGAATCGCACTTCTACAATCTCAAAGAGAAACTTGGCTACAAACGTCGGTGCCCTGCCACACGACTTACAGGGCTGGGCTGTTCTGAGAGGCTCTGGGTCTTCCGCGATCTGCGAGCCCGACCGATCGGCTGAGATCATCCCACTCAGAAGCTGAGTTATCCTTACCAGCGGGTGTTCCTGCCTTTGTTTGGCCAAAACTTTCGTGGCTTCGCGTCCTCCTGTTTGTTTCGCCGTGTACTCGCTCCCCTTAAACCTTCGCCTGCGTCCGAACTCGAAGGTTTGCACCCGCGATGCCCATTCTAGCGCGCTTTCCTTTGCTTTCTCGCTTATCTGACCTATCTGTCTGACCTGTCCCTGTCCCTCGTTTCCTTGGCGAGCGGTCGCAGTTGTGGTGCAAACTTCCGTCCCTGAATATCTGCACGAGAGATTTAACCAGGCAACTGTTCAAACTACCTTATTCTCTCCTTTTGATAACGGAAAATCACCGGGCGGAAGGGGGAGGGATTCGTCAGCCTCCGATGGGCCTCGATACTTGCATGCACCTAAACCCGGAGACTTCGAATAGCATCCATAGCGGCCCCATTGCTGGGCGTTGGTTTGCCACGAGCTGATATTTTGGGAGCCACTTCCCCATTTTGAATCAAGCATGCTGGCGTCTTCGTCCACACTACGTCCCGGAGCTGCCACACTCTTGACGATTCCGGAGTGCGAGATCGGATCATTTCCTTCAAAGACCAAGATGTCACCACGACTTACGGTACAGGAACCCGAGGATTTCCAACCGTCATCCTTCAGCACGGTTGGCACATCCTTGCCCCAGAGAGAGTAGGGACCGCCCGGCGCAGTCACTCCGCCAAAAGTGAACCCGTGGCACCAGTACGTCTTGCCGTCGTCGGGCTTCCAAATTGGTATTTCGGTTCCTTTGTCAGTCTTGCCTTTGAGTATTTTGCCGTCCGGGCCTGTTCCCCACGGACGTTTTTTCTTTCCCGTGTCAACGTTGGGAACCCATTGCACCCGGCGAACCACTTCGCTTCCAGCGACTGTCGGTCGGTCAACAGGCCTCGTTAGCGGCGTTGGTTCTGTCATTGCACTATCATCTCGCATTTTCGGTTGGATCGCTGACGCGGTATGGTAACGGGCGTGTCCTTGCTGAATCGAATGTGTCAACTCGTGAGCCAGCAATCGGAATCCCGTTTGAGTTTCAGGAGCGTACTGGTTCGGTCCGAAGACCAGGTCTGGTCCGAGCGTGAAGGCACGAGCATTGATTGATGTAGCCAACTCCGCGGCGGCGCAATTGTTATGAATGCGGACCTTACCGAAGTCGTGAGCAAAGCGTGACTCCATTAAAGCTCGGACCGGCTCGGGCAGTGGTTGGCCACCGCCACGGAGCCCTTCGATTCGAGATTCGCTTGCCGGCGTTAGAGTTGGCGTATGGCCTGGCGACGCCCGAGTTTGAACGGTCTGCTTTTCCTCTTCCTCTGAGCCTTCCTCGAGACTATACGGTTGTCGCATCTCGCGCTGGATATGCTGTTGACGCTGGTTGGCAGGTTCGATCTGTTCCAGTACCGGCGATTCCGTCTTTTTGGAAGCGTTGCAGCTAATCGGATCGCCCATTTGCATGACTTGCTCCGCTATCTGATCCGCTTCGCGCTCAAATCGGTCTCCCGGCGTACCAATGGACAACTTTGTTTGAACCAGTGGTTTACTTTGATAATGAATTTTCACTCGGCTAAAATTGTGGCCTACTCCCGGCCTGGTGAACGAATGATTGGCGGCATCGATTGGTTGGTCAGAGGGAAGCGGAGCGGCATGCGCAACCGGAGGTACCAAGGTTCGGTCTCGGGCGCATTTGTGCTGCGACGGTCCGGTTTTTCCAGACTCGAACGAGCGTCTGGCTGTGTCCGCCGTTCGGCTCTGGAATTGTAACGGCGCGTTCATAGCCTGGCTATCTTATTCTCCGAAGATTGCGGTTATCGGAGCGACGTCATAGCTGATGGCGATCGTCTCACCAATTCCCAGCTTGAATACACCGGCTGCCAAGCCGGTATCCACTCCATCGATCGCAATCTGTGACACTGTACCGCTCGTGACGACAATAGTCTTGGGAGTGTGCCGGACGGTGTAAACGGTTCCGCTTTGAGGGCTTGGGGAGCCGCCGGCGACCTTATTTGTTAAATCGCTATTGCTGGCAGGCCAGGGGTTGGCAATCGCACCAATTGGGTTATATCCAAAATTATTGATCAGTACGGAGCCCGCACCGCGTAGCGCCACTGGCTCGGTCCCAACATTGCTGAGGTAATTCTGGCTGACCTCCCAGTTGTCGGACGTGCCAGACATCGCAATGGCCAGATTCGAACCAACTCCATTAAAATTGTTTCCGGTTATAAGAACACGTATCGCGTTGGAAAGCTGAATCGCTGCGGCGGGCACGACCTGGTTGGTGTTCTCGATGATGTTCCCGCTGATAACAATGTCGCTGTTTGATCCGCCGTTGGTGATGGCTGATCCGTCACAATTCTTGATCACATTTCCCGTGATCGAATGATTGGAGGTCGCGATCGAACCGGATGTTTCCGGTCCGGCAAGATGGATTCCTGCACCGAGGCTGCCACCGACCCGCGCCTTTACATTGGCGATCACGTTGCCAACAATCGTGGCCCCGCTGGAAACTGGACCGAACAGCATGATGCCTCGGCCAACGGCCTGGAGCACTGAACATCCGATGATAGAACAATTCCGGGCCCGCATCTGGAAGCCATATGCGGTGGAAGCCGTGGAGACACCGCCATCGGCGACACAGCCGATGAACACAACATTCTCCGCAGGTTGATGCGTATCGAAATGGGCAGTATCGGTCAGCATGGACGTGCAGTTAGCTACGACTATGTTGCGTTGGACTCCGTTTTGATTCGTTCCACTGCTGCCTCCCGTGGTTACCGCATGTCGCGTGTGAGAAAAGCGACAACCGCTGATGCTGACATTCTGCGATGCCGAACCCACCACTATCCCGTAATGTTCGTTTCGCGGCGGCGTTACATCGTTGATATGATGAATGTAACAGTCGGAAATCTTGGAGTTGCGCACGGATTGCAAATGAATTCCGGTATTGAATGCGTCATGGACCTCGATCCGTTGAATCTGCAGATTTTCGACAAACCGAAAATGCGTGAATCCGACTGTCAGTGCTGAAAAAGCGGCGTCGGTTGTAATTGAAAAATCCGAGAGGGTGATATTCTGCAGCATGGCGACTCGAATGATGTGCGCCGAATCGGCCACCGTGTAGGTATCAAAGATCTGGTCGTCCATCGTGATCACGCCGCCTATCGAATCGGCGGCTGTGATCAGCTTGACCTCGCCTGCGTGTTTCGCGGGTTGTTCGGTATCAACCGGCTTATCCGAGAATAGCAGCACATAGTCACCGGGGTTGAAGGATGCCGCGTCCGCCGGCGAGACCTTCAGCGTAGCATCTCCGCGAGCGGTATCTGCCACGAGCGGCCGAGCGGTTCCAACTGTTGAATTATGCGCTTCCAGACCAGGCGTATTCCCTGTCATCGAGCTATCCGGTGTGAAGATAGTGATACCCATACCTTCGCCCTGGATGTGCACATTGCTGGTGGTGATTTGGATTGTGCTGGTGATTGGATAAACGCCGGCTTTTACGAAAACTTTCCCGCCAGTCGGAGGCAGCGCGTCAATCGCGTCCTGTAATGCTGTAAAATCGCCTTTCGCCGGATCAGGGCTGACGACGAATGTGGACTCGTATCGGTCTGTCGGAATCAGGGTTATCTGTTCCGTTGCGAGCGGTTCGAAATCTGCGCTGTTAGCCATGAGGTGAGCTCCTGGTTATCTTCGGAGTTAGCTGGTAAAGCATGTGGATCCAGATTGAAATGGAACGAAGGATTCGGGCACCAGCCGATCACACGAGCACCGCAAACCAGGCGTAGCTATCTGCATTTTCTATGGCCGCATCCGAGCTCAGAGTCGCATAATTGCTATCCCAACGATATACATCGCCTTTGAGGCCTGCATGTCTATGGGCGGCCTCATGAATCAGCAAGGCTGTGTTCATCTGAGCGGCGCTATTTGCGAAATCACAACCACCTGGACTCTGATCAAAACAGAGGTGTATTGGCCCAAATCCGCCAAATAGCTTCGTGGCAGCAGCGTAGCCGCCCTCACATACTCCTCGAGAAACATCTTTTTTGCAGGTTGTTTCACATTGAAATTTCAATCCCGCTTCGAAAGCACGCTTGATGGAAGTATAGTTACCGAGAATGGTGCGGAGGTCGTCCTGGCGAGTGGTATGGAAATGGTCCAGAAGGAGTTGTCTATGAGGTTGAGTCAAGCTATCAGGTCGCCCGTAGGCGCTTCCAATCACAGCTGCTGCCTCGCTGATCGCCGCTCTGGCGTCTTGAGCGACGGCCTCTATTTGATTCGCCTGAGTGCCGGTGCAACCAGAAAACTGCGCTTCGACTCTTGGCCGCTGCTGCCGCATCAAAACATTCTCAGCGTTATTTCCCTGAGACCTCTGCTGCATCACGTGTGTCAGTTCATGGGCCAGCAATCGCCTACCTTCTGCAGTGTGCGGTACAAACTGTCCTGCTCCAAGAACGACATGCCGTCCCACGGTATAGGCCAGTGCATTCATCGCTCGTGCTGAGTCCGCCGCTTTTGCATCCGTATGTACCTGTACTCTGCTAAAGTCGTGCCCGAAGCGTGGCTCCATAAAGTTGCGGGCGGCTATGCCAAGCGGTTGGCCGGGTGAGTGCAATACTTCATTGACGACGGGCGGTATGGGCACCCGTTCCGAACTGCTTGACCCAAGGTGCTTAGTTTGCAGGTGCTCAATTTTTTGACCCGCCTGCTTCGATCGGCACTCGGGACAGACTCCACCGCAGGCGCAAGCGCGCTGGAGCTGCGGCTCAGGCGTGCGCATCACCCGCTCAGCAACGCGATCGGCTTCCTGCTCATATTCGTCTCCGGGCCGGCTGATCGCCAATTTCGACTGCATCCCTGACGCAGCGTGAGGGAGTATTGGGAGTCGGCTAAATTTATGCGCGGAGCGAGCTGGCGGTGTGCCAGTCCATTCAACTTCGGATTGTTTAACACTAATCTGCAGCCTTCCTTGCTCTCGATTGTCAATTGTGGGCTGCAAGTTCAGGACGGCATCTGCGTGATGATGAATCCCGGACGTTGGTTTGTGTGGCCGAACCCGGAGTGGACACTCTTCCTTCCTAGATCGATTTGCTCGTGCAAAGGCCCGCATAGGCAGCGTCCTTTTTGGACAAGGGTGATCGGGGCTATTTTTGGTAAATCCGAATTCGTGGTGCGAACAGAGAATCGGATCCACGGTGCTTCGCTTGCCGGTCTCGTGCTGACGCGGCTACGAACCGATTGCTAAACCGCATTCAAAACGTACCTGGC
>CAVTQD010000054.1:0-10159 GCA_963736745.1 uncultured Verrucomicrobiae bacterium | reverse complement strand
TACTTACCTCGTCCTGCTCACCGCGCTCGAAGGGAAGACCAACTATCTCGAAGCGATGGAAGCCGGCCCGGATGATTTCATGACCAAGCCCTTTGATGCGGACCAACTGACAGCGCGCATTCAGGTTGCCGACCGCATCCTCGGCCTGCACCGGCATGTCAGCCAACTCGAGGGTCTCCTGCCCATCTGCTGCGGTTGCAAAAAGATTCTTGACGAGAATAACCATTGGCAACGCGTCGAAAATTACATTGAGGTTCATTCCGAAGCACGATCTACCCACGGCTACTGTCCGCAATGTTACCAAAAATGGATGCAAAGCAATTTCAGTTTCGAAGAAGTTGGCAATTGAGGAAGCAGTGGTCAGTGTCAGTTGTTAGCGTCAGTGGTGGTGATAAGTGGTAGTGGTAGTGGTAGTAAAGAGGGCCGGGCGTGGTCCGAGCCTGACTGCGGTTGCGGCTTTGACCTTGGGACTATAAGCGCGGAAACAACTAGCCCGCATGGGGCGGAACGCAGCTATGATCATGCAGGCAATGTGGCTATCGCAGTGGCAAGGTCCTGAGCGATACTGCAAGTGGATGCGTCTCCGTAAGCGGTGTGAAAAAAATATACAAAGCCGAATGAATCGGATTCCGCCGGCGAGATTCTCCCGTTGTTAGCTAGCAGTTCTGATAAGCTTCGCCGCACTGCTGCCAATCCGAACCTCGAGTACGATCGTACTTTTGATGCAATGCAACGTGCTGAAATCGGGGATCGGACCTTTTCCCGACGCAGTCAATGACGTTAAAAGTCGGATGCGCGGAATAGGAAGCTTCGTCCCATCCGGCGGTGTCGTTAAGCTCGGCGCCAAAGCGCAGCGGTCATATGGCACGGAATCATTTTAGCGTTTTAAACGTAAAAAGCGAATGGTTCGCGCAGGTTTCTGATGCTGTAACAAGTTTAATATCGACAGGCGGTAGTATAATTTCCACAGATGTGGTATTTTCCACGAGATGAATTTTATTAATGTCTTCGTGGTAGACGACGACATTGCAGTCTGTCGGATCGTTCACCGGATGCTTTCCGATGAGAAGTATGAGGTCAAGGTAGCAAACTCTGTTGCCGATGCTCTCAAAGCCATTGAACAAAAGTCTTTCGATGTCTATGTGTTGGACTACAAGTTACCGGACGGTACTGGACTTGATGTCGCGGAACGGATTCGATCGAAATGGGGTCTAACTCCAATCATTTTTATGTCGGGTTATGACCCAAGTGCCGTCGCGTTGAGAGCGGAGAAGCTTGGTATATCTGATTTTCTCGAAAAACCCTTCTCGCGGGAGATGCTCTGCGGGGCAGCAAAGAAGGCGATCAACGCTCCCAAGGCAGCATCGTTATCACCCGGCGACCCGCCGTTTTCTCCGATAATGTCCGGGCCCACCCGGACTCGATTCTGGCAGCGTCCGGCGAAGCGTCCTCAATCATGACCTTTGCCAGGGAGCGTGAGCGGAACTGTGGGCGCTGAGTGAGGACTGTACTGCCGGGAGTATTCCAGCCTCAGAATCGTGGGCACCAACTCCTCCCGCGCAATGCTCGCCTCCTACGCACGCAGATCAAGCAGCGCTACTTGGAAAATCTCATTAACTCAGCGGTCAGCTGACTGGTCGACGAACTTACCTGCGAGAGAAGAAGCAACGCTTCCCGGGAAGAACCTTTTGCAATAGCTTCCCGCAATTGGTGCAGATTTTCCCTGATGCCGTGAATTTGCGACGCTAGCTCGTGCGAGGACATGTACATGAGCTGAACTACGACGCATTACGTGACAAGGTTGGCAGCGAGAAACAAAGTCCTTTTGCTGTGAGCTATCGGCTTTATGGTAATTCCGTAATCCCCTACCCAGGGAGCCGATGGGAGCAACCAACGCTTCCCGCGCCTTAACCGCCTCGGCCGCCTGGCCGGACCGACCCGGGATTGTTCAACGAAGGAGTGCAATTCGGAGCAATCGATTATACGCAGAAAAGCGTCTCGAGAGATTACCGGTGGTAATGCCGTCGGTATCAATTACAGCCAACAAGTGATGCAGTCCAACCTGTAACTCGCCCATGTCGGCTCGCTTAATGCATGCGCGTGCACAGACCCAACTGATCGAAGACTTGCTCAATGTGAGCGATCATCTCGGGCAAGGTTTGCCTTAGACCCTTAGACCAATCTTCTCTCTGTCCTAAATGAGTCAATCGAGACTTACGCGCGACGGCGAACGCGAAAGGAGTTCGCTTGATGGACGCAGTGCGTCCCCTTTACCGTATCGATCTCAAGCCAAAATATTTATCGCTATTTTTTCTACAGATCATATACTGGATATTGTAATTATAATCCTCGGGTTTATGAAACAAATCAGCTTTTCACCTTGTGTGCCGCTGTCCCGCCATTTTCACGCGGTAAGAGCGAGATTTTAGATAACCCGTTAAAGATGACCGAGGGGCATTACTTAGAAGAAATTGGACACTAGCCAGTGTCTATCATTGTCGCTTATCTGCGCCTTCCAGTTTCATGTCCTTAACTAAAAAATTAGTTCTAACTTTTCTATTAATGACCTTGATCCCGATTGTCGTGATCATCTGGGTCTCGCGCCAGACTCTCGTTGAACAGGCTCAACAACAGATCGGCACACAGCTAAAGGACAGCGTCGTCCAGGTTGGAAAGAGTATGGACGAATTTATGTTCAACGCTGTCCGGAACATTCAAACGATGGCGGGGAACCCTAATTTGAGTTTGGGAGACCTGAATGTCGCCAACCGGGATCTAGCCCGGTTGACCTACTCATTTTCCTTCTTCGACCAAGCCATGCTAGTAAATCCTCAGGGCGTGATTATTGCGTCCTCCGATAGCACGAGTCTTGGCCAATCTCTCTTTAGGGATTTCGCCAACACCCCCGATGAGTTTGAGATGGCCGTTCGCGCCCGGCCCGGTTCTGCGTATGTTTCGCTAACCGATGCTTTAAAACCCTCGAAGGACACGACGGCTGAGGAGCGCAGGAGCAAAAGGCTTCTTGGTATCCAAATACTGGTGCCGGTCGAGGACAGCGAGGGCCGCCTGGTGGGTGTACTGGTAGCCAACGTGTTGACGCGTGAGCTGCTTTGGCTCTTGCAAGATCTAAAACGGCAAGCTCCAGGAGACGAATCTCCTTGCCTGCTGGATAGGGCGGGGCTGGTGTTGATGAGTACTGATCCGTACGCACGCCTGGTTTCGGCTCATGCTGATGTGACAAGCGGGGCATTAGGAGCTGCCTTGGGCAGTGATACCAGCGGACACCTGGTGTACACGGACTCCCGCGGACACAAGCTGATGGCCGGCTACACCGGCTTGGCGACATATGGCGACAATAAGGCGGGCGGCTGGCGGCTCATCAGCCTGGTCTCTTACGAGACGATCATGAAACCGGCGAACGAGTCGTTTAACCGGATGATGGGGATCCTCCTGACAACCCTTTTGGCAGCGGGCGTACTTGGCGTCCTGGTGGCGCGCCGACAGGTTAAGCCTTTGTTAAAACTGACCGAGGGAGCAAAGACGATTGCCGCAGGGAACTACGACACCCGGGTGGTTGCCACCACTCACGATGAGATCGGCGTCCTGGCCAACACCTTTAATCAGATGGCCGAAGCAATGGAAAAGAGAACCTCCGAACGCGCCCAGGCTCAAGAGGCACTCTCTCGCCAACAACGAATTGGAGCAGCGCGTTGGGGAACGCACCCTGCAGCTTGCCCAGGCGCTCATGATCTTGCGTGCGACGCTGGAATCGACAACCGATGGAATCCTTGTGACTGACGATAAACTCGACGTCCGACTCGAATGCGAAATACACGGAGATGTGGAATATCCCGCGGGAGGTCATGAAGGCCGGCGTGCCTCGCGAGGTGCGGGAGTTTGTTAGCCAGAAGTTTGCTGACCCGCGAAGATTTACGGCTCGCATCGAGGAAATTGGCGCCACCGATCAAGAGAGTTTCGATCTGCTAGAGCCAAAAGACGGGCGAATTTTCGAGCGCTATTCCAAAGTCCTGACCGTTGAAGGAAAAAGGGCGGGCCGCGTCTGGAGCTTCCGGGACGTGACCGAACGCCATTTGGCCGAGATCACTTCTCGCCGGTTGGCAGCAATCGTCGCCTCGACCGACGATGCGATCATGGGAAAGGATTTGAACGGTATGATCACCGATTGGAATTCCGGCGCGGAGCGCATTTTCGGATACAGCGCCGACGAAATGATCGACGCATCGAACATGCGATTGATTCCGGCCGATCGTCAGGAGGAGGAACTGGAGATCCTCTCTCGCATCCGGCTCGGCGAACGCGTCGATCATTTCGAATCCATTCGTCTCGCTAAGGGCGGGAGGCAACTCAACTGCGCCATCACGGTATCTCCGATCAAGGATTCGGGCGGTCATGTGGTCGGCTCGTCCAACGTGGTTCGAGACATGACTGAGCGAAAGCGGGCAGAACAGGAGTTGCATAATGCCAAGAAGGCTGCCGAAGCGGCCAATAAAGCCAAGAGCCAGTTCCTGGCCAATATGAGTCATGAAATTCGGACGCCGATGAACGGCGTAATCGGTATGACCGGTTTATTGCTCGAAGGCGACCTGAACCCTCAGCAGCGCGATTTCGCCGAGACTGCTCTGGCCAGTGCGGAGACTCTGCTAAAAATCATTAATGACATCCTGGATTTCTCTAAAATCGAAGCCGGCAAATTGAGTTTTGAGCTGCTCGATTTTGATCTGATTGACACTGTCGAGAGCACATTGGACCTACAGGCCGAACCGGCCCACGCCAAAGGCATCGAGTTGGTCAGTGAGATGACGCCCGACCTGCCCACTCGATTGCGCGGAGATCCGGGACGTTTACGACAGATCCTGACTAACCTCATCAGCAACGCCATTAAATTCACGGAGGGAGGTGAAGTCGTCGTTAGTATTTCAAAAGAGAGCGAAACAGGAACGCACGCTCGGTTGCACTTTCGGGTGAAAGACAGCGGCATCGGCATTTCTTCTGAAGCTCAAGAGAAGCTCTTTGAAGCGTTTAGCCAAGCTGACGGGTCGATGACTCGTAAGTATGGAGGCACCGGCTTGGGCTTGGTGATTGCCAAACAGTTAGCAGCGCTGATGGACGGTGAAATGGGCGTGCAAAGCGAGCTAAACAAGGGCTCGACCTTTTGGTTTACGGCAGAACTGGAAAAACAGGCCGGCAGTGCTCGGGATCCCTATCCCTCCCATCAAAATTTAGCCGGGGTACGCGTGCTGGCGGTTGATGACAATTTCACTAATCGCCGCATCCTGCGGCTGCAGCTTGACACATGGAATATGCAGGTGGAAACCGCTGCGGACGGCGAGGAAGCGCTAAAAATGATGCGAGAAGCCGCTTCCACAAAAAAACCTTACAGCTTGGCTCTTTTGGATGTTCAGATGCCAAAGATGGACGGGTGGATGCTGGCCCATGCTGTCCAAGCAGACCCGGCCTTGGCGGGGACGTTGCTAATCGTTTTGACCTCTTTCGGGCAAACCTTAAGCCCCGCTGAATTAAAAGCGGCTGGCATCGAAGCTTACTTGGTAAAGCCGGTCAAAAAATCGCGCCTGTTAGATTGTCTGGTCAATGCCATGGGCAAAAACAATACGTGCGAAGTGCCCGTAGCTGCGGCGACCGTGGTTTCCTGGGAGCCCAGTCTGGTGCTCGAGAAAGCGCACATTCTCTTAGCAGAGGATAATAGCGTTAATCAGAAAGTTGCTCTGGCCCGATTGCAGAAATTGGGTTACTCGGCGGATTCGGTGGTAAACGGGGTGAAGGTTTTGGAGGCGTTGAGGCACTTGCCGTATGACCTCATTCTCATGGATTGTCAGATGCCCGAGATGGACGGGTACGAAGCAACGCAAGCCATCCGTCAACGGGAGCAAAGTTTAGAGCGTCCCTGTCCTTGGAACGCGCCGATCTATATCATTGCCATGACAGCCCATGCCATGGAAGGTGACCGCGAAAAGTGCATCGCGGTCGGGATGGATGATTACCTCAGCAAGCCGGTGCTAGTGCCTGAACTTCGGGCTGCACTCGAGCGCTGGAAACGAGCGGCTCAACATCGAACGCGGCAATTGAATTTTTTAGGGCTGACCGCACGATAGTAAACTGGTGTCCAAATGATGCATGCCGTGGGTCGGCCTTTGTCCAGAATGGGGGAAGGATAATGTAATCACCGAGCCGCACTCGCGGGCTTCGCGGCGGACGCTGATTTCATGGAGCGCAAGAAAATTGTTAATTGGTTGCTTTCTCTGACTATCAATCCGCGGGCTCATCTATACCTTGACAGATCGTTTCGTGAAAAAAAAGACAATCCCTTGGTTGCCGCTTTTTGGTCCTGAGAAAACTGGCTGAAACAGCGCGCTCGCTACTGCTGTTGTTTGGAAGCTTTCCGCTTGGCCCGTTCGACCCGCATCTTCTGAAACCCGTGGAAACGATTCGACAAGCCGGCGGGAAGTTCCTGTCGACAGCGGTCAACCCTTTATTCCAACGCCTCCGGTCAGCTGCGGGCAGGTTAATACTTGGACAGATCCGCGCAACCTCGGGAACTTATACACGCCCTTTTTCCCTCTGGCACTCCCCCACTCGGTCGATCGTTGAAGTGAATAGGCCGACGAGCGATCAGCGAGTTCCAAGTTAAACAAACCGCTTACCCTAATGCGGGTAGAAGTTGGTACATCGTGGGTCGTCCCGGTGGTAAAAGAATCCGGGCATGGTTTGATACTAAACTGGTAGCAGAAGCTGAAGCCACGCAGCGCAATCTCTCGATCCAGCGCTTTGGCCAACAGGCCGCGACTTTCTCGGGTTCCCTCGCCTATATGGCGATGGAATGCCAAAGCCGCCTGCAGGAATACGGCAAGAGCCTTGACGATGCCACCGGCTAGCGGGTCGGTGATGTGGCCGAAGTCTTCTTGCGGAGACGATTCCGCTTGAGATCAAATTAGTCGGAGAGGCGCTTAAGGAAGAGCAGGCCGAAGATAAATTCTTTGAACTCTAAGGCATCCATTTTGCCGCGCAGGATGTCGGCGGCTTTGAGAAGCAAACCTTCGAGCTGGGAGAGAGTGACTTTTTCGCGGGTCATGTATCGGTAGTTTGCTGCCTCGCATTCAACGGCTGCAATCTTTTGCCTAGCCTTTCGAGACAAGCGGACGAGTCAACGGAATCCTCAAAAGGCCTGCTTTTCTTCCAAAATCACACAGACAAGCTCTGCTGCGCGGTCGCCCCGGACGAGCTCGATCCTCTAAGACAGCTAATCCCCGCTGCCTGTATTCCTTGCGCACCCGACCAACCACATGCTCGTTAGCACCTAGATCCAAAGCAATCTGTCGATTGGAAAGACCACGCGCCGCTAAAACCAGCATCTGCGCCCGCTTGGCGATATTCACCGCCGTCTTTCGGCTCCGGACAATCCGCTCGCATTCGTCGAGATCACCTTCTTCCATTGCTAACAATCGGTTGGCTGCTGGCATCCACTGAATCATACATAGACAGCAAAAGTATGCTATCTATTTATGATACGATGCAATAGGCTCTCATTGAGCAAGCGACGTTTAAAAACATCCGAAGTTGGGAGTTCTAACGAACTGGGTACCTAACCGACGAATTGGTACAGCAAGGACATGAAGTTATTTTGTTCGCAAGCGGTGATTCCGTGGCTCGTGCGAAGCTGGTGCCAGTTTCGCGAAGAGCCCTTCGGCTTGAGGGGCCACATTGTAGTCGACCCAATCGCGCATCATGTTCGAATGTTGGAGATGATCCATCGCCAGCTGCATGATTTTGGTGTTGTTCATTTCATATTGATTACCTGCACTTCCCACTGGCAACACGATATCCGGTGAGTGCGCTGACTACGCTCCACGGAAGGTTGGATATTCCTGATCTAATCGCGCTTTTTCAGGAATTCCCAAATGTGAATGTCGTCTCAATTTCCGACATGCAGCGCAAACCATTGCAGTGGGCGAATTGGCGAGGGACGGTGTACCACGAATTGCCGATTGAACTTTACAGGTTTCAGGAAAAACCAGTCTCTTATTTGGCGTTCCTGGGGAGGATCTAACCAGAAAAACGGGTAGATCGAGCCATCCAAATCGCTCGCGAAGTACCCAATCAGGCAAGACCTCTCCGGGGTTGATTTGTATCGTGGACTCGATGTTTGCGAGCGATTCCTTTTGATAAAAATAGGTCTTAAGAAAAACGCCCGGGCTTCGGCGACGCCGGCTCGGCGATGTTCACATGGTTTAGCTCATTGACGACATGTTTACGAACGGGTCTGGGTCACGAAGCTGACCAGCGTTTTACTTGCACGCCGATTCTTAGACAAGCGCTCTTTCATAGTTTGAAGCTGCGAGCGCAAGAGTGAACAGCTTCGCCGCCCGCCGGAGGCTCACCTTGATTGGGGAATGAAAACACCGGCGGGCAGTTCCGCTTCAACTTTATCGTTCGGACGTGTCGAAGTATTCTTTAACGAATTATTTTTGGTTGCCAGATCGTGGGGATCTTATGGCCTGACTGGAACAATAATCCGTCGATGATCTTGTCGTGGCGAGGACCTGGAGGGCACGAATCCTCTTCCACTTCGATAACAAAAGTCTGATTATTGCGTCCATCTGGGCCAGTCGCTCGACCCGCTGGTCCGGAGAGAATGCTTGTATTTGGTTTTCTTGGCGATATCGAAATTCGCGGCGCCATTTGCAGAAATGATGGGCAAACTACTGCAGACAACAAAGAACGACTATAGCGTTGTTCCGACTAGGCGTTCCGACCGAATGCATTTTCAACTAATTCCTATGTCATAAGTAGTTCTATTTAAATGCTCTATGATTTAAGATGCAATGGCAGGCCATGTGGTATTCTGGGGCCTTTGGGACTACATTCCGTGCTGTTTCAGGCTCCCTGGTCGAGATTATCCAGTTCGGATTCTGGAATCGCGAGCCCGGTCCCGATTTCGTTCATGCGTCTCTCCGTGTAGAAGGAGAACAATTGCTCGAGGGCGATATCGAATTGGATATGCACGTCGGAGACTGGGATCGCCACGGTCACTCGCAGAACCCGGCATTTGATCGGGTCGTGCTTCATCTGTTCCTCCAGAAAAGTGGCGCCGATTATTTTACGCGGACAACACTCAACAGGGAAGTCCTACAAATTCACCTGCAAAGCGAAATTGACCACCCGCATTTCCATCCCCGATTGCCCATCCGGGTCGCTGTAGCGCTCCGCTCGGGCGGCTGCCAAGCCGGACAATCGATTCTCTGATCGAGACGGCTGCCCGTATCCGGATGCAGAGGAAGGCGGATTATTCCGTCGGGCGGCCGTCGCCCACGGCATGGACGAAGCGCTCTTTCAGGCGTTCGCAGTCGCTCTCGGCTACAAGCGGAACAAGATTCCTTTTCTGGTGCTGTCTCAGCGATTGAAGCTCCAACTGCTTCGTGATCATGGGTTTGCTGCCGAGAGTCTCCTGTTTGGCGCCGCAGGCTTCCTGGAGGCCCGAATATCAACCGCGCGGCATTCGTCGATCGAGACTTTGCCGGCATCTTTGGGAGCATTGGTGGCGACTTCGGAGTCAATTTGCGCACCTCATTCTTGACCAGAATCTCTGGCGTTTCGGCATGACAAGGCCAAGCAATCATCCCCATCGACGTCTTGGTGCGCTCGCCGAGCTGGTCCGCCGATGGAAGGAAGTTCGATTGTTATCTCCCGGACTCGATGAAGTCGCCGAATGGCTCAGCGGATTGTCCCACCCGTTCTGGGATCAACATTTCACGCTTACATCCCGTCCGACCGCCCGCCGATTCCATCTGCTCGGCGAAACCCGGATCAATGAGATTTTGGCCAACGTTATCCATCCGATGTTGGTTGCGACAACAGGCCGACTGGGAATTGTACAAAAGAATCCGGGCAGAGTTGAGCAATCGACGACTGACGATCGTATGTAAACGCCTCTTCGGCGAGACCGTCGTGCCAGGGAACACATCCGTTTCCTCTATCAGCAGCAGGGGCTCCTGCAGATCTTCGAAGATTTTTGCCTCGCAGATTCAACCAATTGCGCCGGTTGTCGATTCCCTGAAATGATCGCCAAACTCTCCGGTTAAAACGGCACGACCAGCATCCAGCCGGTGGCCCGAAATTCCTCTAG
>CAVTQD010000053.1:0-124485 GCA_963736745.1 uncultured Verrucomicrobiae bacterium | reverse complement strand
CTTCACGCTCCCACCATTTTCGGCATCGAGCTTACTCGAAATACAGAGTGGAAACGGCAAAGCGTCGTCCGCATCCCACTGAATCTCCGTTACAGCCACCGGGTTGTTGTTGGGTGGAGTCGCAAAGAATCCGCCGAGGGGATCCTGGGTAACCACGGCGTCAGCAACCAGACGAACCGCGCAGCGGTGTCCCGGGTCGGCGTCTGCCGGAATGCCGGTGCGCGGTCCGAGCACTTCTTCGAAAACCAGCACGTTGCCCGTCTTGAGATTAGTGAAGGCGCCGACGAGAGTCGCGCGGGTCGCTCCTTTGGGCAGACAGCATTCGAGGGCACCCCAGGTGTAAAATTGAATTTCATTCTGCGCGGAAAACAGTGCGTCGGGCGCCGGTTGCATCGTCTCGAAAACGGCCGTCGCCTGGCCTAGTACTTGATCGAGCCCGTGCGTATTGGTCGGTAGCACGCGAGGGCTGTCCCGGCATCAGCGTGAACAATTGCGTTCCTGCGGGCAACGGTGACGGATCGCCTGGATGCGCGCGCGACGTGTCGTTAGTTACTCGAACATGAACCCAGGTGCGAGCGTTCGCACCGTCTTGCATGTGGTAGTCAACAAGGCGAGCGTGTCGCCGGACAGAAACTCGACGCCGGGCGGTGCCGAGGTACGCTTCCGTCGCCACGGCATCCTGGCGATAGCTAAGATAATCACCGGCGTAGGCCAGCAATTCAATCAGCGCGATTCCAACATCGGCTGGATTTCGTTCCTGCCATTCCGGCGAAAGTACCGCGATTCGATCGAGCATCAATTGCCGGAAACTGGCGTAGTCTTTCGCCAAATAGCTGATCGATGGTGACGCGGGCGGCGATGTTGGGCAGACGTGGACAGTCTGGCAATCGAAGTCGGTCGGGCAAGCTATCTTGAATGAGAAATCGACGGCCGAAAGTATTGGATCGAAACCCGACGGGGTGGCTCCGGGTCCGTTGGCAACCAGGCGAAGCGTGTAAGTGGAAAAATCGCCGGGCTCCGAAACTGTCACTGTGAGGAGATGAACTGCGCCCCGGAACCGATCAAGGCTCCGGTCACTTTTATATTTGTGATGTGTTCACCGCCCTCGATCTGCACGTTGTTTGCGGTCAGTGAACCCGGGGCGAGCGGGTTGATGAAGTTCACGAGCAAAGTGCGTTGCCGCTGATTCTGCGGCAGCGACGGATCATCCCGCACTTCGAGAAAATCGACCCCATTGATGGATTGTTGAGCCGCCACCGCATCACGCCGGCGATCCTGGCAACAGAAATAGATCATGGTATTTCTCGCGTAAACTCCGCCTGGCTTGGTTGTTGAGTCGGGCGGCTCAGGTATGAAATCTTGACGCGCAGGACGGAATCTTCGACTCCAGCCTGGACGTCTGTGACCTGAATCAAATCGCCGAGAACCTGTTGCAGCGCGCCTTGAACTGTAAGTTGCACCGCTGCCGCCACGGCGTCGCTAGCGGGGGTGAAAACCAGCTGCAGGGCACCGCTGCCAAAAGTGGGGCGGTTCACTCGTTCGCCCGGGGTTGTGAACAGTACTTGCTCAATCAAATCACGGATGTGATCTGAGGGGTCGGTTTGGGCGGTTCGGCTGCCCGGTCGAAATGAAATGGGTAGTCGACATTCATGACGTTTCACATACCGGTTGCCCGGGTCTGCACTGACACTGATGAGGAGCGACGTACCCGTGGGTACACAGGTCGCCTGACTGTCCATCAGCAAGACGGGTCCGATACTGGATTTGATCCGTGTGGCGAAAGTCAAGAACTGTGCAGTCACACAAGGCCCACCGGCAGGAGGCGGCAGCGTGCACCCGGTAATCACATAGGGGCTTGCTTGGTTACGATTGGCTGCCCACTCACCGTGACGCGGGGGTCGGGCGCTAAGGGTGTAGCCTTCCCACCATGGGAGCAGGTCACCGTCGCGTTAGATGAACTAAGGGGCCAGGCACACTTCTCCTCAGGTGACGACCAGACCGTTTTGATTGATCGCGACCGCAGGTCCATTCATCGCAATGGTCGCACCCTGACCGTTCGAAATGAGAATTCCGGTCTGGTTAATTGAAATCATTGCCCCAGTCGCGGTTTGCAGCAGGATTCCACCGGCAGGCCCAGGAGCGTCACTGATAAGCAAAGAGTTCTGCATAGTGGTCTGCATGGCGATGTGCGCAATCGTCGGTGGGCTTAGCAACGCCAAAGCGGGCGTCTCACCGGGACCCCAGAAACACCCCGTCCAGATGGGATGATCCGGATCGCCACCCTCAAATTCGACCCACACGTTGGCGCCAATCGGAGGAATGGCAAAAAATCCGGTTTGTATTCCGGCATAAGGTACGCACGGATAGGCCCAGCTTTGTGTGCCTGTGCCTAAGACCGCAGGAACCGATACGCGGATACAGCCGATCTGTTTGGGGTCCACGTTGTCTATGACTTTGCCGCGATATTTGCCGTAGAATTGGTTCATGGTACGACAACTGGAGTGATCGAGCCGACGCCTTCGCGCGTCAGCGTAACTTGCTGTTTGTACTGCTGCTTTTTGATCAAGTGTTTGACGCGCTTGACGTAATAAAGACCGTCATAGCTGAAGCCAGCGCCACGTACGCCAACGAGGCCGCGGGCGTCCAAAACGCTCCCGTAGCGAAGGACGTCCAGTTCCCCCTCGGCCGTGACAACAGCATTCGCGGCATCGGTCGGCCTTGCGCGCGGGCGAGAGCCTCCTGAGCGGTCAAGCCCGACTCGCGGAACTGCTTGGTACGCACATTCGGCTGGTTAAGAATAAGCGACGGTTCGCTTTCCAGGGGCGGCAAGTTGTAGGGCGGCAACGGTAGTGAGAAAACCGGTAACGGGAAGTTGGTAAGTCGATCCTGGACCAGACCTTGGACAAGCGTGGGCACCAACGCATCGTTCTTGAAGGTAAGTGATTCGACGTTGGTCTGATTTCCCATGTTCACAGAGAGCGCCGGTTGAGGTAATCCGAGACGTTCCGGCGGTCCCCAGTACGCTGTGTTGATCAGCGGTGCGGGTCCCGGCTTGACGTAAAAAACGTATCCGAAGCGTTTTGCCATCGCTATGAGATAGGCCAGGTCGGTGCCTTGCTGCACCGGCGTCCGTTCAATTGGCAATGGCGGATCCAAGATGGGTGGCGGAATTATCTTTGGAGTGAGACCGTATTGCGCGTAGGTGGCGATGATTTTTGCGGCGATGAGCGTCTCGTCGAGAGCGGGATGCTCAGCGGATTTTTCCGTCAGATCCATCATGACGCTTACGTCCTCACCGGTGATGGTGAGAATTGATTTGGCGGGGTCCAGTTGCTGATGCGTGATAAAGCCGTCCATCAAAACGCGTGGGACGAAATCGATTGTCGAAAGAAGGACAACGCGGTTGAAGGGCCGCAATAGAGGCAATGTCAGCAGTTTGTAGTCGAGCGCATCAGTCAGATCGCCGCGTGCAGCTCGAAAGGTAATTGGAATCCGGAGCGCTCCTCGTCAGCGTGCGTAACCTCGACGCTTTGGAGCGCTTCGAGCAGAAACGGAGGAGCCGGAAGCGGCGCCGTTGGCCCGATCAATAGTGTAAGTCGAAGGCCGAGCAACATGCGATGAACTTTTCGAGTCTACATTCCAAGCTGACGTAAGCATGTCGTAACTAAGCGGCATGCCGAGCGGAGCAGGCGCCTGGTGGGTTAGCAAGAGCTTCATGCCTAAGCAGCTTCTCAGCTGCGATGCGGTCAAACACTGAGTATCCAGCCCCTTCCCGGCTTATTCCAGTAACCAGCCGCCAGCTCGCTATGTATCGCCGAGACTCTGGAGACATTGCAGATATGATCCTAACTCTAGGCAAATACTAGCTTCCACCACATCGTTTCGCCACCTTCGATATCCTCTCACAATTTGGAGCTCTTCGTCATATTCGTGAGCCTCGCCCGGACGACTGTCTGGTGGATGGTTCCGGTTGAAACCCTGCTGACCACTTTCTAAACGCCTCAACGCCGGTTCCCTCTTGCGCTAGTCGTCCTGTCCTCCAAATATTCTGGGTTAAAACTGCGGTATCGGTACGCGCAGGCTGGCTCCGAGCTGTGTCATCAGCCCGAGAGGATCTGTCGCGTTGTTAGCGTCACAAATCCGCCAGAACTGTTCCGGATCGCCCAGGGTTCGAGTGGCGATCAGGTCCAGCCGGTCGCCCTGGATGACCGTCACTTCGACGAGGAGCGGCATGGTCTCACCTTGCGGCAAGAATCGGCGGCGAACGTAGGTGATCACTTGCCCGTCGGGACTGACATAGGTTCCCGTGCCCAGGTTGTAGTAGCGACTTGTAGGATCAAACATAGTTAGTTAGTTAGGTGATACTCGGTACGCTGACGCCGGCAGTTGCGGCGATCGCTACGTTCGCTGTATTGATCAGCGCCATCGTTTCCTTCACCACCTGGTGTGCAAGAAACAGATAGTATCCGGGATGGGTGACAGAAAAATCGTTATAGCTGAGCACCCGAAATCCGAGCGAGACTTTGGCGCGTATCGGATTGAGATTGACGTCGTAAGCCTCTTCGGTGATCGAGAAGTCATTGATCCGCACGGGCACGACTCGTTTGATTCCCCAAATCAGGACAGTGAACGGCGCCATCGGTGGTACAATTTCGATCGTGCCGGTAAGCATCAATGCGGTATCGATAATCACCTTTGTGCTCTTCGGGTAAACCAGCATCTCAAGTGCCGAAAGCTGTGGGTAAACACCAAGCGTTGTGGCGGTCTGATCGCTCTTTTCCAATTGGTCGGTCGCGTCGAACTCGGCATCGAGCTTGATTGTCTCGACCGGCGCACCCGTGAGTCGCAAGACATCCGAACGAGCGCCCTCTTCGTTCCCCATCATCTGGGGCTGGATAGTCCGTGTGAGCGAGTCGGGGTTATACTGAAACACAATGATGCTCGTCAGCGGGTTAAACAGATCGATTCCGACGATCGCACCTTTCAACAGTCGAGGTGAATTTGGGAAAGCACTCACAAGAGTTTGTGGTTTCGGTGCGTGAAAGAGGATGCCCGACGTCAGAGGCGTCCAGGTGGCATTACTTTTCGTGGGAGGGCAGGGGCCTGGAATTTCATGTTGCTCGCTGCAACGTTTGGTAGACTGCCCAAGCCACTTGGGTACCGATTGCAGCCGGTTGCCGATTGGGCTTTAGCTCAAAGGTGCCTCCGCTCAGATTCTCGATATCACCGAGGTCGAGCAGTGACTTGGGAACACCTCTGTTTGCGAACAAGCGTGCAAGCTCCGATTGGACGGTCTGGCCAATAGTGAAACGATCACCCGGTGGAAAACCGTGCAGCACCAACGCGTCTACGTGCAGACTGAGCGTCGGCTGAACGCGAGTCGCCGGGCGTTCCATCCCTGTCGATGAACCTTGAAGTTGAGTTCCAAAATCTCTCTTCGTCACGACCAACCTCCAATTTCTAATTCGGTCAGCGGCTTTTCGATTTTCGAGTACTCGCTTCGTGCGGCAGCCAGAAGGTGATTCATGCGCACCGGTTCGGCGGCGTCTGCTGCGAGGAAAGCGGCACGCAGTGCAATATTCCGGATGCTGCCGCCAGGGATGTTCAGCTGGGCGAGACGATAGACATCCAGTCCGTCAGTGGGAGTCTCTGGAGGGAAAATGCGTCGCCAGATTTCAGCGCGCAGCACCGCGTCGGGAAATGGAAATTGGACGACGAACCGGATCCGCCGGAGAAAGGCCGGGTCGAGCGCACTCTTTATGTTCGTGGTCAGGATAGCCAATCCCCGATACGACTCCATTCGTTGCAGCAAGTAGCTAACTTCGATGTTGGCGTAACGGTCATGGCTGTCTTTTACCTCGCTTCGTTTGCCGAAAAGAGCGTCGGCTTCATCGAAAAGCAGAATCGCCCCAGCACCTTCCGCAGCTTCGAAAACCCTGGCGAGATTTTTTTCGGTCTCCCCAATGTATTTGCTTACGACCTGGCTTAAGTCGATCCGATAAAGATCAAGGCGTAGTTCATTGGCAAGTACCTCGGCGGCCATAGTCTTGCCGGTCCCGCTAGGTCCGGAAAACAGTGTGCTGATTCCCAGGCCGCGCGCGCTATGCTGAGAAAAGCCCCATTGTTCGTGTACGGTGAAACGGTGGCGAACGTGCAAAGCAATCTCGCGAAGAACTTGGCGCTGCTGCTCAGGCAAAACGAGATCATCCCAATCGGCGATCGCCTCGACGCGTTGCGCCAGTCCAGGCAGAGAGCAGCGCGACTGGCTACGGCAAACCTCCCAGAGCTCGGCACTTGCTTCTGCCTCGCTCGATAGCGGTCGGTGGCTTAGCTCTGCGCTGGCCGCGTGAATCCTGGCTGCATCGAGATCGAAGTGCGAGGTTACCCGTCGAAGCTGGCCGTTCAGCTGTTGGCCAGCGGTCCGAGCGCCGCATGCCAGATTGTGGTTTGCTCGTCCAGATTTGGCTTACGCACCTCGATTTTGATAAGAGGCCGGGTAGAATCCCGTAGCGGCTCCGCGGCCGTTAACACAAGGGCGCCACAACTTCGCTCGATAAAAGGACGGGCAGCCTGGCTACTATCCGCGTGGTCGCAATCGACCAGGAGCACACAGCCGCTGAGCTGATTCTCTCGCTCCCAAAGCCGAACGGAGGCTTCGCGCTCGGTCGGGCCAACCGGTATGTCGCTTGCGCGAATCAGGTACAAGGGAACGCCGAGCATTGCGCACGCCGCGGCTGGAATCGTGCGGCGAGCGGAGTTATCGTTGCCGAAAATTTGGACTCCGATGCCTCGACCCTCGCGCCATAGCTCAGCCAGACGATCGGCAATTGCCTCCTGAGATGGGGGAAGTTTACTCGAGAGCGTAACCGGCTCAAAGAGGCCAAACAGGCGCTCGTCGAGATAGGACAAGCCAGTCAGGTAGTGCAATATGCGCTCATCGATCCTCAGCGCGCTGGTCGTGATAGAGTCTCCCGCACCCACTTCAACCAAGCGCCACCGTCTCAGCGGCGCCGCGGGTAACAGGGCGCTCCAGTGCGGTTCAGCGAGCGCCGCGAGTGCGAGGCCGAAAGTTGGAGATGCCTTGCGCGGATTGCCGCTGACTGCGACGCAACTGGCGACAAATGCTGAGTCCAGCTCCATGCCGGCGCACAACAACAAAATATCTCGCTCAAATGGAGACAGCGAAAACGTAGTGCATAGGCTCTGCAGTGCCGTATGCGCGGACTCAGCATCCTTTTCAGGCTCAACCGTGGCTCTGCACTCAACGTCTCCGCCAGGGTTCGTTCCAGTCTGCTCTGTGTACCGGGCAAGTACGCTACGTACGCGAGCCAACTCGGCCATCAATGTACGCTGATTGATCTCAGACCAATTCATGTGGTCACGCTGACTTTGGGATTGCCGGTAAGCTGGCCGAAAGTTGGACTGTTTGGATTCTGATCGATCTCAAGCGGGCTCTGAGCACCGTCGATCTGAAGACGAATTGGAAAATCACCGATCGGAAATCGGCCGGAATTGGAAAATCGAGTGTCGCGCTCGTTGGCGGTCCGCCAGCGGGTCGCGCAGGAATCAAGATCGAACGCGCACCGACGACGAGGGTCGCTCGCTGAGCGCGGCCGACCGGAGGGTTGACCCCGAGAGTGAGCGTTGTTCCTACTTTGACAGTGAGGGGCGGCGGTGTCGTGATCTGGGGAGCGAGCATAAATGGCGCGACGTTCGATTCGAAGCCGGAATGTGGATCTGCGGGAGTTCCGAAAATCAACGGTTGTACAACTTGGACGGTATTGACCCCGGCCGGCAGACCGGTTGGCAGAGTTGCCACCAACTGACTGTCAGTGATGCTGGTGGGATCGACTAGTGCAGCTAAGCCGAAGTTCAGCTTCGTTTGGATCGCTTTGAAGTTCTGCCCGTTCAACGTGACTGATGCGCCGGTCAGAGCGGTTTGCGGTGTGATCTGCTCGATAAACGGATGCCGGAATGGCAGCGTAAGGATGTTTCGCCGGGAGACCGGCAACGCAGCTTTTGTCGTTTTGCTGCTTTCGATTAATACCACAGAAATGCGATACGCGGCGGTCGGCCGATAATGGGCTTGCAGCGCCGTCCACAGCTTCCAAACTTCTTCTGTGCTGACGAGCTGTGGCGTGATCTTGATCTGCTCGACTTGCTCGGCTAGATCGGCAGCGGCCAGCGGCCCGATCGGTAGGATGCCGCCGGACACTGGTGGCACACCGCCCAGTGCCGTTCGGATCGCGTCGCGCGGTAATACCGGTGTTTCGTGCAACATCTGCATGGCGTAGCCGAGCAGGATTTCACAATCAAAATCGTTCTTTCCGTAGGCGCTGAGCAAGTAGTAGAGGTCGAGCGCAAGCGGCGCATTGGCGACTCGGTTGCCCGGCGCATCTCGCGAGGGTAGCGCCGAGTTGCTCCAACCGGCGTTGGAAGCGATATGGTACAGGAAGATATTTAGCTGCGGCTGCTCAGTGTCGCCGATCGTGATGCGGTCCGGCGGGAGCGCCGTGACAGTCACCGGGCTTCCAACCGTCGTACTTATACCGTGGTCGATTACTGCGTTGTTGAGCATATCGCGCAAAACAGCGCTCACGGCGGCGATGGCGAGCGCGTTGCTCATGTGGTGCCCTTGTTGCGCAATCGCAGGTACTCGTCGAGCGAAAGCTCTGGTTTACGGGACCGGGGCTGAATTGGTGCCGCCGGACTCACTGCTCGAACTTCGATGCGCCCAATTGTGACGTGGATTTCTGGTGCTGCCGGTAAAGGTGAGGCAAGCATTGCTTGAGCTTCTACAGTCCTTCGGGTTATCGCCGGCGAGACAGATTCGGTCACAGGCGCTGACTGGACGCGCGTTTGGGGTGATCCGCGAGGCTCATGAGAGGTTGGAGACTGAGAGAAGAAAATGCCTGCCCCAGAAGTGGGGGCGCGCTGGCTCGGAGGAAGGAGCCGGTTGAGGTGCGGGTGATTGCGTGAGAGGAACGGCAACGCGCGAAGTTTCAGGCGCTAGTCGAGTTATCTGCGGCACCGGCGGCACGGGACCTTTCTCCTCTTGGGCGGGATGGAATAATTCTTGGCTCGGAGATCCGCTCCGGTCTTGTTGGCGGGACCTGATGATTTGTCCGGTTGCGACAGGTTGGTGTGACGGGCTGCTCTTGGGTGATTCGGCTGGTTCCGGTGTTTGCGATGCGACAGTTTGCTCGGAGGCGACGGCTGTATGAGGGGTCGCCGAGATGTATGTCCGCACCGGATCTTCAGGTCCGCGTTTCTGCTCTGGATCGGCTGGTTTGGTAAAGGAAAACCCCGGATCGAGAGCTCGCGGAGGAACGTCTGCTGTCGAAGTGATTCTGTTCCCAACTGTTTCCGGAGCTCCGACTAATGAATGTTCAATCTCAACGCGTTCCGTTTTGGCCCAGTTTGTGACTCTGGTTATCGCTGGCTCAAAAAACGACGGCAGCAACGGTCGCAAAACCGGGCTGGCATGACGGACGCGTCCGGCAAGACGCGCAAGGTAATCGCTCATTTACCGATCATCTCCAGGTAGAGGCGCCGCCGCGTAGGACTGAGAGCGAGAATATCAGTTTCGTTCCAGCCATAGGCTAACGCGAATGAGTGAACGTCACGCAGCAGTTGAGCGGCCCAGGCATCCAGCTCGGACCAGAAGAACGAAGAGATGTCCAACGGTGCACGCCACCGGTGCATACATTGCGGGCAGCGCAATGAGATCAGCATATCCGCTTGCGGATCAGCTTCTGCCATTTTCGCTGCGATTGCGGTTACGATTTCGTCGGGCAGGCTGGCGACGGGAATCTCATCCGTTTCGCGACGCGCGTTGAGCACGCACCGTTGCAGGAGGCGCATTCGATCGTGTGTGGTGTTGGCGTCCTGATCCAGCGCGAGAAGATCGAAACCGTTTGGAAGCCTGAATTCGATGTGGTAGCCGCTCTGTTCCAGCGTCATCGAGGCAGGTGGATTCTCTTCCGATGTTAGGTAAAGGTCGGCAACACTGAGACTGACCTCGAGTTTCTCGTTGCAGGTTGGACACGTTGTGATCGCGTTCAGGCATTCTCCGAAGGTTCGTTCGCGCAAATGAAGAAGCTGCCGGTCGAGTTCGCCAATCGTGAGGTTGGCCAATCCATCGAGGCTCGAACCTTCCTTGGTTGCGCCGAGCAACGTAAGAGTCCGTAGTGCTGGGGGTAAGCCCAACCCCCGTTCCCAAGTTTCCAATAGCTCCGCCGAGGGGGGTGCGCTCATGCCTTGGCTACGTCGCAATGGTGGGTTCCTGCGGTTCGGGAACTGCCGCGTCACGCTCCCAGCCTTCGTTTTCCAACTTGATATGCTGGATCAGCACAACATTCGCATTCCCGTCCAGGTCAGCCGCCGCTTGCCATTCCGAAACCCAGCAACGGAAGACCTTGTAGGCGAGAGCAAGTTGACCCGCCTCATTGTATATCTCCAGGATGATGTCTTTGCGAAAATCAGCGAGTGAAACTTCGCTCCCTAATCCAGTGCCAAAATTCCAGACTTTGTTGGCCCATTTTTCGAACTCGAGGTCGTGAGTTACTCCTCGCTCTAAAGTGAGAGCATCGAATTCGGTTCTTCCGGGAGATTTGCGTGATGAGCTCGGATCTCCGCCTTCACGGTGTTTGACTACCTCGGTCGTGCGCTTGAGCGCGCTGACCTTGCTGATGCCGGCAACATATCGGCCGTCCCATTTCACCCGGAATTTGAAATTCTTGTACGGATCAAACCGGCGCGTATTGACAGTAAATTCAGCCATACGAATTCCTTAGGATTGGAGTTGTCCGGCCATCTGCTGGATCTGGATGATAACGAACTCCGCTGGTTTGAGCGGAGCGAATCCGACCAGAATGTTTACGATGCCCAGATTAATGTCGTTTTGGGTGGTTGTTTCAGAGTCGCACTTCACGAAGTAGGCGTCTTTCGGCGAACTTCCCTGGAACGCTCCTTTGCGGAACAGGTCTTGCATGAAGGCGCCGACGTTGAGGCGGATTTGTGCCCAGAGCGGCGCATCGTTAGGCTCGAATACGACCCACTGTGTGCCGCGATAAAGGGATTGTTCGATATAGAGAGCCAAGCGACGGACGGGCACGTATTTCCATTCGGAACCAATCTGGTCGTTTCCCCGCAACGTCCGCGCGCCCCAGACGACTATGCCGTAAACCGGGAAGCTTCTAAGGCAGTTAATTGCTTCCGGATTTAAGACACCATTCTGATCGTCGGTGAGAACAACGCTTAGGCCGACAGCACCGGTTAGACTTGCATCTGAACCGGCTGGCGCCTTCCAGACGCCACGGTTCGCGTCAGTTCGCGCATAGATTCCGGCCACGAAGCCGGACGGCGGAAACAGGCCAGTCCGATTATTCTGCAGGGGATCGGCCGCCTGTATCCACGGAAAATAAAATGCTGCATTGATACTGTCGTCGCCGGTGATGGCAGATCCGGGGCCGCTCGCTTCCAAGGTGGCGAGACTGACTGTTGGGCTTGCGTCCGCGATCAGGAACGCGCGTTCTTTGCGACAATAACTTTCCAGCGTTTGGATGGTCGTTGCGTCCGTCTCGCCAGGGACAACTAACAAGTTGAAGAGTGGTACCGTATCCAGGAGATGAACTCCGGTTCCAGAACCGCCTGCATTTAAGGCAGTGTGGAAATCAGCGGTTCCGGGATTCAGGACGTCGCCGTCTGCTCCACCAGCCAGCGATTGATTTAACTGATCGGCGCCAGGCACGCTGGGCGTCGCTTCTAATGTGGCCTGAATGAACTGCGATCCTTGGCCCAAGACACTGATCACAAAATTGGGATCGTTCTTATCAAGGGAAAGATTCATGAACGATTCGACTTGGGTCCCTTGGGAGCGAACGATGATCCCGAATCGGTTACCGCTTACCTTGACATCCACTTGAATAGCGTTTCCCCAGCCACCGGCGTTCGCGGCTGAAAAGGTTAGAAAATTAGGGATTGTGTGGCTCGCTGTCTTTGCCGGATTCGCTCCCGCCTGCTCAGTCAGCCGAACGATGTATGCCTGGCTGCCACCATTATTGAAAAATTGATAAACCGCGTAACTCAAGAGACTGTTCGCATCCAGACCGCCGAACTGCCGTTGAAAGTCGGACCAGCTCAGGATTAATTGAGCTTGGGTTGTCGGACCTTGTTTAGCCCAGCCGACAAATGCTGTGATCGAAGTAGCAACGCCGGTGATTGTCCGAACGCCGCTCGGGATTTCCTGAATGTAAACTCCAGGATAAGTGGGTGTGACTGGCATAGTTTTGTTCTTTTAACGGATTCTCATGAAGCGAGGTGTTTGGACCCGCAATTTGGGCAGGCTCCGCACAACGGCTCGAGGGCCGTTCTCGGTGGTAAAATGATCTGACTTCTCGCAGCTAGGCGGCCTCTGCCTCGAGCCATCTCTTCTCAATCTGCACCCGTGCGCGCAAGAGAGTCTCGAGCAGTATGGTTACCCGCTTCCCATCGTCGAGCTCTCGCTCGACTCTCCCTACTAAACCTTCGAAAGGACCATCCTGAATTGAGACCCGGTCGCCAGGTTTCAGGCTTCGCATGTGGATCCTGATAAGACCATCTTCTTCTGCGCGATCGCGAATTTCGCTGATGATTCCAGCATCAACCGGTACAGGAAATCGGCCTGAGCTGACAACGCTCAGGACACCGCGCGAATACTCGACCGACTCCAATGAAGTCGCCGGACGGAATCGGGCAAAAAAATAACCCGGGAATAAGGCTTTCACCGTGCTCCGTCTACTGCCGGACGCCGGATGTTCCACTCTAAGGCGCGGAAGGAAAATCTCGATGCCCAATCTGCGGACATTGGCCGCGGCAAAATCCTCGCGCCGCATCTTTGTGTGAATCGCAAACCATTGATTGGCTCCCCACAAATCGACGATCTTATCCTGACAATTTGCTTGTGGGAGGTTTGCGCTCATCATTGGTTTGGCTGGGCTAAGCACCGATCGTGCCAGTGCTGAAATCCCCTGGTAACTGCCCGCGAGCGGAGCTGTTCGGGCAGGGCACTTTTGTCCTTTTGGTTTGAACTACCGCAGCGCGGCCTGTCCGCCGAACCCGGTAGCCCGCATTTTTCCATGAAAATGCGCCCAAGGGCCGGAACCGCCGCTCTAGTGCACCAGTCACTGACTGGTGCACTAGCCTTCGCGGAGCGGCTCCTCGAAGCTAGGACATTTTTGTCCTTACGCTAGCAAGTGTTTGTCCTAGTGCCCGGGGACAGGACGCTAGTCCGCGCCAGGCTTAAACTGCGTCACATCAATCCGGTGTTTGCGGACAAGCTGCCAGAATGCGCGCCGATTTTTTCGTGCGGTGCGGGCCGCCTGGGTAATGTTGCCGTTGCACGAGCTCAAGACATCTAGAAGATAAGCTTTTTCGAACTGGGCGATCTGTGCCGCCTTCGCTTCTTTGAACGAGCCTTGGGGGGCAGTAGAATCATAGCCCGGTAAGAAAATCTCGGTCTCCTGGATCACAGTGCCTTGGCAAAAGACGACTGATCTCTCGATAGAATACTCCAGTTCACGTACGTTCCCCGGCCAGTCGTACCGCATCAGCTTTTGCATCGACCCAGTCGAGAAGCTAGTAATAGGCCGGCTGAAACGGGAGGAGTATTTGGCCAGGAAATGGAAGGCCAGAAGTGGAATATCGTCTCGCCGTTCCGCTAACGGCGGAAGCTGGAATGAAAGAATGTGCAGCCGGTAAAAAAGGTCAGCCCGAAACTTGCCAGCTGCTACCAACTGCTCTAGATCTACGTTTGCCGCTCCAATAACCCGCACGTCTACAGAACGTGCTTTGGTAGAACCAAGGGGTCGGTATTCCTTCTCCTGAAGGAAACGCAGTAACTTCACTTGGATGAGGGGATGGAGGCCGGCGATCTCATCCAGAAACAGGGTGCCTCCATCTGCCTCCTGGATGACGCCCGGATGAGACCGGGATGCTCCCGTGAAAGCACCTTGTTCATGACCGAACAACTCATTCTCCGCCAAGTCGACCGGGATCGCGCCACAGTTAACGGCAATGAACGGTTTGTGTGCGCGGGGACTAAGCTGATGGATAGCACGCGCGAATAGCTCCTTGCCTGTTCCTGTTTTACCGAAAACAAGGACGCCTGCATCGCAGCTCGCTGCTAACGGGATTCTATTTATTTGGGCTTGGAAGACACTGCTATGACCGATGAGTCCGTTCGATGCCAATCTGCTCTCAAGCGGCTCCCTCAATACTTCCGGCGGACTGGTGCGCTCTAACAATCGCCACACGCGAGGCAGGATCTCTATCGGTCTCAATGGGGGAGTGACAAAGTCAACCGCGCCGAGTTTTAGCAGTTCAAACATTTGGCCGGGCTCGCTTTTTTCCACGACCGCAAATACGGGAGCAGTTAGTCCAGCCTCGTGAATCGTCGCGAATGCCTCTTTGGCCCGATCCAGGAAAATGCCGGACAGCACCATGCATATGACATCTGGCTTGAAATCGGAAAGCATGCGGCAAGCCCCGTTGTTTGCGATCGACTGTCGCCGGATCTCAACGGCTCCTTGCAGACGGCAGGATTTCTCAATGGCCGAGGCTTCCAGAAATTCCAGCAATGTACACCCCAAGTCGCTAGGCGAGCACAGGTCATACAAGAAGATTCTAGGTCGTTGCATCGATGGCGTTTTTTAACGTGAATGTTCGGTGCGTCCACTGACACGGGGTTCTGCCTGCCCTAGACCATTCCTTTAGTCATACGATTTCCAGTCGCATGCCTACATTTAAAAAAGCTCACTCCTGCGGCTTTGACGCCATTTTTAGAAATGGCGGCTATTCTAAATACCCTAAAGTAACTCTGGCTGTCCAGCCATACGGAAAACTGCGAATGTGTTCGAGGCCGAGGGTATGTATCTATCGTATCCTGCGTGCTTGGCACGAAGATTCCTGAGGATGGGATCCTAAGAATGGCTGAGAATGGTATCTTAAGAATGCTATAGTTTATCCTTACCGACATGGCTGGATCTTTTTCCTGCCTTGAGGCGATTCGATCCCATATGAATCAACATTTGGTCACTGATGCCAAGGCCCGGCGGTCCGAGGCAAGCCGTCTAGCTTTAGCGGGGAGGAAAATCGGTGGTCGAGCCCTTGGGGCACTCGGCGGTTCCTCCGGACTTTTTGGGAAGTCTGTCTTGATTCAGCGATCTGTGCGAACGGCCGGTGTTGAAGATCACCTGGCTGACTGGTGGTCCCGATCCTCCGCGTGGCCGCAAGACGCTTGGGATCCCGCTTGTTCAGAGCGCTCTTACCTCGCCGAGCATCCCACTTGATGAGGTGGCTCGATCCTTTATGGAGCCGAGGTTTGGCCACGATTTCGGTCGGGTGCGAGTTCATAAGGATGAGCCTGCGGCGGAGAGCAACCGAGCGTTGAATGCGCTAGCTTACACCGTGGGTGACCATATCCTGTTTGGCGCCGGGCAGTATGCGCCGAACACGGCATATGGTAAGCGGATGCTGGCCCACGAATTATGCCATGTGGTCCAGCAGAGGGAGGGTTTGGTTGATGGGCGCCCTGGCTTGGGTGGCATCAAGGTAAGTGACCCGAATGACCGCTTTGAGCGTGCCGCCGATGCGGTTGCCGATCGGGTGGTGCGGACCGGGAGGGCAGCGGGGGCCCAAGATGGCCAGCCTGTCCCGGAGTCAACCATGAAACCAAGCTTGCCCACCGCGACCCCTGTCCCGCGGGTTCCTGTTGTCCAGCGCTACCTGGCTGGCAGCGAAGGTCATGGCGGAATAGAGGAGGCGGCTCTCCACGAAGCGGGTCTTTCGCAAAAAGAGGCAAAACTTGCCTATTATGGTAACTGGTTGCGGGACCTTTCACAGATACCGGGCATGCGCGGCCTTATACGGATCCTTGCAGCCGGCGAATTCGGCCGGGAGCCTACCGACGCCGAGGTGGGCCAATATCTCGCCAGCGAACATATGGATCGACCGGACAAAGGTCCCTCCGCCGAAGATCCCTACCTTTCACCACAGGAAAGGGAGACTAAGACAAGGGCCCTCGGCGGTGAACAACGTCGCTGGGTCGAAGAACAACAGACCGCCCGGTTCCAGGCTCTGATCGAGCGGCGCAGACATGCATCGGGATTGCCGCGTTGGATCGAGGTGGGTAAGGAACACGCCAAACGCAAGCTCGGTGAGGCAGTGCTTCTCGGTCGCACCTCCGAAGGCCTCCAGGCATTGGGCAATGGCCTGCACGCTGTCGAGGACTACTTCGCTCACTCCAACTTCATCGAGGTGGCACTGGCTCAGTTGGTACACGAAGGGAGCTTATCCCCGAATAACCCGCTCGTGGTTGCAATGAGCCATTACATAGGAGTGGATCCCTCGAACGTTCAGGACCGGCCCGGTCTGCCTAATGTCGATATTTTTGGCCGGCCGAGAATCGTTACTGGCACATCTGTCGGTCAGGCTGCCAACCTGGTTGGCTTGTGGGAAACTCTTAAGACGGAGCTCAAGACTGGTGAATTGCGCAACGCGTTTATGAGAGGTCTGGTCATCTGTTATGGCCGGCGGCCGTTCGGCGCTGCGGGGCGCTGGCTCATGGGCAAAGCGGGTGGCGTCGTTGGCGGCGCCCTGGGTGCTATTCGTGGAGCGCTGCACTGGTTGGGAGGCACGGTTGGCGGGCTTTTTAAAGGGGCTGCCGCGGGCGCGGCTGCGGGCTGGCATAGGGCTAAACACTGGTGGCAAAAGCCATTTGCTGCTCTTGGTGGCCTGTTCAGTGGCGCTGCGCACGGAACCGTGGCTGGAGCCAAGACAACAGCGGGACCGGTGACGGGAGCTGTCGGCGGCTGGCGGACAGGGGAGCGGATTGGCGGGGCTATCGGCCAAGAAATCTTCGGAACGGCAGGAGCTGCGATCATGGGTGTGGCGGGGAGTGGTATTTCTCTTTTGGCCGGCGCAATCATCGCGGCGATAGATCGCACGATAGGCGAAAAAATCATTCCAGCCGGTACCCGCGGTTCGATTAAAGCTGCACCTTATGGCTCCGGGCCAACGCACTCACAGATAGCGAAAGATGATCCAGAGCATCCTCTTTTCGGTGCTTCGCGCGCTCTTGCGCATGAGGCAGATCTGCAAATTGGACGAGCGATCATTGCTGCCTGGAGCGGGAAAGGGCCGATCAAAGCGCGCGTTGCCGCCGTAGAGGCCCTTGTTGATGTTTTCGTTGCCCACCCGTTCGCGGTAGGGTGGTGGAGGTCGGTACTACTGAACGCTGCCCGTTCCGTGAGTTCTCAGGTTTTGTGAGCGATGTTCAATCGCGGTTCAAAAGCTCGTCCTGAATAAACTTGATTTGGGCATAAAACTCGAAATCGGCATTGGCTTTCTTTGCAAAGCCGTGTCCTTCATCCTTGGCGACCAGGTACCAGGCGATCCGACCACGCTGCTTTAAAGCATCGACGATTTGCCGGCTTTCGTTCACCGGGACGCGCGGGTCATTCAGGCCGGCCACAACAAAAATCGGTCTGGTGATTTCCGGAACATGAGCCGAAGGCGAAATCCTCAGCAGAAAAGCGCGCATTTCGGGATCCCGCTCGTCGCCATATTCAACCCGGCGAAGATCGCGACGGTAAGCCTCAGTATGTTCCAGGAAGGTGACAAAGTTTGAGATGCCAACGACGTCGATTGAACAGCGGATCCGGTCGGCATAAAGGAAGGAACAGGCAAGCGCCATATACCCACCGTAGCTGCCGCCCATGATCATGACCCGATCGGAATCCAGAGCCGGTTGGTTTTTGACCCAGTCCAACAGAGCGCCGATATCCTTCACCGAATCCTCCCGCTTCATCGCATTATCCAGATCGAGAAACGTTTTTCCGTATCCATCCGAGCCGCGGACATTGGGGCAGATCAAGGCGACCCCAAATTCATTGAGGAAACAATTGCCTCGGCCCAGAAAGATGGGGCGGAATTGGGCCTCAGGTCCTCCGTGAATCAAGATGATCACCGGCACTTTTTTGGCTTCACTAAACGCCTTCTTATAAATGAAGCCGGAAATCGTGCGTCCGTCGAAAGAGGGCCATTTGATCAGCTCCGGCTTCACGAAAGCATTTCGCGCGATGCCGCCGGTTTCACTTTCGGTCCAGCGCTCTATTTTTCCAGAGACTACATCGACGCTAAAGATGTCCGAGGGTGCGTCATATGATGAGATCGCAAAGGCGAGGTCCCGGTTGTTTGGATTCCACGCCATCTGGTCAATCACGCCTTCCGGTAGCGCGTTTAGTTGGCGATACCGCTGGACAGCGGTCTCCAAAATGTACACGCGGCTAATTCCATCTTCGTTGGTGACGAAAGCAAGCTTGGAACCGTCGGGGGATAGGGTGATTAGCTCGACATTCCAGTGAATCTCTTGGGTGATCGGAGTTAATCTCCGGGTCGAGAGATCGATCCAGCCGAGGGTTTTGAAATTCGGAGTCGAGATTACAAGTTACATAGAGCCCTTTTCCGTCATGGCTGAAAAGCGCGTTGCCGTATGCGACCCTTTTAGCGGGTTCATTTAGCTGGGTTTTTTGGCCGGTGCCAGAGTCTACCAGGAACAGGTTCGTCTGGTTGATAGAGATTTCCTGTAGAACGAGGAGTGACTTGTTATCCGGGGACCAATCAGTCGGTTCCCAACCTCCACCGTCAACTTGTGCTAACAGATGATCCGTTGCCGCATTGGCGTCATCGATCAAGTAAAGATCATTATCTTTGGCGTTCCGCCGCGTGGACGTGTAGACCAGGCGTTTTCCCTGATGCGACCAGAGGCTGTGTTCATTCCTCGACTTCCCATCGGTTAACAATCTGGTGTCTCCGGTGGTTAAGTCGAACCGGTAGATCTGATAAAACTCATTGCCTCCAATGTCTTTGGTGAAAAGGAAATAGTTGGCGAGCTCATTCGGAAATTGCGCATTGAGGATGCTGTCTGGGAAAAATGTCAGTTGCTTACGATCGCCGCCCGGGAACTGGACGAGGTGAACCTGACGCGTGTTTGCGAACCTCGTAAGGATCAGCATCTGGCGTCCGCTGGGATCCCAACTGCCAAGCGTAGCTTGCCGGTAGTCCGTGTACTTGTGAGCCGTGGCAGCGATCTGAGCCGGGATAGGCGGAATACCCTCGGCCTCCAAGTTTTCGTTCGGTTGAATGCTCGCTTCCTGGGCGAGCCCGACGGCAGGTAGAAGGACACCGAGGACAAGAACGTTCCAGCTCATCCGAGGACTATCGCCTTAAGGTCTTACCCAGCCAATTGAATATGCGACCTCGCGAAGCCCTAGTCCGTTCGACTCGTAGCGAATATCAGTTCCCTCGCTCACGGTAAATGACACAGGCTCTTTTGGAAGTTTTACTAACTGGGATTGCCCGCCGGAAGGGCCGGTGCTAGTGTACCGTCTCCTAAATCCTTTGAGTTTTGTTGCGTTCAAAATGAGTCGTCTGTGAGGCGGTCCGAGCCGGACAGGCGTAGGAAGGAGCATATCTGGATCGATATGTGACTGACGAGCAACGAAGCAGCCGATCCATTTTCAAGGCAACCCTCCGGGCCGCGACCAGTTGGCTGTTTTTCCGCGTTGCTCGCTCGACCGTTATGACCCAGATAGCGGCACTTTACCGCCAGTCCGGCTCGGACCGCATTGAAAAACAGCCAACTGACCTGCGGCGAAACTCAAGGGATTTAGGAGACGGTACACTAGAACTTTGTATACACTAACGATAACCTCGGAGGTCACACCCACATGTCCCTTTCCCGCTACCGTGAAATACTGATTGTCGCCTTAGCCACTGATATACATCAGAACAAGAATTATGTTTTGGAAGCAATACGCGATTGGTGGATCGCTTTCAAAGACTGGGAGAAAGAAGAAACGTTTGCTCGAGCGTTTACCGAGGGACGGATGTCGGTTCGCACTATAAAGTACGAAACCGTACACAAGCCCTTAAGTATGGTACGCAATGCTGAGCCTGAGAAAGGCAAGCAAGAACTTGGAGGGATTTCTGACACAGGAATAACGGGGCTGATGAAACGCATGGACCCCTCTAACTTCGTGGGCCAAGGTCCGTTGAACGAGAGCTCAAAGTACGAACTTGGTCTGCACGATATGAGTGTGTCCCTTCTTCATCCTAAACGAAAGATCGAGCACCAACTGTATGGGTACGCGTTCCAAACTGACTCCCACGCGGTGACAGAGGCGACCAGTACTTATGTCGTTTTCATGCCCTTGCCGATGCCGGAGGACTTGTCCTTGTTCATCGTAATGAACCAAATCGCCAAGGAAGAGCGCAACCGCACGCCCGAAATATATCAAGCGGTGCGAGCCGTCCGATCCGAGCTCACACGGGTCAAATTCGCTGATCCGGACGATAGCCATATCGGTTTTGTCGACATTAGCGAAAACCTCAACACCGACAAATACAAGTATCGCTATGGCATAAAACAATCCGAAGTCGAGACTGTCGCGGGAAAATACTCCGGTAATTTAGCGAAGCGCAGGGCGGCTGCGCGCCAATACACAAGCATCCTTGAGACAGCTTTTGAAAAAAGCCTGCGAACAGCCACCGCTGCAGATGCGAAGAAGGTAAAATATTACAATGAAATCATTGTTGCATATAGGAAACACGCAAGCGGGTTATTTCCACTCTACGCCCGATGGGCCAACTCCAAGTTTCAGGTTGTGATGTTCAACGGCACCGGTATGGCAGACATGAATGGGTGGACAATAAGCTCTTCTGGCCAATTCACCATGGGGTGACGCGGGCCAAGCTTCGGCACATGTGTTCTCGGGTTGAATTCCGTCGCTCGCCAATCCGGCACGCGAGCTCGGCGCCGGATTCCGGTAACGAGGGACAGGTCAGATTTCGAAGGGTCGCGTTTCCGACCTGCCTGTCTGACCCGACCTGCCTGTCTGACCTGTCCCCGTTTTTCGTGTCCCGCCGAGAAAAGAAGCGATGAGCACGTGGCGGAGGCATTCCGTCATCTACGAAAATTCATTTCTGCCAAGGCGACTCGCTTCGTCAGTCGGATCGAGTGTCCTTCGGCTGAAAAGGCGTGCTCTACGGTGTCCACCAGCCGCGCAATCAAGAATGCTCCACGACCTTCCTCTGCCAGCGGATCATCCGGCAGACTTGCGTCAGCGCACGGCGGTTGATAATTGCCGGCGTCGGTGATTTCGATTCGAATGGTTCCATCCGTCCATCTCCACCGGCAGACAACCTCGGCTTCCGGGTGACCGGCGCAGCCATGTTCGATGGCGTTGTTCAATGCCTCGGCTGCAGCAAGCTCTAACTCGGACCATGCGTTGGGCCGCAGACCGCGTGCCTGAAAGAATTCCTTCATCGCAGACAACGTCGTGGCGACGAGTTGGAGCTCTGGCTTTAGCCGACACTCCCCGATTTCTGAGTTGGAAGAGTTTGCTGTCATACCTCGGGTCGAAGAAGCGCAAGTTGAACGACTTGTCTTTGCAACAGGTGCTTTACCGTCGCGTCAGGCTGGAGCACCTGGTACGCGGCGTGAACCCATTCGTCAGGCGAAGATGGGTCGTGGCAGCCTTGGAGGTCGGCCCAAGAAAATATCCCGGGGGGACTGCTGCGCAGGCGTTCGGCCGTCTCAGCAGACAGGCAGGCCCACTCGTCACTGCCGCGAGGGAGAATGCCAAACCAGCAAAAATTTCCCAAAGCGACTTGTCTGAGCCACGGCCAACGGCGCAGCAGGAGAGGGCCGCGGCTGCCACCTTCCAGAATCAGGTTCAATCCCTGATAGTTGATGATCTTTTTTTGCGTCCACAATTGTCCCGGCCAAAGTTTTGCGAACGGAGCAAGAAGTACCCAGAGGCCGAGCGCAGCAAGCTTTCCCATCGCCGAAGTTCGCCTTTGATGCCTGGCTACAGTGCCAAGAATGAAATCTTCGTTGATATCGATGCGGCAGGCCCGGCGGATGTCCACCAGAATGCCACCTTGCGCGATCGCCTCATTGAGCCGGGTATTGGGACCCAGATAGGTTCCCGGGAGCGCTACAGCGTTCTCTATTTCAACGTCATGGTCCAGAACGCTGCCTTCGCCGACCACCGCGTACGGTCCAACCCGAGAGCCTGCGCCAATCTCTGTGCGGGTGCCGATCCAGAATGGTGGATGCAAGCTCGCTCGGGGATGTACGCGGACGTGCGGTCCAAGCCAACCATCGGGCATGACCTCTGTGTCGACCGATACCGACCCCGGGTCGCGGTGCGTCAGCCAGAACCGCTGCATCTCCAACCAGTCGGACAAGAGACTTTGAGGCCCTGGAATTCGGACTTCCTGCCGGTCCTGCTGCGGTAACCGGTCCATCAGTATCGCTTCGGAAGGGGCATCGGCTTCAATGCGAATCGCGGTAACTTTCGCTCTCCGACTCCAATATCCGCCCGCAGAAAGATGATGCCGAATTTCGGCCGGCCGATCGGCGGCGTAGATCCGAATCTCCACTGCGCCCTGTCGAACGGACTCATCGATCCAGTGATCGATCAGACCCTGATGGCCCACCGGCCATAGGACAAACGGCAACGGATGCCGCCAGATAGAGTCAAGCGCCGCGAAATCTGGGGCAAGCAGCGACAAAGTTTTCAACAGGCTCCTGTTCCTAAAATGACCGCGGGAATCGTCTTCAAGAGCAGTCTGAGGTCCAGCCAGGGGCTCTCCGAACGGATGTATTGTATGTCCAGTCGTACCTGTCCCGTAAAATCGATGTTGCTGCGGCCGGCGACCTGCCAAAGGCAGGTCAGGCCCGGCTTGATGTTGAGGCGCTGAAGCTCCTCGAGGTTGTATTCAGTTACCTCGCGCGGAACCGCCGCGCGCGGCCCGACAAGCGACATTTCTCCGCGAATCACATTCACCAACTGAGGCAATTCGTCGATAGAGAACTTCCTGATCCATTTGCCGATCCTAGTGATCCTCGGATCGTCCTTCATCTTGAACAGCCTGAACAGCGCGCCGTCCGGCATCTGATTTTGCCTCGATAGTTTGTCCCTTAATGAATCGGCGTTGACGCTCATAGAACGGAACTTCCACATGCAAAATGTGCAACCCTTGAGCCCGACGCGCGTTTGCTTAAAAAAAATCGGACCGTGATCATTCAATTTGATCAGGATCGCAGTAATCAGAAAAAGCGGCGATAACAGAGCAAGCGCGCATCCGCCTACCACTAGATCAAGGATGCGCTTGAGAGCGAGTGAGCCGCCCACAACGGTGCGCCACAGCCCCAGTTTGATCCTTCGCCGCAGCCGGATTCGCAGGTTCCCGGAAGCAGTAGCGGCGTTGCTCCAGTATTCGATCAGTTTCGGGTCGTGCTCCTGGTTGCCGGTATGACGGTCGTCCTTGTTCGATGGCGGATATGAATTCATGAGCAATCTGGAAATTGAAAGCACCGGCGATGAATTGGCTCCCTTTCCATACGTCAGAACAGGTCCTCGAGTCGCTTTGGGTTGGTCTCCGCACCGCCGAGACTTCCGCAGTATTGATGTACGAAAAGTAGCTTCATCTTGTCATCGAGAATAAGGTGATCTATTGTTTGCATTCTTAATATAGTAATTATAGTAAAGGTAGCAACGATGGAAACGATCGATGCCGAAATTGATGGGGCCACCCTCAAAATCTTTGTCAAAATACCTCGTCTCGACGCGTCTACGGTGCGAGAGTTCAAAAGGGAATGTCAGAAAATCTGGATTTCCAAGATTAATGATGTGTGGGTGGATTTGAGTCAGGTTACTTTTCTGGACAGTTCAGGCGTCGGAGCGCTGCTGAGCCTTTACAAACTCCTGCCCACCTCGAATCCTAGCTTTAAACTTCGCCGTGTCCAACCGGCCGTCCAGGCGATGATTGAACTGCTGCGATTGCACCGGATTTTCGACATCGAGCCATGATTCGAAACCGACTGAGCACCGTTCCTTTCCCGAAAGCGAGCCGAGTCTCACCGCGGTCCTCTTTGGGTTAAGAATCAGGCTATCCGCCTATCGGGCATGCATCAGTTCCATTTTGTACAGCCGGGGCCATACCGGCGTTCGATAGCCGCTTGATATCCATGGCCACAAGGCAAATGTCGTCGGAAAATTCGATCCCCTTGGAGAAGTGCCGGATTTCGCCGAAGAGTTCGGCCAGCATGATAGCGGATGGCAGGCTGACGCGCTTACGCACGGCGGCCATCAAGCGCTCGCGACTGTAGATATCATCATCGGGTGCAGCCACTTCAAATAAGCCATCGGTGAAGAGCATGATAAAATCGTCCACGGCCATAGGACACTCGCAGTTCTGGTATTGGGCGTCATCAAGCAAGCCAAGAGGCGGTCCGCCGCCGCCTTTCGCACTTATCGACTCAAGATCGCCTCGGAGGCGATGCAACAACAACGGTTCCGGATGGGCTGCGTTCGCGAAGAGAATCCGCGAGTGCGCGGTATCGGCGACGAGGTAAAAACCGGTGGCGAAGAGTGCGCTCTCGGCGTGCTTCAAAATCGTACGCAGGTTGCGGTTCAATTTTGTAAGCATCGCGGCCGGATTCGCTGCCGCAGCACTGAATTTGTCGACGAGTGCGCGCATCATGGCAGTGATTAATGCGGCGCGGATGCCGTGACCCATCACATCGGCAATGAAAACAGCTACGGTGGTGTCGGAAAGACGGTTGACAGTAAAAAAATCTCCGCTGACCGCCGCCATTGGATAATAGAAGCTCGAGAAGCTGATGGCGCTCTCCGTAGGCAGGACACCGCGAGGAATACTGGGAAAGTGTTGAGGCAAAAGCGCCATCTGCAGCTCGCGCGCCATTTTAAGATCCTCCTCCATCTGCTCGTTTTTCTCACGCAGCTCCCTGGCCCCTTCCGCGACTCGCCGTTGAAGGCCGATGATACGTTCCGCGACCTGAATGCGCCCTTTCAATTGGTCGGAGTCAAAAGGTTTGGTCATGAAATCATCTGCACCGGCATCCATCGCTTCGAGATAGTTGGACTTCCCTTCGAGTGAAGTGAGCAGGACGATGTAGGTGTAATTTTCGCTTGGCAACTTGCGAACTTCGCGGCAGAGCGCCGGGCCATCCATCCCTGGCATCAACCAGTCTAAGATCAGCACGGAAAAATCGTCCTTTCGAAATGCCTCCAACGCCTTGAGACCGTTTTCGGCAGCAACCACTTCGTACCCCAGTTTCTTCAAAGTGGAAGCCAGCACGAGCCCGGAAACATTGTCATCGTCGGCAATGAGGATTTTCACATGATTATTTCTCTTGGCTTGATCGAATTGAATTTCGCTCGTTGAATCAAACGTTGTTGGAACCCGGTGAATGGGGGAGCCGAGGTGCCATCGAGGTTCGTGAGGTCAACCATGATTTAGGCGGCCGCGGGCAATGGGCGTTTGCCGCCGGAGGTAAATTTCAATTGCTAACACGGAGTGCGAGTACCGGAAGGGCGCGATGGGTGCTTAACTACATTTTCTATCATAACTGTATTTACTATAACATCATATTCGAAAACTTCACGCTCGGAATCCTTCGGGTCAGACCTGCGCATCGAACTGGTATTTCGGGTGGCCTTGAAACGCTTTATGGAGAGTGTTGTTCAATAGCGGGAACGAAAGACCCGCCGATTTTTCACTGTACGAAGGTCGCAGAGATAAAAGGGCGAGGTTATGACAACAGAGGTTCAAGAACAGGCATCGTCAGCTCGAAAACGTTTCGATGAAGGAAGGAACGCTTGAACGCTCATCATCTTTTTTACGAGCACCATCGTCGCTTCTTGGATCAAATGCTCGCAAGGCTGCCGGCCAACCACGGCCGATATTTTCCTCTTGAGCGTCGAGAGCAATTCGATCCCCGAGATTAAGGTCTCGAATTCGTCGAATGAAAAAGGTCGCGGTACCTTTGATTTTTTCATTTGAGGTTCACAAGCTTACATTCGCCGCCTAATCGACGTTCAGCAGTTCTTGGACGGAACCGGCACCAACGCCCAGAACTTCTCCGCGTAGCCGCAATCATCGAGCAGCTTTTAAGCCAGAAACCCACGGCGCCTCTGCGACCTGTACCGCAAGAACGCCGAAACTGTTCGACACTGTTTGAGCTGCACTCTGCGCCTGATTAAGAACCTGCTGCGTTGTTAATGAACTGCTCAGCAGGAGATACTCTGCCGTCGGAAGCATGCAAACTGAATCATCCTCAAGCACGATGGTGCGTTGAAAACCGCGGTCGTCCATAGCGGCATGCAATCGGAGATAGTCCTTGCCATTTGCCCCATAAAGTTCGACTCGAATCATGAATTGCGGCATGAGCCATACGATATCGGGTTGGTGGTCAAGGACAAGAATCTCCTGGAGTAGGGTGGATTTATGTAGATTGTTTTGATGTGCTTTTTGCTCATCCAATCCCGAATCGCCTGAGCGATAAATTCCGAGCCGTTGTCGCTGCCAATAACGCGCGTTCCGATTGCCTATTGACCGGGCGCGGCCCCATCTGAGATGAGTAGGGTGGAGCGGGGGAGGGAACCAGCTTTCCTTCGCAAATGGGTAGCTTAAACCGTTCAGGTGCGGAGCGCCGCGATCCGGCTGCGGCATGGTAGGGTCGCGCTCCCGCGCGATCTGGTTGCGGCATGGTAGGGTCGCGCTCCCGCGCGATCCGGCGTCGCACGTCCAGAGTTGGTGCAAATGCATAAACAACGGAAGCCAATGGCAAGTGCGCGTTCGCAGAAGCGGCAAAAAGAAGCGTTGAGACGGGGAGCGCCGGACGCGCGGGAGCGCGTCCCTACCGACGCCGGCGGCGCCATCGATTGTGCCCGCTATGGGTATCGCAATCGTCGTGCGCCTAGCGGCGAACAAGCCTTGGGTTTGGCGATTTGACTAGCCGATGGACCGGTAGGGTCGCGCTCCCGCGCGATCCGGCGTCGCACGTCCAGAGATGGTGCAAATGCATAAACAACGGAAGCCAATGGCAAGTGCGCGTTCGCAGAAGCGGCAAAAAGAAGCGTTGAGACGGGGAGCGCCGGACGCGCGGGAGCGCGTCCCTACCTACCGCCGGCGGGGCCATCGATTGTGCCCGCTATGGGTATCGCAATCGTCGGGCGCCTGCTCGCGCGCCTAGCGGCGAACAAGCCTTGGGTTTGGCGATTTGACTAGCCGATGGACCGGTAGGGCCGGCGCTCCCGCGATCCGGCTGCGGCATGGTAGGGTCGCGCTCCCGCGCGATCCGCGCGTCGCACGTCCAGAGATGGTGCAAATGCATAAACAACGGAAGCCAATGGCAAGTGCGCGTTCGCAGAAGCGGCAAAAAGAAGCGTTGAGACGCGGAGCGCCGGACGCGCGGGAGCGCGTCCCTACCGACCGCCGGCGGGGCCATCGATTGTGCCCGCTATGGGTATCGCAATCGTCGGGCGCCTGCTCGCGCGCCTAGCGGCGAACAAGCCTTGGGTTTGGCGATTTGACTAGCCGATGGACCGGTAGGGTCGCGCTCCCGCGCGATCCGGCGTCGCACGTTCAGAGATGGTGCAAATGAATAAACAACGGAAGCCAATGGCAGGTGCGCGTTCGCAGAAGCGGCAAAAAGAAGCGTCGAGACGTGGAGCGCCGGACGCGCGGGAGCGCGTCCCTACCGCCTGGCGGGCCCATCGATTGTGCCCGCTATGGGTATCGCAATCGTCGCGCGCCTGGCAGCGAACAAGCCTTGGGTTTGGCGATTTGACTAGCCGATGGACCGGTAGGGTCGCGCTCCCGCGCGATCCGGCTGCGGCATGGTAGGGTCGCGCTCCCGCGCGATCCGGCGCCGTACGTCCAGAGATGGTGCAAATGCATAAACAACGGAAGCCAACGGCAAGTGCGCGTTCGCAGAAGCGGCGAAAGTGCTTACTGCGCTGAAATCATGGCCGGCTAAACACGTCGTTCACGATTGGGAAATTGCCGCGCTAGATGAGAAAGGCCGCTCGGAAAAACCACCCTCAGCGCCAAGTGCAAGTTGCCGACTGCGCGAGCTACCTACCGGGGCGTTCTTTGAATTTGAATCTGCAGACATGGCCGCCCCGTACCATGCATTCATCGTGAACTACATCGCAGCCGACGACTTCGGACATCATGGCCAGATCGAAGTGGCAGACTTCCGGATAACGTTGGGCGAGATTGTGAAAAACACAATTGGTCGCCTCGATAGTCGGCCATTTCTCTTTTGCCGGGTCGATCGACCCCGATTGATAGCCTAATTCCTGCATAATGCCAGCTAGGGCCCGGATCCGTTCGCCTCTATCCTTAACTCCGGCGAGTCTGGCCGCGACCTGACGCCCCACAGCCTTGCCCATTCCCCCAAGCCGTTCGCGCAATGCGTCGGTACCCTGTTCCTCGCGCAGCGAATTAATCAGTAGTTCGGCAAACCAAGAATAATGGCGCGGAAATAGCTCCTGCCCCGTAGTGGTAAGGCCGTAGAGGTGCTCTGGGCGGCCGCCCGTGGCCTGGGTCTCTCCTCTGGCGACCAGACCATCGCGCTGGAGCGCCATGAGGTGTTGTCGGACAGCATTATCTGTAATGCCGAGCCCTTTGGACAACTCTTCGACGGTAAGGCCCTCCTTATTCTGGAGAAGCTGGGTGAGTAACTGCTGCTGCCGAAGCCCGAATAAGGTAATCATGGTACTCGGTTGTACGACTGCTCCAATCTACCACAGGTGAGAGCGAAAGCGCAAAGTTTTAGCACTAATATATTGACAATATGGTTTAATTGGCGAGCTTGGCGTTAAGAACCCTGGTTCGGGAACCATGAGTGGTTATCCGAAAACACCTCCAGTCACTCCTGCGGTGGCAAGCGCGACTTTAGCGACCGAAAAACTATGTCGGCCGATAATCAGCCAGTCTGTTTTTGCGGAAACGCGCGCGACAATTAATTGCGAACCGAGAGAGTTTCCAAAAATAGTTCAATCTAAAGAGGAGAAAAAATGAAGAAGTTAGTAACGAGTATCGGTGCATGTCTGCTGCTGACCTGTGGTTTCGGGGCGGCGAAGGACACGACGTTCAGTGGCGAGATTATGGATCAGGCGTGTGCCAAGGGAGGGGGGCACGAGTCGATGTTCAAGAAGATGGGCACCAACGACGCTAAGGCGTGTACTGAGGCCTGCGTGAAGGGGGGCAGTAAATATGTTCTGTTCAAGCCAGACAAGACGTTCTACGAACTGGATAACCAGAAGACGCCCGCGCCGTTTGCCGGGCAGAAGGTAGAGGTTACAGGAAGCTTGAACAAGTCTACCAAGACGATCCACGTCACAGAAATCAAAGCGGCATCGTAAACTGTCGAAGAGGGCGGAGCGCGGAGCCTGCCCTCTCTCTCGCTCCCGGCAGTTTCTCAGGCAGGGGCCAATTGGATGAAGCGCTGGATTCTCGCTGTACTGATTGCCCTCGCGCTGGCTGCGGTGGTAGTGATTGTAGGATTGACTCAAATAAGGGTGGACGCGCTTCAAGAACCCGGCCAGGTCGAGACGTTTCTCGCGACGACAGTAAAACACTTCCTGGTTCGCCGAAGCAGTCGCGAGGGTATTCCCCCAGCACCCACGAATTTGCAGGAGAGCATCGCGGAAGGCGACAAACTCTACGCCACCGATTGTTCAATGTGTCATGGCTCCGACGGTCATACACCCTCTGACTCCGGTCGCTGGATGTATCCGCGCGCCTCGGATCTTACATCGCCTGTGGTGCAACGCTACTCCGATCGCGAATTGTTCTGGATTGTGAAAAATGGAATTCGTTTGAGCGGGATGCCCGCGTTTGGAAGAGTCGAATCCAACGAGCACATCTGGAATTTGGTGCACTATGTAAGAACTATGCAGGGAAACGCCCATCCGGAGAGCGAGCAGCCCCAATAGAGAATCCGGGAACGAGGGACAGGTCAGATTTCGAAGAGCCGGGCTTCATTCCGGCGCGGGCGGCCGTTGCGGCGAGCAAAAACGCCTTGAGTTCTTCCTGGCCCAGCTCAGCGATTGCCTGCCCCAAAATCATTGGCCTGCGGTTGGGTTATGCGTAATCGGTGAATTCTTGGGTCTCACCTGCAAAGGGGTCGAGCAGCCGTCCTTCTTGAGAATCAGTCCAAAGGCGCTTCTCAGCACACGTTTAGACGTTGTTCCCAACCGATCCGAGGAGGATCACAGCCAACGAAAGAAATGCTCGGAAATTCAGGGACTTGTTATTATTTTCGTTATTGATTCGGATTCTTCCTTCGCGCAAGTACTTCAAAATCAAGAAGTAGCGGGTGAAGGGAATCGAACCCTCGTGTTGAGCTTGGGAAGCTCACGTTCTACCATTGAACTACACCCGCATCGAAATATTCCCCAAGATGCCGCTTGCTGGAGCGCCGAAGTGGCAAGTTGGATCGGGAACGATAGTAGCGCATCTGTTTCGCGCTGCAACTCAGAACGATGGACTTACTGCCGGAACACCCTTACTGTCTAGCCCTTAGGACGCATGGGTGCCCCCAAAAAAAAATCAGCCGAGCAACGTTTGCTCGAACTTCTCGGATCGCCGCGGTATCAACCTCTCAACAAGTCTGAGCTCTCTAAGCGCCTTCAGGTACCGCTCAACGAACGCTCCCGGTTCGGCCGAACGCTGAATGAACTGGAGACGCTCGGGAAGATCACAAGGATCCGGAAAGATCGTTATGTCTTGCCTCAAGAGGCGGATTTAATGGTGGGCATTCTGCAGGTAAATCCGGACGGGTTCGGGTATCTGCTAAATGAGTCTGGCGACGGTCTCGGAGATCTTTATATCTCGGCGGAGAATCAGGGCACGGCAATGCATAAGGATCGTGTGGTTGCCAGGATTATTCGAGATCGCATCCTCCCGGACCGGGGTCGTCGGAATCGCTCGAATCGAGAGGGTCGTGTGATCAAGATTCTGGTGAGAACGAACCGGACCATCGTCGGGACGCTGCAGCGTTCGAAGAATTTCTACTACGTTGTCCCGGATGAACCGGCTCTGGTGCACGATATCTATGTGACCGCGCAGCCCGGTGGGATGCAGCGTATGCCGGAGGTGAACGACAAGGTGGTCGTCCAGCTCGATCCTTGGGAACATCGACACCTCAATCCTGAAGGCAGCATTGTTGAGGTCCTTGGTCCAGCGAAGAAGCCGGGTGTCGATATTCTCTCGATCATTCGGAAGTACGATCTCCCGGTGGCTTTCCCGGACGCGGTCCTGAAAGAAGCAGACCAGATATCGCTCGACATTCCGGAAAAGGAACTCCGTGCACGTGAGGATCTGCGGTCCGTGCCTGTATTCACGATCGATCCGGACAATGCACAGGATTACGATGACGCTCTCCATGTGACGGAAACAGATGGCGGATGGAGTGTCGGGATTCATATCGCGGATGTGTCGCACTACGTTAAGCCGGGCGGCGCACTCGACCGCGAAGCGATGCGCCGAGGCAACAGTGTGTATCTTCCGGACCGGGTGCTGCCGATGTTGCCGGAGCGTTTGTCGAACATGGTATGCAGCCTGAGACCGAATGAGGATCACCTGACAAAGTCGGTTTTTGTGGAGTTCGATCGGGTCGGCCGGATCAGATCGTATCGTTTTGCCGCCACAGTTATTCGAAGTGTGGCCCGGCTAACCTATCGCGAAGCATTTGCGATTTTGCAGCGGGAACCGGCGAGTCGGCTTGAAGGCGATCTTCATAGTGCCTGGCGGCTTGCTGCAATTCTGAGAGAAAAGCGCTTCAAGCAGGGTGCCCTGGAATTGGATATGCCCGAAGTGCGCGTTGTACTGGACGGGGAAGGAAGAGCGGTCGGTCTGGTGCGCGAGGAAAACGATATTTCGCATCAGCTCATCGAGGAGCTCATGCTCCTGGCCAACGAGTTGGTCGGCCGACAGACCAAAGAACGATTGATTCCATCCGTCTACCGGATTCACGAGGAACCAGACTCGCAAAGGCTTGCTGACTATCGGGCGCAGATTCGGTCGTATGGGATTGAGGTGGGCGATCTGTCGCAACGCCGCGAGATGCAACGCTTTTTAAAAATGGTCGTAGGAAGGCCTGAAGAGGCGGCATTGAAAATCGGTCTGTTGAGAAGCCTGCGTAAAGCGGCTTACTCGCCCGATCCGCTCGGTCACTACGGCCTCGCCAAAAACGATTACACCCATTTCACGAGTCCGATTCGCCGTTATGCGGATTTGCTGGTGCATCGTTCGTTCGCGTCGATGTTGCCTCACCGGAGGGGAAAACCGCTTCGATCTGTTGACCTCGCCTCGACGAGTGAACACATCTCAGTGACGGAACGCATCGCGGCGGACGCTGAGCGGGAAGCCGTTCGCCTAAAGAAAATGGAATACTTTGCCGGACTTGCCCGGAGGCCGCATCGCCTGGAGGGGACGATCCTTGATGTGCGGAATTACGGGCTGCTGGTAGAACTAAAAGAGGCGCTCGTGGTTGGGATGATTCGTATTTCTTCGCTTGATCACGACTTTTTCGTCTTTGATGCGGCACGTCAACGGATCACGGGGCGACGGAGCAAGATGAGCTTTGCGGTCGGCGATCGCGTGGTCGTGCGGGTTGCCCGCGTTGATTCCTTCAGGCAGCGGATCGATTTCAGTTTCGTGGCGAAAGAATGAAGAGTTGCAAATAAGAGAGGCGGGGCAAAAATTTATCAGTTTACCGCAGAGCGCTTTTGTGTCATTTACGAGAATCCTTCCCTCAACCGCGGATGTAAGATATCATATGGTTTTAAGCGGCATCCCTCCAAATCATCATGGATAATGTAATTATCACGAAAGAGCTCCAGGTCGAACGCAAACACTTCTACATCGAATTCAGAGAAAACGAACGAGGCCGTTTTATGCGAATTACTGAGGAAGCGCATGGTCGTCGCAACACAATCATCATTCCGAGTACGGGCTTAGAAGAATTCATGGCCATGGCCGGTGAAGTGATGCACTGTGCCGATCGAGTTCCCGCCGCCCACGGGTAAATTTGGCTCGTATGCTACTAAGGGCAGCCTTCGCGCGCCTGATTCAGTGCAACGCGTTACAATCAGCCCCTTGAATTTTTTTTGCAACAAAGGGAGTTCCATCGGATTGGCGCTTCTGAACGTACCAGAACCGCGACTGCGCTTTGGGAACTCCTTGCCCCGTTCAAACTGGCCGGTGGAACTCTCACCCGCCATCTGGCGTTGACACGAGGAGACTCTTCGCTAGTTTCACTTCTTCCCCTGAACAACGCATTGCGCGTCCTCCAATTCCCGTATTCCAACATCAATTTATGGCAACAAAAATGAAGAAGGCTCAGCAGGCTGCTTCAAAAAAAGTTTCGGCAAAAGCGAAACCAGCAATCCGGAAAACAGTGGGCTCAACTAAAGTCCGCTACGTCTATTACTTTGGAGATGGCAAGGCCGACGGTGATGGAAAGATGAAGCCGCTACTGGGCGGGAAGGGCGCTAACTTGCACGAAATGACCCGGATTGGTCTGCCGGTTCCTCCCGGGTTCACGATCAGCACAGACGTTTGCACCTACTTTTATGAGAACAACAAGAGTTATCCTGCCGAGCTGAATGCCCAGGTCGAATCTGCGCTCGCAAAGGTGGAGAAATCGGTTGGGAAGAAGCTAGGCGACCGGACCAATCCGTTGCTGGTTTCCGTACGCTCGGGTGCGCGCGATTCGATGCCCGGGATGATGGACACAATTCTCAATCTCGGGATGAACGATGAGGTCGTCGAGATTGTGGCGGAAAAGAGTGGAAACCCGCGGTTTGCATGGGATTCGTATCGCCGATTCTTACAGATGTACGGGGACGTTGTGATGGGCGTACAGAAACGGGAAAACGAAGACCATGATCCCTTTGAGGTTATTATTGAGTCAGTAAAACGGGAAGCCGGCGTCGAGCACGATCTGGAATTGACTACTGAAAATTTCGTCGTTCTCGTTGAAAAATTTAAACAGCTCATCAAGGAACGTACCGGCAAAAATTTTCCGCAAGATCCCCGGCAGCAGCTCTGGGGCTCAATTAGCGCCGTATTCAGTTCATGGAACAACGATCGGGCAATCGTGTATCGGCGAAAGTACAACATCCCTTACGAATGGGGGACAGCCGTCAACGTGCAGACAATGGTTTTTGGGAACCAAGGTGAAAGCAGCGCCACCGGAGTAGCGTTCACCCGCGACCCGGCTACTGGGGAAAAGGTGTTTTACGGTGAATACCTGATCAACGCCCAAGGTGAAGATGTGGTTGCCGGAGTCCGAACACCGAAACCTGTGGCTGCGCTTGCGAAGGAGATGCCGGCCGCTCACAAAGCACTGCTAAAGGTGCGGGACCTTCTCGAGCAGCATTTTCACGATATGCAGGACCTCGAATTCACGGTCGAGGATAACAGGCTTTACATCCTTCAAACTCGCAATGGGAAACGGACCGGACTCGCCGCGGTACGTATCGCGGTCGCCATGGTCAAGGAGAAACTAATCACCAAGGAAGACGCGATCAGGCGAATTCCTGCGGATTCACTCTCGCATCTGCTGGCTCCGGTGTTCGATCGGCAAAGCGTGAAGAAGGCTAAGAAGATCGCGAGTGGCTTGGCAGCAGGTCCTGGCGCAGCGAGCGGGAAAATCGTTTTCAACGCCAAGGACGCGGTAGAGCTGGCGAGCAAGGGCCAGCCAGTGATCCTGGTCCGGGTCGAAACTTCCCCAGAAGATCTTCGCGGGATGATTGCCGCTGAGGCGATTCTTACGGCGCGCGGTGGAGTCTCTTCACATGCCGCTCTGGTGGCGCGTCAAATGGGAAAAGTTTGTGTTTGCGGCGCTTCGGCGCTCCAGATCGACTACGTCAATCAAACGTTGACGGCAGGCGACGTCGTCCTCAACTATGGAGAATTTATTTCGGTGGACGGAACTGTCGGGGAAGTCTATGCCGGCGAAGTAAGTACCACGCATTCGGAAGTGGTTCAGGTTTTGGTGGAGAAGACGCTGGATCCTAAAAAGAGCCAGACTTTCCAGGAATTTTCTGCGCTGCTCGGTTGGGCGGACAAAGTCCGCAGAATGGACATTCGTGCCAACGCGGATACCCCTGAACAGGTCGCAACCGCGATCGCCTTTGGAGCCAAAGGGATCGGTTTGACCAGAACCGAGCACATGTTTTTCGAGGGTGATCGCATCGACGCAATGCGAGAGATGATTCTCGCTTCCTCCCTGGAAGAACGGAAGGCCGCGTTAGCGAAACTGCTGCCCTACCAGCGTGAGGATTTTATTGGAATCTTCAAGGAACTTAAAGGGCTTCCCGCGACGATCCGAACCTTGGATCCGCCTTTGCACGAGTTTTTGCCTCACATGGAAGCGCAGCAGGCCGATCTCGCCCAAAAGCTTGGGTTACCCGCTGAGAAGATCCATCAACGAGTGCAAGAGCTGCACGAATTTAACCCAATGCTCGGGCACCGCGGGTGTCGTCTGGGGATTACTTTTCCAGAGGTCACCGAGATGCAGGCTCGAGCGATTTTCGAGGCTGCGGCAGAAGTGCAGAAAAAGGGTATTAAAGTGAAACCTGAAGTAATGATTCCGCTGGTGGGTTTTCCAAAGGAATTCAAACTGCAGATCGAGATCGTTCGCCGCGTGGCTGAGGAGGTAGCCAAGGAAAAAAAGACTCGATTCAATTACATGGTCGGCACGATGATCGAAATCCCGCGAGGGGCAATCGTAGCCGACGAGATTGCCGTAGACGCTGAATTCTTCAGTTTCGGCACCAACGATTTGACGCAGACCGCCTTGGGCATGAGTCGCGATGATTCCGGAAGCTTTTTACCTGTTTACCAGGAACTGGAGATCGTCAAAAACAACCCGTTCGCGACAATCGATCAGCCCGGCGTCGGAAAGCTGATGGAAATTGCTCGTGACCAGGCATACAAAACCCGGCCGGATATCAAGCTTGGTATATGCGGTGAGCATGGTGGAGACCCGGACAGTGTGAAATTCTGTCATCATTTAGGACTTACCTACGTAAGCTGCAGTCCGTTCAGGGTGCCGGTGGCGCGCCTCGCTGCTGCGCAGGCAGCGCTCGAAAAGTAGGGGGCGGGGACGAAACGTATCGGCGGTCGGTCGGCGAGCCCGCGGATTTGCGATGTCGGAGTCCGAGGCGAAGGCGTCTCGCTTTGACTTTCAGCCCGCCTACCCGCCGAAACGTTCGCCCTTAATCACAAATTTGATCTGGCGGCCCAGCAACCAGCGAACGCCAAACATGTCGATGGTGGCATTGAGCGCGCGGTTCCCGAAATTGTACTTACTGGTGCCATGCTGGCGCGCCCGGTGGTTTACGGGGATTTCGGTGATCTTATAACCGAGACCTTTGATCAGAGCAGGGATGAAGCGGTGCATCCCATGAAAGGGGATCAAGGCTTCCCGGCACTCTCGCCGCATGGCTTTCAGTGTGCACCCTGTGTCGCGTACTCCATCTTTAGTGAACCGGCTCCGTACCGCGTTTGCTATCTGACTTTGCACACGCTTGAACCATGTGTCCTGGCGTTTCAACCGGTAACCGCACACCAGATCCGCACCTTGATTGATCTCCACTAAAAGCCTGGGGATATCGCCGGGATCGTTTTGCAGATCGCCGTCAATTAGTACAAGTATCTTTCCGCTCGCGGCAGCAAGGCCCGCATAGATCGCCGCGCTTTGGCCTGTATTCTTCTCGAATTCAAGAATCCGCACTGCCGGCGTGCGTTTGATCTGCTCGATAGTCCGGTCCCGTGAACCGTCATCCACGAAAAGGAGTTCGTACGAAATATCTTTGAGTGCCAATTCCAGCTCCCTCTGCAACTGTGCGACATTGCCTTCCTCGTTGCAAACCGGGATAATAACCGAAACGTGGGGCATGATCACAGTGGCAGAGTCTGGTATTGATAACACGCAAATATCCGAATCTGGTGAAGTGGACGATCATTTCGCTTCAACTCGTACACGGCGACAAGTTCCCAACGGGTAAAGGCGCTTTGAAGATTTTGTGGCGGGACAGCTTCGGGCTGATCGGTAATGTAGAGAGCTGTTCGGTCGACAAATGGGTTGACTCCGGTTTCCTCGGTAAAAGTCGTATCCCGCATCGAAGAGGGTGGGGCCTCGACAAACTGGTCATACCGAGGCCAAAAAGAAAACTCGTTCTGGATATCCTGTGATTCAGGGATATAGACCGGTGGATGACCTGGTCCTTCGCTGCGTTTATCCTTCAGGTAAAAAGATAGCATCGAGGATGTCTGATATTCATTGCCGATCATGAATACTTTGGCTCCGAGTTTATTTTCGAACTCAGCCCGAAATTTGTCGATGGCTTCCGCGGCTGTCTTCCATCCACGAAATCCTGAGCCGGACTCGGCATCGGACGGGAACGAAACACCGATCGTGCGTGCAAAATTAGTGTTCAGGGCCAGCGATGCTTGCAGACCGCTCAGCACAAGCGCTGCGAAACAGATTCCGCCAATCAATGCTCTTTTGTTTGCGGCCGGCAGCCAGTAATGGGTTGCCAGTATCCCTAGGACAATGAAGGCGGGTGCGGTCCAGCTCGGCTCGCTGGCGCGGTGCAAGGCCATGATCACGTAGATGAGGAGGATCGGCCAACTGAAGGTCAAGAGGAAGCAGATTTTACTGTTCTGAAACGCCTTTCTGATCGACGCGAAGAGCGCGATCACCAGGCCGATCAAGAACAAAGGCGAGTAAAGTGCGAGTTGTGCTGCGAAGGATTCACCCAAGTGCGAAAGCCTAACGGTGAACAGCGCATTCAGAATTGCTTGGTTGGAGAGCTGCTCCAACCCGAGCCAGTCGTGTTGAAGATTCCAAAGGACAAGTGGCGCCAGGAATGGTGCAAAACAGAGAAGAAGAATATAAAAGTTGGGTCGCCTCAGTTCGCTCCGGTATTTCGGCACGACCAATAAGAATAACAGGATCGAAACAAGCCCTAGCGCGTTCTCGTATTTGCAGAGAAAGCCCAGGCCAATGACAACCCCGGTGAGGGGCCAGAAAATGGAGAGCCTCGGGCTGCGCTCTATTGCCAGACAGAATAGATACAGAGCCGCGGCCCAAAAGAAGATGGATAAGGAATCGATGGTTAAAAGCACCGATTCAACATTAAACAGAGGCAGCAAATTCAGTCCTACCACTGACCAGAACGCAACTCTTTCTCGAGTCAGCTTAAGTCCCAGCAAGTAGATGAGGACAGAGGTGCATAAACCCAGCAGCGGACTAAGAAATCGTACGCCGAATTCGCTCGGACCGAACATGGAAGTTCCCGCCAGAATAGCCAGAGCAACACCCGGTCCCTTGCTATAGTAGGAAACATCGGGATGCTGCGCCCAAAGGTAGTGATAGCTCTCATCCGGCGTGAGCTCGGTATTCGCGCCAAACCACCAGCGGATCCCGGTCAAAAGGAGCAAAAATCCGATAAGGAGCAAAAGGCGAACTCTCATTACCGCGGTGTGCCGAACAGTGAACTATGTCTGCTGTATAATTTTGGAAACCAATTTGGCGCGAGCCTCTGATAAACCAGGTTCGCGATACTTGCGAGTATCAGGCTGAAACCGATCCCCAGGAAGATCGAAACAATGACGTCACTAGGCCAGTGCGAGCCGCAATATATCCTAGAGTAGGCAACGATTCCCGCAGGAATGAGGTAGAGGGCGCCGAGCCTTCCTAAAAAGAGAATTGCCAAGGTGGCGATGATGGTATTGTTAATGGCATGCCCGGAAGGGAACGATCGTCCAATCACCGGACCCTCGGGTGGTTTGGAAAATGACACCTGAACGGGCCGCCAAACTCCGAGAAGTGCGGGTTTTGTTTTCTCCAGGTTCACTACGCGTACCTCGGCAAGCGCCTGACTCGGCCGGGGTCGATTAACGCGGTTTTTCATGATCTGGGTAAAAACTCCGTCCGTAAAAGCGATTGTCAAAAGGGTGACAACGACAAAGCTTCGAACCTGAAAACTACCGCGCCATAATAGGACGAGCACTACCAGAAGTAGTATCGGCATCCACACGTCAAAGCTGCTGAAGCCCGCCATCAACCTGTCCATAAACGGATTCGTCCATTCCCGATTAATGAAGAGCAGCAGAGTTTTGTCCATGCCAGAGCCAGCGGGCCTGCGTAAGCTAAGAACACCTGAGAGATGAAACAAGCAAAGAAATTAGTCGGCATCGCGCTCCTGGTCTGTTCCCTTATCCCCCTTCTGAGCTCGGCTCAAGAAGATGCAAACGCAATCCTTGATCAGATACGCTCGGCACAGGCTCAGATCAATCGGACGCTTTCCGGCAGGCTCCGTCCGGAAAATGGGGACCCGATCCCCTTCCAGCTTCAACTGAAAGGCCCGGAGTTCGATTACAAGTTCAGTAACCCGACGGAAACCATCAAATTGCAGCTCACCGACAGCGGTTCCGTTCTGACCGACGAGAAAGCCGCGGGACAACATGTCCTGGCCGGCTCGAGATTGAGCGAGTCCGTGCGTGGTACGGACATCACGTACGAAGACCTCTCGTTGCGATTTATCTATTGGAAAAATGCTAAATACGAGGGGGAACAACGCGTCCGAACGATAACGTGCTCCATCGTTCTCGTGCAACCCTCGGCCCGCAACACAGAGTATGGTTCAGTCCGTCTTTGGATCGCCAAGGATCGGGGGGCATTGATCAAAGCCGAAGGCTACGATTGGCAGGGCAAAGCGATTAAGCGCTTTGAGGTGATTTCAGGTCAGCAGATCGAAGGGAAGACGATTTTCAAACAGATCCGCATTGAACGGCTGGATTCACAGAATGGCAAGGTGATCTCCCGGACCTATTTGGAACTCGACCCCACGGAATAGGCAGTTGGCAGCCAGTTGCCAGTGTCAGTGTCAGTTGTCAGTGGGGGCATCGCCCCCCGATTGCCGTCTGAAAGCGGGATGCCGGGAAAAGGCGCGTCAAGCGAAGGTAGCACTCCGGGTCGGTCTGGCGGCCAAATCATCGAGGACGACGAGGAACATGAGGGCGCACCGTGGCTCGCCCCGCCGACAACTGACACTGGCAACTGACACTGGCAACTGGCACTGACGACGCAACCCGCTTTCAGGCGGCGACGGTCAAAGATCGAGGACGAAGGACGACGACGAGTATCCTAGAAAGCCGGGGGCTTTTTTGGGTGCGACATGAACACTTTGGTGGCTCGCGCACTTTCGCGGGATGCGCGGTGGTGGCAAGAAGAGAGCAAGCACGGTGGATGGCTTGGCAGTTATGGCCGGTTTCGTTCCTGGTGTGAAGCAGACCCGACGACGAGTATGGCTCCGATGTATTGCGGATGGGTGCTTGGTGGCAGCCTTCCAGCCCATTAGCTCTTTTAATAGAGCCAGGAGGGGGAAGGCTCGACCCCGTTGGGGAGAGTGTGTATTTGACCCGCACGTCGGGCCGAGCCAACCACTTGTGCGCTAAAAGACTTAAAGTATGAAGCGCAAAAGCCGTCGTGCCAAGACCCAAAAAGTGTCTCCGATCAATGACGATCTGGAGTTGATCGAACCGGATGCCGCAGCCGTGGATGTGGGTAGTCGCAGTCATTGGGTAGCAGTCAACCCGCAGCGAGATCCCAACCCGGTACGGGAATTTGGAACTTTCACTGCTGATTTAATGAGCCTGGTCGATTGGCTGGCTCAAAGCGGAGCAAAGTCTGTGGTGATGGAGGCCACCGGAGTTTATTGGGTGAGCCTCTATGAGCTATTAGAAGAACGTGGTTTTAAGGTCTACGTGGTCGATGCCCATACGGTGCGTCATCTGCCCGGCCGCTCTAAAAGCGACGTCAAAGACTGTCAATGGCTTCGTCGACTGCATAGTTATGGGTTGTTGCGGGGCTCTTTTCGGCCGCCGGCGCAAATCCGCCGATTGCGCAACTACCTGCGCTCGCGGGGTAATATCATTGAGGCTGCGGCTCAACAGCAGCTTCGAATGCAGAAGGCTTTGACCTTGATGAATGTTCACTTACACCACGTCATCAGTGACATCAGCGGTCTGACCGGGCTTTCGATCGTCCGAGCCATCGTGGGCGGGGAACGTGATCCAAAACGACTGGCTCGATTGCGCGATCCGCGCATCCAAGCCAGTAAGGAAACCATCCAGAAAAGCTTGGAGGGCAACTGGCAAGAGGAGCTGCTCTTCGATTTGAAAATTACCCTGGAAAGCTACGACCACTTTCAAGGCCAAATTGCGGCCTATGACCAGCAGATCCGTCAAGAACTCAAAGAGGTTCCATCCAAAGAGAATTTAGTTCAGCAAGCCTTGCCCTCAGTACGGCTAAGAGCCTGCCGCAAACGGCCAGGCATGAGCCAACAAGACCAGCTTGATCTGCGAGCGGAGCTTTATCGAATCAGCGGTGTGGACCTGACCCGCATCGATGGCATCAGTTTGCAGACTGCGCAAAAAGTCTTCTTCGAAATTGGGACCAATGTGAATGCCTGGGCAGATGAGAAAAAGTTCACTTGCTGGCTGGGCTTGAGTCCTAACCATCGTATTAGCGGGGGCAAGGTGCTCAAACGCAGCAGTCGCAAAGTGGTCAACCCACTGAGCGTCGCGCTGCGGCTGGCCGCGCGCACGCTCCGAAACAGTCACAGCGCCTTAGGAGCAAACTTTCGTCGACTCAGCGCTAGAATCGGAATGCCCAAAGCTATCACCGCCATGGCCAGAAAACTAGCCGTGCTCGTCTACCGAATACTCAAGTATGGAACCCAGTATGTCGACAAAGGCATGCAAAACTACGAAACCAAATACCAAGAATCCAAAGTCCAATACTTGCGAGCCCAGGCGGCGAAACTCGGCATGATGCTTCTACCAAAACAGCCAGCTGCCGCCATTGCTGCCACCTAAAACCAACCACCTTCGCGGCCCAAAACCGTCAAAAACCCAAAAATTCCAAGCTCCTCACTACCAGCGAGATCCAACCGGTGTTCATGGGGAGAACGAGAACGATCGGGGGCGTTGTCCCCACTGACCACTGGCAACTGACACTGACAACCGGCACTGACGGCGCAACCCGCTTTCAGGCGGCAACGGTCAAGATCGAGGACGAAGGACGAGAACGAGAACGAGGGGGGCGATGTCCCACTGACAACTGACAACCAACAACCGGTTATCACTTCTGAGATTTTGGCCTAAATTAATGCATGAGAGGGCAAGATACTGCGGTGGTCAGACTGGATTCCAGCGTTGACGCGTAATCTTCGGCAGATTTGAGTCGGTTTCCGCCGTTGACAGATCTACCACGCCCTTCTAACATTGGGGGCTTTTTATGATGTGGAAAGAACTGTCCTTGACTTTTATGTGCGGCTTGGTAACGACCGGGGCTTCTACGCTTCTTGCGCAGACCGTGACGGAGAGCGCCCGGTTTACCGAAAACGCAATGAAACTCCGGGAGAGCATCCTTTTCAAAGTTGAGCCCAAGGATCTAGGGTCTCCGCAGCAGGCGCCAGGAGAGAAGTATCCATGGCATGCGCAGATCGTGACCACCATTTTTTGGATCGGCGAAACACCGTCCGGCAATAATCCTGTTCCGAATCGTTCCAGTGCCTGGGACTCAAACTGGGCCAGAAACTTTGGCGGATCGGACAGCCCGGAGCCAGGCGAGCGAAAGGGGTTCATTCCGGCAAGGTTCGTTCCGCGTCAAAATCCTTTTTACCTGGCGCTCCCCTTTAATGATGTCAGCGGGGGTCGCACGAAAGCTGAGTCTTATAAGATAATTCCATGGTTCCGGGAAACGTTTGAAAAATCTGGCCAAAGCATTCTGAAAGGACGGTGGGTGGCGATCCGAAAAGAAAATCGGATCTGTTACGCCCAATGGGAAGACGTTGGCCCATTTCGCAGCGATCATTGGGAATATGTTTTTGGCAACGATCGGCCGCGCCAGAACCTCAACCGTGGAGCTGGCCTCGACGTTTCGCCTGCAATCCGGGATTACTTGAAGCTGGGAAGCACCGACCTGACCGATTGGCGATTTGTCGATTTTCAGGAAGTGCCACCCGGTCCATGGGCGCTCTACGGCGACAATAATACCTTTGTTGTCGAACGCCGTAGACGCGAAGAGGCGTTCGCGAAGAGACAATAGCTGGCGGTTATTCGAGCCGGACCCGGTCGCCTTCTTCGTACTGCCGGTTATAATGCTTCTTGCCGTGCAGGTAGGAGATCTTCAGCCATTTCCGATGGTTCGGATACGGGTCGACGCCAAACGTTTCATTCGACACCGTGAAAGGCTTAGCCTCTCGTGCCAGTCGGCCAGCGATGCCGGTGACGTCCGCATAGTGCCCTGGTGCGCCGTACAGCGCCCTGATAATTCGAACCGCAGGTCTGTGTTCCCCCGGCTTGTTGTCGGCTTCCTTACCGCTCCTGAAGTAAAAAACATCGCCTTCCCCCACTGAGTCGGAAATCCGCTGGCCGTTCGCCTCGTAGATCACCACAAGAACCTTTCGGTGGTTCGGAGATGGATCGATCCTCAATGTATCCCTGCCAACGCGGAAAGGTTCGCCATAGTCGGCAAATTGCTGAACCCGGCGGGTAACATCGACGCCGACGCTGTTCGGCGAGCCGTAGTAGGCTGAGGTGACTCGAATACCCTGCCCAATTGAGCAAAAAACCCCGATATTGAGGAACACGAGTACCAGGGACGAGGACCAAGACACTTTCATACGCTCTCTGTTTTAGAAGTCGAAGTCGATGCCGGGCGGCCAATTCATCAAGAAATTCTGGTGCGGATGTGGAAGCCAGATCCTCGAATGCCGTGCTATTCACTAACAACAATCACTCATGTGCTTTTTGCGGGACAAAGTCCAGTCCGGGAAAGTATATTCCCATCCGCCATGGGAAATGCGTTTGTCACCAAGAAGTATCTATTTGCCTTTGCTGGTTTCTGTTTGTTAACGGGAGGTTCAACGGCTTGGGCTGCGGACGATTTGACCGGGACGCTCGAAAAAATCAGGGATGCCGGATCCATTTCTGTTGGCCACCGTGAATCGTCGATACCGTTTTCCTACTATGACGATAAGAACGAGGTGGTCGGCTACTCTCAAGACCTGGTTATGATGGTGGTCGACGCCGTCAAGAAAAAGCTGAGTATGCCGAACCTGCAGGTCAAGCTGATTCCGGTCACCTCACAAAACCGAATTCCGCTGGTTCAGAACGGGACGATCGACATCGAATCCGGATCAACAACCAACAATCTTGAGCGGCAGCAGCAGGTTTCTTTCTCGAACACGATGTTTATCATCGGTACACGGATGCTGGTGAAAAAGGATTCTGGGATTAAGGATTTTCCGGATCTGAAAGGCAAGAATGTTGTGGTGACCGCAGGGACGACTTCCGAGCGTCTGATCCGCGAGATGAACGAGAAAGCGAGCATGCAGATGAATATCATCAGCGCCAAAGATCATGGCGAATCTTTCCTTACGTTGCAGAGCGGCCGGGCCGTGGCTTTCATGCTGGATGACGCGCTATTGGCTGGAGAGCGTGCAAAAGCGCGGAGGCCGGCGGACTGGGTGATTGTTGGAACCCCTCAGTCTAAGGAGGCTTATGGCATGATGATACAGAAGGGAGATGACAAATTCAGGATGCTCGTCGATGAAACGATCGCGAAAGCCGAGACCTCGGGCGAGGCCGCAAAGCTCTATCAGAAATGGTTTCAATCACCAATTCCGCCGAAGGGCCTGAATCTGGGGCTACCTTTAAGTGACGATATGAAAGCGCTTTTCAACAGTCCGAACGATAAAGCGTTTCAGTAGAGATTAGAATTCCGGATTCGCTTTTGAGAGGTCGGTTTGGGAGAGATGACTGGTTTTCTGGAGGGCGAGGATAACCCTCCGAACTCGAGATACGCGGCGGACGTTGTTTCTATCACCGACCGGACTGAATTTATGGTAACATTTGCCGTCGGATTGGACTGGAGCATTTTCTTAAAGCCGGCATTTGACGGAAGCGGTTCCTATTTTCGCTTCCTCCTGGTCGGTTTTGAATGGACGCTGATTTTGTCGGTCCTTGCCTGGATTCTCGCCTTTGTGATAGGGTCATTCATCGGCGTGCTTCGAACCTTTCCTGGAAGATTGCTTCCGACTATCGCCGCCGCTTACGTGGAGATTTTCCGAAACATCCCGCTGCTGGTTCAGCTTTTTCTCTGGTATTTTGTGTTCCCCGAAATAATTCCGGGATTGGGAACGTGGTTCAAACAGAGTTTAAGTCCGTTACTTCAGCAATTGATCACCGGGGTATTTTGCCTTGGCTTTTTCACGTCGGCCCGTGTAGCGGAGCAGGTCCGCTCTGGAATCAATGCTCTCGGCAGCGGGCAACGAGGAGCCGGTTTAGCGTTGGGGTTGAATCTGATGCAAGTTTATCGGTTGATTCTATTGCCGGTTGCCTATCGAATTATCGTACCTACCTTGACTTCGGAGTTTTTGAACACGATCAAAAACTCGGCTGTCGCCTCGACGATCGGGTTAGCGGAATTGTCGCGTCAGAGCCAGCAGTTGGGCGAGTTCACGGCTCATTGGTACGAGGCGTTCATCGCAGTGACGCTGCTTTACGGCATTATTAATATTGCGGTAATGATCGCCTCCCGCTTTCTTGAGCAGGCTGTCCGATTGCCTGGCTATGTCGGAGGTAAAAGCTGATGCAGGAGTCAGGAGTCAGGAATCTGGAGTTAGAGAATGGATTTGCGGATTTCCGCGTTGCCGGCGGCTGCGATTCATTGCCGTTTGTACTCGATTCAAGCGCTGCATCTTTATTTTGCTGCGGCAGGGCTTTACATCCTGTAACTCCCGAACTCCTGAACTTCTGTAACGCTATTTCGAGGAGGGGATACTGAATGTACGAGTTTGACTGGAGTTCAATACCGGGGGCGCTCCCTTTTCTATGGAAGGGGATGGTGCGAACACTCGAAATCACGGCTGTTGCCATGATCGTCGGGATCGTTCTGGGCACCGCTATTGCCCTTCTGCGTTTGTCCAAAAATTGGTTCCTTTCGAATCTGGCGGCGCTTTATGTCAACGGATTCAGGTCAGTTCCGCTTGTTATGGTGCTGCTCTGGTTTTACCTGCTGGTACCCCAGTTCATAAGCAGTTTGATAGGCCGGCCTTCTATCGATATCCGGCTTCTCTCAGCTTTTGTGGCGTTTGCGCTTTTCGAGGCATCGTACTATGCCGAGATCATTCGAGCCGGAATTCAAAGTGTGTCGAGAGGGCAGGTTTCGGCGGGGTTGGCCCTCGGCATGACGAGTGGTCAAACGATGCGTTTGGTTGTTCTGCCACAGGCTTTTCGACGCATGGTTCCATTGCTCCTGACCCAGGCAATCATTCTTTTCCAGGACACCTCGCTAGTTTATGTCATCGGATTGGCGGAATTTTTTGGCGTAGCCTACAACACAGGGAATCGAGACGGCACCCTGGTCGAAATGCTTTTATTTGCTGGAGCCGTTTATTTCGTCCTTTCTTTTAGCGCCTCAATGCTGGTCCGCACACTCCAGGAGAAATTTGCGTCATGATCTCGATTAAAAAGGTCTCCAAATGGTACGGAGAATTCCACGTGCTCAAGCAGTGCAGTACAGAAGTCAGCAGCGGAGAAGTCGTCGTTGTCTGCGGGCCTTCGGGCTCAGGCAAATCCACCTTGATCAAATGCGTAAACGGATTGGAGGCATTTCAGGAAGGTGAAATCCTGGTCGACGGCATCTCAGTGGGCGCCCGTAATACGAATCTTCCGAAGCTTCGCTCGCGGGTGGGAATGGTTTTCCAGCATTTTGAACTCTTTCCTCATCTTAAAGTCATCCAGAATCTCACGATTGCTCAGTGCAAGGTTCTTGGACGTGGAAATCTTGAAGCCACAGAGAAAGCGCAGAAACTTTTGGAAATGGTGGATCTGTCCTCGCACGCTCAAAAATTTCCTCCGCAATTGTCAGGAGGACAACAGCAGCGGGTGGCGATCGCGCGAGCGCTAGCGATGGATCCAGTAGCGATGCTGTTCGACGAGCCGACCTCGGCTCTCGATCCTGAGATGATCAAAGAGGTACTCGATGTGATGGTGAAACTGGCGGAAGAGGGGATGACGATGATGGTGGTCACCCATGAGATGGGCTTTGCGAGAGAAGTTGCCGATCGCGTTATCTTCATGGACCACGGCGAGATTGTAGAAGACAGGCCCAAGACGGACTTTTTCAAGTCACCCGGGACCGATCGGGCCCAGCAATTCTTGTCAAAGATCCTCTCCCATACCGGGGGATAGGATGGAACAGAAGAAAACAAAGAGAATTTGAACAGAAGGTAGCAAAGGAAGCAAAGATTTGAAAATTGTTTGGGTTTTTGGGTCGGTCCTGATTCGCGACTTGATCACGGTTGTGACCGGGTCGGCTCAAAAGTAGTCGGACCAGCTGAATATCAGGCTCGCGGAACGACCTAGTTGAATAGTCGATCCCGAAACCCAATTCCCAATCCATCTTTGCTATCTTTGCTGCCTTCTGTTCAAAACCTCTTTGTTTTCTTATGTCCGGCCTGATTCGCGACTTGATCGCGGTAGCGGCCGGGCCGGCGCAAAGGAGTCGGACCAGTTGAATATCACGCTCGCGGAACGACCTAGTTGAATAGTCAATCCCGAAACCCAATTCCCAATCCATCTTTGCTATCTTTGCTGCCTTCTGTTCAAATTCTCTTTCTTTACTTCTGTTCGGTCATGATTCGCGACTTGATCGCGGTAGCGACCGGGTCGGCGCAACGGAGTCGGACCAGTTGAATATCACGCTCGCGGAACGACCTAGTTGAATAGTCAATCCCGAAACCCAATTCCCAATCCATCTTTGCTATCTTTGCTGCCTTCTGTTCAAAACCTCTTTGTTTTCTTATGTCCGGCCTGATTCGCGACTTGATCGCGGTAGCGGGGTCGGCGCAAAGGGGTCGGACCAGTTGAATATCACGCTCGCGGAATGACCCAATCGAGTGGTCAATCCCGAAACTCAATTCCCAATCCATCTTTGCTATCTTTGCTGCCTTCTGTTCAAATTCTCTTTCTTTAATTCTGTTCGGTAGTTGAATGTCTAGCTGCCGGAAGGACTTTAACGAAAAGTCTGGTTTGTCTTGACCTCCGCACCCAATTTCCATATGCGAGATGCGGTGCCTTTCCTGGTGACACTTAAGCAGGTTCCGGGAGCTGACGTTTTTCGTGCCGACAGGCTCGTCTCGTCTGCAGCAAGCGCCATCTTCCCCCCTTGCAACGTATGTCTACTCCAGTATCCTCCGCTACAGTCTTGACCGGTGGCGAATTACAAGCCAGGCAGCGCCTCGTTATCGTCGCCTCATCCTTGGGTACCGTCTTCGAATGGTATGACTTTTATATCTATGGCACTTTGGCCGCCTTTTTTGCCGGCCTGTTCTTTCCGCCCGGAAACCCGGTCACGGCGCTCCTGACCAGTCTTCTGACATTTGGGGTGGGATTCGTTGTTCGACCTTTTGGAGCGCTCTTCTTCGGGCGAATCGGAGATTTAGTCGGCCGAAAATATACCTTTTTAATTACAATAACCGTGATGGGTCTTTCGACTGCGTTGGTCGGAGTGCTGCCAACGTTTGCGACGATAGGCTGGGCCGCGCCGATTATTCTGTTTTTGCTGCGTGTGGCACAAGGATTGGCGCTTGGCGGAGAATACGGGGGCGCCGCGACCTACGTCGCTGAGCATGCCCCTGGGGGCAAACGCGGCCTCTATACAAGCTGGATCCAAACGACGGCCACACTGGGTCTCTTTCTCTCGCTGGCTGTGATTATGATTTGTCGGCTGACGCTGTCGGCCGACGCCTTCAAGAGCTGGGGTTGGCGAATCCCTTTCCTGCTTTCTGTGGTCCTGCTCGCGATTTCTATTTACATTCGGCTGAAACTCCAGGAATCGCCCGTCTTCACGGAAATGAAGGCGCGCGGTAAAGGATCGAGAGCACCGCTACGAGACAGTTTCCTGACGTATCCAAATGCAAAGTATGTCTGGCTCGCCTTGTTCGGCGCTACTGCCGGCCAGGGAGTGGTCTGGTATACCGGTCAGTTCCATGCCTTGTTCTTCCTCCAGAATGCACTCAGCCTTAAGGACTTCACAACGGCGTACAAACTGATCGCCATTTCACTATTGATCGGCACTCCGTTCTTTATCTTTTTCGGCTGGCTTTCGGACCGAATTGGACGGAAGGGCATCATTATGGCGGGATGCCTTTTGGCGGCCCTGACCTATTTTCCGCTTTTCCATCAGCTTACCCGATGTGTGAATCCGGCTCTCGCCGAGGCGTTAGAGAGCGCGCCGATCGTGGTTTCGAGCGCGGACGGTCCCGATCTGGACAAGGTCAAGCAGGATCTGAACACGCGCGGATATTCTTTCGCTGTTAAGCCTCCAGAAGGTGGTGCCGGCCTCAGTTTGGCGATCGGCTCTACGGTGCTGCAGGGGTATGACGCCAAGGCTCTCGGGGCTGCTTTAGCTTCCGCCGGGTATCCAAAGGTGGCTGACCCGGCCAAAATCAACTACCCGGGAGCGATTCTTGTCCTTGTCATCCTGGTCCTTTACGTCACCATGGTTTACGGACCGATCGCGGCCTTTCTCGTGGAACTGTTCCCGACTCAGATTCGCTACACATCGATGTCCTTTCCGTACCACATCGGCAATGGCATTTTTGGAGGACTGCTGCCGTTTATCGCGGCGGCCGTGAGCGTGGCAACGGGGAATATCTATGCGGGTCTCTGGTATCCGATCATTGTCGCTCTCGTGACCTTTGTTATTGGCATGCTATTCGTGCCTGAGACCAAGGACCGGGATATTCGGGCCTAGGCAGAAGCGTATCGGAGGGTCGGGGTATCGGCGGGTCGGCGATTGCGCGATTCCGCGTGAAGAAAGCAGCAAGTCGCGTCTACTACAGCCGGCCTGCACCTTGCGCCGATCCGTCGCACCTGAACTTCTGATTCCTGAGTTCTGAATTGTGAATTCTGGCCCCCAAAGAACTTCGTGTGGCGAATTCGGCCAAACTACTTTATGAGTTCAGCTCGTATGAAGATTTTGGCTTACTCGAAATTGGATGCGTTTCCGGTCCTTTGTGGGGTTTTGCACTTTGCCTACGTTCTAACCTTGTTCGCGCTCTTTCCGGTTGCTCCATGGTGGGTCTTGCTTTGCTTGGGAGTCATCTACTCCATCAGCGTTTCGTGGAACATCAACGGGATCTCGCACAACTTCATTCACAATCCGTATTTCAGTTGGCGCCCGTTGAACCGGGTGTTCGCCGTTTTGGAATCTGTCACGCTCGGGTTCTCACAGACATTCTATAAATACGTGCATCATCGGCATCACATGGGGAATAGTGACAAGCCCGATGAGAAAGGGGATACGGTTGATTGGTTGTCGATTTACCGCCATGGCCACGATGGCGAGGCCGAGAGCGTCTGGAGCTACATCTTTCTCAGCTATCTGCGAGACGATCCCAAAGCAATCTTTGGGGAAATTAAACGGAAAAGCCGGGCGGATGCGTATTGGGGCGTTTTCGAAATTGCCGCATTCATCAGTTTCTTTGTGCTCATGGGCATCCTGAACTGGAAATTCATCCTGTATTTCCTGCCGTTCTACTACATCGGGCATTGCCTCTCCTACTTGAACGGCTATTACCTGCATTTCGGCGGAAACCCCGATAAACCGATCGCCTGGGGAGTAAGCTCCTACGAAAAGATCTACAATTCGCTCTGGTTCAACAACGGGTACCACGCGGAGCACCATTTCCGACCAAAATTGCACTGGACGAAAATGAAGCAGCTGCATGAACAAATTGCAGAACAGCAGCGACGAGAGGGGACTCGGGTTATCAGACCACCGCACGCACTTGCGTTCCTTGATCCGACTCTTCCAGACAAGAGCAGACCTCTGCCGGCGCAAGAGGTTCAAAGGTCCTAGTGCACCAGTCACTGACTTGGTGCACTAGTTCAGGACCTCAGGGATGCGGCTCTATGAGTCACCGTTTTTAGACGCCGCCTCATCGCGGAATAATTCATTTTCACGTCATGTACCCTTCAGGTTCTTCCGCTCAGGAGTCGCAGATCGAATCTCGGGAAAATCTGCCGTATACTGATCCATCCTCTATCCATTTCACCATTAAAACCTCGTTTGGATCAGCCTCGGTGGCCGATGCCATTCCACCCGAAGATTACGAAGTGTGGGCTGCGGGTTTCCAGGGGTATGCGGTTGATCAACGATATTACGAAATCGTTCACGAATCGCTTAAAGACCAGTTTGCTCATTACTACTTGTTGCTGAAGGATGCCGACGGTGTGACCCGGGCCATACAACCATTCCTGATTGTAAGTCAAGACCTGGCGACTGGAACTCCTGCGGCTATCCGAAACCTCCTGGCCGGTGTCAGGCGCCGCTTTCCAGGATTTTTGAAGTTACGAATGTTGATGGTTGGATGCTCCGCAGGGGAAGGAGACATCGTACTGGAGAAGCAAAGCCGGGACATCGCTTGGACCATTGAGGCGTTGAAAGAGAGCCTGACTCCGGTTGCCCGAAGGCTGAAAGCGATGCTAATCGTCTTCAAAGATTTCCCGAAAACTTACCGCGAATCTCTTGATCGATTGCGCCTCTTTGGATTTACGCGCGTGCCCAGCATGCCAGCCACAAAACTTGATCTCAACTTTCCGGATTTCGAGGCTTACTTGAAAACGCGAGTCGGCTATACCATGCGGAAAAATTTGCGCCGGAAGTTTCGCAAAACAGAAGGACGTGCGATCGAATGCGAGGTCGTGACAGATATCTCCCCTTATGTGGACGAAGTCTATCCCCTCTATCGGCAGACGTTGGATAGATCGGAGCTCAAATTCGAGGAGCTGACCAAGGGGTATCTGTCGGAGCTTGGCCGGCGCATGAATGACCGTGCGAGATTTCTCGTATGGCGACAGGAAGGGCGGATCATTGCCTTCGCCTCAACAATCGTTTACAAGGGCGTATTGAGGGACAACTATATCGGCCTCGATTATTCAGTGGCCTTGGATTATCACCTCTATTTTGTAACCTGGAGAGACACCATCGTCTGGGCGCTCAAAAACGGGATTCACACCTATCACAGCGCCCCGTTGAACTACGATCCCAAGTTTCATTTTCGAATGGATCTCGAACCGCTTGATCTTTACGTGCGCGCACCAAACGGCTTTTTGAATGTATTCTTTAAGCGTGTTCTGCCGTTGCTTGAGCCAACGAGATACGATCCGGTTATTCGAAAGTTTGGGAACGCGAACGAGCTATGGTAGGGGATGTGGATACAATCCAAGAGTCTCCTCAATCTGTCTGGTTTGCATTGGACGATGCCTGGGAATTTGAACGTTCTCCGTGGCGCAAATCTCCTTTGCGCGTGGACGCCTCGGCAGTCGGGCCGTCGTTGCGTTTTATCACGACTGGAGGAGCTGTGGAGACTTTCTATGCAAATTTCGGAAGGCATTTTCGCCCATTCATCCTTTCAGGCTCGGGGGATTTCCATCATTTGACGGCGATTTTTGTCCGACAGGTCAAGGAACCCTTTGCGATTCTGTCATTCGATAACCACCCGGATTGGGACGTTCGTCCGCCTCGCTGGTCCTGTGGTGCGTGGGTTAATCGCGCGTTGGAAAATCCGCTTGTCCAGAAGGTCGCTGTGTGGGGTTGCGGGAGCTTTGAATGCGGTTTCCCGTGGCGCTTGCTCGGGAACCGATCCGCCTGCCGTTCCGGTCGCCTCTGGGTGGCGCCCTGGCAATCTGTGGGACAGGATTATCCTTCTTGGCTTCATCCGATATCGCCTTCAAATTGGCGCTCCGCTTTTACGCAATTTGTGGAATCAATCGGGACTTCCGCGATCTATGTGACCCTGGATCTGGATTGCCTGGGAGAAAAGGAAGCAATCACAAACTGGGAGAACGGCCGATTTGCCTTGTCCGACCTCGTTTGGGCGATCACAATCCTGCGACAAAAAGTGCGAATTATCGGAGGAGATTTATGCGGCGCTTATTCGCCGATGCGGTACGGCTCACGGTTTCAGGCACTTGCCGGCCGGTTCGATCATCCCCGGCAACGTGCTGTGGCCGACGACGAACGGCGAGCGATAAATCTGCGGGCGCTGGAAACGATTTGGCCGCATCTTGTTGGCGGCTGAGGCAGTTGCCAGTGCCGGTGGGGACCGGGGAGGAGTTTCTCTCTGCCATCGTACTCGTTATCGTCTCGTTTGTCGCTCCCGAATTCCTCGGCGCACACCGGTTTTGCCCACTAACCAGAAATCGAGATCGAGAACGACGGTGAGAACGATTAAAAAGGAGAGAAGAGGAGTCAGTACGCAACTTTGTAAATTTGGGGAATAACAACGGAACCTATGCATCTATCAATATGCCGACGCGCGCACAACTAGGAGACGGGAAGTTTGATTGTCTTCTTTGAACAGCAGTGCTGTTGCGAAGGCAACCAGACACCAACTACAAAAAAGAGAGAAAGAGTTGACAGATGATTAGACCATCCAAAGCAGTGATCGCAGGTGCGGCCGTCGCAGGCCTATTGACAGGTTCCTTCGCGGTTCGCGCCTATGCCGCGAGCACAATGACTTCGCATGCCGGTGTCTCGTTGCAGACAATGGCAGACGCCGAAAAGGGCAAGCACGGGTGCAAAGGACAGAACGAATGTAAAGGCCAAGGCGGCTGCAAGACAGGGGATAACGGCTGCAAGGGGAAGAACTCCTGCAAAGGCAAGGGAGGTTGCGCTAGCAAAGGAGGGTAGTTCAGGGTCGTCCAGCTAAAAGTTGAGTAGTTCGGTTTGCCGAACGACCATTTCAGCTTGGGGGGAGGGACGGCTTCTATATCGTCGTCGGGAAATCTGCAGCGGATTAGAATCCGTCCCTCTCCGGCAACCTAGTAGGTACCTTGTTAGAAAGTCCGGTAGATTATGCCAGCAAACGCCTTCAACGGATTCACGGAATACGGCATTGGTATTGGCCTGAGGGTTCCGCATTACCGACACATTCTCGCAAAAAAGCCTGTCGTCGATTGGTTCGAGATCATTTCGGAAAATTTCATGGTCGATGGAGGCCGCCCGCTTGAGGTGCTTGACTCAATCCTGGAACAGTACCGGGTAGTCCAGCACGGTGTGGCGATCTATTTCGGCTCTGCTGACAAATTCAACCGGGAACATCTCAAACGGCTCAAACGACTGGTTAAATACACGAAGACACCCTGGCTTTCTGACCATCTCTGCTGGGGGAGCGTCGACGGTCGCTACACGCATGACCTGTTGCCGATGCCTTACACTTTTGCCGTTGCACGTCATACCGCCGAGAAGATTAAGGCCGCGCGCGATTTTCTGGAAGTACCGATCTGTGTGGAAAACGTCAGCAGCTACGCCGAATACCACGCCTCTGAAATGACGGAGTGGGAATTCTTGAGCGAAGTCGTCGAGCTGGCGGATTGCGGCATTCTACTGGATGTGAACAACATTTATGTCTCGTCGCAAAATCATAATTTCAATCCCTACGACTATCTAAACAACGTTCCGCATCATCGCGTGGGTCAAATCCATATCGCGGGCCATTCGAAGTTCGAAAAATACATCCTCGACACCCACGATCATCCGGTGCTCGACCCTGTTTGGAAGATGTATGCGCACGCCGTCAAACTGGTGGGTGCTACCGCGACTCTCCTGGAATGGGATGACCGCATCCCCTCCTTCGAGGAAGTTCACAATGAAGCGCTCAAAGCCAATAATTTCCGAGACAAACAACTCGCCGCGACCCCCTCCGTAAGATCAATTCACGCGCTCAACTGCGGCAGTTGCAACGCGTAATGGCCGGCGCCCTCTTTCGCCCGCTGACCTCAAAATGGGGAATGCAAAAGCGTTGGACCGACGGCGCGCCCATGAAGGCAGTGGCTTCGGAATTTATTAAACCGAATGACCGGCTCAGTTCATTCGAACGGTTGGAGATTTACAATCGGCAATATTGGTTTCGCGTACTCGATTGCCTCTATGACGATTATCCCGGGCTCCGCGCGATAGTCGGGGAGCGGAGATTCATGAAGCTGGCGACGGCCTATCTGTCACGCTATACGTCGGACTCTTACACGCTTCGCGACCTCGGGAATCGACTCGAGCCGTTCCTGCGAGCGGAGCCGCACTGGAGCACCCCGCGAGAGGAATTGGCTTTGGATATGGTTCGATTTGAATGGGCTCAAGTGGTCGCCTTCGACGGTCCTGCCAAACCGCCTTTGACGCCGGACGACGTCCTGGATACGCCTCCGTCGAAATTGCGTCTCGGCCTGCAACCCTATCTCTCGCTGCTGGAATTGAATTTCGCCGTCGACGATTTTTTGATTGCCGTGAAAAAGCGTGAATCTGATGTGTTGCGCGGCGAAGCTAGTAACGCAATGAATGCCGCGCCAAAAGTCGCGACAGGCCGAAAACGTGTTCGCTTTCCGACGCGAGAGAAAGTCTATCTGGCCGTCCATCGGCACGACAACACGCTTTACTACAAACGCCTGGATCAAGAGGCGTTTGCGATCCTGACGTCGCTCGGCCGTGGTATGACGGTCGAAGATGCGTGTGTCGAAGCGATCACGGCGAGCCAGAAAACGAACGTTGACTGGTCGGCTCGAATCAAGGAATGGTTCGACGCGTGGTCGGCGCTCGGCTGGTTCTGTCGCAAATCATGAGCGTAATTATTAATCTAATACGGCGCGCTTACGAACTCTTCGTGACCGCTGCCAATTTTCTGCAGTCGCCGTTGTTGTTGGTGCTGCGACTCTACTTTTTCTGGCAGCTCTTCCAGACCGGGCAAGGTAAGCTTTCGAATATCGCAAAAATCATCGATTATTTCACGAGCCTCGGTATCCCGGCGCCAACCGTGAACGCCTATTTTGTGAGTAGCCTGGAGTGCTTCGGCGGACTTTTGCTGATCATTGGTCTGGCGTCCAGACCGATTGCCCTGATGGTCGCAATTTCGATGTGTGTCGCCTATTGGACGACGGAGATTGAAGCAGTCACGAGCATCTTCAGTGATTCTGATAAGTTTGTCAAAGCTGCTCCATTTCCCTATCTGCTGACCGCTTTGATCGTGCTCGCGTTTGGCCCCGGCTTGATTTCGATTGATGCGCTATTGAAGCGTGTGCTTGGACAGATGGCTTTCCCGCGTCCAGGTAGTTCGAGCGGAATCCGTTCCCAACAAATAGAGAGAAAATAGCAATGGGCCGCAGCCTATCTATTCTCCTTGCTTTTGGGTTGCTGCCTTTTATCAGAGCGTTGGCTGAGGATAACGTCATCGCCTGGCAACCATGGTCCGATTCTGTCTTTGCCCGGGCAAAGAGTGAAGGGCGTTACGTGTTGCTCGATCTCGGAACGGTTTGGTGCCACTGGTGTCATGTCATGGAGCAGGTTACCTACCGGGATCCGGCGGTCATCGACCTCGTAGGAAGGCGTTATCTAGCCGTGCGGGTCGATGCGGATGCACGGCCCGATCTCTCCAACCGGTACGAAGATTACGGCTGGCCTGCGACAATCGTGTTTAACAGTGACGGGAGCGAGATTGTGAAACGGAGAGGCTACCTGCCTCCCGGGCAGATGGCTTCGATTTTGCAAGCTATCATCGATGATCCGTCGCCGGGTCCTTCAGTGGTTCCTGAGGCGCCATTGGTTCCTGGGGGGGTTACTGCGCTTGGATCTGACAGACGAAATCGACTTCGTCAGACTTTGATCGACGGTTATGACAATACAAACCGCGGTTGGGGTACGACTCAGAAATTTCTCGACTGGGATACCATCGAATATTGCATGGCTGAGACTGAGCGCGGCGACCAGAGCTTTGAGCGCATGGCGCGGGAAACGCTCGCTGCCCAGCTCAATCTGCTCGATCCCGCCTGGGGCGGAGTCTACCAGTATTCGACCGACGGGGACTGGCAGCATCCGCATTTTGAAAAGATCATGCAGATGCAGGCGGAGAACTTGCGGATTTATGCGATCGCTTATGCGCTCTGGCGTGACGCCGACTATCTGCAGGCAGCAAACCGGATCCGAGCGTATCTAAAGAATTTTCTGACCTCCCCGGAAGGTGCGTTTTATACAAGTCAGGATGCAGATCTGGTCGACGGCACGCACGGAGGCGAGTACTTTCAGCTTGGCGACAGGGATCGACGGATAGAGGGCATACCGCGGGTCGATACGCACATCTACGCACGCGAAAATGGTTGGGCGATTAACGCGCTTACGGTGCTTTATGCAGTTTCAGGGGAACGGGAATGCCTTGACGATGCTGTTCGAGCGGCTGATTGGATTTGCGCACATCGCAAGCTTTCCGATGGCGGCTTTCGACACGATGCAGACGATTCCGCGGGACCTTATCTCGGCGATACGCTGGCCATGGGTCGGGCGTTCCTGGCGTTGTACGCTTGCACAGGCGATCGTGTTTGGCTGCAGAAAGGGGCGCACGCTGTCGAATTTATCTCCGGGCAATTTGGCGGCGACGTCGGATACATTACCAGCGCACATATTGGCGCGCTGAAATCGCAGCCTCAACTTGACGAAAACATCGGCATCGCCAGGCTCGCGAACCTTTTATGGCATTATACCGGCAATGAGAAATACAAGAAAGTGTCTGAGCGGGCAATGCGTTTTGTGGCGATGCCAGCGGCGACGGATCATCGCGGATATCTGGTGGCTGGCGTGCTGCTCGCCGATCATGAGTTCACATTCTCTCCGCTGCATATCACAATCGTAGGTCGAAAGGATGATCGGAAGGCGCAGGAGCTCTTTGCCGCAGCGATTCGGCAACCAAGAACGTACAAACGCATTGAGTGGTTCGACGAGCGCGAAGGAGCGTTACCAAACCCGGATGTCGAGTACCCCACGCTGAGCAACGCAGCGGCTTTCCTCTGCACGGACCAAGCTTGCTCCGCACCTGTCTTTGCAGTCGACGATTTGATCGCTAGGATTTCGAAACACTGAAAGGCAGGCATTCGATCCAAAAACCGGAGAAGAGTTAAACCACGGATTTCGCAGATTTAAGGAGAGTTTGTTCGGGACGAGTGGTTTCAGCAATCCTCGAGATCCGTAAAATCTGTGGTTTACCTCTTCTTCGGTTTTTGGATTCAACGGCAGAAAGTCTTTTGGCTATGCTGATCAGCATGAGCGATGAGTCCGATTCGAAGACGTATGAAGAGCGTGCCTGGCAATATTTCTTGCAGCTACAACCCAGCATTGCTGACGTAAACGCTGCTGCCGAACTCGCCTTTCGAGCGGTTGACGCGTTCGAGCAAGGTCTTAAACGCAGACGAAGCGTACGCAGTAAAGATGGCTCCTGAGGTAGGACTCGAACCTACGACCAATCGGTTAACAGCCGACCGCTCTACCACTGAGCTACTCAGGAGTGTGGTGGGCAAAGACACTAATCGGGAGACCGGTCGATTCAAGATAAAAGTTGCCAGGTTACTGTGGTCCGCTGCACTTTGGTTTTGGTACGCTTCTTCTGTCGATACCCTTCCAACAGACTACAGCATCCCGGGCGGCAAGCCGAGCCCCGAAGTCAGCCGACCCATCTCACTTTGCGCCAAGCTTTTCCCCTTTTCGATCGCTTGTTTAACGCCGCTTAGAATCAGGTCCTCCAGCATTTCTGTGTCTTCGGGGTCGACGACTTCCTTTGCAATCTTGATCGAGATGATGTCTCCGAGGCCGTTTGCAACGACCGTGACTTTCTCGCCGCCGACGCTTACTGACACCGTCTTCTCTGCGAGCGCATCGTTCAATTGCTCCTGCATCTTTGCAGCCTGCTTCATCATTTTCTGGATGTTCATCGTCTAGATCTCAGACTGGATCTCTGCTTTGAATATTTCCAGAGCTTTTTGAATTTTCGGGTCGTTCCTGAAGAGTTCCATCGGGTCCACCGGCGCGGGTTTCGCGCGAGCCGCAGAGAGGTCGTCGCTCAATTCGAACTCTAGTTTCCACGTGCCCCCAAGGATTTCGCCGGCGACGTCCTCCAAAATCTTCCGGTTATTCGGTCGGGACAACGATTCGACAGCGATGGATTGGTCTTTCGGAAAAGCCAGTTTCAATGTTCCGCGTTCAGAATAAAAGGGAGTCCCGGACTCGAGCCACGAAACAATCAAAGGCCTTCGACTACGGATCACTTCCAAAATTCTTGGCCACACAGATTCTTCCGACTCATTCCGCTCCTTTTTCGTCTCGGCTATTTCAAGAAGAGGCTCTTTCGGTGAAGCTTTTTCGACAGCATCGACCGCTTTGATCTCTAGAACAGGCGCGAAATCGGATCCTCCTCGCAGCTTCTCGAGGGCATCAATAACATTCTCCAAGCTGACTTCGCTGAGTGTCTGAATCGCCCGGATCAAAGCAATTTCCAAATGGAGCTTCTTGTTCGAAGCCCATTTAATCGTGGCTTCGATCTCGGAAGTCTCTTCGATCAAACGGAGGAGACGTTTCGTGTCGACTACTGGAGCCAGTTCCTCGAGAACAGCTCGCGCATGCTCGCTGATTTCTTCACGCAAACTTTGTGGCTCGATCTTGTAAATCAACAGATTCCGAAAAAAGGCCAGCAGGTCACCGAGAAGTTTGGTCAAATCCTTGCCCGCCTCCGCTTGCTGATGAACGATTGCAAGCGCGTCCGCCGCTGTTTGGCTTAGAATGGCGCGAGTCAGATTCGCGACGGTGTGCTCGGCGGTAAGACCAAACACCTCAAGCACTTGATTTTCTCCGATGGTATTGCCGCAAAATGCGACTAGCTGGTCCAGCATCGACTCTGCATCTCGCAGCCCACCCTCCGCGGCTACCGCGATCGCGTCGGCGGCATCGTGGTCAAGCTGTACCCCTTCTTTTCCTGCAATATATTGCAAGTGCTTTGCAATAGTCTGAGCCGGGATCCGCCGCAGATCGAAGCGTTGGCAACGGCTCAGGATAGTTGGCAGAACCTTGTGCGGCTCCGTAGTCGCGAAAATGAAAATCACGTGAGCCGGCGGTTCTTCCAAGGTTTTGAGCAGCGCGTTGAACGCCTGCTGCGTCAACATGTGAACCTCGTCAATGATGTAGATTTTGAACTTGCCGCGAGGCGCGAAACGGACGTTATCGCGAAGTTCGCGAATTTGATCGACGCTGTTGTTGCTCGCGCCGTCGATCTCAAGCACGTCGAGGCTGATCCCCTGCGATATTTCTCGGCAGGAGTTACAGACTCCGCACGGATTGATGGTCGGTCCTTGTATGCAGTTCACGGCCTTGGCCAAAATTCGGGCAGTCGAAGTCTTGCCTGTGCCGCGCGGGCCGACGAAAAGATAAGCGTGAGCTAGCCGCTGTTGCTGAATCGCATTCTTTAATGTCCGAACGACGTGATCTTGGCCTAGGACGTCGTCGAATACCTGGGGTCGATATTTTCGGGCAAAGACTTGGTAGCTCACGCTGATAATGTAGTGTCCTGTCCGTGAAATAGCATGCCTTTCGTTGTGCTCAAAATTGCCATAAGCCGCCGCTGGACTGCTAACCCACTTTTTCATGGCGACTCCCCTGAGTCTCTTGCGATCAAAACCGCTGGCGCGTACTGTCAACAGGTGCGCTATTTTCGTTTAGTGCTCTGGGTGACGTTTTTGGTGATTGCCACCTTTTGCTGGGTTGTCCTGATAGAGCACGGACCCGAGAATTTCATCGACGGTGCCAAGATTGAGATCGAAAACCTGGGTTGGTTCACATTCCGGTTTTTCAAATAACGGCGGGGGAAGCGGATCGGCGGGTCGGGGGGGAGAAACGGGTCGGAGGGTCGGCGTATCGGCGGGTCGGGGTGTTGGGGGAAACGTATCGGGGTGTCGGGGTGTCGGCGAGTGCGCGATTCCACATGAGGGCGCGAAAGAAAGCAGCCAGGCGCGTTATCTTCCCCCCGACACGCCGATCCGCCGACCCGCCGATACGTTTCTCCCGCCGTTTGACGCTATTCAATCCCTTCGATATTTTTCACATGTGACGAAGTTTGTAATCCCCCGGAAAACCGTCTATCGGCTCTCCCTGTACTTCAGAATCGTAGAGCGACTTTTCCAGAATCGAATTGAAACGGTGTCCTCGGCAGCTTTGGCCAAGGCGGCTGGGGTTAAGCCGACACAGCTTCGCAAGGATCTCACTTACTTTGGTCAGTTCGGTACTCGAGGTCTGGGTTACAAGGTCGAGTCCCTCGAGAGGCAGCTTGCGAGCGTGCTTCGCACGGCTCGATTTCAACCGGTCATTCTGATCGGAGCCGGCAACCTGGGATCGGCTCTGATGCACTATGATGGTTTTGCGAAGGAAGGCTTCGAGATTGTCGCAGCATTCGATATCCGGCCTGGGCGAACGAAAGGCGGCCCAATGAAAATTCCGGTTCTGCCGATGGATCGTTTAAAATCGTTTATCTCTGAACACAGCGTGAAACTTGCCATCTTGACGGTTCCAGGCACGGCGGCCCAAACCGTAACGAACTCGCTTGTCGAAGGGGGCATCCAGGCGATTCTGAACTTCTCGACCATTATTCTACAGGTCCCGAACAATGTTGTAGTTAACAACGTTAATCTCGCGATCGAGTTGGAGAATCTAAGTTACTTCACCGCTTAGCAACATTGAGCATTGAACGCTCCCAACCGGCGGCGATTTCGGTTCGAAACTGGGATTTTGATATGATTCTCCCGACGAGCCGGTTTTACTTGACGGCGGGGATTTCATTTTGTTAACGTTTCGAAAACAAACGCAACTTCGGATCCCCCCGTAATTTCTTCTCAGCCGGCGTTACGTTTCTGCAAAAAGGTCACTCAATGAATAGATTCAGCCGTTTAACCACCGGACAAGCCGTTGTTCGATTTATCGCTCGCCAATTCGTCGAAAGAGACGGTCAGGAAAACCGATTCATCGATGGGATTTGGGCTATTTTTGGCCATGGAAACGTTGCGGGTCTTGGTCAAGGCATCGTAGAATTTAGTCGGGCCGAAGGCTTGAAATTCTTTCGACCACAACACGAGCAGGCCATGGTACACACTGCGGCCGCGTATGCAAAGCATCGCAACCGGCTGGCTACCTTTGCCTGCACGACTTCGATCGGACCGGGCGCAGCCAACATGATCACCGGGGCGGCCGGTGCGACCGTGAACCGTATTCCAGTGCTCCTTTTGCCAAGCGATTATTTCGCAAACCGGGTTCCGGACCCGGTGTTGCAGCAGCTCGAGCATCCTCTCGAACGCGATGTGAGCGTTAACGATGCGTTCCGGCCTGTTTCACGATTTTTTGATCGAATTTCTCGACCGGAACAGTTGCTGGCCAGCTTACCCGAAGCGTTTCGTGTTCTGACAGACCCCGCCGATACCGGGGCGGTGACGATCTCCCTCCCCGAGGACGTTCAGGCTGAAGCTCATGATTGGCCGAACGAATTCTTCGAGAAAAGGGTCTGGCACGTGCGCCGTCCGGTCCCAGAACCTGAGTTGGTGCGCGAGGTGATCAAACTCCTGAAAACCGCCGAAGCGCCCAATGATTATTTCGGGGGGCGGAACTATTTACTCCGAAGCGTCGGAAGAATTAAGGCTTTTGTCGAAGAATTCGGAATCCCGGTGACAGAAACTCAAGCTGGCAAAGGGGTGCTGAATTGGAATCATCCAATGAACGCAGGACCGATCGGATCGAACGGTGCAACCTCAGCGAATAAGCTTGCGCGGGAAGCCGACCTGGTCATCGCGATCGGAACACGTTTAAGTGATTTCACGACCGCCTCGAAATCGGCGTTCCAGAACCCGACTGTTCGTTTTGTTGGCATAAATGTTGCCTCGATGGATGCGAACAAACTATCGGCGCGAGCGATAGTCGCGGACGCGAAACGTGCATTGAAAGTGCTGCAGAGTGACCTCAAATCAGCAGGTTACGCCGGGACCCAGACGGAGTATCGAAATGAGATTGGAAATCTGAAGGAGGCGTGGGACGCAAAAGTCACCGAATTGCGGACGCCGCAGGAAGGTCCGCTGGCGGAGTTGGAGGTGATCGGATTGGTGAATGAGGCGTTCGGCGGGAAAGCAACTCTCGTTTGCGCATCCGGCGGGATGCCTGGCGAGTTGTTGCGTCTCTGGCGCCCGGAAGATCCGAAGGCGTATCACCTGGAATATGGATTTTCGTGCATGGGATATGAGATTCCGGGAGGGATCGGAGTCAAGCTTGCAGACCCGGATCGTGAGGTGGTTGTCATGGTGGGAGATGGTTCCTACCTGATGATGAACTCCGAAATTGTGACGGCCGTGGGAGAGGGACTGAAATTGACGATCGTCCTGGTCGATAACCATGGCTACCAATGCATCCTCGGATTGCAACGTGCCGTTGGGGTATCCGATTTTGGCAACGAATTGAGGTATCGCGACAGTGGAACGAAGCAGCTGACGGGTGAGTACATCCCTGTCGACTTTCAGAAGCACGCAGAGTCGATGGGCGCCAACGCCATAGTCGCCCGGACTGCTGAGGAGCTCAAGAAGGCGATCGACGATGCGCGCAAGGCTGATCGAGTCACGTTGATAGTGGTTCCCGTAGATCCCGAGAAGAGGATGCCGGGAATGGGTACCTGGTGGGATGTTCCGGTGGCCGAGGTCAGCGGAGAGGAGAAGACCCGCAAGAAGAGGGAGACCTACGAAAAGGCAACCGAAAACCAACGACCTGTATTCGCATGAAGCTGGCAACTGCACCTGTTAACTGGAATAACAACGACGTTCGCGACTACCGCGAGTGGACTCCTTACCCGCGACTGCTCGAGGAGATGCGCGCCGCAGGCTACACCGCCACGGAGTGGGATGTGTGTATGGAAAATGACGCCGCAAGGATGCTGGCCGACCTGAAGGCAAGGGATCTCCGCATGCTCGGACGCTTTGTGGGGCTTGAGTTACGCAACCCTGAAAAAAAGGTGATCGAAATTGAGCGTGGCCTGGAGATCTCCCGCTTTTTAAAGGCGATTGGCGGCGAGTATCTTATCGCGGCCGACAGCGGGGACGCTCGGCGCTGGCGGGAGGCTGGGCACGTTAACCCCGAAGGTGGGCTATCCAAGGCACAGTGGCGCAGCCTGGGCGAAGGGCTAAACGAATTGGGACGCCGAGTCAAAGATGACGGCATGCGGTTGGTTTTTCATAACCACGTCGGCACCTACGTCGAGACCGAAGCTGAAACCGGCCGTTTATTGGAAGAAACCGATCCTGGTCTGGTCGGTTGGTGCCTCGACTGCGGTCATCTCGCTTACGGCGGGGGTGATACGCTTCGAATGCTGGGCCGTTATGGAAATCGTGTGAGGTATGTCCACATCAAAGACGTGGATGGAAAGGTGCTGGAACAATCCCGGACCGAGCAGTGGGGCTTTGATAAGGCATTGAAGGGCTTCATTTTTTGCCCTCTTGGCCAGGGGATAGCGCGGGTACGGGATGTTGTCCTGGCCCTCAAGGCTAACGGCTATGAAGACTGGCTAGTGATCGAACAAGACACCACTCCGCGTGATCCAACGGAGAACGCGAAATTGAACCGGATCTATCTCGAAGAATTATTAATCCAAGAAGGAATATGAGCAGCCAGACAGATTATCAAGAGCTGGAGAAACTGGCGAGGAGAGGACGGTGGTTGGCAATTAGCACGGTCGCGGGAAGCGGTGCGGGACACGTCGGCGGCCCATTCTCTGCGATGGACATCATGATAGCGCTCTACTTTCGAGTGATGAGAGTCAGGCCGGAAGAGCCGAAGTGGCCGGAAAGGGACCGGTTCATTCTTTCCAAAGGGCATTCTTCGATCGGGCAGTATGTGGTGATGGCGTTGCGAGGCTTTCTGCCGATTGAAGAGCTCAAGACCTTCGATAAAGGCCGGTCGCGTCTGCAGGGGCATCCGGATGTCACGAGGCTTCCTGGCCTGGAGACATCGACCGGGTCGCTGGGGCAGGGGTTGTCGGTTGGGCTGGGCATGGCCCTAGGCGCTCGGATGCGGGGGCAGAAGTTTCAGACCTTTGTCATGATCGGCGACGGCGAACTGCAGGAAGGAATGATTTGGGAAGCATTGCATGTCGCGCCCCGATACAAGCTCGGAAACTTGACTGCGATTCTTGATTGGAATGGGTTGCAGCAATTCGGGTGGCTGCTTGCTTCTGGCGAAAGGCATCGGGGTGACCGGCGAGACCCATGGGCAGGCGTTGATCTCAAAACTATATTCGAGAAACTCGGCTGGCGCGTTCTTGAGATCGACGGGCATGACTATTCGCAGATTGTCCCTGCATTGGAAGCGGCCAAGAAATTCGGAGAGTCGAGCCAGCCCACCATGATTGTGGCACACACCGTAAAGGGGAAAGGAGTGCACGTTACCGAAGGCAAGTACGAATGGCATTCCAAGGTTGCAACCAAGGAGGAGCTGGTAGTCATCGCCGCAGAGCTTGGCATTGAGGAGGTCGTCGCGTGAAAGCCTTACGAGATGTTTTTGGAGATACGCTGGTTGACTTGGGAAGAACAAACCCGAACGTTCTCGTGTTGGACGCCGATCTGGCTAATTCAACGAAGGCCGACAAATTTGCCGTCGCGCATCCCGACAGGTTTCTGGAAATGGGGATTGCGGAACAGAACTTTGTGGGCGTTGCAGTGGGATTGGCATCGCTTGGATTCGTTCCGTGGCTCTCTTCGTTTACTGTATTCTTTACTCATCGAGCGGTTGATCCGATCCGAATGTTGGTTGCCCAGACTCACGCAAATGTAAAGATCGGTGCGGCGTATGCCGGTCTGCTGACTGGTCTTACGGGTAAAACGCATCAGGATGTAGAGGACCTCGCGATTATGCGTGCAATGCCCGAAATGACCGTCCTGGCGCCCGCTGACGAGGTCGAATGCGAGGCGATGATCCGGTGGGCAACCGAATACTCCGGACCCGTTTACCTGCGGCTGGCACGAGACGCTGGCCCGGCGGTTTTCGATTCCGCCTATGCGTTCACTCTCGGCCGAACCTATCGGCTGCGCGACGGTAACGATCTCCTGCTGATTTCCACGGGTCCTCAAAGTGTACGCTGCGTGGAAGCGGCGGAGCATCTGGCCAAACAGGGAATTTCTGCGGGCGTACTTCACGTGCCCTCGATAAAGCCGGTCAAGGAGGAGGAGATTGTCAAGGCTTGTGAAACCGCCCCGATTATTTTCACCGTCGAGGAGCATACGGTGTTTGGAGGCCTCGGAGGCATGGTGGCAGAGATCCTGTCGGAGCATCTCCCTAAACGGGTCATTCGATTCGGTATTGAAGATCGATGGGGCGAATCTGCACCGAATGACTTTCTTTTGGACCAGTTTCAACTTTCCGGGTCCCGGTTGAGTGAAAGAATCGTGAACCGTCTGAAAGCTTCAAAATCATGAGAGACAAAATAACGGTAGCGCTGCTTGGAGCGGGACGTATCGGGCTGGAACACGCCAAGAACCTGGCATCATTTCCGGAGGTTCAAGTCGCACTGGTCTGCGATCCGGTGATTGAAGCCGCGCGGAGAGTCGGTCCCTTGGCCCGAGCAGCCGGGATCACAGATTCTCCGGAAGAGGTATTTGCTCGGAGCGACATTGAAGCGGTCGTGGTGTGCACGCCAACAAATACGCACGCGGAAATGATCGAGCGAGCGGCCACATCAAAAAAAGCGGTATTTTGCGAAAAGCCTGTAGCGCTTGATTTGAAACGTACTGAAGAGGCTTTGGAGGTCGTTCGGGCAAACGGGGTGCCGTTTCAGATCGGCTTCCAAAGACGGTTCGACAGCGGTTACGCCGAAGCCAAACGAAGGGTGGATGCAGGGGCATTGGGGCGGATCGATCAATTTCGTGCGGTGGGCCGCGACCCCGGACCGCCGCCGAGAGAATATCTGGCGAGAAGCGGCGGACTATTCATCGATCAGGCGATTCATGAATTCGACCTTGCTCGTTTTTTGGCCGGCGAAGTCGATGAAGTCTACGCCTGGGGAACGGTCCGTTTTAGTGAGGATGCGGCAGCAATCGGGGACGTCGATACCGCAACAACATTGTTGCGATTCAAAAGTGGTGCGTTGGGTGTGATCGAGAATTCCCGGCGAGCGGCTTACGGCTACGATATCGTGACCGAGGTTTTTGGTATGAACGGTAAGATAATCATCCAGGCCGAACCGAAGACACCCATTCGGCATTACTCGGAGTCCGGTTATCAAATGGATCATTTTCATTTTTTTATGGACCGCTTTGGCCCTGCATTTCGGACGGAACTTGAAGCGTTCTTTCGTTGCGTGGCGGAGGGGACCGAGCCCTCTCCGGGAGTCGTCGATGCACTGGAGTCTCTGAAGATCAGCGTCGCGGCAACCTCGAGTTGGAAGAAAGGCCGGCCTGTCAAGATCAGCGAGGTTGAAGTCTAGCTCCATGTCCAACCGTAGTCATAGAGCCTTGGATAGTCGCAAGGCGGGCACATCGGCGGTATCTTCGCCGAGTGACTTTTTGCGACGAAAGTGGGCAGCTGTCGAGATATGAGTGCTAATTCATCCATAGGCGTCGCTTTTCTCGGCGTTGGGCGAATGGGCGAAACACATCTGCGCAATCTCAAAGGGCTATCCGGAGTGAAGGTTGTCGTGGTTGCCGATGCAAGACGCGAAGCGGCCGAGCGTGGAAAGGCGATTTCCGGCGCCGAAGAGGCAATGACAGATGTCGAGAAGGCGATCGCTCATCCCGCCGTGGATGCTGTGGTGATCGTGACTCCGACCGACACCCATGCCCGCTTGCTCGAATTGGCCGCTCAAGCCGGTAAGGCCGTCTTCAGCGAAAAACCGATCGCGCTCGATCTCTCCGAGACCATGCGGGTCGTGAATGTCATCCAGGAACGAGGGATTCCGGTTCAATTGGGGTTCATGCGTCGATTCGATCCAGGCTATGCGCGCGCAAAAGAGAAAATTGAGGCGGGCGAGCTCGGTCGAATTGAATTGTTTCGTGCTCTCAGCCGGGACACTTATCCACCCAGTCTGGAATTTTTGCTTGGAAGCGGCGGAATATTTCTGGATATGGCGGTGCACGATCTGGATCTTGCGCGTTTTCTAGTCGGCGAGGTTGAGGAGGTACAGGCTTGGGGCACAGTTTTGGTGGATGAAAAATTTGCCAAAGCCAACGACGCCGACACGGCCGTGACATTGTTACGGTTCGTCAATGGAGCCTTGGGCGTCGTCGAAACTTCTCGTCACTCAAATTGGGGATACGATATTCGCACCGAAGTCGCCGGTGCTATTGGCAAGGTCGTGGTCGAAGCTCCACAAAAAACACCGCTCCTTTTTTCCAGAGATTTCGGTTGCAGTTTCGACCATTTCGAAAATTTTCCGGACCGCTTTGAAGTGGCATACCGTTTGGAGCTGGAGTCCTTTTTCACGGCGCTACTGGAAGGGAGGCAGCCCTCCCCAGGGCCACAGGACGCCCTGGAGACTCTTCGCCTGGCATTGGCGGCAGCCAAAAGCTGGCGAGAAGGCTGTCCTGTGAAAATTTCCGAGATATGAGCATGAAGCGGCACTACAGACCTCAACTTGGCACTCTTTACCTCCACGATGTACGGCCTGAGACCGCGGGTTGGAAATATCTCTCTTTCAAAGTCGTTGCGCTTGCGGCCGGTCAAAAATTAGAAGGAAATACGGGCGACGAGGAAATCGTCGTCGTGCCATTGGTCGGCGACGGAAAAATCATTTTCAACCGAGAAACCCACGAACTGGTTCGGAAGGATTTGTTTCGCCACTTAACGGATATTGTCTATCTGCCGCCTCAGACGGCATATGTTCTGACGAGTGTTGACGGCCTTGAAGTCGCTATCGGCGGAGCACCGGCGACAGGAAAATTTCCGGCACGAGTGGTTCATCGGGAGGAGATTTCGTCGACTGTTCGCGGTGATGCTAACGTGAAACGCGGCGTCAGCGCTTTGTTGGATTCCGACGAGCTAAGCGAACGCCTGACTGTGTACGAAATACGCACTCCAAGCGGTAACTGGTCCAGCTTTCCGCCTCACCGTCATGACACGCGGGACAATTCCTCATACCATGAGGAAACCTACTACTACCGGTTAACACCGCCGGACGGGTTTGCCATTCAACGGATTTATACGAGAGACACCGATCTTGATGTCGCGATACCGCTGCATGATGGGGACCTGGTTTTGGTGCACGAGGGTTATCATCCAGTGGTCAAAGCTCCAGGCACGAACGCGTACTACCTGAATTTCCTGGCGGGCGACGTCAGAAAAATCAATGCGGTTAACGACCCTCACTATGATTGGGTGGCAAAACAGTGGGACGGCAATCCACTGGAGATTCCATTGAGAACGGACTAATCGACAACTTGCTGAGGCTAATCATGTGATTGCTGTAGGAAGGCGCCGCAGGATTGTGCAACTCCTCGAGGAGGAAGGGAACGTCAAAGTAGACGAACTCGCCGGACTGTTCGACGTAAGCCAGGTGACGATTCGTAAAGACCTCTCCGAGCTCGAAGAGCAGGGGGTGCTCCAACGCACCTACGGGGGCGCGGTATTTTCGCATCGCAGCAGGTTTAACGTCTCGTTTTTTCAGAGACTGAACATGCATTCTTCATCCAAGAACGCGATTGCGCAGGCGGCGCTGGCTTATATCCACGAAGGCGACACGATCATTATTGACGCGGGTAGTACGACTTTAGCCTTGGCCCAGGTTCTTCCCAGCCGATTTCGGTCGCTCTATATCATCACAAGTTCGGTGCCCGCCGCCTTGGAGTTATCCCAAGCAGGGTACGAAATCTTATTGGTTGGCGGTCTGGTGCGCAACCATAGTCTGGCCTTGATCGGACCGACTGCGATAAAGACGCTGGAAGCATTTCACGCGGATAGAGCCTTTCTTGGAAGCTCCGGAATTACCCTTACGCACGGCCACAGCACCCCCAATCCTCTCGATGCGGAGGTAAAGCAGGCTATGATGCGATCTGCCGACGAAACTTTCGTGCTCACGGATTCGACGAAATTCGGGCACGCTTGTCTGACGACGTTCGCGAATCTTTCAGAAATTCAACTGACGATTACGGATTTCGGAATGCCGGCGGAGTTTGCTGATGCGTTCAGAAAGCGCGGCGTTCGATTTCAAGTTGCTGATTTCGACCACACGCCGCAGGATCGCGAGCCTCTGGCTGAAGCGATCTAACTTATTATTCACCCCCTTAAACAACACTCAGTGAAGATGATCATCTAGATCATCGTGGACGCGGGGAGTTTTTTTACTTCCTGTGGCCGGATTCGCAAAAATGGCCAGGTCTCGGATTCATTCTGGTTCGTCATCAAGGAGGGGAGTAGACCAGGCGGAAAAAAGGACACCGGGTCCGACGGGGATTAGACGGGTTCTCGCCTTCGGCAACTGATTGCAGCGCAAACCCTTCGAGAAATATGCCGGGCCGCTGTTTCGAATACGGCTGCCAGGATTGCGAAAAATGCTCGATCATCTATTCCCGTTCACTGCTAGAGCGGCGGGAATGTGGCCAGGGACAGTCGATGCAGGCGAAACGATCAACGTCGCATTGCGTCTTGGCACGATCCACTAGGGTTCAACTCTGGAAGTGGAGTGCCCGAGGATCTTAACCGTCTGGTTTAACTGTTCGATCTTGAGCGGCTTCTTCAGGACGGTCACGGGACTGATCTGCAGAATTCTATCCAGCATCTCGCTATCCGGGTAGCCGGTAATAACAATGACGTTCAAATCGGGATCGATGTGCTTTGCGGTCTTATACACCTGATCGCCGGGCGCGTCCGGTAACTGCAGGTCCAAAAACATCAGATCGAATTTTTGCTTTCGTAGACTGCTGATGGCGTCTTTGGCCGTTCCGACAACCACTCGACTAAACCCGATCTTTTTCAAGAATGCCTTAAATAATTCTTGAAGATCAGGATCATCATCCACCACCAGCACTGTTGGTTGGCCCTGCTTATCCTGCCGGAGAATGTCTCGATCCAGTGAAGATTTCTTAATTCTCCACCGTCCGCCAATTTGAATCGCAGGTATCTGCCCCCTCTGGACGAGGTAGTACACGGTCGGGAGCGGTATCCGTAAATACTCGGCGGTTTCTTTTACGGTGAGAAGATTATGATTAGGAGTTTCACTCACAGGATTTGTTAAAAAAGTTAATTACAACAATAGGCCTGTTATAAAAATAAGTCCAGCGTGTCAAGCTGCCCATTCCATAACGGGCAAAAACACGAACCAAATAGGGTATGAGCTTGAGGCGAGTTTCCGTTGTGATCCGTGAAAGTGGCCCCTGCGATCCTCGAACTGCGAGACGATTTAAGAGACCGTCTGGCGAACTGCCTCTGCCTGAATTGGACGCGTAGCTGATGGTTTTCTTTCCAGTTTGCATGTGCAGCCAAGAGTTCGGCGCGGAGATCCTGAAGAATCGGCTTTCATTTTTCCAGAGGCGAGCGAATCAATATCCAATTCCAACTATGCAAACACGCACCGAAAAAGATTCTATGGGCACTATGGAGGTGCCTGCCGAGGCGCTGTATGGGGCGACGACCCAGCGCGCAATCCTCAATTTCCCGATCAGCGGGTATCGTTTCGGCCGGCCATTCATTCGTGCGCTGGGACTTGTCAAATGGTCCGCCGCGCAAGCAAATCGCGATCTCGAAAGACTGGACGACGAGCGCGCCCGATTCATCATTCAGGCCGCGGAGGAGGTAATAGAAGGAAAGTTGGACAGCCATTTCCCGATCGACATTTATCAGACCGGGTCCGGCACAAGCACCAACATGAATGCCAACGAGGTGATCGCGAACCGGGCAAGCCAGATTGCCGGAAAGCCGATCGGGCTGAAGGATCCGGTCCATCCAAATGACCATGTGAATATGGGCCAGTCCAGCAACGATGTGATTCCAACCGCAATCCATATCGCTGTCGGTGAATCGATTCGGAACGATCTGATGCTGGCCTTGGAACATTTGCAGCATGGACTTGAAGCGAAATCACAGGAGTTCTGGGACATCATCAAAATTGGTCGAACACACTTGATGGATGCCACCCCGATACGGCTTGGACAGGAGTTCAGCGGATATGCCAAACAGGTCGAGCACGGTAAGCTCCGAGCTGGGAACGCAATCGCTGCGGTCGAAGAGTTGGCCCTGGGCGGTACGGCGGTCGGGACGGGACTAAATTGCCATCCTGAATTTCCCGGCCGCGTCATGGGGTATCTCTGGAACAGGACCGGAGTGGCATTTCGGGAGGCACGCAATCATTTTGAGGCGCAGGGAGCGAAAGACGGATTGGTCGAGGCGAGCGGCGAGATCCGGACCCTCGCAATCAGCCTCTTCAAGATCGCCAACGATATTCGCTGGCTGAGTAGCGGTCCTCGGTGCGGCCTCGGCGAGGTTCAATTACCTGCGACGCAGCCAGGCAGTTCGATTATGCCAGGCAAGGTCAATCCTGTCCTTTGTGAAGCGGTGATGCAGGTTTGTGCGCAGGTAATCGGTAATGACACAGCCGTTTGTTGGGGCGGAGCGAATGGGAATCTGGAATTGAACGTTATGATGCCGATGATGGCTCACAATATTCTTGAGAACATCCGGCTGCTAACCAATGTGGTTCGGGCGTTTCAGGACAAATGTGTGAGCGGAATCGCGGCGAATCGTGAGCGGTGCGGGCAATTGGTTGAGTACAGTATGGCCATGGTCACGAGCCTGGTCCCGACTATCGGATACGATCGCGCTGCTGAGATTGCCAAAGAGAGCGCCCGGACCGGGAAAACCGTCCGTGAAATCTGCCGCGAAAAGCAAGTGCTCCCGCAAGCGGAACTCAACCGGGCACTGGATCCGGTCGAAATGACTAAACCCGGCGGAGAAGGTTCAGCTGGCGGGTAGTCCGTGGGAATCAGGAGTCAAAAAGGCAGAAGTCAGGAGTTGCAGAATCGGAGAGTGACTTTGCGGTCTGCGACTGACTGATCCGCTTCCATACGATAAAGAATTTGACCAGCCGACAGTCGATTCGATCTTCAGATACTTCTCGGCAGAGGCCTTCGGCAACTCCTGACTTCTGGCCCTAGAGAAAGCTCAGCTCGATTGCCCGTTGGATCATCGCAACGTGGGCCTGAATTCTCGGGCCAAGGTCATATTCAGAAGGGGTCTCTGTGGTGACCGTGCGTTCGCTGTGGTTTGATGCGAGGTAAATCGCTTCCGCAACAACTGGAAACCTCTTAGGATTGATTTTTCGAGCGATCCAACCTTGATCGGCCCTGCGGCCTTCAATGGTGTGGCGAACGTCGATCGGCACATAGTAACCGGCCGCCGCGAGGAGCTCACGTCCGAAAGTTGTGAGTTTTTTGCGTATCTCGTAAAGGTAAACCCCTTGTGCGTCGTAATCCTCGTGGAGACACATTGCTAACCGGAACGTTCGTTCTCGCAGCAACTCTTTTTGGGCATTTATGCGCTGGATGGTTTCCAAATGATAACACCGGTTCAAATCGCGGTGTTCAGAATCTGTCCTTAGATTGTGCGCCAGACCCCACGGATTGAGGCACGGGAAGATCATTACCGGTAGATCCCGCAGTATCGAGCGATGGAGTTCTGCCCAGTGGTAGAGTCCTTCGGTTGTAGCGGGTTCGTCGCCGTGGATTCCCGCCGATAAATAGATTCCGCCCGCAGTTTTCAGCGCCGGTGAGATGAAACAGAACAACTCACATTCGTCCGCTGTGCAAAAAACCAAGCTTTTCAGCCCAGCTTTTCGGGCAAGAACCTGCCAGCGTTTGCTCAGAAACCGATAATCGTGGACCCGATGACGTTGAAACTCGAAGTTCATGCGGCCGCAAGCTCCGTCAATAAACGCTCGTGAATTCCTTCGAAACCGCCGTTGCTGAAGACTACGATGACATCGCCGGGTTTCGCCAGAGGTTTTACCCGGTGCAAAATGTCTGCTACGCAGGGTTCGTAGAAGGCAGGAATACCGGCCGCTTGGATTGTTTGGACCACTTGTTCCGGATTCAACCGGTCGTCCGGCGGCAACTGGTCCGTTCTCGCGACCTTGGCCAAGATAACACCATCCGCAAATTTCAGCGCTTCCGGAAGCGCGTTCTGAAAGATAGCCCGCCGAGTGGTGTTTGATCGCGGTTCGAAGATGGCCCAGATTTTGTGCCCTGGGTATCGGTGCCTCAGGGCAAAGAGTGTTTCGCGAATCGCCGTAGGATGATGGCCAAAATCGTCGATTACCTTGATTCCGTTGACCTCGCCGCGGAGTTCCTGGCGACGCGCCACCCCCGCAAAGCGCGCCAGCGCGCTCCGGATGCCTTCTATGGGTAACCGGTACGCTAGCGCAACCGAAACTGCCATGGCCGCGTTTCGGACGTTGAATTCCCCAATCAGCGACGACTGAAACTGATAATCACGTAAAGCAAACTCTGATCCGGCGCTGTCGTATCGAACATTGGTAATTCGGTGGGTCGACTCTTCCTTGAAACCGACGGTGAAGACCTGGCTTAACGCCTTCGTCACGACTTCCGAACAGTTCGAGTCGTCGGCATTGATGAAAATATATCCTCGGCCCGGCACGATGTTCACAAGACGTCGGAAACTTGCTTTGATTTCATCGAGGCCGGTAAAGATATCGGCGTGGTCAAACTCGATATTGTTGATGACGACGGTCTCCGGAAGATAATGAAGGAATTTGGAACGCTTATCGAAAAATGCCGTGTCGTATTCGTCTCCTTCGAGAATGAAATACTTCGAATTGCCAAACGCTGCGCCCTGCGCCAGGTCTCTGGGGATCCCGCCGATCAGGAAACCAGGGTCATAACCGGCTTCACGAAAAATCCAGGTGATCAGCGAGGTAGTGGTTGTCTTTCCGTGTGTTCCCGTCACCACAATATTGTTTTTCCCTTGCAGGAAAAAATCCTTGAGCGTTTCCGGAAGGGACCGATAAGAGAGCTTTCGATCCAGAACCGCCTCAAGTTCAGGATTGCCGCGATAAAGCGCGTTCCCGACTACGATCAAATCCGCGTCCGGTGGAATGTTATCGGGCCTGAACCCGCTCGAAATCTTGATCCCTTTCCCTTCGAGAAATGTGGACATCGGCGGATAGACATTGTCGTCGGACCCCGTGACAACAAACCCCAACTCCCGGAAGGCGGCGGCAACAGCGCCCATGGCGGTGCCGCAAATACCTAAAAAATGGATCCGGTGAATTGCCTTTTGCATGAGGAATAACCTTGGGACGTTTCGATTGGCTTCTTTCAAATACCAAGGTGATCTGTTTCGCAAGCGAATGGTGAAAATAGATTCAGCAACAACCTGGGGAGCTCGCGCGACACGTTGGGGTCGGGCACTTTCTGCCCAACGTTTGACGCCGGGGGGAAGAAGATTTACGATCGGAGCGATTGCGTCCGTAGCTCAACTGGATAGAGCGTCGGCCTCCGGAGCCGAAGGTTGTGGGTTCGAGCCCCGCCGGACGCAGGCAGTATCTGACATTCAGTTACTTTACAAGAGACCGTCACAAAAAGCGTAGCAAAAGCGTGCGCATAGAACGGGCGATTCTTGGACGAACTGGGCCTAAGGCATCTTGTGCACCACGGTTTGCGGGCGACGTGGATTACCCGAGCAGCTTTAGAGAGCGCCCGGGCCGGGATTCTGAGCGCCGGCGCTTCAGGTTCCGGGGATGCTGGCGCAAGCAACAGCCATGAACGGCCAACCGATACAGTCAGAGGCAACTACCAATCCAGCTTGCCTTTGACAACCACGGTTGCCGAAGCAACTACGCTAAAACTTGGGCGTCCGGGTCCAACCGATGCCTGGACCTTCTCGAGTGATGCGGCACGAAAACATATTGGCCTGTCAGCGCGCCGAGGCGAGAATTGCCGGACCAACCGCTCGTGCCGCTCTTATGATTGCACCGCGAGGTTTACCATCAATTCTGGAAATGGTCGGACAACGCTATCGATCGGGCGATTCTTTACGGTTGTCAGGCAACGGCTTTCGTTTGGACTCACCATAATCCCCGACACCAAATTTCCAAACCTCGTTCGATAAGAAACTTTCCTATGCAGGCCAAACGGGGGCAGAGATACTCCGTTTGGCCTGTTGTCTCGGCACCGAGCATGGGATCTTAATTTGTGCACCTGTACAAGATCCGGTCTTAATCATGGCTCCGGTTGGAGACTCGAAGCCGATATTGCTGCGGTGCGCGAGCACAGGAGCAAGCGTCTGTAGCTAAATCTTGAAAAGTTTCTCCTATCGCCGTTCAGGCCGTATGGCAATATTTAAGAAATCGCGATCTCATTGGCGTTTGAGCGGAAGCTAAATTTACTGATGATGAACGTTTCGGTTGATGTGGACGTTCCGATTAACGTGAACATTCGGATTAACGTTAGCGCCCCGAGTGGAATGAGCGTTCCGGTTCACCTGAAGGTTTCGGTTGACGTGAATGTTCCGGTTGACGTGGACGTTTTCACGCTCGTAATACCCGTTGCTGTACCCGTAGCCGTGATGATGCTCGCGGTCTCCTGAGGATACAACCACAGTAGGGCCGTAACCACCGCCCCCGTAATAACCGCCGTCGTAATAGCCGCCGCCCCCGTAATATCCACCATCGTAATAGCCTCGGTCTCCGTAATAGCCGCCACCGTCGTAATATGCACGGGAAGTTCCAGTCGGATAAACTTCACACGATTGAAAAGTCAATGCGCCGAAAGCCAGCGCAAGGACAGAGAGTAATGATTTCATACGCCTCAATCCCGATCGTAGTCTCGATCATAATCTCGATCGTAATGGTGGCGATGATGATACCGGTGCCAGCGGTGCCACCGATATTCGTCTGCGTGATGGTAGTAGCGGTAGCGGTCGTCGCCGTAGTAGTAAGGTCTGTCTTGCTGGTATCCGGGGTTAACGTAAACGCGGAATCCATCATCTGCTTTGGATTCGGTGGATGCAAAGGCCGTCAGCCCTAACGCCGCCAAACCCAGAAGGAAATATCTTTTCATATGGTTCTTTTCCTGAATTAGACGGAAAGGAAACATGGTTCATGCTGCTCTTAGGTTCGGATCAGGCTTATCCCTGACCCTTCCGAAAACAGCGGTTTCAGTGCATCGATCTGACCTCCGGCAAAATACCTCGTATTTCGGGGACAGGAACTAGTGTAGTGTCTCTTAATTCTCTTTAATAATATGCGCTTTTGCGTATGCTGCAGGGATGGCAGGTCGACCGAAAGCGAATTTGGAGCTCACTGCAGTTCAGCGGCAGCAATTAGAACGTATCGTGAGGACTGGCACCGCCGAAAACCGGATGGTTTTCCGAGCGCGGCTGATCCTGGAGTGCGCTAACGGAGCCGATAACGTGCAAGTCGCTACGCACTTGGGTACAACCGAACAGACTGTCACGTTATGGCGGGGTCGTTTCCTACGAGAAGGCATGGGATCTTTGGCGGACTTGCCCCGCAGCGGGCGTCCTGAACACATTAAGCCAGCGATCAAAGGCCGGATATTGAGTGAAGCAGTGAGGCCGCCGGTGACATTGGGCCGGTGGAGTACCCGTTTGATGGCCAAGCATCTTGGAGTATCAAAGGCAACCGTTCAGCGCGTCTGGTCAACCAACGACATTAAGCCGCATCGGACCCGGATATTCAAATTGTCGTGCGACGAGCAATTCGAGGCCAAGTTCGGGACGTGATCGGGGTTTATCTCAATCCACCAGACAACGCGGTGGTGCTCTGCAGCGATGAAAAAAGTCAGTGTCAGGCGCTGCAGCGTAGCCAACCCGGTTTGCCCTTAGCCCAAGGCCATATCCGGACGGTCACTCACGATTACTATCGGCATGGAACTGTAACCCTTTTTGCCGCACTCGATTACCTCAGTGGAAAGGTCATTAGCCAGGTTGCGCCACGCCATAGGCATAACGAGTGGCTCAAATTCTTGAAGAAACTTGATTCCGAAATCGCTGTAGACTTAAGCATTCATCTTATCGTGGACAACTATTCGACGCACAAACACCAAAAGCTTCGTCGCTGGCTGCAGCGTCATCCGCGCTTTCATCTGCATTTTACGCCCACCAGCGCTTCCTGGATGAACATGGTAGAACGTTTCTTCCGGGACCTAAGCCAACAAGCCATCCTGCCGGGGAGCTTCGGCTCAGTCGCCGAACTGGTTGACGCGATAAATCGTTACCTTTCACAACACAACTTGGAACCAAAACGCTACGTCTGGCATGCCGACGGCCAAGCAGTTCTCGACAAAATCCGCAGAGCATGGGAGGCCGCCACAAATCCTTCCCATTCCTAAAGAGATTTACGAGACACTACACTAGAACTCCTTGGGGTAAGAGTGATGGCGATGGCCCTTTTCATGGAGCATCAGTTCACATTGTAGTAGTTGCGTATGTCAGCAAATGTTATAACAAAATGGCAGATCCTCTGGATCCAACCAGACACAGAGTCTATGAGACTTGAACGGATAAAGATGGGGATAAATTAATCTGGGAGCTTATGGACGCCGAAGGGTCGATGCGTGGAATCTGTCGGGAGGTCGCAAGAATACAGACACCCCAATAGGTTCCACTTCCACGAGTTTTTGTCGGTCCGGTGCTTGCGGGTTTTGACGAGGGCCGGGTATGGGCCATTTACTTGGCCGCTGCCCAGAGTCCAGATAGGCCGGCCGAGTCTAAAACAGGCGACGGAGTCCGAGCGTGATTATTCCTGAGTCGCTTTCAGAGGCATTGCGACTGAGTCTCAATATAGCTCTACGTCTTTCAAGCCGTTACAATCACTGTCTTTCGTCGAAAAAAAGTTATGCACAACTCAGCAAGTGGCGTTCCACAACCTCTCCATTGCTGCGCTTTTTATCTATTTGTGAATGGGTCAGCGCGTCGAAGAAGTTTATTCATTACCGCGAGAAATTTGTGAAGTTATTCACACCTTATTGACAAGATTCAGGCCGTATTACCCACGCTTTTCAGTGTTTTAATGGTTGATAGAATAAATTCGATGGGCGAAACCTTCGTCGGCCAGCACAATCGTTGCCATTTTCCCAGTGGGTAATCGCTGATCGCTTTATTCGATTTTGTTTGGATTTTGGAGCGTTCCCGCGATCAGCGTAGTTTTTAGTTTCGGCCGAATCGCCACGATGTAATTCTTGATCGCCTTATTGTACTCGTTTTTTAGTTCGGACCCGATGGCCTTGAGGTGAGCGAGCATTCACACGTTCAATCGGCCCGGATGGGTTCGCATCCTATGGCATAGGGATGCTTCGTCCTTTCGCGGTCTTAATTATTGAGATTGTGGGATTTAGCGGAACTCCGGCAATGGCGTCGTTCACTTTTGTACTGGTTTTGCGTGTGTTGAGTTTGAAATTTTTAGTGCTTGTCGTATTCGGCTCAGGAAGGTCACCATCAACCTCGGACCGGCCAATGGATGGCCGAGGACTAGAAGGCCAAGGTCGATGATGTTATTCACGGCGCAACAACTGGCAAACGTCCCCCTCCATCGGCGGCTGGCCCGCGACCTGAACAGCGAAACATCCTATTCCTCCCGCAGCAAACCGAGCGACCAACTAATCATAGACAAAATGAAATTAACTAAACGCGAATTCATCGACCGCGCACTGACCGGCGGCATCGTCGCTGTAGCCTTGTTCACCACCAGCTTCCCGGGCAAGGCTGCTCCGCTCACCCGGGAGGCGGCGCAGGCCATCGCCGTCAGTGCTTATGTCTATTTCTACCCGCTCGTGAGCATGGACATCACGCGAAAGCAGGCTACGAACATCGAGGCCGGGAAAGAGACGCTAAAAGGACCTCCAAACACTTTCTCGAATGCGTCTGCGTATCCTCCGGGCGATTTGAAAATCGTCGTGCGAGTCAACTTCGATACGCTCTATTCCGTCGCATGGCTGGACCTGACTAAGGAGCCGATGGTCGTCTCCGCGCCGGACACGGACGGGCGGTATTATCTCCTGCCCATGCTCGACATGTGGACCGATGTCTTCGCATCGCCCGGTTGGCGGACCACCGGCACCGCGGCAGGCAATTTTCTCGTCACGCCTCCCGGCTGGACGGGCACGGTGCCCGAGGGGTTTTCGCACATCCCTGCACCGACCCCTTACGTCCTGGTTATTGGCCGTACCAAGACGGACGGGTTTGCCGACTATCCCGCCGTGAATAAGATCCAAGCGGGTTACAAAATCGCCCCGCTCTCGGACTGGGGTAAGCCACCCGTGCCGGTGACGATAATGATCGACCCGACGGTGGACATGAAGACGCCGCCGAAGATCCAAGTCGATACCATGCCGGGTGCCAAATACTTCGCCTACGCCGCCGAGATACTTAAGTTGCAACCGCCCCACATCACGGATGAGCCGATTATCGCGCTGATGAAGCAGATTGGCATCGAGCCGGGTAAGAGCCTTGACTTCGACAAGCTCGATCCCGTTGTGAAGAAGGCGCTGGAAGCCGCGCCCGAGGAAGGCCAGCAACTCATGAAGTGGAAACTGCCGACGCTCGCCCGCGTCACCAATGGCTGGTCGATGAACACCGATACGATGGGCGTTTACGGCAACTACTACCTCAAACGCGCCATCATCGCGCAACAGGGGCTCGGCGCGAACCTGCCCGAGGATGCGATTTACCCATTGAACCTCGGTGACGAGTCCGGCAAGCCGTTGGACGGTGCGAACAAATACACGGTCCACTTCGACAAAGCGACCATCCCACCGGTCAACGCTTTCTGGTCAATCACACTCTATGATCAGGAAGGATTTCAGGTCGCTAACGGTCTGAATCGTTTTGCCGTTAGTAGCTGGATGCCATTCCAGTATAATTCGGACGGGTCGCTCGACCTGTATTTTCAAAACGAAAGTCCCGGCGCAGAACAAGAAGCTAATTGGCTTCCGGCTCCCAAAGGAGCGTTTAACCTTTGCATGCGTCTCTATGCCCCTAAAACTGATGCACTGACCGGAAAATGGAACCCGCCGCCTGTGATGAAAGTCCAGCCGCTGTCTCCAATCAACGCGCAATAACCCGCTCGTGAAGCGTGCAGGCCGTCTTGCACTAGGCGGCTCGCGAGTTCTCCAGCGAAACGGATCCTTTCCCTGCAATAGACTAAACGAATCCAGACCCTTGCGCCGGACGTGTTAAAACTGGTGTGCCAAAGCCGCTTTGAATAGCCTGCGAGGTCTCAGATCTTGAACTGCCATGACTTTGGAGAGCAATTAAGGGGCTTTTGCCCACCCCCAAAACTCTTCTTACAGCGGACAACAACTCGGTGGCTCTATAGGGCTTTAGTAGCGTAGTGACGCCCCCAAGCCAAGGGTATAGGATAAACTCCTCCTTTGGGAATAATGCTGTCGCCATGATGACCGGCACCTGCATGCGGGCGGCTTGGAGCCTGTGAACCATCTCAACACCCGTGAGCTTTGGCATGAAATTGTCGGTGATTACCAGGTCATAGCGTTTGGCCTGAAGGGCCTCCCAGCCGGCTGCGCCATCAGGGGCGGTATCCACTTCGTAGCCAGAGCGAATCAGCATTTCAGTCGTGAGTTGGCGGATTGAGACGTCGTCGTCCACAACGAGAACGCGATGCGCGAATTCACTTGGCGTTGAAGGATCGTCTTTCACTACGGACGAAGTGTCCGTTTCCCGCATTACCGGGGCGGTCGGGAATGATTTGGGTGCGACATCAAGCGATTGCTCGGCTCTCGGCAAATAGATCTTGAATGTGGTGCCTTTGCCTACCTCACTGCTGACTTCCATGTGACCTCTGCATTGTTGAACAATTGTACGGCAGGTGGCCAAGCCTAACCCAGTTCCATAAGGCTTTGTCGTGAAAAAAGCTTCAAACAAGTGAGCTTTGACTTCCTCTGTCATCCCGGTTCCCGTGTCACTGACGCTTATCATGACGTAGTTGCCGGGAAATGTGCCCTTGTGTGCGAGCGAGTAGTTTTTGTCAAGCGTGATATCGTCTACTTCGATGTTCAGCTTGCCGCCGTCGGGCATAGCATCCCGAGCATTAAGGACTAAATTCAGCAGAAGTTGCCAGATATAGTTGGCATCAGCCTTAACGCATCCGGTTTCCTTTCCGGGAACAATCGTAATTTCGATTTTGTTTCCGATGAGCCGCCGCAGCAACTTGTCCAGATCTTTCACCACATCGTTTGGGTCGATTACGATGGGTTGCACCAATTCCTTGCGGCTGAAGACCAGCATTTGCCGCGTCAATCCGGCGGCTCGATTCGAAGCGTGCCGGATCTCCTCGGCATATCTTTGCAGGGGATCGTCCGGCTCAAGTCCTGAAGTGATCAATTCGCTGTAACCGACAATTACCGCGAGGATATTATTAAAGTCATGTGCCACGCCGCTGGAAAGCTGGTTGATCAGTTCCATTTTTTGCGATTCGATAGCCTGTGCCTTCAATTGAAGGCGTTCAAACTGTTGTTCGACTTCTTGCATGGCGCGGCGCACCGCCGATGCCAGCCGGGAGAGATTTCGCTTGGGGATACAGTCCGTCACGCCGCTCTTGAACGAAGCTATGATTAGTTCTTCATCCAGCGACCCGGAAACGAGAATAAATGGCAAGTCGGGCCAACCGGTGCGTACGAGTTCGGCGGCGGACAAGCCATCACAGGCGGGCAGGGAGAAATCCGAAAGAACCAGGTCTATGCCGCCGCGTTTCAGCGCTGAAATAAAATCGTCGCGTGTTTGAACGAGTGTGATTGTACAAGCGACCCCTTGGGTGTGCAGGGCAGATTGGATGAGTTTTGCGTCGTTTGAATCATCCTCCAAATGCAGGATGTTGAGTGGAGATTTCATTTTTTGCATCTTTTTTTCACCGGGCACGAATCAGCGCCTGAATTGGGTGCTTTTAACCATTCTGATGTATAGCGAGGGCTAACCGCCCGTTTTTATAGAAAATATGGAATATATGGTTCATAGAATATTGCATTATATATGTGTGTCCAGTTAAAATTATCAGTCCTAGGTAGTCATCAGCGTTTTTGATGCGGTGTACTACGAAGCGTGACGCAGCAAAAAGTACCTTCTTCAGCCTTGAGAGAGGATGTGGCTTGACCTGGAGCATATGTTCAGAAGAACATATACCTCATGTCTATTACTCCTCAGGCACTCCAAGATCTCCTCGACGAACTGGAAGCATCGAGAGCCTCCCGTAAACGCGCCTGGGAAATTCTTCAGGAAATCCGCTGGGTGTTAAAGGACGCGGCAGGTATGGATCTGCCTCCGGCAGCCAGGAAAACGATTGACCTTGAGGGCAGGCTGGTCAAAGACGCCGTTCGCAAAACTCTCAAGGATCGACAGAACGCCCTCACCGATCTGATTCGCGCCATTCGGGAGTTTCGTAACTTGGTTGATCAACCGCTCACCTTGAGAGGCTCCGAGTACGCTCATGCAGTTCAGGAGCTCAATAAGGCAATTGATCGCGCTGAAGAGTTGTTGCAATGATCGTTGAAGGCAATTCGCTCGCGCAAAAGGCCTGAAAAACCGATCTTCCGTTTTCCGGCTCACTGACCCAGCGCGGCGATCCCCCCAATTAATGGCGATTCGCTCGACGGGAAATCAATGGAAGAAATTGCGATCGATCGAAACAACTTGGTCGGATCATGACGAACTCGGTGGCGCTCACTCCTGCACAACTACGGGAATTTTGTCTCCCGGCTTCAATTTTGGGAGACCGCGCGTTGTTACAACCACGTTTCCCCATTCGCCGGAAGGCGGAAACCCGCCGATCTGATGCGGTTGATCAACGAGTTCATTCAAATCCAGCCTGAATTTTTCGAGGGTCACGGGAACAATGATTTCGATGTCGATCCGGTAATTATTTCCGGATTCTTTCTCGACGTTTGTCGCTATTGCGAACGGAGTCTCCATAATCTTTATCCTGACTTGCGAAACAGACGCCGCCGATTTCGCGGTCTACTTCTTGAATTCAGCTTTTGGGGTTAATCGGGTGTCGTCACTACCGAGTGATTATCAATGCGAATCCGGATTGGCGCTATGCCTGAAAATAGAAATTTTTTGCCCTGCTTAGCTGTAGCCGGCTTCATTTTCACCCTCCAGGCGCTCGGGAAAGTTCCCTTTACTCATCTAGTTTGAATAAAGCGAACGTTGTTTTTTGGGAACCAGTATCCTGAACCGACAGAACGTGATTTCAGCGGACTGAACTACTCGCGCAACTTCTTCAGCTCCCCTCCGACTGACTACCGGCAACTGACACTGACAACTGCTACCGAGGGGCCCGCGCGACCACGTTGGTGGCCACTATCACGCCCGGCTCGAAAGCGAAAAACCTGATTTCAGTCTCGATTTAAATTTAAAAACATGGCCCAAAAATGATTCGGCCAACGAATTGGCTAAAATCGACAGCCGGTGTGACATCAAACAACAAGCGTTTCAATCCGTTTTCACTCGATGCGATTAACTTCCTGCTCGCAGACGTTCGTGGTGCACTCGGGCCGTACCTCAATGTTTTTCTGGTTACCCAGCGGCACTGGAGTCAGACCGAGGTGGGACTGGTAACGACTCTCGGTGGCCTGCTTGGGCTGGCCGCCCAGACTCCGATCGGTGGCGTGATCGACGCGACTCGCGCCAAAAGGGGCATCATTGTGCTCGCGCTCGCCGTGCTGGCGATAGGGGCTATTACGATCTTCGCCAGTCCGACCTTCTGGCCGGTAACGATCGCCAACGCCCTAATGGCAGTTGTCGGCGATGTCTTCGGTCCTGCGGTTGCGGCTCTGACGCTGGGACTGTATGCGCGGAACCAACTCGCCCGCCGCATGGGGCGGAACGCAGCGTATGATCATGCAGGCAACGTGACTATCGCGGTGGTCGCGGGCGCCGTGGGCTATGCCTTTTCGCAGCGCGCCGTCTTCCTTCTCGTGCCAGTCTTCGCTGTGCTTGCAAGCATCGCGGTGCTTTCCATCCCAGCCAAGGCGATCGATCTAGACCGCGCCAGAGACTTGGACGAAGAGCCCTACGGAGCGGGGAGCCCCGCCAAGGCCGCCGGCTACCGCATTCTGTTTAAGTCTCGGCCTCTGGTCATCTTCGGTCTATGCGTCATGCTCTTCCATTTTGCTAACGCGGCGCTTTTGCCATTGGTGGGACAAAAACTGGCGGCCGCCTTTCCAAAAGAGGCGACGGCCATGATGTCAGCGTGCATCGTCGCCGCACAATTGGTGATGCTGCCGATTGCCCTGCTGGTCGGACGCACAGCCGATAGTTGGGGCCGGAAGCCTCTATTTCTTGTCGGCTTCGCGATACTGCCAATCCGAGCGGTGCTTTACACTTTTTCCGATAACAGCTTCTGGCTGATCGGTGTCCAGGTTCTCGATGGTGTGGGAGCCGGCATCTTCGGCGCGCTCACACCTCTGGTGATCGCCGATATTATGCGAGGCACTGGTCGCTACAACCTTGCCCAAGGTGCTATCGCAACAATGCAGGGGATCGGCGCCTCGCTGAGTGGGTTGGCTGCTGGCGAGATCGTCGATCATTTCGGATACAATCCAACCTTTCTCATGCTTGGTGGTGCCGCGCTTGTGGCACTCGTCGTTTTCGCAATTCAAATGCCCGAAACCGTCGAACGAAGTCGGGCTCCCACGGAGAAGGCTCTAAGTAGGAGTTTAAAAGCTGCACCCGGAAAGCATGATTCGACCGGTTGAAAAGGCTGAAATTCGATAGCGGATAAAAGAAGCTTCTTCAATCCAAAGTTCTTCAATCCAAAGTAACAAAGGCACTGCCATCATGTTTTTGTTCTTTTCCATCCCAGAAATCTGGAAAACGGCCCTTACCTGCTTAGTCGGGCTGGCCACACTTATTGGGATCATGACGCGCCCATTTCGCTGGAATGAGGCAATCATCGCGATGGTCGGAGCCGCGGTTCTCCTTCTTCTTGGATTGATCACCCCCGCCGACGCTTTTTTAACGTTGATTCGGGACTGGAATACCTTTCTCTTTTTTCTAGGGATGATGGGACTATCGGCCCTTGCAGAGGCTGCCGGTTTGTTTGACTGGCTTGCAGTGCAGGCCGCACGACTCGCCGGACAAAGCGCGGCACGGCTCTTCCTGAATGTCTTCCTGCTGGGGACTCTAATCTCGATGGTGCTCTCTAACGACGCGACGGCCCTTATCCTAACGCCGATTGTTTACGTCCTGGTTACCAAGCTTCGATTACCTGTTCTGCCTTATCTTTTTGCCTGTACCTTCATTGCCGATTCCGCTTCTTTTCTGCTGCCTGTCAGCAACCCAATCAATATTATTATCATTTCGCGGTTCCCGCTCGACCTGTTGACTTTTCTGCGTCTCCTGGCGGTACCGAGTCTGGTAGTGATTGTCATTAATATCGGCATATTTTACCTGCTCTATCGTAAGCAGCTCAAAGGCACCTTTGATATCCAACGGTTGCCGTCCGCGGAGCAGGCAGTCAAACACAAACCCTATTTCCGGTACACATGCTGCGTTCTAGCCGCGGTCGCTGTTGCGTACGTGATCGCCTCGGCCATCCAATTGCCACTCTCGCTCATCGCGCTGAGCGGTGCCGTACTGCTGATTATCGGTGGCCTTTCTTGGAGGCGGACCTCTCTGCGCCAGACCGCAAGCCGGATTTCCTGGTCCATCTTTGGCTTTATCGCAGGAATGTTTGTTGTCGTCCGAGCTATCGAGGATACGGGGCTCACAGCCATGTTTGGAAACTGGCTAATCCACCTATCAGGAGGCACGAGCTTTGGTGCGGTGATGGTCGGGACGGCAGGAGCAGCACTGGGAACGAACCTGATTAATAACGTGCCAATGGCTGTGGTGATGGTCTCTGCCTTGGGCGGAATCCAGCACGCATCCCCGGTGATCCAGCATGGGTTCATCGCAGCGACGATCTTTGGGTGTGACCTTGGACCGAACCTTACGACTGTCGGCTCCCTGGCAACCGTGCTTTGGCTGCTCATCCTGCGCCAACGAAACGTTGACGTGTCGGGGCTCGACTACTTTAAGGTTGGCGTGGTGGTGACACCGCTGATGTTGCTCGCAGGTGCGTTGACTATCTGGTTACTTCTGTAAGAGAAACATGGAAGGAGGAAACGATGCGCATATTGTGTTGTCTTGACGGTACAAACGCCGAACAGTTGAGCAAGGCGACGGGAATGCTCTCGGCAACTCAGTCGCTTACCTTGGGCGTACTTTATGTGATCGATACCGGTCCGCGAAAGGATATCGAACACAGACGCGAACGCTTTTTGCGGCCACCCGGCCCGTCAGGGTCGCGCGAGGAAGAGATGCAGCAGGCAGAGCAAGCAGCAGCGCAAGATATCTTGAATGAAGGGCTGCGCTACCTTCCCAATGCGGATACGCTCCAGCGTGAGGGGCGGCCAGAGCGCGAAATTGTAAACGTTGCCGCCGAGTGGCAGGCAGATTTAGTGATTATTTGTCCCCGCGCCGAATACGGCGGCAAATCCTTTATCGGCCCTAGATCGGTCGGACATATCGCCCGATTCGTCCTCGACCATGCTCCTTGTCCGGTCTTGCTGGTGAGACCATTGGCACGAGAGCAATTCCCTATTGCGCGATAAGGATCTTTAAATCGCAAGAGAGTGAGCAAGCTGATTTGCGATTTGAATCCCTGCTCCCTGCTCTCTGTGTCTTTTTGGTAAGATCATCCCTCCGTGCTCTCCGTCCCATCTCTGTGCGCTACCCGGTTGGGTCGATCGAAGGGACTGCGTCAGGCGGTCAGGCCATTTTCTTCCCCTGGGAATTTCCCTTCCGAGAAAATAAACCGACGCCTGAATCTCCGGATGCAGCAACGTCACCTCCTTTCGGTAAAAGAGGGCGCGGCAGCCAAGCGAGTGCTGATATCCTTCGTAACGGTCCAGGGTTTCCCACACCGCTTCGCTGAGGACGCGATAGACTTCGACTCTCACAAGTCCCGACTGATCGAGGACCGCCGGATATCCGTTTTGGATGAACAAGAGGCCTCTAAGCACGCCATGTAGGTGAAACTGAAGATTTCGCAGGACAACAAAGCCCTGCTTCGCCAGGCTGCGGCGCCGCAGGGAACCATAGACAGCCAAAAAGGGTGAGTCCGGGAAATGCATAGGAAGTCACTAACGGATCAGCGTTCGACGTTCAACGTCCAACGGGGCAGTGTTCGCAGGACGCATAGCAGAATCACAGAGCCGGCGCGATGTCCGCTACGGCGAAGGCATTCGGTATCGATTGGAATCGAATATTCGAGCGTTCCTTCTCTGCTGATCTTTTTGCAATTGAACCAATCTCTGATCTTGTGCCGCCCGCGGCGTCGATGCCTTATCAAGACAATCGGCGGCGAGTTGCAGAAACGGTACGATTGCAGGCGAGCCGGTGGCGGCGACAAATTGAAGGCCTTTCAACAGATGGCTCAGTCGGCGGCGATCGGCGCAACTGTCGTTTGCAACAAGATGAACGTCGGTCGGGCCTTGGCTATTACGACGACTGCCGCGACCGACAGCTTGAATGAAATGATCCGCGCTCGCAGTCGGCGCGAGGATCATCGAAACCTCGGGTGCCTGCGGGAACCGCTGATTCAATTCGGGCCAGCCCGCCACCTGCTGGTAGGGTATGAGGATGACCTTGGTCTGACTGGGCGCGTAGACCGGCTTATTATCCCGGCCTTGAAGTTCGAGTCGTTGCCCGGTTTCGTTTGTCCGGTAAGCACCATCCACAAATCGGGCCATTTCCTCGAGATTCCTGGCTTCGATGGAAGCTCGTTCCCCGGAGAGAGCCGGTATTTCATCGCTATTCTGTGGAAGCGTCCGGATGAGAGAGGAGCCGATGCCCTGAGCCGCCATCGCAAGACCAAGGGCCGAAAGAAAGCCGGGCGTCTCCTTGGGTAAACCATCCGGTTTTCTAAGGATTCGAGAAGCCACAGGCCGATCGTCACCAGCTAGAATCACCTTCTTGTTCTGCGAAATCAGCTCCAGGGTCCGTTGAAGAATGAAATCGATCTTGGTTACATCCGAAGCGGTGTTCAACTCGACGATCAGATCTTCCTTGAGCATTCGTTGCCGGGGAAAATCGCGATTCTCCAGCAGTCGCGCATAACCATCCATCAACTGTGTTTCTGCAGCGTGCGATTCGGCACTGAGTGGCAAGAGCGCGGCTGGCGGCACATTACCGTAGAAAGGGAATTCACGGTGAACCATTCCTCCCGTGGATGTGATCTGTTGCAGTTGATCTGTAATAGCGAGGTGACGATCTTTTGCCGAATTGATCTCATTTCTGACCTGATGAATTGGCTTGCCGGTAAGTTTTGAAGCAAAGTAACCAAATTCATCTATGTTATGAAATGGGGTGGCGCTAAAAAAGAGCTGCCTGCTGGCCGGAATTCGATCCAGAAATTTGCGAACTTCCGGAATGCGGCAATCCTGAGCTTCATCGACAATCGCCGCTGAGAACTGTCGTTTCTGCTTCTGTGCATCTTTAAGAAACGCTCCCAGCTGTTCGATCGCGACAAAAGCGATTTTGGAGTCATCCAGGCCGAGCCGATCCAGATCGCGATGGAGAGCAGGAATGAGATCGGCTCTCGTCGTAATGAGCGCCGGCTCTCCAGTCTCGAGAGCAGCAGCTTTGGCGGCCAGAATCGCTTGAAAGGACTTGCCGGTGCCAGTCCCGTCGTGGACGAGAAACGCTCTTTTGCCGAGGGAGTCTCTGGGAGTTTCCGGATCAAACAATCGGTTCAATGCCAGATTAACGCCGTCGCGGATGGTTGGGTCTTCACCGGTGCGCAGGCTGTCCAACAACCGCCCTTTGTCCTCTGTTATCGGGGAGACAGTGGCGAGAAAGTCCTTTCTCCAAGTTGGGACTCTGCCATCCAAGAGAGTTGCGCTCACATTAATCGGCGGTCGATTGAAGGGGCTTTCCATAAGACCTTAGCGAATTCCTGGCAGGAGCTCTGGATGGGTTTCAGATATCTCGCGATTTATTGCCGTCTCCCACAGGACGATCTGTGGCGCGCGTGCGTCCTCTGGAAATCGCAATGCCCAGATGCCCAGGCGATTCTGCGGATAAAATCCCAACGAATCCCCCCACAGCAGAATCTGTTGTCCGCGCGGGTCGCTATGCCTTCCTGCGGACCATGCGAGGAGGGACTCGGCCAACTCCTGACAAAGAAGTCGCCACCCGAGAATCGAAGCGGCGATATTTTCCCGTTCGTTTTTTTGGGCCCAGAGATAGAGCTTTTCCTGCTGGTCAATCCAGGATCGCGCGCCGTCTTGGTGCCGGCGCTCGCAGGAATGATGCAACTTGTGCCGCATCCGGGTGCCCGGAATTCTTTCGCAGCCAAACGTCCAGCAGCTCGGATTCGTGCGCCAGAGTGTCGTAAAGATAGCGGTCGACTCTGAGATCGTTTAGGTATTGCTGTTGTTCCACGGGGAGACTGGCATTGGTCTCAGCCTCAGCAAAAGGATCGAAATGATCGATGGCTTCCTGCCAGATATCCACTCCCAAGAGAGGGGCGGAATGTAGAATCGGACCGGTCAATTGATCGGACTTGACCAGGTCCGGACCTTTCAATAGCTCGTCGAGTTTATCCATAAATTAATCGGTCTGGAGGGTCACAACTATCGAGCTGGACAGATTAGTTGCGGGAAAAATGGAATCCTGTGGAGTGGTTGCCAGGTTCATCCTCCGGATCCTCCGTTTCATCGCCAAAGTCCCCAAGTGCTTGCTGCAGCATGTCATTGACCAGCTCTTCCATGTTCGAAAAGCGGTGTGCCAGTTTCAGTGTCGATTTGTGCAGGGCGACCGGTTGCCCCGTAGCAAGCTCGATTGCAAAATGCCAGAGATCTGAATCTCCGACGAACAAGTACTTTCCAATCGTCTCGGGAAAACCGGACCAGTTCACCAGATTCTCGGCCAGAAAACCAGGTCCGGAATCGAACTGGTCGTCGCGCAACTCTCCATCGACACCGTAGAGCGAGACTCCATTTTCAGCGAAACCATCGACCTGACGAAGGATTTCGGTTACGGCCCCAGGCAACTGGATACGAAGTTTTTTGTGGATGGCTTCTGAGAGTCGCTGGAGATCCGTCTCGTCGGCGCCGGGAAGAAGAGGATACAGCCCCTGCGAAGCCTCTCTCGCGATTCGACTATCGAGATCGCGCTGCTGGCTTTGCGGAAGTCTTCGGTAGTAGTCGGACTTTTTCAGGTCTTCCACGAAGAGATCACTCAACTCTTTTAAGTAGCGGGTATTGAGGGGCATGGAACTAAACCTTCTGTTGATTCGGTTGCGGTTGAATTGCGGGCTTTCGAAATTGGCGTTTTGTCGAGCACGATTTCCGCCGTGCCGGCGGTGGGTGAACGACTGTTTCCGGCTTGTTTTGAGACTCAACCACTGGGATCGATTTCTTTGGTTTGTGATCTGCCGGCAGCTGTTTGCCGTTTAGATAAGCGCCGGCCGGCAAAAAATCGGCGGCCAATCGCGCTCCTTGCTCGGCGAGGCTGGAACGCATTTGTTGGTTCAGTGCCGGATCCTGGTTTTGCGCCTGGTAAAGATCGCCGAACATTCGAGTGATCTCATGAAATTCCTTCGGAACAGAGTATGGCTTGTGTTTCGCCGCCTTCGAAAATTCCAAGATCCGGTTTTCCCAGACTTCCGGTAGCTGCGGGGCACCCAGGGCTGCCAGTCTTTGGCGAATTTCTTCGACGCTACGGAAACCCTGGGTGATCGGAGGATAGAACGGGAACAATGGGCGGACAACGTAGATCGGGATCGGTTCCGCCGGAGCGTTATAAGTTTGTGGGTGAAGAAACAGGCTGTGCCAGAGGTGGTGTGGATTTTCAGATTGATCGAGGCCACGGCGGGTTGTTTTGGCGACAACGAAATTGGTTGGATGATTGATTGAAACTGCGTCAGATTCCGGGCGAATGCTTTTCGGGACAACGTGATGGCAATTGTAGGTTTCGCGCCGCCCGCGCAATGGCCTGCCACGAGGGGCACGGACTTCTGCCACAAACGCTGGTGGGCGGCCTAGTTCCATCAATTCAACGCCGGTCGAACCGACCGCCAGCGCTGCGAGCGCTCTGCCGACCGGGTGCGCGCAAAGCGCCTTAAAATAATGAGCTCTCAAGGCTTGGTAATCGCGATTGACCTTGGCATATTCTGGTCCGTCGCGATCCAGACAGGATGCACACACTTTGTCGAGAACGACGCCCGGCAGTTCGGGGCACTGGCCGATGATGGAAGGGTCGGTCGATATTTGCTCCAGATTTCGAAGCATCTCGGCAACGGCGATAACCATCTCGGGGCTGGGAGCGGAAGATTGTAAAGAACGGCTCATACCGTATTATAGAAACACAATAAAATCGTGTTTGAATATTGCCCGCAAATAAAACAACACAAGCAAAAAGTGTAGAAGAATTTGCAGATGGCCGTTTTATTGCGGCTTGCAATAGGGGGCTCGGGCCATCATAGGATTCTCGACTTGCCTTCAATCGTTCACCTTATCGACCTTTGATCTAAAACCAGAGCGACGACGAGAACGACCGCCGAACCCAGTGCGCCAGTCACCGACTTGGCGCGCTAGTTACTAGTCTGATCGGGTTGTGGCGGCGGTGGAGGCACCGCCTTCGATCAGGGCAATGAGATTGCGCGCGGTCGTCTGAATGCCCGAGACATCTACCTGCGAAATGGCCGGAGTGTCAGCAAGCTTTTGCCTGACCTCTTTAAGTCCCGAGATGATCTGTGAGATGAGTGGCGTCGATTTCAGAGGTATCGAGAGCGTAGTCCAACCGCTGCAGGTAATAGTCAAGGAGGTCCAAATGCCGCAATTGGGAAACTCGTTCCGGCGAAAAATCAGTCGCCACGCTGGCAGCGCCAATTTCCAGTCCGCGTATCCAGCCGCCGAGGCTGAGAAGATGGACCATTTCTTCGTCGCGCAAATCGAGCATGGCCGTTTCGACATCCTTTTGAGTGACGATCAGTTCTTTGCGAAGTCCGCTCCAATCTGACTGCTTGGCCAGATCGAGAAGTTGCTTGCTGTGCCGGCTTACTCGCTGCTGGACGCCAAGTCCTTTTGCTCGACGGAGCAATTCGCGGCCTAGTGGTTCAATGGCCTTGATCTGCTCCCCTTCGACGGCGAGGAACCCATCCCCGATGAGAACGCCAAAGCTCAGCGCAAATTTCACTCGGTTGTCGAGGCGGAGTGCCCTTGGCGGCCGTGTCAGTTCCTGGATAGGAATCGGTTTAAGGGAATCCAACGTGTTGAACAACTGTTCAATGGAGGGAGTGGTGTACTGATTGACTCCTAACTCCTCCCGAAAATGAGGATCGCTCGACAGATCGGAATCCTCCTGGGCCACCAGGATTTGGCCGAAGGCCGCAGTCAAACCGACAAGAAGGCTGGCGGAAATCGATCGCAACAATTCGATAAGCATCCGTGTTTGGTTGGAAGATATCGCCTTTGTCGGCGCCTGGCCAGAGATGTTATGCCAAGGATTTCCTCTTGACCATCGGAGTCAAAGGGGCATCATGACGCGGGGATTTCGAGCCTTAACCCTCTGATAATCACTCATTAATATGCATGGACACGTCGGGACATTGCTTTGGACTATTTGCTATTTCTTGGTGGTTCTGGGTTTGTCTGCGTATGGCATTCATCGATATTCCATCCTCTATCTCTATTTCAAAAACCGTCACCGAAAACCTGCGGCCGCGTCGAAATTTGATCTCCTCCCGGTAGTCACGGTCCAGCTCCCCATCTACAACGAAATCCACGTTGTCGAACGGCTGCTGAAAGCGATCAGTGAGCTCGACTATCCAAAGAATAAATTTGAAATCCAGGTCCTGGATGACTCGACCGACGAAACTCGCGAATTGACCGAGCGCACCGTGGCGAAGCTTCAGGCGCGCGGATTCGACGTCGTCGTTCTGCACCGGGAAGATCGTGTCGGATTCAAAGCCGGCGCACTAGATTACGGATTCAAAAAAGCAAAGGGAGATTTTTTCTTCATTTTGGATGCCGACTTTGTTCCACCGCGCAACATCCTCAAGGAATGCATCCACCATTTCTGTGATCCGAAGGTAGGCATGATTCAGACCAGATGGGGTCATATCAATCGGTCGTTCTCCTGGCTGACGCGCGCCCAAGCGATCCTTCTCGATGGGCATCTAGTACTGGAACAGACGGCGAGGAGTCGAACGGGCCGGTTCTTTAATTTCAACGGGACCGCTGGTCTCTGGCGAAAGCGATGCATTGGCGAATCAGGCGGCTGGCAGCATGATACACTGACGGAAGACCTCGATTTGAGTTATCGCGCGCAGCTGCGCGGATGGAAGTTCGTATTTCTCGCCGACATTGTTACACCGGCGGAGTTGCCGGTCGACATAGACGGGTTCAAATCGCAGCAACATCGCTGGACTAAAGGTTCCATCCAGACATGCAAAAAGGTTCTGCCGCGAATCTGGAGAAGCGAATTGCCATTTTTCATCAAGGTTGAGGCGACGGCGCATCTGACCGCGAACTTCGCTTACCTGTTGCTGGCGTTTCTTTGCGTGTTGCAGCATCCTATGGCCAGCGGGCCAACTTCTATCGTGACCGGCGGTGTGGTTCGCGGGTTGCTGGTCGATATACCCATTTTTGGGGTAACGACGGTGTCGACGGCAATTTTCTATCTTTGTGCTCAAAGGGAACTCCATCCGAAAGATTGGAAACGCGAGATCTGGTTCTTCCCGTTTGTCTTGGCACTCGGGATTGGGTTATCGATCAACAATGCCCGAGGTGTTCTGGAAGCGATATTTAATCGCAGATCAGATTTCTGTAGAACGCCCAAATACGGCATTGAAAGGGCGAAGCAAAAGTGGAGCAGCAGGTATTCTGCAGTGCGGACGGTGATACCGCTCGTTGAATTTATTTTCGCCGCGTACTTTACGTACTTTGTATTTCAGGCTTTTCAAAACAGGGAGTTTCTGTCAGTACCATTTCTAATGTTGTTTCAAATAGGCTTCGCCTACGTGGCATTCGGTTCGGTATGGCAGCGCATTATGCGCCCGCAGTGGAATCCCAGGGACATTTCGGTTGCTTAAGAAAAAATGGGAAAACATTTTTTGATACCGCTTTTGGTGGCTGGCTTTGTGGCGCTCAGCCGGGCTCAGAGTCCGGCTCCCTCTCCAGCCCTTTCGCCAGGTCCAACTCCGCAGATTGCAGCTCCGACGGTCGTTGCGACGCCGACGCCCGCACCGGTCCTTGAAACTCAGCTTGTGGTTAGTATTCCGGAACAGAAGCTGGCGGTTGTAGTGAACGACAAGGTATACAAAAGCTACAAAATCTCTACCTCGCGCTATGGGGAAGGGGACACCCTTGGAAGCTGGTGTACGCCGACCGGGCGCTTGGCGGTCGCGACGAAAATTGGCGCCTCAGTGCCGTTTGGCGGCGTTTTTCAAAGGCGACGCTACACGGGTGAGGTGCTGTCCGTAAACGCGCCTGGGCGGGACCCGATCGTGAGTCGTATCATTTGGTTGCGGGGTCTGGACTATACAAACAAGAACGCTTTTCATCGATGCATTTATATCCACGGGACGCCTGAGGAAGAGGCGTTGGGCAGAAAAGCGAGTTACGGTTGTATTCGAATGCGATCCAGCGACGTTATCGAGGTTTTTAACTGGATCACGATTGGTACGGAGGTTGCCATCGTTGACAAAGCGATTGGGCGCGCTGTTAAGGACATTGCCGAAAATCGACGATTTGATGGCCACAAACACCGCGAAACCCGAAGTAAGATCCGACTTGGTCCGCTGAACCGAATTGTCTTAACCGCAATGAATGAAAGCAAGGCGGCCGCGCAATGGCCGCCTTTCGTTGTTTCAGGAGGTCGGCGATCAGGAACTTACTGATGGCGGATCAAAGAAATTTCTTCAGTCGCAGCTCTTTTTTCTTGATACACACAATATCTAGTGTTTAATGGTCACAACGCTTGTGCTATATAATGGGTTACGGAGCACGGTTATCCCCGCTAAATCACAAGTTAACCACAGGATTTAGGCCCGCAAGATGGGCAGTTATTAACAACTTATTGCTCAGCGGAACGCAAATTTCAGCAGAAGGCCCCTCGATGATTAAATTGAAAACAGGTGTCCGAACGGGTGATTTGAGGCCGCGCGCCCGAGATCGGGCGTCGCGCAATAGAAGAAGAGCGGTCTGAAGTTTCAGCGCTTTTTCAGCCAGGAAGGCGTTTCGCCTTTTGATGAGATTGAATGGGAGCGTCGCGTTGCAGAGATCACCGATGACAGCGGGAAAGTAATCTTTCGCCAGGAGGATGTGGAAGTGCCAAAATCCTGGAGTGCTTTAGCAACGAAGATCGCAGTATCGAAATATTTCTATGGGGATATTGCCAACGGCACTGATCCGCACGCGGGTGGTCGTGAAAGTTCGGTTCGTCAATTGATTCATCGGGTGACGCGGACGATCTCGGATTGGGGACTCAAAGATGGCTATTTTTCGGATCATGCCTCGGCAGAGGCGTTCTACGGCGATCTTACCTGGCTCTGTGTGAATCAGCATGGTGCGTTCAACAGCCCAGTCTGGTTCAATGTTGGTCTCTACCAACAATACGGGATTGGGAAAGGGAGCGGGCGAGGGAATTACTTTTTCAATCCCGAAGCGGGCGAGGCGGAGCGAGCACCGACGCAATATGAGTATCCGCAGGCTTCCGCCTGCTTCATCCAATCGGTAGACGATACGATGGAAGACATCATGCGACTGGCGACCAGCGAGGCAATGCTTTTCAAGTATGGGAGCGGAACGGGATCGGATCTGTCGACTTTGCGAAGTACACGCGAAAAGCTCAGCGGCGGTGGACGACCCAGCGGACCGCTATCGTTCCTGAGGGTTTACGATCAGGTGGCGAATGTGGTGAAGAGCGGTGGCAAGACCAGGCGTGCGGCCAAGATGAACACACTCAAGGATTGGCATCCGGACATCGAAGAATTTATCGAGGCGAAAGCCAATGAAGAGAGGAAGGCCTGGGCGCTGATCGAGCAAGGGTACGACGGCAGTTACAACGGCGACGCGTATGGCTCGATCATGTACCAGAACGAAAATCTCTCGGTGCGAGTCAGTGACGAGTTCATGCAGGCCGCGATCGAGGGCAATGAATGGTGGACGCGCAAAGTAGTGAGTGGAACACCCTGTGAGAAAAAAGAGGCGCGCACCCTCTTGCGGAAGATTGCCGAGGGAACGTATGTCTGTGGTGATCCTGGAATGCAATTTGATTCGACGATTCACCGGTGGCACACTTGCAAAGGGACAGGCCGGCAAAACTCGACGAACCCATGCTCAGAATATCTGTTCCTGGACAATACCGCCTGCAATTTGGCTTCGCTGAACCTGATGAAATTCAAGCGGCCCGATGGGGTGTTCGACGTCGAGAAGTTCAAGGCGGCGGTCCGGGTTTTTATCACTGCGCAGGAGATCCTGGTGGATAATGCAAGTTATCCGACAAAGGAAATTGCAGAGAACAGTCATATCTTCCGGACGCTTGGTCTTGGCTTTGCCAACTTGGGCGCGCTGGTGATGAGTTATGGGCACGGGTATGATTCAGACGAAGCAAGGGCGCTGGCTGGCTCAATTACTGCCATCATGACCGGGGAAGCGTATCTCGCAGAGCGCTCGTACGGCCTCGGCAATGGGCCCATTTCCGGGGTATCGAGATTCAAGGGCAACCGGTTTCACGCACACTGCAGCCACAGATAACGTGGACTCGATGCAGGGGGTCATACGATTGCATCGGCAATATTGCGACCGGATCGAGAACTCGATCGAGTTCGGTTTCCTCAAGGAAGAAGCGAAAGGGGTTTGGAATAGCGCAATTCGCGCGGGCTCGAAAAACGGATTCAGGAATGCACAAGTGACTGTCCTGGCACCAACCGGAACGATCGGCTTCCTGATGGATTGCGACACGACAGGCATTGAACCGGACATAGCGCTGGTAAAATACAAGCTTCTTGCCGGGGGAGGCATGCTCAAGATCGTCAACCAGACTGTTCGACCGGCCCTGGAAAAGCTGGGCTATGCGCCGGAGCAGATCGAGCAGATTCTTGCGCACATCAATGAACATGACACGATCGAGGATGTGGCGGTCCCTGAAAGTCAGAGTGTCATTAAGAGCGGGCTCAAAGCGGAACATCTTCCGATTTTCGACTGCGCGTTCAAGCCCTATAAAGGTGAACGGAGCCTTCACTATCTTGGGCATTTGCGCATGATGGCCGCGTGCCAGCCTTTTCTGAGCGGTGCGATCTCGAAGACGGTCAATTTGCCGAATGGCGCGACGGCCGAAGAGATAATGAGTACGTATATCGAAGGCTGGAGGCTTGGTCTGAAGGCCATTGCGATCTACCGTGACGGCTCGAAGCGCTCTGCGCCGCTGAATACCAAAAAGACGAAAGACATGGGGGCCGGAGAGATTGCGGAGGCGGGCCCTGAGAGTGAAACGCTGCGCCGCCGCATCGGGGATCTCGAGAAAGAGGTCCAGACGCTTCGGGCGGAAGTCGAGCAACCCTCCCGGAGTCGAATGCCGGATACACGAGTTTCGCTCACCCATAAATTCGAGATCGCCGGTCACGAAGGCTATATCACCGTTGGATTGTACGAGAGCGGACAACCCGGAGAGTTGTTCATCCAGATGGCGAAGGAGGGGAGTACTATCGGCGGCTTGATGGATACGGTAGCGACTTTGACATCGCTTGCGCTGCAGTACGGAGTGCCTCTCGAGAGCCTTGTTAAGAAGTTCGCGTATCAACGATTTGAGCCAAGCGGATTCACGAAAAATCCCGATATTCGCAATGCGACGAGTATCACGGATTATATTTTTCGGTGGCTCGGATGCCAGTTCATCAAAGGCTACAAGGAGGCTACGTCGCCGAGCCGGTCGCAGCTTGATCTGCCGATGAAGGAAATTGCCGATATCGACAAGAAGGCGATCAATCGGCCCGTGGCGGAACTGCCACGCACGGCAGAGAGAGAGATTATCGATGTGATTACCAATCGATCGAATTCGGAGGGTACTGCCGAACCTGTTGCAAATGGAAATGGCTTATCGAAGACGCATGCGGACCGGGTTCGCGCGGCTTTGGGCAATATGTATATCGGCATGAGTTGCTCGAATTGCGGCAGCACGAAAGTTATTCGTGCGGGAGCGTGCGGCGTCTGCACAGAGTGCGGAACGTCGCAGGGGTGCAGCTAGACCATTGTCTTGGGGGGGGAAGGCGCCGGAGACAACCTTTGGGTTACTCTGGCGCTTTCTTTTGATGGCAACGGCTCGGTCATCCTTCCGCTGGCAGCATTCTCTTTAGAGTTAATACCTAATTTCGTATCGGATCCTATGTCAGCCAATTGATATGCTTCTCAATACCGGACTCTCAGCGGCTCAAGTTCCAGTGCTAATCTGATCGGGTAAAATCCAACTTCCCTATGCCATTCAATCCTAACGCAAAAACCTTTGATGCAGCGAATGCGCTGCTTCTGGCGGAAGCCTCCGAGGTTGCTTACAGTACCGAAGAAGCCGCCCGTGCATTGATGCTAAACCGAGGGCTGACGAATTTTAAATGGATCGACCTGAGCGGCGTCTTTAATAATCTACATGCCTTCGCCGCATCCAATAACGAAATCGCTATTCTTGCTTTCCGCGGCACGGCCAGTGTTAAAGATTGGATGACCGATCTATACGCCACTCCGACGCGGTATTCGTGGCTCTTTCAGGGTGGCCCCGAAGTGGGTGAAATTCATGCCGGGTTCGGTCACGCCTTATCTGATGGCTGGGGGAAAGTTGTGGACGCACTGCGCACCGTCGCGCCGATACCTTCGGTCATGGATACCAGCTCGGTCGACGCTCAACGCACTCTCTGGATCACCGGACACAGCCTCGGCGGGGCTCTCGCTTCGCTCGCCGGCGCGGGCTTCACTCTCCTGCCCGACAAAGTCATCCGTCCCATTAGCGGTATTTACACATTCGGTCAGCCGCGAATTGGGTTGCACAACTTTTGCGACAATTACGGCCGTCTTCTGACACCTCGAACATTTCGATTGGTCAACAACAAGGATCTTGTCCCGCGCGTTCCCTTCCGCGGATGGGATTACTCTGACGTAGGAGAGATGATACATTTTATCGATAGCGGGGCCCCGGAGCTCCAAAGTCTGCAATGGCGTGATTTTCTCGCGCGAACGTTCGAAAGCTTCCAGGAAGCAGTCGAAATATTTGCCAATTTTAATATGGACGTAGGAGACCATGCCATCAGCAACTATCGACGACTCGTTGCCGAGCATCAGGACGCTTTAGATCGTCTGTTTCACACCCAGGAGATCTGACCGGAGAGTTTTGCGACCTGTTCGAGGGCTTTCGCATTACCTGCGTCGCATGTTAGCCTTGGCGTCTCGCAGCGATGCCTGGGCGGAAGCTCGTCCTTCGGTGGCGATCTGCAGGGCCGCTCCCATGGCGCTAAAGAATCGGCTCATTTGAGGGACGTTTGGCATCACCTCACCGTAATCCACACAGGTCTTTAGCTGCTGCAACCGCCTATTATCCTTAGCCATCCTGTTATACAACGAGATCAGGGCAGGAATGCCGAATGGCTTCCCACGATTCATGGCAGTGAGACCCTCCTCCGTAAATAGGTAATGCTCCAGAAATTCCTTCACCAGATCATGGTTCGGGCTTGAACGATTAACGTAGGCAACCATGACACCAACAAATGGGCGGCCCGGCTTTCCATTCACGCCCGGAATCGGTGCCACCCCGAATTCGATCCCGCGGCGCATCAAGTTTGACCATGCCCACGGCCCGGAGATCATCATGGCGAGTTTGTCTCGCGCCATCAGCTCTTCGACAGCGCTATAGGAGACGCTCTTTGGCAGGATGCCCGCGTGAATCAGATCGATGATTTTTGAGAGACCTTCGATACATCCGTCGGTTGCCACGCCCACTTTGTCTACGTCGTAGTTTGAGCCCTTCTTCTCAAAAACGTAACCGCCCGCACTATCCAGAATTCCCCAGGAGTAGTAGGCACTCTTATAATCCCAGAGGATGGTGGTTGTCCCGGGATGTTCCGCTTGGACCTTCTGGTTTACGGACACCAGTTGCGAAAGCTCTGTCGGGGGATAACCGTCAAGAAGTTTCCTGTTGTAAATTAGTGTTACTGTCTCCAGGGCGATTGGATATCCCCAAGGCCGGTTCTCGTGAAGCACAGCCTGCCAAGCCTTCGGGAAGAATTTGTGCGCATATTTTTCCGAGATTTCGACCGGGGCGATTAACCCGCCGTCGGCCCATTCTCCCACCTTATCGTGGGCCCAAATCAGAATGTCGGGCCCCTTCGCGACTTGAGCAGCAAGAGGGAAACTGTCTGTAATATTCTGGGGAGTCTCGATTGTGGCGTTGATCCCAAAATCGTCGTGGAATTTTTGCGCTAGTGGCTTGAGAGTATGCCCTCGGTCGGGATCCATCCAGATCAAAAGCTCGCCATTGGTCCAACCGAAAAGATGCATCGGCAGGAGGTTAAGAGCACAGAGGCACAGGAAAAATGTCTTCATCGGGGATGACCTTCTCTCTCCCTTGGTGGCCAGCGTCGTCGACCTAAATTAGCGCCCAACCGTGTGACTTAGCGAATAATTTGGCGGAATTTTCACGTGGTGCGGCTGATTACTTTACAGACACGCTCCACGGTTGCAGATAACGCGTCCAGCAGCGCACGCACTGAGTTAGCCGTCCGCCCGCGCTGCCAGACGACAAGAAAATCCCAAGTGGCTTTGAGATCCGAGAGTTGCACCATCGCGACACCAGCAACGGGAAAACTCTTTAGATAGGCCGGGACCAGTGTGACGGCGCCTTCGCTCCCAATCAGGGTAAACATTTGCGAAACGCTGGCTGCTTCCTGCACGAGTTTTGGTCGGAACCCAGCTCGGCGGCAGAGTTGGGTGATCCAGCGGTCTCGCCCTGGCAGGTCTTCCTCTGGCGAGCTGATGAAGCGTTCACCGCGCAGTTCCTTGAGTGTAATGCGTTCTCTGGAGGCCAACGGATGATCGACTGGCATAACCGCGACTACCGGCAATGTGGCCAGCTTGCGAGTGTAAAACTCGCTCGAAAGCAGAGCGCCCTCTTGTCCAATCAGGGCAAGATCGATTTCTCCTTTGCGCAGCGCAACGATCTGTTCGCCGGGGAAAGATCCAACAGCTTGACCTTCACTTCGGGATGGGTGTGGCGCAAAACAGAGAGAGCGGGATCCAGAAACATCTGGGCAGCAGAGCCGAGGTAACCGACACGGATCACGTCACGTTGACCCCGGGCCAGCCGGCGAGCTTCGGTCATCGCGGCATCGTAGTCAGCGAGGACGCGTGCTAAAGAAGTCGCCAACGCATGGCCGGCATCGGTCGGCCTAACGCCGGCGGCTGTGCGTTCGAGCAATGCTCCGCCGATCTCGTTTTCGAGTGCTTGCATCTGCCGAGAAAGCGCGGATTGCGACATCCGCAGCCGAATAGCAGCGCGGTTAAGGCTGCCTTCCCCAAGGGCCACTAGGAACGCACGAAGCTGTGCTAACACGGAGCCAGGATATGCATAAACCGCATAACGGCAATCCTAAACCAACATTAGCAGGAGTTTTGCCAGCCAACTAAGGTCGAATTGTTCAACAAATATAAATCTCGAATTTCACAAACCATGAAAGCCTTTAATCTCCTGTTTAAGACCGACAATCAAGTTTCCACTCTCCTGCTCCGATTACTGCTAGGCGTAACCTTCTTTCCGCACGGTGCTCAGAAGGTCCTGGGCTGGTTCGGCGGCTACGGTTTCAGTGGCACGATGGGTTTCTTCACCGGGGCGATGCACGTCCCCGCATTGTTTGCCTTCCTGGCCATCGCGGCGGAGTTCGCCGGCGCGATTGCCTTGATTCTCGGCCTGTTCACCCGGGTGGCGGCCCTCGGTATTGCGGCGAACATGGTGGTCGCTGTGGTGATGGTCCACTCGCAATTCGGTTTGTTCATGAACTGGTATGGCAACCAGAAGGGTGAAGGTTTCGAATTTCACCTGCTGGCCATAGGCATAGCCATCGTTTTGATCATTCGTGGCGGGGGCAAATGGGCCGCGGATACGGCGATAGAAAACTCGCTTCACGCGATTGGCTTAAACCCTGTCGCCGCCTGAAGGACGATGATTCTTAAACTTCAAACATTCAATGAACATAACTGGTCTTCATCATGTTACTGCAATTGCCAGCGATCCGCAGCGCAATCTCGACTTCTATGTCGGGTTGCTCGGGCTGCGATTCGTTAAACGCACTGTCAATTTCGATGATCCGGGCAGTTACCACTTTTATTTCGGCGATGCGATTGGTACACCAGGGACGATCCTCACATTCTTCTCCTGGCCTGGCGCCCGCCGTGGTATTTGTGGCTCCGGTGAAATCAGCGCGATCGCCTTTGCGATTCCGGCAGGTTCGGCTGGCTATTGGCTTGAACGGTTGAAAGAGCAACATGTTAGCGCCGAGCGCGTGCCGAGGCGGTTCGGTGAGGAAGTTGTTCGTTTCGCCGATCCCGATGGAACGCCGATCGAATTGATTGAGTCGACGCAAAGCACCGAAGTTCAATCATGGACCAAAAGTCAAGTGCCACCCGAACATTCGCTGCGCGGGATTCACAGCGTGTCAGCGGCACTGGACAGCTGCAAAGGCACGGCCAAGCTCCTCACTGAAACCCTCGGCTATCGACTCATTCAGGAGGAGGGGAATCGTATCCGCTTCGCCGCGCCTGGCGAATCCGGGGTGGGTAGAACGATCGATCTAGTCTGTGCCGCTAACCGCCAACCAGCTCGGATCGCGGCCGGTTCGGTTCATCACGTCGCCTTCCGCGTTGTCGACGATGAGCACCAGATGGCGTTACGGCAAAGGTTAGTCGGTCTTGGCTGCAACGTTAGCCCGATCATGGACCGGACTTATTTTCACTCTATTTACTTTCACGAGCCGGGTGGCGTCCTTTTCGAAATTGCGACCGATCCCCCAGGGTTCACCAAAGACGAAGCAGTCGATGAACTCGGCACCCGCCTGTGTCTCCCACCATGGATGGAGCCAGCGCGTTCGCAGATTGAGGAGATTCTCCCGAACATAGTCCTGCCAACCGTAACAACAGCATGAAAAAGCTTGCGACACTCGACTTCCTGCACTCGTTTATCCCGGGCCGCTCGCCCGGCGCCCTGCTCTTTTTGGAAGGCGTCATCGAAAGTCATGTAGGTGGACTTTGTGAGCGCCCTGGCTTGAGCTTCCAGTCTCCTACACGAACACGGTAGCCACCGTGCGAGATAGACTATTTATCGCACGGATGCCACGGGGACAATGGCGGCCGGAGATAAATACAAGGTACCGGGAGCTCAAGCCAGAGCGCTCACGAGGCATTTCGTGGATCGAGGACACCCTAGTCCTAGTGTCCTGTCCCCGAAATACGAGGTATTTTGTTGCGATCAAAATGGGTCGTCGGCCAGGCGGTCCGAGCCGGACTGGCGATAGGAGGGAGCATATCTGGACCGATACGTGACCGACGAACAACGCAGCCGCCGGCCCATTTTCATCGCAACCCTCTGGGCCGGGGCCAGTTGGCTGTTTTTCCGCGTTGCTCGCTCGACCCGTATGACTCAGATATGGGCGCTTCGCTCGCGCCTTGAAAAACAGCCAATTGACCTCCGGCAAAATACCTCGTATTTCGGGGACAGGACACTAGAGGAATTTCGGGCCACCGGCTGGATGCTGGTCGTGCCGTTTTAACCGGAGAGTTTGGCGATCATTTCAGGGAATCGACAACCGGCGCAATTGGTTGAATCTGCGAGGCAAAAATCTTCGAAGATCTGCAGGAGCCCCTGCTGCTGATAGAGGAAACGGATGTGTTCCCTGGCACGATCGGTCTCGCCGAAGAGGCGTTTACATACGATCGTCAGTCGTCGATTGCTCAACTCTGCCCGGATTCTTTTGTACAATTCCCAGTCGGCCTGGTTCGTCGCAACCAACATCGGATGGATAACGTTGGCCAAAATCTCATTGATCCGGGTTTCGCCGAGCAGATGGAATGGGCGGGCGGTCGGACGGGATGTAAGCGTGAAATGTTGATCCCAGAACGGGTGGGACAATCCGCTGAGCCATTCGGCGACTTCATCGAGTCCGGGAGATAACAATCGAACTTCCTTCCATCGGCGGACCAGCTCGGCGAGCGCACCAAGACGTCGATGGGGATGATTGCTTGGCCTTGTCATGCCGAAACGCCAGAGATTCTGGTCAAGAATGAGGTGCGCAAATTGACTTCGAAGTCGCCACCAATGCTCCCAAAGATGAAGCCAATAGTCTCGATCGACGAATGCCGCGCGGTTGATATTTCGGTCTTCCAGGAAGCCTGCGGCGCCGAACAGGAGACTCTCGGCGGCAGACCCATGATCACGAAGCAGTTGGAGCTTCAATCGCTGAGACAGCACCAGAAAAGGAATCTTGTTCCGCTTGTAGCCGAGAGCGACTGCGAAGGCCTGAAAGAGCGCTTCGTCCATGCCGTGGGCGACGGCCGCCCGACGGAGTTGATCCGCCTTCCTCTGCATCCGGATACGGGCAGCCGTCTCGATCAGAGAATCGATTGTCCGGCTTGGCAGCCGCCCGAGCGGAGCGCTACAGCGACCCGGATGGGCAATCGGGGGATGGAAATGCGGGAGGTCAATTTCGCTTTGCAGGTGAATTTGTAGGACTTCCCTGTTGAGTGTTGTCCGCGTAAAATAATCGGCGCCACTTTTCTGGAGGAACAGATGAAGCACGACCCGATCAAATGCCGGGTTCTGCGAGTGACCGTGGCGATCCCAGTCTCCGACGTGCATATCCAATTCGATATCGCCCTCGAGCAATTGTTCTCCTTCTACACGGAGAGACGCATGAACGAAATCGGGACCGGGCTCGCGATTCCAGAATCCGAACTGGATAATCTCGACCAGGGAGCCTGAAACAGCACGGAATGTAGTCCCAAAGGCCCCAGAATACCACATGGCCTGCCATTGCGTCCTACTTCATAAGACGTTTAAACAAAACGACTTACGGCTTCTGCATTCGTTGAAAATGCGCTTGGTCGGAACGGTTGGTCGGAACAACGCTATAATTGTTTTTTGTTGTTTGCAGTAGGTTTGCCCGCAAGTTGCATGGCGGGATTCCGTTCAACTTGTAATCAGCAGGTCATCGGTTCGATCCCGATCGCCGTCTCTGCGCGAAAGCATCTTATCTCCAGCAACTTACAGAAGCACATGCGCTCGGGATGCATGGTTCAGCAACAACGACTTTACGGCGCCCTTTGCCATTGCCTTGCCAATCTTGAGGCTCAAGGATTTTTATCCAATTTTTAGACCAGATCATCAGCCGATGACGCTTAATCACTGGGTTGTTGGTTCGATTCCAACGCGGTGCAGTTCAGCCACCAGAGCCTGACCGCCGAACACCTGCGCTTTACCGGACCTGGCACAAGCCTTGGCCCGGAGCCGTGTTAAGAAGCTGGTTGCTTGCTTTAATTGATATGCTTGATCGAGATGGCAAGATCACTATCCCGTTTGTGATGGTGGATAGAGCAGCCGCGGAGAGATGCGGGCTGGTGGCACCGAAAGTAGACGACTCGCAACGACAATGATAGCTAAAGATCAATACAACGAAACCCGAGATAGGGTGTTGGGGAGCAACGGAGCAAAATGCGGAGCTCCGCATGCGCAAAGGTGCGCAGCAATGGCTGATCGGAACCCATCACGGCGTGAGCCGCGATCAACTCCAGGTTTATCTTGATGAATTCGTCTTTCGCCACAATCGGCGCAAGCAACCCATGGCTGCGTTCCAAACCTTGCTCGGTCTTGGAACCGGACGCAAACCCACGTCTTATGAGCGGAAACGGGGCGGCGCGGATCTTTCAACGCTGTCCAAATAAGCAAAAGTTATCTACACCGATTTATGCAAAGCGTGGCCTTCCAGTACCGCCAGAGCTTTTCCCGGTCGAGCATCGCTTCATCGATCTCGATGGGAAATGGGTCCACTACATCGATGAAGGCACGGGCGAGACACTGCTGTTTCTGCACGGCAATCCTTCCTGGTGTTCACTCTACCGAAAAATTATCGCTAGCCTCAAGCCCTCGTACCGGTGTGTTGCGCTTGATTTTCCCGGTTACGGGATGTCAGTTGCGCCCGCTGGCTACGGCTACACCCCGCAAGAGCACGCCGCAGTGCTCGAGCGGTTTGTTGATCGGCTTGGCCTTCAGCACCTCACTATCATGGTACATGACTGGGGCGGACCGATCGGTCTTGGGTTCGCCGGACGGTGTCCGGACCTCGTGCACCGTTTGATTATCGGCAATACCTTCGCATGGCCTCTCGATGGCGAACGCCGCATTCAGATCTTCAGCTGGGCGAGCAAATAACGGAGGAGATAAAAGTCTTCCTAAACGAGAGCACGTGAGCTAGTTCCAGGCAATCGGCTCTTCTTGAGCAAGACTCAGCACTGCTGCCGAAGCCCAAATTGTCCAATGTTAAGACGCGTCCTATCTCGGCAGCCCCTATATATTGGGTCTTGCTGAAACAACCGGATAAGCAAGCTCTCCTTTCGGAACCAGATTAATTGAGAATGAAAGCCAAGGACCATTCAGAACTGACTCGGTTTGTGAATCTGCGCTCCTTGCTTTGGCGGACCAAGCTGTGCAGGCAGCCGCACAATGAATGTCGTACCATCCGCCTGCGTGGAGTGGAACTCGACGGTGCCATCCAGATAATTCTCCGTCAATAACTTGACGCTATACGTTCCAATCCCATGTCCGGTGCCGCTCTTGGTCGTGAAAGAGCGCTGGAACATCTGGTGGCGCACGGCGTCCGACATAACAGATTCGTTATGGATGACGAAACTTGGCACGGCACCTTCTTGGACCCAAACCGTGACAGTTTGGCCTTTTTTGGAGGCTTCGAGGGCGTTCTTGATCAGATTTCCCAGTACTCGGGCAATCAGCCCCCTATCCGATTGCAGCACCACCTGCTTTAGGCACTCTCGCACAATAAGCGTTTTGCCCTCCGCCACAGAATGGTGACGGTAGAGCCTGGAAATCTGGTCCAGAATTTCGGTCGCATCGATGACGGCCGGCGTTACCAGGAGGTCACCACGTTCTGCAGCTTCCAGGTCTCGCTGCGATTGGATCTCTTCGATCAGCTGCTCGGCGAGGAATCGGGCTTCCTGGCTGGTTTCCGCGGCCTCCTCCTGGGCGAGATCCGGTAGGAGCTCCAGCAGGCCGCTGAGTCCGCTAGCCGTGTTCAAGATGTCGTGGAAGAACAGTCGTTCGAGCACCTTGCGGCGCTTCTCGTCAGTCGTATCACGGATCGCAAACACTGTAAACAGCTCGTCGCCGACCACCAATGGTGTGGCCCAGACGCGCAGATCTAGCGCCACGGTCCGCTCATCGAGAGCGCGTTGAATACGGCACTCCTCCACTTGTGGCTGTGCGGTGTGCTGGCTGTTGACGATGGCGTTGAAGGCACCGCAATAGAGGCAGAAATCAGTCGTACCGTAGCCAGTCGCCCGCTCCGTGGCATGGAGGCAACCCACCGCCTCGCCCCACCGCATGCCGATCAGGCTGTCGCGAGGCCGTTCCAAAAGGCCTGCCAGCTTGTCATTTGCAAGAACGATCTGGCTGTGCTTGTTGAGTATCATCGCCGGCTCCGGAAAGCAGTCGATGAGGGTGCGGACCAAGGACTGGCCCGATAACTTCTCGTGCTGGGCCTCGAACTCGACGGGGCTGGACCGTTCTGCCGGGACAAACAATGCTGAAAGGGATTCGTTTATCACCTAATTCGATTTCCTTCTACCCGTTTGTTGGTTATATCGGGTTCCTCGCACTGTCGCGGCTCACCAAATGCAACCGTAGCTCAGAGTTCGCATTTATAAATTTTGTAATTACAATAATTACATCAAATGCTCCAAATTGACAGAAAAATTATTTTTTCTAAAATACAGTGTTATAACGTCCTTTATAACACTCTACACCGATGGGCCTGTGAGTCCCCGCACGGACGTGATCCTCTCCCCTGAGAATGCTTCCGAAGATCGAAAAATATCTCAATCCGTAGTCTTGCTGTTTCGGCCCGGAACCCGCCAAAACCGAACGCACCAGAATGGTCGCACACGCGTTGTGATTCGACGATCGTCCATTGACCTTGCCGATTGAGCCGGGTCGCCGGCCCGGCGCCGTAGCGCGGCGATCAGTCAATCAACGGACCCCCTGGGGTATTGTCATGCCGGACGCTTCGCCGGACGCTGCCAGAATCGAGTCCGGGTTGGCCCGGACATGATCGGAGAAACCGGCGGGTCGCCGGGTGATAATTCCGATGCTGCCTTGGAAGAGCCAATCGCCTTCTTTACTGCCGCGCAGATTATTTCCCGCGAGAAGGGTTTCTCAAGGAAATCAGATATACGAAGCTTCTCCGCCCTCAACGCGACGGCACTAGGGTCATAGCCCGAGATAAGAATGATTGGAGTTGCACCCCATTTCGACCGAATCCGTTCCGCGACGTCGAGTCCAGAACCGTCCGGCAACTTGTAATCCATTACATAGACATCAAAAGCCTTTTTTTCGATGACTCCGAGAGCATCGGCAACGGATTGGCTCGTCTGGACCTTATACTGCTCATCGGAAAGCATCCGCTGAACGATTCGACACACTGCGATGTCGTCGTCTACCACGAAGACATTAATAAAATTCATCTCGTGGAAAATACCACATCTGTGGAAATTATACTACCGGCTGTCGATATTAAACTTGTCACAGCATCAGAAACCTGCGCGAACCATTCGCTTTTTACGTTTAAAACGCTAAAACGATTCCGTGCCATATGACCGCTTCGCTTTGGCGCCGAGCTCAACGACGCCGCCGGATGGGACGAAGCTTCCTATTCCGCGCATCCGATGGACGTATTGAGCCATTGCCAGAATATCGACAAGCGGCGATTCAGGGCGGTGAGACTTTTAACGTCATTGACTGCGTCGGGAGAAGGTCCGATCGCTGCAGACTTGCGAGAGCGCGTCTAGCCGGGAAACTTTTGTCTCTGAAGAGCGAAAGCTTGGGCCTCTGCTTCCCAACTGGCAGAGAACCGTCGTCAGGACCAGCCAGAAATTCGCGACCGCGGGCCCTAGAGAAACCACCTTTTTACAATTATAATCATTCTCAAACAAAGTTGTGATGTAAAGTTGTGATGTTATCGGAGCTCAGGCAGGTGTAGTTGTCGCCGCGGCAACTTTCGGATGTTACGAAAGAGAGCCAGCCCGTCCATTTCAGGCATCATCCAGTCTGAGATCATCACGGGAAAGTACTCCTTTTGAAAAGCTTCCCATGCAAGGAGACCGTTTTCGACTGCGACCACTTCGTGACCGCGATTCTTCAAGGATGCTTCCAGCACCATCCTGGAAATTTCTTCATCTTCGGCAATGAGGATTTTCAAGGGATCGGGGTTTCTTGTTTAATTTCGATTTTCACCCGGGCAAATTCACAGTCCAGCCGGGCGAGCTCTTCCGGTGCGCCCATCACGTTTTGCGCGGCTCCAAGGTTCTCCAACTGCTGGCAGATATTTGCCATGCCTTGCGCGCCGATGGTGAGGCTCGCTCCCTTTAACGCATGGGCTTCTCGACGGAGTTGTCCTGTCTCAGCGCCTGAGATGGCTGATCGCAGTGAGACGAGGTGGTCAGCCGCGTTGCGCTCAAACGTCTCGAGCAACTGAGGGAAAAATGAATTCCCCATCTCTGAGCCGAGTTCCTTTAAGTCCTGGAGCGTCTTTTCGCAGAGCGCACTTTCACTCTCAGGGTGCACACCGCCGTCCCCTGCGCCGCTCTTATTGTTGTTGAGCACAATGGTGCCTGCTCTTGAAGGCAGTCCACGCGCGAGAGCGGCGGCCAATGCCTCCAACTCTACCGGCTTACTGATGTAGTCGTTCATGCCAGCCGCGAGGCACTTCTCGCTGGCGCCCTGCATCGCATGAGCGGTCACTGCAATGATATAAGGCCCGGGAGCGTTGCCGCTGCGCGCACGAACCCGCCGAGTCGCTTCATACCCGTCCAATTCGGGCATCTGGCAATCCATTAAAATGATGTCGTACGGCGTATGATTGAGTGCCTCCAGGACCGCAAGCCCGTTCGGTACGGCATCTGCGATATAACCGAGTTTTTTCAGTTGCCCCAAGGTGACCTGTTGGTTCACAGCGTTGTCCTCCGCGATGAGGACCCGCGCCTTCTTCACCGGCGGGTGAGGGGCAGCTGGGGGCTCAGGAGTCGAATCCGATTTAGCCGATGCCCCGAGGGTAGCGTTTACGAGGCAATCGAAGAGCGCAGATTGCCGCACGGGCTTGAAGCAATAGTCCGCAAACCCCGCCGCGCGCAACTCCTCCGAATGGATTCCTTTGCCGAACCCGGCGAGCAAGATGAGCCGGGTGCTGGCGATTTTCGGGTCGACCTTGATCTCCCGTGCGAGCGCCATGCCATCCATGCTCGGCATTTCGAGGTCAACGATCGCCAGCGGATAAGAGTCTCCTTCTCGCGCAGCTTTCCTCAGGCAATCGAGCGCATCGGCGCCGCTGGTAGCGGTGCCGTTGCGCATTTTCCATGCGATAATCTGCTCGTGAAGGAACCGGCAGTTTGTCGTGTTATCATCGACGACCAGCACCCGCATGTTAATGAGCGGGTGGTTTCCATCCAAGACCGATTGAAGCGCGGGTGATTTTTTAAGATGCACGGTGAACCAGAACGTCGAGCCTTTTCCGGGAGTGCTTTCCAGGCCGATGATGCCACCCATTTTTTGGACTAACTGCCTGGAGATCGCCAGACCGAGACCGGTGCCGCCAAATTTGCGGGTCGTCGACGTGTCGCCCTGGCCGAAGGCTCGAAAAAGCTTTTTCTGGGTCTCGGGCTCGATTCCCATGCCGGAGTCGATGATTTTGAATCGGAGTTCGCATTCCCTCTCGTTTTCCGTGTCGCAGGAGACGCATACGGTGACTTCACCGACTTTCGTGAACTTGATCGCGTTGCCCACGAGATTGGTCAGCACTTGCCGGATCCGGCCAGCATCTCCCCTAAGCCTCGTGGGAACATCGGGCTCGATGAACCCGGCGAGCTCGAGCTTCTTTGCTCTGGGCGAGTTCCGCCAGCAACTCCAGGGTCCCCTCGAGCACTCCGTGCAGATTGAAGTCACGTTCCTCGAAGCTCAATTTTCCTGCTTCCATCTTCGAGAAATCGAGGATGTCATTGATCAGCGTGAGGAGTGCCTTGCCGCTAGAGCGAATCGTCTGGGCAAGTCCGCGCTGCTCCGCCGTGAGCGCGGTATCCAGCAGCAGGTCGCTCACACCGATAACTCCGTTCATGGGCGTGCGGATTTCATGGCTCATGTTCGCCAGGAACTCGCTCTTGGCGCGGTTTGCCGATTCGGCGGCATTTTTGGCGCAATTCAGCTCCACCTCGGCACGTTTTCGCTCGGTGATTTCGGTGATCGCCATACCGACCGCCTTGGGCTTCGACTTCTCTACCATGAGGGGGAAATAGGTAACTTGCCAATCTCGGACTTCACCCGGACTGGAGTTTGTCTCTCCGCTCAACTCGAAGTTAACAATGGGCTTGCCCGTCGCGAACACCTTCTGAAAAACAGGCTCAAGAAGCGGGGCCAACTGCGGCATGATGTCGCGAATGGTCTTGCCAGGGTGTCCCTGAATCGGAACCCCGTCGATATCCGCCAGCGGCTGGTTGACCTTCAGAAACTCGAGTTGAGGATTAACGATTGCCATGCCGATTGGGGAGGAACTGAAGTATGCGTCCAACTGAGCTTCGCGCTCTCGAATTTTCTCCTGCGCCTCTTTGCGTTCGCCTATTTCCACCACCCACTGCGCGGTCCGTTCTTTCACGCGCCGCTCCAGTTCGTTGTTCGCGGCCACGAGCGACTCCTCAGCCTTGTTATGTTCGGCGATTTCCTTTTGCAGCGAGCCGCGGTTTTGCTCCAGCGTATACGCCATTTGATTGAAGGCCTTGGCCAGCACACCCATTTCATCGCCAGTGGTGACCACCACCCGCGTATCGAAGTGCCCGGCGGCGATCGTTTTAGCGCCCTCGGTCAACGTCAATACAGATTTGCCCAGGTGGCGAGCCAGCCACAGGCCAACGCCGCCCGCCACGACGAGAGTAGCGAATAGAAGACCAAGATTGCGGCCAAACGTTTCCGTGGCCGGCTTCATGATGGCGTCGTAGGAAGCCAGGGAGATGAGTCGCCAGTCGCCCGCCTTGTTGACGCCGTAACTCAAAAGTGTGGTATAGCCAGCCATCACCTTGTGTCCCCACGAGCCCATATAAATAAGGTACCCGTCATCACGACTCTCCATCGGCGCCCGCAATGCTCCACTGATCACGTCCGGATGCGTCGCCAGCAGATGGGCCTGCGGGTCCGCGCTCATCAGTACCCGCCCCGCTTTGGTCAGCAAACAAGGAAACTCCTCGCCAGGGGCTCGCTTTTTGAGGTCTTGCACGACATCAAGCAGTTGGCGCGTCACCACGTTCGCGACGAGCACGCCTATGCAGCGGCCCGAAGAATCCTGCATCGGCGCGAGCATCTGGATATTGAGGAGCCCGTTCCTCAGATGGCCTGCGGCGGCAGCCTGACGGAGAGGTCCGTAAACATCGGCCAATTCGGAGACATACACAGAGCCGGGTGCACTGCGGAGCGCGAGCGCAAAATCACCGCGAGTGTTATCAAAGTGAGTGAACAGCGACTCTCCGACGCTCGGGGTATAGGAGGAGGCAATGATGCCGCCTTGAGGGTCTACGATCATGACCTGGTCGAAGTAGGGAAAAGAGTAGGTAAAATCGGCCAGATGTTCGTCCCTCAATTTGTGATCTCCCGCGCTCAGATCGGGATCCGCTGCGAGGGCTTTCAGATCCCTGATACAGTTGAGCATGAACTCGTCAATGCTCCTGCCTGCCTCGACCACACTGTCCTCTAACCGTGTGCCGATCTGCTGTTGGGCCTGCTCAACGAAAGTCCGATGGGACACCCAGATGATCGCACCAAGCGGGACCAAGGTAACCAGCAAAAATGCCAGGACGAGTTTTCTGGTCAGAGACATGGCGCACCGAGGTTCATTTGTCATTGCAAACCACGTATGAATGACCCTTCCAGAAAATAACTGCTGTCCAGTTTCTTATCGGTGATCCCCTTGGCGATCATGTAGTCGTTCACTCGCCGCACCGCTCCATGCAGAGAGTCGAAGCCCGCAGCAAAGGAAAACGCCTGTTCGTTATCCCGCAGGTCGAGGATCTTATAGAGTTTTGCATTTTGCCGGATTTCTTCAGGCGTTTTCTTATTCATCGAAGCAATGATGCCAAACGCCTTGTCAGGATGTTCTTTTATAAAGGTCGTCGCGCGCTGCCAGACCTTGACGAACGCTATCACGTCGCTCTTTCGCTCCTCGATGAACTTGCGCTGAAAAACAATGAGAGTCGGTGACAGCCCAGGAGTTTGAGAAGTCTCGAACAGGTCGCGTCCTTTTATGGCCTCTAAGCTCTGCGTGGCATACGGCTCGAAGGTAAGCATAGCGTCCACTTCCCCTTTGATCAGCGCCTCGGGCGCCTTCTCGGGCTGGATATCCACGATCTGCACGTCTTTGGTCTTCAAACCCACCCGCCCGATCGCCACTTCGAGAATGTAAGCAAAGTAGCTATTTTCTGAGACGGCAATCTTCTTCCCTTTCAAATCCGGAAGCTGCTCGATTCCCGGTCGTGCGATAAGTTTTTCCGCACCCACCGAGTAATCCGCGTTGATGATGGCGACCAGATCGGCGCCTTGCGCGATATAACCCAGCAGATCGAACAATCCAAAGGTGTTTACGTCGAGTCGGCCCTCGACGAAATCTTTCGCCGGGTCAAGGTCACCGGCTTTGTCGTAGACCAATTGGACGTTTAGGCCGGCTTCCCGGAACCACCCCTTCTCCGCGGCAATTCCTATCCAGTAAGTGCCGGGCCGATAAAAATCAGCGACCCTGATCGGCCGTGCGCCGGAACCGGCGTTGTCCGCGGACGGTTTGCAGCCGCACAGGATCGCCAGCACTGCTGTGAAGAGGAATACGATCCGGGTCGTCACGGAGCGCACCGGCCCCAAAGCGAGGAATAAGCTCGGGAACCCAACCGAAAATATTTGAATGTTTAGTTGTTCGGTTCTCAATGTGGTTTCATAGGGTCAATTCAGCCAGTGGCGGAAAGCCCACATTCTGAAGTTTTTTCAGGGCGTCTTTGCAATTCGTCCAATCGCGATACTTATGGAAAATAGCATATTTTATGATATTTTCAAAATTGCGCGCCGAAGGGTTTGTCGGAACAGGCCAACCGCGAGCAGAGGCTCATTGTGATTACTGAGACACTGGGGGAAGCCGATTTTAGCGCCGGCAGAGAATCGATCATTGTCGTTCCTGACAATCTGTTTGGAAACGATTCTTTGCGGCGGACCAAAATCCTGATTGTCGATCGCGAATTGCCCATTGTGCGGTTTCTCGAACGCATCCTGCGGCGATTGCGGATCGAGAACTTCATGAGCGCGACTGATTCCGCTACAGCCCTCTCTCTCTTTCGGGAGTTTCGGCCCGATCTGGTTTTGATCGACTGGCTCATGGCGAGTGGGAATGGACACGCGCTCCTCGAGCAATTGCCTCGGATCGATCGCCGCCGATCTGTTTGACCACAAAGTTAAATACAAGCTCTTCGCGACGAAGGTTTGGCCGCTGTTGGCGAGTTCCCGACGATCGAGGCGTTTTTCGAAGGAGGTAACGGATCCAATCGGCCTGACGTTCGGCGTTGGGGGCAGCTTCTGGGGCGCTACCGGCAAGTTTATCACGGGTGGCTCAGGACTCTGCGCATGGAGTGCGGGGCGTTGTTTGGCCGCTCGCCGCCAGAAGAAGAAGCGCTGTGTTTCTGGCGCCGGATCATGGGAGCCTGCGGCGGCTTGGCCGCCGCCACAGGCCAACTGATAGGTCAGTTAAAGGTCACGCTTTTTGGGCGTTACCGCTGCCACCAGCGTCGGATTTACCGAGCTTAGAGCGGAAGTTTATCAGTCTAGCTACTTTGCCGGTTAATCCCCACAGAACTGGTTTATGGCATAAGGGCCGGCCAGCTGCAAATTAGAGAAAGAATATCATCGCCGAGGCCACAGTGGCCTCGGAGGCCAATCTCCGGCCGAGCGCTTCGTCCAAAAAGCGGCCGCGTTGCGTCAGTTGCCCCTCGACACCGATTGGCAACGGCTCCTTTTGGCGCGCGCCACGCGCCGCGTACGGCTCGATGCTACCATCTCGTTGGACGCCATAGTCTGGGAAGTACCCGTGCACCTGCGCGGACGGCAGGTTCAACTGCGTTACGAACCCTTCGAGTGGTCGGCGGTGGAAGTCTGGCATCGCCGGACATGAAGAGTTTGAGCAGATCGAGCCTGAATTCTCCATCGACCATCCGTCGCCATATGGGTTATGATTTCGCGCTCCGGCGTTTTTAGCCCAGCGTATCGACGAGGGAAATCACAATTCGGAAATACTGGTGTGAGACGCCACGATCTTCCAGCCGTCGTCGAACTTTTGGAGGTTCATTGTGCTGGTTCCCACCACCGTTTGCTGGGAGCTTGGAAAGGTGGCCGACCACCAAGTGAGGGCTAGTGCGAGATCCGGCTTCAGCAGCTTGACTTGGATGCGTTTGGGATGGATGAACCCCATTGCGATTCGATTGGGGTAACCATTGACGTAGGAATCATGAAGTTGCTGCCAGCCATTAAACTGCTCGGAGTCAACGACGACCAACAGTTCGGGCGATTTCCAGTAGGTCTCCATGTATCCATCGATGTCGTGCGCGTTCCAACGGTCGAGCATTTTGATCATGACCTCGTGCACTTGCTGGGCATCCGGCTTGGAAATAATTGAATTCGCACGCAGTGAGTCGAATTGCCACCCCTTCTGCTCTTGCGCGATTGCTGGCGGGCATAAAAGTAACGCTGATATTGCTAAGATTCTGAAAGAAATCTCCAATCGTTTTAGTGACGCAATATTGCGATCTAGTTCGGAACGTATACAGATGCGCGTATCCAATATTTACAATATACATGGAGTTTATTCTAAAAATAGGAAATAAGCTGCCAGTTTTGCTTACAAAAAGTACGCAGGTCCGCCTTTAAATCCTTATTTCACCACTTTTGAGTGCTGCGTTTTTGCGCCAGAGGTTTGGAAAAATTTTTCTCATTCACAAGAGACCAAGCCTTTCGATGATCCATCGCAACACACAGAGACGACGCCAACCGTGATCAATTTTTGCCGTACGAGCGGTCATTCTTTCGGGGCATTACGAGAGTTTATTCACCGCCCCTCTCATGGTTGCGTCGCAAGGCTTGGGATTTCGCGGGATCTTGCCATCCTCCCACAGGCCAGCGAAGACGATCGAAGCATCGTACTTCATGCTAGTCGTGCAGGTGAAACCCGCCGCCACCAAACAGCCAGACAAGAAGGATAATCAATATCACGAGACCGATAATGCCGATACCGCCTCGGGGTCCGTACCGGTTATAGCCGTAATAGCCGCCGAAGCCGCCACCGCAAATGAGCAATAGAACGAGGATAATGATAAGCATATTGTCAGGGCTTTTTAGGTGTCGGGAGATGAGCAGAAAGCTGGCAGAAATACGAGTCGATTTGTCCGTTCACAAGAGGAGAACTAAAGGGTTTTTAGACCTTAACGCTCGCTGACGCCTGATCGGCATAGTCGAAGGAGTCTTGCTCCTTATTGCCGAGGTATACACGCCTTCCCGGGCTGGTAGTCTTGCACTCCTGTTCGATTTGCTGGCGTTCCGGTTCAACTTCCGAATCTCGTCTTTGATCTGGGCGGCATTCATAACGGTTTTTTCACCTTTCAAGTCCAGCTTCGCTCAATAGTCATCGCTCCGTGCGATCGCTCGTGCCCATACTCTTCTCGATGGGTTGCTCCCAGATGACCCATCCTGCAGACGGCGAGCCGCATAAAGCGCTTATGCGCGATTCTTTTTTAATAAATATTGTATTTATAAAGAATATTTTAAATTTAACTGCTATAGTCAGGGATAGGGCACTAGGAGCTTAAAACGCTCTATCCGATTCTTCGTTGTCATCCAGATGAAAAGAGTCTCGTCCGGTTGCTGGTGCGGCCTAGTAGGAAAGAGGCATTGAACGCATATGCAACCTGATTTTAACAAGGTGCTGTTGGACGGATGTCAGACGCCATTATCGTAAAGACGCCGGAAGGCCGCGTGATTTATTGGAGCCAGGGCGCTCAAGATGTATTTGGGTATACGAGTGACGAAGCAGTGGGCCTCCTTATCAGCGAACTGAGTATTCCCGCGGATCGGATCGAAGAGGAAAGTGAAATTCTCCGGGAGCGAAATACGCCCCGGAACGACCCGAAGTGAGTTCACATGAAAATCCTCATCGCCGACCACGTTGCCGCGAACCGAAAATTGTTGCGCGAAATCCTGGAGGCCGAAGGCCACAGCATTCTGGAAGCGGGCGACGGCGCGGAGGCGCTGGCGGTTTTGGTGCACAAGAAAGTGGACACCATCATTTCGGATATTCTCATGCCTCGGATGGATGGCTACCGGTTTTGCTACGAAGTGCGCGCCAGCCAATGTTTTAGCCATCTGCCGTTCATCTTTTACACCTCCACTTACACCTCACCAAGCGATGAGAAGCTTGCGCTCGAAATCGGTGCGGACAAGTTCCTAACCAAGCCCGCCCCGGCCTCGAAGATCATCCAGGCTTTGCGCGAAGCGTCCACAGAAGAACGGCGTCAATTCACACCTATCGAGCCGGGGTCTGAGTTGAACCTGATGAAGGAATACAACCAGCAACTGGTGATCAAGCTGGAGCAGAAGAACACCGAGTTGACTGCTCGCAACGAAGAGTTGCTCCGCTCGGAACAGAAGCTGTTGCTTCAAAGCACCGCGCTGGAAACTGCCGCGAACGCGGTGGTCATCACGGATACCAAGGGAATCATTCTTTGGGTGAACTCGTCCTTTGTCGCTCTAACGGGTTATACCTTTGAGGAAACAATCGGCAAAACGCCGCGTTTGCTCAAGTCCGGTCAACATTTCCGGGAGTATTACCAGAACCTTTGGAGCACGATCCTCGCCGGCAGGACATGGCGGGGCAACTTCACCAACCGACGCAAAGACGGGAGTCTTTACGATGACGAGCACACCATTACCCCCGTTCGTTCCAAGCAAGGGGCGATCACGCATTTCATTGCGATCATGGATGATGTGACCGAGCGCAACCAGGCGGAGCAGAAGTTGCGCGAGAGCGAGGAACGATTGGAAACAGTGACCGAGAAACTGACCGAGGGCCTCATCCTCTTCGATCTTGATGGGCAGTTGCTCCGCTGGAACCGGGCTGCGCTGGAAATGCATAGTTTTGCGAGCGACAACAAATTGTGTCACCAACTGAACGAGTTAACGGAGATCTTCGAACTCTCCACCTTTGACGGAGCGGTTTTGCCCGTAGAGCAGTGGCCGCTATCGCGTGTTTTACGCAACGAAAGCGTTCGTAATCTCGAAGTGCGATTGCGCCGGATCGGCTCAGACTGGCAACGCATCTTCAGCCACAGCGGCGCCATCGTCCAAGAACCCAGCGGAAAGCGGATCGCATTTCTCACCATCAACGACATCACTGAGCGCAAACACGCGGAAGATGAAATACGCGGTCTCAACGCGGAACTGGAGCAACGTGTCGCCGAACGCACCGCGCAACTGCAAGCCGCCAACCAGGAACTGGAGGCGTTCAGCTATTCCGTCTCCCACGATTTGCGCGCGCCGCTACGCCATGTCCTGGGCTTCGTGGAACTGCTTCAAAAAGACGCAGGGCCCTCGCTTTCAGATAAAGGCCTTGGGCATTTAACAACTATTTCCCAGGCGGCACACCGGATGGGAGATCTGATTGATGACTTGCTGGCCTTTGCGCGTATCGGACAATCGGAGATGCGAAAGACGGAGGTCAATCTCGACGAGTTGGTCCGGGAGACATTGGGCGATTTTCAGGCGGAGACAAAAGAGCGGAATATCGTGTGGACAATCCAGGTACTGCCAATGGTACTGGCTGACCGTGCCTTGGTGCGTCTGGTGTTGGTCAATCTGATTTCCAATGCGCTAAAGTTCACCGGCGCTCGCATCGAGGCCAAAATCGAAATCGGGTGTGCTCCGGCCGGAAGCGTCGAAACCGTGATCTTTATTCGTGACAACGGTGCCGGTTTCGATCCGAAATATACGGAGAAACTATTTGGCGTGTTCCAACGCCTGCACAGTCAGAGCGAGTTTGAGGGCACGGGCATTGGGCTGGCCAATGTTCGGCGCATTATTCGTCGGCACGGCGGACGGGTATGGGCTGAAGGCGTGGTGGACGGCGGCGCGACATTTTACTTTTCAATCCCAAAGTGCCCAAGTTGATTCGGGCCGTGTTTGAGCAGCCTTTGTCGGTTGGGCGGCGTGATTTTTAAAGAACGCATCCTGCGCAATCTTCAACGCAAGGCTCACCAACTCGGCTTCCAAGTCACTCCCATAACTGTGACCGTTCCGGTTTCTTAGGAGGTCAAAGATTCGGCGAAGGCGCGTCCACATCGCGTTCCGCATTTAACACTATTGTCACTGCGAGGATGTCTTTCCCATCGGCTTTGAGTGACGTTGCCCGGTGATTGCAGAAATCGTCGTAGAACTCGAGTACTTTCGGACCGGCGATAACCAGAGTACCCAGCGTCCAGGTGATGAGCAGGCGATCGTGCTTGGCGCTGTAGTGGATCGCCGTCAGATAATGGAAGAGAAATGCCCAGCTGTCCCCGTCATCGGTCCAAAACCTGACTACTTCTGCCTCTTCCGATTCCCATGCGTTTGAACGTCGCGGCTTGCTATACAGCTCCTTAAGCGCCGGCGCCGGTCGCCGTTGATCGTCACCGTTCAATGCATCTCTCCATTCCCATTTCTCTGTTTGCGGACTTTCTGACCGTCTCGCAAATTTGCTCTCTTTTCGTCGTTTGCCTTGAACGCTGAACTTCCCGGATGAGCTCCGCCTCCTTTTGTGTCTTGTCTCCATTGTGTCCGATCTGCCAGAGGTCCACTTCCGGCTCCGGCTCACCGTCAATCAGTTCCACTGCCGACATGCCCTGGCCGGGCCGTAGCGCCGCCTCCAGCAAGACCTCGCGTGAATCCGTGTATAGCCGTGCCTCGCGAGTCGGCCGCGACAGGGTGACGAGCATCTGAACAACGTTCACCTGACTTGTACTCGACACCGGCAGGAACCCGAACATTTTCACGGACTCATGACTCTGCGATGTCTGGCTCGTGACGGTGTACCCCTGGCGAACGTGTAACGGCCTGGATGAGTTCAGCTGGCGTCCGTTGTCGAGCGTGATCCGATCCCCGTCGATCGCCGCTACCTTGCGGAGTTCGCCGTTCCTTAAATTCGCGCCACGGTTGTTTTTGGTGACTAGCAAGTGCTCGCCGACCGCTACCGGCATCGTGTCGCGCCGGTAGACGTTGAACGTTTTCCATTGCTGCAGCGGCAGAACCTTTTCCACGCCATCGCGAGTAACAAAGACACGCTCTCCCTCTTTTCGGGACACTTCCCAGCGTTCACCGCTCTTAAACCCGCCTTTCGCCCTACGGCAAAACTCGATCACTTGTCCCGGCTCATAGTGGATCGGGTCCATTTGTTGAGCCGAAGAAAGGTCCACGCTCTCAAGCCACGCAATCTGCCGCTCTGTCTGGCCAAGAAATCCCTCCATTCTCATCGCCGCCCGCAGGCTATCGGCTACCTTTTTGCCGTCCCGGTGCACGGGTGCAACAACCATCACTTTGTGACCGGCCTTGAATTCCTCAATCAGATCATCGACCAGTTTTAAGCGCGCATCGGTGTGAGTGTCGCTCTCGCGGATAATGCCGCTAAGCTCAAGTTTCTTGACCGCTTCCTCTGGTTTTTGCGCGTGGAAGTCTTCGATGATTGCGAGCAGCTCGGGGTTATCCTTCTGCCGGTAGATCTTTTCGAGTTTGGCGCACTTCAAGACGCCGCGAGCAATCAACATTTCGAACGGATGCCCGCGCTCTACAGCGCCATGCTGCCGTGGATCTCCCGAACAAATAAGGCGAGACCCGTTATCCCGAACGAAGTTCAGGAGCCAGGTAAAGTCTTTGTTATCCAACAAACTCGCCTCATCGCACCAGATAACGCGGCCGCGCGCCGCATCGTGAAACTCAATTTTATCCTGGAAATTGGCGACCGTATCAGCCGTATACCCCGCCTCTTTTAATGTCTGCACCGCGCTAGCCGTTGGCGCAAGCATCACCGGGTCCTGGCCGGTCAACTCGCGGATCGCCGCCGCCGCTTCGCATATCATCGTGGTTTTGCCAGTGCCAGGCTTCCCTTCAATTCCGGTCAAAAGATCCGCGGAACGCAGAACGTGGTAAACAGCGTTAGTCTGGCCTTTGTCGCCAGCCACAAGTTTGCTTTGAATCTTCCATGCCTGGCCTATCGGCGCGTACAATCCTTTGCCGGCCATCACCGTCTCAATGACGTTTTTCTCTTCCTCGTAAACCTCTTGAATTGTCACTCTGCCTGACTTCTGCGGATTACGAAGGAACCTTGCACTTTCGACGAACGCCTCGGCTGCTCGCACGGGTACTGTCCCTATACCCCACTTGAGAATTTCAGTGATCATCTCCGCTTCCTCTACCACCGAACGATTTTCAAAGGCGTGCTGTACCGCTAACGACATCGCTTTGTCTGGTTCGAGGAACCCGACAGAGAGACCGGCCTTTGACGCTGCAATTGTGAACTGAGCCACACGGTCTGGCGCAAACTGGCTGCGCCAATCCTCTTCCAAGGCTGCGCCTTCAAGTCTCGCCGTACGTTTCGCTTCTCGGAGCTCCGCGCTCATCTTAGCCAGTTCAGCCTGATAGGTGCTGTCGTAGTCAATCAGCACGCCACGCTTAGCGCCTGCCCGTACAATCGCGTCGGTTCGTTTCTGAAGTTCGGACCGGTGCGTTTCTTCAAGTTTGTTGATTTGCGCAGTCCGTTTGCAGAAGACCCGAATTTCCTCCTCGGTGAAAATCGACATCTCGAAGTCCTGCTTGGTTTTGCGGAGTGCGTACCTGGCTGCCAAGAGCTTCTCGGCCACCCGCGAATGAAACATTGCTTCGTACTTGGACTTGTCCGCTATGAGGTTCCCGAGTTGTGCTGCTTTCCACCGGCCTTCAACATCGTCGTAGGTCGCGTTCATCAAAAGGCAATGACAATGCCAGTGGGGATCAACTCGCCCGCTTACCGGGCGGGTAGTTCGGTGGACAAAGCACGCGACAATTGCGTTCCCGGTCGTCCGATCATGATCAGCACCCGCGGTGCGTACCCGTGTCTGGATCGCCTTTTCCATATCATCCAAGGTCTCCCTCATCGCCTCGTGCACGAGCTTTTCGGCTTCCACATCATGCGTCAGCGCCAGATGCATCGAGACTGACTTTGGCACGCTGAATGTGAAGTCCACAGCAATACGGCGGTTCGACACTTCGCGCATCTTGACTTCACCCGTCTCTGGATCGATCACCGGTTGTCCGGTTTCCTTATCGATCATCGGTTCATGCCGGACATCGTTCGTCCTAGCCGTTAACCGTTCCCTGGTCTTCGGTACCTCGTTATTGCATAACGCTATCAGATCTTCCTTGCTCACCTCACCTGGTAACTGTATCCGCTCCGCGCCTTTGCCGTACCAGACACCACGCTGCGAAGCGTAGTACTCGCTGGCGCCCTCAGACAACGCTGATGCGTAGTAGCCTTCGATGCCTTTTGCTCTTCGCAGCTGTTGCACTGTAATCATCGCGTCTTGCCACTAACACGCGCGGGCTTGGTTTTTACCTCCGTTTTTACCTCGTTCTCCAGGCTTATCCCCTTGTCGCTTCGCGCAAGGAAGATTCCGGATTGCATGCTTATGCATGTTTGCATGCAATTAACCATGCAGTTCCATGCATTCGATTTTGGCCGTTTAATCCACGTCAAACTTGTCATTGTCTATCATTCTTTTTCTTACGTCGCATTTCGCATTCTTTTTAAACGAAGCGTCTGCCGATCCATGCTGCTAATTCCGGCTCGGCTGAACACTCCGGCCAACCAGTAGGCTAGCGGTATCGTGAAGATGAAGAACACCGTACCTACTGCCCCGGCTGCAACTAGCATTGGCACCTGGCTGCCCGGCAGGCGCGTCAGTGCCGGAAACAAATTGTAGACCTGCACAGCCACCCAAAACAGCGCTGGAGACAAAAGAGGCACGTTCTTGAGGGCGGCCATGTAGGCACCGACACCAACCAAGATCGCGACGATGGTGATTAGCGATATGGCCTCCTGAAATGGAGTCTGCGGATTGCCATCGCCTCCATTCATAGTTGGTCCTGACGAAATCGTCGCACTGTCCAACGCTGGTCCTTTAACCAAAGCCGACCGGATTGAAACAGGATGCCCTCGACGATGTAGTTGTTCTTCTTTCCTCCGTTTTTGA
>CAVTQD010000052.1:0-96941 GCA_963736745.1 uncultured Verrucomicrobiae bacterium | reverse complement strand
GAGGATCAGCTGCGCCTTGGAACGGGCAGGCCAAGAAAAGGAAGCTCACGGTGAGATCGAGACCGAACATCCTGGCTACTTGGGCTGTCAGGACACCTACTACGTCGGAAACATCATGGGAGTTGGTCGCATTTAGCAACAAAGCTTTATTGATTCGTACTCTAAGGCGGTGCTGGTCAAACTCTACGATGGCAAGCACGCGATCACGGCAGCCGATATGCTCAACGATCGGGTGTTACCTTGGTTTGAACAACAGGGGGTGGCGCTGCTTGCGTATTCTGACCGACCGCGGCAGCGAATTTTGCAGTAACCGTGAGCGTCACGAATATGCGCTTTATCTGATTTTGATTCGACCGCCGACAGCTTGCTCTTTGCAGAAATTCATTCACCTTGATTCAAGCGATCTTGCTGGAGCCGCTCGGCACCTTCGACGTGCAACAATAGATCGCCTTCTCAACAGAGTTGAAGAGATGGACCATTCAGATGCTACCGACATCGATTATTGAACGGGTGTTGCGCCGGCGAGGTAAGCTCCACATCCTTGACTTCCTGCCCACCCGAAAGACGGCATTACTCGCGATCGATCTCCAGAATGCTTATTTGGCGGAAGGCCAGCCGGGCTATTTTCAAGCTGGTAGCGGGATTATTGGTAATGTCAACAGACTTGCAGCTGCAGTGAGGGCGGGGAGCGGCATCGTCGTCTGGATTCGTAACACGCTGGGCATAGAGGTGCTTCAACAGTGGCCGGTTTACAGCAGTCTCAGGCGTGAAGGCCTTCGCGAGGAGATGCTCCGGGCACTGACCGACGGAAGTCCAGGGCATCAGCTTTGGGCGGAGCTGGATGTCAGCAAGCAAGATCTGGTGCTCAACAAATGTCGCTACAGCGCATTCATTTCTGGGTCTTCCAATATTGATGCGCAACTACGAGCGCGGGGCGTGGAAATTCTGATCGTTGCGGGCCTTCTTGCAAATGTATGCTGCGAGTCAACGGCACGTGATGCGATGATGCTAAACTATCATGTAGTAATGGCAGCGGATGCAACCGCAGCCCATACCCAGGATGAGCTAGTGGCAACGCTTGCCAACATTCTGTTTGCCTTTGGCGATGTGATGGATACGGACGAAATCATAAAACGACTCTCGGATCACACTGCGAAAAAAGACAGCGCCTAATCAGTGATCTGGAACTCCTTCAGGAATTCAAGGATGGCGAGGCCGAAGATTTCCGGCTCCTCGAGATTGATAGTATGTCCGGTTGCTTCGAGAATTTTGAGCCTGGCGGTGAGGATCGTGGATGCAAGGAATCGGCTAGGCGCCAGGACGGGAGGATCAAGTTCTCCAGCCATAATAAAAGTTGGGATGGATAACGTGCGGAGGCAAGCTTCCAGTTCGTAGATTGTTGGACGTTTCATGATGGTGCCACGGATCGTGTTCGTCAGTCCACGCACAGACAAAGCTCCGAAGTCATCCCGCAACTTTTGCCATAGCTCTGGTTTCTTATGTTTTAGCGTCAGACGCGTCGGGCTCATGAGATAACAATCGCCAACCGCCCGAGTTCCTTCGGTCTCGAGCTGTCGGGCGACCGCCTCGAATTCTTCTGCGAACTGCGGCTTGTTATCCGAACCGGACCCGCAACTCGCAATCACCAACGCTGAGACCCGGTTTGAGTGATTGATCGCAAACTGGAGCGCGACGCTACCACCCATTGACGAACCTGCCACAACAGTCCGAGCGATTCCTAAGTGGTCGAGAAGGGCCCGCAAGTCGTTGGACGAGATAGCCTGCGAGTAAGACTCCATGTCCTCAGGAACTGACGATGGTGGATAGCCGCGGCAGTTGTAGGCCAGAACGCGCAGCTTCCCCCGCAGAATGTCGATCGTTTCGTCCCAGCTTCGAATCGAAGCCGCGAACTCATGGACCAGGACGATCGGGAAGCCTTGACCTTGGAGCTCATAGTAGAGATTGAGATCGTTGATGTGGGCAAAGGGCAATCGTGATCTCCTATCTTGCGTTGAACCCCGCGAGGAATGACTTGCGCAATTTGCAGACGTAGGTGGGTTTGGGATTGCAGATCTGAGTCGCTCGGGCCTCGACTGTCTGGCCGAGCAGCATATACGCATCCTCCAGCTCGACCTCATAGTCCTCCCGAACCCAATTGAGCAATTCCTGGAATGCGGTGCGAAAGGCATCCTCAAGAGGATGCATACAAACGATGGTCATGATGAAATCAGGACCCTCAAGACGTGGCCACTTCATCGAAATGGACTTCGGTTGCACTTGTATCGATAGCCGGACTCGAGCCCGGCATTCGACCGACGTGCATGCCAGTTCTCCATCACCCTGATACGCCTGTGCGTCACCTATATAGAGTAGTCCGCCATCCACATGGCAAGGAAGGTACAGGTTGTTGCCGATTTCGACTTCCTGAACATCCATATTGCCTCCATGCGGGCCGTTGTCGGTGCTTGCAATCGCCTGCAGCAGGGGTGCCGTACCGATGGTCCCCAGCATCGGCTTCGCACGGAAGCGCAAACGGTTGTTCCACACAATCTCGCCCTTTTCGACGCCGACCACCTTGGTGCGATAATTGAAATCATCTCTGCCAAGCCACGGATTGAAGGCACTCCAGCCAGGAACGATGGCACAATAGACTGGCGGGACAATAGCAATATCGTGCAAACGGACGACGATCACATCGCCCGCAGCTGCAGTCTCCACATAAATAGGGCCGGTAACCGGGTTTACGTATGGCCAGTGAATCTTGCCCGGCCCGAGACAGTCCGCTTCGGAGCGCATTGCATTTCCGACGTTGATCTCAGTTTCAACGATGAACTCTTCCCCTGGCCTCACCCTCGCCAAGGGTTCGTGGGAATGCGAGAGCGTATACTGAAGTTGTGTGTTGCGCACGATTTGCACGTTATTCTCCGAAGGTTCGAAAGCGTGGAGCGACGATCAACCGTCGGCTGTTCGGCACACCGCCATTTCGAGCACGTCGAGCGCTACGTTGAATTCGTCTTCCGCGATCGTCAGCGGGGGCAGCAGCCGGAGCAGGTTCTGAAGCGGCCCACCATAAAGAAGGAGTACGCCTTCGTTGCGGCATGCCTCTGCGATCGCCTTCATCTCCTCAGTGGCAGGCTGCTTCGACCGCTTATCCCTCACCAACTCAATGCCGATCATCAGGCCGAGACCGCGGACATCGCCGACAAGCGAGCATTCCTGTTTTAGGCGGCGGAGACGGTCGAGTGCCCGCCGGCCGAGCTCGCGAGCGCGGGTCATAAGGTTGTCGCGCTCCAAAACGTCGAGGCCGGCAAGCGCGGTTGCGCAGGCAAGTGGATTGCCGCCCATAGTGCCGCCCAGGCCGCCAGGTCCAAGCGCCTGCATTATGTCCGCACGACCAGTCACAGCCGAGATCGGCAATCCGAAACCGAGCGACTTGGCAAACGCGACGAGGTCTGGAATCACGTCAAACTGCTCAGACGCACAGAATGTTCCCGTGCGCCCCATCCCGGTTTGGACCTCGTCGGCGATCATCAAAATACCCTTTTGTCGACAAATACTGGAAATCCTCGAGAAGAAATCGGATGGAGGAACCACGATACCGCCCTCGCCGAGCACCGGCTCGAACACAATCGCCGCAACCTCCTCAGCTGGCACTGACACAACGAATAGCTCTTGAAGGGCGTCGAGGCATACTTGCATGCATGCCTCGGGGTCATCGCTCCCGCATCGATAGGTGTTGGGAAACGGAATCCGATGGACGTCCCCGTTAAGCCTGCCAAAACCCAATCGGTAAGGCCTCGCGCGACCGGTCATCTGCAGCGCATAGAAAGTCCGACCATGGAATGCGTAATGGAAAGTTATGACGGCGTCGCGCCCCGTGAAAGCGCGGGCGAGCTTGACCGCTCCTTCCACCGCCTCTGCGCCACTGGTCGCAAAGAATGTCTGCTTGCCAAACTTCCCCGGCGTAAGCCGGTGAAGTCTATCAGCCAGGTCCAGATAGGACGAGTGCATTCCGACCTGAAAACAGGTGTGAAGGAAACGTTGCGACTGGCGGGCGATGGCTTCGACCAGGGCCGGATGACTGTGTCCCAGATTGTTGACGCCGATGCCACTAGTGAGATCCGTGTACTCCTTCCCCTCGACATCCCTAAGTCGCGCACCCTTTGCGGATTCGATGAAAACGGGATGGGCATTGAACAGCGCCTGTGGCACCAACTGCTCACGTCTGGCTAGCAGGTCCGATGTAATGGAAGGGATCATGCTGTCTCGCTCCTAGCTTTTCGTTGCCGAACTACCTCGGCGATTATGGTTGTCGCTATAGTAATTGCTACAATGGAGGTCGAAAGGGCGTTGATTATCGGAGTGATAAGGAACCGGAATTCAGAGAAGATATACAATGGCAGCGTCTGACTTGTGCCCGAAAGATAAAACGACATGGTGAACTCACTGAAAGAGAGGATAAACGCCACTAACATTCCGGCAACGACTCCATGCCGGATAAGCGGGAAGGTGACCTTTCGGAAAACTAGCCAGGGTCGTGCGCCAAGATCCATGGCCGCCTCCTCAAGCCGCGCGTCGAAAGTCACGATTACAGACGCGATAACAATGATCACGAAAGGCAGTACGTAGAAGGCTTGCCCGAGTCCGACCGTGACGAGCGAACGTGGCAGCTTAAGATAGTTAAGGGTTAGGAGAACCGCCAGGCCGATAATGGTACGCGGCAGGATAATGGGGACGAATATCAAGGCAACTACCATAGGCTTGAGTCGAAATGAGTAACGAACGAGACCATAGGCGGTCATGGTGCCGATGATCGTTGTTACCGCGACTACACCAGCCGAGACTAGGAGGCTGTTTTCCCATGTAACAAGGATGCGGTCTTTAAGTAGAGCGCCGAACCACTTCGTGGTAAAGCCGGTCCAGGTATACGAAATGGCCGACTCATTGAAGGCAAAGGCGATGAGCACCACTAATGGTGCATATAGGAACAAGAGGACCAACGAGACGAACCCAGGCAGAAGCGGACTATTCCGGATTTGGGATGTCGTCCTGGTCATTTTAATCGCGCCAAGTAGTTGCGGACGTACGAAGAACGGACAACTATCATCAGCAGGGTTGCTACGACCACGCCGATACACCCGAGTAACAGAAATGACATTGCCGAACCGAGAGGCCAGTTGAGAGCGCTGGAGAACTGGTCGTTGATCGCGTTGGTGATGGTAAAGCCAGTCGTTCCTCCCATGATATTAATGCCGAAAAATTCCCCCGTTACTGGCACGAACACGAACAGCGTGCCCGCCACCAGCCCAGGGATCGAGAGCGGAAGCACCACAGTGCGGATGACGCGGGCCGGTCTGGCGCCGAGATCCATCGCGGCTTCGATCAATTGCGGATTGACTGCTTCCAAGGATACCCAGATGGCCAGAATCATGAAGGGCAAGTACACGTGGACGAGTGAAATGATGACAGCGGTCGGGCTGAATGAAAGGAACTCAATCGGCTCCAGGACAAAGTGGAGCCTCAGCAAGGCGTTGTTGAGGAAGCCGTTTGTGCCCAAAATGGTGCGCCACGCGAAATACCGAATCAAATCGCTCGTGAACAATGGAATGATGATGGCGTTCAGAAGAAGCGCCTTCGTCCGCGAGAGCCGTTTTGCCATGAAATAAGCGACTGGGTAGCCGAACAGCATCGCGATCGCCGTGACCACAATCCCGTAGCCAATCGCCTTTAGTATAAGACGGAGGAAAATCGCATTGCTCACGATATACGTATAATTGTCCAGCGAGACATGCTGCGTGAGCAAAAATCCGCTCACGTGCCAGAAGCTGAATACGAACATTACTCCGAGCGGGATCGCCATGCAGAACGCGAGGAGCAGGAGCACCGGCAGGAAAAGCAAGCCGATCCGCAGACCCTCGTGACGAAACAAGAACTGGCGCAGCTCGATCATAGACTCTACTGGGATTCTAGAACCGTGCAGTCGAGCGGATCCCAGCCGACCGTCACAGTCTCTCCTGGACGGGGGGCTGACGCTGCCAGGTCTGTTGCGCGCCGCACCCGCAGCAGACCACCGCCGGCGACACGAACGACGACCTCATTTTGCCCGCCATAGAAGCGGAATTGTTCAATCGTCGCACTGAAATGATTCACGCGCGCAAGAGCCTCTTCGCCAATACTGATCCGCTCAGCCCGTAGGGCCAACTGTACATTGTCGCCGGATCTCCCGATCCGATCTGGCGTGAGATTGAGAGTATTATCTTCCCACCTTACTTGTGCCAGGCCGCCCTCGGTTGAAAGCACGCGCCCGTTGAGGACATTGGCCTCGCCGATAAAGTCTGCAACAAATGGGGTTCGGGGCCGCCAATAGAGCTCGTCAGGGGTACCGTGTTGCCTGATACGGCCTTTGTGGATGACAACGATTTCATCGCTCAAACTTAGCGCTTCCTCCTGATCGTGCGTGACGTACAGGAACGTCATATTGATTCGACGATGCAACGCTCTGAGTTCGGTACCCATCTCACGGCGAAGCTTGAGGTCAAGTGCGCCGAGCGGCTCATCGAGAAGTAGGAGCGACGGTGACGTTATAAGTGCGCGAGCAAGTGCAACCCGTTGCTGTTCGCCGCCGCTTAAGTTGCGAACGCTGCGCTGTTCATGCTCCCTAAGCCGAACCAACTCCAGCATCTCCTTCACCCTTTGCCGGACAGGTTCACGGGTTAGGCCGCGACAACGCAGACCAAAAGCAACGTTGTCGAACACATTCATATGCGGGAAAAGGGCGTAGTGTTGGAAGACGGTGGTGACATTGCGTTCGAAAGGAGGACGATTACTCACCAACTCGCCATCAAGCCGAATGGTGCCTACTGCGGGCTCCTCGAATCCTGCGATCAGCCGCAAAATCGTTGTCTTGCCAGAACCACTTGGGCCCAAAAGCGAAACAAAAACCCCTCGTTTAATCGCGAACGAAACGTCGTCGACAGCGACGTGGTTACCGTAGTTTTTTTGGACACCGCGGAGCTCGAGAACGGGATGGGGATTTGCGACCGTGAAAGTGCCAACAGCGGCTGCCGGGGAGGATTCCCCTTTGCCTGGATTGCCCACACGTGCCACGCTCCAGCCTCGACCTCGCTCGATTACGCCGCTTTTACCTCGTTCCACATCGCGACCCACTTGTCGTAGTTAAGCTCGTTGGTTTCGGGATCGGTCGGCGGGATCATAAAGTGCACAATATCGTTCAGCCGATCGACATTCTTCAGGAATATTTGTTCCTTAACGTTATCAGGCAGATCTTGCTGTCCAAGCGTCGTTACGGTTGCATACCGACCCTGGAGTCCGATGCGCTCACCAAAGACTGGGCCGATCATGTAGTCGAGGAAACGGTAGCTCGCCTCAACCGCTGGACTCGGAGAATCGACGCTTATATAGGCAACATTGACGAAGCCGAAGGCGGGTTCTTTCGGGACGGTGCGCGCGACTGGCACATTATTGTCCTGAAGCGTCGCGATAGTTCCTGCCCAAGAGGCGCCAGCGATCCAGATCTCGCCGCTCGTCCACAGGTTGATAACATCGGCATCGCTAAGCCAGTAGGCCTTGAGTAAAGGTTTCTGAGCGATCAATGCATTCTTGCACTCCTCAAGCTGCTTCCGCGAAAGGCGATAGTAGTCCTCGGGTGGATAATCCAGATACTGAGCAGCATAAATAATACTGTAGAGTGGGTAGTCTGGCATTGAGATTCGGCCCTTATACTTCTCGTCCCACAGCACCTTAATCGTTTCGGGCTTGTCTATCTTATCTGTCCGGTAGCCGAGGGTATCGACTCCCCAGCGGTTTGGTAGCCCGTAAATCTTCCCGTCCGATCCCTTAATGTGAGCGTCCAAAAACTTCTGGAAAACCGGTAAAATTGATTTGCTGTTTGAGATTTTGCTATAGTCAAGGGGTTGAACCAACTTGTCCCGAACAAGAATCGGGTGGTTCTTGAGGTCACCCATATGAAAGACATCGCAGTCCTTGGTCCCGCCAGCCTTTAACATGGCAAGGGTAGTATCGTCGTTCGAAATGGAGCTAAGAACCAACTTGATCCCTGTCTTCTCTGTGAACGGTTCGTAGAAATAGGGCTTCTGGATGTGCGAATACTCGAGCCAGCGCACCTGCTTTGCCACATCTTCGGCCAACGCACTGGGTGCAAAAAATCGTCCCAGAGCGATGCCAATGGTGGATGCCCCAAGTCCTAGCAAAACTGTTCGACGGTCGACCAAAGATCCCTTTGGATGAATGCTAGAACGATTGTCAGTTGGCGATGCATTGATGATGGTACGTGGATCATTCATGGCTCCTTTTTCCCTCGGTTTTATTGTTCACAATGCCCGCACTACTCTTTTAATACCGGCGGTGGACTCCTCATGCCTGCAGGCGAGTCTCTCTTAAGTGGTCGTAGTTTGGTTTGAGCCCAAGGCCCGGAGCTGAGGGAATCTCAACCCACGGTCCTTCGGGCGTGGCGGGTCACAGAAAAGGTACTCACCTACTAGCTGCATACCGAGGTGGAACTCGACGAGCCAGCCATTCATGAGGCCGGCCATAGCATGCATGTTGTGCAGCGGCCAGCCGCCGCCATTGGCTATTGGGAGATTGTAGATCTGGGCAAAATGCGCGACTTTCCGCGTTTCGGTATATCCACCATTGTAGGCACAGTTTGGCTGGAGAATATCGACCGCCTGGTGTTCGACCAGTTCACGCAGCCGCCAGCGGTGACCCTCCATCTGGCCAGCGGAAATGGGGATGGAAGTCTTCGATCGCAGATCTGCGAGCGCTCTGGCATCGTTCTGGTGCAGAGGCTCTTCGAACCAGGTAATATTGCAATCCTCGACGGCTCTTGAGAGCAAACGTGCTTCTAGCGGATTGAACATATAGTTGGCGTCGATCATCAGTTGGACATCGTCTCCCACAGCTCCACGCACCGCACGCACTCGTTCGGCATCCTCCCGCCACCCACCGCCCGTGGCCGCAACCACCATCTTAAGTCTGCGGTTGCCTGCATGAACCTGATCACGTGCTGCCTGGACGAGCTGGTCTTGGTCGTATTGGGAGAACCCAAAAGTGATATAGGTTGGTGCTCGGTTGCGGGCGCCGCCAAGCAATTGCGCTACGCTGCGACCGACCATCTTTCCATGAATATCCCACAGTGCGATATCGAGACACGAAAGCGCGCTTGAGACGACGCCAGTCATCGTGCGGGGGTTCAATGTCCACCAGATCCGCTCGTGGATTGCTTCAGTGTCGCGAGGGTCTAGCCCTTTTACGACAGGTAGAAACTCCTTCTCAAGTGCGACAGCGACCGCAAAAGGCAGGAAATGACCTGTAAGTCCCGAGCCTAGATAGCCGTCGTCTGTTTCGACCTCGCAGAACACAACCTTCCGGTGCTCAATCGGCTTGCCAAGCAAAGGAATGGTAACCGGAATGCTGTGAACACTGGCACGAACGGTTGCAATCTTCATAGTCTCTTGGCGTGAACCTCAGAAATGGGTTTTTCGCTTTGGAGCAACTTGAGCAGACGCCGCTTGCCTGCTAAGACGTGGTTTTCCATCCGCTCCCGCGCTGCGATAGCATCGTGCGAAAGCAGCGCCTTTAGAATCTGTCGATGCTCTCCGTGTGATGCTGATAAGCCTTGTGCCGGAACAAGGCTTCTCCGGCGGAAAAGATGGAGCTTGTTGACTAGTTCGAGATAAATCCGTTCGAGTTCTTTGTTGCCGGAAAACTCCACAATGCGCCCATGAAACTGAAGGTTTAACGGATAGTATTCATCAACGTTTTTGCTGTCTTTCGCCGTTTCCATGCGATCGACCAACTGCGAGAGAATCTCTCCCTGCTCGGCTGTAATTGAGGATGCGAGAGTTTGACCTGCCTGACCAAATAGAGTTGCCCGAACTTCGTATGCATCAATTGCCTCTTTCAGAGAGAGCTCGCGAACGAATACCCCTCGATTTGCGACCATCCGAACGAGACCGGCCTGTTCTAACGCGCGAAGGGCCTCCCGGACGGGGCCGCGGCTGATCGCCAGACTTGCAGCAAACTGGTTCTCGTTGATTCGCTCGCCGGCACTCAACCCACCATCTAGAATCATCTGTTTGATCGCCTTTTGGACGATGTTCGTCAGTGACTGCGAGCGCATCAGGTCAACAGCCGTCCTAAGCCCACTGTGAGCGATAACCACGGTAGCAATTCTGCCATCGGATAGTCGATTGTCAACAGTTGACAGATAGCAATAGATTGTGTGCAGCAGCAACCTTCGGTGAATCAAAGACTAAGAAGACCGAATCAAGCGTCGGGAGCAGCGAGGATACTCCGACCAATTCGGCTGGATGGCCGCATCGTTCGTTACCTGATGAGTGACGTAGTCCGGATCGAGTAAGAGGGGTTCGGCAATTGAGAGGGAAGGGCCGACAAGTGAGGCGCGAAAACTCCGGCAAAAACGGGCGAATATCGGCCGTCTCTCCTCGCCCATATTGATCCCCTGCAGCGCCTGAAATGAGGAGTGGCCTTTGACGGCACAGCCCGGATTTCGAATGTTAGATCGTGGCCGCCCAAGAGCTGGGCGGTGAGTTCAGCGACTCGATTGATCGGCACATTGGCCAAGCCTGAGAGCACAGAGCCGAGTTAGTCGCAGAGCGGTAAGTGAGGCGACACGATCCATAACAACTTTGGTTAGCTTATGATTCACAGCCATAGTCATTCTCCTGTACCGTTCGCCGGTCGGTATCCTTTCTGGACTGCGTCTTCTTCGGACATGTATTCGCCAGCTTGCTTCCCCAACGCTTCGGCGTCTCCGCTGGATTCTGATCAAATTTGGTCAACACCAACAGCGGAAATACCGGAAACCGGGATCGCTCCATGATGGCAAAATCGCGGGATTGATCTCGTCACCGGATGATTCAATGAATTTGCAGGTACGGTTTGGTCAGGTTGTTCGTCTGCAAAACAATCGCAAGGCACTCGGTAATCGTCATGCCGGAATCCAGCGCGGCACGCAAACGAGGATTGCCATTGCCCAAGTTCGCCTAGCCTCCGGCCTCTTCGGTATCGTGAATCCGACCGTAATCAACGGTAAGACGACCGTCATCTGTCTCAGTGTAAATCTCCACAAAGCGGCGATTCCAGAGGATCTCGTTATATGAGTAATCGGTCGCGCTTTGGACGGGCGCTGGAATTACGGTGTCGATACAGACGATCGATGCCATCAACCGCGTGTCGCTGTCCTTCAAGTCTTCCGAGTTCATTCCGTAGAGGGGGCTGCTTTCCTCGATCACGTGCCGGAGAGTCAGCGCCACTGGAAACGCGATCATGCGATCGAACTGTAGTTTCAGCGGATAGAACCGCCGAACGCTTGCTTCCTCCTTGGTCGGTTCATTGCGGAAAAGCATTACGCGAAATTCGGCCTCGGCCATCGCGATGTGGCGCTGGTTGGCCACTCGCAGCATCAGCGTTGGTACTCCGTCGAAAGGCGAAATGACGGCACATTTGCTGAATAGAAGCCGGGCGGTCGGTCGCGAGAACCGAACAAAGATCAGACCGGTGATAGCGGCCATACCGAACATGCCAACCACGATCTCCGCCGTCGTGACGAAGTGGCCGTAGAAGGTGTCCGGGTACATGTGCCCGTAGCCGACCGTGGCCAGAGTTTCTACGCTGAAGAAAAAGGCTTCGTAAAACGAACCGGGCGGTAACTCGGCTATGCACCTGCCACCAAGCAAATACAAGCTGGCGAAGACAATATTGATCAGGACGTAAACGGCCAGAACCAACGCGGCGAACCGTGGCCACGTTAAGGTCAGTATGAAATGATAGCTGTCTCGAAAGTTGAATTTGGGGGCATTGAGTTTAACGAATTCGAAACGACCAGCCCGGACTGAGATTGATCTGCCGCTCTTGCTCATACTTTTGGAAGAAATATTTAACGATACTGGGACATCCACAAGCACGATCCCAAAGTTGATAGTGACGTTTGGACGTGTGCACTCCAACACTTGCCGCAGATCGTGATTGAGTCGCTTGAGCGATCAAAACATCGCCGGGTGACTTCGGTTACTTTTGCGATTAAGGAGCAAGGGATCCGAAGAGTCATTTAAAAGGGAAAAAAGCTAAAAGAAACCAAACACGAAAGCAGTGGTCCGCAATTATTGGATTGGCGAAATCTTCAAGAAAATCAAGCACTGTTCTACGGACTGCTCTTTTCGGGCACGGGCGATTCCTTCCCCGGATTTGCGTCAGGAAAATATAGAGTGTCGATCAGGAATTCGCGTCCATTGAAGAATCCATCGGGAGCAACCATCACAGCGTTAGTAGCGAACAATGCCGCAATCGCAGCCGCATCATGTTTATTGAACGCATCATCATATGCCTTGTCGTTGGCTTGAATCGCCGCCAAGATTTTCGGCTTAGTCTCCTTTCTCTCTTGGGCAAAGATCGGCAAAGCAAGGCTGATTGCCAATCCTACATGCGTAAGTAGTAAATAGCGTATTTTCATTGTTTCCTCTCCGAGTGGTTAACAATGGGCTTGTTGCCCTAACGAATTGCTGCGGGATTAACACAGTTAAGGCGACTTTCCTCGTCTCATCTATTTCGTCTGAGCAGGGGGAGCGGGTACTGGGATTACGCTCAAGGTCGAAATGCGAATTTTCCAAGCATCACCGTCACGGACTGCAACGCTTGAAAGGTAGCCCTTGATTTGATTGCCGCCGCAATCACAGGTCCATTCGCCAATCCAACATACATCGTTGCCGACCGCAATTACCTGATCGACCCTAACGAGATGGTTGTTGCAGTGCCATTGCTGAAACACCATTTCTGCATACCTTTTCTCGATGGCCTTCCGACCGTAATACACTCCATCGGGTGCCACCTGAACTGCGTCATCCGTGAAGAGCGCGGCCATAGCGGGCGCGTCGTTTTTGCTGAATGCCTCGTCATACTTCTTAGCCGCCGCACGAATCTGCTGCGCAATTTGTGGATCTGCCGTGTCTTTCTGTTGGGCAAAGGTCGGCAAAGCAAGGCTCGTTGCCAACCCTACAAGGATAAGTAGTAGATAGCGGATTTTCATTGTTTCCTTTCCGAGTTTTAGGATGGATTTGTTGCCGTAACGAGCCGCTGCGGAATTTGCACCAGTGGAGGCAACTCGATATTTGCTACAAGCGAAGCAATCGAGTGCAGCAAGTTGCATTGCCCCCTATCCATAGGGCACTTTTCTCCTCTTTACAATCACAGTACACGCAGTGTTTTAGAAGCTCTGGACATATGTTGTCTAACGCTTTCCGGGCGTTGCAGAAAATCACCGACAGCATCCTTGGAGAAGTGGCAATTCATTATCAGTAACCTTGTCGTGCCGATCTGTGGTCGCGGTCTCGGACCACAAGCTTCAATTGTCATTTCGATTTAACGAACTGACCGCATCCAAATAAACTTCCGCAACGCATGGTATGTATGAGAGAAGTGACAACATTCTCGGTAGCGATCTTTCTAGTTGTCTCGTCACTGCTGCTTTCTTCTTGCGCTGGCTTTCGACTGCCACCCGAAGAGTCCACTGATAATCGGCCCAGAATTCCGGGGTCTGGAGATATTGGCATGTAGGTCCGCCGCGTAAGTAGGCCCTCTTCACCGACGCGACAATTACGACGATGCCCGTTGAGCCTGGCATCGTAGATACAAACGTTCTCGTTTACGCATTGGATGCCGACGCCACGCAGCATGCATCTTCGCGCGCGTTGCTCGAAGCCGGCCGCGCCGCGTCATCTAACTCAATGGGCTGATGCACGCAAGCTCCTGAAGGTTTACGAGAATGTTTTAATAGCTCTTGAGGATCAAGCAAGTCGTTCGGAGCTTTTCGATGAACTAGGTCAGAGTTATGCAAAACGGTCGTTTGAGAGCCTCAGTAAATGGCTGCGAAAAGACGGATTTTTGTTCAACGACGGTCATCTTGTCTCCGTTACTGGTGCCCAATCGAGCGGTATAGTTAAGAAGGTTCCAGTTGCGTCCCCGTTTCGCTCCAAGACCCAAAGAAAATGTGCGATCGGAATGGATTTCCGCCAGTCGCTCCTTCAAGGTTCCGGATCAATATTCGCGGCGCAATCCTTTGGAGATCGCTGATTCGGACGGACGCCTTTGCCCGTTAGACTGTTCTTAGTCGAGCAAGTAAAGATCCGGCTTATCCACCACTCCGGCATCCTGCATGGCTTCTCGTAAATTGGCAGAAGCACCAAACTCCTTGGCCTTCTCTACATCCTTGACTTCAAACAAAAGAAATACCTCGTTCGGGTTGTCCATGTTGCGTAACAAATGCTCTTCTTTTAGCCCGGCTTCTCTACGAGCCGGTGAATGGGCGTCATACGCGGACTTCCATTTGGAAAAATCTGAGACTTTATGGCGGACGAGGAGATGGGGCATGAGGTTTTGTTCCTTTTCAGATGGGGACGGTAGTACTGAGTTATGAAGCCGATTTGGTGTCGTGAAAAGGATTAATCCTGAAGAAGTTGCTTGTGACCCAAATCGTAGCGTGGCAACGAGAAAGGTCGCGAAGCCAAAGAGCGAGCAAAACTCGGTTTCTCGCGGATCGTGTAAAGGCTCGCATCGGTGGCGGGCGTTATAAGCTTTCGGCCACACAGCAAGCCGAGGCCATCAAAATGATTTGGATAGGTGCGAAGAGTCAGGCCGAAATTGCCGAACTGTTCAGCGTTGACCGGAGCACGATTTCAAGGATGATGAAGGAAGTGCGGGAAAAGGAATTGCTGAAAGCAGCGCGTTGATCGTAACAACCTGGCATTGTCTCCGGGCGTGATAAAATAAGATGTCTAAAGAGAATGTGACCTTCGTCCAAAATGCTTACGACACCTTCAATCGAGGTGACATTCAGGCTGTCTTCGGCGCACTCGACCCGGAGGTCGAGTTCTACCAATCGGAGGAGGTCCCGTGGGGTGGACGGTACCACGGGCACAAGGAAGTCGGCGCGTTCCTCCAAAAGCTAACGTCGGCAATTGAATCCAAATTCAAGGCTAATCAATTCGTCGATTCCGGTGACCAAGTGGTCGCCGTGGGCTACACACGGGGAATTGCTCGGGCGACCGGGAAGGAATTCGAAGTACCTGCGGTTCACGTTTGGACGCTTAAGAACGGTAAGATACTTCGCTTTGATGCGTACATCGACAATCCGAGAATGATCGCCGCCCTGCATCCGTAACGGATCAGCGTGCGCGGTCCCCGTCGGCTCTGTCGAGTTTCGGATCCAAGTCGAATGGCTACCGCGCATGGATTCGAACCATGAATAACGCCTCCAAAGGGCGCTGTGTTACCGTTACACCACGCGGTAAATGAGAACCGTTATCCTAGTTAAAGCAAAACTGACGCCGCGCAATAGATAGTTTTGCGTTTTATGCCGGGCATCAATCAGGCTGAAATTGCCGTCCGCCAAGTGGAAAATGGCTTTCCGTCTCTATTTGCGTTCGAGCAGGCTGTGGCCGGTCATTTCCTTCGGCTTCGGCAGTCCAAGCAATTCCAGCAGCGTCGGAGCGACGTCGGCAAGAATCCCATCTTTCAGACGATATTCCGCTGCGTCCGCCGCTACGAAGATACAGTGGACGAGATTCGTCGTGTGCGCGGTGTTCGGACTGCCATCAGGGTTGCGCATCAACTCGCAATTTCCGTGATCCGCGATCACGATCGCCTTTCCTCCCGCAGCCAGCAGCGCTTCCAGGACCTGATGCACACATTGATCGATTGTCTCTACCGCTTTGATGCCGGCTTCGACGATCCCAGTGTGCCCGACCATGTCCGGATTCGCAAAGTTCAAGATGACCAGATCATAGTCCTTCAACCGATTAACCACCTCGGCTGTTACCTCCGGCGCACTCATCTCGGGCTTGAGGTCATAGGTTGCAACCTTCGGCGAAGGGACGATCACCCGGTCCTCGCCGGCGAATGGCACTTCCACGCCACCATTGAAGAAATAGGTCACGTGCGGGTATTTCTCGGTTTCGGCAATTCGCAGTTGCTTCTTGCCCGCCTCACTGACGAGCTTCCCGAGAATGTTATCCAGTGTCTGCTGCTGAAACGCGATCGGACACGGAAAGGTTATGTCATATTCCGTCATTGTCACGAAGTGCACCTTCGGCCATACCTCGCGATCGAATCCGGCAAAGTCTTCGAAAAGAAACGCTCGCGATAATTGTCTTGCCCGATCCGCGCGGAAGTTAAAAAAGAAAACCACATCACCGTCCCGAATCCGTTGCTGGTTGGGATGAGAAAATATCAGGGGCTTGAGGAACTCATCGGTCTCTCCTTCCTGATACCGTTGTCTGATGGCATCATCCGGTGAACCGGCAACCGTTGCGCCCCGCCCGAACACAATGGCGTCCCATGCCAGTTTGGTGCGCTCCCAGCGTTTGTCCCGATCCATGGCAAAGTATCGACCGATGACCGTCGCGATAACCGCTCCGGAATCGGAAACGGCATTTCTCACCGTGGCCAAAAATTCAGCTCCTCCGGTCGGTGAAGTATCGCGGCCGTCCGTGATAGCATGAATCAAGATGTCCTTCACCCCGCAATTTGCCGCCTCTTGCACTAAGGCGATCAAATGTTTCTGATGACTGTGGACTCCGCCGTCAGAAAGCAAGCCGATAAAATGGAGACGGGACGCTCGAGCTGACTCAAACGCCTGGCGGATCACCGGATTAGTTGCTAGCTCTCCGTCGAGGATCGCTTTATTGATCCGTGTGAAATCCTGGTAAACGATTCTTCCCGCGCCGAGGTTGAGGTGTCCAACTTCCGAATTTCCCATCTGGCCCTCGGGCAATCCGACATCCATCCCGCTCGCGCTGAGTCGACTCCACGGATAAGTCTGGTAAAGAGCATCGTGGTATGGCGTCCGTGCGAGCAACGTCGCATTACCATCGGCTTCCGCACATTGCCGCCCGTGAGGATTGATCCCCCATCCGTCCCGAATAAGCAGCATTACTGGTTGAGGCATATTCCGCTCCAGATTTCCAGTAAGCAAAGCGTCACGCTTTGCCTCTCTTGGGCCTGGGCAAAGCGGGACGCTTTGCTTACTCCTTGGCCGGTTTTGTAGAAGTCCGTTTGCGCTTCAGATAATTCAAACGGCGCCTGCGCTTCTCCACTTTATTATGTTGCTTGCCCATTCAACCCCTTTAACGGGATTTGGGCGTTCGGTCAATCAAACCTCAGCGCCGACCAGACTTTTGTTCTCGCGCTGCGCGAACTCGAAGTGGAATTGAGACGGATTTGGCGCCGGTCCGTTCACGTGGGTGCGGCCCCAATAGCTGGAGAAGTTTTCGTTGGCGTGACGATTCTGAACGAATCCTTCGATTAAGCCGCGAACTCGCGCAGGTATCTCTTCCAGCGTGACTGTCTTCTCCTGCAATCCAGCCAATCGCTCGCCTGTGACGGAACCTCCGACATAGAGGGCATACTTGCCCGGCATGCGTCCAACAAACGCGATGTCCGCGTTGTAAGGCCGGGCGCATCCGTTCGGACAACCGGTCATGCGAATCAAGATCGGTTCCTCACTCAGACCGAAGTCGTTCAAAATGTCGTCGATTTTATCCAAAACCAGGTGGAATACCCGTTCGCTTTCAGCCAGCGCCAATCCGCAGGTGGGAAGCGCGACGCAGGCCTGTGCCAGCCTCCTGGTCTCCGTCAAATCTTCCGGCTTTGGAATTCCGTGAGCTGTCAGGAGCTCGTTGACCCTCTTTTTCGCAGCCGGATCGATATCATGGAAAATAATGTTACAATTTGTCGTCAGCCTGACGGGAAATCCAAATTGCTCGGCGATAGTGCGGAACGCGGTCCGCCATTTGCGCTCGTCCGTGTCCTTGATCCGGCCCTCTTCAATCCATAGGGCACAGAACAATTTTCCGTCCCCTTGTTCCCGCCAACCGAAGACGTCGCTCACGGTATTCCAGTGAACTTCCTTGGCCGGTTCATAAGGGGCATCGAGCCGCTTGACGACCTCCTCCCTGAACCAGTCGATTCCGCGCTCGTCGATCAGATATTTCAGCCGAGCTCGTTTGCGATCATTTCGGTTACCGTAATCTCTCTGGGCACTAACCACTGCCACGGCTGCTTTAATGGCATGCTCTCTGGCGATGTAGAAGAGAGGTTTCGCGAGCGCCGGAAAAGTCTCGGTCTTGCCGTGAGACATGCCGAATCCTCCACCCGCGACGACCGTGTATCCCTTCACTACGCCGTTTTCCACGTTTGAAATAAAGCCGAGATCGTTTGTATAGATATCGATGTCATTTCGCGGCGGAATGGCGATGCCGATTTTAAATTTCCTGGGCAGATAATGTTGCCCGTAAATTGGCTCGGCATCATCCGTTTCGCGGTTGAGGTGCTCGCCATTTAACCAAATCTGGGCGTAGGCTGTTGTTTTGGCCAGAAAGGTGTCGCTGAGTTCTTTCGCCAATCGTTGGGCATCCAGGTGAGCCTCGTCTTTGAAAGGAGTGGGAGCTGCGGTCGTATTCCGGACCACGTCGCCACAGGCGCCCCAGGTGGTAATTCCGGATTCATTGATCCTGCGGATGCACTCCTGGAGCTCCCCCTTAAGGACACCGTGCAACTGGAATCCCTGGCGAGTAGTAATCCGGAGCGTTCCGTTGCCCAGTTCCCCTGCGATGTGGTCGTGCGCGAGGTATTGCTGCGCACTCAACGCTCCGCCCGGCAATTTCGACCGAACCATGAACATCCAGGCTTTATCGAGATTCTGCTTTTTCCGCGGGACGCGCTGGTCACGATCGTCCTGTTGATAGGTACCGTGGAACTTCAGGAGTTGATACTCTTCCTCAGAAAAGTGAGACCCGTCCCTAAGAAGAGTTTCCTGAATCGTCCCTCGCAAGGCGTGACTCTGAGCTTTAATTTCTTCAACGCTTTTGGAAGCCATAACACATAAAGTGGATATTCCCTATAGGGATAAGGTATTTTTGCGAGGGTGCAACTGGATTTGAGTTTTTCTTGACTCGTCCACAAGTGACCTCGTTGATCGGGATTTGAAGTTCGAAGTTCGCCTTGGACCCAAAATAAGTCTCTGTCGTGGTCGCCAATCAGGAAATGCGCTGGCAACTCCGAAACGAATCGGTGCAAGGTATCGTAAAAGACCGATGAGCGATTTCTTCCAGCACGGCCTCATCAGCACGTTGCACCGGCTTGTCGATGGACCCATCATCAATCGCCATGAACCGTTGCCGGCTTTTGAATCCGTCGTTCTGGTCCTGCCATGCCACTATGCCGAGATTGGGACGTCGGCTCTGCAAGGAATCGTCAAAAACCTGGAGGAGGCAAAATTCTTATCGCGCGTCGTCGTCGCCATGAACGGGATACCAGGTCACCGGACCCGGGATGTGAAACAGTTCTGGTCGAGGTTGAAGAAGCCGCACGTGGTTCTGTGGACTGATTCTCCAGATCTGTTACAGGAACTCGAGAACCACGGGTTACAGTTCAGTCCAGGCAAAGGATTGAATATTTGGCTCGCCTTCGGATGGCTTGCCGCGAACCAATCGTCTGGAACAGTCCTGGTTCATGATTGTGACATTGCAAACTACAATCTGGATCTGACGCTTACCCTCACGCTCCCCGTTGCCCGGCTGGGCTACAGCTTCTGCAAAGGCTACTACAGCCGGGTCCGCGAGGAGTTGTTCGGCCGCGTTACCAGGCTATTTGTTATTCCACTGGTTCGGACCCTCGTTCGTGTCCTAGGACACATGCCTCTGCTCGATTTTATCGATAGTTTTCGTTATCCGCTCTCCGGCGAATATTCGATGAGCTTCGATACCGCAATGAACTTGCCTATCGAGAGCGGATGGGCTCTCGAGATCGGGTCACTTTGTGAATTGCATCGAAACCTCGATCCGAAGGTAATCTGCCAGGTTGATCTTGCTATGCTTTACGACCACAAGCATCAGAACCTCGACCCTGCGCAACGGGGAAAGGGGCTTCTACGCATGGCGTCCGAAATCGCCGGTTCACTTCTGACTCATCTGGAGCGGGAAGGATCCCTGCTTGATGCTAAAACTTTGGAAAGCGTCGTGCGCATCTACGAGACCGTCTCCAACGACTTTGTGCGACGTTATCAAGATGTAGCGAACCTGAACGATTTGCCATTCGACTTGTCCCGAGAAACCTGTGCTGCCAAGGCGTTTTCTGAAACGCTAAGCGATGTGTGCCTTGAATTTCTGCAGGGGCGCAAGACGCGCAGCCTTCCACCGTGGCGTCAAATGCTGCAGACGAAATGGAGGCCGGAGTTTAACGTTATTGCGGACCGCGGGTGAAATGTCGACGTTCGACGTTCGCAGGTGCAGGGGCGCAGGACATCGGTGACATCAGTTGCCCCTTTTCAGTCTTTGGAGGAGCCAAACGCCGACACGCCGTTGCGCCGACCCGTTGAAGCGTCTCCCCCGATATCGCGCTTGCGCAGCAACTGGGCATATGTTAGCGAGCGGTTATGCTTCGGTTTACGAAAATGAACGGCGCCGGAAACGATTTCGTGCTCATCGATAATCGGTCGGGCGCTTATAAATTTTCGACGCAGCAGATCGCCTTCCTGTGTGACCGTCATCGAGGCGTCGGCGCGGACGGAGTGCTTCTAGTCGAGGCGGCCGAAGGCAAGGCCGATTTTCGGATGCGATACTACAACAGTGACGGCGGCGAAGCGGAGATGTGCGGGAACGGTGCGCGATGTTTCACCCGTTTTGTCAACAAGATCACCGGAGCGTTCTTTGACATGCGTTTCGAGACTCAGGCCGGAATCATTCAAGCTCAGACCGATGGCGGTCTCGTCACGCTCTCCTTGAGTCGGCCGCATGACATCGTCTTGCGCCGGACTCTCGAGATCGGTGGGGTAAAACTCCTGACCCATTCCATCAACACTGGGGTACCGCATGTCGTCACCTTCGTAGACGACATCGAATCGACACCGGTAGAGCATTGGGGTTCGCAAATCAGGTATCATCCCGCGTTTCAGCCAAACGGGACAAACGCAAATTTCATCAAGGAAATTGAGCCTGGAGAAATAGTCATCCGAACCTACGAACGCGGTGTGGAAGACGAGACGCTGGCATGCGGCACAGGAGTCACCGCGTCTGGATTGATCTACGCGGCGTTAAGCGAGGCAACCTCTCCGGTGCGCCTTCTTGTGCGAGGCGGAGATTGGCTTGAGGTTGGCTTTCAAAGAGCCGGAGCCGGCTTTGAAAATGTCACTCTCAAAGGTCCTGCCGACTTCGTTTTTGAAGGTTCCATCGAAATTCCATAACCCCTCCTTACCCATGTTTACAGGTACCTACACCGCCATCGTTACCCCCTTCAAGAACGGGCAGGTTGATGAAACCGCGTTTCGCAATTTGATCCAATTTCAGATCGACCACGGCGTCAATGGGATAGTCCCGACGGGAACGACCGGCGAAGCCGCCACGCTCGATTTCGATGAACATTTGCGCGTAATCGAAATCGCTGTTCAGGAAGCGCGAGGCCGTTGCAAAATCATTGCGGGGACGGGTTCAAATTCGACGCAAGAAGCGGTGGAACTGACCCAAAAAGCTGAGCGACTGGGTGTCGATGCGGCCCTTCTGGCCAGTCCATATTATAACAAGCCCACTCAGGAAGGGGTCTACAGGCATTACAAAAAAATCGCTGAATCGACTTCGATTAAACTGGTGCTGTACAATGTTCCCAGTCGTACGGCGGGCGAGATTGGAGTAGAGACCTGCGCCCGCCTGGCGAGAGATTGCGAAAACATTGTTTCAATCAAGGAGGCTGGCGGCTCGGCGGAACGTGTCTCGGCCTTGAGGAAGGTTCTTCCTCCTGAATTCACCATACTTTCCGGTGACGATGGTTTAACGTTGCCTTTCATGGCCGTCGGAGCCGTTGGCGTGGTCAGCGTGGCTTCGAATGTGGTTCCCAAGCAGATAACGGATATGGTCAACGTCTTCCTCGCAGGCCGATCCGCGGATGCGCTGAAAATTCACCTCCGTTATTTTCAGCTTTTCAAGGATCTCTTTATTGAATCAAATCCGATCCCGGTCAAAACCGCGTTGTATCTGATGGGGATGATCGAAAACGAGTTCCGGCTGCCGCTCTGCGAAATTGGAAAAGCAAACCAGAGCAAACTCCACGAGACGCTTGCGGCAGTGAAGCTGATATGACCCGATTGCACGTTCACGGAGGGAATGGACGATTAGGACAGGCAATCGTTCGAATCGCCATGGCATCCGGTCACTACGAAGTTTCGATATCGGGACGAAAGGAGGATCTTTCGGCATCGGACGCGGCATGGGATGTCGCGATCGATGTAAGCCAACCGCAAGGGTCAGTCGCGATTGCGACCCGATGCGTCGCCGGTGGAATACCCTTGGTGATCGGAACAACAGGGCACTCGAATGGCCAGCTCGACATATTACGCGCAAACTCCGCATGCATCGCCATATTGCTGACCCCAAATTTCAGCGTTGGCGTCAATTTGTTATTCTGGCTTACCGAAAGGACGAGCGAAATCCTCGGTCCGGAGTTCGACGCAGAAATCGTCGAATTCCATCACCGTCTCAAAAAGGACTCGCCGAGCGGAACGGCAAAGCGCCTGGGCGAAATCATCGCGGAGACGCGTTCTCTGGATTATGACAAAGCAGCACGGCACGGGCGAGAAGGTTTGGTGGGCGAGCGGGAACCAGGCGAGATTGGTCTCCATGCAGTCCGGGGAGGAGATATCGTTGGTGAACATATCATCTATTTTGCGGGCGCGGGGGAACGGATTGAACTGGCTCATCGCGCGTCGAGCCGGGATACTTTTGCGCAAGGCGCTTTGCGGGCCGCTGGCTGGCTGATTGGCAAACACGCAGGCTGGTACGACATGCGGGACGTGTTGGGGCTTAAATGAGATGAGTGGTAGTGAGAGTGGTGGTGGTATTCCTCTCTACCACTCTCACTACCACCACCACTCTCACTACCACCATCACTCCCACTACCACTACCACCCTTCACTACCACTGATCTCAATGCGCTGTGGAATCGCCCTGGGTTCGAATATCGAGAGCCGCCTCGCGAACCTTCGCGAAGGATGCAAGCGAGCCTGTTCGCTCCATGAGTCCGGCCCTCCAATCCGGCTGTCATCGATCTACGAGACAACGCCGGTAGACTGCGAACCTGGTACGCCGCCATATCTCAACGCGGTAATGGAAATCAATTTCACTGGGCCTCCCGTTGCTTTACTTGATCGGTTGCTGGAGATTGAAAAAGCAATGGGCCGACCGTCGAAGAGACCGAGAAACTCTCCTCGGATCATCGATCTGGACGTCCTCTACGCAGGCAATCTTGTGCTGAATAACCCTGAGATAATCATTCCGCATCCAAGGCTTCGCCTGCGCCGCTTTGTATTAACGCCTTTGGAGGAGATCTCTCCCGATCTCATTCTTCCCGGTCAGATTTGTTCCGTCCGCAGACTACTATCCGAGCTCGATGATCAGGGCCAGGTCACGCGACTGGGCGTACCATTGTTCGATCGTGAATAAGATTACTCCAGATACGATTCGAAGCTGGAAAGGGATCTCGCACCGAATCAGCGCGCTGACGGCCTACGACTTTGCCACAGCAAGGCTCCTGGACGAAGCCGGTATCGAACTGATCCTGGTGGGCGATTCGCTTGGGATGACGGTGCTCGGCTATCCCGACACGACGCATGTGCAGATCCAAGATGTAATTCATCACACAAGAGCAGTCGCGCGCGGCGTGTCATCTGCGCTCCTCGTGGCTGACCTCCCCATCCACAGTTATGACAGCCCGGAACTGGCGCTTCAGAACTCCGAACGCTTGATTGACGCAGGTGCTCATGCAGTCAAACTGGAAGGCGGACAGGCTTGGTCCGCACAGATTCGCGCGATCACTGCCGCAGGCATCCCGTTTGTCGGGCATATAGGAATGCTCCCGCAACATGTGCTGGAAGAAGGTGGTTATCGGACCAAAGGTCGAACTGCGCAAGAACGCAGCTTCCTACTAAACGAAGCCAGAGTCATCGAAGAAAATGGAGGATTTGCGGTGGTGCTCGAGTTGATTGACGCATCGGCCGCCGCGGAGATCACCCGATCGATTTCTATACCCACAATTGGGATCGGGTCAGGAACAGCGTGCGACGGGCAGATCCTCGTCTTTCACGATCTTGTCGGCTACTTCCCGTGGTTTAAGCCTAGAACATGCGAAATCCGAAGGCAACGTGGCAGAAGAAATCCGCAAGGCCGCTCGCGTCTATATCGATCGCACGCGCGGCAATGTAGAATAGCAGAGCATAGGGCTTCCTTCAATCGTCCTCCTCGTTCTCGATCTTTGAGCTCAAAGAACCCGACGACGATTGAAAGCGGGGTAAGTTATGCTTCGAAGACCTTTCCCATCTTGCGAAATTTTTCGTAACGCTCCTGAAGAAGGGTATCGACCGGTTTTTTTGTCAATTGATCGAGATGCGCCAGGAGCGCAGACCGCAAATTTTGTGCGGCTAGCTCATGGTCCTGGTGAGCGCCGCCAAGTGGTTCAGGAATAACCTCGTCGATCAGCTCCAGCTCCTTCAAGTGTACAGCTGTCAGTTTCAGCGCTTCCGCCGCCTCCGGCGCATGACTGCGGTGTTTCCAAAGAATTGCTGCGCAACCTTCAGGACTGATCACCGAATAGTAGGCATTCTCAAGCATCAGGACGCGATCGGCGACCCCGATGCCCAACGCTCCCCCTGACCCTCCTTCGCCGATCACCGATGCGACTATCGGCGTGCGTAACAACATCATTTCGCTCAGATTAACGGCGATCGATTCCGAGATGTGTCTTTCTTCAGCCCCCACCCCCGGGTAAGCTCCTGGGGTATCGATCAATGCGATCACGGGTAAGTGAAATCTTTCCGCGAGCCGCATGACGCGGAGTGCCTTCCGGTAACCTTCTGGATGGGCGCTTCCAAAATTTCGTCGAATGTTCTCCTTGGTATCCCTTCCCTTCTGGTGTGCAACAACGACGCAACGAAATTCTCCAATCGTGGCAAATCCGCAAGGCATTGCCGCGTCGTCTCCAAAAAGCCGGTCGCCGTGAAGTTCAACAAAGTCCGAAAACGCCAATTTAAGATAATCGAGCGCAAACGGGCGTGCGGTATGCCGAGCAATCTGCACTTTCTGCCAGGCGGTCAACATCTCGTAAATTTCCCGTTTTGTCTCTTCAATCTTCTTTTCGACTGCGCGCATTTCGCGCTCGAGATCGACCGAACTCAACTTCGAATGCCTCTTCAATTCGTCCAACTGCTTTTCGAGTTCGACGATCGGCTTCTCGAATTCCAAAGGTTGCACCTTCATTTGAAAATCACCGGCGTATCCTTCGTGACCAAGGCAAACAGTTCCTCCATGTCAGCAGAACCGAGCATGATCCCGCTGCCAGGCTTCTGAGCGTTGGGTGTTTGGGGATTGGTTTCGGAATAGAGCGTGATACCATTAACGTTTATGACAATCCATCGGCTGCTTCCCAGGTATTTTTTTTCTCCGAACGCAACGCGGATACCGTCTGACCACGCGATCTTCTCGCGCATCTTGAACTGACCGAGAACCACCTTCGCCGGCAGTTTGACTTCCAAAGGTTTGTACCAACGGAAGAAAATCCCATTGTTCACCAAGGTTACATCACCTTTTTTGGTGTTAATCACCAGAGTGAACTGACCTCTCGGAATGATAAGCCTCTTGCCGGGCTGAATCGTCAGGCTGTTCAGGCCGTTGGCCTTGAAAATCAGTTCGGCAGGGTACTTGGTTTTACTGGCGATTTTTGCTATCGAGTCGCCACGCACCACGACATATTCCATTTTGTCGGGCCCTGGCACAGGTGAAAAGAATTCGTTGATATTCAAGTCACCCAGCACTTTTCTCGCGTCATTTATCCTGGTTGAATCAGGAAAGCTCTGGATCAGAGCCAGAAGAATCTTTTTTGCGTCGCTCTGATCACCGCTCGCAATCTGCTGTTTCGCTTGCTCGAACATCAGGATGCCCGGGTCAGGTGTTGGCGTTACGACCGGTTCATTCGGGTTTCCACGACCGGTGCCCGGCTTCTTGAAAAACAATCGATACGCGACGAAACCTCCCCCGCCAAAAATGAAGGCTGCCATCGAGGCAACGACAAGAAGCTTCACCAGGTTATTCATTTAGGACTTCCGCCGGAAGCGCCTCTTTGGGCCTCCGGACCAGCACCTAAAGAAGGCCCTTCCGGCGAAAATCCTGAATATTTCGACCGGCGGACTGTTGAATCAGCTCCACCGTAAACTTCAGGAGACAAACCTCCCAGCCCTCGTCGACGCCGTGAATGACTGCGCTGGTGCTCCGTTGCGACTCCGGTACCTGGCTTGTCACCCGGTCCAGTACAGCGTCGACGGAATCATGGACCAGATTTTCAGAAAGATCGTCTTTGCGGATTTGAAATCCATACTTCAGCAATGCGGCGTTTCGCGATTGCAGCATCTCGGCAAACTTTTGCGCCCGCTCTCCGAAGCCTTCCAGTGTCAATTTCGCGATATTTTCCGACGTCAATATCTGTGGACGATCGGCCTGGATCCTTCCATTGCGGATGCGGACTTCATTGGCGCAGTCCATCAGCTCTGTCACGAGATAGAAATGGAAGCTGGTGGCACCAAAGGTCTCAATCCGACGTTCCGGTGAAACGATCACTTTGGTGTTCTCTAAGGCATACTGCAGGTCGTCCTCCGAATACATAAGATAAAGCTTTTACTTTAGCCCGGTTCTCGAAGGACACAAACGTCAACGACGGCAATGCCCACCGCGTCTTCAATGCTGTCGAGTTGCCCCTCCTTGCAAGGCAAGACAGACCGCAAATATCTCCTGCTTCGGCGCGCTACTTTGCCCGCTCCTCGATATATCGGATAACGTCGCCGACCGTCTGGAGCTTTTCGGCATCTTCGTCAGGAACTTCGACCGAAAACTCCTCCTCGAAGGCCATCACGAGCTCTACCGTATCAAGCGAGTCAGCGCCGAGATCCTCAATGAAGGAAGCGTTAGGTGTTACTTGCTCAGGATTTACGCCGAGTTGTTCGACGATGATCTCTTTCACCTTTTCTTCAATGGATTTCTCTGACATAAATCGCGTTTCTTCTCGGTTGTAGTTAAGACGTGCCTACGGTTAATTACGAAGCCCGGTGATGGCAACTAAATTAATTGCATTAAATAGCAACTACTTTCTTGTCATCCAAACCTCTATCTTTCGCGAACAGATTCGGACGCCCCGGTGTTCCGGTTAAATCTCTGCCGGAATCCCGAGTTCGGGACGAACCGGCCGCGAAAACACCCGGCAAATCGGCGTTATTGAGCGACGTTTGACACAACCGCAGTCCCATTGATTGGTTTAATCAGGGCTGCGACCACTTTTGTATTGACCTATCGGATGGAAACGACAACCTAGACGCCCGTTTCCATCGCTTGTGTCGGCGACCGCGCCGAGCGATTTATTTTGGGTTTAAAGTTTTATTTTTGGGTTTAAATATCTCCACCCCTGACATGACCATGACGGACCCGCTCCCTTCACTTGATCTTCGTTTAACGCCCGATTGGTTGAAGGAATCGGAGCCTGGTAACCGGTACGCGGATTATGATGGCGACGACCCGCAGGACCGTCATCACCGCGGGCGGCGAGACCGCCGGGACGATCGCCCGAGGCGTTCGAACCCTCCAAATGACCGGCCACGGCGCGCACAATCTGATCGAGGACCTGCCGCCGACAGCAAGTCTCCTCCCGCTCCAGCCCCACGCGGCACCGAAGGCGGCGGCCAGAAGCCGTTCAGGAGTGATCGGACGCGTTTTCAACGCCGGGACGATCAAGCCCTTCGACCCGAGGTCGAGCCGGCTCCCGTGCAGATCGACTTTCTCCCGGAAGAACGGGCCTTTTCGAAAATCATTCAGCAGATCAAACAAGGGCACATTGCCTATCCGTTGTTCGGTTTGGCACGCATGTTTTTGGAACGCCCTGAGCGCCATCGGATCCGAGTTCGCTCGCTGGACAATCACACGATGATTTACCAATTCGGCGATGACGGTCCAGTCGCCATGGATCCGACCGCCCTCGAACGAAATGCCTTCAATGAAAAGAGGGAGGAATTTTACGGAACGCAGATCGTCGAAAAAGAGCCGATCAAAGGAAATTTTTCATCCGTCGCCCGCTGTACTCTGTCGGGCAAACTCCTCGGGCCAACCAACTACCACGCGTTTCAACCGGCTTTGCGCGCGCTCTACGATCAAAGATTCAGCCGGCGCATGAGTTTTGACGATTACCGGCGCGCAATTGAAATCAGTAGCGACCCGCAATTAGTGGAACAATGGAAAGACGAAGCGCGAAAGTCTGTAACATTCCAGACGAAGGACCAGGAAAATCCGGCGGCGTTTGACAATTTGCAAGCTGTCGAACAGCATTTCCGGACCAATTACCTGCCCGGCCTGGTCCGGCGTTGTTTAGCGACAGAACTATCCGGAGATACGGCCCGGCACCTCCCGGACCGTGGCATTATCGCGGCCATCCGAAAAGCCAGAGATCGTGAAAATCGGTTCCCTGCGCAAATCGCGGGAGCCCTTCGGCACGGTCTGAATCAGGCAGGATTGCACGTGTTCAAGCACAAAAAGCGAATCCTGTATATCTCAACAGTCCGGCCGCAAATGTTCGACGCAAATCAAGCATCCGTTTCAACCGGATTGTCGGCAATCCTATCGACCATAAAGTCCTATCCGAAGATTTCGAGGAAGCAGTTAGCGGAAAAAGTTCTGGCTAAACTGATCGGCGAAAAATCAACTGACGAGTCCAGCGAGGAATACCATCATGCGAAAACCGCGCTGGCTACCGACCTTATCTGGCTGGCTAAAGCGGGTCACGTGATCGAGTTTGCCGACGGCACTCTCGACTTGCCGTTAGCACCCAGGCCCGTCGAAACGGCGAAAGGCGGCGCACATCCATCAGGCCAGCGAAGTCTCGAGATTGAAGAGGCCACCGACTCTCCGGATGAAGAATCCTCAACCGCTCAATTGGATTCGGAAGAAATGACTACTGAATCCGAACCGGAGCTTACATCGGCGGCAAAGGAAACTGGCGCGCCGCAGATCGCTCAAGTCGAACCGGTTTCGCATCGCGAACCTTCGCGCGAAACGGCGAGATCGGAAACAGCATTGGAACCCTCGCTCCAATTGACTACTGACCCGCCTGAAATCCTGGAAACGGAGCCCGAATCGTTGGAGCGGGTCGGGAGCCATTCTACGTGAACCGATTTGCTTCAACTCCCAAACTCGCCTACTAATGTCTTCATGCGGATCATCCGATACCTTGCGCAAGAGGGAGATATTCGGTTTGCGGCTGAGCAAGCGGGTGGGCGTTGTTTCGATATTCGCGGAGATATTTTTCGAGACTTCGAAGTAACCGATCGCGAATCGAGCGTGGTCAAGCTTCTGGCTCCGGTCGACCCTCCGGTGATACTCTGTATCGGTCTCAATTATCGAAAGCACGCGACAGAAACAGGGGCAAAAATTCCTGAGCGTCCCGTTTTGTTTGTGAAGAGCCCCGGCACTTTGCAAAACCCTGGCGACCCGATCATCTTGCCAACCAAACTTCGCAGCGACGAGGTCGATTACGAGTGCGAATTGGCGGTTGTCATAGGTCGAAAGTGCAAAAATGTCTCGAAAAGTGACGCCTTTGACGTTGTCTTCGGTTACACCGCCGGTAATGACGTGAGCGCCCGCGATTGGCAAAAGCGTCTGGGCGGCGGTCAATGGTGCCGGGGCAAAGGCTTCGATACCTTTGCACCCCTTGGGCCGGCCATCGTGACTAAAGACGAGATTCCCAACCCAAATTCGCTTCGGATCGCAACCCGTATTAATAGCAAAACTCGTCAGAGTTCAAACACTTCGGACATGCTTTTTGACATACCCACTCTGATCGAATTTCTCAGCGGAAGCACTACTCTCTATCCGGGTACAGTTATTCTGACCGGAACACCCGAAGGCGTCGGCATGGCCATGGATCCGCCCCGATACCTGGCTCCTGGAGATTTCGTGGAAATCGAGATCGAGAAAATCGGGGTTCTGAGCAATCCGGTTGTTGCGGAAGGTTAAGGGCGGAGTTCAGGAGTCGCAGAAAGGGAGAGTCGGCTTCCGGTCCGCCGGTCCTATGGAGTTCACGCTTTCCACACTAACATCCTCGCCTTCCGAAATCGCCTGAACTCCTGCAACTCCTGAACTCCTGCCCCAATGCCTTTCGAACTCTCTTCACAGTTCAAACCGCGCGGTGACCAGCAGCAGGCGATCGATCAGCTCGTCCGTTCTCTAAAGGCAGGCAATCGGCATCAAACGTTGCTTGGGGTAACCGGTTCGGGCAAAACGTTCACTGCAGCCAATGTGGTTGCTGCACTGAACAAGCCAACTCTGGTGATTTCGCATAACAAAACCCTCGCAGCACAGCTCTACAGCGAGTTTAAACAATTCTTCCCAAACAACGCCGTCGAATACTTCGTCAGCTACTTCGACTATTACCAGCCCGAGGCCTACATTCCGCGGACGGACACTTATATCGAAAAAGACTCGTCGATCAACGAAGAGATCGAGCGGCTTCGGCTTTCTGCCACTAGCTCCCTGCTTTCGCGCGAGGACGTCATCGTAGTCGCGAGTGTTTCCTGCATCTACGGTTTGGGTTCACCGGAAGATTACGCAAGCATGATATGCAACGTCGCCAAGGGTCAGCAAATCTCCCGCGAGCTTCTGCTCGCCAAGCTGGTCGACATGCTTTACGAGCGCAATGACATCGCTTTGACGCGCGGCAAATTCCGGGCCCGCGGCGACGTGGTTGAAGTTCATCCAGCCACCTTCGATGACGAAGCAATCCGCATTGAATTTTTCGGTGATGAGATTGATTTGATCTCACGCTTCGACCCGCTGACCGGCCAGACCGTGGAAAAGCTCGACCGATTCACCTTCTATCCGGCGAAGCAGTTTGTAACTCCATATGAAAAGATGCAGCGCGCACTCAAAGCGATTCGTGAAGAACTTGACGATCGAGTGAAATTTTTTGAAGAGCACGCGAAGTTCCTCGAAGCGCAACGGATCAAGATGCGCACGGAGTTCGATCTGGAAATGATGCAAGAGATGGGCTTCTGCAGCGGCATTGAAAATTACTCCAGACATTTGAGCGGACGCCCTGCCGGTTCACGTCCCTACACCTTGCTTGATTTTTTTCCGAAGGATTTCCTGCTGGTTGTCGATGAATCGCACGCTACGATCCCGCAAATCGGCGGGATGTACGAAGGGGATCGCTCAAGGAAAACAGTGCTGGTCGAATACGGATTTCGCCTCCCGAGCGCTCTGGATAACCGGCCGCTCAATTTCCAGGAATTTATGGAAATGGTTCACCAGATTCTTTACATAAGCGCTACTCCCGCCGCATTTGAGATCCAGAATAGTGTGGTTGGCAATGCGACCTATATTCCGCATGCTCGCTCGCGGATCGGCCAGCCGGAGACTGAACCTGTACTAGTTCCGATGCTCACCGGTCGTTCAGTTCCGACTCTCGATGTAAAAAAGCCGGGCACCAGATTGATCGCGCAGCAGATTATCCGGCCCACCGGGTTATTGGATCCAAAAATTACGGTTCGGCCCCTGAAACAGCAGATTGACGAGACGATCGAGCTTTGCCGGCAGCGAACGGAAAATTCCGAGCGCGTCTTGATCACCACTCTCACAAAACGCACCGCGGAAGATCTGACCGATTATCTTCGTGATGTCGGGCTGAAAGTGCGCTATTTGCACAGCGAAATCGACGCGATCGAGCGTGTAGAAATTCTCCGCTCGCTGCGGGCAGGCGAGTTTGATATCCTGGTCGGGATCAATCTTTTGCGTGAAGGCCTTGATCTGCCGGAAGTCAGCATGGTTTGTATTCTGGATGCAGACAAGGAAGGATTTCTGAGAAGCCAGACGTCGCTTATCCAGACGGCAGGGCGGGCCGCCCGCCACGTGAACGGAGAGGTTGTTCTCTTCGCCGATACGTACACCGATAGCATTCAGAAACTGATAGCGATTACCGAATTCCGGCGGGCCAGGCAAATCGAGTACAACGAGGCCAACGGAATCACGCCGACCAGTGTAAGCCGGGCTGTGCAGGAAAGCCTGCACACCCTCCTCAGGGGCCGGGAGCTTGAGGAATCCGTGATTAGAGAAGGAGGCGGCGATTTTAATGTCACCGAAGTCCTTCGAGAACTGGAAGAAGAGATGCAAATCGCGGCAGCCAACCTGGAGTACGAGCGAGCCGCTTTAGTGCGCGACCAGATCCTGGAACTCAAGAACGGCACCGGCCTCGCGAGGATCGAGCCTAAACGGCGCCCGGTGAAATATGGCGGCGGCAGACCGGGCCGATCGCTCAAAAGCAAAAAAGCGTGTTTAACATCCCTGACACTAGTTAGAGATTATCTTCACAAGCAACTTGCTAAGAATCAGCTTGGGCTCGAGCTGGGTCGTTACGAGTTGAATATTTGCTTTCAGGCAAGCCTGAAGGCCCTCGATCAATTCGGCCAAATCAAATCGATGCACCTCACATGCGGCCAATCCAAGCGCGTATGTATTAATTCCTCCATCCTTCCGCCGAGGAAGATGTCGAATCGCCTCTTCCGGCAATTCGCCGAGAATGGAATTGAAATGAAAAGGCGCCTTCGGCGATCTGATGTTGTGCCTCATCAAAAGATCTTTCGTAACGAGCAGATTCCGCACCGTCGGGATAATTGCGGCGTACAGGATTCCGATTGGCGTCTCACCTTGGAAAATCAGCTGGTCCAGCAGGGTGAGGCTCTCCCCCAGTTGCCGTTTCGATATGCAGGTACCAAGCTCCCAAATCACGCCGCTAGTCGATTTCGCTACCAATGCGCGCACGACCTCCACCGTGATCGTCCGTTGGTCGCCGAGATAAAGATCGATCTTTTCGAGCTCGTTCCGCAGTTGACGGCCATCGGCGCCGGCGAGCCGAACAAATATTTCCAGCGCTTCCGATTCGAACCTCAGATTAAATTCAACGGCCAACCGGAGCACAATAGCCTGGACCTCCTCCTCCCATCCGGGCCGGGTCGGATCGATCCTGTCAAACTGCTCGACTCTCGCAAATTTGCCCAACGACTTATAAAAACTCCGCCTCTTGTCCACTTCAGAGGCGCTCAATAAAAAACGCACGCCACTCGGCAACCCTCGGCTCGAGAACCTCTTTCAAGTCCTCCAGAGCCCCTTGCACAGCCGCTGAACGACCCGTAACGGTATCCGCCAGGAAATTCACATTCTTCAACCAAACAAGCTTCTCACGACCAAAAAAGGGGAGCGTCTGAATCGCCTCTTTTGCCTGGCGAATCCGCTGCACGGCTTGTTCCGCGTTGTCTGCCGTCCCGTCGATCGTATCAACACCGAAATCTGCGCCTTGCTCCGGCGTAAGTTCACTCGCTAATTCCTTGGCCCGTCGTTTTGTTTCCCCTTCGTCTGAACCAATGACTGCGAAAACGCTCGAGCATTGAGAAGTCTTGGCGGATTTTTGGCGCGGCGGCATTGAATAGAGAGACCTAAACGGTAAATCCCGAACTGTAAATACCCGGCGCGGTTGAACGTTCGACGTTCAGGCGGTCCCGGTGCCCAACCATGAACTCTAAACGTCGAACGCTCACCTTGTTTGACGACGACGGAAGCGCGATTCCGGTTGCGGCTGCTACGCATCGTGTGATGATGGCTCCAACTCATCCGCCAATTTTCACTATGGGCAAAGTCTACGCATCGATCGACGAAAAATTGAAGGAGTGGCTTTCGGCGCAAAAAGTCTTTTTTGTGGCAACCGCCCCACTATCCCGAGAAGGTCACGTAAATTGTTCGCCGAAAGACGGCGAATCCTTCCGAATCATTGATGAACAGACGGTTGTCTATCTGGACCTGACCGGTAGCGGCGTCGAGACGATCGCACACGTGAAAGAAAACGAACGTATTGTCCTGATGTTTTGTGCGTTCGCAGGAGCCCCAAAGATTGTTCGCCTCCACGGCAATGGAGAAATCATCGAGCCGAGAGACCCGGCGTTTGAACGGCTCCGAACGCTTTTCCCTACCACGATCGGCATCCGTTCGTTCATTAAGGTCCATTTGAACCGAATCTCCGACTCTTGCGGATATGGCGTGCCTTTGTACGAGTTTCGCGGTCACCGATCTCAACTCGAGGACTGGGCCGAACACAAAGGCGAGGAATCGCTGGCCGAATACCGCGTGAAATACAACAGCGAGTCGATCGACCAGCTCGAGGGCATCGGGCGGCAACGCTCTCCAATGTAAAACAGGTTGCTACCTTATCCTAACGCGCCAAGACCAGGTTTCCGTTTTCAATTCGAATGTCGTGCACCGATCGATCTCTTTGGATCTTGTTCAAACTCGACAAGGTCTTTTCAATAATCGGCAGGACAAAGAATTGATACTCGCGGGCTTCTGCTGGTCCCAGGGGTTTGCTCTCCCTTTCGATCCGTGAAACGCCCAGATCGACTTCTCCTCCGCGCATCGAGGGACGCATCTGGAATGTGCAATTGAAGTATCGTCGAGGTTGGAACGGGAGATCCAGAGGCAGGCTGCAAGAGATCGTCCGCTGAGTTTTGATTGAGAACAACGACTGTGCCGCGTCTCAAGATGCGCAGCTCGGGCGAGTCAGCCAAAAGTGCATTCACTTCGACATTTGACAACGTCACGCTGCGCTCGCCTGATCCGCAAAAAATTGGTCAAGCTTCTGCCTCGCGGCGGTGTAGGTCTGTCGGCTGAACGTCGTCGCGGGCAAAGAGACGGGACCCGTCGCGGCGACGTGGTTCAAGTTATTTGTCGCGCTGAAGTAGAAGAAGCCGACTCCGACTAAGAATCAAGACCAAGAGAAACAGGAAAAATACAAACAGACATCCGCAACATCCGCAACCGCCTCGCCGATCCTGCGCGGCCATGCGTCAGTCTGCGTGAGTATAGAATCCGCCCGCACTGCTCGCAATGGACGATTTCGCGACCCATTTTTGCGCGATGCACCAGCGCCGACGTGTTCTTCATATGGCAACCCATACAAAACTCGTGCTCGACAGGAACAACAGCATTTCCTCCCTTGGTAGCGAAGAGGCGCGTATATTGAAACAGGAGATCCGGATCGAGACCCTGCGCCAGCTGTTCGCGCTCTGACTCGGCCTCGTTGCAAACGCTCTCCCAAAGTCGACTACTTTCTTTTTCAAATCCGCCTGTTGCTGTTCCGATTGACGCTTCGCAGCTTTCAATTCCAGCTCCGCATACACTGCCTCTTTCTGGATTTGTTCCGTGTGCTCCATCAGCTCAATCTCGTGGTCCTCGATCTGTTCGATCTCCTTTTCAAACCGGTGGATCTCCTGGCTGATCGCCTGGAATTCATCGTTTTTCCGAGTCTGGAATTGCTGGGTTTTGTATTTGGCTATCGAATCCCGGCGGGATTGAGCGTCCAGCTCGAGCATTTTCCTCTGAACCTCCACGTCGCGGCTGCGTTGTCTGACTTGATCAAAAGCGTTGCTCTTTGCCGCAACAAACGCTGCTCGATCCGCTGCCGCTCCAAAGGAACCGTTTCAAGTTCCGCTTTGAACATCTTAATTTTTTGATCTCGATCCTGAAGAAGTAGCAACTGCTCGATCTCTTTTAGCATTGGAAAATAGTCTGAATTTAGATGGGAATACGGGCTAATTTCCAGCGGAAAGAATGACGCGGAGCGCTCCTCCTGAAATGGCGGGGACGCATGACTCCGAACAGTCACTGCTCAATGCTTAGTAAGTTTCTACCGGCGAACGCTTTCCATCATCCGGACTGCGCCGGGCCGCGGCTTCCGCCCCAAGTGTGGCGACGCGGAGCTCCCAGACTTCGCGTCCAATGCGCGAAACCGTTCTTCCGAAAAGGGCTTTGGTGCAGCCATCCTGCGTTTGAAACGATCAATCCCGGCCAGAGGCGCGGTCGAGAGCGGCCCGTTTCCACTTTCTCGAGTGCCGCACGGCTTCCTTGATCAAATGGACGCGGTGGCAAATCATCGCCAGATGATTACCCGCCAGCATCGCTCGCTCAATTGTTGCCGTGAACCCTGCCTCGTTGACGATAGCGCCCATGTCGAGATCGTCCGTCATGATCAATCCATCGAAATCGAACTCGGATACCAGGAGATCGGTCACGATCGACCGAGACAACGAAGCCGGCGTCTTTTCGGGATCAAATGCCGGATACCATGCGTGACAGACCATCATGCTGCTGACTTGGTGCGCGAACTCTCGAAAAATCGCAAGTTCTGTCCGGTCCAGCTCTTCGCGGCTCCGATCGATACGAGGCAGCTCATGGTGAGGGTCCAGCGTTGACAGCAGCGTAACCAGGAAAATGCTTTCCGCAGGACAAGATCCCTGTTTCCAACAAAGCATCATTGAATGCACCGGCGAACTCGATCACCTCTTTTACCGAGGTCCCATAACATCGGCCGCGGAGTGAATTATCCGCGTCGTCATCAAAAGAAATGTCCAGGACCGGGCAGAGGTCCAGGTTAAATCCGAAAAGACGCAACAATTCTCCGGTGAGCCGCCCATGTTCCCGAATCAGGGCCGGATCACCTTTTTCTCTGAGCTGCTGGGCGTTTGGTGGCTCGTTTCCGATCAGTTTGAGCCGTGAAACCCTGCCTCCCTCTTGGTCGATGGTGATGATCGGCTCGATCTGCGACAGATCTCGCAGGTCATCGATCAGCTTACGAAGCTGAGAGGCAGAGCGGATATTACGACCAAAGAGAATATAACCTCCAGGCTGCACCTTGCGGAAAAGTCGGCCGTTTCAGAGTCGATCTCGAGTCCCGGCACACCAACAAGCAAGAGTTGACCTAAACTGCTTCTTTCCATACGCTGCCCCGCAGTTTACTGTTCCTGGCCTGCTTAACCACCCTTTTCTGGTAGACTTCCTGCTTAATCAGCCAGACAAGATGTGACCATGATGACAGGCTCGCAGCGTAACCGAGGCAGATTACCGGAATGTTAAGGCTTGGGTTATATGGCGGTTCATTCGACCCGATACATCACGGGCACCTGATCCTGGCGCGGCAAGCCTTGGAAGATCTGTCACTCGATCGGGTTATTTTCATTCCGGCTGCTGAGTCTCCATTCAAGCCGAGCCACTCCTGTGCATCGGCTGCAGATCGTTTGGCCATGGTACAGCTCGCCGTCCAGGATGAACCTGCTTTTACTGTCGATCCTCTTGAAATCGAACGAGATCCCCCCTCTTACACAATCGACACCGCTCGGGCGTACAAGCCCCAACATCCGAGGCGATACTCTTTTTTTCCTCGTCGGCGAAGATCATGTCGCAGCTTTGCCAAAGTGGAACGAGTTCGAAGAATTGGATCAGCTGGTGCAATTCGTAATCCTCAGCCGCTCTGACCTGCCCCTGAACGTGAAGTATCCGGTCGTTCGGCGGCGGTTCGATCTGTCGTCGACTGAAATCAGGAACAGGGTTGCCAACTATTTGCCAATCTCCTATCTGGTGCCGGAGAACGTCTTGCGCTATATCCAGGTAAGGAAACTTTACCGGGGAGAGGTGTATCGGAGCTGATGAGTTAGCACGGCTTTGTGTTAGACTAGCCGAAGATAAGAAGGCCGAGGACATCGTGGTTCTCGACCTGCGCGGAATTTCGTCTTTCACTGATTATTTTGTGATCTGCTCCGGAACCTCAGAACCCCATCTGAAAGCGATCAACAGCGGCATTCGTGAAGGAATCAGGGAGCATTCACATCTCTCTCCGATTGCATCGGAAGGTTCGGTGGCAAGCCAATGGCTCGTGATGGATTATTCGGATGTTCTCGTGCATATTTTTCTTCAGAAGAAGCGCGAATTCTACGCGCTTGGAAAGTTTGTGGAGCGATGCACCGCGTCTCAATTTGGTTTCCTAACTTTTAGCGCGATGTTCAAACAACGTGAGGCCATCATTCGACTTCTCAAAGACGACGATCCGGAAACGGTCCATCTCACCAAACAACAGCTGGTCGAAGGCGGTACCGGGATCATCCCGGATCTGCGCGACCTGCTATCGACCGATGACAAACAGGTCGCGGTTCATGTCCAGAGAGATCCTCTCGGAAATTGAAATCCGACATGCAAAAATCGCATTCGAAGAAATCTGCAGGAGAATTTCTGATCTGGTCGACCTGGAACAGGCGTGTTGGTATTTAGCTCAGATCTTTCAGCCCGGTGTTGATGTCGTGTCCTATCAGAAAACAATCGACTCTTGGAGTCGTGAACTGCGCGTCCGCTTATCAGCCCTGCGATTCGGATTTTTCGCGAGCGATGGCCATGGCGCAGTTATTCGGCAAGGACCTCGGATTTCGCGGCAACGAGGATGACTATTACAATGCACGGAATTCTCTTCTTCCCTGCGTCATTGACTCCAGGCTCGGCATTCCCATTTCGCTTTCGCTCTTGTACATGATCGTCGCGCGAAGAGCCTCTGTCGTGGTCGATGGGATCAATCTGCCCGGCCACTTCGTGGTTCGACACGGCGACGTCCTGCTTGATCCGTTCCATGAAGGACGGATCCTAACCACCAGCGATTGCGCACAGATTTTGTCCTATCAAAATCGAACTCTGCACCACGACCATCTTCAGACGGCTCATCCCAAATTGATTTTGGTCCGCATGCTGGCAAATCTTTTGTACATTTCTCAACTAGAAGAAAACGAGCCCTTTGCACGAAATGATCACGCAATGGATTCACCTTCTGAACCCGAAATGAGATCGCTCGGCACGCGTCGAAGTCCTAAACACGGGCACGGAGCTCCTTTTCGGCAGCGTCATCAATACTCACCTCTCTTTTCTCGCCCAACAACTCTTTCCGCTTGGACTTCGGGTGCAACGGCAATTGACTATACCGGATGGCGACTCGATTCGCGATGCGATCACGGAATCCGCCACCCGATGCGATATCATTCTCATGACCGGCGGTCTCGGTCCGACCTCGGACGATATGACCAGAGAAATCGTCGCAGAACTGACCGGTCGCCCGTTGCAGTATGACGATTCGATTTTCGAGAAGATCAGCGAACGCTTTAAACGGCGCGGACTGAAAATGACCGATCGCACTTCCAGACAAGCCTATGTGCCGGAAGGCGCAACGGTGCTTCCAAACGACTACGGAACAGCGCCCGGTCTTCACATTCCCAACCCGAAATGGCATCCCGCATCTCTTTCTCTTTCCCGGGCCGCCTCGCGAACTCCGGCCGATGTTCAACACCTACGCGTTACCAATCTTGCAGATCTCTGGTCGGCAATCATGATCTACAAGCAAGGACCTTTCGGACGACCGGGCTGGGCGAATCCCAGGTCGAGAAAATCGTCGGCGACCGACTCCTGGCTATCCCAGGACTTGGAGCTCGGCTACTGCGCGCGCATGGGCGAAGTGGACATCCGCATTATCGGCTCTCGAATCCGCCGTCGATGCGGCAAGTAAGCTGATCGAGAGTGAATTGGCCCCCTACATCGTCACGACCGAGGAAAAAGAATTGGAAGACGTCGTCGTCCAACTGCTGACAGCGAACAAGGCAACCTTGGCGATTGCCGAGTCCTGCACGGGAGGATCTGTTGGCGAACCGAATCACCGACGTTCCCGGGGCATCGCTCATTTTTATCGAAGGAAACGTCACCTACTCAAACGATGCAAAGATGCGAACATTGGGGGTTTCTGCAGAGCTGCTCTCCACCGTGGGAGCGGTTAGCGAGGAAGTGGCCCGAGCTATGGCTGAAGGAGCCTTGAAACGAAGTGGTGCCACCTACGCTCTCTCAACCACGGGAATTGCCGGTCCGGACGGCGGCACCGATCAGAAGCCTGTTGGAACCGTCTACATCGGGTTAGCGAGCCGCGAATCCGATACTCTTGTCGAGAAGGAATTTTTTCCAACGGACCGACCCTCCTTCAAGCGGATCTGCACTCAGCATGCATTGGAGATGATCAGAAGGAAGATTCTGGGGATCTAATCCAAAAACCGAAGGAAAAGTTTACCACAGATTTCACAAATTTGAGGAGAGGGGCAGATGGTCTCTGCCATCCAAATCTTATTCCAGACGAACTCGCTTCCGATACCGCTCAACTCCTTTCTGTCATCTGAAATCTGGGTACTCTGTGGTTAATTCCGTCCTCGGTTTTTGGGCCTAAATAAAACGGGCTCCCGGAAATCCTCTTTCCGGGAGCCCGCGATTCTATTCGATTCTGTCGCCGCTTACTTCTTAGGCAGCCATTTCTTCCAGTTCTCAGCGAACTCATCCACGTTATCCTTCGTGACGGGAATCAGTTCTCCCTTTACGAAAGTCGAAGGTGGGTTCTTGTTTTCGGCGACTTTGTCATACAACATATCGACGGATTTGGTCCCCCATTCGTAGACCTGCTGCGCGAGCAGGACCTGCACGTGACCGCTCCGCAGGTACCCAAGCTGGGCCGGCAGGGCATCGACTGCGACGACCTTGACAGTGCCCGGGGCAAATTTGAGCGCGTTGTCGGTAAAGAGCGGCCAACCGCCGATCATCGCCCAACCGGTAATTTCGGGGTGAGCCTGCATCACTTGCTCAACCTTGGCAGCAGCATCCTGAGGTGTCTCTTTGTGATAAAACGCATCCAGGATTTTGATGTCGGGATATTTCTTGGCTTCTTCCCTTACTCCTTGAACACGCTTTTGCAGGTTCGGAGCGTTCTGGTTCCCGGCCAGGATTGCCACAACTCCTTTGCCGCCCATTTCTCTTGCCAATTCAGACATCGTTTTCTGGCCGCAATCGATATCGTCCGTACCGAAAACTGGCAAGGCGCTTGCTCTTTGGGGCATCCGAGTCAAAGATGACGACCGGCACACCATTGTCCACGGCTTTGTCGATCGCGTCTGTCAATTTGTTTGCATCAGAACAGCTCACGGCGATCCCGCTGGCCCCTGCGTTCACTAATTGTTCCACTGCGTCAGCCTGCTTCTGCGGATCCTCCTCGTTCGGCGTACGCCAGTCGATCTTGATGGTCACCCCCTTTTCCTTGCTCAGCTTCGCGGCTTCGTCCTCAGCGCCAGTTTTCGCCGCCTGGAATACGGGGTTGTTATTGGATTTGGCAACGATGCCAAACGTGTAGGTTTTATCGGCAGCAAAACCGGTAGCGGCCGCCAAGCCTACGAGGCTTGTTACAGTGAGACTTATTTTCCTGATCATTTTGTGTGGGGAGTTATAGAAACTGGAGTCTCGCTTGAAGCGAGCACCTCCTTCTTAATACGGCCTGTTTTGGCCAACAAACGTCTATTGGCCATCCAGGCATTAAACTGGTCAAACAACACCGCCGCAATTACGACCATACCGATGACGATCTGGCTGTAATTTTGCGGGATGTTAAGAATGACCAAACCATTCGAGATCATTTGAAGGATGATGGCCCCTAATAAGGCGCCGAGGGCCGTGCCTTTGCCTCCAATAAGGCTGGCGCCGCCAACCACCGCCGCAGCGATGACGTTCAACTCGTAACCGCTTCCGTCTCCAGACGCTCCTGCGCCATAATATCCCAAGGATAACACTGCGGCGATTCCTGCAGTTAATCCGGATATGGTATAGACGAGAATTTTTACGGCTCCGACGCGAATTCCACTATAGCGACTCGCGGTTTCGTTACCCCCGATCGCATAAACTTTTCGACCTATCGCCATTTGGGCAAGAAAGATACCGCCAATAATCGTAACGATGATCATCACGATGAGCGGGACTAAGATCAAACCGCCAAATTCTTGCCGAACAAATGAGCGAAATGCTTCCGGAAAACCGCCGATCGACTGGCCGTTTGTCTGGACAAACGCAATACCTCGATAAATCGCCATCGTACCAAGAGTGATAATGAACGGGTGAACATTGAAAGCCATAATCATCGATCCGTTCAGCAACCCGCCCAGCATACCTATTCCAACCGTAACAAGGATTCCAAGCATCACAGATCCCATCCCCCCGGTGGCCCCATATTGTGTCAGAACGAGCGCTCCACAAACCGAAGCAAGCGCGTAGGTTGCACCGACCGAAAGATCAATGCCCCCCGTAATAATGACAAAAGTCATTCCAACGGCCATAATCGCGAAAAAACTTGTGTCCTTCGCAATCTGAATAAGAGTCTGCGGATTAAAGAATTTGTTGACGGTTTCGAAAGACGGAGTTTTCTGTCCGTTTACGGTCTCGAAAACCCGTTCCTGTTTGCCCGCGTTGTTTTGAAACTTAGGACGCTGAACCGATCCGCCAAAAACGGCTAATAACAGGCCAAGGACAACTATTGCCAGGATTAAGCCACCTTCAGGGAATTTGGAGAAACTGAAGCTGAATTTGCTGGGGAGAGACATTAGGACCCTTCTTATTATGCTTGCGGAGGCGCTTGTCAAGCCGGAGTCAAAGAAACCGCATTGCTGCGACTCCCGTTGACATGTCTTTGAAGCTCTCCCTAATACCCAACTTGGACCGGAGTGCCCAATTTGACATGGGCGTAGATCTGAGGAGCGATCTCAGCCGGCATACGGATGCACCCGTGAGAAGCCGGATACCCTGGCAATATCCCTATATGCATTCCGACTCCTTCCGACGTTAGTCGCATGAAATAAAACATCGGCGCCCCCTCAAAATGGCTGCCGCTGGGCGCCGAATCGATCCGTGCACTTATCCCGGCCCGAACCACCCGGCCCCTCGAATCGACAAAGTTGCCGTAAATGTTAGATCGATGGTTGGGATCTTTCTGCATGATCGTAAAATTACCGGTCGGAGTGAAGCCTGCTTTTTTTCCCGACGAAATGGGCGTGTCGATGGCAAGTTGATTTCCCGCGTACAAGTAAGCCCGCTGTTTGGACAACGAAACCAGAACCGAGGCGTTGTCGGGATTCGTTTGCGCCAGGACATTTTTGTTCACCACCGGAGGCGCCTGTTTCGCGATCAATTTCTGCGGCGAAGCCATTCTCGCATGGCGATCCTGCGCCCAAGCGGAGATGGTCGCCAGCGATAAAAAGCCCAACGACAGCCATCCTGCTCCCCTGCAACAGTCGCGATAAGTGGTTCATTTTCGGCAAATAACTGGGCTACGCATACTGAATTTCTTCCCGTCGAATCAATCAAATAAGCGGAACAACGATCGAAGCCAGCCAAATTGTTCGAGCCACGCAGTTGTGATCGATCAAACCAGCTGGACGACTAATCGCTGGCATTCAGGCGGTTCTTCGGTTTATCACTGGTCAGGATGGTTCACCTGATCGACGCACTGCATCTCGGAAAGCCCAACGTCATTTGCGTCGCGCTCGTCGAATGCGGACCGAATGAATTGCTCATGGTAGACAGCGGTCCGGAGTCCGTCTTCGATTCTGTGGTTGAAGGGGTCAGGAAACTAGGATTCCGACCCGCCGATATCCGCCATCTCCTGGCGTCTCACATTCATTTGGACCACACCGGCGGCGCCTGGCGATTGGCCAAAGAATTCGGGACGAAGATTTATGCACATCCAAGAGGCGCGCGCCACCTCATCGACTCTTCAAAGCTGGTCGGAAGCGCGACTAGAATCTATGGAGAAAAAATGGAGGCCTTATGGGGAGCCGCGGGGAATATTCCCGAAGATCATTTGATCGAAGTTGAGGACGGCGCTGAACTGCGATTTGGTTCCAAAAAATTTCGTGTCCTTTACACGCCAGGGCATGCACAGCATCACAACGCCTATTGGCTGGAGTCTGAGCGGACGGTGTTTGCCGGCGATGTTGCAGGCGTTATCATTCGCGGGGGACCGGTGATCCCGCCCTTCCCGCCACCGGACATTCATTTGGAATCCTGGAAAGATTCGCTCGACAAAATTCGCGCCCTCAAACCGACCTCGCTCCACGTCACGCATTTCGGCAAAGTCGATTTTCCATTGCGAACTCTTGACGCCCTGGAAAGGCGATTGTTCAGCTGGGCGAATTGGATGAAGCAGCGCTTACTCGAGGGCCGATCCGAAACTGAAATCATTCCGGAGTTTGAGAAATTTACTGTGCAGGAACTCCTGGCAGAGGGAACTCCGAGCGAGGATCTGGCGACCTATGAACAGGCGGACCCCGCAGCGATGAGTGTCGCCGGATTGGCTCGTTATTGGCGAAAATATCATCCAGAGCAGGTCTCCTGATTTGCCGCCATTTCGAATCGCAATTGAGAGCGGATTCCCTTTGAGATGGTCCCCGCTGGCAATCATTGCTCGTGCGAGTCACACGTGAGCCGCGCGTATTCGAACAGCTTGACTACGCCCAAGATCAGCAATGCCGGTTTAAGCGCCAAAAAAATGACCCTTACCAGTACGCCCAGCAATTTTCCCAGTGGCAGCAAACACAGAAAGAACCCTCCCGCAAACGCCATGACCACAGCCTTCATCGGTTCGCGGCGAATCAGTTCTTGCAGCTCATTCCACAGCTGACTTACGTTCTTGTCCATAGGATAGAAGGTACGCCGAAAACAGAACGATGCGCCACTCTTGACTTCGGACAAATTCACAAGTCAGGAGTCAGAAGTTAGACATCTAGCGCGGGGAACAAATTCTGACATCCTTTCGACCGCTAGCCGGGACTAATTTTGCATAACATGGAATCCGATTGAACCACCATCCGCAGGCCGCAATTCCGCCGTCCCACTCCTGACTCCTGACTCCTGTCTTCTGTCCTGTCTTCTGTCTCTTTCGTCTACTGTCCCAGAAGCCGATTGTATCTTCGAAGTATTTCTCGCAAGCGTTCGTGGGGTAAAGCGTAGAATGTATTGTTGTTGATCCCCTGCATCGTTTTTGCTGCAACCAGGGAGTTGATAATCGCCTCCTCGGTCGCTTGCGGGGTGGCTGTAAGCAAGGGATCCAGCTCATCGTTCCTCAGTGCGGACCACTGCTGTCGGATTCCGGCCACCGCTGGCACCGCGGTCGAAAATGCGATGAATAGGTCGCCCGAAGAATTGGTGCTGACACCGCCGGTACGTGCGACCCCAAGAGCCGCGCGTTTCGCGACCCGTTTCAATTGGTTCGGGAGCAACGGTGCGTCCGTCGCAATCACGACCAGTATTGAACCCTCTTTTTCAAATTCCTTATGAAACACCGGCTGAAGGTCACTGATCTCCTTCCCAACCGGTACACCTGCCACGATGAGATTCTCGCGCCTGGCAAAATTTGCCTGAACCAGCACCCCCAGACAGAAGCGATCTTCCCCGATTGAAATGGCGCGCGAAGCAGTGCCGATACCGGCTTTAAATCCGAAAGCGCGCGTCCCGGTGCCGCCCCCGGCGTTTCCCTCCTCAACAGGTCCGCCTTTTGCCCGATCAAGCGCATTGAAGACGTCTTCCTTCTTTACATGGAAGCCGTTGATGTCATTAAGTTCACCGTCCCAGGTTTCAGCGACAACCGGCAGACTGAAGTTCCCCGTGTCCGGAAACTTCTTTGTTCCCCACTCAACGACCGCATCGCGTGTCACACCGACGCTGTACGTGCTGGTCAGCAGCACAGGCCCTTCCAGAAAACCCGATTCCTCCACCCACGCAGCACCGGTCATTTCTCCGTTACCATTAAACGCATACACCGCAGCAGGCACCGGCGTATTGCTGTTCTCCCTTCCGAGTGGCAAGATGGCAGTGACACCCGTGCGGACAGGTCCCTGGCCGACCACCAGTTTCCCCTCGCCTTCCACCAAGGTTGTTTGACCAATCTCGACCCCGCGAACATCCGTAATCGCGTTGAGATAGCCAGGCGTGCCCTCAAACGGAACTCCCAGATCGCGTGCGCGCGTGACCCCTGTTGAGACGTAGGCCGCGGCAACGAAACTATACAAGCAAGACAAACAGCAAAGGGCGACGATCGCGGCGGGTTGGATAAAGATTTTTGGAGGGCGGCATTTCATCACCGAAAGGAATATTATCAGCTATCGAACGAATTCGTATTTTTTTTGCGCCAACGGTAATTCCCTAAAGGTGGTCGTCGCAGCGTGAAGACGCTCTAATCGAAGGAACATCGAGGCCGCCAGCGGGACATCGACTTTACTTGATAAATGGAATCGCTGATTTAATTTCGCAGTGTCGCCGCGCCCGATTCAATCAGAGAGACTGCTCTTACTCAACACGAGTGTGGCGACAAAATTTGAGAGAGGAAAAGCTAGTCCATACATTTTTCAGAAAAGTAATAATACTCGATTTATGAACAACACAAAAGCCTATGCTGCGCAAAGCGCCACCGAAGCGCTTACGCCGTTCAGTTTCCAACGTCGGGAGGTACAAGCCCATGACGTGCAAATCGACATTCTATATTGTGGCGTCTGCCATTCCGATATCCATCAGGCTCGCAACGAATGGGGAGGCTCGATCTACCCCATGGTACCAGGGCACGAAATCGTTGGACGCGTAATCAAAACGGGAGATCGAGTCACAAAATTCAAGACCGGCGACCTTGTCGGTGTCGGATGCTTTGTCGACTCCTGTCGGGAATGTGAGCAATGCAAAATCGGCCAGGAACAATATTGTGAAAAGGGAATGAGCCCCACCTACAATGGATACGAGCAAGACGGCAAAACCCCTACGCTGGGCGGCTATTCGACTCAAATCGTCGTCGAAGAAAATTATGTTCTGAGAGTTTCACCCAACCTGCCTTTGGAAGGCGTCGCCCCGCTGTTGTGTGCCGGCATCACGACATACTCACCGTTGCGCCACTGGAACGTGGGAAAAGGGCATAAAGTCGGGGTTCTCGGTTTGGGAGGACTGGGACATATGGGAGTTAAAATCGCTGCTGCCTTCGGCGCAGAAGTCACGATGCTGAGCACATCTCCATCCAAAGAAGCGGATGCCAAGCGTTTGGGTGCGCATCGATTCGCCCTGACTACCAACCCGGAGGTATTCAAGCAATACTCCAGGTATTTCGATTTCATTCTGGATACCGTCTCTGCTTCGCACGAATACGAAAATTATCTTAACACCCTGAAGACTGACGGCACGCTGATCTTAGTTGGGTTGCCACCCGAACCAATGGCCATACCCGCGTTCAGCCTGGTTCCGCGGCGCAGAAGCATCGCCGGGTCGATGATCGGCGGTATCGCGGAAACCCAGGAGATGCTCGATTTCTGCGCGGACCACAAGATCACCTCCGACGTAGAGGTCATCCCGATCCAACAGATCAACGAAGCTTACGAGCGAACAATCAAAGGACAGGTAAAATACCGCTTTGTGATTGATATCGCTTCGCTTAAGGAGACTAACGGATAACGAACACTGACCGGGTGTTCAGGTCAAAGTCCACCAAGTGCGGGATTATGCTGGTATCGCCATCGGTGCCTGCTGAAGGAAATAGTCTGATCCCCTGAGTGACCATTGGTTGCGGAGCAACGGCGCGCATCTCGATGTTTCGAATCGCTCGTCCGAGTCTGTCGACGGCAAAATCGACAAGAAGCGGCGTCGTCCCGACATAGTCACCGTTGATTATTATTTTGGCACCGGCCGGTTGCGAAAGGATCGTGACCGGCCGTAGGCTGCTAACGGAATTGGTGTCGCGGGTCTGCCTGATGTTCACTGCCGAAGAATCAATACCGGCGTAACAGCTCGACGCGAGAAACAGGCTCACAATACCTGTTGAAACGCAATAGCGAAATACGTGGTTCATAAACAGAATGGCTCTAAGTCTGCAGTCCGCAGACAAATCGGACCGCGAAAACCGACGGTTCTTGATACCAAATTGGTCTGCGCAAGGGAACCTAAAAACCGACTCTACTCGATCCGGCGGGCGGCAGCCTGAGCTTTGAGGCACAGTTCAGCCGCTTTAAATGCGTGCTCCTGGGTCATGGCGTTCTCCGTCCCATTCAGGCAATCGAGAATGAACTGCCCGAAAAACGGAAACCCAATTTTTCCGCTGAGAGCAAAATGTTGTTCGGTTTCGCCGTTCACCAGATAAAGATGGTCGCCTTCGGCCTCCCTGCTGATGTCAATATACTTACGCATCTCGATATAGCCTTCGGTGCCCAAAATCACCGTCCGACCATCACCCCATGTACGCAGCCCGCCAGGCGTAAGCCAATCCACCCGGAAGTAGAAGGTCGCACCGTTGTCAGCAACCAGAGTAGCATCCCCAAAATCTTCGAGTTCCGGAAATTGCTTGTTCGCATAGTTAGCGATGCGCGCTGAAGTGACGCTCGCGTCGGAAGCCCCGCTGAAGAAAAGAAACTGTTCGATCTGATGGCTGCCGATGTCGCACAAAATGCCGCCATATTTCGCTCTTTCGAAAAACCATGCCGGCCGCATTTTGGCATCAAGGCGATGCGGCCCGAGTCCCAATACATTCACGACCCGGCCAATCGCGCCCTGTTGGACAAGTTCACCGGCGAAAACAGCACATTCCACGTGGAGACGTTCGCTGAAATAGACCATGTATTTACGGCCTGTCTCGGCCGCGACAGACCTGGCCTCCGCCAATTGCCCTAACTCAGTAAAAGGGGTCTTGTCGGTAAAGTAATGTTTGCCGGCCCTCATCACTTTAGTGCCAAGAGGCCCTCTTTCAGAGGGGACAGCCGCGGCCGCGACCAGGTTCACTTTCGGATCGTCAAGGACCTGGCTTAAAGATCGGGCCACTTGCACACCTGGAAAATTTTTCCGAAAGGCTTCGACTTTGAGCGGATCGGGATCGAACACCCAGCGCAGTTCTCCACCCGCTTCAACTAATCCGTTGCACTGACCGTTGATGTGACCATGATCAAGCGCAACGGCCGCAAATATGAATTCGCCTGGATGGCACACCGGCTTCGGCTTCCCTTTCGGAGCATAATTGTAACCTGTCTGACTCATCGCATAAGGACCTGTTTCAATTGTTGATCAGCGAAAAGAGTTCGCCATGTCGTCTGAGACTGCCCTAGCTACTGACATATGAGACGATGCACTAGTAACCTTTGGTTCGCGTCGGGTAGACGTCGCGATCAGTTTTTGGAGATGTTGCTCAAATAATGCGCCCTCGACAGGAAGCTGGACCGATCGATTCTCCAGAGTTGAGAGCAGGAACGCGTTCGCCAATTCCAGGGAATGCAGACCCTCTCGGGCCGGCGCAATCAACGGCGCTCCATCCAGAATGGCCGAGATGAAATTATTAAGGATTCCAATGTGCTGAGGGCCATGCCCTTCAATTGGGATTCGAATTTCCCAAGTTGCGGGCGCCGAAAAGCGACCAGGATCTGTTCGTGCAAAATCGCTCATCGGCACCTCATTCCGAATGAAGAGAAATGAATCATTTTCGATGACGACTTTGCCTTGTTCGGCAGCCACCTCTAGCCGGTTGGTACCCGGTGCCTCCCCGGTTGAAGCGCTAAATATGGCCGTCATGCCGTCTGAATACTCGAGATACGCAGTAACGTCATCTTCGACTTCGATATCGTGATACCTGCCAAAATGGCAAAACGCGCGAACGCTGGCGGGCATTCCAAAAATCCATTGGAACAGATCGAGATTGTGTGGACACTGGTTGAGCAGCACTCCGCCGCCTTCGCCTGCCCACGTCGCCCTCCAATCGCTCGACCGATAATAGGCTTCAGTTCGGAACCAGTTGGTGATCGTCCAGCTTACTCGCCTGATTGCTCCGAGATCGCCAGACTTCACTAATTGACGGAGCTTCAGGAAAAAAGGATCCGTGCGCTGATTGAACATTGCGGCAAAGATCTGATCGGAACCACGATGAGCCGCAATTAAGCGTTCGGCATCCGATTTATGGACTGAGATTGGCTTCTCAACGAGTACATGCCGACCAGTTTCGAGTGCCCTTATACCGATGGAGGTGTGTGAATAATGCGGCGTGGCAATCAGGACCGCATCCGTTTGCGAAGACTGCAAAAAATCGTCAACAGATAAAAAGCCTTTGGCGGACGAAAACCGATTAAGGCGTTCGGTCTTGGGGTCACACACAGCGGTAAGTTCGCAGTGTCGGATATCGCCGTCGATGACGTTTTGCGCATGGATAGCACCCATCGTCCCAATTCCGACAATTCCGAGTTTCACCGTTTCCATAAATCCGGATGCATTGTGTCTCTGAGTTGAACAAATTCCGTCGGGTCCTCCTCCCCCTCTGCGCCCTCCCTACAGCGTCTCGTATCTCGGATGACCAGGCCCGATCGGCAGTGCAACCGGTACATTTTTTTCGCTGGAGTAGTAGGTGGCCGCAATAACTTCTAACGCCGCTCGCGCATCCGCCAGAGTGACCGGCAGCTCAGTTCCATCCCGGAGAGCCTGGTAGAAGTGATAGAACTGGCCTGCGTAGCGCTCCGGAACAGGCGTGAAATGCTCGAGCGCATTCTTCATCTGCCTTTCATTTCCGGCGGAGTTGAATGAGAAAATCCAAGGTTCCAGGGAGTTAGCGTACGGCTCAGTGTTGCTCTCTGCCGTGACATTTCGAAACGTGAATCGATGCCTGGAGATTTCTGCCAAGGAACCAAGTGTCACTGAGATCGTACCGAGCGATCCGTCTCCCATTTCCATCGAGATTGCCACGCAATCCTCAACCTCGATCTCGTTCACCAGTGTTGTTGCGCGGCCAAAGACGCTCTTCGCAGGTCCCAGAATGTAGAGCACCATGTCTATGGCGTGGATCGCTTGGCTTAATAGCGCGCCTCCCAATTCGGTGACTCGTTTCCCACGCCAGGGATTACGGTAGTATTCACTGTCTCGCCACCAGGCAACGTCCACGTTAAATACGAACGCATGGCCGGCAAGCTTCCGGTCAACCAGGATATTTGAGTTTCTGCAGGCCGTGGCCAAATCGATATTGAAATATTGGCATGACCCGCCGGCCGCTCTCGCTCGCCAGGCGGGAGACTAAATCCACCGCTCCAAGGCTCCCAACCAGCGGCTTTTCGCAGATCACATGTTTGCCAGCCTTCAGCGCCGACAGGATCTGGCTCAGATGAAGACCTGGCGGTGTACAAATATCGATAACATCGATCTCTGCGCAGCGACAGACTTCATCAAAGCTGGCGGCGACTCTTTTGATGCCATATTTAACTGCGATTGGGATGGCGCGCTCAAGGTTAACGTCGCAAAGCACTTCGACCTCAAAGAGCTCCGGAAGTTCCTGATAGGCTTTGATATGCTCGGCGCCAATTCCAGAGCCCACCACGGCGATTCGGAGAGGGTTACTCATCGATTAAAAAAAACTCAACTTGAACCGGTGGGGACGTCAAGCTGCTATTGAGGGTCGCCGCTCAAGAGGCGCTGCTCCCGCTGGCGTTCGTTTGGAGCCAATGGTAGCCTGCCCCAATTATCTATGAAAGCCGCCACCAATTATCCAGTACACGACCTAATCGCGAGCCGATGGAGCCCATATAGCTTTGCGAACCAATCGGTCAGCGACGACGATTTGCGGTCGCTGTTCGAAGCAGCGCGCTGGGCGGCTTCTTCGTATAACGAGCAGCCATGGAGCTATATTGTCGCAAAAAAGGAAGACGCCGAGGAATTCGGGCGATTGGTGTCATGTCTCGTCGACGCAAATCAAACCTGGGCAAAAGCCTCCGCGGTATTGGCTCTGGGCATTTCGAAGCTGAACTCTGCCCGCGATAACCAACCAAATCGTGCCGCTATTCATGACCTAGGTTTGGCCGCAGCCAATCTTGTCCTGGAAGCGACTGCACGCGGTCTTGCTGTCCATCAGATGATCGGTATTTTGCCGGACAAGGCTCGAGAAGTTTATTCCATTCCCGAAGGACACGAACCGATGACCGCACTGGCCATCGGCTACGCTGGCGATCCGAGCAATCTGCCCGACGAACTGCGAGCACGAGACGCCACCCGACGTCCGCGCAAACCTTTAAAAGAGTTCGTTTTCGGAGGCAATTGGGGCGCTAGCCCCAAATTCCTCTGAAGGGGCCCGATACAAATTAGAGACCGTGTCGGTGTGGGAGCGAACGCTCGAAATTGGGGACCGTCGAGGGATTCTTTGGCTCGCCTGAAAATCGCAACTCAGATTGAACCGGCTTCAATCGTCCGATGAGATTGCCCGGCGTGACCCGCTGAGAATTAGGCGAGATTCGCGGTTTTTAACCCATACATTTGGCACGAAGGAGATAATTGCCTCCAATTAGAAGAATTTTCTATTATTTTTATAATTATATGGTTTCTTTAGAACGTGAGTAGTCTAAAACCAGATCATAAAATCAAAGAGAGTGTCAGCGGTCTTACCGGTATCGCTACGTCCAAAGTCGAGTTCTTGGACGGTGGCGTGCGAGCCTGTAAACCAATGATCAATGTCATTTGCGCATTGATTCTGTTTGCGGTCGCGGCGCAAGCAGATGACCGTTTCGGTATCGCCACAGCATTCGATCGGCGCGGGTACGATCCGAACTACATAATGCCGCTCGTGGTTGAACTGGGAGCCAGTTGGATCAGGGATGGTGCAAACGTGGATAAGTTTTTCCTATCAACCGATCCCACGGGAGCAACTGGGCAATATCAGTTTCCGGCTGATGACCTGGCATGGCTTAATGCCGTAGGAACCTACGGCGTCAAGGTCGTTTTCATGTTGGACAACAACAACGATCCAGTCGTTTTTTCCAAGGTGGCAGCCTTTGTAGCTCAGTATGCCTTGAATAACAAACTGCCTATTGCCGCTATTGAGGTGCTCAATTACCCCGATCGGGAACTGTTCACCAGTACCCAAAACCGCTATTTCGCCATGCCGGAACCGTTATGGGAACAGCAATACGCGGCGATCGCAAAAGCTGCTTATATAGCCGTTAAGGCAGTCAATCCAGCTATGCTGGTGATTGGCGCGGGGGCTAATATGCCCTCAACCTGGTGCGAGGTCCAGTTCGGGATGTCGCTGGATGGGTACACAAATCATCCATATTTTACCTCCCAGCAACCCGAATTTGTGCCGAATAATTCCTCCACATTCGGGCGAGACGGCATCGCGACAGCAGACGCCGCCGGAGATTATTCCAGCTCAATTCTGATGTTCAAGGCATGGGCGGCTAAAAATGGGGTCAGCACCCAGATGTGGGAAACAGAATGGGGCGTGACGAACGGGTTCTGGACGGTCGGAAAAAATACGGCCGGAGAAAATACGGAGGCTGAGTGCGGCATTTGGGCAATTCGTCGCTTAACCGAAGCGCTCGGGCTGGCCGTGGACCATACGTTCCTGTACACGGTACTTAATGAGACTTATGACCCAGACGCTGGATTCAATAATTACGGATTGGTGACGACTGGCGGCAACAAGAAACAGGCCTTCTATTTTGTACAGCGAGTCATGGGCTTACTATCAGGCGAGCTGCATTCTCAGCATTCTGCTTCGGCGTCGCCGACTGTCTCACGCATCTATGCATTTGATGCCGCTAACGGTAATTCGGTGATTGGTTATTGGAACGGAGGATGGGCGACCGACAATGGACCGTTAACAAAAACGACTATCACTTACAACCATCCGAACGCGAAGTTTATTCACCGGTTTGATCCAGTTAGTAACACCTATAATTTTGTGCATTGGGTGCAGAGTGGCGAGAACGTCATCGTCGACGGTACGCCGGTGAGTACCACCCCACAGTACATTACAATCCAATAAGGATTTAGATCCTCGTCCTTATAGTCGGTCCCAAGTTATTCATCGAGCCGGGGACGAAAGCTTTTTTCCGGCTTTTGAGCGTGAGCGGCCCCGGATTGTGAATAACTTCGCGGCAAGCGCATCGTCAGTTTACGAATTCTCGTCCATTTCAGAGAAGATGAATTCGACGAGACTTTCGAACCTGGCGGTTGTGCTTGGGTCGGGCAACGAATACTCAGATGAGGACGAATCGTCTCGTGAGACGATTACGTCTGGCTATAAGGAATTCGCATCCGGCTCGGGCCGCGCGAACGACAACTCGTCGTCGTGGTCGTCCTCGATCAGTCGGCGTTTTCTGCAGCGAAGAGAGTCCGATTGTCCCGCAATTATTTTGTCCGGTTCGCTGAGTGTCAAACATCGGGATTCTCGAGGACGAAGGACGACGACGAGTATCCTAGAAAGCCGGAGGCTTTTTTGGGTGCGACATGAACACTTTGGTGGCTCGCGCACTTTCGCGGGATGCGCGGTGGTGGCAAGAAGAGAGCAAGCACGGTGGATGGCTTGGCAGTTATGGCCGGTTTCGTTCCTGGTGTGAAGCAGACCCGACGACGAGTATGGCTCCGATGTATTGCGGATGGGTGCTTGGTGGCAGCCTTCCAGCCCATTAGCTCTTTTAATAGAGCCAGGAGGGGGAAGGCTCGACCCCGTTGGGGAGAGTGTGTATTTGACCCGCACGTCGGGCCGAGCCAACCACTCGTGCGCTAAAAGACTTAAAGTATGAAGCGCAAAAGCCGTCGTGCCAAGACCCAAAAAGTGTCTCCGATCAATGACGATCTGGAGTTGATCGAACCGGATGCCGCAGCCGTGGATGTGGGTAGTCGCAGTCATTGGGTAGCAGTCAACCCGCAGCGAGATCCCAACCCGGTACGGGAATTTGGAACTTTCACTGCTGATTTAATGAGCCTGGTCGATTGGCTGGCTCAAAGCGGAGCAAAGTCTGTGGTGATGGAGGCCACCGGAGTTTATTGGGTGAGCCTCTATGAGCTATTAGAAGAACGTGGTTTTAAGGTCTACGTGGTCGATGCCCATACGGTGCGTCATCTGCCCGGCCGCTCTAAAAGCGACGTCAAAGACTGTCAATGGCTTCGTCGACTGCATAGTTATGGGTTGTTGCGGGGCTCTTTTCGGCCGCCGGCGCAAATCCGCCGATTGCGCAACTACCTGCGCTCGCGGGGTAATATCATTGAGGCTGCGGCTCAACAGCAGCTTCGAATGCAGAAGGCTTTGACCTTGATGAATGTTCACTTACACCACGTCATCAGTGACATCAGCGGTCTGACCGGGCTTTCGATCGTCCGAGCCATCGTGGGTGGGGAACGTGATCCAAAACGACTGGCTCGATTGCGCGATCCGCGCATCCAAGCCAGTAAGGAAACCATCCAGAAAAGCTTGGAGGGCAACTGGCAAGAGGAGCTGCTCTTCGATTTGAAAATTACCCTGGAAAGCTACGACCACTTTCAAGGCCAAATTGCGGCCTATGACCAGCAGATCCGTCAAGAACTCAAAGAGGTTCCATCCAAAGAGAATTTAGTTCAGCAAGCCTTGCCCCCAGTACGGCTAAGAGCCTGCCGCAAACGGCCAGGCATGAGCCAACAAGACCAGCTTGATCTGCGAGCGGAGCTTTATCGAATCAGCGGTGTGGACCTGACCCGCATCGATGGCATCAGTTTGCAGACTGCGCAAAAAGTCTTCTTCGAAATTGGGACCAATGTGAATGCCTGGGCAGATGAGAAAAAGTTCACTTGCTGGCTGGGCTTGAGTCCTAACCATCGTATTAGCGGGGGCAAGGTGCTCAAACGCAGCAGTCGCAAAGTGGTCAACCCACTGAGCGTCGCGCTGCGGCTGGCCGCGCGCACGCTCCGAAACAGTCACAGCGCCTTAGGAGCAAACTTTCGTCGACTCAGCGCTAGAATCGGAATGCCCAAAGCTATCACCGCCATGGCCAGAAAACTAGCCGTGCTCGTCTACCGAATACTCAAGTATGGAACCCAGTATGTCGACAAAGGCATGCAAAACTACGAAACCAAATACCAAGAATCCAAAGTCCAATACTTGCGAGCCCAGGCGGCGAAACTCGGCATGATGCTTCTACCAAAACAGCCAGCTGCCGCCATTGCTGCCACCTAAAACCAACCACCTTCGCGGCCCAAAACCGTCAAAAACCCAAAAATTCCAAGCTCCTCACTACCAGCGAGATCCAACCCGTGTTCATGGGGAGAACGAGTCCTCAATTTCGGAGTTTAGGTTTAACGGGCGCGGTACGGGAAAGCCGCGGCGCGTCTGCCACCCGCGTCCAGAGGCAAAGCGCTGGACGCAGCATGAGGCATGCGACGATCGTTAACGGACCGCGCTGATTCTCCAATCAGAGTGACTAGCAAGGGCCTAATTTCGCCGAAAAACCATGCGCCCGGCATCAGCCCGGAAACATGATCAGGAAGCCTGATATTGGTGGTATTTTGCATTTTCTTTCCACGCAACTAGTGCACCAAGTCAGTGCCTGGTGTACTAGCCCGACTTTCGCAGATTTTGGCGGTTTAAGATTTTTTACGCGGCAGCTCCCTAGGAACACGAGGCAAAGAGGCCTGATTCGGCGCGTGTGACAACCTAGCCCATAGACAGAGCGTGCTAGGGGCTGAGAAGATAGGGAAGTGTTTTTGAAAACCCACCGCATCTTCAAAGACGGCAAGGCTCATATCTATTATTCGCTCTGTGAGAGCCTGCGGGTAAGTCGCAAGCGGGTCTTACAGCGTCAGGTGCTGCATTTGGGTGAACTGAACACCACGCAACTTGAGCGCTGGCAGCGCACGATCGAAGTGGTCCAGGAGGATGGGCGGCGTCATCAGATGCGACTCTTCAGTGATCGGCACGGAGAGGTGAGGGCGACGGCGGCTCCCGAGGATGTAGCCGAGGTGCTGCTCTCCAGCCTGGTGGTGCGGCGACCGCGGCAGTTTGGAGCCTGCTGGATAGGATGCAAGTTGTGGGAGGAGCTCGAACTGGGAGAGTTCTGGCACCAAGTCCTTAGGGAGGAAACCGGTGCGGTGCCCTGGGACAAAGTGGTCGAGCTTTTGGCGGTCAATCGGCTGATTGCACCGCGCAGCGAGCTTTCTATTCACGAGAAGTGGTTTCCGCAAACAGCGATGGCGGCGTTGCTCGACAGTGATGAGCAAGTGGCGGAAAAGGATCGACTCTATCGGGCGCTGGACCGGATAGTCGAGCACAAGGAAGCCTTGGAAGTACATCTGGCTGGGCGCTGGAAAGATCTCTTCGGTGCCAGCTTCGATGTTTTGCTTTACGATCTAACGAGCACCTACTTTGAAGGCGAAGTTCAAGAGGTCGAGAAAGCCCGCTACGGCCACTCGCGCGATCAGCGGCCCGACTGCCGACAACTGATTCTGGCGCTGGTGGTGACTCCGGAAGGTTTTCCACTTTCCTATGAAGTCTTTGCAGGCAACCGGGCTGATGTGACGACGCTGGAGCAGATGCTCGATGCGGTGGAGCGCAAACACGGCCGTGCCCGTCGGGTGTGGATCTTTGACCGTGGGATTGTCAGCGAAGACAATCTCCAAAGGCTGCGAGAGCGCGGGGCCAGTTACCTGGTCGGCACGCCCCGGGCCCAACTCAAAGTTCATGAGCGCCGCTTGCTGGAGGGCGACTGGCAGTCAATCACTGCGGAAGTCCAAGTCCAACTCATCGCCCAGGATAACAATGAAACCTATGTCCTGGCCCGTAGTCGTACCCGCGCGCAGAAGGAAAGCGCCATGCGCTCCCGAGTGGTGCGCGGCTTGATGCGCGATCTGATTCGGCTGCGCCGACTCCTTCGCCACGGGCGGCTCAAAGACCCCGCCAAAGTGCTTCTGCACTTGGGTCGACTCAAAGAGCGTTATCACCAAGCTTGGCGTTATGTCAAAATTGAGCTCCAAGAGCTGCAACTAAGCTGGCAATGGGATCGCCACGCCCTACGGCTGGCCACAAGTCGCGACGGAGCTTACTTGTTGCGCACCAACCTGGAGGGAAACGATCCGGCTAAACTTTGGACCCAATACATCCAGCTGACCGAAGTCGAAGCCGTTTTCCGTGCCCTTAAAAGCGATCTGGCCATCCGGCCCATTTGGCACTTCACCCCAAAGCGGGTCGAAGCTCACCTCATGGTCGCATTCCTGGGCTACTGTCTGTGGGTGTGTCTCAAACATAAACTCAAGGCCAGCGCCCCCTCCTTGACCCCGTGGCAGTTGCTTGACCAATTTGGGCGCATCCAAATGGTCGAAGTCTGGTTCAAGTTGCGAGCCGGCGGGTGCATCTGCCTGGAACGGGTTACTCAACCCGAAGCTGCCCAGGCCGCCCTTATCCATCAGCTCAACTGGCCGCTACCACAGCAACCTCCTCCCAAAATTTACAAGACCGATCTTCAAAATGTGTGGACAACCTAAGCCCCTTTTTTCGGGCGCTCCAGAGGGAAGGCGCCACTCCGCTTCGCGGAAAATGCGAAAGTCGGGCTAGTCTAACGGTCTTTGCCTTCCGCTGGCGCTGACCCTAAACGCCTGCCAAATGTTTCAAGGATCTCAACCGCAACTGCCAGACCTCGCCGGCTTTCCCTGCTGCTGAATTTCTGAATGAGGGAGAAGAGTCCGGGAGGTTCTGCCGGTTTCGCTGACGCTTTCGCCAAACCCTCAGGAACGGAGTCAATCAATTGCCCGAGTAACCCAGGCTCAATACTGTCCAGCTTCTTACTCAACAGAATCAGGTTGCGAATCCTGCGAATAGCATCTGGCGTATTAGCGGTTTCGACGACAGTCTCGAGCACAAAATCCCCTGCGCTCAGAATACCTTTCAGCGCGGAAAGGATGCCGCAGTCGTGCAAACCCTGAAGAATATCGTAGACCGCAAGCAGCGCCTCAACATGCTCTGCCGGTGCCGATACCAAGCGGGATTGAAGTTCTTCGCGAGGGTCGCGTTGCAACGGTTGATAGCGAATTGGGACGGCCATTTTTTCTCCTGGTTGCTGATTTTCGGATCGTTTGGATTTAGAAAGCTACTGGCTTCCCGGCATGCGGTAATCCGCTCGTCTCCACTTTCTCTCGACCTCCACGCCGCGCTGAGGAGTAGGAGTTCCAAGGCGCGAATTTCCTCGCGGTAACGGGGACTCGCCGATCTCGTCTAAAAGTCTCATCTTGACCGCCGTCTCTTTGTAGGCAGGCGTGTGCGTGGCGCGGTCCGTGTGACTACCAGTCAGCCTGTTCACGGCGTTTTCACTCGAATTCATCGGCAGATAAAGCTGATGGCCCTGCACTCGCTCCGTCACGAGAGCGCGGACCCGAATCCGCCCATGACGAGAGGTCAATTCCACCCAGCGGCCAGTTTCAATCTTACGCTCTGCTGCGAGCGCCGGCGAAATTTCGATCCATGTATCGGGAGTCTGCTCCTTTATGCCATGGACGCGATAGGTCAAGTTGCCTTCGTGAAAATGTTCGAGCAGCCGACCGTTGTTCAGATGCAGGTCAAACTCCGCGTCCACCTGCTCGTATGGCTCAACCCATCCCACCGCAAAGAATCTGCCTTTTCCGTCCGGGAAGTTAAAACCTTTTGTGAACAAAAGCGATTCGTCGGTGCCATCCGGATGTACGGGCCACTGCAATGTCTTGTATCCCTCAAGTCTCTCATAAGTGACACCGGCGTACAGCGGTGTGAGAGAAGCGATCTCCTGCATGACCTCAGAAGGATGCCGATAGTTCCAGTTTGCGCCTAGCTGGTTCGCGACCTTTGAATGATTTCCAAGTCAGGTCGAGTACCAGCCAGCGGCTCGAAGACCTGGTAGAGCCGCTGAATACGCGCCTCGGTATTTGTGAAGGTTCCTTCTTTCTCCAGGCTGGGAGCAGCTGGCAGAATGACATCCGCATAGCGGCAGGTGTCACTGAAAAAAATCTCCTGGACCACAAAAAACTGCAGTTTGGAGAAAGCGTCTCCAACCACGTTGGAATTGGCGTCAACCAGGCTCATCTCTTCGCCGTACAAATACATCGCCTTCAACTTGCCTTGGAAGATCGCATCGACCATCTCGTGGTTATCAAGTCCTCTGGTCCGCGGAAAGGTGGCATTCCAGCGTTTCTCAAAGCGATCATGCACATCTGGATCGGCCACTGGTTGGTACCCCGGTAGGCAATCTGGCACTGCTCCCATGTCGGAAACACCCTGCACATTGTTGTGCCCGCGCAGTGGGTAAGACCCAGCACCGGGCCGCATATAATTGCCGGTCAATAGCAACAGATTCGAAATGGCTGTGGAAGTATCGGACCCGCTGTAATGCTGGGTCACGCCCATCGCCCAGCAAATGCAAACGCCATCCGCTTTGGCGATCATCTGCGCCACATTTACCAGTGTTTCGGACGGATATCCCTGTGACCTGCTCCGCGAATTTCATAGTAAACGGTTCGAGACTCTTTTTATATTCTTCGAATCCATTTACCCATCGCTCGATGAAATTTTCGCTCGCAAGACCGTTGTCGAGGACGTAACGGCTGACTGCCGAGAGCCAGACTAGATCGGTGCCGGGTTTAGGCCGGAAATGAAGATCAGCTCGCCTCGCCATTTCATGCGTTCGCATATCTGCCACGATCAGCTTCTGGCCGCGAAGCTTATGCGCCCGTTTGATCCGGGTCGCCAGGACCGGGTGGCTCTCGGTCGTGTTCGCTCCGATGATCATTACCAAACCGGCACGCTCAAGTTCCTTTATCGACCCGGTATCCCTGCCGTAGCCGACCGTTCTGAACAGACCCATGGTCGCGGGTGACTGGCAGTAACGAGAACAATTGTCGACATTGTTGGTACCAATAACCGCGCGCGCCAGCTTCTGCATCAGATACGCTTCCTCATTGGTGCATTTTGAGGAGGCTATAAACCCAAGAGCGTCCGGTCCGTGTTCCCGCTTTATCTCGGACAACTTCTTAGCCACGAGCCTTAGCGCCTCGTCCCAGGTCGCTTCGCGGAACTTCTCCCCCTCCCTGATCAGTGGCTTGGTCAATCGGTCCGGGCTGTTGACGTAATCCCATCCGAATTTGCCTTTCACACAGGTGGAAACACCGTTCGCAGCGCCCTCCGCAGGTTCCACCTTCAGGATGTGGCGATCCTTTGTCCAAATGTCGAAGCTGCAGCCGACACCGCAATAGGTACAAACTGTCTTGTTGCGACGAATACGGGATTTCCGCATTTGAGATTCGATTTCAGAGACCTGCAGAATTTTTCCGTAACCGAGTTCCGGTTCGATCCCTTTCACGATGTCAATCATTCCATCGAGCGCTTTCTCCGGAATTGCGGTCATATAGCCCGCTTCTCCAATCATCGATTTCTCCATCAGGGCATTGCACGGACAGACGGTGACACAATGACCGCATGAGACGCAGCTCGACTCGCCGATCGGTTTCCCGCCGTCCCATAAAACGCGAGGATTGGGATCTTCCCACCGGATTGAAAGAGTTTCGTTGACTTGCAAATTCTGACACGCCTCGACACAGCGCCCACAAAGGATGCATTGATTCGGGTCATAACGATAGAAAGGGTTCGTTTTGTCTACGTCGTAGGGCTTTTTCCGAAAAGGGATGCTCTGGTGTTCAACTTTCAGCAGCGCCGTCGTGTGATGAATGGTGCAGTTTCCATTGTTATTATCGCAAACGGTACAATACAAAAGATGGTTCCCTAATATCCGGTCGAAGGCTTCCCGCTGCGCGGCGCTTGCTCTGGAGGATTCAGTGAGGACGGAGATGCCGCCCGTTACGATTGTTCCACAAGCCCGTGCAAGCTTGCCGTTCACTTCCACCATGCAGGTATCGCAAGTCTGTATCGGGCCCAGCTGAGGATGATAACAGACCTGGGGAAGTTCTATTCCAGCTCGATTGATCGCGTCAATCAATCGTTCGCCTGGCTCGACCTTATGACTCGCCCCATTGATTGCTATGCTTGCCATAATCTTAGGTTTGGAAAAGGCTGTTTCTGGTCACACTCATAGGCTCATCGGCCGCAGCCGCCCAATTCGTTCATTTCTGGTCGTTCTCCATCCTGGTCCACACCGCTCCCCCTTTTGCGCTCCGGACCGCCGTCGCGATAAATAGCATTCCTTCCACTCCATCTTTCACGTTAGGAAAATCACAATCGGCAGGAATCGGCTGGCCGTTGACCACCGCGTCAATCGCTCTCGCAGCCTCAAGATAGATATTTGCAAAAGCCTCCAGAAAAGCCTCCGGATGGCCAGCGGGAATCCGAGTGAAACGCTTTGCAACGTCGCTAAGATAAGCGTTGCCGCGCCGATAAATGCGCCGGGGCGCGTCGGCATACTTCACGATTAGGTCGTTAGGATCTTCCTGGTGCCACTCGAGCGAAGCCTTAGTACCGTAGACCCGGATACTCAAGCTGTTTTCTTCCCCTACGGAAATTTGCGAAGCGTACAAAACACCTCTCGCTCCGCCTTTGAATCGGACCAGCATGTTCGCGTCATCTTCAAGACGGCGACCTTCAACGAAGGTAGTGAAATCGGCGCACAACTCGTCAATCTCGAGACCCGTGATATAACGGGCCAGATTTTCGGCGTGCGTTCCGATATCTCCAACGCAGCTTGAGGCGCCGGCCTGTTCAGGGTTCGTCCGCCAGGCAGCTTGCTTTTGGCCCTCCTCCTCAATTGGATTTATCAGCCAACCTTGCGGGTACTCCACAACCACCTTCTGGAGATTGCCCAGCTCGCCTTTGCGAACAAGTTCGCGAGCTTCCTTGACCATCGGATAACCGGTATAGTTGTGCGTCAACGCAAAGACCTTCCCTGTCTTGCGAACGACCTGCTGGAGGTCAAGAGCTTCCTCAAGATTGAAGGCCAGCGGCTTGTCACAGACGACATTGAAGCCGCTTTCCAGGAACGCCTTAGCCACCGGGACGTGCGTCCGGTTGGGCGTCACAATAGAAACGAAGTCGATCCGTTCACCGATCGGCAATTGGAGTTCCCGCTCCACCATGGTCCGGTAATCCGGATAAACCCTGTTTGGATCCAACAGCAGATCCTCCCCGGAGAGTCTCGATTTCTCCGCATTTGAAGAGAACGCACCTGCAACGAGTTCGATTTTTCCGTCGAGTCGCATCGCTATGCGATGAACCGCACCGATGAACGCGTCGCGCCCGCCGCCGACCATGCCAGCCTTTAATTTTCGCTTCATATGCGAATTAGCTTCGGGATCTGGCAACGATAACTGCAAGAATAATGATCATTCCGCGAGCGATTAATTGTTGGCTGAATTCAAGTCCAATTAGAATCGGACCATAGAGACTCAAACCGATCAGAAGAGGCTCCACAATAGGTCCGGTTCGCAGCGAAGCTCAACGTGAGAAACCGCACGGGCGAAAACCAATTCCGAAAATCGGCTCTGTAGCCATCAGATTTTCTATAAACGCGTCACAATATCTTGTATTTACCGAATGATTTGGTACAATATGCGCGCATGACCGAGACTATCATTATCAAGAATGGTTCCACATCGTTGAACGCGAGCATGTTACGCAGCCGGAGGTCCTCCACCGACCAGTTCTGCTGACTGCCGTAGTGAGAGCGGTGTCTTTGCTCCGTACGATGTGTATCCTCCCTAAATTTAATTACCATTCAGTGCACGTAGAAGCGGGGGAGCAACGCTCCGAATGCTAGGAAGGCGCAAATATTGCATCCTCCGCGTGGCGTCTCGCCAAATGTTATTGGACATCGGAAGAAAAGTGGTCTGCTTGGGCGCTGTTAATCGGAGTTATTGGCCTCAATCTGAGCAATGTTTACATCAGCGTGCGGATCAATGAATGGAATCGGTCTTTCTACAACGCGTTGCAGGCCTTTGATAGCGGGGAGTTGTTCCATCAGCTTGGCTATTTCTGCATCTTGGTGTTTTTCGCCATTTCGATGTCGGTCTATGGCCTTTACCTCAGTCAGATGCTGCAGATACGCTGGCGGCGCTGGTTGACGAGCAGACATCTGGACGCATGGCTGGCTGAGCGGGCCTACTATCGATTGGAGTTAGGAGGCAGGACCGACAACCCCGACCAGCGTATTGCAGAGGATCTCAACCAGTTCACCACCTATTTGCTGAGCCTCTCGATCGGGTTGATCAGCTCGGTAGTTTCCTTGATTTCATTTCTCGTTATCCTGTGGGGATTGTCCGGACCGGCCGACATCGCTCTTGGGAATTGGGCAACTCTGCATATTCCTGCCTATCTGGTCTGGGCGGCCTTGCTCTACGCGGGCATCGGAACCTGGTTGACGGTCAAAATCGGTCGACCGCTAGTGCCGTTAAATTATGCTCGCCAGCGTTTTGAGGCGGACTTCCGTTTCAGCCTGGTGCGATTTAGAGAAAACGCCGAGAGTGTCGCCCTCTACGGAGGCGAACCTGTCGAGCTGAAGCTATTCAAGGAGCGCTTTGGCAGCGTGTTTGAAAATTTCTGCCAGATCATGAAGCGCCAAAGACGCCTGACCTGGTTTACCCTGGGCTACGCGCAGGTGGCGGTGATCTTTCCGGTCGTAGTGATCTCACCGCGTTACTTTCTCAAGCAGATCGGGCTGGGTGGCCTGATGCAGGCGGTCAACGCATTTTCTTTTGTCCAAAACGCCCTTTCCTTCATTATCAATTCCTACGCTGATATAGCCGCATGGCAGGCGGTGACGGAGCGGCTGGGCGGTTTCGAGGAGCGTTTGCAGGCGATTCATCAGGTGATGCGGGCACCTGGGCAGATTGTAGTTCGCCGCGGGGGATTGGGCGTAGCGCTCAAAGAACTCGACATCGATATGCCCGATGGCACGCCGCTCTTGCGGGGAGTGAGCTTTGCGCCTGCGCATGGCGAGGCGGTGCTGATTGCCGGTCTGAGCGGCGCAGGCAAGAGCACCTTGCTGCGCGCGATTGCCGGGATCTGGCCCTACGGCAGGGGCGAAATCAGGCTTGGCAAAGGGCCAATGCTCTTTGTGCCCCAGCGGCCTTATCTGCCCCTTGGCACTCTTGCCAATGCGCTGCGTTACCCGCGCAGCGAAAAAAATCCCTACCCCATCCCAAGGCTGATGGCAGTGCTCGAGGAGGTGGGTCTGGGCTCCCTTGGAGCCGAACTCGACGACGTCCAGAACTGGTCTCAGCGCCTCTCGCTGGGTGAACAGCAACGGCTCGCCTTTGCTCGCATTCTGCTTTTAAAGCCGGCACTCCTGTTTCTGGACGAGGCGAGTTCGGCACTGGACGAAGACTCCGAGGCCAAGCTCTACGGCCTGCTGCGCGCCGCCACATGGCAGCTCACCATCGTGAGCGTCGGTCACAGAAGCACTTTGCGCAATTTCCACGACCAGATCCTGAATATAGCCGCTTTCGCCCCATTGAAGGCGCCTCCCGCCTATGTTCCAAACCCTTTCCTCGAACCACGCCCAGCCTTCGTGGTGCCTCCCCTGCGCCGCATTTTCTGAGCGCTAGTGCGCCAAGTCAGTGACTCGCACTAGTAAACCTCGATACTTCGACGCGGTGACACCGCGTCAGTGCTCGGCCTGTTTCGCGCGATCCTGCCTCGCGCCGACTTCGAAAGCGGCTCGCAAATCATCCGGAATCCGGACTGGTCGCCGGCTTTGCCGATCGACATAGACCCAGTTGGTTTCAGCCTCAACCACCACGCTTTGGTCATTCGCACGCAAAACCAGATACTTGCGCAGGGAGCTGCGCTGTTTGATTTCGGCCACCCACGTTTGGAGCATGATCGTTTCCCCTTCGAAGGCCGGCCGGATATAGGTGATGAAGTGAGAGCGCACAACCCACACCCCTCCGCTCTGAAGATAGCGTTCCACCGGCCAGCCTTGCGCGGCTGAATGTTGAATCGCGATCTCCTGCATCCATACGATATATTTTAGGTTGCTGACGTGGCCCAGTTCATCGATCGCGTCTCCGGGAATTGAGAATGTCCTGGTAAACAGATGCGGCGCGGCGACCGTGAATTTCGCAACCATGCTTTCATCCTACTGGCAATTGCTTATGACCGCTACTCGGCCCGCTATCCGGCAAGCTTGGAATTCAGCCTTCATAGACTTGACTTTCGCAGTCGGATTTGTTCAACGAACGAATACCTAATGAACAGAAAAAACTTCCATTTCAATATCCCGATCGCAGCAATCACGCTTCTCCTGCTGGCAGCCTTGGCTGGATGCGCAAGCTACGATGCACAGAATAAGGAATCGCTGCTTGTCGCGGCCGGGTTCCGGACTCGAACTCCCGCAACTGCCAAGCAACAAGCCATGTTCAATGGAATGACCCCCTACAAGCTCGAACGTCGCATTCGTAACGGCAAAGTGTTGTATGCCTACGCGGACAAAGGTAAGAATATTGTCTATATCGGCGGCGAGAACGAATATCAAAAGTACAAGCAACTCGCACTCCAGCAATCGATTGCGCAGGACCAACTGGAAGCGGCGCAGATCAATGAGGAGGCTTCAATGTATGACGACTTTGGTCCCTACTGGGGGCCTTGGAATACTTGGTGGTAGCCTTTTGGGGAGAGCGTATCGGCGTGTCGGAGCATGGGCGTCTCGGTGTATGATATTATCGTCGCAAGCTCCGCTTCTCGCCGATACGCTGACACGATCCCCTATTCGATTTTCTTTTTCGCGGCCGGCTTCTTCACCGATCGCCTGATTTTTTTCGGAGGAGATTTCGCTGCGCCGGCGGCGTCCTGTCCGGCGTCAGGCGGGAGGCCCATCGCCCGCCTTTCTGCGTAGATCATGTGAAATGCCTCCGTCGTCGCAGCATTGGCGGCGTCGATCAACGCGCTCAAAATGCCATCGTCCTCCGTCAGCACACGGCATCCTGCCAGAATCTCGCCGTGCTGTTGTGAAACAGCCGCCAGCAGGGAAGTCCTTGGAGGATTCACAGTCACCATTTCTGAATAGGATTGCAGAATCAATCTCTGAACGACAGACGTCAGCACCGAGGCATTTGCCGCTGAGAAAAGGTCCTTATAAGCTCTATGGCCCAATCCAATAATGTCCTGCTGCCGGGCCTTGTAACCTTCGATGGCCAAGCCGATTTTTGGGACTAGGTCCGACATGTCCTAAACTCCTACAACGAATGGCTCAAATTGTCAGTTTCATTCGGAAAAGGGGGGCGAGAGCATGGAGGCCAACGGAGGAGGAAGCAATTCTCTTCTTAATCGTCCTTATAGTAGGTCCGAAGTTATTCATCGAGCCGGGGACGAAAGCCTTTTTCCAGCTTTCGAGCGTGAGCGGCCCCGGATTGTGAATAACTTCGCTGCAAGCGCATCGTCAGGTTACGAATTCTCGTCCATTTCAAAGAAGATGAATTCGACGAGACTTTCGAACCTGCCGGTTGTGCTTGGGTCGGGCAACGAATACTCAGATGAGGACGAATTGTCTCTGGAGACGATTACGTCTGGCTATAAGGAATTCGCATCCGGCTCGGGCCGCGCGAACGACCATTACCCCCTCTCGAATATGAACGAATCTGTCTCCGAACACGCGCTTAGCCCCGAAGTGGCTGCCTTTGTCGGCATCGATTGGGCCGATCAGAAACACGATGTGGTTCTACGCTCCGTCGGCGATCCGGCCAAGGTCGAACATCAAGTCATTAAAAATGAAATCAACGCCTTAAACGATTGGATCGCCCAGATGCAAGAGCGCTTCGGGGCAAAAGGTAAAGTGCTTGTTTGCCTGGAACAAAGCCGGGGAGCGCTCATTTACCACTTGATGGCTTATGAGCTCTTCGAGCTCTATCCGATCAATCCCAGCCAATTGGCTAATTACCGTAAAGCCTTCTTCAGTAGCGGCGCCAAAGATGATCGGCCCGATGCCGATCTGCTCAGTGAACTGCTAATGTGCCATCGCGATCGGCTCAGAGCCTGGAAGCCTGATGACCAGTTGACCCGGGAACTGGCTTCTCTCAATGAAGGTCGACGCAGCGCGGTCGATCGACGAACCGAGCTGGCCAATGAAATCAAGAGTCAGCTCAAGGTCTACTTTCCTGTGGCACTCCAAATCCTCGAAAATGATATCACCACCGCTCTGGCGGCCGATCTGCTAGTGCAATGGCAGACTTTAGCAGAGCTCCAGAAAGTCTCTCCAGGCAAGCTGCGTAAGTTCTTCTACGGCCATAACAGCCGCCAGGAAAAGAAAATCCTCGAGCGCCTGGCACTGATCAAGGAAGCCAAGCCCTTGACCACTGACGTCGCCATCATCAGACCCGACGCCCTGAGAGTTAAATTGCTGGCCCGGCAACTCAAGAGTCTTTTGCCTTTCATCGCTGAGTACGAAAGGCGGATCGCTGAACTTTTCGGCTCTCATCCCGATCGCTTCCTCTTTGACAATTTGCCCGGAGCCGGCCCTGCACTGGCCCCACGATTGTTGACGGCCTTCGGCACCGACCGCGACCGGTTCGAAGTTGCGGGCGATTTGTTGAATTTGAGCGGCATTGGCCCCGTGCGCATCGCCAGCGGAAAAAAGACCGGCAAGAATGCCAGCGTCCACTTCCGCCATGCCTGCCCAAAGTTCCTGCGCCAAAGCTTCCATGAGTTCGGTGAGTGCTCCATCCGTTATTGCCCTTGGGCCCAAGCCTGTTACCAAGCCCAACGCGGCCGTGGCAAAGGTCACCATGCCGCTGTGCGCGCAGTGACCTTTAAATGGATCCGGATCCTCTTCGCTTGTTGGAAACAGCGCACCCCGTACGATCCCCAGCGCTACTTCCAAGCTCTCCAAACTCGCGGTTCAGACTACGCCAAAACTGCCGCCTGACACACACACCCGAAACTGTGAATAAACGTGTGAATAAAATCGAAAAAAATGTTGACGGACCAACTCAGATGTCTCGTCGTCGTGGTCGTCCTCCTCCTCGGTTTCCTTTGCGTTGGGAAATTGCCGTTGCGTGGCTCCCTCATTCGCGGCTTTTTCTCAGCGCAAGCCGCCTTTGCCGGCTGCGGTCAAAGATCGCGAACGACGACGACGGCGAGGACGACGGAGGAGGAAGCAATGGAGGAAAACCAGCCGGAATGGGACAACTGATTTCCAGTTCGCCGATCGTTGGAGGTACCCGACTCACGCTCCTATACGGCCCCCCGTCCGAAAACTCCTGCAACTCCTGACTCCTGAATTCTGTCTCCTGTCTCCTGATTCTTGCTCGTCAGTCCGCCGCAGAGTGATCTTCAGCAGCGATCTGATCCGCAGGATTCAAGGTTGCCGATTCGCTTGTGGTGACGACCTGTGCGCCACACGATTCACGCACCACCAACCTGCAATCCAAGAGAATATCGCGTCTGGGCGTTTCGGGCGATGCGATCCGTTCCAACATTGCCGCGACGGCTGCCACCCCGATCTCGCGGCACGGCTGGTGAACGGTCGTCAGCGGTACCGGCAACAGGCTTGCGTATTGGACATCATCGATGCCAACGATCCGGATGTCATTAGGGATCCGATAATCCAGCTCGATCAGGGTGTGCATCACATGGCCTGCGGTTCGATCGTTTGCGCAAACGATGGCTTGTGGTCTGAACTTTTTGACAATGTTCCCAAGATCTGCCGCACCGTTGCCTCTCAGCCGCCAAACCAAAGAGGGTTCGAGCGGTGCGCCGCAAACGAACAGCGCCTCGCGGTAACCGGCAATTCGCGCGTCAACGGTTGACGCGGAGTGCGTATAGGCCGTAAACGCGATGCGCTTGCAGCCCAGCTTGAGCAAATGCTCCGTCGCTATGTACCCGGCCCGACGATGGTCAATTGCAACAAGATCGTAGGGGCTGCTGTCTGGATATGGCAAAAAACTTCGATCAAGCAACACGATCGGAATGCCGGCTTCGGCCAGCACCGCCACTGCAGCCTGATTAATCCGGTCGTTCTGCGGGGTTCGCTCGAGGGGGGCAAAAAACACCCCGGCCACCTTTTTGGCAACGTATTGCCGGCACAGGTCCAGTGTCTGCGTTTCTTTCCCTTCCAGGGAAGGCGCGTGTGTCTCCCCACAGCAGGGCGTGCTTGCGCCGCTGAGAAGATTCCGCCATGCCCTGGCAAATCGGTCCAAAAATTTCTGTCTCGCCCAAATTCGGAATCAACAATCCAAACAAGATACTGGCTCCCGCCGCGATTCCATCGGTCACATAGGTCCCCGACCCGGCGCGACGTTGCACCAAACCGCGTTGCTGCAGCTCGCGCAACGCCCGAATGACGGTGATTCGCGAGGTGCTGAACTCATCGAGCAAATGCGCTTCACTGGGAAGCTTCTGACCAGGCTCATAATGCCCGGAAAGAATCGCCTCTTTGATTGCATCAAAGACTTGCTGGTATTTCGGCTTTCGAGCCATCATCAAGATGATATAACAGCTTTAGGTGTGTTTTTCAAACCTAAAAGCTTGGAATTGATGGCAAATAATCTCATCGAAAGGATTCCACCGGAAGAAATCCCGAAACGCCTGATATTTTCGAATTGATATGCTTAATAATATATATACTATTAGCTAATATTGATCGCATAATAGTATATTATTTGATCCGATAATTCATGAATTTATCCCCAGATGTGAGTCCGTTGAAGGTGGTATGTCGTACCGTGGCATCCGATGAACCGATCGAGTGGCACACCCATCCGCATGACGAATTCTGCTTGATCCTGGAGGGAACGCCGACCATTGGGAACGCAGGCGGCAAGATCGTTCCACAGACCGACACCCTTTTCCTGTTTAAGGAAGGTGAAATGCACGGTCTCTGGAACACAGCACTCGCAACTGCCCGCGTCTGGCTGCTGGAGTTCCGTGTCAGCTCCGTTTTAAGGACCCATTGCTGCGAACTTTTCGAACGTCCCTGCGAACAGCGCATCCTCAAACTTTCCACGGCTCAGCGCCGCCGGTTCAATAGCGCCTGTCAAATTTTGGCGTTCGAGAAGGATGCCCCCGGATTTCTGAATGCCTTTGCGGCATCCGCCTGGCTTACGCTTCTCCTGGTTAACGTCACGCGATGGGTAACAATCGGTCCCGGCTTTGATTTTGCCGAGGGGAAAGAAGAAATCGATCCGCAGTGCTTCGAGCTATGGCAGAAGATCCACCGACAAGTCTTCCAACCGGCATCAACCGGACCAATGCTTTTCGGCCTCAATCCGTGCCATGATTCGCTGCGGCACCGATTTCGAAAACTATTTGGGATCTCTCCGCAGGGCATGTTGCTTCGACTCCGGATGGACCGGGCCAAGGAGTTGCTGCGGACGAGCAATCTCTCTGTCAAGGAAATCGCGCACGAACTCGGTTACTCGACGACAACACGATCTTACCAGGGCGTTTCACAAGTACACCGGAACAAGTCCGAGCGAATGGAAAATGCGAGGGAACGGATTTGAGTCGCAGGAAACGCGGAACGGCGACCAGGGAGCATAGGCTACTGACCCAAGTCAGTGACTGGTGCACTAGATTCGGAGTTATTGATGACCGAGCGAGTCGGTCCTGCTCACCAAGGCGAAGCGAGACTAACTTTCCTTTTCTGCGGGATACTTCGCTATCAAATTTAGATATTCCAAAAATGCGAAATACTTTTCCTTATGTGGTAAAGACGCCCACATTGTTAGACGCTAAACAAGGAACCGAATGCGTATTGTTTCAGGCCAAATAACTGGGGGCCGGCGTCTCTGCTTCGGCAGAGACGCGCTCTCTGGTTATCGAAATAGTACGCGACTCTCTTGCTGCCAGTACGTTCTCGTGATACGTCTCATCTGAACTAACGTTTCCTGTTGTAAATTATTCTGACAACCCCCTGAACATGAACATCTCCACACTATCCCGGTCCGGAATTAAAATCGCGGGCGGACTGCTTTTAGCAATCAGCTTGACCACACCTCTTTTTGCTCAAAAGAAGCTCGATCACATTGCCGTAACGGTTGGGGACCTCGGCAATCCATTTTTCGTCCAGATCGCACATGGAGCGGAAGCTGCGGCGAAGAAGATCAACCCGAGCGTCAAATTCTCGTCTGATTCCAGCAACTACGATGTCAACAATCAAACCAACCAGATGGACAACTTTCTTTCCTCTGGGGTGAATCTCATCCTTTTGAACGCTGCGGACAGTAAAGGCATCGCTCCGGCTGTCATGCGCGCAAAAGCGGCGGGTGTAACCGTGGTGGCCGTCGACGTGGGTGCAGAAGGCGGAGTCGACGCTACTGTCACTTCGAATAACAAGCAGGCGGGCCAATTGGACGGTAAATTTGTTGCGGATCGGCTCAAGGGCAAAGGTCAGATCGTCATTGTCAATGGACCGCCGGTCACCGCGGTGACCGACCGGGTAGCCGGTTTCCTTGAAGAAATTAAGAAATCTCCTGACATCAAGATTCTTTCGCAGGATCAGAACGCGGGTGGAAGCCGTGACGGCGGCCTTCGCGTGATGACCGATCTTTTGACCGCCTTTCCGAAAATCGACGCGGTATTTGCGATTAATGATCCTACGGCCATCGGTTGCGATCTGGCAGCCAAGCAGGCGCAACGGAAGGATTTCTTCATCGTAGGTGTCGATGGAGCGCCCGACGTGGTTCCGTCGCTCAAAGATAAGGACAGCCTGATTGCCGCCAGTGCGGCACAGGATCCGTACACGATGGCAGGCAAAGCGGTCGACATTGGGTACGATATTATGAATGGTAAGAAGCCGGCTCAGGAGCTCACCCTTATTCCTGTCGACCTGATCACCAAAGAAAATGTCGACCAGTACAAAGGCTGGACCAAGTAGTGGCGATCGGCCGATCCTGGAATTACGCCAGATCTGCAAAAGCTTTCCTGGCGTACGCGTTCTGAAGAGCGTTGGCCTTCGCGTCTGGCCCGGCGAGGTGCACGCCCTGATGGGCGAGAACGGTGCCGGCAAGAGCACGCTCATGAAGATCCTGGCAGGAGCCTACCGTGCGGATTCGGGCGAAATCATCCTGGATGGTAAGCCTGTCCAGTTGCGCACCCCTCAGGAAGCGCGCCTGGCCGGCATCGGCATCATTTACCAGGAACTGACAGTTGCGCCAAATCTGACTGTCAGCGGAAACGTTTTTCTGGGCTCAGAACTGAGACGTTTTGGGTTCATGAAAGATTCAGCGGAAATGGATCGCAGAACCCAGCAAGTACTGGACCGGCTCGGCGCAAGATTCAAAGCGAGCCAGCGCGCGGCTCATCTTGCGGTGGCCGAGCAGCAGCAAGTCGAGATAGCTCGGGCGCTGTTCTACAAGAGCCGGGTCCTCGTGATGGATGAACCGACGGCGGCTCTTTCCGATCGTGAAACCGATCGCTTGTTCGAGGTGGTTCGGCAACTTCGTTCGGAAGGGATGGCCATCATCTATATCAGCCATCGCATGGCCGAAGTCTACGAACTCGCCGATCGGCTCTCGGTCCTGCGGGACGGAGAATATGTCGGCGAGCTCAAGCGCGCCGAATTTTCCGCGGACAAAGTGATCGAGATGATGGTTGGCCGGCGACTGGAGGATTTCTATGAGCACACCAAGCATTCGGCAGGCCGCCTTGTACTGGAAGTGAAGAACATGTCCGATGGCGACCGGGTAAAAAACGCCAGTTTCCGGCTGCGACAGGGTGAATTGCTTGGATTAGCCGGGTTGGTCGGGGCGGGAAGAACCGAACTTGCACGCCTGATCTTTGGGGCCGACAAACGCAAATCGGGCGAGGTCTTTCTGGATGGCAAAAAGGTTCAGATTAACCAGCCGAAAGATGCGATGCGAGTCGGGATAGGCTACGTACCCGAAGACCGCAAACTTCAAGGAGTTTTTCTCCAGATGTCTTCGGGAGAAAACATTACGCTAAACATTTTGGGGCGCTGTTCGAGAGCCGGTGTACTCAACTTCAAAAAATTGAACGATCGCGCCAACGTAGAAGTCAAGGCCATGCGGGTTCGGACCGCCTCGCTAAAGCAGCGAGCCGGCGGACTCTCCGGCGGGAACCAGCAAAAGCTGTTATTAGCGCGCTGGCTCGAAATCAATCCGAGGGTCTTGATTCTGGATGAACCAACGCGAGGAGTCGACGTCGGCGCCAAAGCTGAGATTTACGCGTTGATCCAGCAATTGCTCGAGAAAGGGATGGCCGTTCTTTTCATCTCCAGTGAATTGCCGGAAATCGTGGGTGTCTGCGACCGCGTCCTGGTTATGAGGGAGGGAGAAATCACAGGTGAGGTAGGAGGAGAAACCGGGATCGAAATCACACAACAGAACATTATGAAATTTGCGACGGATGTCACACGGAGCGCATCAACCAATGGCAACTGAAGCTACAACAGAGACATCTGCTCTGGCTACGGCCAGGCGGAAAGAGTTTACCCGATCGATGATCGAGTTGGCCGGGATGCTGCCGGTCCTTGTGCTTATCTGCATTCTTTTTGCTGTTCTTACACCGAATTTTCTCACCCAGAATAACATCGTCAACGTCGTCCGCCAGGCCTCTATCAACATTGTGCTGGCAGCCGGGATGACCTTTGTCATTCTAACGGGAGGAATCGATCTGGCAGTCGGATCGGTACTTGGATTTACCGCCGTCCTCGCGGTGGTCGTCTCGCTCATCCCGGGCTTAAGCTGGGCGGCGGTTCCGGTAGCGTTGCTTGCGGGGTTGCTAGTCGGAGTGGTGACGGGCTCGATAATCGCGTACATCGGACTGCCTCCGTTTATCGTGACCCTTGGAACCTACACGGCAATCCGTGGAGCTGCCTACCTCGCAGCCGGGGCGACCACGGTCATCAACAGTAAAATGGGCTTTGCCTGGATCGGTAACGGCTATGTCGGTCCAGTTCCATGCCTCGTCGTTATTGCTCTTTTGATCATCGCTGTGAGCGCATTCATCCTTCACGGAACGATATTAGGTGTCCATGTCTATGCGGTCGGCGGTAATGCGCAGGCAGCTCGATTGACCGGTATTTCCGTGCCGTTTGTATTGATTTTCGCCTATGGAGTGAGCGGGCTTCTGTCCGGACTCGCAGGAGTCATGAGCGCCAGCCGTCTGTACAGCGCTCAAGGCCAATTGGGCATAGGCTACGAGTTGGACGCGATTGCGGCGGTGATCCTCGGTGGCACCAGTTTCGTCGGCGGAATCGGAACTGTCTTTGGGACATTGGTCGGGGCTCTGATCATCGCCGTTCTTAATAACGGACTTACTTTGATGAACGTCTCCTTTTATTGGCAATTGGTCATCAAGGGAGCGGTCATCATCCTGGCCGTCATGCTGGACAAATTGCGCACGCGCGGTCAAGCCGGATAGATACACACAAATAGACGAACAGGGCAAGAGTTGCGGTCGGGATCCGCAACGCAAAAACGAATTCGATGCGACGAAGGGTCAGACCGTTCGTCGTGAGAAACCGAGCGAGTCAGAAAACGGCGGCTCGCGGCCAATTCCACTCGAGATAAGAACCCCCTCTATGGCCCAGAATAATTCGGAAGAAGAGTTCAACGAATTGGTGACTGCGTTCTTTCAAGGACGGATGACCCGACGTCGATTTATTCACCACGCTGCGCAGCTTGGATTGTCGGCCGCTCTACTGAGCCAAATCGTACCTTCCTCTTTTGGAGCGGGCGACGATTTTCTCGAATCTTCATCGGTGGCACCCAATGAGTCTCCCGTGACAAAAGAACGTGCCGAATTCCTGAAGTCAAAGCCATATAAGAACACGACGATCAACGTGATGGTCATCAGATCGGCAGTCGGCAACTGTGTCGAATATCACGCGCCGAGGTGGGAGGAGGAAACCGGAGCCCACGTCAATATAACCAAGGTTCCTATCGATACACTTCACCAGGAGATTTTTACCGATCTCAAGGGACCCGGTCAGTACGATGCCTACCAGACCGCCGCATGGTTCTATGGAGATTTTTTCACCTCCGAGGAGCCTTATATAGTCGAGATCGCACCGTTCCTCAAAGAGCCCAAGTATCCTTACTGGAATCCCGACCAATTCTTGCCGGCTATGAAGCGGCTTTATACGTGGCAAGGCAAGTTGTATGGGGTGTTGTTCGATGCAGATGCCCAGATTTTGTACTACCGCAAAGATGTGTTGGGCAATGCGAACTATCAGGAGAAGTTCAAAGGCAAGTTCGACTATGATTTACCAAATCCGCCGAAGACTATGAAAGAGATGCATGATGTAGCATCCTTTTTTACCGGGTGGGATTGGAACGGCGATGGCGAGGACGATTGGGGAATCTCTCTTCATGCGAAGGTCAACGAACAGGGTTTCTTCCATTTTCTCACGCTTGCCGCGCCCTACGTCATTTCACCGAGCAACAAATACTTTTACTTCAACCCTGATGATATGAAGCCTCTGATCAACTCCGAGGGGCATCTTCGCGCATTGGAAGATTATGTGAAGTTCCTGCCGAACGGTCCCAAGGAACAGATCAACTGGACGCTGGAACAGGGTTGGAACGTGTTCTTGACAGGGCACGCCGTGATGGAACCGACTTGGGGCGATTTGCCCACGTTGGCACAAGACCGCGCCCGCTCGAGCGTGCAAGGTCGCGTCGGCGCAACCATTATTCCCGGAACTACGGAGGCATTCAACCCGCTCACCAACCAATGGGAAAAAAGCTCGCTCAATGCTGTCGGGAATACCAACGGTGGGAGCTGGCATTGTGTGATTTCGCGTCTGTCCAAACAGAAAGAGGCGGCGTACGACTTCCTCGCGTTCATGGCTAATAAAAAGAACGCTTTTTTCAATGTCGTCACCGGTTGGACGGGGGTGCAACCAGGCATGAAATATGAATATTTCGCTCCGGTGGGAACCGGGATCGTCGCGGAATGGGAAAACCAGGGTTGGGATAAAGAGGACGCGATCACGTATCTCAAGGCTTACTACGCCAACCTGGTCCTGCCGGCGCAGCAAATCTTTTTGCGAATTCCCGGAGCGGCAGAATATTGGCACGAACTCGATGTGCGCATCTCCTCCGTTCTCGCGGGCAAGACAAACCAAAAGAAGCGCTTGACGATATCTATCAGGCCTGGGAGCAGATCACCGATCGGTATGGCCGAGAAAGTCAGAAGAAACTCTATGCGGACTCCTATGCCGAGTAGTCGACGACACCACAGAATCGACAGCAAGCCAGGGAACCCGCCCGCCCTCCGTCACCCCGGACTCACTTTTCACATTTTCTGCCTGACTAGTGTCCTGTCCCCGAAATAGCATGTGTTTTGTCGCGGTCAAATTGGGCCGGCGGCTGGGGGGCGGGTCGGCGTATTGGCCTATCGGCGTCTGGGGAAGTAAAACTGCTTTTCTATACGATCATAGTGACCGGGAGGCCGACGAAGTTGATGACGCTTTCAAACAACCACACTCCGACACGGCGATACGTTTCCCCGCCAAGGGCAAAAAGAACGCGATCGGGCACGTAATGAGCCCGGCTTGACTATCACCATACCAACCACAAGCAAGCTATGAACCTAAAGTTCCCTACGGAAAATACGCTCGCAATTATAATGGGCGGCGGCGCCGGCACCCGCCTGTTCCCCTTAACCAAAGAACGCGCCAAACCCGCAGTGCCGCTGGGTGGCAAATACCGTCTGGTGGACATCCCAATCAGCAATTGTCTCAATAGCGGTTTCCGCCAAGTCTACGTACTCACCCAATTTAACAGCGAGTCGTTGCACCGACACATCACGGCCTGCTACAAATTCGACAACTTTACAAAAAGTTTCGTGGAAATATTGGCCGCCCAGCAAACTCCCGAAGGTGCTCGCTGGTACCAGGGGACAGCGGATGCAGTGCGCCAGAATCTCCGTTACTTTCTCGAGCGCCCCTACGAGTACTATCTCATTTTAAGCGGCGATCAGCTCTATCGTATGGATTACGCTGACCTCCTGCAAGCTCACCTCCAAACCGGCGCCGACGTTACACTGGGCACGACGCCGGTCGACCGCCAGGCAGCTTCCGGATTCGGTATCATGCACAGCGACGCAAACCGTCGAATTTACCGCTTTGAAGAAAAGCCCAAAGATCCCAAGCTCCTTGAGGAACTGCGTATTCCGCCTGATCTGCTGACGAATCTGGGCCGACCGGCGGACGCAGAACTTTATCAGGGATCGATGGGCATCTACGTGTTCAATCGCCAAATCCTGATCGACTCTTTGGCCAACAATTACGACGACTTCGGTAAACACATCATTCCGGCCTCCCTGGATAAATACAAAGTCTTCGCCTATATTTTTCAGGAATACTGGGAGGATATTGGGACGGTGCGCGCTTTCTTCGAAGCGAATCTCGCCCTGACCGAGACAGTTCCGCCGTACAACTTTTTTGACCACCTCAACCCTATTTACACCCACGCACGATTTCTCCCCGCCAGCAAAATTAACGGGGCGCAGGTGAACAGAGCTGTCATCGCCGAAGGATGCATCATTACGCACGCGAATATTGACCGGGCGGTTATCGGCATTCGGAGTGTCATTGAAAGCGGCACCTCTATCCGTAATTCGGTCCTGATGGGCGCAGATTTTTACCACGCCGAAGATCCCCAACCTATGCCCGGCCAGCCGCCGCTGGGAATCGGATCGCGTTGCGTGATCGAGGGAGCTATTATAGACAAGAACGCCCACATCGGCGACGACGTGGTAATCTCACCGGCATGGAACCGCGAAAATCTGGATGGCGACAATTACTTCATTCGCGACGGAGTGGTCGTGATCCCGAAAGGAGCCGTCATACATTCTGGGACTAAGATTTAAAGGGATGCGCGTTCTGTACCTATCTTCAGATTTTATGCTGAGTCGATTGTTCTCGGCATATTGACCCGAACTTCATTCATTCCCACCTTTCTTCCCGATGAGCACACATCCCAATGCAGGCAAACCCGCACCGAAAGATCTTCTAATCGACGTCAGCCGGCTTGAAGCTGCCTTCTATGAACAAAGGCCCGATCCCGCCGATCCCAATCAGCTCGTCAGTTTCGGGACAAGCGGGCATCGCGGCACCAGCTCGAACGCGACATTTACGGAGTCCCATATCCTCGCGATCACACAAGCCATCTGCGAATACCGGGGTCACCAGGGAATCACCGGCCCGCTGTTTATGGGCAAAGACACTCACGCGCTTTCCCGTCCTGCGGAGCGAGTCGCATTGGAGGTTCTGGCCGCAAACGGAGTAGAAACATTTATCCAGCGCGATGACGGCTTCACGCCGACTCCGGTTATTTCGCATTCCATCCTTGCATATAACCGCGGGCGTTCCCGGGACCATGGAGACGGCATCGTCGTCACCCCTTCGCACAACCCTCCGACCGACGGCGGTTTCAAATACAATCCACCGAACGGAGGACCGGCCGACACCGACGTCACTGACTGGATTCAGAATCGCGCGAATGAACTGCTGCGCGGCGGCAACAAAGGCGTTCAGCGTGTCGGCTTCGATGCTGCCCTTAAGGCCTCGACGACGCATGCCGAGAATTTCGTCACAGCCTACGTGGAGGACCTAGCAAATGTGATCGACCTGGAAGCCATCCGTTCGGCGGGCGTAAGGATCGGTGTCGATCCCCTTGGAGGAGCAGCGGTGGCCTATTGGCAGCCGGTTGTGGAACGATACGGCATCGATATCACCGTCGTAAACCCGAAGGTCGATCCGACTTTCGCGTTCATGACGGTCGATCATGATGGAAAAATTCGGATGGATTGCTCGAGCCCTTGGGCGATGGAAGGGCTTGTTCAACTCAAGGACCGATTCGACATCGCATTCGGCAACGATCCGGATGCTGACCGGCACGGAATTGTCACGCCCTCTTCAGGTCTTTTGAATCCCAATCATTATCTCGCGGTCGCCATTCGTTATCTTCTCACGAACCGTCCGCACTGGCTGGTTTCAGCGGTCGTTGGTAAAACGCTCGTTAGCAGCTGCCTGATTGATCGTGTCGTGGCCAGCCTCGAACGGAAATTGTGGGAGGTGCCCGTAGGCTTCAAATGGTTCACACCCGGCCTGTTCGACGGGTCTTGCTGTTTCGGTGGTGAGGAAAGCGCCGGAGCGAGTTTTTTGAAACGCGAGGGCTCAGTTTGGACCACAGACAAAGACGGCCTGATCCTTGGCCTGCTTGCCGCCGAAATTACCGCGCGCACCGGTAAGGATCCCGGTGAGCACTACAAGGAATTGACAGCCAAGTTCGGCACCCCGTATTACACTCGCATCGACGCACCAGCGAGCCCTGAGCAAAAGAATTCGCTTAAGAAACTCTCACCGGAAGCTGTCACTGCCACGGAGCTCGCAGGCGAACCGATCACGGCTAAGCTTACACGGGCGCCAGGCAACAATGCATCGATCGGCGGCTTGAAGGTCGTCTCGGTGAGTGGTTGGTTCGCCGCGCGCCCTTCCGGTACAGAGAATATCTATAAGCTTTATGCGGAAAGCCTTAAAAGCGCTGAACACCTTACCGCGATCGTGGGTCAGGCCCAGGAGATCGTTCTTCGTTCGCTCGGCGGGAAGTGAATAGATTACACTAAACTTGTGCTGGCAACACCTGGCGTACTACGTCCAGATATTTGTGGGTAATTGAAAGGTACGGGAGGCGGATAGGTCCCAAGTGACTCGGATACATTCTGTTGCGCCCCTTGATGTTTCCGGGTTCGCTGCTCCAGGTAAACACCGATCAATGTCGGAGCTGCGGCTAACGCGGCAAGGAAAAGGGCAAACGAAACTTCCATTAAGGCAGTAGCGATCTCCATCTGGTTCATCTTTCTCAAGTTCTAGCGATTATCTTGTAGAGCAAGATCCAGTGTTCCCAACGGAAACTTCTGTGTCTTTTCCTCTCAGCATTCTGGATCGGTCGCCCAAATCGGGACGCTTTCCGGAATGCCCAGAGAAGAGACGCCAGAGAACAGGGAGATGCGAAATCTTGTAAATTGAAAATCCCGGCTCGGTGTTCTCTGTGTCTTTGTGGTAAAATCATCCCTCCGTGTTCTCCGTCCCCCCTCCGTGCGCTTCCTATATCGAGTTTGATCAAGAGGCGATTTTGTCCTACGATTTAGCCATCTTAACCGCAGCTAACCTGATATCTCCCCGAACATGAGCATCACCTTTTTCCGGATTGGAAGTCTAACCACTATCGGCTTGCTTTTGGCAGGCGTCCTGGCGACACGGACGCTAGCAGAGAGCAAAAAACTTGACTCGGTGGCCCTGACTGTGGGCGATCTGGGCAATCCCTTCTTTGTACAGGTCGCCCATGGGGCGGAAGCTAAGGCCAAGCAAATCAACGGAAAGGTGAAGTTCACGTCTCTATCGACCAATTACGATGTCAACACCCAAACCACTCAGATTGACAATTTCATTTCTTCGAACGTTAACCTCATCCTGTTAGGAGCGGCAGACAGCAAGGGTATCGCACCGGCAGTCATGCGAGCGAAGCAAGCGGGCATCACGGTTGTAGCGGTTGACGTAGGGGCGGAAGGCGGCGTGGACGCGACAGTTACCTCGAACAACAAGCAGGCCGGCACCAGAGACGGCGTGTACGTGGCCGAGCGGCTAAAGGGCAAGGGCCAAATCGTTGTCGTGAATGGACCGCCGGTCACGGCGGTAACCGACCGGATGGCTGGATTTTTGGAGGAGATCAATAAACACCCGGATCTCAAGATCTTGTCTCAGGACCAGAACGCGGGCGGCAGCCGCGATGGAGGTCTGCGGGTGATGACTAACCTGTTGAGCGCTTTTAAGCAAATCGATGCGGTCTTCGCCATCAACGACCCAACGGCCATCGGCTGTGACTTGGCGGCGAAGCAAGCCCAGCGAAAGGAGTTCTTCATCGTGGGCGTTGACGGCTCGCCAAATATCGTACCTTTCCTGAAAGATCCCGGGAGCCTGATCGCAGCAACCGCAGCGCAAGATCCCTATCTAATGGCAGAAGAAGCAGTCAAGGTCGGTTTTGAGATCATGCAGGGCAAAAAGCCCAAGGAGGAGCTCATCCTCATCCCGGTGGGTCTGATTACTAAGGAAAATGTCGATCGTTACGCGGGCTGGACCAAGTGAATGGGGTGATGACTCAGGTCGCACGAGCGTTTTAGCTTCCCTCAGTTTTCCGCCTTTAGATTAGCTCTAAATTCCCGGATCAATTCTTGAGGCAGCAAAGGTGTCGCTCCGTCATGCGAGGCGACAATAGCTCCCAGACGGCAAGCAGTTCCCAGAACGGTTTGGGTGTCGGCTCCCCGTGTCAGGCCAACGATCAGGCCGGCCATGAATGCGTCTCCCGCGCCAACCGTATCCTTGACGACCACCTTCGGAGCAAGAGCGGTCACAAGGCTGCCCCGATCCCACAACGCCGCACCCGCTGCACCCATCGTGACGCAAATCCGAGGCGTGTTTGTTGCTTCTGAGAGAGCGGCACAAGCTTCCGCAACTGCATCTGCATTGCCCGGTGGGTTCGGCGTCGCCTCGCCCGTTCGCAGCCATGACCCGATCTGACCGATTTCGTCATGATTGAGCTTGAGGACGTCAGCGCGGGCCGCGAGTTCGACGATACGTTTCGGATCGACGAATGGAGGACGCAGGTTCACATCGAAGAATTTCAACGGACCCTTAACTGCAAGCAGACGATCCAACTGATCGAGATTGTAAGGCGAGCGGCTGGCCAGCGAGCCAAAGATAAACGCACCTGCTTTCGCCACGGCCTCGAGTGCCTCCTCCGAAACTATGATCTCGTCCCATGCCACCGGCTGAACGAGTTCGTAAGTTGCATTGCCTAAGGCGTCGACGGTTGCCACCACGGTTCCGGTGGCGAGACCGATTCGCGCACGGCCCACAAATTCAACGTTGACTCTTTTCTGTTTAGCGACATCCAGGATCTCATCGCCGAGAGAATCCTGGCCGACCGCCGAGAGTAACGAAACGGAGACTCCCAATTGCGCGATATGAGCAGCAACGTTAAACGGAGCGCCACCGGCATGTCTGCCGGAGGGCAGGCAGTCCCAGAGTATTTCGCCAAAAGTGTAGAATTCAGTGTTCATGATGAGAGATGCGTGGGGGATAGCAGAAAATATCGCGTCGTTTGCGTCCAATACCGGGTAACAGGCCGAAGCGCTGAGCACGGATGGGCAAAACGCTTAGCTTCTCTATGCTAGAATGGTGTTTATAGAGAGAGAAGCTATTTTCTCTATATGAATGCTAGTTTTCTTCTGAATCACGACAGGCTAACAGGCAAATCGGAGTTCGCTGCGATCTCGGATGGTCTCCGGGCCCTCTCCCGTATCGACTCCCGGGACGCGTTCAATCGCTATTGTCGAAAAGCATGCTTGCTCTGGAGTGAGCAATTCAGCAATGCACACGTTGGAACGATCACGCTTTTTCCTGAGCTTCTCGACCGCATCGACCGCCGGGGCGAAGGAACAATACAAACGCCTTGGGGAGGTGTGTTCATCGTTCTGCATGAGCACCCGCAGGTCGAAAAGTATCTGATAATTCGTCAGGGCGGATACCTTGCTCTTGAGATGCACGAGCAAAAGGATGAACATCTGGAAGTGAGGGAAGGCGCGGGGCTCATCCTTTCGCGGCGTGCCATCGATCAGTCGCTCACCGTCGAGGCGCTCGCTCCGGGTGACCGGTTTCATTTTGAACCCGGAATGGAGCATTGTCTGATCGGAACGGAGAACCTGCTTGTGTTCGAGAAATCTGTGGATCCAAAGGGGATGGACAAAGACCTCGTGTTTATTTACGAGCCGGTAGGAAGCTAGAGCGACCCGGATTCATCGGTCTAGTGCCCTCCTGAGGCCGACACTCCGTGCACGCCTTCCGAACCGCTGAGTCTTGGCCACCAAAAGGCATATGCGGCGATAAACGCAAAGCACACCATTGGCACGATAAAAGCCCGAGAAAGATCGAACATGTCGGCGATTGCTCCCATTACCTTAGGCAGAATCGCACCGCCCATGATGGCCATGACAAGAAAGGAGGACGCCTTTTTTGCCCGCTGCCCGAGCCCAAAGATTCCCAGGGCAAAGATAGTCGGGAACATGATGGACATAAAAAAATAAGTCAATAAGACACAAGCTGCCGACATCCAGCCCAATTTGAAGAAGATTAGCAGGCAGAGCACCGTATTGATGGCGCCATATAGACCAAGAAGTTTGTGCGCTTTAAATTTTTTCAGGAGAGCGGTGCCGATGAACCGGCCGCCCAGGAATAGAAGCAAGCCCACCGATACCAGATTGGAGGCACCCTTGTTGCTGAAAGCAATCGCTCCCGTTGTGCGAATTTCAGTCAAGCTGTTCAGCCAATGTTTCAGGAAATCGGGGCTGCTTTGTACGGCGGCATCCAGCTTGTCTGGAATTTCCGGCACCTGAGACGTCACATAGTTGATAAAGAAACTGAAAATTCCTGCCTGAGCGGCAACGTACAGAAACTGGGCAATCACAGCCATGGCAAAATGTGGATGCGCCCAGATGGAGTGCGAAGTCCCCGGTGTCGAATCGTCCATGTGAAAGTCGTCCTTGGCTTTGATGTCAGGCACGTTGGCGAAATAGAATATGACAGCCAGGATGATGACCACCACACCGACCGCGGCGTAAGGAATCCAGAGATTCTCGCTGCCGGTGCTCTCTCCTGAGGCGTTCTTTGAATAGAAGAACATGCCGCCCGCGATGGGGCCGAAAATCAACCCGATGCCGTTGCAGGATTGGGCCAGATTGATGCGGGTGGCGCCAAATTCTTCTGGGCCTAGTACCGTGGCGTACGGATTAGCGATGGTTTCGAGAAAGGTGAGGCCAGCTGCAATGATGCAGACGCCTAACAAAAATGCCCAAAAGGATCCGATGTGCGTCGCCGGGATAAACCAGAATCCTCCCACCGCAACCAACAAGAGACCCGAAATGATTCCGCCTTTGTAACCCAGCTTCGCCGCCAGCCATCCCGCTGGAAGCGCCATCAGGAAATAGCCAAGATAGTGCGCAAATTGCACCCACGCAGATTGCGACAAGCTCAGGTGGAGAACTTCCTGAAAGTGCTTATCCATCACATCGATCATCCCGTTGCAGAACCCCCATAGCGCAAACAGCAAGATGAGGAGGAGAAAGGTCAAGAGGACGTTTTGGCCGTCATCGGTGACAAACATCCCTTTATTGGTAGTCTTGTTAGTCTTCATTTCAGGAGGAACTGTCGGTTTTGGAGAGACGACTATTAACCTGCCCTGCCCGCGAATCAGCAAGGGCAAAACCCTTCTCTAGGAACTCGTCTTATCGCCGATTGGATCAGGACTTGGGAAAGGATTCGAGTGAAAAAGTCATTGATCTCGATAACATGCCGCGACATTATTTCGTCCCGCTTGGGAGTTCCCTCACGGAAAGCGAGGAATAACCGAGCGCGGCTGTACCTCCAAAAAAAGAGGCGGATTGTGAAACCGTCAAGGAGATGGAAGTTTATGGCTCCGCTTCTCAATTCTCATGTATATCCAAAAGAAACGTTCCTGGCAGTTGCCCGACTCGGCATTGACTACCCAAACCCATTATGTTGGACGGCGCAAATTTCTGCGGACCTGCGGGCTGGGATTGGCTGCCGGGGCGTTGATGCCGGCTGTGGCGCGCGCCGCCACCTTTGGGTTTCCTGATTCGCTGAATTCGGCAGACAAGCTGGCTGGAGTTAAGCTCACGCCCTACGACGACATCACCGGCTACAACAATTTTTACGAATGGGGGCTTGAAAAAGGCGATCCCAAAGTCAACGCCAACAAGGGCTGGAAGACCGAGCCCTGGACGATCGAGATTGGCGGTCTATGCGCAAAACCCGGCAAATATGAGGTCAACGATCTTCTAAAGGCCGTCGGCGGGATCGAGCAGCGCAATTACCGGCACCGGTGCGTGGAAGCCTGGTCGATGGTCATTCCTTGGGATGGTTTCGCCCTCGCCAAACTTGTGGCCATGGCTGAGCCGAAGGCGGAGGCGAAGTACCTGCAATTTACCTCCTTTATGGACCCGAAGAACTGTCCGGGGCAACGCTCGCAAGACTTTCCCTGGCCATACACGGAGGGCCTGACCCTGCCCGAAGCGACCAACGAGTTGGCTTTCCTGGCGACGGGCATCTACGGCAAGCCGTTGCTCAACCAGAACGGGGCGCCCATCCGGTTGGTTGTTCCCTGGAAATATGGGTTCAAGGGAGCGAAGTCCCTGGCGCGAGTCGACTTCGTGGCCGAACAGCCGAAGACTCTATGGAACGAGGCGGCGCCAAATGAGTACGGTTTCTACGCGAACGTCAACCCGGAAGTTGATCATCCCCGATGGAGCCAGAAAACGGAACGCGTTATCGGTGCCGGGTTCTTTGGAGCGAGACAACCAACCCTGAAGTTTAACGGGTACGAAAAAGAGGTTGCCGGGATTTACGCCGGATTAGATCTTCGAAAAAATTTCTGAACCGTAGAAGTCAGCCTGGGCATGAACCTCGTCGCCAGGATTCTCGCCAACAAAATTGTCGCCCTCACCATCTTATCCGGGATCGGTGTCTGCCTGCTTGTTGTTCCGGTTTTTACCAATCAGCTCGGCGCGAATCCGATCGAACGGCTGCTGCACGTGTCGGGCGAGATTGCAATCTGGACTTTGGGCGCGGTTTTGAGCCTGACTCCGCTGCGGGTCCTCTTTCCACGTTCTGGGATCGTCAACGCGCTCAACCGTCATCGCCGCTACATCGGTGTATCGGCCTGCATCTACGGACTCATACACTTCTCGTGTCATGCGCTCTACCAAGGCGATTGGGATGATTTGCTTCAGAGTTTTACAAAACCGTTTATCTGGTTCGGGTTAACCGGGCTCAGTATCCTGGTGGTGCTCGCGTCGACCAGTAACAACTGGGCGGTCCGCAAGCTGGGCGGAAGGAGATGGAAGCTGCTTCACCGGCTGGCTTACTTAGCGGCAATTGTCCTGATCTATCATCAATCGATCGCCGGCAAGGGACACTGGTACGTCGCCCGCTGGTTGCTCCTCCTCCTCGTCACGTTGGAAGGAGCTCGGCTCGTGAAAAAAACTTGGTTCAGCAAACCGACCGGCCGAGCAAGTTTCGGCCAAAGTCCGGCAGGTCCACCGATAGCTGGTGCTTGACGTTGGCAGTCGCAGCGGTAAGGCTATCGCTGGTTTACTCTAAAGGTCGCATCCCATGCAACTAACGTACTTTTTTGACGTCTGTTCGATGTGGTGCGCTTTAGGCGACGAGGTAGTTGCGGAATTGTGCCAACGGTATGGCGCGCGGATACTTGTCACGTGGAAAATCGCACTGATCAACGGCGGCAAGCCGATGGAAGCCGGTCCGGAACAGGAACACTGGTACTACGATCGATGCGAATTCGTGACCGGGCGTCGGTTCAACCACTTGTGGCTGGAAAGGAAAAATCAGTCAACGTGGCTACCGAACAGTGTTATTGCCGCCGCTTGGAAATTCGGAAAGGGAAAGGAAGTGCACCAGGCCCTGAAGTCTGCCGCAATGGAACGCGGCGAGCCAATTCTCCAGCGCGATGTAGCATTGAAACTCGCCGGCGAGGCGAGCGGCATCACCCCGGCAATCTTGGCCGGCGCGATTGACGATCCGGAGCTCGCTTCCGAATTGCGGGCATCGTATTCAGAATTCGATTCGTACCGTATTGATCAGCGCCCTGCGTTTATCCTTCGCAGCGCCATCGGCGACACCGCAGTGTTCTCAGGTATCTATCGGCGGGAACCAATCTTCGCTGCAGTGGAGGCGATGCTCCGCGACGAAGAGAGGTATAAAGAGCACGCTTCGAGTTACCAACCGATCCCGGTCTAACGAAGAACAGCCCGCGAAGGGGCGGAGAGCACGCAGGAATAATTTCACTACAGAGACACAGAGAATTCGGATTTGAAATTACAAACGCTTGGCTCAGGTTGATAGTCAGACAAGAACGCCGGAACCTAGGTAAGTTTGTTATCGTGCACCGTCTCGTCGCTTGCCGGCTGGGCAACGCCGGCAACTGTTTTAGGTGCGCCATTCGATACCGGTCGAACGTGCGGACCGGTCAGGCGCGCGCCGCCCGAGAGACAGCGAAGCTATCCTCCAGCATCCGGAAGCGCGTGATCTCGCCACCGGAGACGGTGAGCACTAAGGCGAAGGCCGTCTCCACGGTCTTGCCCGTGCTCTTCACTCGCGATGCGAGTTCACCGACGATCACCGCCCGATCGTCCTTGGTCAGAATTTCGTGGATCTCGAAGTGGAGTGGTTCGACAAGTCGGCGGACATCACGGAAAAAATCAGCCGCGGCGCTGCGTCCGACTTTCCTTCCGATCCAGGGCAGCGCACCGACATCGCCCGCAATCTCGAATTCGAGGTCCGTGCTGAACAGCACAGCAATTTCGTCGTGGTCAGCGCCCGCACCCATGCGGGCGAGCAGTTCCCCTGCGACGCGGGTGGTTTCTTCGAGGCTCATGATCGTTTTCCTTTATCGAGGGTAGTTCGCTAAAAGCGCTCGAGCAAGCAGCCCGCACTGCAGGATGCGGCCGGCGTTCTGCGCTCAGCTACAAAGAATCGAGGAGACGAACACTGCGCCCAGCAAAGCCCGAGGTCACAGCAATATTTGCGCCGAACGGCCCCTTTCCAATGTTTGCAGGCGAGAGGCCAAACCTAGTGTTTCGAACGCGCGAATGACGTCCGTCTGGCTTTCGGTGAAATGGACCCATCCCTCGTTGTGAATGGCAACAATCTTTGCCTCCGGAAATGCATGTGCCGTCTCGATGGCATCGTTGTTGTCCATCGTCAAGTGAAAGGGACCTCGCGGCTTCGCTGAACCAGCAAACAGAATTACGAGGCGAGGTCGAAACCGCCGAGCTACCTCCGCAACGCCATCGTACCATACGGTATCGCCCGTAATGTAGATCGCATCTCCTGGTTCGTTTATGCCCAGCAAGAAACCTGTGACTTCTCCAGCAATGGGTTCGATCCCAGGCGGGCCATGACGTGCTGGCGTAGCCGTTATATAAAGCCGCTGTGCGTTCGACCCCTCGAAATGGATGGTTTCCCATGGCAAAAGACCTGTTGCCGAAGCGCCTAGTCGCATCGCACCGGTACGCGTGGTGAATGTGGCCTTGGCCTTTTGCATGACCTCCCGTCCCGCCCGGTCCAAATTGTCGAAGTGCTGGTCATGGCTGAGCAGCACTGCGTCGACAAGGCCTGTTTCGTCTGCCGAGAACGCAGGCCCGCTCTTTTTCTTCAGCACAATGCCTCCCGCCTCGTAACTCCCGGGCTCGTCAAAAGTTGGATCCGTGAGGAGGCGTAGACCAAAGATTTCGATGAGGACGGTAGGACCGCCAATCAGAGTCAGTTTGGTTTCGTGACTAGCCATGCTGTTAACGTTATCTAAACGGCAAAATTTCGAATGAGGTCTTGGGCTTGTCGAGAGTACTACTTTCGGGATTTTTTTGGAGGTTTATAACATACCACTCGCCGCCCGAATTTCATGGGGTAGTGCTGGCAGACCGAGAAGTTAAAGTTTGACATCGCAGTCGGCCGGAACCCGGCGTCGCCACGGAGGTTCTTTTCGCAACTTGCGGCTTCGACGCTCTCCTCTCTTGCGATGGAAGAGCTTGGATAAGATGCTGGATTAGTCGCTGACGATTCAATTAGTTAACCTGATGCGCTGCCCTTATTGCCGCACAAACGTCACTTGGGGCGCGGCTAGCTGTCCAAAATGTCGAGCCCGGATCTCGTATGGATGCACCGTCCCGGTAACGGGATGTCTTTTGGCGATCGTGATTGCATTCCTCGCCGTAAGCATCCTGATCGGCGTTTTCTCCGTCAGAGATCCAGAAGGAAATGCAAGCCTTTCCGAGACCGCATTAATTGGAATCGGCATATTTTCGGTGTTGTTCGGCTTCGGTTTCTGGCTGCTGATGGCCAGGATCGCTAAAAGGTTTGTCTCTTTCCGCCGCAGACGTCCAGATTAAGAAATAGTCGCAGATTTATACTAGGGCACCGTCTCGCATACATTGGTGCTGTCGCCGCAGGTCAGTTGCTCTTATTCAAGGCGCAAGCGAAACGCCTGCCGCTACAGTGGCATCATGCAATCGTGATATTCTCTCGGGTCAAAGCCTGATCCACCGCCAAAGAAAGATCACTCCGCACCTGAACCCAGTCCTCGTACCGATCCGTCCACGCTCGAAGTTGAAAGCTCACAGCACCGGGGGCGAAATTGACAATATACGCTTGCGGTGCTGGTTCTTTCGCTATGCTTGGATGATTGGCCGCGACACTTTTCAATAATTCGACCACACGTTGCGGATCCACGCCGCGAGCCACGCTGACCGGGACTTCGACCGCACGGTATCGATCCGAATAGGTCCAGTTTGTCACCTTATTGGAGATGATCGTCCCGTTTGGCACAATGATTTCGGAGCCTTCCGCCGTGCGAATAACGCATGCCCGGATACCGATGCGTCGGACCTCTCCGATATCCGCATCTACCTGAACGACGTCACCGACTTTAATCGGGCGTTCAAAAAGCAAAATCAACCCGCAAACAAAATTATTGATCACGGTCTGTAATCCAAACCCGACCCCAACAGTGAATGCTCCTGCCAGAATCGTAACCTTGGTAAAATCGACGCCAAGCACTGCTAGGGCGACGAAGAATCCTAGGAGCAGGACAGCGTAGTGAATGATCGTTGAAATCGCCTGCGGAATACCTCGCCCGAGGTGCAAATGGTAGTAAACGTCTTCTTCGAGAAGAAAACGCAAAAACTTCGAGACCAGAAACGAAGCCCAAACTGTGACCGTAAACAACAGGACCTGGCCCAAAGAAATGTTGAGGGAGCCGATTATCAGGTTCGCGCGCAGCACCGCTTCAATCGTTGCGATCAACGGGGTTAGTAGACCGAAAAAGTTCAGAACCAGATTCAACCACAACAAAAAAGCCAAAAACTCGAGTACGCGGCACGTCCGCCGCTCAAACATCGGCCGATGCAGACTAATGACCCGCAACGAGCCAAGTGGTCGGACCTGCAGCGCAATGGTGATCAACCCTTCAATGATCCGAATGACGCTATAGAGCACAAACGCGATGTAGACGCTCCTGAGAAAAAAGATTCCCAAAAAGTCCCCCAAGTTGACGTATCCGAAAATATTTACCAGGAACGCCGCCGGCAAAAAAATAAGGCCGATTTTGGCGATCGCTCGGATTGTTTGCCAACCGCGGCCTTGGGTTTCAGCAGTTCCCGTTGGTAAATGCCAACTCCGAAGCACCCAGACAAGAAAGACAGTAAAGCCCAGCATTTGGCCGAGAAATATGAACCTGGCCAACACCGGCAGAGACGCCGCGAGCACTCGGAGTTGGGCCAAGAAATACATGATGAGGATCGCATTGAGGATCGGATACCAATTGCGTTCCAGTAGCCGTCGAAGAATCACTACGGTTGGGATAAGGGTTACGGTTCCCATGATTGCAATTATCAAGCGCGGAGCTTGCGCATAGATTGAGGGAATGAGCAGAATAGAAAGCGCGAAGGCAGTTGAAACGGGGAGATCGAGGATCGGCAGAGCACGCTGCAGATCCGGTTTTTCCTCCGCTAATTTTCGAAATCTGCGCCGCATCCATTGAAGCGCGGTAGCAATCAGCACAATGAAAAGAGCATGGATCAGGAAGGTAAAAGGGAGTCGTTTAGTGAACGCGGTTGATGCTTTCAGTTGCGAAGAAAACGCCTCGCCACTCTGCTTCTCCCACTCTGTGCCCAGGCTAGTTTCAAGGCTCCAGATAGGTGGGCTGTCTCTGACAAAAAGAATTTTAAATGACCGGTTTTCTACCTGCTCGATTGAAGACAGAACTGTTCGCACACGGGCTTCCTCCTCGGAAAGGCGGCTCTGCAAAGTCAAAACATGCGCTAGGACGGATTCGGCCGCCTGTCGCGTCCGCTCGACGGAGTCGACTACACTCTGCACGCTCTGCAAGACTGGAGGGGGCGTGTCGGGCTGTTTCGCCGATTGGAGTGTTGCCTGCCAGGTCTTGTTCAACTGATCTAGACGCGCGAGTTGCTCTTCCAGACTTGTGGCATGCTGTGTCAGCTCGCGAGCTGATACCAACAGACTATCGCCAAAATTTTGCCAGGTAAGCTTGAGCCAGTAACGCAGGTCGATGGACAGACTCGTCGTCAGGAGCCTCGTGTCGCCAGCGATTCTTGCATCGATTTCATTTGTCAAGTCCAAGAGAGTGCGGGCGATGCCGTCCGCGCTTGACTGATCTTTCGACACGCTCGCGTCGATCTCTTGGAGAGAGGCAAGCGCGGACTGCGCTTCCAAAGCTACCTTGGCTAGTGGGATGGGTGTGGGAGCTGGATTCGGTTTCGCCAGTGAGGCAGAAGCTTGTTGGCCTGGCGCCGTGCCGCCGCTGGAAACCAAAACCAAGCTAATAAATAAAACGATTCGAATTACTGGGTGCCACATTTGAATTGAATAGTTAGAGCGGGAATCCCCCTTTAGCCGTTCTCATTAATGTGGTCCAGGCTCGGCCTCAAACGGATCACACATCACGATCTGAGGCACTTATTTGCGACGGCCTGCATTGAGTCGGGCGTCGACATCGCCACCGTCTCACGCTGGCTGGGCTACAAGGACGGCGGTGCGCTTGCAATGAAAACTTACGGCCACTTGCGGTTCGAGCGTTCTTTGGAATGGCGAAAAAGGTCAGCTCTTAGGCAGCGGGCTTTTTCAAATTGCCGCAAATTTCGTCAAGAAAAATTATTTGCATTTTCCTCTCGGGCGATCGGTCAGAACGGTAAAAGAGACCTAAAAGAACCCATTTTCTTTGACTCCCAGAGTAGTCTGCGTCCGTATGAAAAAGCAGAAGTTGCCCTTGCATTGGGAATGAGAATACCTGCTAATCGACCTCGCGTGAATGAGCCCATACGATATTGCCGGTTCGGAAAACGCTTTCTCGACGGCTTTTCATGGATCACGCCGTTGACCAACAACCGCTTGGGCGATGCGCTGAATATCGAATTCGTTCACGAGCAGCTTTTCTTCATCGAGGGCGAGCAGGTTTTGGAAAACATCGGCTACAGCGAGAAAGGTAAGCGCTTCAGCGAGGAGGAATACGGCAAGCCGATCCGGACGCTGGCGGATCTGGCGAAGAACGGATATTGGCTTGTCGGTCGGAGATTCCACCCGGAGGCTGCCAGAGAAGCCCTCGCCGAGCTGGACGACGGCTACTATTATTCCTTTTTCAGCAACCAGTGCCAGGATTGGGCAGACCACCTCTGTCGTCGCATAGAACGGATCGAAAAAGCCCGCGGACTTAAGCCCCTCGTAGAATCGGAGGAGGAAACGCGAGTGGGCCAGTTTTGGCGTGAGAAGGCTCCGACCGTTCCCAGTTCGGCCGTGCTCGGGCTGCTGGCCATCGGGCTCGGGGTTGGCTCTTTCCTCGCGCCACAAATTGCCGCGCGGCGGTCGGTCTGGATCCTCGCTTTGTTTCTTGGGATTTCCGGCGTTTCAGAGATTGTCTATGCCATCCATGGCAGGAACTGGAGCCAGATCCTCGCAACGATCTTCTTCGCGCTGCTGAATATCGCCGCAGGCGTCGCTCTTTTCCTGGATACCCAGATCGTGGCAAAATGGGCCGGGGGTCTCTTTGGAATCGCCTTCGGAATCAACGGGCTGGCGCGGATCGTGGTGGCGGTGCGAAGTCGTCCGTTTCTACAATGGCTGGGCACGCTCCTCGCCGGGGTCACGATGCTGATCGTGTCGATCCTCCTTTTCACGCGCACGATTGGCGAGCGCGATTTGATCTTTGGCATGATTATCGGCTTCAATTTGATCCTCGGCGGACTCTCCACGCTATGGCTACGCTGGACCGCTGACCGGAATCGCTCATCCGCTGCGGCATCTTCGCACTAGGACCGCAACACCCTTTGCCGTTGTTCGATGTGGTACGGCACCCTGGGTTTTCTCGACAACCAAGTCAGTCAGCCTTTGCGCCTATCAGCGATTGACCCATGCACCGCCGCCGCCATAGCCACGGCGGTTGACCCATCCACCACCGTTTATCCACCCCTCGTCCGCGGCATCCGAATAGCGCCCGCCGTATTTCCGAAATTCAAGACTTCTGACGTGTCAGGAAATTACCCGGGCAGGGCGGCGCCATATCTTTTCCGGAAGACTTGTCCGAAACTGGTTGTCGCCGATTTTTCTGTACCCATCGGCCGGCAGAGAGTGTTATAACGTCCTTTATAATCCGCTCGCGAGCGATTGCACCATGGCGGAGTGGCGGACACCCCCGCGCCGTATACCCGTTTAATGAATTCGCTTTCATTTGCAAATAGCCAGTTCACGTTCTCAAGTAATTTGCAACTTAATCGGCGGACCTTTTCCGTGTGCGAGGACATGCGATGCCAGACACTTTTCGCGCGCTAATCGCTGAAGGCGACAGCAAACAATACAGCGTTGACTTTAAGGACATCCCCAACGGCTCTCTGCCTGCAGGGGAAGTTCTGATCCAGGCGATGTATTCGTCGCTGAACTACAAGGACGGCCTGGCGATCACCAGGCGCGGCAAGGTCATCCGCAAATTCCCCATGGTGCTCGGCGTTGATCTCGCTGGCAAGGTGCTGGAATCAAACACGGGCGAGTTCAAAGTCGGGGACGAGGTCCTCGTAACTGGGCAGGGACTTGGAGAGACCATCTGGGGCGGGTACAGCCAGCTTGCGCGACTGCTGGCCGATTCCCTCGTGCATGTGCCGGCTGGGATAAGTGCGATGCAGGCGATGGCAGTAGGTACCGCGGGTTTCACCGCGATGTTGGGGATGATGGCGCTGGAGCACAACGGACTCAGGCTCAGCGAGAGGGAGGTGGTGGTTACCGGCGCCGCTGGTGGCGTCGGGTCGATAGCCGTTGCTTTGCTGGCGGCAAGCGGCTACAGAGTGGCAGCCTCAACCGGGCGCCCGGAGCTTCACTCGTGGCTGCGCGATCTTGGAGCCACCACCATTGTTGACCGTGCTGAGCTGGCGCAGAAGACGCCGCCGCTGGCATCGGAGCGTTGGGCGGGCGCCATCGACAGCGTCGGCGGCCAGACACTGGCTACAGTGCTGGCGACCACAGCTTCCTACGGCTCGGTCGCGTCCTGTGGACTAGCCGGCGGCGCCGAGTTGCCCACGACTGTGTTCCCGTTCATCCTGCGTAACGTTTCGCTGCTGGGTATCAACTCGGTGCAGGCGCCTAAGTCCTTGCGTATCGAAGCATGGCGCCGGCTCGCCAGCGAATTACCGATGGCCAAGCTGGACGCCATTACTACCCTCGAGCCGCTTTCGAAAGTAAAGGAGCTTTCCGAAAAAATTTTGGCAGGACAGGTGCGTGGTCGGGTTGTGCTCGACGTGAACGCGTAAGAAAGGACTTCAGATTTCACTGGGAGCGGAATCACCAGATTTCCGAAATCAGTGCCGGATCGCCGTCCAAGTATTTGTGCCACTGCATAGGGGTCGTTTGAGCGCCTTTAGCACCCTCTTCACCCGCAAGCCCTAGTCTTTGCCTTCGTACTTGAACGACAGGCTCACCCGCGCACGGAAAGCGGTGACTTTGCCGTCTACGATCACCAAATCGAGTTTGTTCACTTCCGCGACGCGCAGGTCGCGCAGCGTTTTTGTTGCGGTTTCCACTGCGTGTTTCGCGGCATCCTCCCAGGAAACCTCGCTGGTGCCGATGAGCTCGGTGACGCGGTAGACGCTGCTTGTGCTTGCACTCTTACTCACTGTTTTCTCCTTTACTGTTTGTGGGTTGAATAATCGGTCGGCAGCGGCAGACCGCACTGCTAGCCATTCCATCTTTTTCAGCACTTGTCGAATTCAACCCATCGATTGCGCGGCACGGCATACCAGCCGCTCTTTCTCCATGGGTCCGGTTGCAGTCTGGGTCGAACCACGGGAGGGCGACGTAAGCGGTCTCCGTGTACAAATTCTGAAACGAGAGTGGCATGGCGTCAGTCTCCCGGCTTCCGATGACGCCGACCGCGGAGCGGCGCAGCGTGACCGACTCTGGAGGAGGCTCGGCGGGGCGAGAGCAAGGTGTCCAGCTTGTCCATCAGATGCGAGCCAGGTAGAGGTCTTTTTCGCGGTCTTTTTTCAGCAGTATTATGTTTGTCCAAGCCACCAGTCATGTCGCCAGAACAAAACTTATGTCTCTTACTTGGTACGCGAATCGTTTCGGACTCCCGAAGGCCCACGTTCCAGAACGGTTTGCAATATTTCTGCCTTGCCCAGGGAGGCGCGCGATTTAGTCACTGCTGCTCTGAGCGGGAAGCCCTGTGTGGCGATACTTTTTCACCTTCACTTAGGATCTTTGCCGCAGCTTCGGCGACATCTTCGAGTGCGATCCAACCGCAGAGCTTGTCGCCGCACCACCAGCGAACCTTTCCGTCTTTTACCAGAGAGAACAAACCGGTAAGGTTTTGCATGAAAACATTTTGGTGCAGGAATGTCCATGGAATGCCAGATTGTTTTGTGTACGCCTCAATCATTTGGTGCCATGCGAAGTGCGGATCGGTGCAATCAAACTCAGGAGTGAATACTTCCAAGTGTACCAGGTGTTGAACCTTCGCTTTACGAGCGGCATCAACAAAGGTTTTGCTCTGGGTTACCATGGCGAAGGTGTACCCGGTCAGGAGAAAGACACGGTCAACCCCTTCAAGTGCCGATCCGAAAGTACGTGGATCATCAAGGTCTAGCTTTACTGCTTGTTCAAACTCAGAACGTAACCGTGACAGCTTTTTGTCATCTCGTGCGCATACGCGCAGGCTGATTGATTTGTCCGAACGCAATTTCTCAGCAATTAGATTTCCGAGCTGACCAGTGACGCCAAGTAAGAGCACCGTAGGCTTGCTCATAGGAATCTCCGTCGATGACGCAACATTTTCCGGACACCAGGAAGTCTCACAGACTATCACGGTGGCCGTCCAGTTCAAGATTGAATGCCATCGCGTTAGGGCGCTGGAGCTCTGGTGGTTCAATGACGAAACCTCTTTTACGACGCCAAGAATCGGCTTATCCTCGACCGCAGCTACACTTTCAGCAATGGCGACTTGCTCGCCGCCGCGGCCGAGGCCGCTGGTTTCGATGTCTTTGTCACCGCCGATAAAAACATGCGTTATCAGCAGAACCTGGGCTGTCGGAAGTAACGGAACAGTTATGGAACGCGTTCCATAAGTGTTCCGTTGCTCAGTTTCCCCCCGGACCCCCACTTGCGCGGACGAACGAAGTCCAACTGCGCTTCGAACCTTCTAATTTTTTCTCGCTGTTAGTTTCCGAGGAAGCTCTTAATTTTTGTATTTTAAATAATCGCAAATATTGAACTACAGTCTCAATCCGCCATTTACGCAGATTACCTGACC
>CAVTQD010000051.1:0-26547 GCA_963736745.1 uncultured Verrucomicrobiae bacterium | reverse complement strand
TAATATTTTTTAAACGGTAATGACCCTTGAGCGAGTTCGCTATCCCCGCCTTTACTAGCTTACTATGGTAGCCAATTGCAAGCGAGTAATATTGTTTTAGCAGAAGCCGCCGCCGAATCGCCCACGTCGTCGGACGCCGCCCTTGGGCCTTGAGCACCACGCCAACCAACACGCTACCAGGTTTTCTCCGCGTGATCAGACCGCGAGATTTCTTTGCAATGCCCTTGTTCGTTCACTCTCCTTTAACCTCGTAAACTAAGACTCTGGCCGATTTCTGTCCCCGATGAGGCACAGCCACAAATAGCCGATTGAAAGCGGGTACTAATAACCCGGTGCGTGCTCCTGGCGCCGTTGTCATTCTTCGGACTGCCTCGTAATGGCCTTGATCATTTTGTCGGAGAACTTCTACCGCGCCTTCTCCGCCGATGACGTAAACCAGTCGCCGGACGGGATCATAAAAAACGTAGTCAGTGTCACCAACCGGGCAAACTGGTGACAATTCGCCCCGAAGTTGTATCCAGAATGACTAGTCGGGCGGGAAATCTGCACCCGACGAACAGCCTTTTATTGGCGTCATCTAAAGCCGGAGAGTTCAAGGCATCCAACCTTCGCCGAAGCCTTTCTATTCTGGCTAAAGCTCGGTTTCATCAGCTTTGGCGGGCCTACCGGCCAAATCGCCGTGATGCATGCCGAGTTGGTTGAAAAAAAGAAATGGATCAGCGAAGCGCGATTCCTTCATGCACTGAATTACTGCATGCTTCTGCCTGGCCCTGAGGCACAACAATTGGCGACTTATGTGGCTGGCTTCTGCACAAGACCTGGGGGCGGTCGTTTCGGTTTCATTCTTCGTTATCCCGTCGGTCTTTATTCTCTGGGGTCTCAGCTACATTTACGTCGCTCTTGGAAATCTGCCTTGGATTGCATCGATCTTTTACGGCCTAAAGCCGGCAGTGCTCGCGATCGTCGCTGCCGCCGTCATCCGCATCGGGAGCCGAGCACTGAAAAACGAGGTGATGTGGACGGTGGCGGCTACTGCTTTTATTGCGATATATTTTTTCCATGTCCCATCCCCGTTAATCATCATCAGTGCCGCACTGATCGGATTTTCCGGAGGCAAATGGAAGCGAGACAAATTTCTTATCATCCGCGGGCATAGGAAGGCCAACTCCGAATCGGTTTTGGACGATTCTTCGGCCGTGCCTGATCATGCGAAGCCGTCCTGGCCTCGTGCGCTTGGGGTTGCACTGGTCTGGGTGATCTTATGGTCGGCCCCGGTCCTTTTGCTGAGCCTCTGCCTGGGCAGCGATCACACAGTGGTTAAAGAAGGGATTTTTTTCAGCAAAGCTGCCTTGGTCACCTTCGGTGGGGCTTATGCAGTGTTGCCCTACGTGGCGCAACAAGCCGTCCAAACGCATCATTGGCTCTCCGCCGGTCAAGATGCTGGATGGACTCGGTCTAGCGGAAACAACACCGGGGCCCTTGATCAGGGTGACTCAATTCGTCGGCTTTATCGGCGGCTGGAACCATCCGGGGCAGTTGCCGCCTCTCCTGGCCGCCACGATTGGCGCTTTAATTACAACATGGACGACGTTTACTCCTTGCTTTTTATGGATCTTTTGGGTGATCTTACATTGAAAAAATGCGCGGCAATGAAGCGTTGACTACGACATTGTCCGCTGTTACCGCAGCGGTGGTCGGCGTCGTGCTGAATCTCGCTGTCTGGTTCGGCTTGCACGTAATCTTTCCAGGTGATGGTGCGGTGGATTCGTTCGCCATCCTCGTCGGCACCGTTGCGTTCATCGGAATGCTCCGCTGGAAGTGGGATATTATCCCCGTAGTGCTTAGTGCGAGTTTTGCAGGCCTGATCTTCCGGATGTTCTTAAGCTATCTTCATTAACGTGATCCAGCGCGGACGTTCTCAGTCTGTTCGAGCTTGGGCTATCTCAAGGCAAGCAAACGCTCTATCGGAAACGTTCGTCTACGTTCTGATTTGTTGAAATCGCCTTCAGCCGCTTCTGCTCGCTTGCCTGACCTTGATGCCCTGAGCCGTCATATGGGGCGGGGTAAGGCTTGCTAGAGAAGCGGTGCGTTCGATATGATCCACACTCACTTCAACGGTTCCAACTAATAATCTCCCCCTTTATGAACATTCGATCGATCATGGATAGGGCCGTCTATAGCGAATGGGTAATTCTTCGCTGCTGCCAAGAGCCAAATCTTGGGAGGATCAGTGTGCCACGGAAACAGCAGGGCCAAGGCGTACCTCTTTGGCGCGCGCTGGTGCCCGCCCCCTCCACCCGTCTCTCCTCCCGATCACCGAGGCCGTCGCGCTCGCACTTACGGGCGCGTTCCTGGCGGCTGCCCCGCTCGGCGCAAGGGCCGACGATGCAGTGCTCGCGCCCCGAGAGGTGCCGGCGAAATCGCTCCCGGTGCCGACGGATGTCAGCCCCGGCATGCAAAAGTTCATCGCGGCGCCACTCAATCCGGCGTGGCATGACTTGTGGAAGACTGGGGATGAGTGGCGTAAGGCGGCCGACAAGATGGACGCTGGGATCGTGCCGACAATTCCCGCCATGGCCGAGCGGCTGCACGTGAAGATCGAGCCCTCGACGATGGACGGCGTGAAAGTCTTCATCGTGACCCCCGACGAGATCCCGCCCGAAAACCGCAACCGGCTGCTCATTCACATACATGGCGGATGCTACGTTCTGTTCCCCGGCGAGGCGGGAGCGACCGAGGCGATCACGATGGCCGGACTGGAGCATTTCAAGGTGATCTCGGTCGATTACCGCATGCCGCCCGAAGCCTACTTCCCGGCCGCGATCGACGACGTGTTGACGGTCTACAAGGCCGCGCAGCGGACGACCGACCCGAAAAACATGGCGATCTTCGGCACCTCGGCCGGCGGAGCGCTAACGTTGGAAGTGATTCTGCGAGCCAAGGAACAAGGTGTGGCATTGCCTGGAGCCATTTCAGCCGGCACGCCGATGTCCGACGCGACCAAGACCGGCGACAGCTTCTACAGCAATGAACTGGTCGACAACGTTTTGGTGTCACGGGACGGTTTCTGCGACGCGGCGACAGCGGTTTACGCCAACGGCCACGACCTGAAGGACCCGCTGATTTCGCCGGTCTACGGCGACATGCACGGATTCCCGCCCGCCATCCTGACCACCGGCACACGTGACCTGCTGCTGAGTAACACGGTGCGGGCGCATCGCGCGCTCCGCGCGGCCGGAGTGGAGGCGCAGCTGGAGGTCTATGAAGGTCAGTCTCACGCGCAGTACCTTTTCGACGATCGCCTGCCCGAGACCGCCGTCGCGTTCGGCGAGATTGCCGAGTTTTTCGACAAGCATCTCGGCAAGTAGCCAGCTGGCAAGCTGCGGCAGGATCGCCGCCACTTCGGAGGATCCGTCGCGCGGGAGCGGCGGATCCCGTCTTCATTCCTTACCCGACTTCGTTGATCGGTAGGAACACCGAAAATGGACCATCGAAGGTTAAGGGGAGGGGCGCTGCGACCAGACGCAACAGATAGCTCCGACTGTCGCGCCGCCCTTCAAAACTGCACAGGAGCCGTACGAGAAGCGGGGTGGGGAAGCAGTTGGGCTTCAACAGAGCGGCCGGAGCGGTCCCCGATCGGAAAGGCTAGGTATTTGTTCTAGTAGCGGCCGGGTCCCTGTGCCGATAACGACCTGGCTTTCGATGGTATCCTGAGCAAATGCCGGCAGCCAAAGTGGAATCGATGCGCCGAAGCATCTTGCGCCGAATTATTCTTGCCTTTTGACGGGTGGCTGTTGCGTCAGAGCCTGAAGCACAGCGCCACAAACGTGACACCGTGCGTGGTCCCCAGAAGAGCCGTGCAGATAGCGAGGAGCTTGCCTGGCGCGGAACGCGGGACGATGTCGCCATATCCAACGGTCGTGAACGTGATGATTTCAAAATAGAAGTAGTCAATTAGAGGTCGGCTCTTTGTCATAGACGCCTCCGGCGTGTGGGGAAGCAAGTCGTATTCGATCGCGAAGACTGCCGGGACGCTGCAAATAAAAATCGACCACAGCAGGAACGCAATCCAGACCTAAACCGGTTCTCGTCTTGTGTGCTGCAAGAAAAGAAAAATTGAGCGGATCGTTAGGCCATACATTACGAAGACCAATCCGAGCCCGATATGAGAAAATAGTAGGCTTTTAGCGCCTAAGAGAGTCCGCTCTGCAAAGGGCAGAGCCAACAGCGCAACCCAAAGAACGGCTAACTTTGGAACAAGGCTGATATGCTGGAGCGTCGATCGGCTCATTCATATTCCCGTTTGAATTTCATCCGCAAGGTCGCCAATCCAATCTCACTCCTGGCCTTTGTTAGCAGGATTTTCCAGGAGATCATCGTGAGGCGCAACAGACACTTTAGCCTCAGGTAAAAGGGTTTGCGATTGGAGATCCTCCTGATAAGCAGCGTGGGCATGTCTATAATTTACATTTTTTTCATATATTTAATATCCTTAGCTTTCTATTGGCAGCCCGAAATGAAAATCAATCTTGTCCCGAAGAATCCAATTTATTAATTTTGCTGCTTTAGATTATATCTGAAATTATCACTGATTATGGCGGCTAAGCTGGAAGGGCGGACTCTCATGTTGAAGCGTTTTCTTGTTGGTCTTTGCATTGTCGTCTTTCATGCGCTCCTTGGTAGCTGGTCTCCGAAGCCAATGCACAGATTCAAAACGGTTCGGTGTTCAATTCCGAGGGGCCGGGACCAAGTACCGGGCCGTCCGAAGTCATCCAAGGCAACGACAACCCGCCCAATGGGAGCGCTGCCGGAGCCATCCAGGCCATCGCGGCCGACCCATCGAGACCGGGCACGATCTACGCGGGCGCCTCAATGGCGGCATTTGGAAGACGACCGATGGCGGGACCAGCTGGATCCCGCTGATCGACCAGAAGGCGTCGCTCTCGATCGCAAGCCTTGCGTTCGACCCGACCGACTCGACGCATCAGACGCTAGTCGCCGGCACTGGCGTCACTTCAAACGGCGGCTTCGCCTCGATCTCTCTGTCTGGGACGCCCGCAAATTACGGCGGCCTGCAAAATGGTCTGCTCTACAGCCGGAATGGCGGAACGACCTGGACGCGGCTAGGCGAAACGACCTTGAGCGGACAGAGCGTCGTCGATGTCGCGGCGAGGGGGCCCACGATCCTCGCAGCGACCTTCGAGCCGGACATTCTGAACGCTTTTACAGGCGGCCTCTACCGAAGCATTAATTCCGGTGCGACCTTTACTGCGGTGTCGGGTGTGCCAGGCTCGGGGCTTCCGGCCGGGCCCGTGAGCTCGCTGGTCGGCGATCCGAGTAATCCTCGTGTCCTTTATGCGGCCCTGACGGCCAACAGTGTCAACAATCTCGCACAGACCTCTGTGTATGTCAGCGTGAACGCCGGCGCCACTTGGCAACCAGTGTTTACCCGCGCCTTGAGCGACGGGTTGATCTCTCAAAGGAGTCAGACATTCATCAGGATCGCCGCGGGTCCGAAGCACACCCTCGCGCTCGGCCTCGTCGATGCCCAAGCCGGTCGGTTGATCGGGCTCTTCTATTCGACCAACGCGGGCGTGGATTGGCGCCAGTTGCCTACGCCAACCGTCAATCCCGGAGGCCAGGCGGGAACTAATCTCGCGCTCGCGATAGACCCGGGCAACAACAATTTGGTTTATGTCATGGGTGATAATGTCGGCGGCGCCGAGAACAGCAAGTTGGAAAGCGCCCTGGCGATCTTCCGCGTCAATGCGGCAACAAACACGGTTTCGCCGATCTCCGACGACAATAACGCAACGGGCTTTACCGGCAACGGATCGTGGGTTCATCCAGACGGGCGCGCCTTTGTCTTTGATGCCAACGGGCGGCTCTTGACCAGCACCGATAGCGGCCTCTACGCCCGCACCAGTCCAGAGAGCTCGACCGGCGTCTGGCAGGGACTAAACGGCAACCTTGCCGCCATGGAGCTCTATACGCTCGCCTACGATGCAAATAGCAAGCGTCTTGTCGTCGCGACGCAAGACAATGGCGAATCCTATCAGTCAGCACCTGGAAACTTGCGCTTCAATGCAGTCGGCGGAGGCGACGGCCTCAACGCCGTCGTCAACGACGTCACTTTGGGAAGCCAAAGCGCGATCTACGTCTCGGCGCAGAAACTATTTCTTCAGCGCCTGATTGTCGACGCGACAGGTACGATCATCAGCCCATTATCTAGCGTTTCCTTCCAAGTCGGCGTTCCGGTCGAATTCAACATCCCGGTGGAAGGCGCCACTTTCTTCAGCCCCTTCGTCCTCAACAACGTCGACAAGACGCGCATCGCGGTCGCGGGCTCGGCAGTCTATGTGACGCAAGACACGCTATCCGGCGCCAATGGTCCCGGGGCAGCAAGCGTTAATCTCTCGCTCACCAAGCTCGGCGACACGAATAATTCAATCACCTCTATCGACTACGGCACGCGCAACAACTCAAGCGCGTTGCTTGCTGGCGGCGGCAAGACTGGCAACCCGAAAGGCACCCTCTATCTCAGCACGAACGCGGCGGCGGGTTCGCTGACAAATCTGCCGCGCTATTCGGGCCTCGCCCCGACCTCGGTCAAGTTCGACCTGCGAAGCGACCAGCGTCTCTTCGTGGCCGACAGCGTCCAGCTTTTCGGGAGTGTCAACCAAGGCGCGAGCTTCCAAACGCTGACGGGCAATCTCCCGGCGAATTTCATCCGCCCGACCTCGCTCGCCTTTATCGACGCTAACGGCGTCGACGCGCTCCTCGTCGGAGGACTCAACAACGCAGACAATGCCGGCAATCCGCTCGCGGTCGCCGACAGCGATGCCAAGGGCGATCTTTCCGGCTGGCGCCGTTTCGGGTCGGGCTTGCCCAACGCGACGATCTTCGCGCTCTCCTATAACGAGAAGTCCGATACGCTGGCGGTCGGCACGGTCGGGCGCGGCGCCTATCTGCTCTATGACGTCACCAGCAATTTCGCGAGCGCGAGCGTCTTGCAATTCGGTCTCGCGGACAATAATTCGAACCCGGACCCGGCGATCCTTTTCGGCAATCGCCCGCTCATAAAGTACGGCACCGGCACGCTCATCATCAACGGGGCGTCGACCTACAGCGGCGGGACTCTAATCGAGGCGGGCACCTTGGTCGCGGGCACGGAGAATCCCGCTCAAACCATCTCCTTTGCGCTCGGCACCGGAAATGTCTTTCTGCAGGGAGGAACTCTGCGCACGCCGAGTCTGGATCCCTTGGTCATCAACGTCGGAAACAACTATACGCAAGGTGCCGGCGGGACTTTAGCGCTGGGCGTCGCCGGCGTCGCCGGTAAAGACTATGATCGCCTGCAGGTTCAAGGTAACGCCGGCTTGAATGGGACCCTTGAGTTGAGTTCGCTCAATAATTTCCGGCCTTCCAATGGGAATGGATTTGAAGTCCTCCTCGCTGGTGGGGTGCGGAGCGGGGGATTTGCTCGGGTGAGTGATTCATTGAATAACAACCCCAATCTGGCCCAGATAGTGCTTTATGCGCCAAACGGAGTGGCCTTGATCTACGTCTCCTCCACGCCAAGGCCGCCTATCATCGACGTGACCCCTGTGCCGCTTCCGCCGGTTAATCCAGACGGGCCTTTACCGGTGCCGATCATTATTTCGCTTCTTAATCCGACTGCCGAACAGCTGACCTCGATCTACGAGATTAGCTTTTCAGGAGCAAACACCCAGAGGTTGAACCTCGAGGAACGCCTGGCCGAAATTCAAAGAGGTTCAACGGGTTTTGTCTCAAACCTCAACCTCTACACACCGCCCACGCCCTACGAAGGGAAAAACAGCCTGAGCGAGGTTCAGTCCGGGAAATCCGCGGTCGAAAAACCCCAAGCGCTGCAGCCCACGGCGGAAAATCGGTGGGGTATCTGGGTGACCGGCTGGGGTGATTTTGTCAACGTCGGCGACGACAACTTTGTGAAGGGTTATGATTTCACCACCGGAGGGGTAACACTGGGGAGCGACTATCGGCTTACCGATCATCTGGCCATCGGCCTCTTTGGTAGTTACGCACACAGCTGGACTAATCTTCAACCAGGGAACGTGGACGTGAACACCGGGCGAGTAGGACTTTATGCGACCTATTTCGGTCGCGGCTTTTCGGCGGGGCGCGAGGAGGCGGGAACGTTCTACCTCAACGCGGCGGTGTTTGGCGGATACAACAGCTACGACACCAGTCGTCAGGGGTTGGCGGGATCGGCGACCGGCAACACCGACGGAGCAGAATTCAGTACGCTTATCGGAGCCGGTTACGACTTTCACTTTGGCAAATTGATGTTCGGCCCGCTCGCTTCGCTCCAATACACCTATGCCGGCTTTAACAGCTTTAACGAACAGGGTTCGCTCGTGCCCTTGCAATTCCATTCAGATTCCCAGGATTCGCTCCGAACGGACTTTGGCCTGCGGGCCTCTTGCAATTGGCACGTCGGCAGCGTCATGGTAACGCCATCCGTGACTGCCGCCTGGGAACATGAATACGAATATTCGGCTTTACCGCTAACGGTCAGCGCTCCGGCTTTCGGCGGAGCGAGTGCGACGTTGTTTGGTCCAAGCGAAGGGCACGATAGCGCGATCATTACTGCTGGTGTCGGGGTTCAGTGGACGCCAAGGATCTCGACCTATGCCAGTTACCAGGGGCAGCTGGGTCGCGCCCGTTATGACTCCAATGGCGTTAGCGGCGGTGTGAGTCTCAGCTTTTAAATGGAGTGTTGGATCAATGGAAAGTTGTCCGGAAGTGTTGCAATTTTGTAGTCGAGCCGAATGTCGGGGGATGATCGACAACTTGGCTCGTCGCCGCGAAAAGACCGAGAATAAAGCGGTGAAATAAACCGACCCTCGCACCCGCAGCACTCCGGCAGGCTGGCCTTTGCGATCATCTGGATCGCCTCGTAGCCGGCGAATCGTACGCCAAGTTCCCCACAATGAACAAAAATGCGCTTGCGCGCACCCGGCGTTTGATGGCCCGGTGATCCTGTTCCAGAACATTATTGCGGTACTGCACCGGTCGATACCGGCAATTCTCCACCGGAGTACCCGCGGATTTGAGCCGCACGATGGCTGGTGAATAACCGGCGGCCGAACGTCACCCACTCTTGAACAAGGGTTGGCGTTGCAGAAATTCCTGAAAAAGCAGCGGGTCGAACCTCGGGAACTCCTTGGGACCATTGGGCGGCTCGGAACGCTGGTTTCATCGGCCAGCCGCCGTACGAGAAGCGTCCGTCCGGACAATCCCATTCCCGTTCGGCTTGGTCGGCGCGAAGTCAGGAACGAAGATTTTCATTTAAATCTGCGACCAAATTGGGACTACAAATTAAAATGAAAAGTCCACGATTTAACTGAAAAACCTTTTCAATTAAATCGTAGACTCCGAGGAGAAATCGTCGACGGCTAGTTTTACTAAATAACTGAAATCGACAACAACCCAAGACAACCAAGGTACTCGCCATGTTGGATCATGTTTTTGTTTCCGTCAGCAATGTGGGCCGATCGATCGCTTTCTATGAAAAAGCCCTAGCGCCGCTTGGCATCCACCATGCCATTGACTACGACGGCGCCAACGGTCCGAAGGGCCATCCAGATCTGAAGGGCTTCGGCCGCGACGGCCGGGTATTCTTCTGGCTGCGGCAAGGCAGCGCCGATGCCAGGGCCGTTCATGTCGGTTTCGTCGCCAAGAATGAAGCGGAGGTCAATGCCTTTTATGCGGCCGCCATCGCGGCGGGGGCGACAGACAACGGCAAGCCGGGCGCGCGCCTTTACTACGATCCGCGCTACTATGCTGCCAATGTCTTCGACCCCGATGGCTACAGCATCGAGGTGGTGTACAAGAGCTGGCAGCATCCGCAGCCCTAACTAGTTCGCCTGACCTCATGAAACGGAAGACCGTCGAGCAAAGACGCCACTCGAGCAAGTAGCGTTCGTCGTAGCGCGATGCCGAGCCCCGTCGTGAGCGCGGCGGATGTCGTCGTTAAATCGTAGACTGGGGCCATTTTCTTCACCGCGGTGAAACGAAATTAGGAGTATTGGGGCGCGGTTGGCGGGTCGGTTTGTCATGAAAATGCCGCTAAGAATAAGGCCGGCGACGATAAGTAGGAATTTGTCGAGGTAGCGTCGGCCGTAGTTTAAAGCCGCGGAAATAGTGGCGACAGAACCCGCCGCAAGCGATCCTGCAGCATTTCAGCTTGCGCCGACAGATTTAGTTTTTGCCAACCGTCTAATTTAATTCAATGATCCGAGCTCATGATTTGACCAAGTCTTACGGGGCGTCTACCGCAGTCGACGCGATCTCATTTGAGGTTGCGGAGGGGGAAATATTCGCGTTTCTCGGGCCCAACGGCGCCGGCAAGACGACCACGGTCAAAATGCTGACGACGCTGCTGAAGCCATCCTCCGGCCTGGTGGAGATCGATGGGCTGGATCCGGCCGCCGAGCAGAATGAAGTTCGAAAACGTTTTGGGATCGTCTTTCAAGACTCCAGCACCGATGATGAACTGACGGCCTATGAGAACATGGATTTTCACGGCGTTCTCTACAAGGTGCCGAAAAAAATCCGGTCGACCCGAATCGAATCGCTGCTGAAGCTGTTCGAACTTTGGGAACGTCGCGACGATCCGGTTAAACGATTTTCCGGCGGGATGCGGCGACGTCTTGAGATTGCGCGCGGGTTCCTGCACACGCCGAAGATACTTTTTCTGGACGAACCAACTCTGGGACTGGATCCGCAAACCAGGAATCAACTCTGGAAACATGTGCAAAAGCTGAACCAAGAGGAGAGGGTCACGGTCTTCCTGACCACACATTACATGGAAGAAGCGGAACGGGTGGCACATCGGATCGCAATCATCGATCATGGCCGGATTGTCGCACAGGGGCAACCAGCCGAATTGAAGACTCTAACCGGAACCGACTCGCTGGAAAAAGCGTTTTTAGTGCTGACCGGCGCCTCGATACGTGACGAGGAATCAGGTCCTTCGGTCCACATGCGGAATATGGCGAAAATGTTTGGCCGCCGCTGACGGATTCACGGATATGAATGCTATTTACATCTTATGGCTGCGCCAAATGAAGCGATATATGCGTTCCCGGACCCGGATCGTAGCCTCGCTGGCGCAACCTTTGCTTTTTTTATTTGCGTTAGGGTTTGGTTTTGGCCCGGTTTTTGAGAAAGCGGGTCACGGAAACTACATCCAGTTTATTGCCCCCGGCGTGATCGGGATGACAGTCCTTTTTAACTCCATGTTTTCCGGAATCGAATTGATCTGGGACCGGCAATTCGGCTTTCTCAAGGAAACACTGGTGGCTCCGGTTTCCCGGATCTCAATAATGATCGGACGAACCCTGGGCGGGGCCACCACTGCTCTGGTGCAGGGGCTCATTGTGATGAGCGTTTGCTTTATCGCCGGCTTTCGGGTCCAAAGCATTTCTCTTTTGCCCATGGCCATCCTTTTCATGGCGCTGATGGCGACAACTTTTACCGCCCTTGGAACAGGAATCGCCTCGCTCCTTCATGATTTTCAGGGTTTTCAGCTCGTGATGAACCTGCTGGTAATGCCGGCTTTCTTTTTATCAGGCGGATTGTTTCCGTTGGCTGATGCCCCGAAAGCTTTACAGATGATTGCCAGCGTCGACCCGCTCTCCTATGGGGTGGACGGTTTACGGGCAGCTCTGATTGGCGTGGCCCATTTTGGCGTGGCCACCGATCTGGTTGTCCTTTCTGCGTTTACGACAGTGTTCCTCAGTATCGGCGGCTATCTCTTTTCTAAAATTCAACTCTGATGGAAACGCGGATGAGCGTTGGGAATCTTCGCCGGCGGTTTTCCAACACCCTGCGGTGGGCCCACGGCAAGCGTTGTCTACGAAATTCTTTGGAAACCTTACCCCTTCCACGGGTGATCCCTTTAGGGTCTTCCATTCCGAGGACGTCAATGAGGCCCTTGGGAATGCAGCTCAGGGTGCGACCGATCACGTGTGCTCGCACCAAATTCGGAGAAAGCGCGAAGAAAAACGCTAACATATGGTCTGAGGACACCCTAATCTCGCGGCATTCCACCCTTTTTCCTATGACTCCTGCTTCTTCCACGCGCCTGAAGGTTAAAAAGTCGGAAAGCAAACTCTCCGTTTACCGTAATCACGTCCATCCGAAAGGCCCCGGTAGCCGCCTTCGTATCGCCGGGGCCCGGGTGACCCTTGGCTCCTCACGGCGTTCGTACTGACTGCACTGCTTCGGCCATTAAATTCTTGATCCCAATAATTTCGGGCAAGCCAAAACCCCTACACCCTGATTGATTAGATAATCCGCCAGTAGCCGGCTTTGCGGTTTACTGAAGCCAAACTCTCCAGGCAGTTTGTCCGCGATGTCTCCCGGGTTTTCGCTAGCAGCAACCAAAGAAGAAACGACGACGACCGCGTCCCCCGCGCCGTTACCATTCGTACCCAACAAAGGTAGCGCGCGACTCGTCACTTCTTCTGGCGATTCTCTTTTGAGATCCTCCCACGGCTAAAGCCATTGGGATTCCCTGAAATATTTTATTTCACGGATCGCAGAGTGGTTCATGTTTCACAGGGCGTCGCCTTTCAAGAGCCCTTTCACTTGTTTTCCAATGCGCTCGCAGTCTTTTCCAAAAGCGTCAGCGTGATTGAGTTATTGCTACCCGTGGAGTCTATGGACAGGATCCCGTCAATCTTAACTTCTTTACCGACAACCGTCGCCAGGTAAAGAGCCCCTTTCGCACTAACCCCGCGTAAAGTCACGTGAGTAAGATCAGTCGCCGCCGGAACACTTTGAGTAAGCGTAATAGGGTCTTTAAGGGCCAGGAAAAGGGTCCCGTTTGCCGCGTTAAGTCGGCCAGTCACCGAACAGGGCTGACCAAAGGTGTAGGCAACCCGGGCCGGATTAGATAGCCGCTTCAAGTCTCCCCGCAATTCACTGACCCGCGCCGCAGTAAAATAAGTTAGGTTTTCCACCGTACCTTTCATGTAGTGGCTGTCAGTGTTGCTTTTCACAAGTTCTCGCGTCTTAAGCCAAGCCAACTGATCCTGCTTTAATTGCTCTCTCTTCGCCGCTCCAAGTCTGTTTCCTAAAGCGTTGTACACAGAATTTAACTCGTCTTCCACCGCCTTGGGATCAAGTGCAGCGACCATTCCATTAGCCACTCTTTGAGGAAACGGTAAAGGAGTGATAGCCCCTCTCGTAAAGACCAAGACCTTTTCCCCATCGTCTGACTGGGTCCGAAGCTCGGTCGCGGTTAAGGACAATATCCTTTCAACAAACTTCTGCCCGTCGTTGAACGCGATGAGTTTTCCATCTTTAATCGACCAGCTAAATTGCCCCGCCCCAGCCGGCAAATCTTCACTTCTTTGGAGTGTCCACGTCCCATCGGCAAAATAGGTGATGTGCTTTCTCTCGTCCCATGCCCCGAGAATTTTCTTGGACAATTGCTCGTCTGACTCCGTTGAGAATGATTTCGCTGTTGCACCGTTGGCTGGGTCCCCACTCTCCTCGTTTGGCTTAGGGCTGTTGCTTGGAGACGAAGACGGCTGCACGGTTGGCTCTGACTCAGCATACGCACGCTGGCAGTATTGGCTCACGATCAAAAGAAAAGTGAGTAAGCAGATTGGGTTCATCTTGGAATGGGAAGATTTAATATCGTCTTTTTGCTTTTGAGGCCTTCAACGGTGCTTGCTATTTCATGAGTTCTGTTTGCTTGAGAATTGCTAAATCGCCACCGTTATCGTCCTGAAGAGCAAGCTGCGTTTCGGTGAGCGACGCGATCGTGTAAGCGCACCACAAGTGTTGATCCTTGTTTAGAGTGAGTTTGCCTCTGTGAATTAACCAAGTACATTTACCGGGTACTGGTGAGTCCGCGATAGCCGGACTGTTGCGAGTTTCAAACGTCCCGTCGACCCGAAAGGTTGTGACTCGTTGTTGACCTGAGGTGGTTATCCAACTTCCAATGATAATTGTCGATAGTTGCTCGTCGGATCCCGACTCAAGCCGTGGTCGATTAAATGCTGCGTCTGCGTCAACAATTTCACGATCTACCACGAATCCCAGTTCTCGGCCGCTCGGGCCTTCGTAGAAATGCCCTTTAAATACCATTATTTGGCCGATGTTCGCTTTAAACCGCTCGGTGTCTGGGGGTGAATCCTTCCCGAGAAGGGTTACTCCATATCGCCGCTCTAAAGTGGAGGAGGGATCAACGCCCCAACCAGGATAATAGGTTGCTTTAATCGCGTGTCTGCAATCAACGCCGATCTCGGTTTGCGCGGTATTATACTTAATGTAGCCCGAAATTTCGGCCGGTTGATCGCAGGCGACGTTCCATACGGAACCGTCGTCGGCTGGAGGTTGCCTCTGCATAGGCGGGGAAGGTATAAACCCTAAGGACTGCAGAAAAATGATATTAGGTCTAGAAAGCGGTAATACGTATTGACCGCTGATTTGTGTTACGGTCCATTTATCCTGCAGTTTTACCGCAGCGAGAACGATGTCTTCCATGGTCCATTCGGTCCATGTCATATTGTAACCGAGCGTGTTATAAAGACGAAGGGCTGAGTTTTCTTTTATCAGATAGCCATCGCTCAGGCCGTTCATTCGATCCGCTTCTGACAATGCAACACTTTCCACTTTAGGATGCTGGAACTTTATTTGGAGCAGGGATTGTAGAGAGGCTGGAGGCACTGGCGCAATGGTTCGCACCGCATAAAAGGAGCCATCCTTTTCAAACATATGTTGATTCAGAAATGCGAGGGGGTTTGCAGCCGGGGTAGCCGCCAAAGCGCTTGCCGTCGGCATGACCGTTGGCCCTGAGGTTAAGTCCAGTACCTCGTCGTCATTTGTCTGCGCTGTTCCTGGTCGGATAGCGTAAACCAAAGCCATGCCGGCAACCGCTATTGCCGCTATAACCGCAATTCGTATTCTCATATTCATTGAGACACCTCTTTCATTGATGATTTCGTCAGGAAATTAGGGCGTGATAGGTGACGTTGTCCGATTCGCCATCAACAGCTGAGCTTCGGTCATGCCCTTACGGGCTTTTGCAGGCGCGCCCGCCTGAGCCATTACCGGCATAAAAATAATTAGGACAGCAGTCGGTCAAACAGAGGGTGGAAAAAATTGACATAAAGGTTTAATAAAAATCATATTGACCATAATATCTGCATAAAACGGGTCAACCCGTTTCTTGGCGAAAGCGGACCAGGTCTCGGTGTTAAGCACGTCATTGAATAGGTCCGAAAGTCCGTTAGTGATCGATTCCACGGGCACTCAACCATACGTGCCTCATGCCCCTCGGATTCATGGGTCAAATGCCCAGAAGGGACTTGCGATGACGAGGTATCTCGATCCGGGCAACCCAAGAAGTTCGAAGAAAGAATTCTACAGTCCGAATATCGTGCGGCGGTTCGACGAATTTTGCACTGTCCGAACCAAAAAAGTGCAGCTCCTCAGTAAGGAGTTAGTCTCTTCCAGCGTAAGCGTCTAAGCACCCGCACCTGGTCATCCCTGGGGTATTTGTGCTGCGCTTGCTGGATAGCAAGACGAATGCGAAAAAGACAATATGGAACCCCAAGAAGATGTTATCGTCGACATCCCCAAAGACCGCGTAAAATTCTTTGGTGGTACGGGAAAAATGTTGTTACCCAGTCCTGCGACCGTGGCAGCCCTGATAAAGAAAATCCCTCAGCGCAAACTCATTACGACCAATCTCCTTTGTAAGGAACTCACCGATCAATTCAAGGTGCGAGGGACTTGTCCCGTTACGACCCAAAAAGCTCTCCAAGCGATTGCCCATGGCTCAAGCAAAAATATCGCTTACTGGCGGGTCATAAACACGAACGGAGGGCTCATCGCTCGGTTTCCTGGCGGCGCAGCCGGTCAGGCAGCACTTTTGGTAAAAGAGGGTTTCACCATCGACACAAAAGGGAAAGTATCAAAGGTAAAAAACTTCAGAGAAAGCCTCGTTCGCTTGGATTAACACTTCGTCATTGACGCGGCTTCCTGCGGACCACCCATACAACTTCCGCAAAATCGAAAGTCAGGCTAGCTCGAGAGCTTCCGTCTCAGCAAAAGAGGCGTATTTCAAGGCCTTGCGGGCGGAGGTGACGGAACTGATGAAAGTTGCGAAGGGCAGGGAGGCGAGGCCCCCGAGCTAGGCAGGTTCGCAGTCGCCGGCGAAAACACCTTCTTCAGCTTCAGCGAGAAGCGATATGCCTTAGGGGCGTGCTGACGAAATAAGGAGAATGCGCGCGCTGATTTTTTGGTCTCGCAACGCGCTGACATGCTTCAAAAGCGCCTGTGCCGCCCGAGGATGCAAGTCTGTTTCGGGCTCTTCGAGGTCTCATCCCCCCGACACACGCATCTCATTTTGATAAGGTAGGAATCCGCGGGAAATAGTTGCACTAGTCGCATGTTCTGGCCCGTTTCCAGGGCGCTTCGCTGCTCAACCCATCAATCCATCAATCCTCCTGGTCCTCGTGACCGGTTGGTGATCGGAGCGGTTGGCTTAAGGAAGGGCTAGAGAAAGTCGTCTTGCTCCGCAGAGCAGGATCAGGCTAAAAAGCAGCAAATGAGGGTGGTTTGGAGCCCGCAGTTCTAGAAGACTCTCCAATGGTGGTTTAAACTGCGCGGAGTTAGCAACCAACGATCCGTCAAGGGAGAAATAGAAGATGCCAGCCCTGAAAAACGCTGTCCAAGGGTTCAAAACCGGTGACCTCGTCATCACCTATCTGCCTCGCGGCGGAACCCGTCCGATGCATGTCACGATTTATCTGGAACCGGCGGATTCGCCGTCCAACACTCACGCTTTCATTCACGCGGCCCCTGACGGGGTCGTGATCGAAGGCATAGAAGGCTGGCGGGAAATGCCAAAGTACCGTCACGCCCGCCGGGGAGGGGAGTTGGCAGGAGAAGCGGCAGAGGCGGCCAAAGTCTGGGCGTCCGATCGTACGATCCAGAACAATACTCCCACGACCACACCATACGGCAGCTACCCGGGCGCTAAAGAGAGCGCAACCCCACAGCTCCGAGCCAATCGGTTCTCCGCGATGATGCAAACCGCTTCGGTCGCAACCATCCCGCTTGAAGCTGCGGGTCTGGTGAGGCTCATGAAATGGACGTATCGTCTGCATACGCGTGCGCCGTTGAGCGTCAATCGCGGTATCACTTGTGCGGCCTTCTCCTGGGCATGTCATCAGGCTGCCGCGATGAAACTCTATTTGCACGGGCAGGGCGTCCTGAACAAGCTTAACACCGCAAACATGGGCAAGATTGACGGCTTGCTTGAGTCCAAAGAGGTATTGCGGGCACGGCTGAACCTCCCCGAGGCGCAACCTAAGCCGGGAGTTGTAACGGAAAAGCCGATTTTGATCGGGGCCGCATTACAGCAGAATTCGAACCGGGGAATGACCGAGCGGACGAGGGAGAATCTTGCGAAAATGCCCGAAAACTTCACGAAAAAACCCGACAAGGTGCTCCAGGAGTATCCCGAGTTTTTTCCAGATCAGGCTAGTCTGACCACGGCTACCAATACAGACCTCCTCTGGCTAGGGATCCAAACCGGAGTGCTGGGAATTGCCCCATATTCCGCCGTTCGACTCAATACGGTGATTCCGCCTGAATTTTTTTATGACGCGAAATACATCAACAGCATTCTCCTCGACGAGTTGATCCGAAATTCGGTGGACTGGGCCACCAAGGACTACGATACCTACGAATAGGGCACGATTGCGGACTTCCGGCACGTTCGTGCCAGCGCATTCTCTACAGGAACCCTTTCAGTGACGGTTGCCCACGGTGCTTTTGTCGTGGGAAGGAAAGCGAAGCGATTATACAAGGCGCTGTCGGCGAAGTTGCCGGCCAACAACGCGGCGCGCCCTTTCGAATTATACTTTGGGGATGGATTTTACCAAAGATGTGTCGTTCAATGGGAACGGTTTAAAGAACTTCGGCTGGTGAAAGTTCGGCTTTTGCTGCCGGGGAAGGTAGGCACTGTAGAAGCGACGCACGCCCTTAGCTCCCAAGATAGCAAAAGCATTACCGGTAATGGTAGCGGGATTGCCCTTCCAGCCTAGCTCTTTGAGTGGAATCTCCATCACCGCATCCCAGCCCGGACGGCCCGCCTGAATCGCGGCCTAGTGCTTAAATTTTCCGGTATTCCATTTCTCATCGAATTTCCCATTTATATCGATCAGGACCTGAAGCTCCTGATTGTAGGGGCTGACCTCAAATTCGTAGTAAGGGCGGGGTGTCTGCGCAGGTCTGGCAGTGGTGCAGATGAATAACTCAACGACGTTACCGTTGTAGATCTCGGTGTCATTCACTTTCTTGGGATTGATGTTACGGGTGGTGACTTCATAGGTCACGATCAGGGTATCATCTGTAAGGCTGTAGCGCACCCGTGTTGCTTCACCTTCTTCTCCATCGACGGGGAAGACCAGATGCAGGGTCTGAGGCGTAGTCTCCGAACTCGCCGATTGCGCCTGCGCTAAGGGTGACGGAGGTGTTTTTGGATCCATATTGTTGTTTTAAACCAGGCTTTGCGCCCCGGTAGGCAATGGTATGCTCTGAGCGAATTGGAAAAAGTTGTCCGGGTCATATTGCTGTTTGACCGCCTGCAAGCGAACCAGATTGCCTTTATAATAGGCCCGCGCGTAGTCCTGCAAATCGGCATCAATGTAGTTCACATAGGAATAGCCTGGAAGATAGGGTCGCATGGCGTCGTACAGGGCGCGAACCGCTGCCACATTTCGGTTGGTCGAAGAGATGGACGACCATTGCAGATAGTACTGTAGGCAGAAGAGGGTGCTGCCGCGATGCGGAAATGCTGTTTCGGTCTCTCCAATCCTATTGATGGATCCGCCATAGGCTTCAAAAATGGTGGCGATCGGCGACGATGCGCCGCGTAACGCACTGATGAACGTGTGGATGGCTTCGTCGGGCCAGGCTTCCACGGAATAGTCAGATTTCGCTTTAAAGTAAACGCGATTTGGATCGCCATCACCGGCCAGTAACTTAACGGCATCAAGATAATTAACCTCTTTCGGCCTAAAACTAGGATTTCCAATGGAGAGCAGCGGACCCAATACCGTCGTCAAGTCGTCGATACTCGGCGTTTCGGATGCATTCCGCGGAAAATATAGGCCGTTGCAGCCGAGGTGGCTGATGTGTCCCAGACCTCCATTCACGTGCAGCAGGAACGACAACTCGTCAGGCGCCGATTGGGTCAGACTTTGCCACGTCCTGATGATGCCCGTGCGGAAGGCATCGTCCGGCCAAGAAATGCTAAATAGGATCACGCGGTCGACGGGGTGAACTTTAAACGTAAACTCGGTCACGATACCAAAATTTCCCCCGCCCCCGCCGCGTAGCGCCCAAAAGAGGTCGGGATTTTCGTTCACATTGGCGTCTGATTCGTCGCCATCCGCGGCCACTATATGGGCTGAAATCAGGTTATCGCAGGTGAGCCCAAATTTTCGTGAGGAAAGCCCGTGTCCACCTCCCAGCGCGAGACCGGCGACGCCGACGGGTCGGCACGAACCTGCAGGTAGAGCGAGCTGATGCTTGAAAAGCGCGACCGCGATATCACCAAGGAGGCAACCGGCCCCGATGCGCGCGGTCTCGTTCCCCGCGTCGATGGCAATCCCATTCATCTTTCTTACGTCTATCATTAGACCTGAGCAGGATGAAAAGCCTTCGTAGCTATGTCCGCCTGCGTGCGTGCAATGCGCAATCTCGTGGCGTCGTGCCCATTTCACCGCTAAGCTTGCGCCGTTCGCCGTGAGGCATTGAACAATAGCCAAGGGACGGCTCGTCGTGCGCAGATTAAATGGCAGCAGGTCGTTGAATCCAGGATCGCTTGGACGTAGGACATTTCCATCCCCAGCAGGAATGACAAGATCCGTAAGCGGTTCGTTGATACCCTCGACGGCCACCGGAGTCTGGGGCGGGGCGTCGACTTGGAGGCTGGTCAGAACGGGAGCAGTGGCGGACAAGGCGGATAAGAGAGGCATCGCAGGAGTTGATTAAGATGAACCTCCTTCAGGTTCGACAATTAGGGCTGAATGCATTTCGAAAAACACTGCAAATCCTGAAATGATCGCAATCGCATTGATCGCCACGTGAAGCAGACTGAAGGAGCTCGTTTTCGCAACGGACGTCTTCTAATATTGCCCGGCTAGATTGAAACAAAGCATAGAAGATCCTCATTGATCTTATAACCTGCCAATGAAATTGCCAGTCCGAGTCCTAGTCGACCCAATTTCCGAGTTTCCCTCGGAGGCGATTCTGAAAACCATCTAGAGCTGATTTTCGGAGGGCTCTCCGGTTCAACGTGTGGACGGTGAGGCGAGATCTCTTGCCTGCAACGGTGAGCCGGAACGGATGCGATCTGCGAGCAGGGCAGATTCTTTCGGACGGACCCATCAAAATGATTCAGAGCGATCGCCTGGGCGGAGAGCAAACGAGGCGGTGAGGGACGGAGCCAGCGCAATCAGAAACTGGAGATTGCAGAGTTGAACCCAGAGAGCATCCTCGTCGCGCGACTTTCTATGTCGCATTTGGTACCTTTGTTGGAATTTAACCGTGGTTGGATGGTGTTACGCCGGCCGTCCGTAGCGAGGTCTTGAACTCACGCTTGATCTTGATTCGGCTTGAACAACACGAACGATTTAGCGAAAAGAAGATCCGCGCACCGATACAATTTAGAACAGATCTCGAATCCAACCAAAAGCCATGAGCAATCGATCGAACCGCTTAGTCGTCATTATCAGTTTACTCGGTAGTCTTCTGATACCCATCACAGCCTTCGCTCATCACGCCGAGTGGATGAAGGGTAAACCTTTTATCCAGGGCTTAAGCATGCCTGTCCACGGACTCGATCACATGCTGGTCACGTTTGCCGTGGGATTGATCGCAGTTCAAATCGGTGGGCATGCCTTATGGGCTGTACCGGCGGCATTTAGTTTACTGCTTCTTCTTGGGGGAGTAATGAACGTATCGGGCATCGCCGTGCCGTTCGCCGAGCAGGCGATCTTTGCATCCATCATTGTGCTCGGTGGCCTCTTGGCTAGCCGCAAACAACTTCCCCTGCTGGCGGGCTTGGCTGTGATCGCCTTCTTTGCGATGTTCCATGGTATAGCGTTGGTCGGAGAAGGTCCGCACAACGCCTGGTTTTCCGTATTCACGGCCGGCTGCCTAATCGCTGCTTGGGCTGTTTTGGGCAGCGGAATGATGGTCGGACTTTTACTCAAGAGGCTGAATCAGCCGCACGCCATCCGATATTCTGGATGGGCAATGATCGGTGCTGCTGCATTAATTGCCATCTTCCCAGGCGTAAACGACGTGATCATCCATTTTTTGGAGTAGGTTCCGAATCGTCCCGTTAGACTCGTTGAGGGACGATTGTTTCCAGGCGCGCCCGGCTTCTTAGAAGCCGCAGTAACAAGCACCAAGCCCGCCACCGAATCGCCCAGCATCATCGGACGCCGCCCTTGGGCCTTGAGCACCACGCCAATCAACGTGCTACCAGGTTGCTCCGCGTGATCAGACTTTGAGATTTCTTTGCAATGCCTTTGTTCGTTCAGTCTCCTTTAACCTCGTAAACTAAGACTCTGGCCGATTGCAGTCCCCGATGAGGCACAGCTACAAATAGCCGATTGAAAGCGGGTACGAACAACCCGGTGCGTGCTCCTGGCGCCGTTGTGATTCTTCGGACTGATTCGTAATGGTCTTGATTATTTTGTCGGAGAACTTCTACCGCGCCTTCTCCGCCGATGACGTAAACCAGTCGACGGACGGGATCATAAAAAACGTCGTCAGTGTCACCAACTGTGGGCAAACTAGTGACGATTCGCCCCGAAGTTGTATCCAGAACAACCAGCCGGGCGGGGAATCTGCATCCGATGAACAGCCTTTTGTTGGCGTCATCCAAAGCCATTGGATAGTTTGCAAACAGACTTCCCAGTCCCCATTTAGCGACAGCCGCACGTTTCTTCCGGTCGACAACGGTGATTCCGAACTGTTTCGGGACGTTGACATAAACGCGATCTCCATTTTGCTCGAACTGGAATGATTCGGGATGGGTATCAAGGGCGACTGAGCCGACGTTTTGACCGCTCGAATTCACAACTCCAATTCCGCCGTTCCCGTAGCCTACCCAGATATCTCCCGTCTGCTGATCATAACGCACGTTGTCGGCATCGCCGCCAAACTCGAGGGTCTGTCGCACAGTCAGCGATTTCTCGTCATAGATCCAAAGCTTGCCGTCTCCTCCTGTGGCGACGTAGAGCCGGCCAGTTTTCGAATCGTAGTAAACTCCCTGCGGTTCTTCGAGTCCTTTGATCTGCGCGGTGCGCTTCCCTTGCCGTGTATCGAGAATTTCGACGGAACCATTTTCGAGAGCAGCAATGAATAAGCGTTCACCGGGGACATCCACCGAAAAATGGTCGATCCGCCCTTCTACACCTGGCAACGCAATCTCCTTTTCTAAGAGTAGCGGCCCGACATCTTGTCCCATGGACAAGACAGCGCTCGGAAGCCCCAGGAGCAACGTCAGTTGGCGCAGTAAGAATCGGATCCGCATATTCAAAGAGGACGAAAACCTCTCTAATGAGAAGCTGCCGGCTTTGAGGCAGGGGGAAACCAGAGATGCTTCTCGCCACGGCAGAATTTGAGCCAGCGATACAACGCATCATAAACGATAAACCCGTCCCGTAGCACGGCGTGATCATCACCAGCGTGGAGGTCCGAAAGACCCAAGGAGATTGCGAATAAGCCGCCGCTTTCGGGCGTGAGATCGTGTCGGTCAGTGTCCGCTCCTCGAACGATCAATGCGAGATAACGTAGTTCTGGTTCGTCCAATTTATACTTTTTTAGAAACGCATCAAAACTGCAGAACTCTCCGTCGTGGGTGAGTTCGACGCCGTGAGCATCGTAAGGCGTTGCATCAAGCTTCTGAGCTTTTTCGATGGCCTCGTCTGGCGGGACGAAAATGAACTCGGCTTTAGTATCGATAAATCGTGAGATCAACCATGGACATGCCACGCGATCGATTTTTGGGCGTTCACGAGTAATCCAGCGCATAGTGCGTTCGAGACGTTAAGTTTTCTACTTTGAGGCGTGCCTATTCTTTTATTTGTTCGCGGCCAATGGCTGCGAATTGATGGCTGCTTTGACCCCTTGGGCTAAGTCGAGCGCCTTCCCTCGGCCGTAGTAGTGAAGAAAAATCATCCGCGGATTTTCCCCAGTCATGTGGTGGTGAATCGCAACGATGTTGATCTTGGCCCCGCGAAGAGTTTTTAACACCGTCTGCAGTTCATTCTCCAACACGGCAAAGTCGCCTACGACCAAAGCGTCGTCCTGGTTCCCGCAAATGCAGCCCATGTGTTAACGCCCATGGTATTGCCCATGTCCATGCCGGCCATTTGAACCACGCGTCCGACTGTTACTTTATACATGCCCTCTTTGGCATCGCCTGTTTGCCCGAAAACCCGACTAATCGCGCTCCCATCGATGAAACTTTGGACGGGCAACGGTCCCAAACCGAAAGAGTCGGCTGGCACCGGAGTTTTTGATCGAATTTCTCTTTCCATGTCGAAGATAGCTCTAACGCCTTGCGCGAGCTTCGGAACAGAGCCTTCACCGCCGATGTGCATGAAATAAACTTTCGGCTTATCGAAGAAGAAATGGTTGTGAAGGGCGGTCACTTGCAAGCCGGCATTGAGGGCGGCGCTCATAACCGGATTAACTTCATCTTCGAAGAGAACGATGTCGCCCATAACCATGGCGCTATCCTTTCCGGAAGGCATGAAGGCCGCCCACGAGGTCAGGCCCATGAAGGGTGCCATGTGGCTCTGTGCTACGGTCACCGAGACATCGTCTCTGGGTTTGGAGACCTTGAACGTCCCTTCTTTTTGATTCGAAACGCCCTTTAGTCCGGTAGCTACCTCGATCGTCGCAGTATCCAGAACAGTTTCATCGGCTGCGTGCGACGCGGTTAGTCCCCAACTAAGCGTGAGCAAAAAAACGGCCGCGAAGAATGGAAAAGATTGACACTTCATTAGAGTTCTCCTAAGAGATAAGCAGCTATTTGTTATAGTCATAACCCGTGATATGAACATGTCAAGCACAGCGTCAGGTCCTTGGCTTTTCTTTTTGTTTAATCTTCCGGGTACGCAGGCGAGCGCGCGCGTGAAAGTCTGGCGTAGACTCAAGAAATTCGGGGCGATACAGCTCAAGACCTCGGCGTATGTCCTCCCGGACGAGCCCACCCACTACGAGCGTTTTCAGTGGCTGGGCAAGGAGGTCGTTGACGTGGGAGGCGAGGCGACTTTGGCTCGAGTCGCAGAACTCGAAGGTATGCCTTATGCCGCATTGGTCTCTCTCTTTAATGATGCCCGGAGCAAAGACTACGGGGAGGTCGCTGAAACGCTCGCTCTACTTATCAAGGATCAGAGAGCTCGCAAGGTGAATCCGGAGGCGTTTGCGAACCAGCTCCAGAAGCTCAAAGGTCGTTTTCAAGAGATTCAAGCCATTGATTACTTTCAGTGCTCTCGCGAGGAAGACGTCCAAAGGCTGATTCAGAAAGCCGACGCGCTCGAATCACCGGCCAAAAAGCCCGCCGCCGGCAAACGGGTGCAAACCGCGGATTACCGAAGCAGGATCTGGCTAACCCGGACCCGACCCGAAATCGATCGCGTCGGCTCGGCCTGGCTCATCCGGAGATTCATTGATCCGGAAGCAAAATTCGTTTTTGGTGACGCTCCAGCCGCCCACCCCGAGGCCATCCCCTACGACATGTTCGATGTCGAGTTCAGCCATCACGGCGATCATTGCACATTCGAGACATTGACCGAGCGTTTCGGGATTCGAGACCGAGCGGTGCAAAGGCTGGCCGAGTTGATTCATGACGCTGATCTAGAGGATGACAAGTTCCACATGATCGAGGGATTCGGTGTCGAGCGTGTTTTCAAAGGTTGGGCCAAGAAGGGCGCGACCGACCAAGAAATTCTCTCCAAGGGCTTCGAGTGCTTTGAAGGCCTGTACGCAGAATTCAAAAGGTCATGAAATCTCTTTCTACCCGAGGAGCTCTCCGACGGCGTCGCACCAAAGGGCGCGCGGCATCCAACCTTCCATGAGGCCTTTCTATTCTGGCTAAAGCTCGGCTTCATCAGCTTTGGTGGTCCTACCGGCCAAATCGCAGCGATGCATGCCGAGTTGGTTGAAAAAAAAGAAATGGATCAGCGAGGCGCGATTTCTTCACGCACTCAACTACTGCATGCTTCTGCCTGGCCCTGAAGCACAGCAATTGGCGACTTATGTTGGCTGGCTTCTTGCAACGCTACCCGGGCTGGGGTCGTGGCTGGGGCTTTCTTCGTTATCCCGTCGATTTTTATCCTTTGGACGCTCAGCTACATTTACGTGGCTTTTGGCAGCCTGCCCTGGATTGCCGCGATCTTTAACCGGGCCCAAGCCGGCCGTTCTCGCGATCGTTGCTGCCGCCGTCATCCGCATCGGGAGCCGAGCCTTGAAAAACGAAGTGATGTGGACGTTGGCCGCCGCAGCATTTATCGCTATCTTTTTCTTCCGCGTCCCATTTCCGTTAATCATCATCAGTGCTGCGCTCATCGGATTTTTCGGAGGCAAGTGGAAGCGAGACAAATTTCTTGTGATCCGCGGCCATGGGAAGGCTAATGCCGAATCGGTTTTGGACGATTCTTCGGCCGTCCCTGATCATGCAAAGCCGTCCTGGCCTCGTGCGCTTCGGGTTGCCCTCGTCTGGGTGATCTTATGGTCGGCCCCGGTCCTTTTGCTGAGCTTTTGGTTGGGCAGCAATCACACAGTGGTTCAAGAAGGGATTTTTTTCAGCAAAGCTGCCTTGGTCACCTTCGGTGGGGCTTATGCAGTGTTGCCCTATGTGGCGCAACAAGCGGTCCAAACGCACCGCTGGCTCTCCGCCGGTCAGATGCTGGATGGACTCGGTCTAGCAGAAACAACCCCGGGTCCCTTGATCATGGTGACTCAGTTCGTCGGCTTTCTCGGCGGCTGGAACCATCCTGGGCAGTTGCCGCCCCTTCTGGCCGCCACGATTGGCGCTTTAGTGACAACATGGACGACGTTCACGCCCTGCTTTTTATGGATCTTTTTGGGCGGCCCTTACATTGAAAAATTGCGCGGGAATGAAGCGTTGACTACAACATTATCGGCTGTCACAGCGGCGGTAGTCGGCGTGGTGCTGAATCTCGCCGTCTGGTTCGGCTTGCACGTGATCTTTCCAGGTGATGGCACGGTGGATTCGTTCGCCATCTTCGTCGGCACCGTTGCGTTCATCGGAATGGTCCGCTGGAAATGGGATATTGTGCCCGTAGTGCTTACCGCGGGTTTTGCAGGTCTGCTCTTCAAGATGTTTTTAAGTTATTATCATTAATGTGACCTACTCGACTCTAGGTTTGTCGAAAGCCGCGGCTCGACGATCCGAGCATGAATCTCCAAGGCATACTAAGT
>CAVTQD010000050.1:0-107589 GCA_963736745.1 uncultured Verrucomicrobiae bacterium | reverse complement strand
GAACCGAAAACGAGGTTGAATACCCCCTTAGGTAGACCGGATTTGGCAACCAGCTCAGCAAACTTGAAGGCGCATGCACCGGAGTCTCGCAACTCGGTTTAATTACGATGGTATTTCCGGTCACTAGCGCCGGGGCCATTTTGCGGGCGATCAGGAAGAATGGAAAGTTCCAGGGAAGGATTCCTGCGATAACGCCAATCGGCATTTTAAAAAGCAGGATATTTTGCTGGGACGATGGCTCTGGATACTTCCCCCATGTTTCGGCAGGCGAATTCGGCCATGTAATCAAAATACGGTGCAGTAAAATCCGCCTCGACTTTGGCAAGCGAAAGAATTTTGCCCTGCTCTTCGCTCAATGTGTGCGCGATGTGGTGGGCATCTGCTCCCCAATTCTCCCGATCTCGTGCAGATGAGCTGCACGCTCAACGGCTGGACGCCTTACCCAGCTTTTTTGCGCTCTGTCCCCGGCTGACGCCGCCGCATCAGCTCGGCGGAGGTCCACTCTGGAATTTCCGCAATGTACTTTCGTTGGAAGGATTGATAACAGGAATAGTCTTGCGGCCTGAGGTATCGGCGAATTGCCCATCGACAACATCCGGCAGTGCGTTACAGCAGCTTGAGTCATAGAAACACCTTTCCAGTTTGGGGGAAGGCGCGAAGTTTTGATACCAGCCTGGATTCAGGCTACGGCCCCTTGCACTGTTTGTCTATGGCAGAGAGGGAGCCAAGTGTGCTTCAGGACAACCTAGTTCTCTAGATCGACAACCATGGCTAATTGCGGCATGCGAAGCAACCGATACACCGAATGGTGATGTGGGCCGAAAACGCAGAGAGGGGATTTGTCTACTTTGAGGGCTTGTCCTCATGCCAGAATGCAGCACCCGCGCCCGCAACATAGAGCGAGAAGTCGAAGACCGGTAAGTAGCCAGGAGAGTCCATATCATAAACCAGAAAAAGGGCTACAAAATGGATTTTTCTGACAGGTTGGCGCCAGTTTGAACCAGCGCCAATGCCGCCGAACAGGCCTTTTGGATGGCCACTTCGACGCTCCGAGTTGGGTATCCATCCACTTTTCGCCAGTCTTGTCTACCAAGAAGGAATCATTTGCGGGATCAGCGACCACCTCGCCCCGATTTGGGCAAGGCAAAGAAATTCAGCCGTTCATGAAGAACAACCCACAAGTCCTTTGGCGAAGCCGTAGTTGCCGAGGTGTAAAATTCCGGGGCGGTGCTCGGCCATTCGGCCTAGATGAGCCGCATTTCGCCAAGGCGCGCGGTAGCCGGAACTCGTGCACACGATGTCGCCCGGAGCTGGTAAGGGAAAATCATCTCGGATTTCTGCGGACATTGATTCCGGCTTGCCCCGGATTAACGCCTCCATTAGGGACGTAAGCGTCATTTCGCCTAATCCGTCGGCGAAGATGAAAACAATCGACAATCACCGGCGGATCACGTGTCATAGAGTACGGGAAATATCTCCATGACCCAACCCGCAGAAAGTCGAAGTCATTGTCATTGGGGCTGAATCGCCGGGTTGGCTGCCGCGCGGGATCTCAGCATCGATCGATACGATGTCCTGGTGTCGAAGCTCCAGCCGGATCGGCGGCCGCATTTGGACCTCGTGCGATTGGGCGTGCCGGCCGACTCGGGGCCTCCTGGATTCACGGTTTCGAGGACAACCCCATCTCGCGGCTGGCGAAACGGCACGGGATTAAATTCTACGACGGATTTCCAGCGTTACCCCCGCTCGCTACCGATCTTCGCCCTCTATGACGAGGACGGCCGCCGCCTCAGCAGCCAGGAGACCGTCGAGATCTCCGAAATGATGGCCGACTATCTCGATTTCATTGCCCTCAAGCAGACGGAAGGCCGGGAGATGTCCCTCCTCGCCGTGGAGGAGGAATTTGCCGTCACCCAGAACTTCAATCCTGGGCAACGCCGATGCTTAAACTTCATCGCCCGCACCTATCTCGACACGAGTGGGCCGGTCCACGATCCGAAGTGTCCCTGCTCGAACACGACAAGGCTCTCAACTTTGCCGGACACGATCGGGATTTCCGCAAGGCTACAGCCAGCTCACCGACAAGCTAGCCTCGGACTCCCGAATCCTCCTTGGGCACGAAGTGAAGCAAATCGATTACTCGGGCGCACTCGTTGACGTCCTGACCAACCATGGTAGCTACCATGCTCATCGCGTACTCGTCACCGTGCCCCTTGGCGTCCTGCAGGCCGGGAGAGTCGCCTTTAACCCGAGCCTGCCCGCTAGCAAACGCGAGGCCATCCGCGAAGCCCGCATGGGCGTTTTCAACAAAATCTTCCTCAAATTCGCTGCGGTTTTCTGGGACAAAGACTACGAGCTGATCGGCTATATGGGAAGCTCGGATTGTGACTGGCCCGAAATCGTCAATTTCCACAAAATCGCCGGTTGGCCCGTTTTGCTAGCCTTCAGCGCGGGCGCGGCCGGCCAGAAAAACGAACTCCGCGGCGACTCCGAACTCGTGGCCGCCCGATGGTATCGCTGCGGAAAATGTATGGGAAGGAGATCCCCGAGCCGAGCGGATACCTGGTCACACGTTGGAACCAGGATCCCTCCGGCCTCGGCTCCTACTCCTATGTCCCTGTCGGCTCCAAACAAAGCTTGCGCCGCCAGATCGGCATGCCCGTCGAAAACCGGATTTTCTTCGCCGGCGAAGCGACCTCCCAATACTTCCCGTCAACGGTCCACGGTGCCTTCCTCTCCGGAGTGCGAGCCGCCTACGAAATAATGCTCGCCGACACCAAGGAAGACCTCATGGAAACAGCTCTGGACCGATTGATCTCTACGTGTGAAGCCGTCCCGGCCAGCTCGAACAATTTAACATTAGTGGCCCGCGGGGCCGCTTCGCTCGGTCAGGAATAAATCCGAAACTGATATCAGCGTTGCAGCCGTAGCGATTTAATTTAGGTGCAATAGTTTACTGATTTAAATCGTGGGTGGCCTGGGATGGCGGGCTAATTCGAAACGCGGTCTTCGCCGGATGCTTACCCGGTTCATCACGTACCAGTCGACGACCCCAGGTTAAAATGCAAAACCGATGTCGCCGAGCACGTGATGGCACCCCCCTCATGTAGAAAGTATCTTTTTTGAGTTTCATAGTTATTCGTCTTCTGATTGCCGTTAGTTAAAGCCTCCGAGTTAGTAGGCGGCTTTAACTGATTATCTCGTAGTCTTCGGGCGAAACTATTAGACGAACGTATCAGTCCGGCATTTTGATTGACTACATCCCACGCTAGAGAGCAAAGACGAAAATGCTCGGATCGCGCCGCCCACACCGCCTCGCTGTTACCGCGCTCAGTCGAGTCGCTTGGCGAAGGTTAAGCGAGGTAGCGCTCCACGGGCAACCGCCGACCGCCAACCTGACTAACTAGATCAAATAGTAAATTGAAACGTTGCGCCGGGACCATCGTTCAACATGGCCCAGAGCCGTCCGCCATGACTTTCAACGATAGAACGACTGATCGATAACCCCATGCCCATGCCGCTCGCTTTGGTAGTATGAAAGGCATTAAGATTCGTTCAGCATTCTGCGGATCAAAGCCAATTCCTGAGTCTCGCACCGTAACCCGGACCTGACGCGCCTCATCCGGTTGCGTCTAAGAGCAGAACCCGATCCTCCACCGAGGCCATAGCTTCGATCGCGTTAAGGATCAGGTTAACGAGCACCTGCTGTAGTTGTACTCTGTCTCCCAACACTGGCGGAAGGTCAGCGGCCAGTTCCTTCCGCAATACGACCTTGTTTCTGCGCGCTTCACTTTCGGTCAGGATGACAACTTCTTCGATGACCTCATTTAGATCCAGCCGGTCCTTTGCCGCGCCAGTCTTCTTAAAGAGGGACCGCAGCCGTGAAATAACATTTCCGGCCCGCTTTCCATCGCGAGCAATTCGACGAATCGCTTCCCGGGCTTCGTCCAGGTCAGGCGAAACCCGAGAAGCCAGCGCAGAGTAGCGTCGGCATTCATTACGACTGCGGCCACCGGCTGGCTGATTTCATGAGCGATCGAGGCGGCCAGCTCTCCCAGCGCTGTGACTCGTGTGACGTGGGCTAACTCGGCCTGCGCTTCCGCCAAATTGGCCTGGCTCAGCCTAAGAGCATCCGCGGCACGCTTTTGTTCGCTCAAATTGAGCACGAAAGAGACACCTTCGTCCAGACCTTCCTCGAAAACGGCGGAGCCAACTAGAACGGGTACCCGGCTACGATCGTTTCGGAAGTATTCCTTCTCGTACGGTTGGAGAATACCAGTCGCCTTTAGTTGTACTACACCCCGTTCGGTAAGGTCGCGCCATTCCGGGGGCGTTAGCTCTCTCCAGCTCAGGCGACCCGAGACGAGATCTTCACGGGTGCAGTTTAACATTCGGAGAAACGCTTCATTGGCTTCAATAATCCGGCCTTCAAAGTTCCAGATGAAGACGCCCATGATGTTGGCATCGACCAGACGCCGAATCTTTGCTTCGGGTTTCTCGAGATCGCGATAAAGACGGGTATTCTCGAGCGAGATTGCGGCTTGCGACGCAAGCAGTTTCAGCACGGTAAGCCGCGCCGGAGTGAAGACATGAGGGGTGAGACTATTTTCCAGGTAAAGCAGACCGATCAGTTTGGCCTGATTAATCAACGGAATGCAGAGAATTGACCGGGCGTGGTGCCGCCGAATATACGGATCGAAAGAAAACGCGTTCTGGGCCGATGCGTCGCCCAGAATCACACTCTCTTGGGTCCGCATGACGTAATGGACGATCGATTCTGGCACCGCAGCATCGGACGCGACTGCTGCTCGCAAACGTACGATGATTGCGTCCCCGCTGGTCGTGGCTTCAGCCTCGATCCGCTGCTCGACATCTCGGGGGAGAATCAACACGCCGCGCTCAGCCCCTGCGTGCTCAATCGCGGTGCGCATCAACATGTCAATCAGCTTTTCGAGGACGATCTCGCCCGACACGGCTTGCGACACTTTGAGTACCGTCGCAAGGTCCAGATGTTCCACCGGCGCCCCGATCGTGCCGGTGGGGCCAGGGATCGGCTCTTCCACCCGAAGCTGTGGGTATAGGTCATCGAGTTGCCGCACCTTGCCGTCGGCTCCCCAACGAAGAAATCCGTATCGGGCGTCCCGCAAGTAACCATTGGCGATCTTTTCGAAGCCTCGTGCTGCGTAGAAACGCGCGGCGAGTTCGTTCGCGAGCGCTTCATTGTGTACAAAACCATTTGCCTGGGCTGAGCGGATTGCCTTTTCGTAAAGGTCCATGGCATCGGGTATGCGGCCTTCGATCCGCGCGATCTCGGCACCGACCAGGGCGGCCCGGTTCACAAAATTCTCAGGACAATTGATCGCCCAATTTTCGAGTTGCCTGTGGTGAGCTACTATGAGCTCTAAATGTTGCCGCTGCTCGTCGGATGGCCCGAAGTCGGACAATGCGGCGTGAGACAACGCACTGAAGAAATGATACTCCACCGTTTCGAAATTAGCCGGCGATGACCAAAGTAATGGTCGCGCCTTTTCGGCTGCGTCGACGGCCGAAACATAGTTTCCGGAAAAGAATCTTGCTTGCAGCTTTCGGATCCAGTACCAACACGCCGCCACCGTCCTGTCCGGTAGTTGGTCTGCAAAGTGGCGTTCGAGCTGCGCCTCACTGTACTGTCCGTCGTCTAGATGGCCGAACTCTTCATTTAAACCTCGGAGAGTCCGGATAAATCCTAGCTGTCCGCTAATGAGATCGCTGCCGAAACCGGAACGAGTTCGGCCAGAGAACACGATTCCCTCCTCGGCTTGGCGTTGTGCCTCAATAAGAGGATCACCCGCTGCCAGAAGATTCGTGATCAGGATATCAAAGCTGTACGAAGCCGTGGTTATCTCACCGGATTTGGTGGCACTTTCAAACGCCCAGCGGATTAGCTCACGGCAACTCCGGATGTGAATTGTCAATGGAGCAATATTCTGTGCAAACCACAGGTAAATCTGCGCTTGAAACCGCTTCAAATTGCGTTTCTCGACGAGTTCCTGGCTGAGTTGTCCAAATCGCACACCGGCCTGGTAATCGCCGAAGTACGCTCCGGCTATCTTGCCTAGCCATACATAAGCGAGGCACGAGGCGTCGCTGTTGCCCCGTTCCAGACTGAGGTTAACTGCATAACACACAGTCCAGGAAAGAAGATTCGCGTCTGTGAAAACCGCGGGGACATAAATCTTCGTTAGAACATCCAGAGTCCCGAGAGAGGATGGATCCGCCATTAAAGGCAGATCAACGAGCTCCTCGATCGTCCGGGTTCCCAGCTGCGACCATATTCGCTGGTACTCGCGTCGGCCCTCCTCCTCCGTGGGATGACGGGACCATTCAACACCGAGGTGCCGGAAGTAGTCGAGAAAAACGTCAACCGCGCGTGCGGTCTGATCAAGCGCCGTGTAATGATCTATCCGTAGGCACGTGACTGCTGCTAATTCGACCGTGTCGATAGCCCGGGACGAAAGCATTATCAGACGTTCATTTGCCGCGGCCGTCTGGCCAGTGAGGAATTCACATTCAGCCCGCGGCAATTCCAGAGCGAAGACCAGGTCATGCCGGCGGTCCCAAGCGCTGTGGTCTAAAAGACTCGCACCTGCTGCCAGGTACTTAAGTGCCGAAGCAAAGGCGGTAGAGGCCTTAGCGCGCTTACCTGCTATAAGGTTTAACTCGGCCAGCTGCTCGCGTTCGTCTTGCGAGCTAATCAAGGCCGCCCCGCGATTCAGTTGATTGACGATCTCGAAGACAAACCCTTCGCGTCTCTCAGGAGTCGTGTGGCCCAATAGCCCGCGCCCTATCTGCAGATGAGCCTCGGCGCGTAATTCTTCCGGGATCAGCGAATAGGCCGCCTCTTGGACTCGATCATGAACAAATTTATAGGAGCCTTCCGAACGCACAATGATCTCGAGGCGCAGAGCCTCCCACAAGTCCGAGTGCAGCTTCTCTTCTGACGTTCCTCCTTCGCCATCCCGCCGTCGCTCCGCTACGCAGCTTTGTTCTTGCGGGCGCGCCGTAGCTTGAAAAGCGGAGGAGGCCTGGCTTCGAAGGACAGGCTCTTCGTCGCCGTCCTGGCTATAGAAGACACGCCCGTGAACGAGGGCGAGTGTGCTGATCTCGACCCTGTTGCCAAGACAGGCAAACGCTTTTAGTGCCTTTTGGGTCTCGACAGGCAGGCGATTCAATTTCCCTAGCATCAGGTCCACCACATTGTCTGTGTAGCCCTTGGACCCAATTCGGCTCACGTCCCAAATCCAACTTCTGCTGGCATGATCAAACCGAAGTAATTCCTCCTCGGCCAGGGCCGTGATAAACTGAGTCGCGAAAAAGGGATTGCCGGCAGTCCGTTGATGCACTAACTGCGCAAGTGGAGCAGCCCGAATCGGTTCGCAGTGAAGAGAATCTGCAACTAGCCTTCCCAAATCTTCACAGCTCAGGGGCGCAAGCACAATTTGGTGTACTACCGCTCCCGCTTGGCGCATCTCTTCCAGCCTGCGCATCAGCGGATGAGAGGAATTAACTTCGTTGTCTCGATAGGCACCGATCAACATCAAATGCCGTATATCCGGTCGGCCGAGCAGATCCTCGAGCAGATCAAGGGTTGCCGAGTCCAACCATTGCAAATCATCGAGGAAGAGAGCAAGCGGATGTTCCCTTCGGGCGAATACGCCGATAAATCGCCGGAAGACTAGCTGGAAGCGTGCTTGCGCGTCCTTAGGCGGAAGCACAGTAACTGGTGGCTGTTCCCCGATGATGAGACTCAATTCGGGAACCAGATCCACAATGAGCCGTCCGTTTGGACCTAGCGCCTCGCCGAAAGCGTGTCGCCAGTTCTGCAGCTCGGTTTCACTGGTACTCAGAAGGAAGCGGATTAGGCCCTGAAATGCCTGAGCAAGGGTGGCATAGGGGATGTCACGTTTATACTGGTCGAACTTGCCCGATGCAAAAAGGGCGCGGGGTTGAACCAGCACTTTTTGCAGCTCATTGACGACAGAGGACTTGCCGATGCCAGAATATCCCGAGACCAGCACCAACTCCGGCAGGGCGCCGGCCACGATGCGGTCGAATGAAGCAAGCAAGGTCTCGATCTCACGCGCTCGTCCGTACAATTTCTCGGGGATCAATAACCGGTCGGGAGTGTCGTGCTCGCCGAGCGGGAATTCCTCCATTCGGTAGGGACGAGCTCCTGCTCGTCCATTTTCCCATTCAGCCAGACACCGCTGCAGATCACTCTCGGCGCCAGCCGCCGTCTGGTAGCGTTCTTCCGCAGTCTTGGCAAGCAGCTTCATGATGATTGCAGAGACGGGCAGTGGAACCGTTTCAAGCTGCTCGGTGGGCGCGACCGGCTTTCTCGCAATGTGACAGTGGACCCATTCCATCGGATCGGAGGCCGTGAAAGGAAGACTCCCGGTCAGCATTTCATAAAGGGTGACGCCGAGGGCGTAGAGATCGCTCCGGCAGTCAACACAGCGATTCATACGGCCAGTCTGCTCGGGCGCCATGTAAGCAAGCGTCCCTGTGAGAAACTCGGGAGGTTCGGCCGGCTGACGCTCGCGCGGAAGCCTCGAAGCAATGCCAAACCCCCTTAGCCAGCACCGGTCGGTTACGGGATCCACGAGAACATTTGCTGGCTTGATGTCTTTATGGATGATTCCGCGCTCATGCAAGTGGTCGATCGCAGCCGAAAGGCTGACCGCCAGACGCAAGAAAAGCGTCAACTCCAGTGGATTACGGAGCAACTGATCGAGAGGCACACCGCCTGGGTCCTCGAACTCAAGTACGAGGCGGTCCGAATCCCGAGCTACCGCGATCGGACGGGCGGACCATGCAGGATCCAGCGCTTCTCTAAAAGAGCATTCGTGCTCCAGCCGTTTCAGACATTCTGACGTTGGATGTTCCGCAACAGGCGAAAGCACGAGGATCGGACACCCGTCGCCCTGACTCCGCCCGCGATAAAGGATAAAGTCTTCATCTTTTCGTAGCACCTCTAAGGCGTATGTTGATAGCTCGATCACGGCCGGGGCTCCAGCAACCGGCAATTTACAAAGTTCCACTAACTGCGCGAGTTTAAATGCTGCTGGAATGTCCCCAAAAAAACTTTAGAAGCTCTTCGAGATTGGAAATACCTCCCCAAAGTAGCTCGTGACGATTCGCTATCTCGGGCCGACACCCACAGCGGGCCCGTGACGCTAAACGCGCGGTTCGAATCCTCGCTTGCCAAGTATTCAAGTCTTTCCCTATCGCGGCTCTACGAATTGCTGTCCGAAGGGAAAAAATGAGGCTACATTTTTCCACGCCATTCACAAATAACAATAGGTATAGCGAGCAGAATACAGCCGAGGAATATCAACAGGAAAGGCCAGAGTTCCAGTAGGACAAGCTGAACTATAGCCCAGATTATTGCGATTAAGGATAGAACCTGGATAGGTGCACCAAAATACCATCGATCCGAAGACATCCGAATCAGACTACAGACCCTATATGCATCCTGTCAAGCACCCTTGGCGCGTTGATGCGTCCACACCAAACCTAGCGTTTCTACGCTACCACTCAGGAGAGGTACCCCAAAACCTTCGTAAAACCTGCCTTGCCACGACATGACATCTGACCTTTCCCAAATGGCCTTTCTGTGTTCCCCTGCCCCTGCCCTCTCTCCAGGACGCCCTCAAAGCCTTTCCCGGAGCCTTAAGAATTCCTCCACGCCCAGCAGCTCCTTCACCTCGGCAAAACTCATCGCCTGCACAGCCAGCTTGTCCACGCGACCAGTGTTCTTCCAGGCGTCGCACAAGTCGCGCATGGCCCGGGCGCAGACCATCAACGATTCGATGGGGCAAACCACGATCTTGTAACCGAGTTGCTCCAGTTCCTTTACCGAGAGAATCGGCGTCACCCCGCCGCTAAGCATATTGACGAACAGCGGATGCTTCACCCGCCTCGTGATCTCCTCCAGTTCGGCACGCGATTCGGGCGCTTCGATGAAGGCGACGTCCGCGCCACTGTCGCAACATCGATTGACTCGATCGATGGCGTCGTCCAAGCCGTTCATCTGGCGCGCGTCGGTCCGGGCGAAAATGACGAAGTCCGGATCACTTTTGGCCTTCACGGCCGCTTTGATCTTCAACACCATTTCCTCGCTCGGAATAACCCGTTTATCGGCAAAATGGCCGCAGCGCTTGGGCATCACTTGGTCCTCCAGTAAAATCCCGCTCGCCCCCGCGGCCTCGAAGGCCTCGACCGTGCGCTGGACGTTATGCAGATCGCCGTACCCGGTATCGGCGTCGGCGATGACCGGGATGCAAACGCGGGCAGCCATGCGGCGTACCGCATCGGCCATTTCGGACATCGTGAGAAAATTCAGGTCCGGCAGGCCAAGCATTGACGCGCTGGTACCAAACCCGCCTATAAACACCGTCTCAAAGCCGGCCTGCTCGACAATCAGCGCGGTGAACACATCGTGAGCCCCGAGGCTGCAGATGATGCCGGGCTGCTGCAGCAGCTCTCGGAGTCGTGCGGGACCGGACTTGGGGCTCATGCGCTTCTTGTATCACTTTTCTCGCATTTTGCACCGCGCGAATTTTCGAACCGGTGTATCGGTTGCGATCTGACCTGTCCCCACTGGCACACCCAATTGGTCGAAATTTGCAATGGCATCTTAACGCAAACACGTGCAGATACTGTGCCATAACAGACCTGTCTCCTTGACAAAACCGAATTCCTTGATTACCACTTTGCCATGATCACAACGGTCACCGGTAAGAATCAGATCACCATACCGGCGAAATTAGCGCGAGAATTGGATATTACGCCTGGAACCAGGCTGGATTGGACTAAAGGCGAAACGGGTGTTCTCGTTGTGAAGATCATTCCAAATCGCGCAGAACTAGCAAGACGCCTTGCGGGCCGGGGGAGAAGGCACTTGCGAGAGGGCAGTGTTCCGATCCAGGACCTGATCAAGGACCGAGTCCGTGAGGATCTACAGGAAGGTCTGCAGTGACTCACCTATTGGATTCTTCGGCATTTTTCGCCTTCTTTTTCGATGAACCTGGCCGGCAGCGCGTGGAGGAGCTGCTGCGTGAACCGGCTGTCGAAATGGGTTTGTCCGTCCTGACGAGCGTTGAACTCTGGGCAAGACTCAGAGCTGAGGGACGCGATACGGTATTCGAGCAAGAGTGGGAGGATCATCTGCCCCTGTTTGAGCGAATCGTCTCAGTAGATCTTCCGCTTTGTTTGAAAGCCGTTGAACTGCGCCGCGCCGCGACAGCTCGGCTGCCCACTATCGATTCACTAATAGCAGCCGCTGCGGTTGAGTACGATGCTGTCTTGGTTCACCGCGACCCACACTTTACGTCTATCCCCGGTCACCTGCTAAACCAGGAATTGCTTCCAGAGAAATGAGTTAACGGCGTCAATCCGAGAATCAAATGTCGCTGATTTTGCATCGTGTACCGCAGCCGGCTTCGTCAGATAGAAATCGGTGAGCTGCTTATGGACGCTCTCCCGATTGCTAAAAGAAGAGCTGGCAGACGTCTGAAGCTTCGCGGAACTCGCGCAATTTCAATCGTTTTCAATCCACTTCGCACAGGCAGTCAGGTGAAAGGATTCCACATCCAGGTCACGCGGCCGACCGCAAAATCGGAATCAAATCCCAGAGATCAGTAAAGACCCGCTCAGGGAAGCCAAGGGCCCTTGTCAGTTCGACCTTTTTCTCAAGCGGATTGGGGATAGTTCGCAAACGCTGCATTGTTTCTTTACCGATCCAGCCTTTTAGCCAGGAAGGAAAAATCGCTGTGACTACCGGATAATCTGTTCCATGTAATAGGCGCTCCGGTTCTTCCCGCAAGCGCTCGAGTGACTTTAGATGCGTGATGTGCGAAAGCGCGGAAAGATCGCCATAAAAATTCTGGAAGTCTTTCCGCATCCTTAGAAATTCTCCAAAATGATCCCCATCCCATGGGAGTGCACGCGTACCGCAGTGCGCCGCAATCACAGTGACGCCGCACTCCAACGGCAGCCTCAGACACAACGGAGATTTCAGATCGTTTCGACAACTCCGCACGAAGAACTCCCCACCGGTGTGAGCCAGCAAAGGCAAGCCAAGATCAGCCAATTTTGTCCAGAACGATTTGTATTTAGCCAGGTTACAATCCACATTCTGAACGCACGGCAAAAGTTTCAGCAACACGGCCCCCGCGGCTGCGCAACGCTCAAGTTCGTCCAGCGCATCAGGGCGAGCCGGGTGGATCGAGATTCCAGCCAAAAGTTTGGGTGAGCGTTTCACCGCTGCTAATACCTCGTCGTTCGACACGAAAAGGTCCGATAGATCCTTCCTCACGCCTCCTTGATCGTCGCGCACCCAGTCACAAGCAAGCAGAACGGCGGCCTCAAGCGTTGATTCCGATACCCATTGAAGTAGTTTGTTCAAATAAAGTTCGTCGAAGCGCAGGTCGCCGAACCCGCATTCCAGGCCGATATCGCGAGCGCCCGCCCGCAAAAATGGTCTCATGATCCATCGACGGCGGTGCCAGCAATCCATTCCGCCTTTGCCATTTCCTGACAAATGAACATGCACATCAATGGACCCTCGCATTGTCGAAATTGGATGTGTCTTCATTATGATTTTTTCTTCTGCAATATGGTTCTGCCGCATCCGTAGCATCCAGTCAGCAATCAGCACCCGACACGCTCTCAGCGAAACTCGCGGCGAAAGATCAGCTACTGGCTGAGCAATCAAGCGTTGATGACAGGATCAATGCATTGTTGATTCCTGGAACAGAGCAGAACAGCTTCAAGTTAATGATAACGATTTCATTTTCAGTTCTTGTAGGAACAGTAATGGCTGGCTTCTTCGTCATATCATGGAAGGACCCCGTTGTAAGACAGGGGATATTTTGGGTCAGTCTGGGATTCAATTCTTAACACTTTTTTCACTTGTCATAGCAATCATTCTGTTCGGTATCAAAGGCAAGGAACTTGCTGCCCTACTTGGCGGACTCTCTGGCTATATTTTCGGTGAGAGGCACTACATCACATGACTTTCTCTCACCGATGCCAAAAACTCCAATCAGAGAAAATCGCGAGACTAGAGCGGCACCAGGGAGGCAGGTTCAATCTCGACGACCGGGAAATGCTCAGCGCGGGCGCGCGATTTAGCGTCCAGTCACGGATACACCCAATGTAAGTTTGCTAATCCTATCATAGGCCTGCATCCGGGCGGTATTTTGACCAGACAGCGTTAGACCGCTCAATACGATGATTAAGTCCTGGCGCCACGGACCCGTTTCCCGAAGTTGGGGTGGTTTCAGCTCGGGTTCCATTGACTCCCTCGGATCGGGGATGGGTGGTTCTGGAATCCGTTGCAAGTCCCGGAGACATAGCCCCCTTAGCCTTTCCAACCGCAACGTTCTGCGCTCAATAGCCCCTACCCATCCTGCCATTGTGCTCGCTGCGACAAAGCTAGTGGCTCTGGACGCCCTCCATCCACGACCGCACTCAAACCTCAAAAAACCAACGCTAACATCGATCCACAAGTCTACCAAGCACCGCGGCACGGAGTCAGTGGGGCTCAGCGTAGCAGGCTCAGCCGGCGTCCGCTCAAGGCCACGGCCAGTACGATGATGAAGCCCGAGAAGATTTGCTGCTCCGGTGTGGAGAACCCAAGCAGGATCACACCATTGTTGACGAGCCCAACAAGCAGCGCTCCGGCAATCGCCCCTTCCACGCTTCCGCGGCCTCCGCTAAGAGAAGTGCCGCCTATCACCACCGCAGCGAGAACGGTCAGCAGATCGCCGCTACCGAGATCATACCGCCCTGATCCGAACTGCCCCGCATAGAGCAGCCCGGCTACCGCTCCCGCAAGGCCGCTAAGAACAAGTATGGTGACCTTGATACGGCGAGTCGATATGCCTGAATAGCGAGCTGCGACCTCGTTTCCCCCGGTGGCAAGCACGGCTTTGCCGAATGGCGTCCGGCGCAGAACGAGCGTTCCCAAAGCTCCAGCTACTATCACCCAGACCAGCAAGACCGGAATCTTGCCTAGACTCCCTTGCCCGAAAATCGAAGTGTAGGCGCCATTGAGAATCGGGACCGCTTGCTCGCCCGAAATGAGCCGCGCTGCGCCCTCCAGGACTCCGATCATCCCCAAGGTGACAATGAAAGACGGGATCTGTAGCTGTACCGTGATTGCGCCGTTAATCAGCCCGACGATCAGACCAACCGCCAATGCGACCCCAACAGCTGGCCAAACATTGTACCCGTTCGCAAGCAAGGTAGCAACGAGCGTTCCCGCTACGGGCGGGACTGATGCAACGGACAGGTCGATCTCACCCGCACTGATGACGAATACGGTGGCCGCGGCCATTACGATCACGGGTGTTTTCGCTTTGACGATGTTCATGAAATTGTCGACGCTCATGAAGGCCGTGTCGCGCAACAGTACCCAGAAGGCCCCGATCAGGACGAGCATAACCAGGATCAAGAGCAGCGAGCTATCCCCTGAGAAAAACGCGGCACCCAGCCTTTGCAGGCGCTCCCGCCACGGGCGCTGCGCTGCGCTGGGCTCGCGCGACGAGTGGCCGGCGTGCGAAGGGGGCTCGGGATTTTCATCCATCCGATTCCGGTCCGTCATTCTTCGATCATTGCTCCTGGCTGACAACCGCGTTTGACCGGCCGGATGCCGGCTGCATGCGATGCGTGATTTCGAATTCTGTGCGCCGCTGCGGCCAGTTCGACAGCAGATCCCGCACCGTCCCGTCAGCCAGAATCAGGATTCGATCCGCGACCTCCCTCAGTTCTCGAAGGTCGGAAGTGACCCAGACGACGCCTTTGCCCGCATTGGCGAATGCCCTGACGCGAGCCCTGATTTCGGCCCGCGAGCGGACGTCCACGCCGAAAGTGGGCTCATCCAGGAGAAGCACCCGGCAGCGTGTGTTGAACGCCTTTCCGAGCACCACTTTCTGTTGATTCCCGCCCGAAAGGTACTCGACCGGCCGCCGCGGGTCGTTCGGCCTAATTCCAAATTTCTCGATTGTCTCCCGCGCCACGCGGGCACTGTGCCGCATATTAATCAGCGGCCCTACACAGAGCCGTCCGAGAATCGACGCGACGAGGTTCGCCTCGACGGAATGCGACAGCACAAGCCCCTCCGTTTTCCGGTCTTCTGGAATGAGATAGATGCCATCCTTTATGGCATGCGCAGGCGAGTTCAGATTGACCTTCCTTCCGGAAACCCGGATGCCGCCGGCCCGGTGGGGAACTGCGCCGAATAATGCCTTGAGGAGAGTGGACCGGCCACTGCCGGCTAGGCCCGCGACACCGAGAATTTCGGCCTGGCGCACGCTGAAGGAAACATCCTGCAACTTGGTGCCCACTTGCAGCCCGCGCACCTCCAGCACCGGTGGCTCTGCCCGCGCCTGCTCGGAACGGCCAAGGTGTTCCGTTTCGGGCTCCTCACTGTCTTGTACGGCACCCGCGGCAATTGCTTCCACGATTTGGCTGAGGTTGGTATCGGCGACCACAGCCGTCAGGACGACACGGCCGTCACGTAAGACGGTAACCTCGTCCGCGAGTTCGAAGACTTCGGCGAGGCGGTGCGTCACGTAGACGACACCGACGCCCGAGCTCGCGATCTGTCGAACGATGGTGAAGAGTCGCAGTACCTCCCGTTCCGTAAGTGCAGCCGTGGGCTCGTCGAGAATGAGGACGGTGCTCGCCAGGCGCAGCGCCTTGGCGATTTCCACCATCTGTTGATCCGCAATCCCCAAGTGCCCGACGAGAACATTCGGCGAGATTTGAACTCCGAGTTGCTCGAAGATCCTGCGAGACCCCAGGGCTTCGGCACGTGCGTCGATCAACCCGGTGCGGCTGATTTCGCCGTTGAGAAAGATGTTGTCGACGGTCGAAAGCTCGGGGACGAGGCTTCGCTCCTGGAACACCATGCCAATGCCTGCCCTGCGCGCCTCGAATGGGTTGGCAAAGCGTCGCTCGATGCCGTTCACCAGGATACGACCCGTGCTTGTTGCCGTCGCGCCCACGGCAATCTTAAGCAGAGTCGATTTCCCAGCTCCGTTCGCCCCGAGAAGAGCATGCACGCTTCCCGACCGGACGCGAAGATCGATACCGCGGAGCACTTCTATCGCGCCGTACGATTTCCCGATGCCAAGCAGCTCGAGCGCGAAGGGCGACGAGGGTAATGACCGGCCGCTACTCACACCCGCACCCTCCATCGCCGCCCGCCGCTTGACTGTTTGATGGTGAGCCAGCCCGGACGGGGCGGAATCACTTTTGCAAACATTTCTGAGCCGGATCCGGGAGGGGTACGACGCGTCCGTATGCGAGGTCCCACCCCTCCTTGAGGTTGTCTTTGGTCACCGCAAAGACCGGCACTACAACGTAGGGTGGGACAGGCCGACCAAGTGCATGAAGCGCTGCCGCTATCGCACCGGTCCGGCCCCATTCATAGACCAGCTGCGATGACATCACGAAGATAGGCCCAGTATCGCAGGCGATCTGTGTAGCGCCGGTGGATCCGAGGTCGATATGCGCCACTGGAATCTTCTTGCCCGCAGCGTTCAGCGCTGCCAGGACGCCATCGGCGGGAAGATCCCACGGCGCGAAAATCACGTCGAGATCTGGATATCGCGCCAACATGGCGGAAGTGATTTCCTGTGTCTTATGCGGATCGCTCATCGGCATTCGCACGACAATTTTCACTTTGGTTTTGTCGAGTTCGTCCACGAACCCCTTTTCTCGTTCGTTCACTATTTTGTAGTTGGCGTCGAAATAGATCATACCAAGCTTCGCGCCATTCGGGAATCGCTCCGCGACGGCCCGCGCTACCGCAGCTCCGTTTCCATAAGTGTCGTATGAGATCAGGGTCACGAAATTATTCGGCTTGCCTGTCGTCCATCCACCCGGAGCATTGGCGAAGGAAACCACGCTCACTCCGGCGTCCACCGCAGGCTGAAGCGCTGCGCGGTCAGCTGTCGGATCCACGCCGCTGTAGAAGATGATGTCGGGCTTGAGCGCCATTACATTGCGAACGTCGGTAGCGAGCTGCGTTTCATTGAAATTGTAATTCGTTACCGCCACGAGCTTGATTCCCATCGCTTCGAGAGCGTCCTTGGCTCCATCGAGCACGGCCTGGTTGTAAGCGCCGGAGGACCAGTTAAGGAAAGCGGCCTTCAGCCCCTTGCTACAGATTTGCTGAACTTCATCGGCGGTAATATTGACCTCGGTGTACCAAGTCGGCGACTCCTCGACATTGCCTCGGGTTTTCAGCGTCTCGGCATTCGGCATCTGGACCCAAGAGGGAAGCTTCTGTCGCTGCACTCGCTCCGGATTACATTGCGCCATGGCGGCCGTATTTCCGCCCATTAACGCGGCGCCCAGCAAAACAAGCGCTACGAGCCCAATGACTTTGGATGTTCGTGCCGCTCGAATAGGCACGTCGACTGTGCCGCTCCTTTGACCGTCTGAATTGCCGAAAAATTGCCAATTGATCATCTTCTCCTCCTTTTGGCTCGTTCATACGCTTGGAACCAGGAAAAGCTCACCCGATAAGCTTGATTCAGGCAATCCTTGCACCTGCATATGCCGTTAGCCCTTCCACTTTAGTAACCAAGCCGCTTATATGCCACAATAATATGTAAGCGGTTACAGAAAATCTTGACGGGTGCTGCTTTTGAGGAAACGCTAGTGGTCGAGGCAGCGCATGGATTTTTGACGGTGCTCTTCACTTTGGCAAGATCCTTGTGCCGGCTCTCATTTCAAAAATTACCAAGGCGATTGCGAATCGGGATCGGCAGAACATTATTTAGATATGGTCAGCGGTGATGTGTATGAGCGCGTTCAGCGCCGCGTTGGACGAGATTCGCGGCTTGGACTGGTCAATTGATCAGGTATCGATTCCACACTTTCAATATGCCTTGGGGGCGGAGCTCGCAATCTTCTCCTCAGAAGCATCCGCCTACCATCGCAAGACCATGGCCGCTTCCGCTGATCTTTATTCCAGCGATCTGCGTCGCGAATTAGATGCAGGGATGGTCTTTCTCGCGACGGACTATATTCTCGTCCAGCGCATTCGACGGATAATCACTCAGGAATTCAGGCCAGCGCTCCAATCGGTCGATCTTCTTGCTTCGACCGCGATACCGATTATGGCGCCCCGCATTGGAGAGGCGACGGACGACATCCACGGGCCAAGCTTTCTCGGTGCTCGGCGCCATTTGGAGAGCCGTCTTTCCCGCAAACTTAACCGGCCTACCGACAATTTCGGTTCCATGCGGATACTTAGCCCAAAGTCAACCAATCGGCCTGCAATTCATCGGCACCGCTTTTCAGGAATTGCTTGCGATCCCAAGCGGCCTGCACCAGAGCACAACGGACTGGCATAAGAAGCGCCCGGAGATTGTCAACAAAGCAGAGGCTGTATGACCAACAACGACGTCGGCAATCTAGTAACCCTCGAGTTTAGTGGCGCACTCGCTCGGCTACGGATCAACAATCCGCCGCTCAATATTCTCACAACGGAGACACGCGCTGCCCTTCTAGAGAGAGTGTGCGAACTCGAAAAACGTGAAGACGTTAAGGTCGTGATTATCCAAGGGAACGAGAAGGCCTTTTCTGTCGGATCGGATATTTACGAGTTTCCCGACGACGCTGTGGGCGGTTTGGCCAAGATTCGATTCGAGCAATACATCCTCGATCGCTTAGCTCAGCTCAGGCAGATATCTATTGCCCAATTGCGCGGCCATGTTCTAGGGGGCGGCGCCGAAGTTATGCTTTCCTGCGATCTGCGGCTGGCCGGCGAGCAAGCCCAGATCGGCTTCCCGGAAATCCGCTTGGGAGCTTTGCCAGCCGCGGGTGGTATGAGGCGCTTGGTATGTGACATCGGACCGGTGCGAGCGCGAGAGCTTATCCTACGTGGAAATACGATCTCAGCTGAAGAGGCCGTTGGCATCGGGTTGATCAACAAGGCGGTCCCTGAGGGCCAGTTGGAAGCTGTCGCTGAAGCGCTTGCTAGCGAACTATTGGAGCTCCCCTCCGATGCGCTTCAATGGGGGAAGAAGTGCGTAGAAGCGGTTTTCTTAACAACCGGTGCCGACACCACCGAGGCCGAGGCCTTCGTATCGCTTTACCGCGGCCGCAATCTTCGCGAAGGGCTTGCGGCTTTCCGTGAAAAACGGGTTCCCCGCTTTGATAGGATATGAAACGTCGAAAGATCAAAGCCAGCGAGGGCGCTCCGGCTGCCCCAATTGTCCTTAGCTAATTTGCGGATCGACTGGACATGAGCGACCATAGACCAATTCGCCTCAGGGACGTCGCGCTGCGGGCAGGCGTATCGACAGCTTCCGTATCCCGCGTCCTAAATCAACCAGAGAGCGTCAGGCCGGAAACTCGCAGTCGCATCGAAGCCGCAATGGCCAAGATGGACTATATTCCAAATGCGGCAGCCCGGGCCTTGGCGTCACAGAGATCGCGCACTGTCGGGGCGATCGTTCCCACCCTTGGCATTGCGATTTTTGCAAGCGGAGTTGAGTCCATGCAAGACCGTCTCCACGAACTCGGTTACACGCTGCTTTTGGCGAGTGCGCAGTATGACATGGGCAAGGAACTTGAATGCGCACGAGTACTGGTGGAGCACAAGGTCGAGGGATTGGTTATGGTCGGAGAAGACCACGACTCGGCAATGTATCGGCTGATTGAGACGAACGCCATTCCAATAGTCACGACTTATGTCTTTAACCGGCAAACGAGGTTTCCTTCCGTGGGCATCGACAATGCCGCAGCGTCGCGGCGAGTAGTTCAGCACCTGATCGACCTCGGACACCGCGAATTCGGTGTACTCACCAGCCCGCTGATCCGGAACGATCGTATACGCGCCCGGCTTGACGGTATGCTCGGATGCTTCGCTGAACATGGGATTGATCTCGGCCCCGATCGCATCCTTGAAGCGAATTATTCGATCCAGGACGGTCGTCGGGGCTTTAATCAGCTCCGAACCCGCTCACCAATCATAACCGCAGTCGCATGCACTACTGACGTTCTGGCGATTGGTTCCATACTTGAGGCGCAGCGCATGAGATTGCGGATTCCTCAAGATGTCTCCATCACGGGCTTCGACGATCTCGAACTCGCGAACGAGATAGAACCGGGATTGACGACTATCCGGGTTCCTGCGAGGGACCTGGGAGTGCGAGCAGCCGATTTAGTGCTGGCGGCAATCGCGCATAAGCACGTCCCAGACCGAGTGGAATTGACGGCTGAATTGATCTTGCGAGGCTCCTCTGGCCGGCCACCCAACTAGCTCTCGCCGACCATACGTTCCACCTTGTCGTTTGCGATTTCGGGGCGCCGCCGCGCATAGTGACTCTGTGGCATCCTGGGCCCTGGGTCATCTTTCGCGAGTTGAATCAACGCTTGTAAGCGCTTACATCCCCGCTTGACTTTTCGGCCTTTTCGGAACAAGGTTAGTGCGCATTTCAGGTCAACCGGGATGATGGGTTATACCTAGCTGCAAGCAATGTTCAGGAACCGATATGACACCCATCGATACCGGTATGCGACGACAAAGTATCATTTGCCGTGGCGTTTCGCTTCATCCTTCGACCCGTCCGGATGCCGGCAAAATTTAGATCGGCCTAGGCTTCAACGCATTTGCTCTGAGCAGAGCGCCATCTGACGGTTGCCAATGCCAGCGATAAAATGAGTAACCCTCAGCTCCTCCAGAACATCCGCATCGTCAGCTTCAACCATTACTTAATGGGGCCGCTGGGCGTTCAGCTTCTCGCGGATTTGGGCGCTGATGTGATTGCTGTCGAATCTCTCGCGGGAGCTTGGCACCGCCAATGGGGCGGCGCGTGCCGAAGTGTCGACGGGCAATCCGTCCTGTTTCTGGCCGCCAACCGTAACAAACGCAGTCTAGCACTCAACCTGAAGTCTAGTGCTGGCATCGAGGTAGCACGCCGCATTCTAAAGAGTGCCGACGTGCTAGCCGAGAACTTCCGACCTGGTGTCATGACGAAATTAGGGCTCAGCTACGAAGAGCTACGCGCCGAAAATCCTCGCCTTATTTATGCCTCAGCGTCGGGCTTCGGCCAAAGCGGTCCTTATGCCCATCGACCAGGTCAAGATTTGCTCATCCAAGCGCTCTCAGGACTCGCTGAAATCACTGGCGATACAAAAGATCGGGCCAGAGCCGTTGGCGTCTCTGTGGCGGACCACCACGGGGCAACGATCTTAGCTATGGGCGTCCTGGCGGCCCTTGTCGCGCGGAACCAGACTGGGCGGGGCTGTCGAGTTGATGTGGATCTACTCTCCGCTGCCCTGGACCTGCAAACCGAGTCGATTACCTGCTATTTCAATGGCCCGAGGCCTACGAGCGTGAACCAACCGTCGAATATCGCCAGCTGGTATCATCCGGCTCCTTACGGCATATACGCAACGTCAGATGGACACATGGCGATATCGCTTACATCCCTCGACAAGTTAGCCACTGTCTTGGATGTGCCGAAGCTAGCAAGCTTCTCGACCGAGGAAGCTTTCTCTCAACGCGAGGAGATTGCAGCTTTGATCGCCACGGTGCTCAACAAGCGCAAGAATGCAGATTGGCTCAAGGTTCTCGGAGATTCGGAGATCTGGCACGCTCCGGTTAATGATTATGAAGCGGTTAAGGAGAATCCTCAGGTACAGCATAATGAAAGCATCGTAACAATTCCCGGAGCGACAGGTACACCAATTACGCTCGTTCGTCATCCCGTCCGGTACGACGGCGAAGTTCCTCCGATTCGTCTCCCTCCGCAACCGCTCGGCGCGCAGACGGAGCAAATTTTGCGGGAATACGGCTACAGCTCGGGAGAAATATCATGGCTGATCTCAGAGGGCGTCGTAGCTTGTCAGCGTCCGGTTGAAGACGGCGAATGCAGGTCGAAGGAGAAATGACAATGGAAGCCCGTACTCACGAATTGGGATCCGAGAGCGTCCATTCCCGATGGAAGGCCAAGATCGAGCCCGTTCTCACAATCGAGCCGGGAGACACAGTGAAGATGGTGTGTCGCGATGGCTTCGACGGTCAGGTTGATCCGCCGGTTGGCCCGGAAGATTTGGACACAGATCTCTATTCCACCATTGACTTCCGACGTGTCGCACCCGTGACAGGACCGATAGCCGTCAGAGGATCCGAGCTGGGGGACACGCTAGAAGTGTGTGTTCGGAATTTGACTCCTTTTGGCACGGGAACTCTTGTCATTTTTCCTTCATGGGTCGGCGCCGACATTCTTCTAGCGAATCACCGCTCGGATTTTCCCAAAGGGTGGATCCGCCGCTTCGACATGGACAAGGCCGCCCGCGAAGGGTCAATTGAGTTCCATCCTAACGTCCGAATTCCCATGCGACCGATGCTTGGTATGGTGGCGACCGCTCCAGCGGAGGGAGATTTTCCGACCGGCCCTCCCCGCAATTTTGGCGGCAACATGGACGTAAAGGACATCGCCGCGGGTTCGACAGTTTATCTCCCCGTATACCAACCTGGAGCCCTCTTTTCAGCCGGAGACGGCCACGCCGTTCAAGGTGATGGTGAAGTTTGCGCAACAAGCATCGAGACGCCGTTGCAAGCGACCCTAGAGTTCCGGTTGCACAAGAATCGCACAATACCTGGACCGCAGCTCGAGACCGAAGGCGAGTTCATGACTATCGCATTTTCCAATACGCTGGAGGAAGCCTCACAAAAAGCGATCAGCTACATGGTCGAGTATTTGGCGCAACGTCGCGGACTTAATCGCTACGAGGCTTACGCTTTGTTGAGTCTGGCAGGCGATCTGCGCGTCAACCAGATTGTCAACTATCCGCATTTCGGAGTGAGAATGGCCGTATCGAAGTCTCTGTTTAACTCGTGGGGTTGGTAGTGTTGAATTTTGGTTTGATCACTAGAATTGAATTTCACCCTGTCCGCAATATCGGACGTGTTCTCCTTATCCGGTGACGGTTTGCGAGCCGAGCGCGTTGAGCGCCCGGATGCTGTCGGCATCCAGCGCCAGATCGGCCGCCTCAGGATGGGGCGCGGTCTGCGCGGGTTAATCAGTGACTCAACGATGGTTTCGGGTACCCGGTATCCCTTTCTGTATCTACGCTATACATAGTGCGTAAGGTAGGTATAGACCGTATATGTAATATCACCTGGTTTTTTTTTGAGGGATGCACATGAACAGGTTATCAAACAAAGTCGCCGTGGTGATCGGGGGAAACAGCGGCATTGGACAAGCCATCGCCAGACGCTTCGCCTCGGAAGGCGCGGACGTCTTTGCGACCGGGCGGAAGGCTTTGGACACCCCAGCATTGACTGAGCGGAGCGAGGGCGCTGTGCACCCCATTCGCGCCGATGCCGGATCTCCGGAGGATCTGGAACGGGTGTTCGCAACCGTCCGTTCGCGACGTGGACGCGTAGACGTGCTGGTTGTCAACGCCAGCATCTCCGAGTTTTCGACGCTCGGAACGATTACACCGGATCACTTCGACCGAGCGTTTGGACTCAATGTCCGGTCTCTCCTTTTTGCGACCCAAGAAGCGATCGATCTCATGCCGGACGGCGGAACGGTTGTGCTGATCGGTTCGATCGCCGGGATGATCGGCACGAAAGGTTATGGTGTCTATGGCGCCGGCAAGGCCGCCGTGCGGGCCTTCGCGCGCACCTGGGCCAACGAACTGGCTCCAAGGAACATCCGCGTCAACGTCGTCAGCCCCGGTCCGGTCGATACAGCCATGTTCGACGCCGTCACGGATGAGGTGCGGGGGACTCTAACCAAGCTCATTCCGCTAGGCCGCCTCGGCCGGCCCGAAGAGGTCGCCGCCGGCGCCCTGTTTCTCGCGAGCGACGAAAGCAGCTTCATCACCGGCGCAGAACTCTGCATCGACGGCGGCATGGCTCAGGTTTGAAAGCTAAACCAATGATCTTCGATCTCGCACCTGCAACCAACCGCCGGTGCCTTCGCGCGGGCCGGGCGACGCTTCGCCTCTTGTTCGCCGCCGGCTTCGCGCTTTCCCTCGCCATCGTAGGTTCGCCAGCAAAAACTGATCAACGTTATCCTTTACCCCCTTTTTGCCTGCTGCCTTAAGCGCCTGAACAGCTCCTTCTGCCTCCGGATCATTGGTTGCGTAGATCGCGGCGAGGTTAGGATTGGCAGACAAGGTATTCTGGGTCACCTGATAGCCGCCTTGCACGGTGTCGTTCATGAATTAAGTCTGATATGACGGCAGATCACGGCAAAAATAGTGTAAATTACACGTAGCTGGAATCCTTGATTGAGCTCTCGAAATACACCTTCGATACGCTCCGGAATGATAAAGAGTTTAATCTTTATCACGGTTGGAGTGCGGATGATAATTCCCGGATTCTGGTGCTTTCGCCTGTGGCCGAATATCCAGCGCCGGAAATTCTGAAAAGACTGGAGCACGAATATGCTCTTAGAGAAGAGCTAGATCCCGCTTGGGCTGCCCGACCGATAGAAATTGCTCGTCATTGGGACCGTACCGTACTGGTGTTAGAGGATCCGGGCGGCGTTCCTCTCGATCAATTGCTCGGTGAACCATTGGACTTAGCATTTTCATTGCGTGTGGCGGTTGGCCTTTCCAGCGTGATTGATCGCTTGCATCAGCGTGGCATTATTCACAAGGATATTAAACCGGCAAATGTCCTGGTTAACTCCGTCAGCGGCCGCTGCTGGCTAAAAGGGTTTGGTATCGCGGCGCGGCTCCCACGCGAACGCCAATCAGCCGAATCTCCCGAACTAGTTTCCGGGACACTCGCCTACATGGCACCCGAGCAGACCGGACGGATGAACCGTTCGATCGATTCCCGGAGCGATCTCTATTCACTCGGTGTCACGCTTTACCAAATGCTGACTGGGAATCTTCCCTTCACGGCATCCGACCCGATGGAATGGGTCCACTGTCACATTGCCAGAAAGCCGCTGCCGCCTGAAGAGCGTTCGACGCGCGTACCGGCCTCGGTCTCCGCTATTGTAATGAAGCTGCTCGCAAAGACTGCCGAAGAACGGTACCAGACCGCGGCGGGCGTTAATGGTGATTTGCAACGCTGTCTAGCTGAATGGGAAACCCAGGGCGGAGTCGACGACTTCCCGCTTGGCGAACACGACCTACCGGATCGGCTCCTGATTCCTGAAAGATTGTATGGACGAACGCGCGAAATCGCTACTTTGGTCGCTTCGTTCGACCGCGTGGTCGTAAGCGGCGGCTCCGAACTGGTGCTCGTCTCCGGGTATTCAGGCATCGGCAAATCATCCGTCGTCAATGAACTCCATAAGGTATTGGTCCCGCCCCGAGGCCTTTTTGCATCGGGCAAGTTCGACCAGTATAAGCGTGACATTCCTTATTCGACCGTGGCGCAAGCATTCCAGGGGTTGATCAGGCCGCTTCTCGGCAAGAACGAATCTGAGCTGAGCCAATGGCGTGATGCTTTTCGGGAGGCGCTAGGCCCGAAGGGTCAGCTCATCGTCGACCTTATCCCTGAGCTGGGGTTGATCCTCGGTCGCCAGCCCCCAGTCCCAGAACTTGCACCGCAAGATGCGCAACGCCGCTTCCAGCTCCTTTTCCGGCGTTTCATCAACGTCTTTGCCCGACCGGAACATCCTCTGGCATTGTTTCTGGACGATTTGCAATGGCTCGACGCAGCGAGTCTCGACCTGCTCGAAGATCTGTCGACCCAATTGGATGTGCAGCACTTGATGTTGATCGGCGCCTATCGAGACAACGAAGTCAATTCCTCCCATCCATTGATTCGCAAGCTGGAAGCGATCCGCAAGGCTGGGGCGATCGTGCATGAGATCATCCTGGCGCCCCTGACCGTTGAGGATTTGGGACGGCTGATTTCTGATTCTCTACATTGCGAACCGGAGAACCAGCGCTCGGGACGGGTGACAGCGCTAGCGCAACTGGTCCACGAAAAGACTGGTGGCAACCCGTTCTTCGCCATTCAGTTTATTTCTGCACTGGCCGAGGAGAGCTTACTAACCTTCGATCATAGTCAAGGGAGGTGGTCTTGGGACCCGAGTCGCATTCAGGCCAAGGGTTACACTGATAATGTGGTTGATCTCATGGTAGGAAAGCTGACCCGCTTACCTGTCGAAACCCAGGAGACGCTGAAAGAGCTTGCCTGTCTTGGGAACCGCGCTGAGACCACCACGCTCTCCATCGTTCGCGGCACGTCGGAAGAGAAGCTCCACTCAGATTTGTGGGAGGCTCTGCGTCTGGAGTTTATTGTGCGTTTGGAGGGCTCCTATAAGTTTATCCACGACCGTGTCCAGGAAGCGGCCTATTCGCTGATCCCGGAAGAATTACGCGGTGAGGCCCATCTACGAATAGGGCGGCTGCTTACGAAACGCACTCCTCCGGAGAGGCTTGAGGTCTTCGAGATCGTTAATCAACTCAACCGCGGAGCGGCCTTGATTAGTTCATGGGACGAACGCGAGCAACTGGCCGAGCTGAACCTTATGGCAGGCAAGCGCGCCAGGGCCTCTACCGCCTACGCCTCAGCGCTGAAGTATTTCAGTGCTGGCGCAGCACTTTTGCCGAGCGACTGTTGGGTGCGCCGGCATGAACTTGCGTTCGCTCTAGAATTGTACCGAGCCGAATGCGAGTTCCTCACCGGTGAGCTGGGGGCTGCAGACGGGCGCTTGACGATACTTTCAACTCGCTCTGCAAACGCGATCGAGCGAGCAAACGTCGAGTGTTTACGCATCGATCTGTATACGACTCTCGATCAGACCGATCGGGCCGTCTCCGCCTGTATCGGGTATCTCCAGCACCTGGGAGTGGAATGGTCGTCTCGTCCGAAACAAGAGGAAGCGAGGCGCGAATACGAGCAGATCTGGACAAAACTTGCCGGTCGTACGATCGAGGAGCTTATCGACCTGCCCTTGATGAGCGACCCGGTATCTCTCGCGACTCTGGATGTTCTCACGAGGGTCTTTCCGTCAGCGTTGTCCACTGATGCAAATCTTCTTTCTTTGGCTGTCTGTCGCGCGGTTAATCTGAGCCTGGAACGAGGCCATGGCGACGGCTCATGCGTCGCTTATGTATTCTTCGGTAAGATAGCGGGGCCACAGTTCGGCGACTACAAAGTCGGATTTCGATTCGGTCAGCTCGGCTATGAACTGGTCGAGAAACGTGGCCTGGAGCGATTCCAGGCTCGGACCTATCTCTGGTTTGCACAATTTGCCCTAACGTGGACCAAGCCCCTCCGGGCCGGTCGTGACCTTATTCGGCGGGCGTTCGAAGCGGCGACCAAAGTCGGCGATCTAACCGTCGCGGTGTACAGCTTCGATAACCTAAATACAAACTTTTTGGCGGCTGGCGATCTGCTGGGAGAGACCCAGCGCCAAGCTGAGCATGGTCTTGAGTTCGCTGAGAGGGCGCGGTTCGGTCACCTGATTGATATCATCAAGACACAGCTCGGTCTTATCCGAACTTTACGAGGTTTGACTTACAAATTTGGCTGCTTCGACGATGGACAGATCAGCGAGGTTACGCTCGAGCAGCAGTTTGCGGCCAACCCGGCAACGAAGCAGCCGGAGTGTTGGTACTGGATCCGAAAGCTACAAGCGCGCTTCTTTGCCGGAGACTATCCTTCCGCACTCGATGCAGCAGCGAGGGCACGACAATTACTTTGGAGATCAGCTGCAATGTTCGAAACGGCGGAGTACCACCTTTACGCCGCACTAGCGCGAGCTGCGGTCTACGATTTTGGACCGCCCGATAATCAATTTCAGGACGGTCCCACGTCCTCACGTCCCGCGGAGCATTTCCAAGCCCTGGAAGAACATCATAAACAGCTCGCGCTTTGGGCGGAGAATTGTCCTGAGAATTTCGAGAACCGCGCCGCACTGGTCGGCGCCGAGATCGCGCGCATCGAAGGTCGCGCACTCGATGCCATGGACCTTTACGAGCAGGCTATCCGCTCAGCGCGGGCGAATGGTTTTGTACACAATGAAGCGCTCGCCAACGAACTCGCCGCGCGATTCTACGCGGCACGAGGCTTCGCAAAGATCGCGAATGCTTACTTGCGGGACGCCCGCTACGGCTATCTTCGGTGGGGCGCCGATGGCAAGGTGCGCCAGCTCGATGAGTTGTATCCGCAGCTCAAGGGGGAGGCGCCAACACTCGTTCCAACGAGTACAATTGGGACGCCGGTCGAACACCTGGATCTGGCTACCGTTATCAAAGTCTCGCAGGCCGTGTCGGGTGAGGTCGTCCTGGAGAAACTGATCGACACGCTCATGCGCACAGCAATTGAGCACGCGGGCGCCGAGCGCGGCCTGTTAATTGTTCCCCAAGGTATTGAGCACCGCATAGAGGCGGAAGCCGCCACCAGCGGCGACACTGTCGTCGTACGTGTCCTAGAAACGCCGGTGGCCGGCACGGCGGTCCCGGGTTCAATCGTCTACTATGTGGCGCGCACCCACGAGAGCGTAATTCTGGACGATGCCTCAGCTCAGAATCCGTTTTCCGCAGATGCGTACTTCCGCCAGCAGGACACTCGTTCCATTCTCTGCTTGCCGCTGATTAATCAGGCCAAACTTATTGCCGTGCTCTACCTCGAAAATAACCTGGCGCCGCACATTTTCACTCCGGCACGGATGACGGTGTTGAAACTGCTGGCGGCGCAAGCCGCCATCTCTCTGGAGAACACTCGTCTTTACCACGACCTCGAGGAGCGCGAAGCAGCTTTGCGCCGAAGTGAGACCTATTTAGCCGAGGCGCAAAGGATAAGCCGGACGGGCAGCTTCGGCTGGGATGTCTCCAGCAGCAAAATTTACTGGTCGCAGGAAACCTACCGCATCTTTGAATACGACCCTCGGACTGAACCCAGGTTGGAAGTATTACTCCACCGAACTCATCCGGAAGACAGAAGCATGGTGCGGCAACTCATTGATCGAGTTTCCAATGAAAGGAAGGAATTTGATTTTGAGCATCGGTTGCTGATGCCTAATGGATCCGTCAAATATCTGCGGGTTGTGGGTCATCCCTCGACCATAGACGAGTCCGGCAGATTTGAATTCGTCGGCGCGGTGACGGACATCACTGAGCGTAAGCTAGCGGAAAAGGCCCTCCAAGAGAAGGAGGTCTCCTTGCACGAAACGCAAATCGAACTGGCTCATGTCAGCCGGGTAACGACCATGGGCGAACTAGCAGCCTCCATTGCCCACGAAGTAAACCAGCCGCTGGTAGGCGTCGTAACTAACGCTAGCGCCAGCCTGCGCTTCCTGGCTAAGGATTCGCCGAATCTGGTCGAAGCCAGGGAAGCGATGCGCGCCATTATTCGCGATGGGAATCGGGCCGCCGATGTGGTTTCCCGGATGCGCGGCCTATTTAAGAAGTCTCTGCCGGCCAAGGAACGGTTGAACATAAACGAGACGATTGAAGAAGTGGTAATCCTCATCCGGGGCGAAGCGCGAAGAAACAGGGTGGCGTTACGGATGGATCTGGCCGCGAATCTCCCTTCGGTAATGGCCGACCGAGTGCAAATACAGCAGGTCGTCATGAACTTGATCCTGAATGGCATCGAAGCCATGAGCGCGGTGGAAGAACGTGAGCGAGATCTGGTGATCAAGACCCAACGCAGCAAGGGGGATCAAGTACTGGTGGCTGTTCAAGATTCCGGAGTCGGCATTGATCCACTGAACGCTGAACGAATCTTTGATGCTTTCCATACTACTAAACCCGGCGGCATGGGTATGGGGCTATCGATCAGTCGTTCGATTGTTGAAAGTCACGGCGGGCGGCTTTGGGTCACGGCGAACGATGGTCCCGGCACAACCTTTCAATTCACTCTTTGAAATGCCCGCAGAATCACCTTTGCCGGAATCCGAAGCGATCGTCTTCGTCGTAGACGATGATCTCGCAGTTCGCCAGGGTTTGGAACGTCTTCTTAGAGCGGTCGGATGGAAAGTCGAGACTTTTGCTTCGGCTCAGGATTTTTTGGCTCACCGAAAAGAAAATATTCCAAGCTGCCTGGTGCTGGATGTGGGGTTGCCAGGTCTGAGCGGGCTCGATCTGCAGAAACGGATCCTGGAGGCAAACAGCGAAATACCTATCGTTTTTATCACGGGTCACAAGGATGTTCCAACATCGGTGCGTGCCATGAAGGCGGGGGCGGTTGAATTTCTTATCAAGCCGTTCTCTGAGCAGGATCTGTTGGATGCGATTGAGCAGGCGATAAAACGCGATCAATCTGCCCGCCACCAACAGGCGCAGATGAAGGATCTGTGGAGCCGATATGAATCACTAACGCCGCGCGAGCGACAAGTAATGCAAGGGGTTGTCTCCGGTCTCCTCAACAAACAAGTCGCGGCAGAACTTGGTCTCAGCGAAATCACCGTTAAAGTCAAGCGCGGCCAAGTGATGCACAAGATGCGGGCCAGCTCTTTAGCGGACCTGGTAAGAATGTATGACAAGCTGCGAAGCTGGCGTGCGAGGAAGCGTTAAGGTCAGGATTCGAGCTCTAAGTTGCCCGGACAATTTAACTCGGATTCAGAAGGTCACGCTATCCGCCGATTACGCGAGTTAAGTAGCAAAGGGAACCGAGAATCTTCACATCGGATGTGTGATAGCATTCCCCTTACCTAATTTTCTTCTTATCCGCGCGATCTCCGCCGCAAAGGTGGAGTTAGACGATATACGAAGGTATACTGGATTACTGCCCGCATTGTTGCCATTTTCCTATGTGGCGACCCCAAAACTGATTTCGATTGTTGATGACGACGAGTCCGTTCGCGAAGGCATTAGCCGGTTGCTGAGCTCTGCCGGGTTCGCAGTCAACACGTTTGCTTCAGCCGAAAAGTACTTAAGCTCGGATCAACCGGGAAGGACGGACTGCCTGCTACTCGACATGCGTATGCCGGGAAAAAGTGGCATCGAGCTGGAGCGCCAATTGGTTGCCGATCATTCTGAGATCCCGGTCATCTTTATCACGGCGCACGAAGAAGAGACCGCACGTGCACAGGCTCTGGAGGGCCACGCGAGGACTGTCCTGATCAAGCCCTTTAGTGATGAGGCTCTGCTGAATGCGATTAACAATGTGTTAGATGCCAAGTGAGAGCGGAAGGAAGACGGGGGCGGAGCGAAACGGGTCAATTTGTACGTGAGATAGAAACAAGTGGAGAAGGAGGAAAATATTGCTGGGGCTCAAATTTAGTTAGTACGAGCGTCGCAATAAAGCGGGGACGAAACTTTGTCAGTTTAAAATTTTGTACCGGCATCTCCCGACTCACATTCTGCGCGTAACAGCCTGATCCACAGGCACAAAGAGTCGTAACAAAAGGTTGGCACACGAAATGTTCAACAGCATAAGCAGGCCAATGTTACAGAACCAGAGGAAAAAAGAAACGTCCTTCGCCAAAGACCTAAATTCAGCGGGCGTGAAGATTTACTCCAGAAGCCCTTTTTTCTTAAACAACAAAAATTCAGACAGAAAGACATTCGATGAATACAACCCGACAACCTGTCGCCATCGTCACCGGCGCTTCCAGCGGGATCGGCCTGGGCGTGACACAGACACTGCTCGAACGCGGCTGGCGCGTGGTGGGCACCTCCCGCACGATCAGCAGCTCGAAGGACCTTACGCCTTCGCCTGAGCTCGTCCTGGTGGATGGAGACGTCAGCAAGAAAGAAACCGCCATCAAGGTGGTAGACGCAGCCGTCAAACATTTCGGCCGTATTGATCTGCTGGTTAACAATGCTGGAATCTATATGCCGAAGGCGTTCACCGACTACACCGAAGAAGACTACAACCTGGTGATGAATACCAACGTCGCCAGCTTCTTCTACATGACGCAGCAGGTGATTCCGCAGATGAAGAAGCAAAATTCCGGGCATGTGGTAAGCATCTCGGGGGTTTCCGTGGATCAACCGAGCGGCGCCGCGACCGAACTGTTGGCCGTGCTGTCGAAATCGCCGATGCCGGCTGCGAGTAAGGCGTTGGCGCTGGAATACGCGGCGAATAACATCCGGTTCAACACGGTGTCTCCTGCCGTCGTTAACACGCCGATGCATGCTAAAGGTAATCATGCGGAGTTGGCGAAGCTTCATCCCCTGGCTCGGATGGGTGAAGTTTCTGATGTCGTCGACGCGGTGCTCTATCTCCAAAGCGCCACGTTCGTAACGGGCGAAAACATCCGAGTGGATGGAGGGGTCATGCTGGCCGGTAAAATGCCACTGCCGCCCTCCCCTTTGGGAGCTTACGTCGAGACATCTCAGAATGGTCGAAACCGTATTTGAGATTGAACCGTCAGAGCATGAAGCGCGAGAGGAAACCCATGAAGTCGTGCGATGACTGGCGCACGCTCATTAGTGGTTAGCCACCCACTCAGGCTAAGATTTATGACCTCCAACAAAAGAAACCATCAAACTTGGAGAATCTATTATGCTAACATATAACGCCTACGCGGCTCCTTCAGCCAAAGCACCGTTAGAACCTTTTGCTTTCAATCCCGGTCCACTCGGACCCGAAGAACACAACAAACAACCAAGAAGTAACAATTATGAATAAACATATGAAGATCGTAGTGATTGGCGGCAGCGGCCTCATCGGCACAAAGCTGGTGAACAATCTTCGGCAGCATGGTCAGGAGGTAGTGGCGGCGTCACCTTCTTCTGGCGTTAACACCATCACTGGTGAGGGCTTAGCCAAAGCGCTCACAGGTGCCCAGGTTGTCGTTGACGTGTCGAACGCGCCTTCTTGGGAAGACAAGGCCGTTTTGGAGTTCTTCGAAACCTCCGGACGTAATCTCTTGGCCGCGGAAGTGGCCGCTGGCGTGGAGCACCATGTTGCCCTGTCAGTCGTCGGCACTGACCGCCTTCTTGCCAGTGGCTATTTCCGCGCGAAAATGGCCCAGGAAGACCTGATCAAGGCTTCCGGGATTCCGTATACGATCGTTCGGGCAACGCAATTCTTCGAATTCATGGGCGGCATCGCCCAATTCAGTACCGTCGGCCAAACGGTTCATTTACCGCCGGCGTTGTGGCAGCCAATCGCCGCCGATGACGTTGCTAGCGCGCTCGCCGAGGTCACACTCGGCGCGCCGCTAAATGGTATGATCGAGATAGCTGGTCCCGAACGGGCAGGTCTCGACGAAATGGTCGGACGCTTCCTAGGCGCGACAAAGGATCCACGCGAGGTGATCACAGATCGTTGATGCGCGCTACTACGGCCTGGTAGTAAACGATCAATCGCTCACCCCCGGCGCTAATCCGCGCATCGGCGCGACCTCTTTCGAGGACTGGCTCCAATCGGTACTTAACTCAAAAGAAAGTTAGTGAGGCAGCATCGTCGGCTCCGAAAACGTTCTCGTAATCAGGAAATTCACCCAGCAATCCTGCCGACGCGCCCAGTCATGGCGCGCGCGCTTTCCAGGCCGCAGCCCACTGACCATGCGGGCCTCTCGACTGCGGCCGCTGGATGAGAGCCCGAGGTCACGAATGAGCAGATGAACCCCCGAATAACCCAGTGGAAACCGAAAAATCAAACCCTCCGTCCGTCAAAAAAACTGCGACTCCGGCTGCGCCCATACCGCTAACCGCTAAGCCGGTTCACTGGCGTCGTCGTTTGCTCATGGTCGTCGGTCTCGTGGTTGCCCTGGTACTGCTTTTCTTTGGAATCCCGTGGCTAATCCGGGCCTTTAACACGGTCTCGACTGATGACGCCTATGTAAATGGTTATGTGACCTTCGTGGCGCCACGGGTCGGGGGCCAGGTGGCACGTGTGCTGGTCGACGACAACAATCGGGTGAAAAAAGGCGATGTGCTGCTTCAGCTCGACCCCGAGCCATATCAGGTGCAGGTGGCCATCAAGCAGGCCGCAGTCGATGCCGCTCAAGCGAATCTGGTGGTAGCGCGCGCTAACGTGCAAGGATTGCTGGGTCAGGCCCGGAGTAACCGCTTCAAACTCGCTCGCTCCATCGAGGATGTTGATAATCAGATCGCGCTCATCGCGGCTCGAGTCGCCACTTGGGAACAGGAAAAAGCAAGTCTAGTACTCGCTCAGCAGGAGTTTGATCGCGCCCAACGTTTACTGGCTACGAGAGTGGTGAGCCAGGAAGAATACGACGAAAGGCGTGAAGCTCTTGATGTGGCCCAGTCCCGGGTAAAGCAGGCAATGGAAAATATTTATCAGGCGCGGGTCGCTCTTGGGCTACCCGCAAAAGCAGCCGAAGGAAAGACCCTGGCCGACGTGCCGGGAGATCTTGATCAGACATACTCTTCGGTCCGCCAGGCGCAAGCGGATCTGCTGCAAAGCGCCGCCCAGCTCGGCATTGTACCGTCGTCCTACACGCTGACGCCGAACCAATTGTTAGATGAGTTCTACCGCCGTGATCCCGCAGGCGACTTGGATCGAATTTACGCCGAGATCGTTAAAAACGCACCTAGCTTAAAACAAGCTCAAACGAACTTGACGCAGGCTCAGCGTGATCTCGATCAAGCAAAACTCAATTTACATTACTGTACCGTCGTCGCAGAGATCGACGGCGTGATTACCCGACGGAACGTCAATCCGGGCAACAACCTTCAGGGCGGCCAGAGCGTCATGGCAATCCGTTCATTGCGCGATATCTGGGTAGACGCGAATTTTAAGGAGACGCAGCTCCGCAATCTTCGCATCGGCCAACATGTCGATCTGGAACTGGATATGTATGGAGGCAAACATATTTTTGAGGGGCGCATCTCCGGGTTCACCTATGGCACCGGTTCTACGCTGGCTTTGTTGCCAGCGCAGAACGCAACCGGCAATTTCGTAAAAGTAGTCCAACGGCTGCCGGTGCGAATCGACGTCCTCAAATACGACCCTGACAAGCTGCCGCTGTTTGCTGGCCTATCGGTGACGCCAACCGTGGATTTACGAAGTCCGCCCACCGGGTCCAACGCCGGCCAGTTTCTACAGGCGCCGGAGCATGCCAATGCATCCGCTAGTCCCATGCCATGAGCGCGGGCACATCTACTTTGTCCGCGGTCTCAGCCGTAGCGAGGCCGCGGCCTATTAACCCGTGGTTCGTTGCGCTGGCCGTCGTGATCCCGACTTTCATGGAGGTGCTTGATACCACCATCGCGAATGTCGCCCTGCGCTACATTGCCGGCGGGCTTTCTGCGGCGGTCACCGATAGCGAATGGGTTATCACCAGTTATCTAGCTGCTAACGCGATCATCTTGCCAATTTCCGGCTGGCTCGCGGCGCATTTAGGACGGCGCAACTATTTCCTGTTATCCATTGCCGTCTTCACCCTTAGCTCGTTGCTCTGCGGTATGGCGACCAGCCTCGGCCAGTTGATCCTCTTCCGGGTGATGCAAGGGCTGGCCGGCGGCGGTCTCCAACCCTCCAGCCAGGCGATCTTATTGGATAGCTTCCCCACCGAAAAACAAGGCGCCGCTCAGACCGTTTTTGGCGTAGCCGCATTGCTGGCTCCTGTGATCGGCCCGACTCTGGGCGGTTATATCACTGACGAGTATTCCTGGCGTTGGATCTTTTACATCAATTTGCCGGTTGGCGCTCTGGCGCTCGTCCTATGCTGGCTCTTGGTCCGAGACCCGGACTATCTCCGCAACCAAAGAGCCGAATCGAAGAAACAGCCGCTCAATTTCGATTTTGTCGGTCTAAGTCTGCTCGTGCTGACCTTGGTCTGCTGGGAAATCGTGCTAAGCAAAGGGCAAGAATGGGATTGGCTGAACGACGCCATCGGCCGGGTACAAGTTCTGGTAACGCTCTTCTTTGTTGGCGCCATCGGTCTGGTATTTTGGGAAACGCGTCAAACCAATCCGATCGTCAATTTCCGGCCATTGCGGGAACGGAACTTTGCTTTCTCCTGCCTGATCATTTTCTGCGCGTTCGGCATTCTTTACGGCACCAGCACTCTGCTGCCGGCGTTGTTAGAGTCGCTTTTTGGTTACGATGCTTTCCACGCCGGGTTAGTACTATCCCCATCGGGAGCTTTTACCATTCTGGCGCTGATTGTGGTTGGCGTTTTGCTGGGCCGCGGCATCGATGCCCGCTGGCTGATCGCGATCGGCTTGCTGATCCTCGCCGCCGGCTGTTTCTGGATGTCCCAAATGAACCTGGATATTTCCCCGTGGCAGGTGGTCTGGCCGCGGGTGGTCATGATCGCTGGCTTAGGGATGATCTTCGCACCTTTAAACGTTGCCGCTTTTCTTTACATCCCGCGCAGCTTGCGGGGGGCGGCGGTCGGCCTTTTTGCTCTACTGCGCAACGAAGGCGGCAGTGTTGGTACTTCGATGGGCCAAACTATCACCGAACGGCGCGAGATATTCCATGCACTGCGCCTCAACGAGAATCTCGACCCGTTGAACCCGGCGCTGAACTCCTATTTCGCTCAAGCCGAACCAACTTTCCTGCAACAGACCGGCGACCAAGCCGCAGCTCACCAGATGGCGTTGCAGTCGCTCGAGAACCTTCGTGAACAGCAGGCCTCGGCTCTTTCCTATTTCGACGCGTTCTTAATCTTCACCGTACTGGCAACCGGGCTCGCCTTCATGGTGCTGCTGATGAAACGCTCCGCTGCCCAGAAAGGTGAACATGTCGCCGCGGAATGACCAGACCCCGAATGGTGCGAAGATAAGCAGCGTTTGGGATGGTTTAACGCCCCGAAGAAGGGGCGATATGACTCAGCCCTGGGTTTTCAACCCAGGGAACCGCCACCCCCACGATGATGCGCCCTGAAAGGGGCGCCAGTTCGGGCGCCGTAATAACACACATATTTATTGTTGCAATCTCATCGCTCGCCATTGCCTTGGTCTAATGAGATCCTCTCCGACAAGCAATATACGTTAGCCCGACTTTCGCATTTTCCGCGAAGCGGAGTGGCGCCTTCCCTCTGGAGCGCCCGAAAAAAGGGGCTTAGGTTGTCCACACATTTTGAAGATCGGTCTTGTAAATTTTGGGAGGAGGTTGCTGTGGTAGCGGCCAGTTGAGCTGATGGATAAGGGCGGCCTGGGCAGCTTCGGGTTGAGTAACCCGTTCCAGGCAGATGCACCCGCCGGCTCGCAACTTGAACCAGACTTCGACCATTTGGATGCGCCCAAATTGGTCAAGCAACTGCCACGGGGTCAAGGAGGGGGCGCTGGCCTTGAGTTTATGTTTGAGACACACCCACAGACAGTAGCCCAGGAATGCGACCATGAGGTGAGCTTCGACCCGCTTTGGGGTGAAGTGCCAAATGGGCCGGATGGCCAGATCGCTTTTAAGGGCACGGAAAACGGCTTCGACTTCGGTCAGCTGGATGTATTGGGTCCAAAGTTTAGCCGGATCGTTTCCCTCCAGGTTGGTGCGCAACAAGTAAGCTCCGTCGCGACTTGTGGCCAGCCGTAGGGCGTGGCGATCCCATTGCCAGCTTAGTTGCAGCTCTTGGAGCTCAATTTTGACATAACGCCAAGCTTGGTGATAACGCTCTTTGAGTCGACCCAAATGCAGAAGCACTTTGGCGGGGTCTTTGAGCCGCCCGTGGCGAAGGAGTCGGCGCAGCCGAATCAGATCGCGCATCAAGCCCCGCACCACTCGGGAGCGCATGGCGCTTTCCTTCTGTGCACGGGTACGACTACGGGCCAGGACATAGGTTTCATTGTTATCCTGGGCGATGAGTTGGACTTGGACTTCCGCAGTGATTGACTGCCAGTCGCCCTCCAGCAAGCGGCGCTCATGAACTTTGAGTTGGGCCCGGGGCGTGCCGACCAGGTAACTGGCCCCGCGCTCTCGCAGCCTTTGGAGATTGTCTTCGCTGACAATCCCACGGTCAAAGATCCACACCCGACGGGCACGGCCGTGTTTGCGCTCCACCGCATCGAGCATCTGCTCCAGCGTCGTCACATCAGCCCGGTTGCCTGCAAAGACTTCATAGGAAAGTGGAAAACCTTCCGGAGTCACCACCAGCGCCAGAATCAGTTGTCGGCAGTCGGGCCGCTGATCGCGCGAGTGGCCGTAGCGGGCTTTCTCGACCTCTTGAACTTCGCCTTCAAAGTAGGTGCTCGTTAGATCGTAAAGCAAAACATCGAAGCTGGCACCGAAGAGATCTTTCCAGCGCCCAGCCAGATGTACTTCCAAGGCTTCCTTGTGCTCGACTATCCGGTCCAGCGCCCGATAGAGTCGATCCTTTTCCGCCACTTGCTCATCACTGTCGAGCAACGCCGCCATCGCTGTTTGCGGAAACCACTTCTCGTGAATAGAAAGCTCGCTGCGCGGTGCAATCAGCCGATTGACCGCCAAAAGCTCGACCACTTTGTCCCAGGGCACCGCACCGGTTTCCTCCCTAAGGACTTGGTGCCAGAACTCTCCCAGTTCGAGCTCCTCCCACAACTTGCATCCTATCCAGCAGGCTCCAAACTGCCGCGGTCGCCGCACCACCAGGCTGGAGAGCAGCACCTCGGCTACATCCTCGGGAGCCGCCGTCGCCCTCACCTCTCCGTGCCGATCACTGAAGAGTCGCATCTGATGACGCCGCCCATCCTCCTGGACCACTTCGATCGTGCGCTGCCAGCGCTCAAGTTGCGTGGTGTTCAGTTCACCCAAATGCAGCACCTGACGCTGTAAGACCCGCTTGCGACTTACCCGCAGGCTCTCACAGAGCGAATAATAGATATGAGCCTTGCCGTCTTTGAAGATGCGGTGGGTTTTCAAAAACACTTCCCTATCTTCTCAGCCCCTAGCACGCTCTGTCTATGGGCTAGGTTGTCACACGCGCCGAATCAGCCCTCTTTGCCTCGTGTTCCTAGGGAGCTGCCGCGTAAAAAATCTTAAACCGCCAAAATCTGCGAAAGTCGGGTTAGTTTGGCACACGTGAGCTTTCGCCCATTCAGGGCGACCCGTCTTGGTTGGATGGTTCCCAGGGTTTGAAACCCTGGGCTTGAATCATGTAGCCCCTCCTCCGGGGCATAAAAACGCCTCAGACCCTCCTTATCTTCGCGCCATTCTGACCAGACCCCGACAGTGTGGGCTCGCCAGCCAAGAAGGAATGGCCGAGACAGTCCAAGAAATGGAAAAAGAAGAAGATCCCGATCCCTGCATAAAAATGTGACGGTAGAGTGGATTTAAAGGTTGAGGATCGTCTTGTGTTATGGGGCTTTCTAGTGTTTCTGCTTGCCACGCAGCGTGTCGAGTGCAGCGCAAAAAGCGGAGCCGTCCCCAAACGGCAATCTCGGGTTAATTCGCGGACCGCAGGCACCTTCCAGTAATCTACCGCCCCGCTGTTCAAACCAGTATCTTACGATCGATTCAAAACGTGCTGATCGCGACAGCCCATAATCTCTGGACCCAACTTTAACCCTGTCGAGGTGACGGTTTGATGTTTTGGTTCAGATGAAACAGATTTTCCGGATCATACTGCTTTTTGATCTGCGCCAGGCGTTCATAGTTAGCGCCGTAAGCGGCGGCCACCCGATCGATTTCTTCTTCCGTCATAAAGTTCACGTAGGCACCCTTTGAGGCATATGGGGCAGAGGCTTGGAAAAAGGCGCGTGCCCAAGCAATGCACCGTTCATCGTCTGTCTTCTCGTCCCATCTCCCGTGCACGTTGAGGACAAACTTTGCGTCCCGATGACGATATGCCATGGCATCTGCCGGGATGCGATTGGCCGCCCCTGCGATGAGGCCAATGAAGATTTCGCACTGCGGCGAGGGCAGTTTGCCAGCAAACTCGACCATTGAGTTCAGCGCACCATCACTGAGCTCTGTGAAATTATGGGATTTCCAGTAGTTTCTCGCGCCGGGCGTTAGCAGCGGATCAAATGCTTGCTGCCATTGCGTGTACGGCTGAACACCGATGTGCTGGCCGTGAGGGTCGCCGAAACGCAGCAGAGGCTCAATCAGTTTCCTGCCTTGAGCAGCATCCCCAGCGTAGAAGGGGACGAGTACAACCACTTCCTTGCCATGCACATCCTCGGGAAGAAATGGCAGAGGGGGAGCCTTGCGCAATACGGCCCACACGTTAAGCTCCTCCGGTGCGGATTTTACAAATTCGCGATATTGTGTCAGCACCTGCTTTGCCTGGTTGAATGGGAAAACGATCAACCCGGCCAGGATTTCAGGGCCCACCTGATGGAGTTTGAATTCGAATTGGGTGACGACCGCAAAGTTACCGCCGCCGCCTCGAATTGCCCAAAACAGATCGGCGTTTTCATTTTCGCTGGCTCGGATCCTTTTGCCGTCCGCGGTCACAAGGTCTACAGAGACCAGATTGTCGACGGTCAGGCCGTATTTGCGAGTTAACCAACCGAATCCGCCGCCTAGTGTTAGACCCGCGACCCCAGTGGTGGAATTGATTCCTACTGGTGTGGCTAGCCCGTGGGACTGTGCCACCTCATCAAAATCGGCCAGCGTTGCGCCAGGTTCAACATAAGCGCGCTTCTTCTCGGGATCCACGCGAACATTCCTCATTGTGGAAAAATCAATCATTACGCCGTCGTCACACAAAGCGTTCCCCGCGATGTTATGTCCCGCACCTCGAATTGATATTTCGAGTCCATTCTCGCGCGCGAACGAAATTGCATGTGGAACGTCATTGGCTTCCGCACATCGCACGATGAGAGCGGGACGCCGTTCAATCATCGCATTCCATATTTGGCGAACCACATCGTAACTGGAGTCAATCGGGAGAACGACCTGTCCCTTCACTTTGCTCTTAAGATTCTCGATGGTCTCTTTGGATATCTTTGTGCCGCCTTTTTCGCTTCGATTTTCCGCAGCGGCAGTACTGGGATACCTGGGTGCGTCGGGGTTTAATGAAGAAGTATCGGCGCCGGCCGAGGTTTCGCGTGGAGTTGCTGTGCTCATTTTATGATTTTGTTCGTTCTGGGATACCAACTAGTTAGTATACGTTTTTGGGAAAAAAAAAGACTAGGCGGGTTCGGCGGTCAGCGTACCCAATGAGAGTCGAAATCCGCGGATGGCATTAGGAATGCGGGTCGGATCGCGATGGGCTTTGGCAAGTATGATGGAACCCTCGAGGATGCCGAGAAGCGAATCGGCGAGTTCGCTGGCGGTCGGCCGTTGCTTCCCGGCGCACTGAGCTGCGATTGGTTGAAGTTGTTCCGCGAAATCGTCCGCGACGGTCTGAAACATGCCTGCAACGGCTTGTTGCATTCGGGGATTCGTGTCGGCAAGCTCCAGCGCGAAGGAACCCAGCAGACATCCTCCACTCCAAAGCTCTGGAGAACACTTCTCCAAATATTCAAGGAAGGTAAATGCTTTTTCGATAGGGTCCACCATTCGGACGTGAGGGCCACTTGCTAGCAGCTGCGCGCTTCGCCGGAGAGACCAATCCAAAACCGCGAGACCCAAATCCTCCTTCGAATCAAAAAAATAATAAAAGCTGCCTTTCGTCAGTTCAGCCTTTTCACAAATCGCATCCACTGTGGTGGCCGAATAGCCGCGGGACAAAAACAGCTCTTTCGCTCCGGCCAGGATACGTTCTTTGGACTGGTTCGCTGACATAACATTTAGTCGAGTATACTAACTAGTTGGTACAGTCAAGCGATTTTGCACATTTTGCCGATTTTTCTAAATGCGGGGTTCCGAATGTGTTTCCTTCGGCCTTTGTCTTGAGTCGTCGTCAGTCGAAGTAATTGCCAAGTCACATCCAGGCAATGGCCAAGCGCTTTTCGCGATGAGTACGAAACCAATCCGTCCCCGGCCGAAGACCGCGCATATTTGCCCATGGCTGGCCATTCTTAAAGGGAAGGCTTCATCCAATACGATCAGCTGAGCGGGATTCGGCTTTCATGGCTACTACGCCGGGGTGCTGAAGTCGGCGTTCGGCTGTGATCGCGAAGATCTCCATGCGCAGACCTTTGGCGATTCCGATCGGCTGTAAACGGGAGGAACGAGCGAGCTCGTCTAACACAGCTGAATAGACCGGCACGAATCCGAGTCCTTGAGCTCCTAAATCCGTTAACAGCGCTGTATCTTCGACCTCGGCGACAACCTGCGGTTGAACACAACGTGATTCGAACCAGTGCTCAAGCTGCCGGCGAAGCGACATCTCAGCCACTGGAAGTATCGCTGGTGCGCTGTCCAAAGACCGCGGGAAATCCTTTACCAAGCTCCTTGCAAGGCGCGGAGCGGCGCAAATCACAATATCCGAGGTGCTAACGCGCTGATTGAATGTCTTCACGCGTAGGGCGCTTGTGGATGGTTCGTCCGCCAGAACGACATCCAGTTTGTGCCCGGCTAACTGCGTGATGAGTTCTTCGAGCGACCCTTCTCGGGCAATCACGCGCACTGACCGGTCAAGTTTGAAGACTGGGGTAAGCTGTTGACGGACGATGATTTTCGGCAGCGAATCCGCTACCCCGACGTGCAACCGGAGCGGACGTTGCCCTGGTTGCTGGCGCACGGCGTTCAAAAGCTCGCGGCCTAAAGAGAAAATTTCTTCCGCATACTGTAGAACCGTCTGTCCAGTATCGGTCAGGATCAACCTCCGAGTCGTACGCGTAAATAGAGGTGCTCCCAATGATTCTTCGAGTTGCTTGAGCTGCGCGCTAATACTCGGCTGTGATACGTGCAATGATTCACTGGCCCGCCGCAGGCTTCCCTCCTTGGCGACAGCCCAGAAATAGAGAAGATGATGATAATTAAGAGCACTTGGATTCATTTAACTTTTGTGGAATACATACTCCGATTTTTCGTATTGACCAAAACTTCGCCAGGCTCTCACTTCTAGTTAATTACAAGCTAATATTAACGAATTAAATTATTTCAATGATTGGTCAAGAGCGAGCGCTCGATGTCTCGACGCCTTTTTGCTGTTCTGCAAACGCGCTCTTACCATTAGCTTCAGCTGTTTTCACAGTTGCACCTTTTTCTGGACGTTCGGCGCCGGATCGCGCGGGAGCGCGGACCTGTCGGTTCGGTGGCGGATCGCGCGGGAACGCGACCCTACCGGTTCGGTGCCGGATCGCGCGGGAGCGCGACCCTATCCGGTGCGGTGGCGGATCGCGCGGGAGCGCGACCCTACCGGTGCGGTGCCGGATCGCGCGGGAGCGCGGACCCTGGCGGTGCGGAGTCGGATCGCGCGGGAACGCGGATCCTGGCGGTTCGGTGTCGGATCGCGCGGGAACGCGGATCCTGTCGGTTTGGTGTCGGATCGCGCGGGAGCGCGGATCCTGTCGGTACCGCCGGCCCGCTTTGGGCGCCGGTCGATCTGTCGGGCTTCCAGCGCAGAAAACAAAACCTACAACGAAGCGGTACCAACCGGTAATAGAGGGCATCGCGACGAGCGCGGGCTCCAGATTTTCTAAACGCGGCTAAAGGTGGCCGGATAAAAGCCGATTCTTATAATAGTTCTAATGATCTCGATGATTTATAACCGAATTTTCTCCTAAGCTTTGAGCGACACTCCAATTCACAATCTGCTTACTGTAAAAGAGACGGCCGAGTACCTGCGGATTCCTCTCCCGACAGTTTACTATCTCGTACAACGCGGAAAGATCCCGGCCATTCAAATCGGCGGCCGCTGGCGGATCAAGAAAACCGCTCTGGACCACGACGTTCTACGCCAAGACGAGCAAGGCCAACCAACGGTGTTAGTGGTTGATGACGATCGGGGCCTGCAGGATCTCTTTCGAACATTTTTGAAGCAAATCGGCTTTAGTCGAGTGGTGGTCGGTACAGCTACGGAGGCCATTAGAAGTCTACGGAAGCAGAAATTCGATCTGATGTTTCTGGACTTGCAATTACCTGATGCTCCTGGTGACCAGGTGTATAAAACGGCCAAGCAGATCGATCCGGACCTCAACATTGTCGTGATCACGGGTTACCCGGACAGCGAGATCCTCGATCGGATTCTTCAAGTCAGTCCGGTCACAGTACTGAAGAAGCCACTGAAGGTTGAGCAACTCAATCAGACGGTGAAGATTCTCGGGCACAAAGCACTCAAGCTGGAGAGCTTAGTGTCCTGATGCGCCCTATTCCCAAAGGTTTTTTAACGAAAAGTCTAAAGTAAGCTCTGAACAATTCGCTGAACTGAAGGGATCTCCCAGATTACCGCGGTTAATCTTTCTCCGGCGGATAAATTGGGAATTCGTCCTTCGGCAGATTCAGCAGAGGACAGTTTCCCAGTTCCAGCACAAAATCCAATTTCGGTTCTGTGTTGAGATAATAGTGGAAGTCCTCCTTAAACTGTCCAGTCTGTGTCACTTCGATTCCCTTTTCCTTGTATTCCGTAAGTACCTCATCGATGTCGTCCTGACTGATGCGCTCCTTAAAGTGATGTAGACCTTCACCGTGTTTCTGAATAAAGGCCTCGTAGATCATCGGGCCATAAACCGGCTGGATCAATTCGACCTGAATTTCTCCGATCCAGCTTATGCCGATCAAAAACTTGAAAGGTTCAGTAACTCGTTTGCCGTCGACGTCCAGGTATTTAAGAGACTTCTCTGTGAATGCAAGCACCGTCCAAGGGCCCACTTGCAGGTTGTCGACCCACGCTTTCATGCTTTTTTCCAAATCTCGCGTTACCCACGCGATTTGATGTATCTTCCGTTTTTTGTTGTGTTCGCGCAGTTCGTCGTTGGTCATTTGCGTTAGAGAATGGAGGTTAGACTTTGTTTCAATAGCCGAATGACTGATAGAGTTCGATCAGCCTGGCATCAAGCCCCAACTGCGCCTCGGGAGGAGCAGGGCTTTCCGAACCCGAGGCAACCTCGCTGAAAGTTTTGGCTTTGTCTGGAAACGCCCCGATTTAAAAGCTCGCCGGCCTCTTTGGGCTTGAACTGTCGTTAAAAGTCGGACGTTAAAAGTCGGTTCTTGTTGCGGTGCTGCAAAGCCAACTGCGCGATCACCTCGGCCGCATGGGCAAAACCCAATCGACCGGTGTTGAGCGTCACGTCATAGAGGGTCGGGTCGTTGATCTCTGCGTTGAAGTAGCGCCTCACGTAGCGGCGTCGCGCCTGGTCTTTTTCCCTCACAAACTTGGCCGCTTCGCCTTCACTCAACTGGTAGTATTCGCCGGTATGCCGAATTCGCGTCGGCAGCGGCGCCACCAACCGCACGTGAAATACGTTCGGGAGGCGTGCAGTGATGACGCTCGCGCCGCGCCCTACCAGGATAGCATGACCTAAGCCAGCCAGACGAAGGATGGTTTTGGTCGTGTGTTGTGCCAGCGTCCAGCCCGACGGATGCAGCTTCAGGACTTCTTCCACGATCGCCTCGACCGGGAGCCGAGCGTCCTCGGTCATGAATTGCTCTAGGTTGGGGGGCAGCTTGTGATCCTCTAACACCTGCTTGGCCAAGTTGGCATCAAAGACGGCCCATGGACTGCTGTCCGGCGTCTTTTCGGCGGCGGTCAACAGCTGGCCTACCAGTTCGGCGATCGTTCTCCCCCCGGCGCCCACCTCACGTGAGATAGTGATCGCAAGCTGTGGTTCGCTGACCTTTTCTGGAAATGCCGCCTGGGATTGCAGGTAGCTGCCGAAGACGTCAATTTTCATAAGTGCCAGAGCATCCTTCTCCTTCCTTGTAAAAAAGCAACCACATACGATAGGATCCTGCTCCGCCGATTTTGGCCAACTTGTCCCGCCGATTGTGCATCCGATGCTGGGACGGGAAGGCGTTTCGCACTCCTCGATCCAGCGCGTTTTGGCACTTAATTGGTCATGTCCTACGCTATCAGGAGCATCCGGCCAGCCTATCACGACGCGACTCCAAAGTTGCAACACTTCCATCCCGCGAGCCTACCGACAGAAGCTTGCAATTTTCTTTTTTTGGCAATTGAGCCGTGGCGGTCAGGCACATTCGGGTTGACACCCGGTTGTGTTTCGATTTGAACAATCCAAATGACCGCGCTTTGGAGGTCGATTCCCAACCTCTTTCGCCAATTCTCACCACGCCTAGGCCTCCGAATAACTACTATGCGGTCCGGGACACGGATTACTAGCCGAAGAAAACGAGTGTCCGAACGGTAACAATTACTTTTGGCAGTGGCCGAAACCCAATGAGAATCTACTTCGTTGCGTCAGAACAATCCGACCATGAGGTTTTCGCTGAAGCCTTGCAGGACCACGAACTCATTTTCGTCTCGGAGCTAAAATACGTCGAAAATGATGCCGAGATTCTTTCGGTCTTTATCGAATCGATCATCGACGCCGGCTTTCTCGATCAGCGTCAAAAAATTAAGTTGATTGTAACCCGTTCTACTGGCCACGACCATATAGATATCTCGGAGTGTGAGAAACGCGGTATCGTCGTCTGTTTCGTTCCTAGCTACGACAACAACACCGTTGCGCAGCACACCTTCGCGTTGATTCTGGCATTATCTCGCCGTACCCGCGAGGCACGGGAAGCCTGCAGAGCAGGTAGATTCTCCTATGAGGGAACGCGTGGATTTGATCTCAACGGCAAAACTCTGGGCGTGATCGGCACGGGAAGAATCGGCCTGCGCGTAATCCGGCTCGCCAAGGCTTTTGAAATGGAGGTTGCGGCTTACGATATCCATCGGCAAACGAACCTCGAGGAAGCGCTTGGCTTTCGCTATGTCTCGCTCGATCAACTGCTCGGCTGCTCACATATCATTTCTCTGCACGCGGCTCTGACTCCGGCGACCTATCATTTGTTGGACCGCGAGAAATTCAGCAAGTGCCGGTCCGGGGTCCTGATCGTCAATACTGCCCGAGGCCGCTTGATCGACACGGATTCACTGATCGAGGCGCTCGATCAGGGGATCGTGGCTGGAGCTGGCCTGGATGTGATCGAGGAAGAACGCGTCATGGTTCAGCGATGGTCCACGGTTGTGGCCCAGGGGATAGTTGAACGCATCCGCTCCACTGAATCGCAGGACGGACCCCGCGTTGTGAGTCCAGACAGAATCGCCAGGCTGCGAGCCCTCATGTACAACGCCGATCTGATTGGCCGACCGAACGTCGTCTTCACTCCGCACATTGCGTTTAACAGCGTCGAGGCAGTCAAACGGTTCAACCAGACGACCCTTGAGAACATCAACGCTTTCTTGGCTGGTCAACCGATAAACGTGGTCGGCAAGACTGTAGCGAAAGCCGCAGCCGATTGATCCATGAGGCAAGTGCGGATGTTGGGTTTGCGGTTCAGGCGCCGTCGGGATCGATGGCGAAGTCCCAATAACCCCTGCATCTTCAATTTGTCGACGAAGGCGTTGGCCACGGGGCCGATACCAGACGCACCTGTAACGATGGCTTTGGATGTATTAATATCCAGATCACCTTTCTCACGCGGGTAGATCATTGTGGGTGAAGCACGTCGGTACAAAGCTTTTCCCGGTCAAAAGGTGCGGTCGGACAATTGTCAGGGCCTGCAAAATCTCTTGGCATTGTCGCGCATGAAAATAGGATCACGCAGCATCATGAAAGAACATGGTCGCCTTCCCCGCGAAGCGCTCCTCCTTGCGCTGGCGTCGCTGGCCCTCTTCAGCAGTTGCTCGCTGTTGCCCCGCTTCAACTCGCATCTCCCAGGCGATCGCGCCTTTATCGACTACTGGGGGGCTGCGGGAAACAGCAACCAACTGAAACTGGCTGTCAAAGACAACATCGACATGAAGGGTGTCGTGACGACTGCCGGCTCTGAGTGTTTCGCCAAGACCCACTCGCCCGCAAAAAAGGATGCTCCGTGCCTAGCGATCGCGCGGCAGAGGAATGTGCGGATCGTCGGTAAAACGAACCTGAGCGAATTCGCCGTAGCTCCGTCGGGCTTCAACGAATACTTCGGGACACCCCAGAATCCCTTAAGTGGCTTGCGGAGGCTGATCCCGGGAGGTTCCTCGTGCGGTTCGGCGGTGGCAGTGGCGCGTGGAATGTCGGATGTGGCCTTCGGGACGGATACTGCTGGCTCGATTCGCGTGCCTGCGGCTTGCTGCGGCATCGTCGGTTTGAAAACGACTTACGGGCTGATTTCCGTCGAGGGCGTATTCCCGATAGAACCGAAGCACCTCGATACGGTCGGCCCGATGGGGAAAAACATTGCCATGACCGTGCAGGGGATGGACCTTTTGCAAACCGGTTTCGCCGCCCGGTATGCCGCGGCCAAGGCCGCACAACCCTCCGCGCAACGCATTCGGATCGGGCGTCTGACTCTCGAAGGCACCGACCCGCAAATTGATCAGGCGGTTGACGACGCTCTCGCCAAGACAGGTTTTCAAGTCGTCCCGCTGGACGACGGCCTTCGGGAGAAGTGGGAGCAGGCCAAAAAGGATGGCAACGCCGTTGCCGCCACGGGCGCCTGGATCAGCGACAAGAGATTCCGCTATGCGCTAGGTGTGACCGCCAGAACCAAATCGGCAATCCTCACCGGGCGAATCAGTTACCGAACCATCTACCGACCGGCTCTCGCGAGACAAGCCACGTGGCAGAACACGCTGAAAGAAGTCTTCAAGAAAGTGGACTTCATCGCTCTGCCGACGCTGCAGGCGACCCCGCCACCAATTCCGCCTAATCTGAAAGTCGGCCTCCTGGAAGCGCGTGTGCTCAAGCTGCAAAATACCGTGGCGGTGAACTTCGCGGGCAACCCTGCGCTCGCAGTGCCGATTCCGCTGCAGCATGCAGGTTTTCCTGTCACGAGTCTGCAATTGATAGGACCGCGGCTAAGTGAGGCGGAGCTTCTCAACGCGGGCCGCTTGGTGGAGGCGGCAGTGAAAAAATGAGCGCCGAAGCTCAATGAGAAAACACCCCGTTTCAAATCCGGTGAGTATTCAGCCTTGAATAACTAGCATCCTTAGTTCCGCTGATTACGGCTACACCTGAACTGCATCATTAGTTGGACCTGCGAATCCATTCCTCCCGTTGCTCGCTCTCCATAAACATCTGACTTACCTCCTGAGAGGCTAGTGTCCTGTCCTCGAAATAGCAGGTAGTGAAACTTTTCACAGTTTGGAAGGCTAACTAACGATTATTCTAGACAGCATTGTCCATATAGGCCGATGCCGTCCCGTCTTTTCCGGGAACTCGCAGCATCAGAAATGCGGGATTCACTTTCCCGACCCAAAAATTACTTTGCGCCAAAAACTGAAACTCTAAGAGCGGAATCCCGTTGTACGGGGTTTGAAGACCACCCATTCGACGACAGAAGCCGGCGGTCGGTTCAGTCTTCAGACTCAAAACCAACATAAAAATGAAAACTAAAAGCAAAATTCTAAACCGATCCGCCAAAATAAAGATCGCTGCGCTCGCCGCCCTGGCGGTCGCCGCCCTGGCATCCACGCCAGCTCTGGCAGGTGATAATGATAATGATGGCGACGATTTCAAGTTCGATCTCGTACCGTCGAAAGGGCTGCCCGCCGCTGCTCTAAACGGGGGCCTGAAGAACGCCCACGGCAAAGTAAAAATCGAATCCGTCGGTCCGGTCGAAATCATGGACGTCAAGGTCTGGGGTCTGCCCCCCAATACCGACTTCGACTTCTTCGTGATCCAGGTACCGAATAAACCGTTCGGCCTAGCCTGGTACCAGGGGGATATCGAGACCAATAGGGACGGAAAGGGCTACGGGAGGTTCATCGGCCGTTTCAACATCGAGACCTTCATTGTTTCGCTGGCCAGTGTTCCAGCCCCCGTCGTGTTCCAGAAGGCGTTTCCGGATGCTCGCTGGGACCCGTAACCGGTCGGATCCATACTTATCACCTGGGCCTCTGGTTCAATTCCCCGACGGACGGAGCAAAAGCCGGTGCCCCAGGCACTACCCCATTCAACGGGGAGGGCGAGGCGGGTGTCCAAGTCCTCAATACCGGCGACTTCCCGGATCTCGCTGGACCATTGATTAAGATTAACGACAAGCGGTAACTGAGGCCAGACCCTGCTGGACTATCTCGCTCAGACTGGCGGGCGGGCACAGGAACTAATATTCAGGCCCGCTCGCAGAGTTTTCTGGATTTGCGATGCTGCTGAAGATCGGGACAGGAAACGGAAAGAGGAGTCAGGAGCATCCCACGGCAATCGCGCGTGAAGATATGAGAAGAAAACGAGTAGGCCAGAGTTCGGCGTTTTCCGTTTCCCTCCTGGCTTCGTTAGCAAACAAGGTTTTAGAAGCGAAACAATCAGCACTTCGCCGATGTCTTATGTGCCTCATGGAGCTTCGGCGGGGTCGCGGTGCCACCATGCTGCTCGAGGTATTCACATGCGGCCTCGATATCACATGCTAGGATCTCGATTACGTCCTGGTTGAGATGCGGGCGTACGACAATGCGCAGACTGTTAATCTCTTGGGCGTCAGGAGGCATAGAATAGGCCGAAAGAATCCACCCTCGCTCGCGTACCTTGTTAGAGATGTCGAATTCATTATAACGCTTGACAGATTTATCCAGCGTGAGCGCGACCACCGGGATCCGTTGCATTTTATTCATGATCTGGAACTTTCCGGTTTTAGTGAGCCGGTCCCGCAGGTACACGGCGTGATCTAGTGCATACCTCATGACCCGCGTATACCCTTCGCGACCGAGGCGGAGGAACATGTAGTACTGCATCAGCACCGTGGAAGAACCTTTGCTGAAGTTTAAGGTTGCCGTCGGAGCTTCTCCGCCCAGGTAATTAACGTAGAATACCAGATCTTCATTAAATACTTTACGGTCTTTGAACACGACCCAGCCCAGACCGGGCGGCACTAAACCGTATTTGTGGCCCGAGGCGTTGATAGATTGCACCCGCGGAAGCCGGAAATCCCATTTATAGTCGGGGTAGAGAAATGGGTTTACGAAGGCGCCTGATGCGCCGTCGATATGCATTGGGATGGAAACACCCGTCTTCTTCTCATAGTCGTCAAGCCAGTCGTGAATCTCCTGGATATCGTCGTCTTCACCAGTGAATGTCTGGCCGGCGATTGCCACTACACAGATCGTGTTTTCATCTACACACTGGTCAAGGCGCTCTGTGGTAAGACGGTAGTTACCAACCTTCAGGGGCACAATCCGCGGCTCGACATCGAAATAGCGTAAGAATTTTTTCCAGACAATCTGGACGTTGCCGCCAGTGACCATGTTTGGCCTACTGGAATCTTTTCCCGCCTTTTTCCGAGACTCCCTCCAATTCCACTTGTGAGCCAGACCGCCCAGCATACAAGCCTCGGAAGAACCGATGGTCGCGGCTCCGTAGGGCTCTGTGTCCTTCGGGCCATTCCAGAGGTCGTGCAACCATCGAATGCATTTAAACTCCGTCTTTTGGGTGTGTGGATACATGTCGGGGTCGGCGAAATTCCGATACATGTGACGATCGTAAATATCCTTCGCTTCAGGCTCACAATAGGTAGTGACGAAGGAAGAGAGGTTTAACATCGGGTTGGCGTCCGTCCATGTTTCGCTGTTGACGATAGCATTCGCCGCAGACGCTGAGATACCCTCTTTGGGGAACTTATCCGGGATCTCGAAGTTGAATTGATCGTATGGAGTTTGTTTATGGGGTTGCTGTGCCATATCTGCACCTTGCCGGGCGTTTAGTTCTTAAACCGTTCTAACGGTCGCTGTCGATTTCAGCAAATACATAACAGCGATCGAGAATATAGTGCTGAAGCGAATCCACAGCTGCATGAACATTCAGCTCGAAGCCACTTTGCAATGGCCAAAGATCGAGAACGATTGAAGAAGGCGTCCCCACTGACAACTGCTTCAAAAACTGATTCTCACTCCGCCGGTTACGGCATTTGAATCGTAGTTCTCTCGCCCAAGCTGCCCGTCGTAGTTGACATACGTAGAAATCGCGGGGGTCAATTGAACCGAGACCCCGGCGCTCACTACAGCGCTGTCATGACCTTCGTTTGGGCCGAAGAAGGTGGCCGATGCCCCGGCAAAGCCCGCGGTGATCGGAAGTGCAGAATACTTGTACTCATGTTCCCACGCCGCTTTCAGGAATGGCTCGACCAGCATCTTTCCGACTTGCCATTGATAAAAAGTTCTGAAACCCACGTCGCTCCGAAGCGACTCGGCGGAGCCCGAATGAATTTCCAGGGGCGCAAGCGAGCCGTTTTCACCAAAGCCGTCAATGTTCACGTAGGTGTATTGAAGCGCGGCAATTGGACCGACGGTCAGAGGACCAAAGTGAAAATCGTATCCACCCGTGACAAACGTACTCCATTCCGCTCCCTCGGTGCCACCAGTGGCTAGCCCTCCAAGGCCGGCGCGGCTCGTGTCATAGTTGTTGTGACCGCCGTAAATAGCGCCATCAAGATAAATGCCGTGATTGTACCAGGTCGCATACAATCCGCCTCGACCACTATCGACATCGACATGACCACTCGAGTTGAGCGCGGTCCAGGTATGCGAGTAATCCCCCATCACTCCGATTGCCAGTTGATCGGTGATGCGATAGTCGATCCCCAGGCTGACTCCCCCGATGGTGAAGTCGTAGCCCTGCGCATTCCCGTCGCCGTCCACATTGACAAAGTCACCGAATCCAGTTACCCACACGCCCCAGCGGTTTTCACGCCCAGGCTGAAGGATCGGTTCCACGACGCCTTTGGAGGATTTTCCGTCTGCGTCGGCTCTGTTTTCCAGATTCACCGCAGCGCCGTTGACCTTCATATTGGAGCTGAACCCGTTTGATCCGTGGTGGATATCGTCCAGCCGCCCTTCCAGGTTCAATCTTTGAATGTTCGCGTTCGAAAAGCTGATTTCGTAAAACGCTGTCAAACCGTCGGGCGAAATTTTCTCAAAGTCACCCGGCAGATTGGCAAATGGCTCCTGATTGAGGAATGAAATGAGGTTCGCCGCTCTTGGATCCAGATGTACGGCATCGAGCAGGTTCGCCGCCGCAAGCTGGTTAGGTGTAAGCGCGAATGAGGCCGCGGTGCGAAACTCCAGGAGAACCGAATTCTGTCCATAAATAAGGCCGGCTATCGTAAATCCCGACGCGATCCCAAATGGATCTACAAACTGGGCGAAGCGCCCTGAGATCACGCCCCCGGTGGTTACCAGCGTCAACTGGTTGCCTGCCTTGGGCTGGAACCCAAGGGAGATCAATCGCAATGTGCCACCAAGGGCGGCGTTCCCTCCGACGTTTAAGGAATCGTATTGGCCCGGGTTGGCGCCGGCCACCTCCAACTGCAAGGTTCCCCCAGCGGTCTGCGTGTAATTACCTTTTACGTTAATGGACTGTGGGTCGGCATTGAGAGTTCCGCCCTTGACGGCGACATCACCGAGGCCCAAGGCCTGAGGGCCATGCACCGTCAGCATTCCAGCGCTCAGTACCGTGCCCCCTGTGTAGGTGTTTGCGCCAGTCAGGACCAATGTCCCAGCCCCCTCCTTAATCAAAGAGCCGGAGCCACTGATCGCTCCGCTCAGACTTGAGGCAGTGCCGGCATCGGCCAAGAACGTGCCGCCCAGGGCATTGAGTGTCGTCCCTTTGCTTGAAATGATCCCACTGCCGGCCGCCAGCGCCCGGAGGGTGCCTCCGTTAAAGCTGAGCCGCCCGGTGCCCAGATTAGCGTCGCTTTTGACTGCCACGATGCCCCCGTTGAAGCTCGTTCCCCCGCTGTAGGTATTCGACCCGGTCAAGGTTAGCGTCCCGGTGCCGACTTTGATCAATGAACCACCCGTGCCGGCACTGATTAATAAACCACCCGGGGCAAGTGCAGCCCCTCCGTCGGCGATAATCCCGCTGACTTCGGTGCTGAGATTGTTCAGGCCGACGGTAAGAGCCTTTGAGCCGAGCAGGTAAGTGCCTGCGCCCTCGATTGAACCGGCGGTCATCCCGCCTGAAGACAGGTTAGAAATATCGAAGGTTCCCCCCGCGTTAGTGATGAATCTTGCTTGGCCGCCTGTACTTGTGTCGAAAAATAGCGTTAGCCCACCAGAGTTGGTGATAATGGTGGCATTGCCGGCCGTGCTCGCGTTAAAGAATTCCGTTTCCCCGTTAGTGTTGTTTGTGATAGTCGCATTGGCGGCCGTGCTCGCGTCATTGAAATTTGTGAGCCCGTTACTGTTGTTTGGGATAGCAGGACCGGCCGTGCGCGCGCCAATCGTGAACCCCCCATTGTTGACGATGGCGGCGTTGCCAGCCGTGCTCATGTTATTGAAATTCGTGAGCCCGCCATTGTTGGTGACAGTCGCGTTGGCGGCCGTGCTCGTGTCATTGAAATTTGTGATCCCGTTATTGTTGTCTGGGACGGCAGGACTGACCGTGCGCGCACTATTGGGAATCGTGAACCCGCCGTTGTTGACAATGGCCGCGTTGCCGGCCGTGCTCGTGTTATTAAAATTCGTGATTCCGCCATTGTTGGTGATGGCCGCGTTGCCGGCCGTGCTCGTGTTATTGAAATTCGTGAGCCCGCTCGCGAAATTCGTGACGGTGGCATTGCCGGCCGTGCTCGCGTTATTGAAATTCGTGAGCCCGCTCGCGAAATTCGTGATGGTGGCGTTGCCGGCGGTGCTTGTGTTGTTGAAATTCGTGATTCCGCTATCGCTATTCGTGATGGTGGCATTGCCGGCCGTGCTTGTGTTATTGAAATTCGTTTGTCCGCTAGCGTTATTCGTGATGGTGGCGTTGCCGGCCGTGCTTGCATTGTTGAATTCCGCTTCCCCGCCGGAATTAATGGTAAGGGTGGCATTGCCGGCCGTGCTCGTATCAAAGAATTCCGTGAATCCGCCATCGTTGGTGATAATGGTGGCGTTCCCGGCCGTGCTTGCGTCAAAGAATTCTGTGAATCCGCCATCGTTAGTGATGGTTGCCGCGCCGGCCGTACTAGTGTTGAAGAATGCGGTGAACCCGCCATTGTTAGAAATGGTAGTGTTGCCGGCCGTACTGGTGTTAAAGAAATTCGTGGTTCCGAAATTGTTAGTTATCGTCGTAATCCCGGCAGTATCCGCATTGACGATGTTGAAGGTGTCGTCGTTAACCACGTCGCCGACGATCGAACCCGTTACGGTGCCGTTACCGAGCTCCAAGGTGCCCGCCGAGATTGTGGTGCCACCGGTATAAGTGTTCGCGCCGGTCAGGACCAAGGTTCCGCTTTGGAGAACCAGACCGCCGGTGCCGACAATTGCGGGAGCTACGATCAAAGTCGTCAAGGAATCAACTGTTACGTTCATCGGCGAGGTTGCTATGGTGATAGAATTTGCTCCCAGGCCTGCAGAAATTTGGAGCTTGCTTCCGAGATTTCCGCCCATGTAGGTCAGATCTCCGACTGTCACATTTGCAGCTAGCGTTACGGAAAAACTCCCCGTCGCGGCCAGATCGGTAGCAGAGAATATGGCATTGGATCCGTTCGACCAGGCAAACCGCGGCAATCCGCCGGCTGGGATTTGAGACCAATTTGCACTCGCAGTATCCCATGGACCGCTCGGACCGCCGCTGGGAATATCCCAGTAGAGGTTGGAACCGTCATCGGCTCGCGCTGCCGGTGGGATCAGCCCAACACCCCATAAAAGCGAGAGAAGAACAATCCGCTTGAGAACGTGTTTGGAAACCATAGGAATACATTTGAATGAAAAGCTGCGGCTTGGCCCCGCGCCATATTGGTGGAGGAAAACCGAGGGCCTCGCGGGAACCCCCGCCGAGTCGATCAGGTGTTTCAGAGATCGCCGAAGGACATCGGCATCAACCGGGGAATAAAGAAACCACCACATGTGGAATCAGTGTATATCTATGGTGAATATTTAAAACAAGGTTGATTATGGAAAAAATCTTTTCTTGCAACTCACCGAAACCTGCCAACCGCAAACTGGCCAGACCAGGCATGACTCAAGAACTCAGAAGTTGCAGGAGTTCAGGTGTCGCGGAATGGGAAGGCAGCCTTCCCGGCTACGGATGTCGACCCCTTTCCATGCGCGATGAAGATTTTCGACTCCGCAAACAGTTCGCCATGGCAACCGCCTGAATTCCTGAACTCCTGCAACTCCTGAATTCTGATCTCAAGGCGTGACGGTAACCCCAGTCGCACCGGAAATGACGATGTTCGTCGTACCGTTAGGAGGAGGGTTGTTCTGAATCGTATTGCCTTTAATTAACGTTCCAGTGCACACGCCGACGGCGTAAACGCCCACTGGGCTGTTGAGCGTAATGCTGTTGTTCAACACGAGGTTTTTAGTCGAATTATTGATATACAAGCCGGGACCGGTGTTGGATTGGATCACAGTCTGCAACGGGGTAGTCGGGCCGCCGATCGTCGTGCCGTTTGTTCCCATCCCTAGCAGAATGCCACCGGTTATATTACTGATTATCGGAAATGGAGGGGGGACGTGGACGCCCAAGCCAATGGTCGTATGAAAAATCGAGTTGTTGTAGGCCCGATCCATCACGGCGATGCCATACTTTTTATTGCCCGAGACAAAATTTTGCGGTTCAACTGAGGGCTGAAAGCCGCCGATCGCGTTGCCGTGGGCTTCGCCTCTGATCACGATACCGCTTCCCTTATTTGGAATTGCGGATGAGATATTGGAGTTAGTTCCAACGGAGGTTTCTGTGATCTGGACACCCGAGGCATTGCCTCCGATCTCAATGCCATTGCCATTATTGCCGGAGATAATACAGGTTCTGACCGTATTGCTGCCGCCCGTCGAGGTAATGAGAATCCCGTCCAGTCCGTTAGGAGAGGGAGAGGTCTTGAATGCTGCGATTCCAGCGAAGGTGTTGAAGGAGACGAAGCCGCTGACCTGGTCGCGAACCAGAATTCCGTTGAGCATGTTGCCCGAGATGACATTACCCAGGGGAATGACCCCGCCCACCTGCGTAGACTGGGAAGTCCCAGCCACTAGCAGACCGTTCCCTTGGTTGGGAATGGAGGTTGCGTTATCCGCAGCGATGCCAAGAAAGTTGGCCTGCACGGTCACGTTGTTGGCATTGGTTAAACTCACACCGTTGCCCGCGTTGCCAGCGATCACATTGTAAAAAACAAATGGGTTTTGGAAAAGCGTGCAACCGATGAGCGAGTTATTGCTCGCGTTCACGATGGCAACGCCGTCCCCCCCGTTGCCCAAGGCGCTGTCGCCCGTCGCATCCGTGCCGATGAAGTTGCCGCTCAGCACGTTGCGGGTCGATCCACCGTTGATCACCACGCCGTCAGCCAGATTGCCGGAAATGAGGTTACCCTGCGGAGGGACCTGGAAAACCGGAGTGGTGGTATTTTTACTGCCGGTAGGATTATTGGCCCCGGCCGCCTGACCGCCGATGAGATTGCCAGAAGATGCCCCGGTAACCAGAATCCCGTTCGCACTGTTGCCAAAGCCGTGGTTCGCGCTGCCTGAGGGATCCGTACCGATGTAGTTCATGGCGACCACATTGCCGTTGGAACCGGAGATGTTGATCCCGTTCCCGCTATTGGAGCTGATCACATTGGATTTCCGGAAGCCGATATTGACTGTCGCCTGGAAAGGAAAAGACGTACTAGCAACCACGAGCCCCACGACCTGGTTACCATAGACCGAATTGCTGCTGGTAACGTTCGGGCCGGCAGGGTGATAATTCAGATCAACCCATGTCCCTTTGTCGAACGTTCCGTCTGACTGCCGGCGAACAGAGACCCAGGATCCTTGAGCGGGATTGGCAGAGCCGGTCTGAACCGAGTCAGCGCACAAACTATAGACGCCGGGCTCAGTGCTGCTGATACTTTCAAAGTGGGTTATAAAATTAATACCACCAGGCCCATTCGGGTAATCGAAGGAGGTCCAATTGGAGAAAGTGTTATTAGCGGAATCGTAGTCCACCAGGTAGCCTTTTCCTTGGGTCAATGGCAGCTTCTCGTTCGTCAGGTTATTGACAGCCAGGGGGCTGTATCCGCCGCAGATGGTGTATTTCGTCGTTCCATTCTGCCAGATGCCGTAGGCCGAGTTGCTTTTGGATCCGGGGAAAACAATGTTCGTGACGAAGACATTTTTGGATAAATCATAGATATAGGCGACTCCGGGGCCAATTGGGAGGGTTAGATCACTTCCAACCGGTTGGGGCCCGTCTGCGTTGCCGACTGCCAGATTACCCATAGTACTGTGTGTAAACTGGTATGTGGCACCGGGGTAAGCAATCGTGCGGAATACTCCCCCGGATGGCAGTTGGCCCGTGATGCCCTCCCAGACAAATCCATAGTTGAAGACCTGCGAGGGGGTAACGCGATAACTCCCAACCAGCCGCAGCATCCCAGTCGGCAGGTTATCCAGGTTATCAGGGCCGTAGACGCTGGTGGCAACTGTGGTTGCCGTGTTTGAGTCCGGGTATATAACCTTGAAGCTTTGGCCGCTGGGAGCAGGAGCACCGGCGATGGGGCCTATGTAGAGCAGGCCGATGTTGGTGTTTGTAGTTCCGCAGATTAGATAATGATCCGGGATATTCCTATCGTTTCGGATTCCCTGCCATGCTGTCACCGGTTGGACGGTGAAATTGCTAGTATTTGAGGTGTTGAAATAATCGACGCTCGAGACGGGATCGGAATTGCCTATCAGGTTGCCTCCAGAGGGGGCAACGATCTTCACACCGTCTCCCAGATTGCCGGCTGGACTACCGCTGGTTAGCAGACCTATGTAGTTACCTTGGACCGTGATTTTCGAAGCCTGCAGTGTGATAGCGGCATTGAGGGCGCGGACGAGGGAAAGTGACTTGATATTGGTACCATCGGCTCCGGCCGCAACCGTGATTCCGGGGATGGAGTTAAAATTGACCGAGACTACCGGCCCTACGCTAAAACCAGGGGCCGTCGTGCCATCTATGGTCACCTGGCTGGTGATGGCAGGCAGCGGGGTGGAAAGATTGATCGTTCCGCTAATGGCAAAGGCGACGATACTGCCTTTGTTGGCGTTCGCTGACAAAATGGCTTGACGAAGGGATCCAGTGCCTGAGTCGGCAAGGCTATTCACCGTGTAAGTGGCGGCCACCGCTTGGCTGGTCAAAAGCGCGAACGGCAGAATCAGTCCGAACAGCTTTCGGGTGTTGATTTTCGCTCGATTGCGGATCGAAGTTTCAGGAGCATTCCAACTATATGCTCCAAAAGCGATATGACGTCGGTTGGATAAATTTGCTGCCTCAACTGGATCGGATGTCATGATAATGGCGGGTGGGAATGCTCAAACTAAGGGAAAATTGCGGAATTTTCAATAAATACCAGAAATTCAATAGAATAGCCAGATAAATCGACGCAGCCCAGATAATCAGTCTAGTGGACCGTTTCCTATATCCCTTGGGCTCTGCCACGGCGGCCAATGGTAAAGCGGGACGACGTAAGAGGCCAAAGAGCAAAGTAGCACAGGCTTCCAGCCTGTATTTTGCTCGCCTTGAGCGAGCCGGTCGAAGCGGCGTGGGAAGCCGCTGAGGTGTTAGAGTCCACCGGCAGTGAACGGTCGATACAGGCTGGAAGCCTGTGCTACATTGCTCTCCGGACGGTGGGGCCAAGAGCGAAAGCGCTCTGCAAGGATGTCCGCGTACCCACAGCGACCGCGCCACGGCGCAAAGTAGCACAGGCTTCCAGCCTGTATTTTGCTCGCCTTGAGCGAGCCGGTCGAAGCGGCGTGGGAAGTCGTTGAGGATGTTCGACCACCGGCAGTGGACGGTCGATACAGGCTGGAAGCCTATGCTACTTTGCCACAGCGTGGTTCGATGTGCGGACGAGCGGGGAGAAAATCTCAGTCGCTGAGTAGCGTTGTGTGGGCAAAGGCACTTCTATCTGCAATGATCGTAACATTGCGAAAACTCCTGAGGCAGGTGGCGGGCACCTGCGGGGTTTGCGGACCTTCCAGAGTGGCGCTCAGGATCGTTGCCTTATGCGAGCCGCTGACCAGCAAGAGAGTGTGGCTCGAGCAAGCCAGTGTTCCGAGACCCAGTGTGAATGCTCGAAGCGGGACTTGGGCGTTGTCGCCCCAATAGACAGAATTGCTTTTGATCGACTCCTTGGAAAGCTCTACGACACGGGTTTGCGATGTGAAATCCGACTCAGGCTCGTTAAATCCGAGATGTCCGTTTGGGCCCAGACCAAGAACGGAGGCATCGATCCCCGTCCTTCTTACAGCCGCCTCAATACGTGCCGCTTCGCCGTCGGGATCGGGAGCAGAGGGATCGAAGGAAAGCAGGGCCGTCGCAGGGATCGAAAGCGGTTGCAGGAAGATCCTCTGAAACCAGCCTGCCAACGACCTGGAATCCCCAACTGGGATCCCTAGATACTCGTCGAGTTGAATGAATCGGGCGCTCCGAAGGAATTGGCCATTCGAGTCGGCCGCGAGATAGCGATAGAGACCTATCGGGGTATTGCCAGTGGGCAAGACGACGGTCGGCATATTGACCCCCTCCAAGACCGAGCGCAACCATGCAGCCGCCCGACGGCTTAAATCCTCGTAGTCGTCTGCAACGACGAGGTTCATGACCAGAATTCCCCTGAATCCAAACTCCAAGCAACTCGCCAGATCAGGCTTAAGGTCGGGTCTATCTTTGGCGCCATATCGCTCAGGGGTGCCCCCGTGCCGCCAAACGACGGATGATATCGACCCGCGAACTGTCGCCTTGTTCCAATAGTTGGCGAAGGAAGTCCGTCCAGATGAAGAACACCATCCCATCGACCCTGGAATTGGCGACTAGTTCGGTTGCATGCTTGAACTCCTTGGCATCGAGTGTTTGTGCTCGATTTTCCATAGCATGCATCCCGTCGAGATAGAGTGGCACCGCCTGCAGGGTGCATACAGTGGTCCGGTGTGTACGCGCTTTCACTTCTTCACCGATGCGCGGAATCCATTCCGGCGAGCGCTTGAGAATCTGGTGATAGGCCATGACCTCGAATACATCGACGACTTCGGCCAATGACTCAAAACGCTGTCCGAAAACCTTCTCAACGGCATTGTCGAAATCGAGTTCGCCGAACGGAAGCGTATTCAGCACCACTTGAAGATCGGGGCAAAACCGACGCGCGGTATTCTTAACCTCGCGAATCACGTCAACCACGACACGGCATTTCCAGTCGACCCAGACATCACTAAGTCGGGCAGCGATGAACGACGCTGCCGCTTTGGGTTCCAGCGATGGCAGCGACGTTCCGGTATCTGCCTGGAACCGAAGCAGTGTCTCGCGATCATAGCTGTACTCCGGAAACTGCTCGCGGCGATGATGCGGCATCCAGGTTTCCCAGAAACCCGGCCAGCGCATGAAGCCAAGATGAATTGCGTCGGGCTCGAGAGCCTGCACCGCGGTCTCGATTGCACGAAGTTTGGCGGCAACATGGCTGCGGCGTGTCGGCGGTATTCCGACATACCAGTCTATCCGTTCCATGCGGTTGCCTGTGTGGTCGACCGCCGCGAGCGTCGGATCAGCCATCAACGCAGCCGGGTCGAAAAACATGATGCAGCTTGGCACATACAGGATGCCGAGACGCGATAACGCATCGCGGAATTTCCTATCGTCGTATTCCGCATAGCGTTCGGCCAATTCTGGGGAGACCTCACTCTTCACCGCACTGTCAGGCATCGGCATAAGCCGGCACTGTGCAACTACAAAGGTCACGCCCCAGTCATGCAGGAGCTTTGCCGCCTCATCGTAGGACAATCCAAACCGGAGATGCCAATCATTGTCATAGATTTTCATGCCGAGAGCGTATTTCCCTTTTGCCGCAGTCTCGCGTGTATCGGATCCCTCAGGCATAACGGCTTTCTCTTCGTGACCGGAGCTATCCGCGAAGGTAACCGGTTACTCGCACTGTAACCGGGGTTGGAATTCCAGGCGGATTTACGCTTCGTTTACCATTCGCCCTGGAACTGGCTTACATTCTCGGCAGTGATCTTAGGCATCGGAATGATCGTCCGCTTCTCGGCGGGAGGCTTTCCACCGACAATTCCAAGGGCGATCTCAAGTCCTTGTTGCGCATCGGCCGATGGAGACTGGTTCATGGTGCCGTAAACTAATCCATCGCGGATCGCCTGAATGCCGTTTTTGCTACCGCCTGTACCCACAACCTTGATCGCCGGCAGCTTGCCTGCGGCCTTAATGACCTCGGCGGCAGCAGCCGCGGTGTTATCGTCCTGGCTGAATACACCATTGATCTTATCGCCGTAAGTCGTAAGGAAGTCTTCCATCACGGCTTTGGCCTGCACCGGATCCCAATTTGCCGTCTGTTTTCCCAAGACCTGAATATTCGACTTAAGCTCGCCAAGCCTGTCCATAAGTCCCTTGGTACGCGCAGTAGTCGTGCTTTGGCCCGGCGTTCCCTCAATGATGACAATGTTGCCTTTACCGCCTAGCGCGTCGTTAAGCAGCTCGGCGGCGATTTTACCCTGGACGTAATCATCAGGGCCTGAATATCCGGCCAGGAAGTCACTGGCGCTGCTGGCCGGCTCGTTCGAAACTGCGAGAACCGGAATCTTCGCATCGTGTGCGGCTTTGATCGAAGGAACGATTGCGTTGCCGTCGAGCGAGCAGACAAGGATGATGTTCACTTTTTTCGCGATCAGGCTATCCATGTCGCGCGACTGCTTGGCAATATCCCCATCGCCGCTCAGAGCAATGACGTCGACATTTCCGTTCTTCGCCGCCGCCTCTTGGAATGCTTTGGTGTAGGCAGCGATATAAGGCCACCCAAGGTTGGGTTGTGACAAACCGATGGCGACTTTTTCAGCGCCCAAGGCAGTCCCGGCTACAATCATTGATGCGGCCGCGAGACCGAGCGCGGAGGCCCTAATAAGGGTCATGGTCCAGAGTTTATAGTCCATTTTCTCCTCCTTTGAAGGATCACCATGCGAACCCGTCGAGCCAGCGGGGGGGTGACGGGCACGACATGGAATTAAAAAAGGGTTGTTTCGTTAATTCTTCTTTATCATCATGTTGAATCGCTGGTCAATCGCATTCGGTCACTATGTCTGACCGCCAACCAATCGGTCTTCCTACTCTGCTTCGCCAGCTCAACACGGCCGATGTGTTGGGCGAAATCCGTTCCAAAGGGCCTATTTCGCGAGCCAACATTGCTAGAGTAACCGGCCTTTCCCAATTGACCGTAAATCAGATTGCCAATCGATTGCTTCGAGCCGGTCACGTGGTTGAGGAGCGCGGCGCCGCTTGTCCGAATACGGCGCGGCGCGGGCGCAAGGTGGGATTTCTACGCTTTAATGCCAAGAGCGGTTACGTGCTCGGCATCGACATCGCGCCGGCCGCGGTGGTGGTGCTGGTGGCCGACCTCAGCGGCAGCATCGTTGCCCAGGAGCGTCGGCGCGCCGCTGGCTGTGGACAATTGCATCCGAGGCCGCTTTTGTCGTTGGTACGCGCCATGGTTCAGGCAGCACTCGCACGAGCCAAAGTTCCGCGGTCAGAAGTCATGGCAGCCGGTATCGGAGTGCCGGGGCGAGTCGATCCTCGCACAGGGCGAATCAGCCTCGTGCCGTCTCTGCCCGGGTGGGAGGGTCTGAAAATGGGCGAGCGTCTCGCGAGAAGTCTTGACTGCCCAATTGTCCTCGAAAATGACATGCACCTAGCTATGCTGGCAGAACGAGGTTTGGGTTCCGTTATGCCGGGCGACAATGCCGTTTATCTGCATATCGGCGTGGGAATCGGTTTGGGTATTCTCGTCCAGGGCGAGCTATACCGGGGTGCCGCCGGAGCGGCCGGAGAAATAGCATTTCTTCCCGTCTGCAGCCTCGACGAGGCGCCGGAAAAGGACTTTGGCACCTTCGAATGGTCTGGTGGCAGTACCGCCTTGGCGCGCCTCGCTCGGCGAGCCGCTGCATCGTCGCCGGATGGTCTGATCTGCGCACTGGCTGGTGGAGATTTAAACCGGATCGATGCCGACTTGCTGATGGAAGCAGCACGTCAAGGCGACACCGAAGCGGTCGCCATTCTGGATGCAGTAGCCATGCATTTGGCGCGAGGGATTTGCGCCATACAATGCATTCTCGACCCCAGCACTATTATCTTAGGAGGCGAAGTTTCGCACGCCGGATCCCTGTTGCCGGAGCGCCTCAACGCGCAAGTCTTGGCGATAACACGGCCGCCAGTGGGCAAAATTATCGTGTCGTCATTGGGAGATGAAGCAGTGGCCCTGGGTGGGGTTCAAGTGGCGTTACACCATGTCGAGGAGAGACTTTTCACGGTGCTTCCGCGAGCGGCTTTTCGGCACGGCGTCAACCAACAGGGCATGAGCAGCCATACAAGTCGCCCACGAACCGGGCAGACCGGGAGTAATTTATGATCCCGAAGCTCGCCGATCAGGCGGGAGCAGCCGCTGCTCCTATTCTTAGGTTGACGAGTATCGGTAAACGTTTTGGCGGGACCCGAGCATTGGAAGATGTCACCATTGAAGTGCGGGTTGAAGAGATTCATGCTTTGGTCGGGGAGAATGGCGCAGGCAAGTCCACCCTCATAAAAATCGCCGGAGGCAATCTGCGGCCGGATACGGGGCGAATTGCCTTCAAGGGCAAGGAGATATCTTTAGACAGTCCAGCTCAAGCCCGTGCTTTGGGGATTTCGGTTATTTATCAAGAACTCAGCGTGATTCCGCACATGTCGGTTGCCGAGAACATCTTGCTAGGTTCTTTGCCAACCCGAGGACCGGGATTGATTGATTGGCCAACGCTAAGACAAACCGCCCGGCGCGCTCTCGAGAGGCTTGGATTCACGCTTGATCTCGAGATGCCCGCCGGGCGCTTGCCGATTGGCCTTCAGCAGATGTTGGAGATCGCCAAGAGTCTTGCTGCTAACGCAGATTTGATCATCATGGACGAGCCAACCTCGTCCCTCAGCTACCATGAAGCTGAAAGGTTATGGGAGGTGGTACATGAACTCAAGCGTCAGGGTAAAAGCATCGTCTTTGTGTCGCACCGTTTAGAGGACGTCTTTGCCCTGGCTGACCGCGTGACCGTACTGCGTGACGGACATAAAGTCGCGACCGAGGCAGTTGGCCGACTGACTTCCGATCGCCTGGTTAGCATGATGGTTGGGCGCGAGGTTCATGAAACCAGAATGCTCGCGACCCCAACTCCTGGGCAGCGGATGCTTGAGGTTACGGACCTTTCGCGTCGGGGCAGCTTTTCCGACATCAGTTTCGTCGCCCATTCTGGAGAGATCGTAGGATTTGCCGGTTTGGTCGGATCCGGTCGGACCGAGGTGATGCGCGCGATCTTTGGGGCAGACCGCCCAGATGCTGGAGGAGTTATTGTCGACGGCGCTCGGCTCGCGCCCGGCAATCCTCGCCTGGCAATCCGAGCAGGAATCGGCTTTGTTCCGGAGAACCGTAAAGAGCAGGCGTTGTTCCTCCAAATGAGTGTCCTAGAGAACATGGCACTTCCGGGTTCCGGCAAAGGAGGTCTGCATCTGATTGACCAGCCTGCTGACCTGCACACTGCAAGGGAGTTTGTCGGGCGCTTAAACATAATTACAGCTTCACTTGATCAGGCGGTAGCAAACCTTTCCGGAGGGAATCAGCAGAAGGTTGTTTTGGCGCGCTGGCTTGCGCTAAAGCCGAAAATTTTGATCGTCGATGAGCCGACCCGAGGAATCGATGTCGGCGCCAAAGCTGAAATTCACGACTTTCTGCGACTGCTGGCGCGCCAGGGCATGGCAGTGGTGTTTGTTTCATCCGAACTTCCGGAGATCTTATTGTTGAGCGACCGGATCCTAGTAATGCGCGACGGCGGTCTGGTTGCCGAGGTGAAGGCAGATCAGGCTAACCAGGAATTGGTAGGTAGCTATGTCCTCGGACTCTAATCCCACCGCGCAGCCCCTACCTGATGACGCCGTGAGCCGCAGCCATTTCGCTCGCCTACAGGCCCTCATGCGACGCGAATGGGTCTGGCTGGTGCTTTTAGTAGTGATGGTGCTGCTGGCGATAACTTCTTCTAACTTTCTAACTGCCAACAATCTCCTTAACATCCTTCGCCAGGTATCTATTGTTGGAATCGTTGCGATTGGAGTAGTTGTTGTTCTCGTCGCCGGCAACTTTGATCTTTCTGTAGGGGCGATCCTAACACTTGCGGCGGTTGTATCGTTACAGATGCAGCCGGTAGACCCGCCTCGCACTCTGCTGTCTGTCCTCGCTCCACTCGCGCTCGGTGTTGCCGTAGGAGCGATCAACGGCTCAATGATCGGGTGGCTGCGCGCCAATTCGATCATCGTCACGGTCGGCATGCAGTTCGTGGTGACTGGATGCGTCCTTCTGTATGTCGCGGGACAGCACGTCCGAGTGGACAACGCCACGCCTTTCTATTTCGCTCTCAGCGGCGGATATCTCTTTGGCGTACCGGTTCCCGTTTACGCGTTTCTCCTTGTCACCATGCTGTGCCACCTTCTTATGACGCGAACGCTCTTTGGTCGATACGTGCGCGCGATCGGCGGCAATTTTGAGGCCGCGCGCCTGTTGGGAGTGCCGGTAGCACGCTACGTTCTATTGACATACCTTATTTCGGGCGCCGCAGCGTCGCTCAGTGGAATTATTCTCGCCTCGCGAGTGCGCAATCTGGATCCGACAGTAGGCATCGGCTATGAGTTTTCGGCGCTCACCGCTGTCGTTTTGGGCGGCGCACGGCTTTCGGGCGGGCAGGGCAATGTTCTTCACACTTTCGCCGGCGTGCTCATCCTCGGCGTCATTGCCAATGGAATGCGGCTTTTCAACTTGCCCTTCAATATGCAACTCCTGGTCCAAGGAGTCATCCTGGTGGCCGCAGTGGCATTCGGTGCGTCGGGCAAGATAGGCGACCGATGAACGCACGATTCAGGGTGATTTTGCGCCAACGCACGCTCTGGTTGCTCGTGGTGCTGCTTGTTTGGATCAGCTTTTTTGGACGCGGCTTCTGGTACCCGGCGAACCTCCAGAACTTGGTCGTCGCCGTCTCAATGGAGGGCATCATGGTGATGGGTATGACGATCGTTATGATCGGCGGCGGCTTCGACCTGTCGATCGGTTCCGTTGTGGCACTATCTGGCGTCATCGCTGTCGCAGCGCTACCGCTTGGCCAACCTCTGGCATTCCTGCTCGCCGTGATGGCCGCATCGATGGTCGGCGTTGCCAACGGCACGTTGATCACTCTTCTACGGGTTAATCCTTTCATTGCAACTCTGGGCACCATGGTGGTCGTCCGCGGACTAGTGATGACTTACACCAACGCGCAACCGATTCCAGGCACAGATCCCGCATTCATGGCACTGGGCCGCGCCACGGTGTTTGGTCTTGTTCCCGTACCTGGGTTGGTTTTCTTTGCCACCTTTGTTTTCACTCACGTGCTGCTGACCTCATCAAAGATCGGCCGTGAAGTCTATGCGCTGGGTGGCAGCGAGGAATCGGCGCGATCCTCGGGCATCGCTACTGATCGCCTGAAGATGTTGTCTTACATTGTTTGCAGCTTGACTGCCGGGATTTCCGGAATTGTCCTCGCGGCTCGGCTGAATACCGGTTCGCCGATTATCGGCGAAAATATCGCGCTCAACGTCATTACTGCGGTACTGCTTGGCGGTGCAAGCTTATCAGGCGGAGTCGGCTCTGCTCTCGGTTCCCTCGGGGGATTGCTGTGTATCGGCTTGCTCGGCAACGGGCTGATTCTCTTCGACGTGCCCGCATACTACCAGCGCATCGCGCAGGGATTTTTGCTTCTCTTGCTTGTGGTTCTCGAGCGTCTTGCTCACAGTGCGCCTCAGGTCTCCGTGCGGGGATTCACCGATCGCCTGCCGTCGAATCGCCAGGAACCGCCCGGCAACGGTGCATAGCGCAAGGGCTTTAGAACATCGCTACTCTCATTGAGGAGTCAGATTCTATCCTGTTAATATTGCCTTCGGTGAAATAGTTAACACGCTCAAACCCTTCGCTGACCATCTCAACGCAAAGACCCTCATTGACGTGACCGACCCCATCACGCCAGACCGACGGGACCTTACGATCGGGCACACCAATTCTGGGGCTGAGGAAATCGCAGGCCATTTTCCTATGGCTAACGTCATGAAAGCTTTTAACGCCGTGTTCACCTAAGTATATGCCAGCCAGGATCCTTGCATTGACGGACAACCGATCACGATATTCTATGCAGGGAATGATCGGCATCTAAAGAGCATGTTCGCACGCTTATCATGCGATTGGGATTCGATGCGGTGGCAGCTCGACCTCTAAAGAACGCGTTATTTAGAGCCATTGTCCCCGCTGAACATTCACCTGGGGCGTGTCTCGGGATTCGGAACGCATATCGGTTTTTCCCCGCTCCGCCCTCACTAAAAAAATCGCAAAAAAGGACGCGATTGCGACTTCGACTACTCATGTCCGGGCACGTCTTTGACGACAAGTACGGGACAAGACGCATATTGGATGACTCTTTCAGCGGTGCTGCCGAGCAGTAAACGTCCGAGAGCTCCGTAACCGTGGGAGCCGATTACAATGAGATCCACACGCAATTCTTTGGCCACACTGACAATCTCTTCGAACGGATTTCCAACTCGCAATACAGGATCGGCCTTCAAACCCTTGGAGAGGATCCGTTCAGTGACCAGCGAGAGCTTCCCGCTTGCCTCACGTTTTCCCGATTCTACATAGGTCTTAACCTGTTCGTGCTCAATATACAGTCCCTGATAAAACGCTGCGGGATATTCCGGTATCCGTAAAACATGCAAAATCTTAATGCATGCGCCCACCATTGCGGCCAGTTGCGTCGCATATTCGATAGTCTTCTCTGAATGTTCCGAAAAATCGATCGGGACAAGAATATTACGGTAAGCTACCAAAACGTTACTGTCTTCGGCGCCGGACGCCGGTTCGTTCGACCCCGACACTGCTGCAGGCGGATCTGATGGGTTTTCTGTTTTCATGCTTTAGCAAATACTGCGGTCGGTCCTTATTCTCGTGCAAAACCCAATCCATCGCAAAACGTCCGGTCGAAGCTCGATCTTGCCTCTATAGTCGGAAGCGCTATCAGTAGAGGCATGCGGACGAACGATTCCCCAGCGGCAAGTCTCTCATCGGAAAAGACTCTATTCGGCACCATGCCGGACGGCTCAAAGGTAGATAAATTCACCTTCAGGAACGCTCACCAAATGGAGGTGAGCATTCTGAGTTACGGTGGAATCGTCCAATCGATTGTGATCCCCGATAAGAGCGGTAATCTGACAGACGTCGCGCTTGGTTTCGATACACTGGACGATTACCTCAAGCCAAATCCCTTTTTCGGCGCGATCATCGGCAGATACGGGAACCGGGTCGCCAAAGGGCAATTCACATTGAATGGCAAGAAATACCAGATCCCGACAAACGATGGATCGAACGCTTTGCACGGAGGACCCGAGGGATTCGATAAAAAGCTCTGGGAAGCGGCATCGATCAGTGGTTCGAACTGGATCGGGGTCGAACTGACTTATCTCTCGCCGGACGGCGAAATGGGTTTTCCCGGTAACCTGGCGGTGACGGTGCGCTATACGATCGACGATAACAACGAACTGCGAATTCAATATTCGGCGGAGACCGACAAGGACACGATCGTTAATCTGACCAATCATACCTACTTTAATCTAGCCGGCGCCGGCAGCGGCACGGTGCTCGACCAGGTCGCACTGATCAACGCCGACAGGTTCACCCCCATGAATTCGGGTCTCATTCCGACAGGCGAATTGCTCGAGGTCAAAGGCACGCCGCTTGATTTCACCACGCCGACAGCGATTGGCGCCAATATTCGGGCCAATCACGCACAACTCAAATACGCAGAGCCGCAACAGGGCGGATACGATTTTAACTGGGTTTTGAATAATCCTGGTGATTTAGAGGCATTGGCAACACGCGTCACGGACCTCGAGTCCGGCCGAACCGTCGAAATGTACACCACAGAGCCGGGAGTCCAATTCTACTCCGGCAATTTTCTGAACGGGACGCTGAAAGGCAAACAAGGATTGACATACGCTCACTGGGGAGGATTTACACTCGAGGCCCAGCATTATCCGGACTCGGTGAATCATGCACATTTTCCGAAGACGGAGCTTACACCCAAAGAGAGGTACTCTCAGACGACAGTGTTCAAGTTTCCGCGGTTGTGAACCTCAGACTTGGTGCACTATTTCACCGCCTCGCATAATTGATGTCGCCGCAGGCAATTGGGCCAAGCCTCCTCGCTTTTTTCGGCTCTGAAGAAGCTAAGCGATGAGGCGTCGCCTACTTGCTACGCGGTTCATGCCAGAACCATCGCGGTTATTTTTTTCCGACTCTAAAAAATTTGAATTAAGACCGAACAATGGTACCGGAAGCAGCGATGGTCCCTAACCTGCCTGACGAACCTTCCGAATTAATACAAACGCAAGAGGAAGCGACCGGACTGCCAAGCAATCAAAAAATCGCCGAGAACACAGTTTTCGCGGTTCTCATTGCAATCAGCGTCTCGCACCTCCTCAATGACACTATCCAGTCGGTCATTCCGGCAATTTATCCGATATTAAAAGACTCTTTCCACCTTAGCTTCACGCAAATCGGCCTGATCACGCTGACCTTCCAACTCACGGCTTCATTGCTCCAGCCGTTCGTCGGGCTCTATACTGACCTGCGGCCCAAACCGTATTCACTGGCAATCGGCATGGGCTTCACACTCGTCGGCTTGCTCCTGCTGTCGAGGGCCAACAACTTCCCGATTATTCTCTGCTCGGCGGCTCTGGTGGGGATAGGATCATCTGTTTTCCATCCGGAGGCGTCCAGGTTGGCTCGTATGGCCTCGGGCGGGCGACACGGATTTGCCCAATCCATTTTCCAGGTGGGCGGCAACGCGGGAACATCGCTCGGACCGCTCTTGGCCGCGCTGATCATCGTACCAAGAGGGCAACACAGTGTGGGTTGGTTCTCCATGGTGGCCCTTCTGGCGATCATTGTGTTGTCGAATGTCGGCCATTGGTACAAGCAGAATCTCTTCCGGCTCAAGTCCGGAACACACGCCAATGATCGGGAGGGTCACCCGGTTTTGCCACGGAAAAGAATCGCCTGGGCTTTGGCGGTGTTGATAGCGCTTATGTTCTCGAAATTCTTCTACCTCTCGAGCATGACCAACTACTTCACCTTTTACCTCATCGAAAAGTTTCACTTGTCGGTGCAAGAGGCTCAATTGCACTTGTTTCTTTTCCTCTTTTCAGTGGCGGCAGGGACAATTATTGGCGGCCATCTGGGCGATCGGTTCGGGCGTAAGTACGTGATCTGGGGTTCAATCCTGGGTGTAGCACCATTTACGTTGGTGCTGCCTTATGCCAATCTGTTTTGGACCGGTGCACTGACCGTCGTGATTGGTCTGATTCTCGCATCCGCTTTTTCCGCAATACTGGTCTATGCACAGGAGCTGGTTCCCGGGAAAGTGGGGATGATTTCCGGTCTCTTTTTCGGTTTTGCCTTTGGTATGGCCGGCATAGGTTCTGCAGTATTGGGCCGCCTTGCTGATCAGACCAGCATCAACTTCGTGTTCCTTGTTTGTTCATTTCTTCCGTTAATAGGCCTGTTGACAGCATTTCTCCCCGATATGAACCGGCAGGGGAAGCATGCCGGCGTTTAGGCGTGTCGGCGAGCGGGAGAGACCTATCGGCGTCACCACAGCCGAGACTTGAAGGCCGCTCAGGAAAAGCGGCTCGTCGAAGTTTCGCGAAGTTCTTTGTTTCGTCCCCCCCGCGTCTCGTCCGGCCTCACAACGTCTTCGAGGCGAACAGCTTGCACCCTCGCGACACCGCCCTACCGAAAACAAAGAGGCTTTGAACAGAAGGCAGCAAAGATAGCAAAGATGGGTTGGGAATTGGAGTTCCGAGAAGACCATACCCGGCGTGCAGAACCCGCATTGAAGCCTGTGCTCTTTCTTAAATTCCTCCTGTAACGGATGGAGTTTGCCGTTATCCGCTCCCGACCTATCTATGTAAAAACTGAGCCGCGAGTTGAAAAGCTTCGGTCAGCAACGCGCCACCACTCTGATTTGAGCCGAGAAAATTATTCAGGACCGGATTCTGCGCCTGAGGATTCGTCTGATGCGTCCCGGTAGCGAGTAATCTCATGACTACTGGGAGTAGCGCCGGCAAGAATTGAAGTATCAGCTGCGAATCCAAGCCGGTGCGCTTTGAGATCTCTCCAATCAGCGCGTTGAAGCGCTCCTGGCCAAAAAGATTAGTGATCTCCTGAACTCCGGCGCCCGACTGCGACAGATTTGAAACGGTTTCTTGAACCGCAGCTTGACCGCTATTTTGCTGCTGTTGATTAAGCGCATCCTGGAGATGGGATCCAAGAACACCGAGAATAGGCTGCATCTGCTGTTCAGCGCCCTGGACACCCGGCAGTAATTGAGCGAGATTCAAGAGGTTATGCAGATCCTGCTGACTGCCCGTATGTTCCGGATTCTCAATCGATTGAAGGACGGTTTGGAAAAGGTTCATGATCGCGCCTGTATTTGTATGGCGGCAGCCAATTCGTAGCAAGCCTTGAAAAATCGAACGGGTGGGTCGCGCACTTGCGGCGCCCGACGGATAAAAGTAAAATAGTTACTTAACCGTCTTTCGCCGTTTCCGAAGTAAATACTTTAGAGAGGCGGGCGGACAACCAAAGCTTTCCGGGGCTGTTACTCGGACCTTGGGATCTGAATTGAATTTGCTGGTGCGTCGTGTGCAACAGGACGATGCACGGCTCGAGTTTAGAAAGATTTGCATTAAAAAACTTTAGCGCACGTATGGTTTTGGACTCTACCAGACAATTTTTGACCCGCCGGATTTTCGTCCTTGTTCTTGTGATCTCACTCTCCGGGTTGCAATCCGTCCGCTGCCAAAGTGTGGCGCCGCCGGATCCCGCTCCAGTGGTTGCGGCCCCCGATCAACCACCCCCCAATCCTTTTGAATCAGAGGTCTCCGCCCTGGAGGCAAAACTATCGCAGTCACCGATCTCTTCCAGCCCGGTCGTTTTTTATGGCAGTTCTTCCATTCGGCTTTGGAAATCGCTCCAACAGGATTTTTCGGGATATGCCGTGCTGAATTGTGGATTTGGCGGGTCACGCTTGAGCGATTGTGTGCGATACGCCAACAGGCTCGTTTTACCTCGAAAACCGTCGGCCATCGTGATTTACGCCGGCGACAACGATCTTGCGATCGGTACGCCTCCGGAGAAGGTTTTCGTGTCATTCAAGCAATTGTTCGCTATCTTCCGGACCTACTCTCCTTCGATACCGATTGCGTTCGTCTCCGTAAAGCCAAGCCCGGCACGCCTGATGTTTCTGGAAAACATTTTAAAGTTTAACCAGCTTGTGGAGAACTTCCTCGAAACGCAGCCGGAGACAGAATACATCGACGTCTGCACCGACATGCTTGGGCGGGATCGTAAGCCGATTCAGTCCCTGTTTGTGAGCGATCAGATCCACCTCAGTCCGGCAGGCTATCAGATCCTGCGAAAAGAAATCGGGGAGTTCCTGTCTCAGGACTGTCCCAGGGCCAGGGCCACCAGATCGCAATAGACACTTTTCTCTCGCTGCCAACTGGGAAGCGTATCGCCTGCCGACGTTTGCTAAGCCTCATCAGCTTCGACAATTTTTCCTGTATTGATCGCCCTATTGGGATTAGGGTAGATCCGGTTTGGACGACGGCTCCTCCCGCCGATCGTGTACGACAGAGCACGGTTATTTGAAACCAAGGATTGCTTGGTTCGTCTAAACAAGTATTGCGTGCTTTAGGAGATCAGCGGAAAGAAACAAGACAGCATAAACAGAAGCGGGCGACTGGAACAGATAGAGGAGGAAACTGTTTCTACGGATGAAGCGATTTATTGAGCTCGACATTTTAAGGGGAGTTTTGCTGCTCATGATGGTGGTCAATCATGCGCCCTCCCCGCTACGAGTCTTCACGGACCAACCCATCGGCTTTTTCTCTACAGCAGAGGCATTTGTGTTCGTTTCTGCGTTTCTTGCGGGTTTACTTTTCCAGCGCCGAGCTGAAAAACACGGGTTTGATGCAGCCCGGGCAGCAACTGTCTCAAGAGCTTATCGCATCTACCGCGCGCACCTAGTGACACTTGTTTTTGCATTTGTTGTCGGCGGCGTCTTTCTCGCAGGACTTCCAGGAATCCAGCACCTGCTGGACCAATATTTCAAGAATCCCGGAGCGGCGATCTTGGCGGCGACGGCCTTGGTTTTTCAACCGCCGCTCATGGACATTTTACCGATGTATGTCCTCTTTTCGTTGTTAACGCCCTGCGTATTCTGGGCGGCAAATCGGTGGGGGTGGAAAAGAGTCCTGTTCGCCAGTGTCGGATGCTGGGTTCTATCTCAATTTCGCGTTCGGGAGATGTTCCTTGCGAGCCTGAAGGATGCTTCCTTCCTTAACCCTGGCCCGTTCGACCTCCTTTCATGGCAATTGCTGTGGGTTGGTGGACTGATTTTCGGGAAATGCGTCCAGGAAAAGCGGCCGATTCTGCATTTGTCAATGCGGGCTGAAGGTATCCTCCTGATGCTGGCGATGGCGTTCCTGGGGCTTCGTTGGTACACGATCGCGATGCAGATCGACCCGGGTAAACTGTTCTGGATTTTGGACAAGTGGCATCTTGGCCCGTTGCGAGTCATGAATTTTTTCGTAACAGCCTGGGTGATCTCAAGGTTGCTTCCGGAATTACAGCGGTGGGAAATTCCGCTTCGGCCGTTAAGCATTGTTGGACGAAATATGCTTCCGGTATTTTGCTGCCAGATCTGCTTGTCACTTTTGCTCGTGGGCGTTATCGATCCGAGCAAGAGTCATAAGCCGCTCGCGATGGTTCTGGTTCTTGTTCAAATCTTGAGCGTTTTTCTTATCGCATGGCTTCTCGAGTGGAAGTCCAACGCGAAAAACAACCCATATTTTGCCATCGCTGCGACCCCTCGTTGGGTATCGATCGGGCCACGCCCGGAGGTCACGGAGAAAGATAGCCGAGCCCTAGGCTCAATTACTCGGTGAACAGCGTGGCCTCCACGCGAGCTTTTCTCTTTCCATCATAATTTACCTCGCCAATCCGCTCGTCGCCTCCTATCTTGCCTCCCCGGTTGATATGTCTTGGAAGCGCGCGCAGAAACATGCTGAATCAATGCTGGAAAACCTCGGCATCGGCGAGAAGCCGAAGGGAAAGAAGGACCTTCGCGGCAAGAAAGTCATCTTTGTGGACGACGGTTTAAACCCGTATCGAACGATGTGTTTCACCATCGCCGCCAAACTGGCCAAAAGGCGTGGGGCAGAGGTGGAGACATTGACACCCAGCCCGGGCGAAGTACCGCATGCGAAGGTAAGCGACGTGGCTATTCAGGCAAAGCCGAAAACGCAGCGCCCATTGAATCGACGGTGAGGCGTGCCAAGTGCACGGTCTCGCGTATAATGGTGATGTCGCCGCAGGTAAGTCGGCTGTTTTTCAAGGCGGCTCATTTTGAACGCAACGACGGCACCATTATACGGAAGCCTGATCCGCCTGATTACGTGCCTGGCTGGAACTGTGACTGGCAGCTTCCTCATTTCGCGATATCTCAACTATCATCCCCGGCCAGTCGAACCGATAGAGTCTTACAATATTGAGACGGCTCCCTGCCTGTTGCCCGGGCAGCGAATTAGAGTCGTCACCTTCAACGTGCAGTTTCTTGCCGGAACCGGTTACCATTTCTTTTACGATGGCGGTCCGGACACCGTGGTTGACCGGTGCGATATTGAATCAACAGCAATCAGGATCGGAGCATTCATCGCAAAATCGAAGGCGGATCTTGTTCTCCTCCAAGAAGTCGACTGCGGCGCGCGCAGGACTGCTTACCTGGATGAGTTGAGCCTGTTGCTTAACGCCCTTCCAGCAGAACTGCAAAATCACGTTGAAACGTACTATTGGAGATCGAAGTTCGTGCCGCACCCAAAGATTCTCGGATCCGCCGGGACAAAGCTCGTTATCTTTTCCCGATACCGCCTTGGAAAAGCGCGACGTTATCAGTTGCCCTACACCTCGAGGAATCCGATCGAACGCGATTTCAATCTTAAACGCGCAATTCTCCAAGTTGAATTGCCTTTCTCCGACGGAAAATTCCTCACGGTTCTGAACACTCATCTGGAAGCTTTTCCCAAGCGCACGAACGTGATGGAGCGCCAGATTCATAAGGTGCTCGAACGATTGAACTGGTTAGGTCAGTTGGAACAGCCGTGGATTCTTGGGGGCGACTTCAACCTGCTTCCGCCCGGTCAATCGGTCCGCCTGAACCCGGAAACGCGAGGGATCCACCGCGAGCCATCCGAGATTGGCCCGATGTATGAGCGATACTCCGGAGTGCCCACAGTTGCAGATTCGACGGGAAACCAGATGGATCGGTGCTTCACCTTTACCCAGCGATCAGGTACAGATCGGATCCCGGCCAGAACGCTCGACTATCTTTTTTCAGCGCCCACGGTCACTGTCGCCGGATATACCGTGGAGCAAGAAGGCATGATGAATCTGTCCGATCATTTACCTCTGGTCGCCGAATTCATTCTGCCGGCCTCCAGTCAGGGACCGATGCATGGACTCTAGTCCCCTCATTAGACTCGCCAGATCTTCGGGAGTGTCCAAATCGAGCGCGCCTTCGGACCAGTCGATCACTTCGACCCGGCTTCCTTCTTGGGACACAAGGTTCCTCGCGCCTTGATCGCCCTCCAGATCTTTTAATTGGGGGAACCAGTTCGATCCGAACATCATCGGAGCACCAAGAACACCATCGTATCTGGCGGATATTATAATGTCCGTTCGTCCATGCATCCGATCCAGAAATCGTCTGATCACTCCGGAATTCAGCCACGGTTGATCGGCCAGAAGCAGCAAAACAGAGTCCGCTCCCTGCTCCTCTGCGCGTTCCACCCCAATCCTGATTGACCCTGCTAAGCCGCTTTCCCAAAAGGGATTCACGACAATATCCGCCTCGCAGTCCTTGATTACTGGCACGCAGTCATAAGCGCTGCTCCCGAGGACCACAATCAAATGGTCGGGACCCACCTCCGCAGCCATTCTGACCACACGGCGAAGCAAGGGTTCGCCCAACACAGACAGCAATTGCTTCGGCTGCCCGAGTCGCCTTGACCCGCCTGCCGCCAGAATAACTATCGCAGTTCGTCGCAGCATGTCGGTTCCCTCAACGTGTGGATCGGTTCAAACCGGTCGCGCAAAGGCCCTCCTTTTCGTCCCATCAGCGCGGCCTGAACTTCAGCGACAATGGCCATCGCTATTTCTTCCGCTGTCTCAGAACCGATATCCAATCCTGCCGGACTATGTAAAGAAGATACGTTCTCCAGTGGCCATCCTTCGTCGATTAGCCGGTTCAGGAGCAGTTGCTTTCGATGGCGCGGTCCGAGCAGGCCCACATAACCGAATCTTCCCCGGAGCACCTCTTTCAGAGCGACGATATCGCGGCCGAAATGATGCGACATTACCACACACGCCGTGCGCAGATCCCCGGCCGGAAGTTCGTGGGCGTCGGCGACGACCTCCACCTGCCACCCCAAGTAGCCGCCCAAGTGCGCGACCGCTTCCGCATCGAAATAGTCCCCAAAGATGATCATACGGATCGGCGGCTGAATCTCCTGCACAAACTCCTCAGGATGATTCGGCCACGGAACGTCGATTACCCAGGTACCCGCAGTCTCGCCGTCTAACCGGTAATCCGTTGACACGGTGATTGGTGTTCGATCGCCCAGGACGCCGATCAGCCTGTCCAGAAACGCGCTCGGCTTCACGATCCGTTCGATAAACACCTCAATCGTGCCATCGCATGCGAAGCGGGAACGTAGGTCGAACGATCGTCGTGCAGGTTTTCCATTGAGGATCACCGCCTGCGCGAGATCCGCTATCTCATCCTCGACACACCCGGCACTAAGCCGACCGATAAACGGGCTGCCTTGCATAATGAGCATCCGGGAACCGGGTTGGCGATAGGTCGATCCCGACGACCGCACCAGCGTAGCCAGTGCGAAAGGCCCATCCGAGCGTCGATATTCAGCTATGATCTGTCTCAGTTCTTTCCAGGCCATCCGATCAAATTATTCCACTCGTTGCAAACGAGCAAGACGCGCCACGAAGAGCGGATCTGACGGCTATAAACGGAAATAATCAAAGATTGATAAGAACGATCGACAAGGACGCCACCCCTACACCGGCACTTCTCACATCCGTCGAGGCGCTTCTGTAGAGACAGGGGGGCGAGGAGCGCCGCGAATGTCGCCGAACTTCATCTGCGACTCGCATCGAGATACCACAAGAAAGGACGATGAGGAGATCCGCTGACAACTGGCACTGACAACCCGCTATTCGTACTCATCGTGCCGGCGCACCCAGGCTTGCGAATGCGGCTTTTGGTCGGCCTCGTCTCGGCCCTTAGGGGTCAAATCCATGTAATGATAGGCACCGTTCAACATGTCCACGCCGCGCGAATAACATGAGTAAGTGTGATACACGGTTCCGCTCGGCGCCTTGTAAAATACGCTGATCCCGACGACTTCCGTATCGAATGGCGCTTGTTTTGTATAGTTGAAGTAGGCGTTCCCATTCTCTACCTGTTCGGGAGTGAATGATGCATAATAATCATAGTTGAAGTCAGAACCAAACGACGAAACCCACTTAAATGTCCATCCCATGCGCTTCCTGTAGGCGTCGAGCTTGGAAAAGGGCGCGCGAGAGACCGCGAGAAAGCTAATGTCGCGATGTTTCAGATGAATGCCGATCCCGTTGAAATTGTCGGCCCAGAACGAGCAGCTTTTGCAGCCCGCATCCCAATCAGGATCAAACATGAAATGGTAGATGATCAGCTGGGATCTTCCGGAGAAGAGGTCCGATAAGCTCTCTTGGCCACTGGATCCTTCAAAGATGTATTGCTTATCGACGCGTTCCCAAGGGAGGTGGCGCCGCTGCCGGCTGAGCTGATCGCGCAAGCGGGTAAACTCTTTCTCCTGCGCCAAGTGCTCAACACGAGCCGCCAGCCACTCTGTTCGCGAAACAATTGGATGATCTTTCAAGTTGGTATCGGTCATGGTTTTTTTCCTTAGATTGTATTGTTGTGTAGAAATGACGCGAGATGAGCGAGGCAATTTGTCCAGCCCCGTCGATGCGAGTCGATCATGTCCTCCGGCAATTCATGAGTCACCACGAGCTCGGTCCATTCACCTCGCTCAAACAGCTCCATCGTGACTTTCGTGTCCGTGACAAATCCCTCCAGCGACCACGTAAAAACCAATCGCTCCGGAGGAACAATTTCCAAGTAAATGCCGTGGGGGTTGTGGTTGCTGACCTCTTCATTGGACATTTCGATCAAATATTTACCGCCGGGACGCAAGTCCCTGGTTACCTTGGCCTGGCCAGTCTCCATCCCGTAAAACCACTGGGCCATTTTGGCCGGATCGGTTAATGCGGAGAAGACTTCACTCCTATCATGTTTCAGCAGTCGTTTGACGACCAGAATGTTAGGCTTTTTGTTCATCCGTCTTGCTTCGGTTTGGATACCTCATGATCAAGGTATTCCTCCAGTCGATCGAGTCGGGCTTGCCAAAAGAAGGCCAATTCCTCCATGACTCGATGGGCCTTCGCGAATGGCCTGGTGTCCAATCGGAAGCGGTGGAATTTCCCGGTCTTAATCCGATGGAGAATGCCGGCCCCTTCCAGGACCTTGAGATGTTTAGAGATTGCCGCAGGAGAGAGACTGAACGGCCGGGAAAGCTCGGAGACCGTGCAATCCGATTTTGCCACCTGCGAAAGAATTTTACGGCGGGTCGCATCGGCCAAGGCGTGAAAGACGCGATCTAATTGCGGCGAACAACGTTTCACCATTTGGTAAAGTGAGAATAAATGGTCTTCGTTGTCAAATTATAATTTACCATTTGGCGCTCAATGCGGATCGGTTCCAACATCGTCAACGATCTCCGCGCTGCTTCGACGGGTCCGCTCAACTCGAGCAAAATATAGGCTGGAAGCCTATGCTTTTTTGCGCCGTGGCTCGCTCACTGTGGGTACGCGGACATGCTGGCGGAGCGCCTTCGCTCCCTGGCCCCGCCTGTCCGGAGAATAATGTAGAAACGTCTTCCAGCTTGTATCGGGCGTTCACTGCGGATGGGCTCCAAGAAGATCAACGATTTCCGCGCTGCTTCGACGGCCCCCACTCAACGCAAGCAAAAAACAGGCTGGAAACCTGTGCTACCTTGCTCTCCGGCCTCTCTCTTGCTTCCCCCCGGGTTGAGATTTCTATTCGCTGAAACATATACCGACCCTGGTGTTTGAAACTCCTCAGTCTCGCCCTGACATGCTGAGCATTGGCTCACTAGCACCGCCATGCAGCAGCTTTTCCGGCCGGATAGGAAACTCGCGGACTCTCAGTCCAGTCGCGTTGGCGACCGCGTTCGCGATCGCCGCCGGCGTTCCGGTGACACCGATCTCCCCAATTCCACGAGCGCCCAGCGGATTAAAGATCGTATCCGGCTTGTTGATGAAATGGACATCCATGGACGGGACATCTGCATTGGTCGCAACCAGATAGTCCGCGAAATTTGCGTTCGCATACCGGCCCATTTTTTCCTCGAGGATGGTTCCTTCCATAAGAGCCATTCCGATTCCGAATACGATTCCGCCGATAATCTGACTACGTGCAGTTTTCACATTGACTACTGTCCCGATGTCCATCACGGAGGTAATGCGTTGCAGCCGGACTTCACCGGTCCAGCGATTCACTTTCAGTTTACAAAACTGCGCCCCAAAAGAGTGGAAGGCATACTTCTCCTCCTCTTCCCCCGGTGCGGCCATCTCCACAGCCTCAACCGCACTCCGCCCAATTGCACTGAGGACCGAACCGAATTCTGCGACTTTTCCTCCTCCGGCAAGCTCTCCCTTTCTGTAGGTAACGTCTTCGATTCTCATACCGAAGAAGGGCGATTTCTTGTCCCGGATCGCGAGCTGTATCAGCTTCTTTTTGGCTGACTCAGCGGCTTGCTGGATTGCGGGAGTAACGCTAGCGACCGACGTCGAGCCGCCGGAGGTCGGCGCGGGCGGCAGTGCGGAATCACCGAGTTCCGTGCGGATCTTTTGCATCGGCAATTCCAGGCTCTCGGCGCCAATAATGGCGAGGACTGTCCAGGTCCCAGTGCCGAGATCCTGAGTTGCGGAGGACACTTGAGCCGTCCCATCGGCCTGAAGTCGCACCTTCGCCGATGCTCGATTACGGTGGGCCGGATACAGCGCCGAGGCCATTCCCATCCCGATCAGCCAGTCACCGTCCCGGACGGCGCCCGGCTCCGAATTCCGCTGGGACCATCCAAACTTCTCCGCTCCAAGCCGATAACACTCCACCAAATTTTTGGAGGACCATGGAACATTTCTTCCAGGGTACAAATCTGCGTTATTCCTCATCCGCAATTCAACCGGATCGATGCCTGATTTCACCGCAAGCTCATCCATGGCGCATTCGAGAGCGAACATTCCCGGGGCGCATCCCGGAGCACGCATGAAAGTTGGGCCGCCCACATTCCACGGAACCAGAGTTTGGCTGACCTCGATATTCGGGGACTTATACAAAAGCCGCGACGTGCGATGCGCAGCGGCTTCAACAAACACCTTCGAAAACGAGACCGTTGATCGCACCTCGTGTTTGACCGCCTGCAACGTCCCATCCGGGCTTGCGCCAAGCGTCAGGTGCTGAATCAATGCGGGGCGATGACCCACGAGCGTGAACATCTGTTCGCGAGTCAGAATCGTCTTTACCGGGCGATTCAACGCGCGAGCCGCTGCTGCGGTGAGCGGAGAGAACATCCACATCGAGCCTTTGCACCCGAATCCTCCGCCGACAAAAGGACAAAGTACCCGGACCATATCCTCGTCGATCCCAAGAACTGCCGCGACGTCGAGACGATGCGAAACGACACCCTGGGTAGCGTCATAAATCGTCAGCCTATCCCCATGCCACACGGCGGTGGTGGCGTGCGGTTCCATCGGATTGTGATGGTAAATCGGCTCCGTGTATGTCGCATCCAGAACCACCGGGCTGCTCTTGACTGCGTCGTCGATCGACGGCACGCCTTCGGCTAAAATTCTGACTGTTGCCTTTTCTCCCCCCACGGACTCCGGCGTGAACGAATGTTCCATCCCATGCACCCACGATGCCACGGGATCTTCTGCTTCGTATTGCGTCTCCACCAGTCGCAGCCGCGTCTCGCGCCTGTTCGAAAGAGTCCGCCACGACCAGACCGATGATTTGTCCATAATTCAGGATTTCTCGGTCCTGCAACGGCGGCAGATTTTCTCCGCTCATCGCTCCTTCCGAGGGGTCCAGTCCTCGGTACAGCTTCAACGGATTGAATGGCGTGTACACCGCCGAAACTCCGGGCGAGCGCTCGGCAACGGCGGTGTCCATGGCCTGGATTGAGCCCTTCGCCACCGCGCTTGTTAAAAGGTAGCCGTACGCCAGTTTTTCCATCTGGCGATCTCCCGAGTACATAGCCCGGCCGGTGACTTTCAATTTCCCATCCAACCGATCCTGCGGTTTGCCTATGATATTCGTCCTCATGCTAAATCTCCTAAATTCATCAAGGCGCGGACAATCGTTCGCTGCACCAGATCGACTTTAAAGCCGTTGTGTTTTAATGGTTTCGCGCCGTCCACTGCGAGTTTTGCCGCCGCGATGAATGTCTCCTGCTTTAACGGTTTGCCGACGAGTGCCTCCCTCACTTTCGGTAAATTCCAAGGTTTGGTTCCCACTCCGCCAACGGCGATTCGAATGTCTCGAATCTTATCTCCATCGATATCCAGCGCCACGGCTGCGGAAGTCAGCGCGAATTCGTACGATTCGCGATCACGAATTTTCAGATACGCGGATCTCTTCGCCCACGGCAACTTGGGAACGCGAATTTCGGTGATAAGTTCGCCCGGGTACAACTGGTTTTCATGATCTGGAGAGTCACCCGGCAGAAGATAGAAGTCGTCGAGCTTCATCAGACGTTCGTCCGCTCCATTCTGGAGGCGGACGGACGCATCCAGAGCGACCAAAGCCACTGCTAGGTCGCTTGGATGGGTCGCGATACAGGACGAACTCGTACCGAGTATCGCGTGCATCCGGTTTTCACCGTCGATCGCCGGGCAACCGCTTCCAGGTTCACGCTTATTGCAAGGAGTGTTCACGTCGCGGAAATAACCACAGCGAGTTCGCTGCAAAAGGTTTCCTCCCATGCTCGCCATATTCCGAATCTGCGCCGAAGCGCTCTTCAAGAGCGCCTGAGAGATCACCGGATAATTGGCAACGACCTCCGGATGCGCAGCGACGTCGCTCATCTTTTCCAGAGCACCGATGCGCAAACCATCCTCAAGCATATCTATGCCGCGCATCTGCAGCGGGTTCAAGTCAACCAACCGCGACGGGTTCATCACTTCGAGCTTCATTAAATCGATGATAGTCGTGCCGCCCGCGATAAAGGCGGAATCGGTGCCGTCGCGAGGTGTTGCTTCCCGGACGCTTGAGATCGATTCGTAAACAAAAGGACGCATCAGCTCATCCCTCCTTTCATTTTTGACGCCGCGATCTTGATCGCGTCCACGATGTTGGGGTATGCGCCGCACCTACACAGGTTGCCGGACATAAACTCTCGAATTTCGAGGTCCGAACCGATGTGACCTTCGGTGATACATGCAACAGCCGACATGATCTGACCTGGAGTGCAATAGCCGCACTGAAGGCCGTCAAATTCAATGAACGCAGCCTGAACGGGATGCAATTCATCCCCCTTCGCCAAACCCTCAATGGTAGTAATTTCCTTCCCCTGAACCATCACCGCGAGAGTCAGGCAGGAAAGAACTCGCTTGCCATCGACGTGGACGGTGCAGGCGCCGCAAGCGCCTCGATCGCAACCCTTTTTCGTGCCTGTCAGCTCCAGCCGATCTCTCAATGCATCGAGCAGCGTGACCCGGGGGTCAACGACCAGCGCTTCAGTGTTCCCGTTCAGCTTCAGCTTTATTTCCGTCAGTCCCTGAGTCCCGCCTGTCTTCGGAGGTGCGCTCTTGGGAATGCTTTCCTCGGTAGCGGCGGCTCCTCGTCCTAGCGGCGCTGCTACGGTTAAACCGGCCGAAATAGCCGCCAAACTGCGAATGAATTGGCGGCGGGAAGAACCTGCCTCGTGGTCAGGTTCCGGGTCGGCAAGCGGTTCCATTTTACAATCGGATTTTCGCTGCATAAGCTTGAAAAAAACTTGGTTTGAGCCTCGTCCTGAAGGCAATGACTAATGCGGACGTTACTAACAAACGCAGAACAGCGGGAGTTTCTATAAAAAAGTGTCTGACCGAAATTATGGCGAGTAACCGGCATGGCTAGTATGGAAAATATAATTATTACGGTTAACGCGTTGCGTTTTGCATCCACATAGGCGAATTCCTTCCTGGGCTCCCTCGCCTATTCGTGAACCTCTAAATCAAAAATCTGCTGCTATGCTCCTTGACCTCAGCGATCGAGCAAAATTCAAAGTCACCGGCGAAGATCGCGTGCGCTTTCTTAACGGCCAACTCACCAACGACATCCTGGGTCTTCGGCCAGGTTCTGCGATCAGCGCCTGCGCCCTGACTGCCAAAGGAAAGTTGTGTGCGGACCTGTTCGTCGGGGCAACGAATGAAAGCAATTATCTTGACGCCGAATCTGTTCTGCGGGAATTGCTTGCGGCGCGTTTGGAAAAATACATCATCGCGGACGATGTCACGCTTGAAGATGTGACCGAGGAATTTGGCCTCTTTCACTTGATGGACCCAGGCTCGACGGACGCAGGGGCGCAGGATCTCGCGCCGTTCGGATCGTCGGGGGAGATCAATGTCGTTCCGATTACCTGTAACAGATTCGGATTTCCCGGGATCGATCTCTGGTTTCCAGCTCATGAGGCGGCTTTGATGCGGGAGAAATTGAAACAAGCGCCCATCGATTTTGAAGCGGCGGAAAACCTCCGCATCGAACAGGGTATCCCTCGCTGGGGCAATGAGTTGTCCGAGGATGTAATCCCGAATGAAGCCGGTCTCGACAAACGTGCGATCAACTACACCAAAGGATGTTATCTCGGTCAGGAAGTCATCAGTCGAATCAGGAGCGTGGGTCATGTGAACCGGCACTTGTGCGGTTTGATGCCGGAGGCCGGCCTTGCGATCAATATCGGGGACAAGTTGTTTTCTGACGTTGAGTCAGCAAAGGAAATCGGATTCATCACTAGCATCGGCCGAAGCCGGTCTAACAACCGCGCCATAGCTCTAGGCTATGTGAGGCGAGGCTTTGACGCCGCCGGATCAATCTTGCAAGTTCGCCGGAACAATACTTTGATTGGCCCGATCGAGGTTTGCAGCCTTCCATTTAATTGAGCATGAAAAATATTCTAGTTTTGTCGGCGATTCTGCTTTCTTCAGCGGTTGCCTGTTTGGCAGATCCGGTGGCCGTATTCGACGTTCAATGGGGGAAAGGCAAAGACCGGCAGAAGCGCACTTTCGCGATCGGTTTTTTTGACGCCGACGCGCCGCGAACCAGCGCGAATTTCAAAAAGCTGGTTCAGGATGGCTTCTACAAGAAAACAACAATCCACCGGGTGTTTCCGAATTACCTGGTCCAGGGCGGCGATCCTCTCAGCAAGAGCAAGGATCGCTCCGCTGTAGGAACAGGCGGTCCCGGTTACACGCTGCAAGCAGAAATACGGAGAAAACATTTTCGCGGTTCCGTCGCAATGGGTCGACTCCAGAACAAGATCAATCCGACCCGTCAATCGAATGGGAGTCAGTTCTATGTCTGCCTCCAGCCAATTCCTGGGCAGGACGGTCAGGACACCGTTTTTGGCGAGGTCGTCGCCGGGCTGCCCGCGTTGGATGAAATCAGCCACCTGCAAGCCGATAGCAACGCAAACCCTATCGACCGAGTGGAGGTCACCCGAGCTTACATAATCGACCGATCTCAGCTTGGACATCCCGTGCAGGTCAGGTGAGGAAGCAATTGTCAGTTGCAAGGTGTCAGGGTGCGGTTGTTTTTTGATCGTTCGTGGTCGTTGTCCTCGCTCTCGATCCGCCTTGCCAGGTTAACCTGAGTTCCGCAGAAGCGCCTCCGGAAGCGCAGATTTCGCTACGCGGAGCCTTGCGAAGGTGCATAGAATCAGGATCGGGAAGGCTTTTTGAAGGCCGTAACCGCGGAACTTCGGTTAACACTCACAGCAGCATGCGTCGTTTTCGTCTGAGCTTTCGCAGACATCTTCGTCATGCTTTTTCTTGCCTGGCTTCTCCTCGTCGCACTCTTTCTTGCACGGTTTATAACAACGCGTAAAGGCTACGACGTCCAAATTTTTAACAGGGTCCGTTGGATCATCACTGACAATCACAAGTTCGCAGCATTCGGGTTCACAGCTTGCCTGGTATTGAATTGCGATCTTCAGGCAACATCCACGTGGCAAGGTAGCCGGGAACGGATTGCTAATCAGCTTGAAGTGACGCCGTTCGCGCCTGAAGGCGACACTGCTGACGTGCAGGTCGCACTTGCCGACATTGCAGATTGAGACGGTTTTCTGCGCTACGCCGCAGTCGACCTCCCCGAAGTATGTTGAGCCCATCACCGCAAGTTTCCCGGCAGGCGCGTTGCCGGAAAGGCTGATGGTCCGAACGCCCCCTGGATCATCGCTGGCAATCGAAATTGTCGCTCCCTTGACCCCGAAACTGCCGGGCTGGAAACGTATCGGAAGATCAATTGAAGTGCCGGCTGCGACAACCAGGGGATAATTGCTCACGCCTGGCGTGATAAACTCCGATGACGACGATAGAACATTGAATATCGACAACGTACAGGGCCCGTTGTTGTGGAGCGTCAACTCTCGGTCGACGAACGATCCGACGCAGCAGTCCCCGAAATTGCCATGGTCGACGATTACGGTTTCAAGCGACCCAGTGCCGCCAAAGCCCACAGTGACCAGATCCAACAAGGGTGTCACCGGATCACTGCTTATGATGCGGATTGTGGCGCTTTCAGTCAGTCCGCGAGTGGTTGGGTTGTACTCGATCGTAAAGTCCATAAGGGCCCCGGGTGCGATCGCCAACGGGGTCGCCGGTGCAGGCAAGATCGTGAAATCGCTGGAACCTGATAGACGCTGGACGCTGAGTATCATCAGATCCCTGTTGCCGACATTGAATATCCGGAGAGTCAGGAACTTCGGTCCCCTGCAGACGATGCCAAAACGAAGGTCATCCTGGAGATTTACTGCGATCGCCGGACCATAAAAGTGCTTTAGTCCGTTCAGCAAGGCGGCCCCTTTTGGACTGCCCCAGCCAGTGCAGGCATCCCATCCTGGGCCCACCGGATAGCCCGCAACGCCATTCATGCCATTGTCTGTCGCACCGGGTTCCGCGAGGATGTCCCTGAACACGCTTGAACCCAAGGCATACAGGACGGGGTTGACGAATCCGACGTTCTCGCCCAGCGCAGCATTGATTACGGCGATCAATCCGGCCCACAGAGGCGCCGAGGCGCTCGTGCCGTTGGCTGGAAAGATGGAAAGAGCGCCGCCGACGATGATTGGATAGCCGCTGTTCGGGCTGGCGTTCGCCGAAACGTCCGGCACCCCGCGTCCCCTGTGACCGTCATTCAGCGATAGCGGAACTCCCGCATCAACCTGGTATCCTGGTTGTGGAAAGAAATCACTGATGCCGCCGCCGGTCGCACCGCTCCCTGAGAAGCCACCAAACGAAAAATTGTCTATCCAGGAGTATTCATCAAAAGAGGATCCACTGATGTTGCCGACCGTTGTTCCTCCGACAGACAGAACCCATGGATCACTCGCCGGGTATTGGACATGAGCCAGACCATCTCCGACCTTGGAGTCCGTTCCCGTATCACCAGAAGCGATACAGATCGTTACACCTTGGATGGCTGCATCCTCGAACGCCTGCGTCACGGCGGTAAGCCAGGAATTACTGACTCCTTCCGCTAAGAGAGTTGCCGCATCATCGCCGTTGGCGACATAAAAGCTGGAGGATAGGACCGAACAAACCGGATCACCAGCAGCGGGATGAATTACGCGAGCAACGAGATCAACCCAACCCTTCTGAGAGTAGGTTGTAAAATACACGGCGATTTCCGCACCGGGGGCGGCAGAACCGGCAATGAAGATGTCCTGGGTTGTCTCAGGATCGGCGAAGCCCCCGTTGCTGGCATCGACCGATACATCAATGACGACCGGGGGACTTCCGGCGAAGTTGCTGTTGATGTCGGCAGGTAAGTAACCGCCTTCAGAAAATATGGCAATGGTCTGTCCGGCCGCCAAATTGCCCGGAAATTGATACAGTTGCGTGACCTGTTGGACCGAAATTGTGGTTGTTCCGGGAGGGTCGCCTGCATTGCGCTTGGTAATGCGTCGGTTGTCCAGACCGAAGATCCCTACGATGATTTCGGCCAAATCATTTGGGAGGTGGATAAAACCTTCGTGATCGCGATAAGACTCGGTACGGGGTCTTTCTCCCCTGCCGCGCGTGACCTTGTGTTCGTAGTAATGCAATGCGATGGCGAAAGCCTTGTTGAATTGGGCGACCGTTCCAGAGACAACAATCGTGCGCCGCGCAGCGTGGACTTCCTCAATCGTCAAACCGTGTCTATTGACGAAGTCAGTGACCTTATCGATGTCGACTCCATCAGCGCCATATTTCTTTGCAAAGTCGGCGCTCGGCAGACGTCGGCGCTGTGAGGGTGGTGTCGACAAATAGTAGGAGGAGTCCGGAATCGGGGGTCCATCCGGACGACGCCGCAGGACGATCGTGACTCTGAGGTTCTCGGTTTCGTCTGCTGGTCCCAGGACCTTGGCATCAAGTTCAGGCCTGCGTTCGCTACCCTCGAGCCGGCGGTAGTTCTTCGGAATGGTTGGCATATCAGTCACTTTCGAATTCTTTAAATTTCTGCTTGTCCAGAGACGCGGCGAGCGAGGAGAAACTAGCAATCTATGTTCTGTCGCGTACGCCGCCATCGACTGGCTACTAGCATTGCTCGAATCCTTGGACCGATTGCACCGAAAGGAACGGTATTCGGCAGAAGGATATCGGGTAACAGGCGCTATGTATCCCCCTGTGCTTTACCTCACAATTACCCGAACGGATGACGATCATTGCGAGCGGTCTGGCACTCAATCGAGGTCGTAGTCCAAGATTTACTGTGTCTGTTCATCCAAAGACCAACTGTCTGGCCGGCGACGATGGCACGGGGTTCCTTACCCACTCTTTGCCAAGTCGGTGGAACATTGGAACTCAGGACAGTGCAAAAGGTAGGGTCTAAGAGAAGGTGCACTAGGCCATAATCCACTTCTTGGACACAGGCGTTTGGCTAGCTGAGTCCTCCTCGGTGCCGTAGGAATTTCTTAGCGGTCGCAAATCAAACGGTTGAAACTTCGCCGACTCGCGAACAAGTGTCACCTGCTGAGTGTATCCTTTCCTTGCAGCGACGACCGCGAATACGAGTATTTCCATTTTTTGAATGCCGGTTGAAAGTGCGCCGTTTGGACCATTTGATTGAAGGGCTTTACCTGTAAAGCTTCTGCTGATCCTCGTAAATGGAACGAAAGATCCAAGAGTTGCGCGGCGAAATTGCCAGAAGTCAGCGCTGTGCGACGAGGCGGCACACTTCCAGGCTACGCAAATGCCCGTTATGGTCGTGACCGCTAACCGAGAACTGCCGGCCTGGAGAAACATTTCTCACCCTGCCAGGACCAAGTGTCCGCGATTTAAGCTCGATCCTTCGTGGACCGGATTCGGTAACAGCTGGAGGAGCCCAGGTCACGAAAATGGGCGAACTTTAGCGGTCTCAGCAAAGATCAGCACCTGTTCGAAATTCTGGATGCCTGCATCTGATCCTAACCCTTGAATTATCAAGCTTCCGCAAGCACAGCCGAGCCAGGCGCACCTGTCGATCTCCCAGCCCAGTGAGAGGCCTTTGATAAATCCGGCATTGTATCCGTCACCGCAACCGGTTGAGTCCACCACCGATACCTGGAACGCAGGCGTCCGCCACTCTTTTAACTCACCATTTTCCTGCATCCCGATAGTGCTCCCATTCTCGCCCAACCGAAGGACAACGTGGGCGGCCCCCCGATCCAGAAAGTAACGGAGAATTTCTCGGCGATCAGTCAAACCGCAAATCATCACCGACTCTTCGTAGTTCGGCATGAAGAAATCGATGTAAGGCAGGCAGACTTCGACGAGTTGCTTTAAATTTGGTTTCGGGATTCCGAGCAAATCAAACGTCGTCACAATGCCTCGCTCTTTCGCGAACTTTAACACTCGGCTGGCGGGTTCCCCGTCAAACTTCGCCATCAGCGGAGTGCCGCCGACGTGAAGAAACTGGCATTTTGCGATCGTATTCAGATTTACGTCTTCAAACGTCAGCTCCCCATTCGCTCCAATCACATGGAGGGCCGGACGCTCGCCATTGGGCCGGATAGGCAACATGCTACAGGAAGTCTGAGCGTTCTGTTTACGCACCAGGTTCGAAGTGTCGACTCCGAACTTTTGCATCGTGGCGACAAGGAAATCTCCAATCTCATCCTGACCAATCGCCCCCATGGCAAACACCTCAAGACCGAGTTTTGCCATATCTATCGATGTGCCCGCGGCGGTTCCTGCTACGGTGAATCGTACCTGTTTTAAGAGCGCGAGTCCCTGCCCCGGTGGAACTTCGCTCACCGGATGACCATGGACGTCAACGATATGGATTCCGAGGGAAACAACCTTAGTCATAAGCCGAATTCAGCGGGGGGTGTGCAAGCCGTCTGGTAACAGTCAAACTCACAATCATTTCATTTCTGTTGCTATAATAACCTACCGAGGTACACGGTCGTCTAGCCAGTTCTCGAAACAACTTCAGGATGATTCGAAGGGCCCGCGCCGTCAACTCATCAAAGGATTTCAGGCTCGGACTGCAGAAATTCATCAACCTGATTTCGCGTTGGGATTCCGCGTTGACCGCCGGGCTGAGCTGCTTTGAGCGCTGCTGCCGCCGTAGCCAGACGAACACATTCGCTGAGCGTTGCGCCCAGAGCTAGAGGCTGCATAGGCCCCATGGAAAACGTCGCCGCAGCCGGTAGTATCGACCGCCCGCACCTTAAAGGCGGGTTGATGCTTCACCATTTGGTCTGTCCCGAATGGCGCGAAGATAAGGCGCATTTAGGAAGATATTCTTCTTTTTCTACGTGCGGGTCCTTCGACGGAGTTGAGGAGCACCTGCTGGCTAATAGCTCGCATCTGGTCGATGAGTTTTTCAAGCTTTCGATGGTCGTCGATGGCACGACGAAAAAGTTCGGCCTGCTGGTCGGAAAGGGCGACCGTCACGGTCTTGGCTTTGACTTTTCGGGTCCAGCGCCAGTTGCCCTGTGGGCTTTCGCTCAGGCTGCCTTGAGTCACCCAATCGAGGGCTAAGATCTGAGTTTTGCAGCGCTCGAAGCGTTTTCTGAGAGCCGCAATTTGGGTGGGAGAAAGTAAGTGGTTTTTCATCGAGAAAACTTGACTGTATATAAGTATATATACTTATATTGGTATGCCCAACTCGACTCCGTTCTTTGCCGCTTTTGGTTCGCTGCTCTTTGGCCGTGCTCCTCGTTGTCGGCTCCAAGAATTGCTCGACCAATGGCCACAGATGCCCTCCATCAACCAGTACATGGAGGCTTTTGCTGAGTTTATTCCCAAAACTCTGCTCGGTCGCTCCAAAGAGAAGGTTAATAGCCGGCAGCGCATCTTTAGTCCCTTAGTTACCTTCTGGGCCTTTCTGGCTCAAGTCTTAGAACGCGGCTCCTCCTGTCGTGACGCTCTGCAAAGAGTTAGCGCTTGGTGGCAAGTGCATTTTCCCGGTCAAGGCTCGCCTTCCTCTGATACCAGTGGCTACTGTCAGGCTCGCGCGCGGCTCGATGAGACAGTGCTCCAACAAATTGGCACCCAAGTGGCCGAGCATCTCGAACGCCAGGTCACCAACCAGCAGCTCTGGCTGGGCCGGCGGGTCAAAATTGTCGATGGCACTGGTCTGTCGATGCCAGATACGGCCGCCAACCAGCTCCAGTGGCCACAAAATAGCGGCCAAAAGCCCGGCTGTGGTTTTCCCCAGCTCAAAGTCGTCGGCCTTTTCTGCCTGCAGAGCGGAGCGCTTCTGCAGGTGGCCCACGACAACAAGCACCATCACGATCTCACGCTCGCTCGTCGGCTTTGGCATTTGCTGCAACCCAATGAGATTCTGTTAACCGATCGCGGATTTTGTTCCTATCTGGACATTGCCCAGCTGCTGGGCCGCGGCGTCGACTGCGTCATGCGGCTGCATCAGGGCCGTGGGAATCCGGACTTTCGCCGCGGCCGCAAGCTCGGCCAGAATGATCGGATAGTCGTCTGGCACAAACCACCCCAGCGTCTGCCTCACTGGAGCAAAGAAGAATATGATCAGCTGCCCAAAACTCTCACCCTGCGAATCTTACGGTTTGAGATTACCGTTCCGGGTTTTCGCTCCAAAGAAGTCATTCTCGTCACCACGTTGCTCGATCCGAAGCTTTATCCAGCCCAGGAACTGGAAAAGCTCTATTTCCGGCGCTGGAACGTCGAACTGCATTTCCGACAGATCAAAACCATGCTTGGCATGGATGTCTTGCGCTGCCTCACCCCCGAGATGGTTCTCAAAGAACTGGCGATGCATCGGATCGCTTACAATCTCATTCGCGCCCTGATGCAGCGAGCCGCCATAACCTACGATGTCGACTTGGAGCGAATTTCCTTCAAAGGCTCTCTGGACAGCCTCCATCATTACGCAGATGCCATCTATGCCACGCACCGCAAGCCTCGTAAACAGGCCCAGCTCTTCGATGCTCTGCTTCGCACGATCGCCTCCGATTTGGTCCCGCTGCGCCCCGAACGCTGCGAACCTCGCGCTCGAAAACGTCGCCCAAAAAACTATCAACTACTTACCAAACCTCGTAAAGAAATGTGCACCGCACCACACCGAAACCGGCCGAAGAATCAATCCTAAATGGGCCTTATCTTAGTGCCATTCGGGTCTGTCCCTAAATTGGCGGTATCGCTCTGAGTGTGGGCGACCAGTATTCACAGCCTTGATTGAGCGCCACTAGACCCATAGCGAAAAAGGCGTAATAGTCCGATGTGCCAAAGCCACGCGTTTCGATTGTTTCCGTCGCAATTGCAGCGGTGTCGGTCGCGATAGCGTTTCGCAACTACAGCAGAGAGCAGCTCAGCCAGAAGATTCACTTCCACTTGGCGGCTAAGGAATATTTCTCAAACCTCGTGAAATGGGCAGATGAGTCGATGCTTCTTCTGTCTGAAGCTCTTCATCTATGCGACCTTGATCCACAGAAGTGTGAAAAGGGGAAGTTCTTCGACTGCCGCCATGACTTAAGGATCAAGCTCTCGGCTCAGATCGACAAGGGGCGATGGTTCTTTCCGGACCCTGCAGTCGACCAGCACGGACAACACAAAGAAGCACTGTTTCGCGGGTACCGCCCCGCAGTACTGAACGGGCTTGTCTTCGCGTACAGAGCTGTCACGTCACTCGACGATGTGAACGCCGCGAAGAACTCCGAGGCACGGGTTGAAATTGATCGTGGAAGACGAATGTTCACCAGTGAAATGCAGCAAATTCTCGATCCACGAACCAGAGATGAAGTATTCAGAAAGCTGACATTGTTTACCTGAGACCGAATAACGGATTACGCACGGCGGCTTTTTAAAGAACTCCTCCGGCTTCGCCTTTCGCTCTTTTCCTTGGCTGTCTTGCCGGTCGAGGAGTTAGCCAAGGTCCAAGCTTCTCGAGGTCTCGAGGGACCTAATTCTTTGTTTAAGCCTATTCCCGACGTGTGTGGAATTCTACGGGACAGATTAATGGTAAGGTAAAAAACTATGGCTCCCTCTCGAGTTGAAGCTCAGGCCGTACCTCCGAAGTAAGTAAAGCGGCTCGCTTTACTCTTTTTTTGTTCACCGAGGAGGTAAAGCGGGGACGCTTTACTTACGTAATAACCCGAAGGCTCGGGCCGTACCTCCGAAGTAAGTAAAGCGGCTCGCTTTACTTTTTCTCTTTACCTATTCGATCGGAACAAACCGAGGGATTCGTCACAACTCATGCAAAGATGTTGTCCCGGCGCATGTTGTTTGTTGTTGCAGGCGGGGGCGGCGTAAATGTCCTTTGAATGACGATGCGGCTGCTTTCGTCCGTCTCTCGCCCCTCGCTGCATCGAGGCGGTGGTAGTAGCGGAGTTTTTGGCGATTTACCTGGTCGAGCTGACGGGCTCGGGTGTTATCTGCTTCGTTTCGCTCAGCTTCGTGAATGTTTCCTTTAGCTCGTTGAAAATGTTGTCACCAAACTGGCCTTTGGCTGCCTTCTTAAGGTAATCCGCAACCAGCGTCTTATCTCCTTCGCCCAGCTCGCCTTTGTGTTTGGCGACTGCCGCCCGTGAGTTCCGGAAGAGCTCATTGAAGTCATCCAGCACGTCCTGGTCGCTCTTATCGAAACCATTCAGCTCAACGTGCCGGTTAAGCAGGTCGAGCATTTTGAGAATCGTGCTTAGCTGACTGCCATAGCTTCCCACGTGATCAATCACGTGCTGCTCCACCGCCTGGTCCCCGGCATTGTAGGTAAAAAGACTCATGGCCGGAGCAATGTTGAATAGGCGCGACCAAGTTGTCACCGGGTCGTAATTGAAGTCGCGCAATTGCTGTGTAAAAGCATCTAGCAATGGAAAAGATGCTGGGCTCATAGTCTATAATACACGCTGTGTTCTTAGAAGTTCTGGACATATGTTGTCTAATGCCTTCCGTGTGTTGCAAAACATCAGAACAGAATGGGGCTACAATATAAAAGCTTGGCGATAGGAAAAACCTCGAAGCTCGCCGGCACGAAGATCGAGGGGGTTCGTTGCTTTTTTCATCGCCGCTGAGACCTATTACCATTCGCGCGCCCGCTGACTTCAATTCGTTTGAAGAACGAAAATAGAGGGTTGGGCGTTTACGTCAAAGAAAGGGGTGCGCTCGACTCGTTGGTTAAGAAATCGCGCGATTGCATCTCCAGAAGCCGATCTGCCGGAGACCGGCTAACACGAACAAAATCCCGGGTTTGGAGCGGTTACCGATTGGCAGAACTCATCGGAGTTTCTTCCCGCTGGTCTGTTGTTGGCCCGACGGTAGTACAGCGCCAAAAAAGGAAAACTTGGAGAATCTTTAGCTTTTTTCTGGGGCGGAAAAAGCTATTTATCAAAAAGGAGCTGACCTTTTTGGACTTTGGCCAAGTTTGAATAACCGATCATGAGATATTGTCAAAACTTGTGCACGGGAAGCAGGCGCACCCTTGGCTAATAATAGTTAAGCAGCTTGTTGTTTTAACTGCCCTCCGTGGCGCAATCCACGGCCAATGCCCGGTGTTTGTTTCCGCTGCTCGGAATTTTGCATGATTTGCTTTTGCTGCCTTTGGTTTTTGCGTCGCTTTGCCTGGCTGCGCGGGGCCGCTTCGCTCGGCCATGAATAACTCCGAAACTGATATCAGCGGACAAAAGATTTGTGGTTTCCGCGGGAATAAATCCTGGCTTTTCCGGTCCAGAAATTACAGCGGGCAGGTCTCGCGGGCCCGAAGATTCCGGGGGCGGAAGGGCACTTACCGAACGTACAGGAAGGAATAAAATCTTCTATGCAGTCTATAAAAAAAACCAAAGACCAAAGCAAAAGTGTCGCCGACAGCACTTGCGACGTCTCCGTCAATGGGAAAATCAGATTCTCATGACGAGATGTTCGCAATGAGCCGGGAATTCAATGTTTTCCAACGGAGGTGGCCATGACACGCACCGGGAAAGGAGAGATCGATGCCTATCCCACGAACTGGCGTTGGGAAAAAGATACGCTCTGGGCTGAGGCCACGGTGCTCCTTTATAACTTTGACGTGGACGGTTCGGACTTGAAGAAGGAGCACCTGGATTTTCTTCATGACCAGGTCCTCTTTTTCTTGGATGACGGCCCGGACGCGCGTGTCGGAGTAGTCGGTCAAGCCAGTTTGACCGGCGAAAGCGGCCATAACGATGAACTTTCAGCGAAACGGGCGAAGGCGGTGATGAATTACCTCACAACCAAAAAGATTGCCGCTTCAAAATTTCAGCCGAATGAGCCGATCGCGCTGGGCGACGCTCCCTCAGGTCCGGTAAAGGAAGACAACCGGGATCGATCAGTAACGCTTAACCTGAAATTCTCCGTAACGATCGAGGATCTTTACCTGTTTTCCGACGACTGGACACACCGATTGGACTGGGACGACATCATCGGCGTGGACACGGCGGATCATGGCAAGAGTATCGACAAGATTAACATCGAGATGACGGCGTGGGGCGCTCCCAGGTATTGGATTCTCGGCGGGGGTAAGCGAGTTCCGGTGATGCCGGCTGAGATTCCGGTGAGGTTGCGAAGCCGGTCGCCAGTCCGAGCGTGGGGCTACTCCACGATCCTCAAGCCAAAATGGGTTCGTATCCCGATGAAGGATGCCTCAGCCCCTTACGATCCGCGGATGGAGGCGCGAACCAAGTACCGCCAGTCCATCCCCATCGACCAGGCAGGAGACTTTCTGACCGTGGTAGAAGGAGAAACTCAAGAGCTGGCAACCGTGGTGAAATCAGGCTACTGGAGCGATCGCGCGTTCCGGTCGGCGCTCGGCTGGGCTTCTCGAGGTATTGCCGAACAGCCTGGTAATGCCGTCAACGACTCAGGTGATGAACGCCTTGAAAGCATCGCCGCCTTAAGACTTCTCCAAGCCGGCGGAGTGGAGGTTCTCGAGGTCGAAGCCATGGTGAAAGTAAAAAAAGATCCCAAGAAGGGAGTTGCCAAACGACTCATCCGCAGCCCGGCAGATGTCTTCTATTATTCAGGAGACGCCAACGATGACGGTTGTCTGGCGATCGGCAAGGATTGCTGGGCCGCGCCAAAGGATCTGAAAGGTTATTGGCAGTGGCCATTCGACCTGGAGGTGCTGATTCTCGCCGGATGTTCGGCCTTGAACATCACGTTTCCTTACGGCATCGCAAATGGTCCGGGGACGGCGTGGGCGGCGCTCCTTAAGCGCTGGGGCGGCTCGCTCACCGCAATCCTGGGGTACAGGGATAAAGCTCCTTTTGACAGGATCGAAGGTAAACAGATCGCGGCATTAATGGGCCAAAAAATAGCTGCCGGCTTGCACCCAGATCAATGGGTCCAGGTCTGGCTTGAACTCCATGTAGATTCCACCATGAAAAGGTGGCCGGAATTCCGTAATGCCGTGGGTATGGACGAAAAGGGCTATTATTGGATTGAAAAACGGGGGGCCGCGCATCAGTTCACTGGCGATCCTAAAAAGCTCAATAAGGATTACAACATCATGGGGCCTAAACAAATCCTGTAACGTGAGTAGCCCGGGGTAACAGAAAAAGAGCATCGAATTTTAGAGCGTCGATTTCCGGACTGATGGGCCAAATTGGGCTCTGACGAGCGTTCGTGAGGTCTTCCCTCGTGTAGCCCCTCGAAGGCCTGGCGCGGGTTCAATCCGCTTTAGATCGCCGGATGATTTTCTGCGGCTAGCCACATCAGGATTGCTCGTGGAATTATTCTTTGTGGCTGTCATGAATTTCTCGCCAGTGGTGGCGAGCATTGCCCAATGCGGCTTTCAGCCTATAGCAAAGACCTTTCACTTTCGCCAGATCCGCCTTTCGAATCTTCTCAAGGTCTTCAAGAGGTATTTTCAATTCCCTTTCCAAAAGATCGCATTATATTTCGAAAGACGTTTTCTCTTCCTCGTTCGGCATAAAAGAACTTTAAGGCGAGGCGTATATTGACCCTCGGACAAACCACCACTACTTGGGCTTTTAGTGGTTCGTCTGTTGGACAAAATGCCCGCTGATCTGTCGTCTGCAAAACCACCAACGTCGGAAATTCACACCTACGGCGCTACAACGAACGTGAAGAATCCGAACGAGGCAAACTGGGCATTATTTACCAAGCGCAACCCATTTTCAATCGAGCACATATGAATAGACCACTTGGAGAATATCAGAAAAACATGATCGATGGCGTGCTGAAAAAGTACGGCCAGTACACGGTGAAGCGCCCGATCGATAAACAGGCGATCCGTTGCCTGAATTCACTAGTGAAACGGGGACTGGTGACATTTGATGCAGAGACCGAAACCTACCGGCTTAAGCCAAAGCCTACAGGTAGCCGACGCGCCTGAGGAAGCATGCTGCTAACGTCAATCTTCCGCTTACCGGACGTTGACTGGATGTGAGCCCTTGATGAAGGGTGTGACGACTCACGCCGATTCGGGCGGCTACGCCAATTACGCTCTCGTTCCATTCTTTCAGGTATCGCTTCAGGACCTTGATCAGCTCATCAAGGCCAGCGGTCGCCTATTATTGATTTTAACAGTCGCCGCGAGCGCCAATATCTGAATGCAATCGACAACCTGGTTCTGAAGCGGGACAATGGGCGTGTACTCTTCAAAGCGAGACCGGTCCCGTTCTCGCATGGGGCTATTGGCGTCAGCGACAAAGAACTTGCATTCGTTTGGATTCATTGCGCGAGCCGGCTTGGCTGCTTTAACTTTGGTCGCAGACAATCCGCTGGATGTTCCTGCGTGCCGATCTTCCGAGTTTTATTTGGCACATCCAACTAACATTGCTCCGGCGAATATTGAGCACGAAGAATGAGCTATGGGAAGCGTGATCTGGCATAAGGCAATATTATGGATGAGCATCAGAACCTCGGCGGAAGCAGCGGAAAGCACTAAAGACAATTAATAGGCGGCAATCTGAAAGAAGCTGCAGCCGCAAAGGCAGAGGATATCCGCCAAGCCGGAGGGCAAAAGGCAGATGAACTTCGACCTGCGGCGCAAGACTGGTCTGATAGGAGATCGCGGGCGAATGGTAAGCACGCTTGTTAGACACTTTTGGGGTCCGAATTGCGGCGGATCGGCTATTTAAAGGGCATTCGGACGGTATACACGATCGCCGACGTCTCGGCCTAGCGGATTCACTCCGGCAGAACACTACGCGAAGTTGATAGATCGCGAGGGACGATATGGAAGGTTCAGACTGCGAGCAGTTTACCCTAGACACAGGCACTGCATCGCACCTGGCCCCCGATAATCTCCCCCTCTCCATGTTTCGTGTGGTGGGTGGAGACTTCTGCTAAACTGCCTTTTTACTATGCCTATCCGAACCCTTTTCCTTGCCCTTCCAGCCTTAGCGATTGCCATCTCTGGATACGCTCAAGTACCGGCCACGGCAGCGCGACCCCAGCGTGACGGCGGTCCGGGGGCGCAGCCTGTGCCGGATCAAGACACCGTGAGTCGGTTGCAGATCTTCTTGGATGAGCATTCATTTGGGCCAGGAAAGATCGATGGATGTTGGGGCGAGTTTCTCGGAAAGGCGTTGCAACGTTTCCAAGCTGCCCATGGCCAACAACCGTCCGGCGAGATCGATTCGGCTTTGCAGCAGGAATTACAAAAGATTTCGCCGGTCTACACGACTTACACGTTAACCGACGGTGATCTGCACTGGGTCGGGAAGGTTCCTTCCAACCCGGCTGGAATGGCGCACCTGAAGAGAATCTTGTATCGCTCCGCCTTGGATTATGTCGCCGAGCGTTTTCATGCTGATCCGGCCTTTATCCGGAAACTGAATTCAGGTCGGAATCTGAACGATTTGAAAAAGGGCAGCACGGTACAAGTACCCAATGTGCAACCGTTCCAGATCGAAACTATTCAGCCTGTGCCGGATCTGCCGCCAAGACCAGAGTTCGCTCAACGCATCATTAGAGTTGATACAAGAGGGCGCATGCTCGATCTGGTGGACGCAAACCGAGTCATCGCCTCTTTTCCGATAACTCCTGGATCAAAAAGCCTGCCGGCGCCAATTGGTACTTGGAAAGTTGTGAAAGTCACGACAATGCCTATTTTCCGCTGGGACGAAGCAATGCTGAAGCATGGACGGCGAAGCAGCGACTTTTATACTATCCCACCAGGCCCACGTAATCCAGTTGGGATCGTCTGGATTGGTGTGAACAAAAAAGGCATCGGCATTCATGGTACCGACAGCCCGGATACAATCGGTCGTTCGGCCAGCCACGGGTGCATCCGCCTGGCAAACTGGGACGCGGCTCGAGTAGTTAATCAGGTTACCGTGGGAATGACGGTCGAGATTTACTGAGAGGCGCAGCAAAGCGTATCGATGGCACCTATTCACGCCAAAGCCGCGTTTTTTGTTCCGGGGCACGGAGCGCAAAAGAAGATCTTCGACACGAATGCGGACAATTTTTGGAGCACATCCGCATCGTCACGGTTGCGCGAATTGAAGATGAATTGGGTTGCGTTTGGGCTAGCGCGTCAAAGTCAGGCACTTCCCACGCTGGTCTCTGCTTATCAGAAAGGGAAAAAACTATGAGCCACTATGCGTATCTAGGTCCGCTTGGGGAGGTAGTCCGCCACGGAGCATCCTTCATCGCTTCAAAAGATGGATTTCTGATCGGAACATACAACACGTTCGGGGAGGCTATGGAGTCCCTTGCGTGGAAAGGAAGAACTAAAGCACCTTACCTCGCCAAAACCATTGAGCGATCGGGCTGAGATGGGAGTTCCTGCTACCCTGCTGTGAAGAATGCTGGCATACGCGGTCTGACGGAAAGCTATTGAGACTGTGGAATCGACCTGCCCTTCGGGCACTAGCCCCGAGCTTTGACTGGTGATGTCATCATCCGTCATTGCCAAATTTGTGAACTAGAGAAGATGACAATAAACATAGTCGGCGCGCCGTCTCTGACGGCATGATCAATCACTTTTGGATATTGAGACGGACGGTCGAAGAAGAATTCTGGCTCGATCTGCCCAAAAATTTTATTATCGAGATCTTTCTGCCTATAGGCTGATTCCTTAATCCAGTTTTCATTCGAGGTGGATGCCACGTTCTAAATGGCTGGATCGTCGCATTCGGCAAGTCCTTGGCATACAGCTTTGTCCCCTCCTTTTGAAGTGCGCCTAAAGGCTGAAGCGTTGGCATTAATTCCGGTCTGGCCATAAGATCTGGAGGTCTGGCGAATTATCGTAACTTACGAGCTTTTCTAAAAATTTGTAAGGAAAAATCAAGGCAATTGATTGCGATCGTCTGAATCCAACTGATCACTCCGTCCCCACTGAAGTCCGTCTTATCACACTCAATCCGTGAGCCTTCACGTAATGCTTTTATCAGACCGAAAAAAGCAGAGGCAGCAGCGAAAATCTTTTTAGAAAAAACAAATTTATCGCCAATCATGAGAACGCTGGAAAATACAGTTGATCTAAGTGATCGGACAAAATCTTCTCTTGTCTACTGCAAGCGCATCAGAATTCGAGTTTATATTCAGCATTTTCCAGTCTGCTGCTCTCCATGATTGCAACACGTGCGGACGACCTGCCAGTGATCAATGATTCGGATGGCTCTCAGTACGTAGGCAGAGCCGTCGTGCCGCGTGGCTTAGTCTTCGCTGTCCCGATCAACCCACTCGGAATCGCATTTATCAATTTCGGAAGGGAATACCCCAATCAGACGTTCGCCGGGTTGGTTGCTAGCGCCGAAGAAAACCTGAGGCTGTTGATCCGAAAAGCCGTTCCGTTGTTAATGTCCACCCTCAGCCTGATTTTAACCGCGAGTCATTCCCATGCCGGTCTTGGCTGGACACTCGCGCAATTTAAGCAGCAGTATGGCAAACCCGTTTTGAATCAGGAACAGATTGCGGGTCGGATAGGATACGTATTTACGGCGGAAGATTACGTCATTGCTGCTTTCTTTCTTAACAAGCGAGTCTCGCGCATTATGTACATCTGCCGCAGTGGTTCGGTTTTGTTTAACTGGGCAAAGGCGAGGGCACTTCTAGGCGCTAACGCACCTGATGCGATCTGGGCCGATGCCTCCAGGAATGAGGCTGATAACTCATATCGGTTAAATGGCACAATAGATGGCGAGGAGACCTACTACGCCTCTTTGACCGACGACGGGAAGATTCTCGTTATTTGGACCAAGGAAGACGATGAGGCAGGAAGAATAAGTCCCAAACTCGATACCTCTCCGCTCTCCAGCGTCATGGGTGCGAACGAAAAGCGTACCGGCGAAATAGCTGAGGCGACGCCGAGCATTGACAGCGGATTAACTCCCAAAATAAATCATCCCGACGTGCAAGCGAACGCAACTTCATGGTCTTCGTCACAGCGGCCAAATTCTGCACACGCGGCCCATACAAGGATTCCCAATGCAAGACTTCGGTCATCCGCGCACCCCCGACACGTCGATGTGAAGACGCGGTTGATCGCGCTTTGGCATCAAAGTTTGCGGCATGAAAAATCTCGCGGCAGTACGTTGTTTTCAAACTCGAACAAAGGGGTAAGGAAGAAAGTCGGTTATACCGCCGAGGCTCGCCATTGATGCAAGCGTTGAGAAGAAAAGCAGCGCTCATCCACCTGCCATTCTCTACTTCGCGACGACTATCACGCTTCTGCTGGAGCGGTTCCAGCCATGTTAATTGAGTTATTTCCGTACCGAGGTGCCGGCAAGGGTGACGGGACGATTCAATACGTTTTTGAGGCTGGCGAACAGCATTCTCCAAACGCCGTAACCAAAGAGAAAGCAGCTGAGATGGCCGCAGACTTTATGACGACCTTTTATCAGGTACAGGTCGGCGCACTCGAAACGCAAGAATTCCGGACACAGCCGGTTCCATTCTGTTTGTTTTTCCGACACGATCAAAGGATCGCTGCGACAACTGTTCTTTGTCGTCTTGTTGCCGGATAGGACGGTCGTTGTGCCGAAAGTGGCGAAACGGCTGCACCTACATGATCTTCCACGCTCTAATCCCAAATTCTTCGTGATCGCAAGGAGGCTCAATCACGATTTGAGGCCGGTCCTCATACCATGTCGGCGCACATTCATCGTACAATCCTAGAATCCGTTCCGCAACGGTCGGGAATGTGCCGAGAGCCGCCCTTCGGGCAAGATTGAGGGCGATTGCCTTCTCCTCCGAATTCTCATTTACCAACACCAATTCTGCCCGCCTGATCTGAACGAGACGCTTCGAAACTTCAACAACCACCTCACGCGGATGGAGAATCGGCTCTGTAAGGATTACGATTTTTGGCACAAACTTCAAATGGACGTAGAAAAATTGCTTACTCATTTTGCACCCGCCGTCCTCGCTCGACGCGGAAAGCGCAATGGTTCGTATCTCCGTGTCGCCCGCGCCTCAGTTGCGACTGAGAATTTCCCGGTCACTTGGGCATTTCCAGCTACCAGCTTTCGGATTCGCCTCTCGATCACTATAGCCGCAATGATTCATAATTACAATGTTTACAATAATTTCAATATAATTTGTCATCGTGGGCGGCCGGCGACAAACAAAGACCTAAGGTTCGGTTTACCGATCGTCCCCCGGTTTCGCGGAAAAGACGAGAAACGGGCAAGGCCAATGTTCCAAGACGCTCGGATTGGTAATGTTCTTTAAGCTCCGTTGCCGCTCCTACCACCCAATGTGTGCAATAAACAGTTTGGCGGCTTCTTTGCCGGTGTCCGATTCCACCTCAAGTACCCGGACGCGCCAGCAATTTATGAGAGGGTAGAATCTAGCTGTCCGTGGCAGTGAGGGAACCTACGTCGACTAATGCAGACTCTTGCCAACGGGATTGACGCATTCAGCGCGCTTTATATTGCTATCGCGGTGAACGGCCGGGGGTACGTTCTTTTGTAAGGCCGAGATATATCTCCTTGGCCTTTTTTTCGGTTACGAATGCCCTGAATATATCTTGGAAATTTTGCAATTCGTTGCTGGGGCTGTCACCGACGTCACCGATTTTCTGAAGCTGTGTTCTACAGTGAACCGCTTTCAACCAAGCCATGAGCGGATGATTCCCCTCTTTGGCGTCGATGTATTCTCCATAGCACTGGAGAAATAGGTTCATGGGATCGTCTGGCATGCCGGGATTGTCGATCGCAAAGACGCCCGATGTCGAGGTTATCGTTCAGGAGCACGGTAACGCCAGTGATGCACGTAGAATTCTGCGGATTTAGTGCGGATGAATCAAAAGATGTCTCTGAAAATTGCCCATTTTATAAGATCGTGAATCGCTCGTAGATCCTTTACTGGAGCCAAACATGGGCAGGAGTGGATTCGAACCACTGAAGGCATAAGCCAGCAGATTTACAGTCTGTAGCGTTCTATAGGAGAAACGAGATCTACCGGCCAGAAATCGGCCAAAAGGTTCATCGTTTTAACGAGCCCTAAATGAATAAATGAATAGAACGTTTCGTTTTTGAGCTCGTAGGGAGATACAGACCCCAACGCGCATCTTGATTCGGCGATCCGCGACGACAAATCGGAATGGGAATCGTTCGTCACATTTGATCTTGGTGTTCCATGGCTTCAATTCTGCGGATCCTCCGGTCAGGCGAATGAGGACGAGTCACACTCAACAGCTAGGATGAATCTTTACGTACCTTGAAAAGTTTTACTTAAGGAGTATCCTCAGCCAATCGATGAGCAAGACGACTCCAGTTCGGGTTTACATTCCTCCGCAGGTTATGAAGGACTTCGCTGGCATCGTGGCCGTGTCGTCGCTGCAGTCAGGGCATCGCCCCGAATTCGTTACATTCTCAGATGTTTTGAAGCAAGCCGAGGCATTCTCGAAGGCGCGCCCGAAGAGATAGCATCCACGCAGGTAAAGGCTCTCCGAGAATGGGTTAGGAGCTTGCGCGATCATGATCGCGGAAAAGATCTCTGCTCTGGCCCATTTACGGATGGTGTCTTCGGTCACGCCGATGATCGTTGCGGCCTCTGTGACCGATAACGGCGATCCGGGCGGTTTTGGCTCCCGAGGCCGGAGCGGCCCTATTTGGTTGTTTTGGAGCGGTGTGTCGGTAAATGGCCTTCAACAGCGGCCAGATCGATTGCAGGGCCGGGGGAACAGGCTTAAGCAATGCAGGGTCAAGAGGTCAAGACAGCTCGTGCTCAAGATGCGCCTGCCAGAGGCACTCCTCGAAAGTGGCCCCAAAACTGCCTCACCATCGCGGAAACCGAAGCGCTTCTGTTTTCTAGCCAGATCGCTAATGTCCGGCAGAAGTTTCACTTTTATTAGGTCGGCGAGCTATGGCATTGACTGCTTCAGACGTGGCGGAAGTAAGTCCGCCAGGAATTTGTACACAGGGCTGTCGATTTCAGATTTGTCGAGCGCCTTAAGGGTTTTGGTTGGCGGATAAATAGCGAAATCGCATTGCTTCTTCGTAGCCGATGTCTTCACCAAAGTGATGATATTGACTAACGGCTACCTGGTTCACGTCAAACGGAAAGGTTTTGAGTCCAGACTCCGCGATCACAACCGTGGCATACGGTCGAAGAGCGTGACGTACGCCGAGTTCGTAAAAGGCGTTCTTATTGGAGGTCGAGAGATCAGCGACAACAACGTCAGCGTTTAACAATTGCTCGTACATTGGTATATCGATCAGGCCGGAATGGACAATCTCGTCAGCGCGAACGCATTTGAGGCCGGCAGCCTGGGCGGGGGCGGGTTTGATTATGTTCCGGTAAGACTTGTCAAGGTCGAGGGTGCGGCCCGTCTCAAAGTCTGTCTTCTTGCCGAAACCCATTGTGACAAAGCATGTTTTTCTTCTCAAATTGCCCCCTTCATCGAGCGACGAAAAGGGTTCAGCGACGTCTGCTTGCGGAGTCGCTCGAGCGCGGTCTGCGGCGGAACCACTTCGGGCAGTAGGCCGTAAACCGGACTATCAACTTTAGGACTATCGAGCGCCAGCTGAATGGCTTTGGTCAGTAGATCGCGAAATCGCATTGATTCATCGTAGCCGATGTCTTCGCCAAGGTGATGATATTGCCTAACGGCTACCTGATTAGTGTCAAACGGAAAGGTTTTGATTGCATCCTCCGCGATCACAACCGTGGTATAGGCGCGAAGAGCGTGGCGTACGCCGAGTTCGTAAAAGGCGTTCTTATTGGAGGTCGAGAGATCAGCGACAACAACGTCAGCGTTTAACAATTGCTCGTACATTGGTACATCGATCGGGCCGGAATGGACAATCTCGTCAGCGCGAACGCATTTGAGGCCGGCAGCCTCGGCGGCGGGTTTTATTATGTTTCGGTAAGACTTGTCAAGGTCGAGGGTGCGGCCCGTCTCAAAGTCTGTCTTCTTGCCGAAACCCATTGTGACGAAGCATGTTTTTTTTGCGACGTCCTGAGACCAAAGAATAAGAGGGGTAGCCGTCGTCGTGGGAACTGCCGAAAAAAGTTGTACTTCATCCAAACCACCGAGTGAGATCGTGACCTGGTAGGCAGGCCCTAAACGATAAGCTATTGCTCTCGGACCTAAGATTCTCTGCAAACTGACGAAGGGACATCGGAGAAGTCTTGTCTGAATTACGGATCGTAGCCACCATCGCACTCACCAAGAAGCTGACTGGTTCTTCCTGCGTCTGGGATGGATCTTGTGAGGATTCATGCTGTGTATAACCAATGTAGCAGCAACGCCGGTGGGAGGGTCATCATAACTAATAGGCACGGCCGCGCCAGTAAGCAGAAGGTTAATGTCATCGCGTTGTGGAAAAATGATGTCCTCCAACTCGACGGGATCGTCACCCGTGTCATAGCACACAATTGCCGAGCGTCCATGTTCACGGTTTACATGCCCGGCGAAGTGAAACCAGACCAGGTCGTTTTTTCCCCTCCCCGCACGAATTTCATGTAGCGTGGAGAGGATTGCTTGCCGAGTAGCAGCGCTATTCAGCAGGGGACGCGTCTGGAATACGCGCTCCCTGAGCGCTTTCTCTAGTTCGCGCACCTCCAGCGCGCAGCCGTTCAAGCGTGCATAGCTCGTGTATTCATCGATGCCGATTAGAATCGCGATGTGGCGCCCGAGTGTTGAAGCCGTGCTTCCCGGACTAGCAACTGAGCCGGTGACGATGCCGTCGCTGACTCGGTCAGATAACACTGTTCCCAGGAAACGCGCGATCGTACAAAGCAAGAGTGTAGCGCTGGCTCGCCACGAATGGATCTTTCTCTGACCCAGGTTCATTGGTGAGCATGTTTTTCAATTGCAGGCACGCCAAGGCCCTGTGTCCGCTCGCCGGTATACTTCGACGGAAGCGCGAAAAATCCGCCCCACTCTTTGCTCTGGATGAAGGGCAACGATGAGATCCATTTTTCTGATGTGTTGGTCATAGTCGTGCAACGTCAAGTAGGTAGATCCGAGGTTTATCAGGTAAGGGAGATTTCGAGGATCGAGTTCACATGCGCGCTCGAGATTCTGCGTGGCGTCAGCCCAGCGACGCTGACTGCGGTCCATCGATCCAGCTAACTCATAAACCACCGGGTTGTTGGGTAACTTCTGCTGAGCAAGAGCAAGTTCGGCGCGGGCGCGATCGTAATCGAGATAACCCCAGTAGAGATGCCAGCCCAGCGCCAGGTGCGCTTCTCCCGAATCGGGCCGCAGCCGAAATGCAGAATCTATGGCCGACTGTGCAAGGGCCAAACGAGTGGGCGTGTGGTCGATCCCCATACTCGTAAACCAAATCGTGCACTAAGGCTAGCTGGCGATCGGCAAGAGAAAAGTACAGTACACAGTAACTGCCTTATTAAGCAGGTCCACAGCCTCGGAAAGAGTCTTGTCTGCATTTAAAGGCGTATCGGCGGTGCTTTCGGAGGGTACCTGGACGTTGTAAATCATCGAGACAGCTCGGGCATAAAAATCATAGGCG
>CAVTQD010000049.1:0-69673 GCA_963736745.1 uncultured Verrucomicrobiae bacterium | reverse complement strand
CTTTGAGGGCTTAATTCCAATAACATTATTTCCCGGGGTTGAAACTCTGAGGGCTAGTGCCACTTCGTGGCAGGAATCCATCCCGGGTCGCCCTTATCTTCGCCATTCGGCTTTAACGAACAGTCTTTTCCGAAATCCAATTCCCAAGTTCTCTAAGTGCAACACTGTTGAATCCGGCAGAGCCAAAACACCCTTGCGTAAATTCCGAGTGGCACGGCGTTTGCTGAGGTCCAGGTGGCGAACTATTCCTCGCCAATCCCGCATCCAGAAATATTCCCATGAAGAGAAGCAAATTGTTGAAACTCCTTACCCTGACAACCTGTCTAATGGTGGCCTGTATCCCCCCGCTGGTGGGCGCAGAATCGACTGAACCGATCAAGGTCGGAATTCTCCATTCCTTATCGGGCACCATGGCCATATCGGAGACATCACTCAAAGATGTGGCGCTGATGACCATCGAAGAAATCAACAAGAGCGGCGGAGTGATGGGACGCCAGATCGAACCCGTCGTCGTTGACCCGGCATCGAATTGGCCGCTATTCGCGGAAAAGGCGCGTCAGCTTTTAAGTCAGGACAAGGTGGCCGTCGTCTTCGGCTGCTGGACATCCGTTTCACGAAAGTCGGTGCTGCCCGTATTTGAAGAACTCAATGGTCTTCTGTTCTACCCAGTGCAGTACGAGGGTGAAGAGATGCAGAAGAATGTTTTTTACACCGGCGCTGCACCGAATCAGCAGGCAATCCCGGCTGTCGAGTATCTCATGAGCAAAGAAGGAGGTGGCGCGAAGCGTTTCTTTCTGCTGGGAACGGATTACGTCTATCCACGGACGACCAACAAGATTTTACGTGCTTTCCTTCATTCGAAAGGGGTTCAGGACGCCGATATCAACGAAATTTATACACCGTTCGGACACGCCGATTACCAGACGATCGTAGCCGATATCAAGAAATTCTCGCAGGGAGGAAAGACAGCGGTAGTTTCGACGATCAATGGCGATTCGAACGTTCCCTTCTACAAGGAACTGGGAAATCAGGGGTTAAAGGCGACTGACGTTCCTGTAGTCGCGTTCTCCGTAGGGGAAGAGGAACTTCGCGGAATCGATACTAAGCCGCTGGTCGGCAACCTCGCCGCGTGGAATTATTTCATGTCAATAAAGAATCCGGCGAACGACGCGTTCAAGAAGGAATGGTTTGCTTACGTACAGGAACACAACCTGCCCGGGGGCGACAAGCGCGTGACAAACGACCCGATGGAAGCCACCTACGTCGGGATGCATATCTGGAAACAGGCAGTGGAAAAAGCGGGCACCACCGACGTCGACAAGGTGATCGCGGCGGCCTACGGTCAAAAATTTAGTGCCCCATGCGGGTTCGAAGAAGAGTTAGATGCGAATCATCACCTGCATAAACCGGTTATGATCGGTGAAATCCGCGCCGACGGCCAATTCAACGTTGTCTGGAAGACAAAGGGGACCGTCCGTGCACAGCCCTGGAGCCCGTTCATACCCGGCAACGAAAGCAAACCTGACCACCTTTCCAGCGTGTTGCCGCTCGACTTCGGAACCGAGCAAACCGCCTCAAATCGATAATAGGCAACTCTCGCCTGTTGCCGGCGGAAAATGCCACGCTCTTTCTGCTCGATTCTCCTGGCTCTCACCGTCCTGATCGGTGGGAGCCATCGTGTCTTCGCGCTCACCGGTGACGACCTTAAGCCGCTGGCCGAAGATGATTTCGACGCGAAGTCCCAGGCGCTTAATCGCATCATCGCCGCCGGAGACGCGACTGCGCTTCGTGTGTTGGAAGCCATGGGACAGGAAAACGTCGTCGCCACGTCCGATAACCGCATCTTGATTCAAGAAGGAGACGTACTGAAGGACCCAATCACCGATGCGCCGGAACCGATCAAGGCGAGCGATGTGCAACCGATCACGTTGAACAATTTGTTACGAGCCCGCGTCGAGAGCGGTTTGAGCGGGCTCAGATTGCAAGCGCCGGATCACTCTGTCCGTGAAAAAGCAATCAACGCTTTGTTTCAGGCACCGGATCCTGCCGCCAAGCCACTAATCGAGGCGGCCCGCAGCAAGGAGACCGATCCGGTGTTAAAAGCGCGACTTGATCAACTCTGGGCTCTCACAGCGCTTCAAGATCCTGACGCTTCGAAAAGGCTCCAAGCTGTCCAGTTAATCGGTGAACGGAAGGATCCGCAAATGCGGAGTTTGTTGCTCCCGCTTATCGGAAAGCAGCAAGACGGAACCTACACCGAAACCGACGAAAAGGTCCGGGCAGCCGCCGCCGGGGCTCTGAAGGTTATGGCCTTCGAGCAATGGAAGATCGAGATGATAGGGACGCTGTTTGCAGGTCTCAGTCTCGGAAGCATTTTGCTGCTGGCTGCGCTCGGGTTGGCGATTACCTACGGGTTGATCGGTGTGATCAACATGGCGCATGGGGAGTTCTTGATGATCGGCGCCTACGCCACTTATGTCGTTCAGGAGTTTTTCCGAAGTCATTGGGTTGGAGCATTCGACTGGTATCCGTTGGCGGCGGTCCCGGCGTCTTTTCTGGCCGCGGCGCTCGCCGGGTTTATCCTGGAACGGGGTGTCCTCCGGTTCTTGTACGGCCGACCGCTGGAGACTCTGCTCTCTACTTTTGGGATCAGTCTGGTGCTGATTCAGACCGTGCGAATGCTATTTGGCGCACAGAATGTTGAGGTCTCTAATCCCTCCTGGATGAGTGGGGGGATCGCTGTTATGCCGAATCTGATTCTGCCCTTTAACCGCATCAGCATCATGGTCTTCGCGCTGACGGTTGTCGGAATCGCATCTCTGGTACTGAACAGGACTCGACTAGGACTTTATATACGTGCGACAACACAGAATCGCAGGATGGCAGCTTGCTCCGGGATTCGCACCTGGCAGGTCGATAGCTATGCTTTCGCCTTCGGGGCAGGGATCGCGGGTCTTGGCGGATGCGCGCTCTCCCAGATCGGAAATGTCGGGCCAGATTTGGGCCAGAACTACATCATCGACTCGTTCATGGTGGTTGTTCTGGGAGGTGTTGGCCAGCTTGCAGGCACCATCATCGGGGCCATGGGACTCGGAATCATCAGCAAGGTGATTGAGCCATTTTGGGGCGCGGTCTTGGCAAAGATTGCGGTGCTTGTACTGATTGTGTTGTTCATCCAAAAACGTCCGAGAGGTTTGTTCGCCCTCAAGGGCCGCAGCGTGGAGGTTTAAAATGGGTTCAGCTACAGCTACAGTCGAAGCTTCGCCAGCGCTGATACTCCCGGCCCGGCAGCCGATGTTGAGTCCGGTTTCCTGGCGCATCCTGATCACCTTTGTCATTTTGGTTCTCGCCCTCGTGCCGATCTGTTCGATGCTCGTGCCTGCGGGCAGCCCGTTCCACCTTTCGGCCTATGCATTGACGCTCATCGGCAAGATCATGTGTTACGCGATCGGCGCGTTGGCTCTGGACCTAGTCTGGGGTTACTGCGGAATCCTCAGTTTGGGCCACAGCCTGTTCTTCGCGCTTGGCGGTTATATGATGGGCATGTACCTGATGCGCTCGATCGGACTCGAGGGGGTCTACCATAGCCATCTTCCCGACTTCATGGTGTTCCTGGACTGGAAAGCCCTGCCCTGGTACTGGCACGGAACCGACCACTTCCTTTATGCCGCGCTGCTGGTGATACTAGTTCCGGGTTTGCTCGCCTGGATATTCGGATTCTTTGCTTTCCGCTCCCGAGTCAAAGGTGTTTACCTGTCAATTATTACGCAAGCCTTAACGTTTGCTGCCATGCTCTTGTTCTACAGGAACGAGACAGGGTTTGGCGGAAACAATGGATTCACAGATTTCAAACGGATCCTCGGCTTTCCGATCGCTGCGACCGGCACGCGAGCCGGGCTCTTTATGATAACCTTTGCGACGCTGGTGGCCGGATTCCTGGCCTGCAGATATATCGTAACATCGAAACTCGGCCGCGTCGTTATGGCTGTGCGCGACACTGAGTCTCGTTTGATGTTCCTCGGTTACAGCCCGCTTGGTTACAAGCTGTTTGTCTGGACCTTCTCAGCAGTCCTATGCGGGATCGCCGGCGCACTCTACGTGCCACAAGTCGGAATCATTAATCCGAGCGAAATGTCTCCGGGGAACTCCATCGAGATGGCAATCTGGGTCGCCGTGGGAGGACGCGGCACACTGATCGGGCCGATTCTCGGTGCATTTATCGTCAACGAAGCGAAAAGCTTCCTCACCGCCTCGTTGTCGGACTACTGGCTCTTTTTTCTCGGTGCAATGTTCGTGATCGTGCCGCTTTGGCTACCGAAGGGTGTGGTGGGATTATTCCAGCGGCTCCGCAATAGGCAATGAGCGACCGGACCATGAGCGACGCGCAACCAAAAGGTACAAACCTCGATACCGGCGATGCGACCGGTCTGGGGCACGTGAACATTCCGGGCGAAGTTGACCTTTCGCACGGAATAATTCTCTACCTGGAAGACGTCAGCGTCAGCTTCGATGGTTTCCGCGCCTTGAACAATTTAACCCTCTCGGTGGAAGGCGACGAACTTCGCTGCATTATTGGTCCAAATGGCGCCGGCAAGACAACGATGATGGATGTCATTACCGGCAAGACAAGACCAGACGGCGGACGTGTTTTTCTTGGGCAGACGATCGATCTGACACGTCTTGACGAACCGAAGATCGCGCGAGCCGGCATCGGGCGAAAATTTCAAAAGCCGACTGTGTTCGAACAACACACTGTCTGGGAAAACCTCGATCTGGCGATGCATGAAGATAAAAGATGGTTCCACACGCTTCGATCCAAGCTCACCGGCGCCGCACTTTCAAAGATCAAGGAAACGCTCGCGCTGGTCCGGCTTGAAAGCGAGGCGTTCCGCCAAGCGGGTGAACTTTCACATGGTCAGAAACAGCTACTTGAAATCGGAATGTTGCTTATGCAGGAGCCGCGCTTGTTGCTTTTGGATGAGCCGGCCGCCGGTATGAGCGACCACGAAACGGCGCAATTGGCGGAACTTCTGAATCATCTTCGAGGCAAATGCTCAATGATGGTCGTTGAACACGACATGGAATTTGTGGCCGCACTCAGCGGTGAAGAAGGGAAAGTCACCGTCCTTGCCGAGGGAAGCGTGATCGCGGAAGGCACGCTGGACCACGTGAAGCGTGACGAACGGGTAATCGAATCTTATCTTGGCCGTTAATTGAACCGGCCAATGAACGCGCGAAAATCAAGAGCCATGAACACTGAACGTTCAACCTCATGCCGAACGTTGAGCGTCGACCGCCTCTCTTATGTTGGAAGTTGACTCGGTGAACCAATACTATGGCGGAAGTCACATCCTGCGAAACGTGACTTTCACGCTGCCAACTGGTCAGTTGACTGTTTTGCTCGGCCGGAACGGAGTTGGGAAAACCACTCTGCTGCGATGTTTGATGGGCGTTGTGCCAATTAGGACAGGCAAAATTCACTGGAACAACAAGGCGCTGGAAAAACTACCTCCTTACAGCCGTGTAACGAACGGATTCGGATACGTCCCCCAAGGGAGAGACATCTTCCCGCGCTTAACGGTCGAGGAAAACCTCCTGGTAGGCGCCGCTGGGAATCGATCGGTCCGGGCAGTTTCAGACGACATCTACAACCTTTTCCCCATCCTGAAATCGATGAAGAGTCGGCGAGGTGGCGATTTATCAGGAGGACAACAGCAGCAACTGGCGATCGGACGTGCTCTAATGGGCCGGCCGCAATTGCTGATCCTGGATGAACCGACCGAAGGCGTTCAACCATCGATCATCCAGGAGATCGGCAGAACACTTCGTCATATCGTCACAGAGATGAATCTGACCATCCTGCTGGTGGAGCAATACTATGATTTTGCCCACCATCTGGCAGATCGGTATCTTGTCATGAGCCGAGGCGAAATGGTGGCAAGCGGACTAGGAACAACGATGGATCAGGATGGAGTTCGCCACATGATCGCCGTGTAAAGCAGACGAAGTGCCCCGCTTTGCACGGCCTTTGAAAAAAGCGGGACGCTTCTCTCACTTATGTCCGTTACAGCATCTACGGCCCAAGACCGATGGCTCGCCGAACTTCACCTTCGGTTTGCGCGCAAAAGAATGCGCACCGTGTTGATTGAAAACCGCCATTTCGGTCCGTTACTTGTCCAAAAAGCGATCTATCCTGAAGGCGAACAAATTTGTCATGTTGTCATTGTTCATCCGCCCGGCGGGATAGCAGGAGGCGACGAGTTAACTGTCGAGATTGATCTTGAGGCGAACACCAGCGCAGTCGTAACGACTCCGGCGGCCGCAAAATGGTATAAGGCGCCGCGCCGGAAATGCCGGCAAACGACCACGATCCGTCTGGAAAAGGGATCGACTCTCGATTGGCTCCCTCAAGAGAATATTTTTTACAACGCAACGCACGTAGAATCGACTTTCAAATTGCAGATCGAACCCGGTGCGACTGCGATCGGTTGGGACATCGGCCTGCTTGGACGACAGGCGTCCGGGGAAGAGTGGTTGGAGGGCTCTCTGCGTTTTGTGACCCTGATCGAACGGACAGACGGGCTGCCTCTCTGGGTTGAACGGCTGCGACTCGATGCTACCTCCTCTTTACGGGAAGCTTGTCAGGGCCTCTGCGGATTTAACGTTTTTGGCACGCTCTGGGCGATTGGCTCAGGCTGCACGGCGACGGTCGCGGAAGAACTGGCTTCCGATTTGCCGCTCGAAGCCGGGATGCGCGCAGGAGTTACCTCTCTCCCGGAAGGAATACTGCTTGTCCGGGGCTTGGCGCATGATGTCGAACGATTACGCCAAATGATGATGGATTGCTGGCTACGCTTGAGGCCGCATGTGCATGGCCTCCCTTCTAACCGTCTTCGACTTTGGGCGACTTGAAAAATCGACATTTATCAAAACCGAAGAAACGTTACCGACAGATTTCATAGATGACTGAGATCAAGGTGTTTGGCATTATCGTTGCAAGAATGCACTCGGAACAAAAATGTCGCAGTCAAAGTTCGTCTGCCGTCCTCTTCGGATCTGCAAAATCTGGCGAAATCTGTGGTTTCTGCTTCGGAATTTAGGTTTAAATCTCACTAATCCCAGACCCCCGACGGCACATGAATCTTACTCCGAGAGAAAAAGACAAACTGTTAATTTTCACCGCCGCGCTACTGGCAGAAAAGCGGCTTGCGCGCGGGTTGAAATTGAACTATCCCGAGGCGGTCGCATATCTGACCGCGGCGCTTCTGGAAGGCGCTCGCGACGGGAAAACTGTCGCGGAGCTGATGCATCACGGCACCACGCTTCTTAAGCCCGATCAGGTCATGGAAGGTATTCCTGAAATGATCGACGAAATTCAAGTTGAAGCGACGTTTCCTGACGGAACAAAACTCGTCACGGTTCACCATCCAATTGTTTAATTGATAGTCGGAAAATAAGTCATGATCCCTGGTGAAATCATAACAGATGCCGGTGAGATCGAGCTCAACACCGGACGAAGAACAGTTTCGCTCACAGTTGCCAATACAGGTGACCGGCCAATTCAGGTTGGCTCGCACTTTCATTTTTACGAAGTCAATACCGCGCTGCAGTTCGACCGTGATCAATCACGCGGCTTCCGGCTGAATATCACTTCCGGCACCGCCGTGCGATTTGAACCCGGGCAGAAACGCACGGTCGAGCTCGTCGAACTTGCGGGCGACAGGATCGTCTACGGTTTTAACGCTAAGGTTATGGGCAAGCTCTGAGAGCAGCGTTCCCGCTAACTGATTGACTATGAAAATCTCTCGCCACGCATACGCGGAAATGTTTGGACCCACCACGGGTGATCGGGTGCGCCTTGCCGACTCGGAACTTTTTATCGAAATTGAGCACGATTTTACGGTCTACGGAGAAGAAGTGAAATTTGGTGGAGGCAAAGTGATTCGGGATGGGATGGGTCAATCTCAACGCGCTTCGAAAGATGCCGTCGACACCGTGATCACAAATGCCGTAATCATCGATCACAGCGGAATATTGAAAGCTGACATCGGCATCAAGAACGGCCGCATCTCGGCAATCGGCAAAGCAGGAAACCCAGATATCCAGCCAGGCATCACCATCGTGATCGGGCCCGGAACGGAGGTGATTGCAGGTGAAGGCAACATTGTCACTGCGGGAGGAATCGACACTCACATCCATTTCATCTGCCCGCAGCAGATCGACGACGCGCTTGCTTCCGGCGTCACGACCCTGATTGGAGGAGGCACCGGTCCCGCGCACGGAACGTTCGCTACCACTTGCACGCCCGGCCCGTGGCACATCGAGCGGATGCTCCAGGCGGCGGATGGTTATCCAATCAACATCGGTTTTCTTGGCAAAGGCAACGCAAGTCAGCCGGAACCGTTGCGCGAGCAGATCGCGGCGGGTGCAGTCGGACTAAAGTTGCATGAAGATTGGGGAACAACGCCTGCAGCAATCGACAATTGTCTCTCGGTCGCTGAAGAGACCGACACGCAGGTCGCGATTCACACCGATACATTGAACGAGGCGGGTTTTGTCGAAGCGAGTATCGCTGCGTTCAAGGGTCGAACAATTCACACTTTTCATACCGAAGGAGCGGGTGGCGGACACGCTCCAGACATCATCAAAGTTTGCGGTGAATCGAACGTTCTCCCCTCCTCCACGAATCCAACCCGGCCCTTTACTGTAAACACGCTGGATGAGCATCTGGATATGCTGATGGTCTGTCACCACCTGGATCCCGCGATCGCTGAGGATCTTGCCTTCGCTGAATCCAGGATTCGGCGGGAAACGATTGCCGCTGAAGATATTCTCCACGACCTCGGCGCACTCTCGATGATGTCGAGCGACTCGCAGGCGATGGGACGAATCGGCGAGGTAATCACACGTACCTGGCAAACCGCACACAAAATGAAAGTCCAGCGCGGACCTTTGTCCGGAGACCAGTCTCAAAACGATAATCAGCGGGTGAAACGCTACGTTGCGAAGTACACCATCAATCCGGCAATCGCCCATGGAATCGCGCATGAAATCGGTTCAGTCGAAGTCGGCAAATGGGCTGATCTGGTTTTTTGGAAACCTGCATTCTTTGGGGTAAAACCGTCGCTGATTCTGAAGGGCGGGATGATCAATGTGGCGCTTATGGGTGATCCGAATGCTTCGATTCCCACCCCGCAACCAGTGCACTATCGCGAGATGTTCGCGACTCGAGGAGGAGCGCTTAGTTACACTTCTCTCACCTTTGTCTCCCAGGCCGCTGAATCCGCAGGCATCGCCGATCGATACGGCCTGCGGAAACGGCTGGTGCCGGTCTACGGTATCCGGTCTCTTCGCAAGACAGACATGATCCATAACAATTACCAGCCGAAAATCACCGTAGATCCGGAAACTTACCAAGTGGTCGCTGACGGTGAACTTCTTACCTGCGAGCCCGCAAAAACCTTGCCGATGACCCAACGCTATTTCCTGTTCTGAATTTCGATTGTTTTCCTTCGAAAGATGCCGCCTTTACTACGGATCGAGAAATTCGCCGATCGTGCCATAGCCGAGGCTGAACTGCGTCTTTTCCCAAAGCTGGTGTTGCCTTTCGATCTTCGGCGCAAGAGCCGGTTTCGAGCGACGCTGGCCAACGGAACAGAAGCGACCCTCTTCCTGCCTCGCGGATCGGTGCTGCGCGACGGAGATCTTTTGGAAGCAGAAGATGGCTCGTTGATCCGAGTCGAATCGGCCCGGGAAAATATCCTTCTGGTCACCGCGGAGACCCCTTACGCCCTGATGCGGGCGGCATACCATTTGGGGAACCGGCACACACCAGTCGAGCTCGGAAAGGACTTTCTCAAGATTGAGATCGATCCGGTCCTGAAAGAGATGTTGGTGCAGCTAGGCGTGACGGTGCGCGAGGAAACCGCTCCTTTCCAGCCCGAAGGCGGAGCGTACGGCGGCGGACATCGGCACGGACACGACGAGACGTTCGCTGAAGATCATTTACTCGCCACCAAAGTTTTCAGCGAACATCACCTTCATTCGGACGACACTCAGCATCGACACTCTCATACGCACGATGACTCCCACAGTCACGAGCATTGCTAGGCTCATTGGACTTCTTCACCTTGCCTCTCCCGCACTCCCGATTGGCGCGTTCAGCTATTCGCAGGGACTTGAAGGGGCAGTCGATGCTCGATTGGTCCACGACGCCGTGAGCGCGCAGTCCTGGATTCAGAGCGGCCTTGAACACGTCCTTGCCACGAACGAACTCCCAATTCTCGCGATCCTCTATCGTGACTGGGAAAGCGGAAACTTTTCCGAGGTCCACAGGTCCAATGCCTGGTTCCTGGCAAGCCGAGAGTCTTTCGAGTTACGCCGGGAAACTGAGCAGATGGGATGGTCGCTGGCTCAACTTGCATTGTCTTTGCGATGGCATGATGAAGCGCGACAGAGCACATTGCGCTCACTAAAGCCGATCTGTCTGCCAACGGCATTCGCTTATGCAGCCGGAGCTCTGCGCCTCGACATGGAATCTTCCGTTGCCGCCTACTGTTTCAGCTGGATCGAAAACCAGGTATCTGCGGCTCTCAAGGTCGTTCCGCTGGGCCAAATCGCCGGTCAGAAAATCCTTTTTGCCATGCACACGCTCATCCCTGAAATAGTGCTCCGCGCGATAGACACCGGACCCGACGAGATTTCCACCTTTGCTCCACACCTCGGAATTTTATCGGCGCGACACGCAAGCCAGTATTCGCGTCTATTTCGGTCTTAAAGCTGAAGAGAGAAAAGACCGAAGAAAGGGGTTAACCACAGACTGCGCAGATTTCACAGACTGGAAGATAAGGTGAGCAACTCCCAACGTACAAAACGAAATCCGCCACTGCGTGTCGGCATCGGCGGACCGGTAGGATCCGGCAAAACGACTCTCGTCGAGAAGCTGTGCAAATTGCTGCGAGATCGGTACGACCTCGTCGTGATCACAAACGACATTTACACCAAAGAGGACCAGCGGCTTTTGATTGTCGCCGGTGCCCTGCCGGCCGAACGAATTCTGGGCGTAGAAACTGGCGGGTGCCCGCACACCGCGATTCGCGAGGACGCTTCTATCAATTTAGAAGCCGTCGATCAGATGCTGCAAAGATACCCGGACGCCGATGTAGTGTTTATCGAATCAGGTGGAGATAATCTTGCCGCGACCTTCAGTCCGGAACTATCCGATTTGACGATCTATGTCATTGATGTGGCTGGCGGCGAAAAGATCCCCAGGAAAGGAGGGCCGGGGATCACCAGATCCGATCTGCTCGTGATCAACAAGATCGACCTCGCTCCTTATGTCGGCGCTTCCCTGGAGGTCATGAGAAGTGATGCCGAAAAGATGCGGGGCGACCGCCCATTCGTAATGTGCAATCTCAAGGAGGGCATTGGTCTGGGCGAAGTCACTGCGTTTATTGAGCGAGAAGGAATGCTTCGGACCTCCTGATCCAGATTTCCTGCATTCCAGCCATTCCCAAGAAATGGAAATAGCTGTCTTACCCGAAGTCGACTGCCGGCTTGCCTGCCTCAGCGGCCAGTCTAGTGTCCTAGTCCCCGAAATAGCAGCTGCTATTTCGGGGACAGGACACTAGGTTTGAGTCATGACCAATTCCTCGCTGTTTGCGGAGGCCAAACGTTTCATCCCGGGCGGAGTCAATTCCCCGGTTAGAGCGTTTCGAAACGTTGGAGGAGAACCATTTTTTGTCTCGAGGGCCAAGGGATCGCACATCTGGGATGTCGAAGGACGCGAATATATTGACTACGTCGGGACCTGGGGTCCGGCTATCCTTGGTCACGCTCCGGATGTCGTCGTTGAAGCGGTGCGCGAAATCGCAAAGAACGGTTTGAGCTTCGGGATACCGAACCCGCTTGAAGTCGAAATGGCGCGATTGATCTGCACCTGGGTTCCCTCGGTTGAAAAAGTCCGCATGGTAAACAGCGGCACGGAGGCAACGATGTCGTGCGTCCGTTTGGCTCGCGGCGCAACAGACCGCAAGCTGATCGTGAAATTTGAAGGCTGTTACCATGGCCACGTCGATTCGCTTCTCGTCAAAGCCGGGAGCGGAGCACTAACCCATGGCAGCCCGGACAGCGCGGGTATACCTCAGGAATTCGCCGAATTGACCATCGCGATTCCTTTCAACAATTCGGAGGTGCTCGCCCAGACGTTTCAGAAATTCGGCGAACAAATTGCGGCAGTAATTGTGGAGGCGGTGCCGGCAAACGCCGGGCTGTATCTCCCTAAACCCGGCTTCTACAAACGATTGCGAGATCTTTGCAACCAGTACCGCACGCTGCTTATCTTCGACGAGGTGATGACCGGCTTTCGTGTCGCCAAGGGCGGATATCAGGCGCTCGCGGGAATCAAACCCGATCTCACCGCGATGGGCAAGGTTATCGGCGGCGGTCTGCCGGTCGGGGCATTTGGCGGTCGAGCAGACATCATGAGTTTGCTGTCGCCGGATGGTCCTGTTTACCAGGCTGGAACCCTCTCTGGCAATCCGCTGGCCATGGCTGCCGGGCTGAGCCAGTTGCGCGAACTAGAACGGGTGGATGGCTGGACCCGCCTCGAAGAACTTGGCCAGCAAATGGAAAGCGGGGTCAGAGAGATTTTGACCCGGCTCGGCAGGGGCTACCAATTCAATCGCATCGGTTCGATGTTCTGCCTTTTTTTCGCCGAAGAGCCAGTCTGGAGTTTTGCTGATGCGATGAAATCGGATCTGACGGAATTTCGAAGATTTTTTCATCTCTGCCTTGAGCGAAGTGTCTACTTTGCACCCTCCCAATTTGAAACTGCTTTCCTCTGCCTGCAACACACGGCGGCAGATCTCGAAAGAACAACAGAAGTCATCGATCAGTGCCTCCGCCTGATTTGAGAAAGCACAAAAAGCAGTTAGTTACTTGCGAAAACTGTGGTCACCTCTCCCTCAATGTTTTGTGCTTAAACGCTGAATCCCGCCAACCGGCGTCCGAGCGGCCAAGTCTCAAAAATCTCGAAGTTTTCGATTCGCCAGACCCCATTTTCCTGGATCATCGTGAAAAGCGCGGGTGTGGTCTCACCACGGTCACTCAAGAAATAGACCTCAACCATCGCGCGATGATACTCCAGCGTCGTTGACCCGAACTGCAACTTCTGGGGCCGAGAAATTCGCCCATACTCAGTCTGAATCTTCGATACGTATTGAACGAGAGTGAAATGTTCCTGAACACCCCTGGACGCCTGACCGTACGCTTTGCCGAAGTCGTCGGTACGGCAGGCCTCAAATTGCGCAGAGATCACTCCGTAGAGCGGTTTTGGGTCAAACTCAGCTTCGATCCGCTGGCGCCAAACATGGGTCGCAACCGCCGCCACTCCGCTGACGACAAAGAAACTCATCAAAAAAAACGATTTGAACCTCGGCATCATGCGATGTTCGGATCCAGCGATCTGAGATAGCTGAAAGAATAAATTCCGGAGCTGTGTCCATCCATCCATTCCGGCTGAATTGCGTATCCGCCGACGGCAGCGCAGCGTTTTAATTGGAAGCTTGTCGGACCGAATTTCGCCTCCCCTTTATAAACGTTGCCCAGAATATCTTTCTCACCTGCGCACAAGGCGCATGGGCACCGCTTTCTCAGAAACTCGAGAGGCAAGTAACTCTCGATTCCGTCGGTCCATCGCAGAGCGAGTTCATAGCCAATGACGGTCATATTTTCCAAGCCCAGCCGCATCGTCTTTATTCTAGTGTCCTGTCCCCGAAATAGCATGTATTTTGTTGCGACCAGCTGGGGAAGCGTGTCTTGCAAACGGGATACGCCGACCGACGGCACGTCTCCTCTCCCACCGCTCATTGACTCCGATGGGGATAAAGCTTAGGAAGTAAAAGAATGAGTATTAGCTTTTTCGCCGAATGCACCGTCCTGATCACAGGCGCATCCGCCGGGATCGGTCGTGAGTTCGCCCGGCAACTGGCACCGGCGGTGAATACGATGATCCTGGTGGCGCGCCGGAATGATCGCCTCGAAGCCCTTGAACTGGAACTAAAGATCATCAACCCCGGTCTGGAAGTGTTTTGCCGGCAACTGGACCTGCGCGATCAAGTTGCACTCGAAAGATTTTGCAGCTGGATCGATGAAAGCGGTCTCTCCGTGGATCTGCTCATCAATAACGCGGGTCTCGGCGATCGCGGAGCCTTCATCGACAGCGAATGGGAACGGATTCACGCGATGCTGCAAGTCAATATCGAGACGCTCACCTATCTGACGTATCGAATCCTTCCCACTATGCGCAAGTCAGGTTGCGGCGCGATTCTGAATGTGAGTTCGGTGGCAAGCCTTATACCGGTGCCCAACCTTGCGGTCTACGCGGCGACGAAAGCTTACGTGACAAGCTTCAGTGAAGCTTTGCGGGCAGAACTCCGAAGCGCCAATATTTCCGTCACCGCTCTTTGCCCCGGACCGGTTCCGACTGAATTTTCCGACGTCGCAAGCCGGGGTCCGCAGGCAAACCCCGCCTCTCCAGCGCAGGAACTGTTCAGCGTGCCGGTCCAGGAGGTCGTGCGCCGCGCGTTGAACGCGGTCTCCCGAGATAAGGCTCGGGTCATTCCTGGCACTTTGGTGAATCTCGGGATGACCACCGTCGCCTTCATACCGATGTTTCTTAAACGGTTGATCCTTAACGCTCAGGCGGAGCGAGAAAAGTCCTCTTCGCGGTCGCCGGCGCACCCGGACTATGAAATCTCAGGCATGATTTAGGGTCGCCGAATGCTCGCTCAGATCTATTATTTCCTTTTCGGCTTCATGGCAATCGCCGGTGGAGCGATGGGTTACGCCCGAGCCAAAAGCAAAGCCTCTCTCATCGCGGGCGGCGTGAGCGGGGCTCTTTTGATCATCGCAGGATTACTCTCTCCGAGCGTGCCCGGTTTTGTTCTTGCGCTGATAGTTTCGGTTCTTTTGCTGGCGCACTTCGGCCGATCTTACGCGGTGAAGAAAAAACCGATGCCGGCGATCCCGATGATCGTCTTAAGCGGTATTTGTATTGTATTGACCGCGATCGCCTGGCACGCCAGATAGCGACGTCCATGCGAACTGACTCGCCTCGGCAATCTGGGATTAGAGTCTGGCATGCCGTGTTTTTGACGTTCCTTCTGACGGCATGTCCCGGACCAAAACCTTCCGGCCCGGAGCCGTCCCCCACCATTGCGCCCACACCTACTCCGACTCCGACTCCTATTCCCACTGCAACTCCCACCCCATTGCCCGAGACGTTTATCCCCTACTCTCGCATGGAAACTGCAAAATTATTCAATGGCGTGGAGATCCATTCGAAAGTGACGACGGTCGAAGGTGCTCAGGCAGTCGTGGAGCGCAAGACGCCCGATGCATATACACTCGAGCTCAATGTCGAAGTTCGGGTACCGCAAGCCGCCCAGACATTGGCACAACTCGCCGCGGCCGACCCGTTGATTGACTCCCTTTTGCCCGGTCTGAAGGAGGAGCTTCCCACTTCGAAAGTGTCAAACTTCTATCATGGCCTCTATCAATTAAAGGTCGACTCGCTAAATCGCACATTGGTGCGCCTTGATCAGCTCATTTCACGCCACAACTTTTTCGACTGCAACACAATCTTGGAGCTGCAGGACCACAAGACAAATCGGAAAGCGCTCTTCATCCAAAGTGACATGGATGTCAATGCAGATGGCTCCGACGCCGATCGCGCTTCTGATGTGGACGGTTCGACGTCGAATTTTCAGCCATTCACCAGTTATCGCTGGCCTAAAAAAACCAGTAAAGCGAGTCAGTTCATTCCAGAGAGAGAAGAAAAACTGAAACAGCTCCAGTCTGAATTCGAAGCAAAAACAACGCCTCCCGAGCGAAAAAGAGTCCTCAAGGATCAGGTCGAACAGATTCAAAGAGAGGTGAACGACCTGAAAAAATACAGCTTTCTCATCGCGAAAGCTGATCCTTATATCGTCTTGCCTGGATTTATGTTCCGACAACCGAGCAATCCGTTTCAGCCCAAGCTCGGAGATTGCGTCGTCGTGGTCTATCAAGGCAAATTATATCCGGCGCTCCTGGGCGATGTTGGGCCATCGTACAAAATTGGTGAGGCTTCACTGAGGATCTGCAACCAACTGGATCCGCGATCGAATGCCTACAACCGACCTGCAAGCGATCTGAACATTTCTTACATCGTTTTTCCGGGTTCTGCCGAAGAGCCGCCTGGACCTCCGGATTTGCAAAAACTGCACGACCGTTGTTCGACTCTTCTGAACGAGATCGGCGGATACAGCGGGGACCTCTGGACATGGGAAGATATCCTATCCAAACCATCCCCTTCTCCATTGCCTTCTGCGTCGGCGTCTTCAACATCTTCTCCGCAGGCAAGTCTTGCTCCGACGACCACACCGTCTGTGACACCGTAGAAGGGTTTGCAGGAGTTCAGACAGAAAGGTCTTGCGGATTTCCGCCTTGTCGAAAGTTGCAAGTTGTTACCATTTGCACTCGATTCAAGCCGTGGATCTTTATTTTGCCGGCGCAGGGCCTGCCTTGCAACTCCTGAACTCCTGCACTGAGTGGAAAAGTAATCAGCTCTGTTACATTAGGCTCATGCAGAGCTGCCGATTTGCTTTTGCGGTACACGTGATGGCGGTGCTCGCATTGGAAAAGGCCGCTTGCTCCCCCTCTTCGCGTCTGGCGCAAACAGTTAATACTAACCCCGTCGTTATTCGACGACTCCTGATTGAACTCCAGCAGGCCGGACTCATTTCCACGTTGCGAGGGCCGCACGGAGGTGCGCTGCTCAAACGCAAACCCGAAAAGGTAACCCTGCGCGAAATCCATGACGCCGTTGATCATGGCAACACCTTTGCAATGCATCCCAACGAACCTTCTCCTGAGTGTCCCGTGGGCAGAAAGATCGCCGATGTGATGCAGCGGATCCAGGATCGGACTAAACGGGCGCTGGCGCGGGAACTGGAGAAAACGACACTTGCGGATGTGGTTCGCGACATACGCCGCGGGTAAAAGGTTCCTCTTGATTTGTAACAAAAATAGTTACATTTAATGATACTTTTATTTATTTGAAGGACATTCTTATGCTTTCTGAATTTGAGCCACGATGGGTTCCCGTCCTACTTGAAAATTCCGTTGAAGCCTCCACTTCGGTCCGAGGCTCGCTCACCGATGGCCAATTGCTGGATGCTTATTCGGAGACTGTCAGCGGCGCCGCCATGAACGTCGCTCCCGCAGTTGTGAACATTCAGAGCAAAAATCCCTCGCTAGGAAGACGAGGCGAAGGGGGCGGCAGCGGATTCTTTATCGCGCCGGACGGCTTCATCCTGACAAATAGTCATGTTGTCCATGGCGCCAAATCGATCGAAGTGACTCTGCATGACGCGCGATCATTCAGCGCGACGTTGATTGGAGATGATCCTGACACCGATCTGGCCGTCATTCGCATCGACACAGCGCAGCTTCCATTCCTTCCGTTTGCCGACTCCAAAAAGCTCCGGGTTGGCCAGATTGCGATCGCGATCGGCAGTCCCTACGGTTTCCAGCAGACCGTAACGGCTGGTGTTGTCAGCGCCTTGGGTAGATCGATGAGGGCACAATCCGGTCGGTTGATGGATGATATTATCCAAACGGACGCAGCCTTGAATCCCGGTAACTCTGGAGGACCGCTGGTGAACTCCTCCGGAAAGGTCATCGGCGTTAACACGGCCGTGATCCTACCCGCACAGGGACTTTGTTTTGCGATAGCCGCCAACACGGCGCAACTGGTCGCAGCGTGGCTGATCAGAGACGGCAAAATCAGAAGAAGCTATCTCGGATTGGCCGGCCAGAATACGACGATTCATCCGAGATTGGTTCGCCACCATAAACTCTCCAATAACCAGGGCGTATTGGTGGCCGGCACTGAACCGGACGGACCGGCCCGACGAAGCGGACTTGCAGAGGGAGACATCATCATCGCCTTTAAAGAAGCGCCTATATCGAGCATCGACGATCTTCATCGGGTGCTGGTTGGCAAAGAAATTGGACTCGAGTCCAGTTTGACATTGATTCGCGGCGTCGAGATGATTGAACTGCACGTCGTTCCTCAGGAGTTGCCGCGGCACAGTTAAGACGTATCGGCGCGCCTAGCCAACCATCCCGCTTTGCTTTTTGAATACTGTGCAGGGCGGGCACTGCTCTACTCGCCGATCCGCCGACACATTCCCGCAACTCCCGACTCCGTCCCGTCATTATTTCGTTTGATCATTCCGTCCGGAATGGTGATTTCTTACGAACGATGACCTTTGAACAAACAGTCCGCATTGCGGAAGGTTACTCTGAGCTCGGGATGCTCGACGACGCGATCGCGCAATTAGACCAGCTCGATACCGTACATCAGGATCGCCTCGAGATCCTGCGACTGAGAGTCGACATCCTTTTGCGAAAGCAAGATTGGAGAGATGCTCTCCAACTTAGTCTACGATTTTGTGCGATGAATCCGAATCAACCTTACGGCTACGTTCACGCCGCGTTTTGCCTCCACGAGCTCGGACGAACGTCAGAAGCAAAGCAGACTCTCCTGGACGGGCCCGCGGCGCTTTTGGATGAACCGGTCTATTACTACAATCTTGCCTGTTACGATACTGTGCTAGGGAACCTGGAACAGGCCAAAGTGTACCTGCGCGCCAGCTTTCGCCTGGACAAGTCTTTCCAACAATTGGCGAAAAAGGATCCCGACTTAAAGCAAATACGGGATGACCTTTAGGACTATGGATCTTGATGGCTTCATCGATCTGTTCGCGGAAAATTTTGATCAATTAGGCGAGCTTGGCGCTTCAGTCTGTATCCGGCGCGATGGTGAAGAGATCCTGCATCTTGCCAGCGGCTACCGCGACCGTGAGAAGACGCTCCGCTGGACCAAGGAGACACCGGTTTTAATCTGGTCCGCCACGAAAGGACTCTCCTCCGCCTGCTTGATCCATGCCGCGGCAGAGCATGGAATTGGTCTGGATCGCAAGGTCATCGATCTATGGCCGGAATATGGCCAAAACGGAAAGGATGGTACGACACTTCTTCATGTTCTCACGCACCAGGCAGGTCAGCCGGCTCTCCGCGATCGCTCCATATCCGTATTGGATCATGACGCCGTCGCGGATCAGCTCGCTCGGCAGGAACCCTTCTGGAAACCAGGAGAAACGCACGGCTATCACCCAAGAACCTACGGATTTCTCGTCGACGAGTTGGTTCGCCGAATTGGCCACGGCACGCCGCTTGGTACCTATTTCCGCCTCATATTCGGTGACCCACTGGACCTGAATCTCTGGATTGGAGTGCCCGAGTCGCTCGCCAACGATATCGCCCCGATTTATGCGCCCCGCAGAACTCAGACACCTGAATCCGAGGCCCCCTTTTATCAAGCGCTTTCGGAGCAGGAATCCCTCACCCGGAGAGCGTTTTCGACTCCCGCCGGTCTCCATTCTCCCTCGCAAATGAACGATCCGAACGTGCGCCGGCATTCTCTACCTGCATTTGGAGGGATCGGTACAGCCGGGGGGTTGTCGCGATTCTATCAGGCTCTTTGTTCGGACGAGATCTTTTCCATGGAAACTATTCGTCGAATCGCGGCAACCCAATGTTCGGGCACGGACCAGGTTCTTCGGATCGAAACGACGCTCGGAACCGGATTCATGAAAGACCCGCTGGAGGGGAAGAGAAAAAATCGGAGGATCTTTGGTCCCGAACTGAATGCATTCGGTCAGCCCGGGTCGGGCGGCAGCCTGGGCTTCTGCGATCCGAAAAACGGCATTAGTTTCGCATACGTGATGAATCAGATGGAGCCAGGTGTCTTACCGAACGCGAGATCGCTCAGGCTCGTAGACTATTTTTATGATCGGTCTGGAGAGTTCCAATGAGCTTGATTCCGACGGAGCCGATCCTGATTCTCTCGGACTTGCATCTTGGTCATCGCGCCTCGCGGATTAAGCATCCGGAACAGCTTGCTCCGATTTTGCGCGGAGCCGGCTCAGTCATATTCAACGGTGACACCTCAGAAATGCGGAACCCGGAGGACCGGTTGGTGGGCCGCAAGCTCGCCGCCGATTTGGCGCGAATCTGTCACCAGGCAGGACGCAGAGCATTTTTTATCAACGGGAATCATGATCCGACGGTTTCGAGCATAAATCACCTCGACTTGGCCCACGGCGCGATATTAGTAACCCACGGAGATATTCTTTTCTTGGACGTTGCGCCCTGGAGCCATGACGCGGGACACTACCGAAAGAAACATCGGCAGATTCTGGATGGGCTCGGTCCGGACGGATACGCCGATTTTGAAACGCGGCTATTGGCCTCGAAACGGACATCGATTGAACTGCAGTTGATTGAGGAACCGCTGACTCGAGGACGTTCACCCGGGTTTCGTCTGTTCATTCGCAACTGCTGGCCGCCTTGGCGCCCTCTGATGATCATCAAAGCCTGGTGCGAAGTCCCGGGGCGAGCCTCCGATCTGGCCAGCGTTTTCCGGCCGCAGGCAAAATTTGTCATTGTTGGGCACACCCACTGTCCCGGTGCTTGGAAAGTTGCGCCGCGCGTGGTTATCAATACCGGCAGTTTCGTTCCCTATTTCGGCGCCTGCGCAGCGACCATCGAATCGGACAGAATCGAAGTACGGCAAATAAACTTCCGCCAGAACCAATTCGTGTTGGGTAAGCGACTGAGTAGTTTCGGTATTGAAAGCCTGCGACCGACAGAAGGGCCCTAGTGTCCTGTCCCCGAAATACGAGGTATTTTGCCGGAGGTCAGTTGGCTGTTTTTCAAGGCGCGAGCGAAGCGCCCATATCCGAGTCATACGGGTCGAGCGAGCAACGCGGAAAAACAGCCAACTGGCCCCGGTCCAAAGGGTTGCGATGAAAATGGGTCGGCGGCCGCGTTGCTTGTCGGTCACGTATCGGTTCAGATATGCTCCCACTATCGCCAGTCCGGCTCGGACCGCCTTGCCGGCGGCCCATTTTGATCGCAACAAAATACCTCGTATTTCGGGGACAGGACACTAGCTGGCCCCAACACTGATCACCTGCCAGTTTCAAGACCTTAAGTGAACAGTGTCGTAGCTAACCCGCAGGAATTACTATTTTAATCAGCGAGAACTACGCTCAACCTGTCTTCCGCCCTCGCGGGTTTCGTCGGATCCTCGCGCATCCTCGCGGGAGAGTTGGATCAGCTGCGCATAAGTGGCCGACGGATGATCCCCAAGGTGGTCCTCGACAAGCCGATTGTTGTCCTTCGCGTAATTGATCGAATAGAGGCCGAACCTCGGTGTGAAGGTCCCCCATTCATAGTTGTCAAACAGGGACCAGTGCAGGTAACCGATCAAGCGGGACATCGGACCGGATAATGCTCATAATCTCTTCGATATGCACCCGCAAAAAAAGGCTGCGGGTCATCCGATCCCTGCGCAAAGTGTTCTTGTTATCAAACCGACGCCGCACTGCCATCCCATTTTCAACAATCAGCACCGGCCGATTGCCGAATTCTTTGCTGTAGTAATCGCAGAAAAAACGCATCCCGTCCGGCAAGACTCGCCAATCCCACCACTTGCTCGTCACGCTCTTCATGAGCCAGCTTCGCAGGGATTTGTTTTTGAACTCATGATCCCACCAGACAGGAATACGAAACATATGTGCGACGAAAGGATCGTAGTAGTCCAGCCCGATGTAGTCTAAAGCCGACTTCCTCTCCGCCGCGTAAAGCTCTTCGACAAGCGGAGCAAAACACTCCGGCATGAATGTCTTGTAACCCAGCCAATTGCTGATTTTTTTCGAATACGCCCCAAAGAAATAAGGAATATCCTTTTTCAGCGGAATCCTCGCTGCGTCGAACGCTTCTTCAAATTGGCGAATCTTTTCAAAGATATATTCTGAAAGCGTCCCGACACGGACGCCGCGCTCCCTGACAGAGACGAGGTCGAGCAGAATCTTATCCGACCAGTAAAGATCGCTGCAGTAATTGTTCAGCGTAATCGCAGGCTCCGGCCAGCCTTGGTCCGCATAGATCCGATGGATCAAATTGTAAGTGCGGACATGCGTGATCAGAATCTGGCGGTAAACCTCAAGCAGCGTACGCAAACCGTGCGTCTTTTGACCGCGACCTGGAAATTGCGTGCCTAAATAGGTGTTCAGGACGAACATATTCGGTTCGTTGATCGTGATGTAATAGCGAATAGGCGGAAGAGCGTGCCGATCAGTTAAAGCGCGATTTATATGCAAACTGTTTCACGCGCGTAGCGGCAAAAATGTTGGGTGACGTCCGGCCCGAGCCAAGGATCTGCACCGAGCCAGGAGGGGTGCACAAAATGGTGAAGAGTTACGATGGGCTCAAGCCCGTTTTGACGGCAGTCCACCAGCATATCGACGTAATGATCCAGCGCCGTTTGATCGAACGGAGGAGGCGGCCCTGCGCGATCAACGTAGGTTGGTTGCACCCGGCTCCATTCGATCCCGAGACGGAATGCGTTGAGGCCAAGGCCGCGGCAACGCGCAAAATCCTCCGGATAACGATTCCAGAAGTCGGCACCGACGCCGGATTGTGCGACGTCTCCCCCTCGCTCGGCGGCAGCCCAGTTGGTCTGAGGTTGTCCGGGCCCGTTGTACCCACCCTCCGACTGATATGCGGAAGTTGCTACTCCCCACAGAAACTCGCTCATTGATTACCGCGTTTTATTGTCTCGCTCCTTGCTTGCGGCGATAGTGATTGCTTCCGCTTCGTCATCTGACACTTCAAGAGCGGACACCTCATCCGCCACAAGGGTCTCTACTATCGTCCGTGCTGCTTCGGGGCGACTCATGGCAAAGGCCCTGCGGCGCATTTGCTCGAGTCTGAGCGGATCATCCAACAGAGAATCGATCTTGTAGGGAATTGTCGTCATCTCGTTGCATTTGACCGCTACGCCATCCTCGAGAAGATGATCGCTGTTACGCTCTTCCTGACCCGGAATCGGACTGACGATCACCATGGGCAATCCGCATGCCAGCGCCTCAGCCGTCGTCAATCCGCCCGGCTTTCCGATAAACAAATCTGAGATCTTCATCAAATCCGGCATCCGCCCGGTGTAGCCAAATACTCTAAAATTTTCATTATTCTCGCCCACCACCTGGAGAACACGATCCCTGGTCTCAGGGTTTCGCCCGCAGATGACGATCGTCTGTGCTTTTGATCGAAGATTTTTCAGTCGTTCAACGACAAACTCTGTCGGCCCCACACCGAGCGCCCCGGCCGACAGCAAAAGCGTTGGACGCGTTGGGTGCAGGCCATAGTGAAACCGGGTTGCAACGCGATCAATCGGAGTGATGTATTCCGGGTCGATCGGAATCCCGGAAACCGTGATCCTATCTAAGGGCAAACCCAGCTCTCCCAAATGAACCTTGGTCTCCTCGATGGCAACAAAATAACGGTGAAACACCCGCGATAACCACATCGCATGAAAGTCCAGGTCTGTCACTACGATCGACAGATGAGCATCCAACAGATTCTTCGCGATTAGATGCGAAATGATGCCAGCAGGCATGAAGTGTGTGCAGACGGTGATGTGAGGATTGAAATGCCGGATGAATTTCACCAGAGGCCCAGTGTTCAGACGGTCGAGCATGAGACGCATCCCATCTGTTTTCCACGGTTCGTCGCTCTGTTTGTACCACCACCCGAGAAAGTCCGGTGCGTCCTTGACGAGCCGAGTGTAAAGCTTTGAATAGAAATCTCGGAACAGCTTATTCGTGAAACGCAGCGCATCCGTGTGCAGAACCTCGCCTACCCCGGGGTGCTCCCCGAAAACTTTGGTTAATGCCTCCCCAGCTCGAACGTGCCCGGTTCCTGCGCTGGTTGACATGATCAAAACTCGCTTCTTCATCGTTCTATCACGGCAGCCGAATGTAGCAAAAACAGACAAAAACGAAATTGCACCTTTGGCCTCCTCACTGATCCTTGAACTTAATCATCTGTGAAATCCGTGGTTTACCCCTTTCTTCGGTTTATGGGCTTTAACGAGATCGAAAGCCCGTCGATGCCACGGTTGCGTAACACCGGAACGAGAATCGAGATAAGATCGGGGTGAGCGCTTACTTCCGCATTATAGCGCTTTGTTCCGCTTTCGGCTGCCGCGTCGAGAACCGCGTCTGGCAAAGTGTTATCACCCAGCATCAGACCGCCGTCGCGGAGAAGTGGCATCGATTTCCGCAAATACTTCACGTAGCTCTCCTTGTCCGCATCGATAAAGACGAGGTCGAACGGCGCATCACCTTCTGCTTCCAACTGAGACAGCGACTCAAGTGCTGGACCAACCAGTAGCTCGACCTTTTTCGTCAGACCGGCCCGCTTGATATTGCGTCGGGCGACGTCAGCGTACTGCGGGTTGATCTCCAGGGAGATCAATTTTCCTTGCGCCGGCAGCGCCCGAGCCAGCCAAATCGCGCTGTAGCCGCCCAAGGTGCCGACTTCTAGAATACGCTCGGCTCCGATTATCCGCGCCATAACATAAAGCAACTTTCCCTCGCTCGCCGAAACGTTTATCTCCGGCATGCCCTCCCGCACCATTTCTTCACGCGCCAATCGAAGCGCATCATCCTCGGGCGCGAATAGTTTGCTAATGTAGCGGTTGTACTTCTGTAGAGGCCATTGAGGATTATCCATTCTTAGATTTCCAGATTATAAAAACTCGAGTCGATCTGCAAAAGCCGAGGTGCGTAAGAGAATGTCACCCATAGTCGAGCTGCCAGTCAATCTTGTGTGCCGAGTCGTAACTATTATTTACGATGTAATGATCGCCTTTTGAAGAGATTTCTTATTGACGGAAAATACCGCCGTTTTTGAGTTATTCTTCTTGAATACTTAAAACATCGAGCGCTTAAGTTGCTTTCTTGCTATGGGACGCCTCATCATACTTTCCGGTCCGTCCTGCGTCGGCAAAGGGCCGTTACACAACGCGTACAACAAATTTTATCCTGAACACACAGCCAGCCTAAGGAAGCTTGTGCTATATAACTGCCGCTCTCCGCGACCTGGGGAAATCGAGGGCAAAGATTACTATTTTCGATCTCGTGAAGAGATCGAGGGATTTCTGGAAAAGGGAAATTTTATTGTCTTAGACGTTCGCGGAGACCTTCAGGCAGTTGATATGAATGATGCCGAGCGAAAGCTGGGCGCAGGAGATTTATTCTTTGAGGGCAACCCGTTTGTTGGTCGGAAATTGCAGGAGGCGTTTTCATCAAAGGTCACTGTTCTCAGCATTTTTCTCTCGCCGCTCTCACAGGAGGAAATCCTGTTTCTGCGTTCGCACGAGCGAAGTCTGTCCTTCGCGGATTTTCTAACAGACCTGATGCGGCGCAAATTATTGCGCAGAACTCAACGCCAAAAAAGCATCCTGTCGTTAAAAGATCTCGAGAACATCGAACGTCGGGCCACAAGCACTTATACCGAACTCAAAGAAGCGTGGAATTTTGAGCATGTAATCCCGAATCACGATGGGGAAGACAGCGAAAACTGGGATGCATTCTACTATCCTGTGGGAGACGCTCGCAAAGCATTGTTGACATTTGCAGACCTGGTAGACGGCAAGGCCACTCCACTAGCCGAAAAATGGGACAAAGGCTTATTGCCTTGAAGACGCATCACAGGCTGGAAGCCTATTCAGTAGTCAGCACTCAGAAGTCAGGAGTTGCAGGAGGGAGAGGGGAAAACGAATGCTCCTGACAACTGGCACTGGCAACATCAGGAGTCAGGTCGCGGCGTCCAGCTCCTTCATCTCGGTTTATCTCTTTCTTCGATTTTTGGGTTTAACTCCTGCAACTCCTGCAACTCCTGACTCCTGCCTCCGGTTTTCTTGAACCACGGCAGTTCGTGTTCGACAAAAAACCGATACGCGGTAGGGGTTAGCAACAGTATGAACAAAGTGCGTGTATGGACCGGCGCACCTTATCCCTTGGGTGCGACTTGGGCCGCTGAGGGCGTGAACTTCTCCATCTATTCGGAAAATTGCACCGGCGTAGACCTCTGCTTGTTTGACCGGCCTGATTCGGACCATGAAACGATCAGAGTCCGAATGACTGAATGCACCGACCACGTCTGGCATGTGTTCCTTCCGGACGTACGCCCCGGTCAGTTGTACGGCTACAGGGTCTATGGGCCGTACGAGCCACAGAACGGCAACCGATTTAACGCATCCAAGGTCCTCATGGATCCGTACGCAAAAGCGATCGCGGGGAAGATTCAATGGGGCCCCGAGATGTTCGCATACCCGCTGGGCGATCCGGGCGAAGATCTGAAGCGAGACTACCGGGATAACGCCCGGAACATTCCAAAGTCCGTCGTAGTTGACACCGCCTTTGCCTGGGGAAGAGACCAGCGCCCAAATATCCCTTTGCATGAATCAGTCATCTACGAAGTACACGTAGTCGGCTTTAGCAAACTCTGGGAAAAGGTACCGGACGAGATCCGTGGAACCTTCGCCGGTTTGGCCTCGCCTGCTGCGGTCAAATACTTCAAAGACTTGGGCGTCACCGCCATTGAGCTGCTCCCGGTGCACGAGCACGTGGACGACGGCTTTCTCGTGGACCGGGGTCTCACAAACTACTGGGGCTACAATTCGATTGGGTTTTTTGCCCCGGAAAGCAGCTATTCAAGTAAAGGAAACCAAGGCGGTCAGGTCACCGACTTCAAAGAAATGGTGCGTGAACTGCATCGGGCCGGGCTCGAAGTCATCATCGACGTCGTCTACAACCATACTGCGGAAGGAAATCATTTGGGGCCGACGATCTCCTTCAAAGGTGTGGACAACGCCGCTTGCTACCGTCTGGTGGCAAACGATCGGCGTTTTTACATGGATTATACGGGATGCGGCAACACGCCGAACACGCTCAATCCAAGAATCCTGCAGCTGATTATGGATAGCCTTCGCTACTGGGTGACAGAAATGCGCGTGGACGGTTTTCGATTTGATCTCGCATCCACGCTCGGACGTGAAGAGCACTTTGTTGACAGAAGCGCCACATTTTTTGACATCCTGCTGCAGGACCCAGTCTTGTCTCAAGTGAAGCTAATCGCGGAACCATGGGATGTGGGCGAGGGCGGCTATATGGTCGGCAATTTCCCTCCTCCCTGGGCTGAGTGGAACGGCAAATACCGAGATTGCGTTCGCCGCTATTGGAAAGGAGATGACGACACGATCGCCGAGTTTGCCTATCGCCTGACGGGAAGCCCGGACCTCTATGAGCACCTGGGCAAGAAACCGTACGCCAGCATTAACTTTGTCACTGCGCACGATGGATTCACTCTGAACGACCTCGTTTCCTATAACGACAAACACAATGAGGCGAATGGCGAAGAAAATCGGGATGGCGACAACAACAATAATTCTTGGAATTGCGGTGCGGAGGGCCCGACGGATGACCCTGAAGTGAGTCGGCTTCGCAGACGGCAGCGTCGCAATTTCATGGCAACCTTGGTGCTGTCGCAAGGTGTTCCCATGCTCAACGCAGGAGACGAATTCGCCCGGACACAGCTAGGAAACAACAATACCTATTGCCAGGATAACGCGCTCAATTGGTTCAATTGGAATTGGGACGAAGAGGCAAGAGTTCTTTTTGATTTCACAAAAAAGTTGATCCGATTCCGTAAAGAACATCCGGTCTTTCGACGGCCCAAAGTATTTCCGGGTCAGAAGAATCCGTGGCTTGGAAATAAAAGATATCATCTGGTTCAACCCTAGTGGCGCCGAGATGAATGACCAGGATTGGAAAAACGGATTCGCGAAATGTCTTGGCATGCTGGTAAGCGGATCAACCATCGATGTGCGCGACTCCAAAGGGGAACCGATCCGAGACGACACTTTCCTTATACTGTGTAACGCACACTACGAACCGCTTACTTTCATCCTTCCGGGTCGCGAAGAAATCCGCTGGGAAATGGTTCTGGATACCAACTCCGAACGCGGCTTTGTTAGACCTCAGAAGGTTGTTCCAGCGGGCGACGAGGTGGAATTAGTCGACAGAAGTCTCTGCCTATTGAAGCTTTGCGAAGGCGAAGAGCGTTTCGCCCGCGAAGATGCATGGACGACAAGAACCGGAAAATCACCTTCAAAGGTCCCAACTCATACCACAGAAACGACGAGCGATGGAAAATAGACTTGTTTCTCAGGGCGCAGAGCTGCAGGGAGAGAATGTCTCCTTTCGGACCTGGACAACAGAAAAGAAAGATGTTTCTGTCGTCATCTTCGGCGGCGAACGGAAACATTGTCCGAGAAATCCCATTGGAGAGGGAAGGGAGTGGATATTATGGCATACTTGACGCTGCTTCTTCGCCAGGCACGCTCTATAAGTATCGGCTGGACGACAATCTGGTTCCCGATATCGCGTCCCGGTTTCAACCGCAGGGCGTCCACGGGCCATCGCAAGTGATCGATGGACGTTCATTTCGTTGGACCGATTCCGGGTGGAAACCGCCAGCCCTGCACGAATTGGTCATTTACGAATTGCACGTCGGCACTTTCACTCAGGAAGGCACATATGAGGCGATTGGCCGCGCATTCGATCATCTGAAAAGAATCGGAGTTAACGCCATCGAACTGATGCCGATCGCGGATTTCGCGGGCGATTGGAACTGGGGATACGACGGTGTCTCTATTTATGCCCCTTCCCGGGCTTATGGGACGCCGGACGACTGCGAACACTGGTGAATGCCGCTCACGGGCGGGCTTGGCCGTTATCCTCGATGTCGTCTACAACCATCTCGGACCCGATGGGAATTACATGGGTGTCTATTCCGGTCATTACTTCAACGCCTCACATCATACTCCCTGGGGCGCCGCCTTCAATCTGGACGGACCGGACGCGGTACCTGTCCGAAATCATTTCGCGGAAAACCCGCACTACTGGGTAAACGAATTCCACATTGACGGTTTTCGCCTCGATGCGACACACGCCATCCCGGACGATTCTCCCAAGCATCTGATTCAGGAAATCGCCGAGCGAATTCAGGCATTTGGCGCACTTGTGATATGTGAAGATCCAAGAAACGAGCGGAAGCTGATCCTTCCACGCGACCAGGGCGGATACGGGTGCGACGCGGTCTGGGCCGATGACTTCCATCATGTTGTTCGGGTACAAATGACGAACGAGAATGAGGGGTATATGGGCTACTTCAAAGGCACAATGGAGGAGTGGCTGAAAACGGTACGGGAAGGTTGGCTGTTTTCGGGTGAAATACAGAAAGACGGTATTCCGCGCGGAACGCCTGGCGCAGACATTGAACCCGAGCATTTCATCCACTGCATTTCGAATCATGATCAGGTTGGGAATCGCGCGTACGGCGAGCGGCTGAATCAATTGATCCCGCCCGCAGCGTATCGGGCTGCATCCGCGCTTCTCATTACGGAACCATATACGCCGATGTTCTTTATGGGCCAGGAATGGGCGTCCTCGAGCCCTTTTCTCTATTTCACCGATCATCATGATGAATTGGGGAAAGGCGTGACCGAAGGCCGCCGCAAGGAGTTCGCTGAATTTTCGGACTTTCGGGATCCGGCAAAACGCGCACTTATCCCTGATCCACAGGCACTAGACACCTTCACGAGTTCAAAATTGAACTGGACGGAAGTGGAGCGGCAGCCTCACCGCGAAACGCTCCGGCTATACCGGGATTTCCTGAGGTTTCGCCAGAGCCAACCTGACGGACCGTCGCCGTGGCCATTGGCAAGTCGAGCAAGTTTCACGCAGGACGATTGCCATTCGCTATCGACGAAAAGGCGCGGGAGACATCCTGATCGTCGTCCAGCTTCTGGCAAATGAAGCGATTTTGGAGCTTGAAAATCAGCTGCTGCGGCCCACTAAGGGTCGGACCTGGAAATTCGTAATCTCCACAAACGAACCGGCCTACGGAGGAAAAGAGGCGGCGCGTTTTGATCGTGCCGGTCACAAAGTCGCGCTGGCTGAACCCGAGCTGATCGTGTTCTGAGAACAGGACGAACAGAATACATAGAGCAAAACATTCGAAATTGCTATCACTAAGAGGAGAAATGAGGATATGGCATCTGGACCACGCGTACCGATTTCGACCTATCGATTGCAATTTAATCGCCATTTCAGTTTCAAAGATGCGACCGAAATCATCCCGTATCTTCAAAAACTCGGGATCAGCGATATTTACAGCTCACCGTTCTTTCGCGCGGGCCCAGACAGCGATCATGGGTACGACGTCACCAATCATAACGAATTTAGTCCATCGATCGGGTCGCGAGAAGAATTCGATGCGATGGTCGTGGCTTTAAAAGAGCATGGAATGGGTCAAATCGCCGATTTCGTTCCCAACCACATGGGCATCATTGATCCACAGAACGAGTGGTGGATGGATGTCCTGGAGAACGGACCCAGCTCGAGATTCGCGCAGTTCTTCGACATCGACTGGGACCCGCTCAAAGAGGCTCTTCGCAACAAGGTATTGCTTCCGGTTCTCGGCGACCAGTACGGTAGAGTGCTTGAGCGCGGCGACTTTCATCTCCACTTTGAGGAAGGCGCCTTCAGCCTGACTTATTACGATTGGGTCTTTCCGCTCAACCCGCGCACCTATCATTATTTACTTCGAATAGCTCTGAAGAAGTTGGGCCAATATTCGGACGAGGATATGTACCTGGACCTGGAGAGCATTCTGACCGCACTCGAATATCTTCCTCCACGCACTGACACCGACGATGAGAAGATTCGTGAACGGGCCAGAGAAAAGGAAGTCGTCAAGCGCCGTATCTCCCGGCTCTGTAGAGAGTGCCCGCAAGTCGAGGAGGCAATTGAACTCGCGATCAGGCAAATCGAGGGTCGAGTGGGTGATCCACGCTCATTCGATAGTCTCGATCAATTGCTGGACGCCCAGGCTTACCGCTTAAGCTACTGGAAGGTTGCCGCCGAAGAGATTAACTACCGTCGCTTCTTTGATGTCAACGACCTCGCTGCGATCCGAGTCGAGAACCCGGTTGTCTTTGACACGATCCATAAATTGCTTTTCGAACTGCTGGAAACGCGCGGCGTAACGGGCTTACGCATCGATCACGTGGATGGTCTCCGAGATCCGAAACTATATCTTACCTCACTGCAGCGCCGGTACTCGGAGCTCGTCGGCGGTGATTCGGCCGAGCCCGGAACAGGACTCTATCTGATTGTGGAAAAAATTTTGTCCGAAGGCGAAAAGCTTCGGAGCGATTGGCCGGTTCACGGAACCACTGGTTACGATTTCACCTCGGAAATCACCCAGCTTCTGGTGGATTCCAACAGCGGAGAAAAATTCTCAAAGATTTACCAAAATTTTATCGAGCGTTACGTTCACTTTGATTCGCTGAATTACGAGAAAAAGAAGCTTGTCATGGACGTCTCACTGGCGAGCGATATCGAGTCCCTCGGCCACATGTTGAGTGAAGTCTCTGAGCGGGACCGATTACATCGAGACTTTACGCTGGATTCCTTGAGGACGGTCGTCCGCGAACTAATCGCCTGTTTCCCAGTCTATAGGACCTACATCAGCGCTGAGACCGGGGTCTCAGAAGCAGATCGGCAAGTCATTCTTCGCGCCGTACGCGCTGCCAAACGACGCAATGCGGCCGTTGACACCTCTATTTTCGATTTCCTGCGAGATATACTTCTCCTTGAAAAATTAGACGATTCCGATAGCGAGACTCACCGGTTGCGGCTGGAGTTTGTTCTCAAGTTTCAACAATGTACCGGCCCAATTATGGCCAAGGGGTTGGAAGACACCGCGTTCTATATCTTTAACCGTCTCTCGGCTCTCAACGAAGTGGGAGGAAGCCCGCAACAGTTCGGTATCAGCTTGGAACGATTTCACGAGAGAAACCGTGCCCGATTGGCAGATAGACCGCGGACGCTGCTTGCTTCAACGACACACGACACCAAGCGCAGCGAAGACACGCGAGCCAGAATGACCGTGGTGAGTGAAATGCCGGAAGAGTGGCAAAAATGGATCCACGAATGGCGTTCCTTAAACTCCGCCTGGAAAACCAATGTCGAAGGCGACTCAGCACCTAGCGCGAATGAAGAATATTTGGCTTATCAAACCCTGTTGGGCACCTGGCCATTTTCGGCCGAAGAAGTGAACGAAGAGTATGTGGGTCGAATTCAGCGATACATGCTCAAGGCCATCAAAGAAGCCAAAGTGAATAGCAGCTGGATTCAGCCAAACGAAGATTGGGAGAATGCCGTAAAGAAGTTTGTCGCTGGCATACTCGGACCGGACCACGGATTCCGGTCTAAATTTGGCCCGGCTGCCGCAACGATCGCCTGGCATGGCATGTTAAATTCACTTACCCAAACAATCCTTAAGTTTACGGTTCCGGGTGTGCCGGACATCTATCAGGGCAACGAGTTATGGGATTTCAGCCTTGTCGATCCCGACAATCGGCGTGTCGTTGATTTCACCTTGCGCCAAAAACTGCTTGAGGAAGTTCAGAATGAGAAGGCGGACACCCTCTTCAAGACCTGGCAGGATGGCCGCATCAAAATGTTCATTACCTCACAGCTCTTGCGCCTTCGGCAAACTGCGCCAGCACTCTTCGAGACCGGCAGTTATAACTCATTCTACGCCAACGGTGAGCTTGCCGACTGTTGCGTCGCGTTTTCCCGTGAACTGAACTCGCGAATGATCCTGGTGATTGTGCCGCGCTTCACAACACGGCTCGGAACGGCCGGATCCGGGTTTGATTGGAAAGAGACGGAACTCCTCATTGATAAGACCCTTCCGGCGATGGTGGATCAGCTTACCGGCCGCACTCTGAAAGCCGGATTGGACACACTGCCGCTGAAAAGTCTCGATGCGTTCCCATATGCGGTGTTTCACAATCTTCCCATTCAGAATTCAGGAGGCAGAAGTCAGGAGTTGCAGAAGGCAAAGCTCCATGACGGCGAAATAAAGAATTCGGCTTAAGCCCAAAAATCGAAGAAAGAGGTAAAGAAGGAGCTTGACGCCGCGACCTGCCTCCTGCCTCCTGACTCCTGAACTCCTCCACTTCCATCGCAAATCGCTTCCCCTGGCTGGACCGCGTGAAAGCGGCCACAGTGAGCTATCCATGCCAGGAATGCCATCTGGTTGGAGTTTCGGGAGGGGTCGATTCACGCGTGTTACTCCATATTCTGCCCATGATCGGTTTCCGAAACCTGGTGGTTTGTCATCTGAATCATAATCTACGCGGAGCCGAGAGCCTTGAAGATTGCAAGTTTGTGCGCAGGCTCACTCGTCGGCTCGGGCTGCCGCTTCATATGGACACTTTGACCGAGTTGCCCAGAAGCGGCTCGCTCGAAACGATGGCGCGCGAAGCGCGATTCCAGTTCTTTGCCAGGGCGGCGCAGAAGTTCTCAACTTCATCTCTCTTCCTTGCGCACCACGCAGACGACCAGGTCGAGACATTCCTGTTCAATTTGTTCCGTGGTACCGGTTCTCTCGACAATGCCGCCATCAAGACGGAATCCCAGCTTTCGGTTGGCACCTGTCGTCTCCTGATCCGTCGTCCATTGCTCCAGGTGTGGAAAGATGAAATCTACGAGTTTGCCGCGGCCTTCCGCCTTAAATTCCGGGAAGATTCCTCAAACTTGAGCCGGCAAATGATTCGCAATCGCATCCGACACGACTTGATTCCAAAGATCGAAAAACTGATGGGTCGGCCCGTCAAGCGTGCTCTCTTGCGCACGATCGAGCTTGCAGCGGTTGAAGGCGAGTTCTTGAAATCTCTTATCCCGGAGATGGAGACCAAGACGGAACTCGACGCCCGGGAGTTGCGAAAGCTCCCCGTGGCTATTCAACGCCGGACCATTCATGGCTGGCTGCGACACCGGAGCATCAAAGACTGCGGCTTGGACGAGATCGAGGCAGTACGATCCCTTCTAAACCGTGTGGCCATAGCTAAAATCAACCTGCCAAAGGGCATCTTCTGCCGGCGACAAGCCGGCCGCCTTTTTCTTCAGTTTCCCGGCGAATAGCAGGATGCAAAGCCGGAGGCTTCGCTTACTTTCTCTGACTCAATTCGTTGATTATGAACACCAAAGCGAAGGAATTTTTGTTCACGCTTCTGAATACTCCAAGCCCGGCAGGTTTCGAGTCAGCGGGCCAGAGAGTCTGGTTAAACTATATAGGGCAATTTGCGGATTCACTTGAAAATGATGCCTACGGCAACGCCTGGGCCACGTTGGCCGGACACGGATCTTCCGCTCGGATCATGCTCGAGGCGCATGCGGATGAGATCGGCTTCATGATTCAGAATGTCAGCGAGGACGGCTTTTTGTTTGTCACTCGAATCGGCGGTGCTGACCGCGCCATCGCGCGCGGAAAACGCCTTATGATCTTAGGAGACAAAGGGCCGGTAGCAGCCGTGATCGGAAATATCGCGATTCATCTTCGCGAAAAAGAGAACGACAAAATTCCGGAGGTCCACGAACTGATTCTCGACATCGGGGCCAATTCAAAAGAGGAGGTTGAATCGCGCGGAATACGCGTTGGTCATCCCGCGATTTATGCCGATGCCGCGGAAGAACTTGTGCCCGGCCGGATCATTGGACGGGCGATTGACAATCGGATCGGCAGTTTCATCCTGACACAGGTGTTGGCGAATCTCAGGACTGATGCCTCACCTCCTCCGCTACCCTGTTCGCGGTGAACGCGGTACAGGAAGAGCTCGGAGGTTCCGGGATGAAGATGATTTCCTACAGGCTGGAGCCGAACGTCGCAATCGTGCTCGATGTCACGCACTCAACAGATTCACCGGGGATCGACCGGAACAAGCACGGTACGATCAAGCTGGGAAGCGGTCCGACGGTCACCCATGGCACGGCAAATCATCCAGAGGTAGTGAAACGTTTGATCACACTGGCAAATGAACTCGGGATTCCAATCCAACACGAAGCCTCTTCGCGCGCGACCGGAACGGACACGGACCATGTATACGCGATGAAGGGGCGGCGTCCCAAGCGCTCTGCTCTCCGTGCCGCTGCGTTACATGCATTCACCGGTCGAAATGATCGATCTCGGCGACGTGGAACGATGCATCGTACTGCTGACTCATTTTGTCCGTTCGATCGTCAACAAGGAAGAATTCATCCCCAAGCTGGTGTGAAATCAGGAGTCAGCAGTTGCAGAATGCAAAGCCGGCTTTTCGATCGGTGTTTTCATAGTTCATCGGCTCTTGCGATAAAGACTTCTTGAACTCCTGAGCTCCTGCCTCATGTCAACTTGGCTAGCCGAGGCCGTTCGATCTGAGGGTGGTCGCATCACCTTTGAGCGATTCATGGAACTCGCGTTATACCATCCGGTCAACGGCTACTACACGGGACATGTTTCAGCGATTGGCAGGTCGGGTGATTTTTCGACCGCAATGACGATCGGCGATACCCTGACTCGCAGCGTGGCATCCTGGCTCAAGGCGGAGGCCAAACAGTTGTCAATGCCGGTCGTACAGGTCATTGAATTAGGTGGAGGCACAGGCCGACTGGCCTCAGGAATCCTGCGGTCGTTCATGCCTTGGCAGCGTGTCCGTTATCAGATTGTCGAGGTTTCCAGGACACTTCGCGAACTCCAGGAGCGGGAACTGCGCCTTAAGCATGTCCAATGGAAGGATTCCATCGAAGCAGCACTCGCAGCCGCCAAAGGTGAAGCCATTTTGATTTCAAACGAGTTTGTTGACGCTTTCCCTTGTCAGCGATTTGAACGGCGAGAGCATGGTTGGAAGGAGATTTACCTGGCTCTCGAGGGCGACCTTTGGAGGGAAGAGTATTCCGAAAACTGCGAACCTCCCGCCAGTTCAATTTTTTCTGTGAAATTTCCGATTGGCCAACGCGTCGAGACACTTCATTCCTACCGGAAGTGGCTGGCAAGTCTGGATCGCCATCTTCATCGGGGCGCGATTCTGACGATCGATTACGGCGGTTCACCGGGTGAGATCTATCATCGAAGGCCCTGCGGAACGATGCGTGCTTACTTTCGTCACCAGCGAATCGAAGGAATGGGAATTTATCTGCGTCCCGGGCGGCAGGATCTCACCTCGGACGTCAACTTCGTCGATCTTGAGGAATGGGGCGCGCAGCTTGGACTCAAAACCGTTCAACTAGTTAATCAGGCAGATTTTATCCGGCAGTGGGCCAAACCGCTCTCAACGAGCCAGAGCTTACAGGATCAATACATCGCGGATGAATCCGGGATGGGTGAAGCCTTCAAAGTCCTCCACCAGCGCAAAGTGGTCTGGCAGGGTCACGCTCCCGCGTGACTGACGGCGATAGCCCGGTAGGGTCACGCTTCCGCGTGACCGGCGCGACAGGCCGACAGGCTCACGCTCCAACGTGACCCGGCGCGACAGGCTCGGTAGGGTCACGCTTCCGCGTGACCGGCGCGACAGGCCGGCAGGCTCACGCTCCAACGTGACCCGGCGCGACAGGCTCGGTAGGGTCACGCTCCCGCGTGACCGGCGCGACAGGCCGGCAGTCTCACGCTCCAACGTGACCCGGCGCGATAGCTCGGTAGGGTCACGCTGGAGCGTGACCCCGCCGCCTAGTCATTCCATTGCCGCTTCAAGACCTGTTTCGCGGCATCCTTCTGATCATCCAGCTGGTCCAATCGCCGCTCCACATCCTCTTTTCTCTTCTTCCATCGCTCTTTCGTAGCACCGTCGGAGTGATCAATCTGATTATCGTAATAATCTTTCTCCCGCTTGAGTGCATTCTTTCTCGCCTCCCACTGGGCATCAAACCGGTCGTAGGCGGCGTCCTTCGCTCGATCGTAATCCTCCTTCGTGCGGTAGACCGGCGTCTGGTCAGATCGCCCGGTTCGCTGATGCCCTTGCCTTGCCGTTTGGTCTACGGCCGAGTCATCATCTGATTGGTCTGGCTTTTGCGTCAAGCCAGCAGCGGCGCGCGACGCGGCGTTGAAATTGATTTCCATCGCGATACGCTGACCTGCCGCAATGTCGGCTACCCGAGTTTGATCAGGTACTCCCGGAGCGTGAACGACGATCTGATGTTGGCCGGGAGGAAAAATTCCTTCAATGGGTAACTTCCCGAGATTGATCCCGCCGACAGTGACTTCGGAATCCACTCGGTCACTAGTCAGCGAGATGATTCCGTATTCATGCTTGAACTCAACCACAGAGGTACCGTTCGGATCGGGCAATACTTCGTGCGAAACCGGTGCCAATGCTCCAATTCGGGAGACAAGCTCCACCGGCTCCGGCGGGAGCTCGATCGTGAGCGGCGCTTTACCGAGCTCGGTGCGACCCACAAAGATCGTCGCTCCGGCAGGATCACTTTTGAGAGTCACGCTCACTCCCTTAAAGACATGTTCGACCGCTGCCATGGAATTCGGCCGCACGATGACTTGTTGAACGTAATCCGGCCACCCGGAACGCTTGATCCGGACCGTGTAGTTCCCGGCAGGCAGATTGTCCAGGGTCATCGGGGTATTTCCAAAACTCGATTTCTGTTCTGGATCCACGATTTCAAACGCGAGATTCGCGGGATCTGATTTGAGCGACATTTGACCGACTTCACGAATCAATGGGACAAGCCCGAGGTTATTAAGGCTTCCCTGGTTGATTTCCACTTCGATCGACCGGTTTTGGTAGCCCGCCAAACTGAGTTCGAGCGCAAATTTCCCTTTCGGCAATGGGTAGGAAGCAAGCGGCGTCTTACCGATTTCCTTGCCGTTCCATTTCACCGTCGCACCCTCCGGTTTGCTTGTCACCGTCACACTACCCATCTCAGAAACCGGTTGAGGCGCTTCAGGTTTACGAAGGAAGAAATTTGCGCCGATCACTGCCCCAATTGCGCAAAGCAAGAACATGCCAACCGCCGCCAGAAGAATGCGAAGGAGCACAGGAGAGGTTTTTGGCTGGCTGTCCTCTGCAGGTTCAGGGAGAGGAGTCCGCGTATGCGGCGTTTGCGGCGTGCCAGCCGACGGCGAGACCACCGCGGGTGGTTGCTTCTCGACTTCAGCTGCCTCTAGCTCCGCAAGGAAATCGCCGGCTATCGTAAAACGAGCTGGTTCAGTCGCGCCGAGCCGCAAAATCATGTTTCCTGTTTCAGAAAGATTCGCAACCGGATTTAATCGGGGAGTATTCGAGCTACCTGAAGAGCCGGATCTTAACCCGCCCAGCAGTTCATGGATCACGCAGGCAAGCTGCTGAACGTGGGTTGCAGAAAAATCGAATCCACCCGGGTCAACAACTGTTTGAGACGGCTCGGCCAGATTCTCTGGCGCATTTTGACCCAGACTCAACGTGTCCACTTTCATTATAAACGGCGGCCACGTCGTAACCGGCGTCCGCTGAAGTTCAATCGATTCTTCCGGGACGTGCGGAATTTCGATAAATACGTGCCGCAGCGACACGCCGCTTTCCAGCAGTTTCCGTTCTGCAGCAAAATCCAAAACTTTGGCTAACGGTTTGGCGATCCGCAGAGTTTCCTCCCAGGTAAGGACACGACGCACCCGCAAAAGCTCCTGAAGCGAAAATCCTTTGATCCATTCGCTGACAATGAAAAAGCCTCGGTCATAGGCCTCAAGTCCGAACACCTCGAGAAGGTTTGGATGATGGACCGTCCGAAGCCGTTCGACCTCCTGCCTCAGCAGGTCGAGTCGTGCCTTTTCGTATCGGAGCGCCACTGGAAGCGGCCGGAGGGCGACGATGCGGTTGGAATGCAGATCTTTCGCCCTGAAAAGGTTATTATCGAACGGAGACTGCCCAAATATCTGGTATCGGCCGCGGATCAGCTGGCCGGTGGCAAAACCGGAGGTACTCGTCCCTCCGACTGTTGCCGCTAGGGCTGAATGCGCACCGGTCCCAGAGGACCGTGCTACTGGCGCGAAAGTTGGAGTTTCGCCCTTTAAATCGCTCAAAATCTCATCAATCTGCCGCTTAAGTTCCGACGGAGACTGAAATCGGTCCTCTGCCTGCTTGGCCAGCATTTTTTCCAGGAGCGCCGCAAGATGCGGATGTAGTTTCGCGAGAACTTCGGACGAGAGCGGCTGGGTCAGGTGTTGATTGATCACACTGATCATCGAACCCTGAAATGGAGGACGGCCGGTAAGCGTGAACCATAGCGTCGCTCCGAGGGAATATATATCCGACCGTATGTCGATCTCCTTTTCTTCCAGTTGTTCCGGACTCGCGAAATGCGGTGTACCGACAAATCCGCCCATCGATACGGTCAGCGATTGATCGGCTGCGGCAACGAGCGACTTCGCCAGACCGAAGTCGATCACTTTCACCAGCAGATGATCCTCTTCATCGTCCACGACGAGCATAATGTTTGACGGCTTGATATCGCGATGGACCAATTTCTGACGGTCGGCGGCAATCAGCGCACGGGAAACCTGTCGAATAATTCTCAGAGCAAGTTCCGGTGGCAACGGACCCTCTCGCTGGACACGTCGCTCGACGGTCTCCCCCTCGACATACTCCATCGCGTAGTAGAATCCTCCCTCAGAGTTACCGAGGTGAAACACCGTCGCGACATTTGGATGCCGCAGACTAGCAGCGGCCCTTGCTTCCCGCAGAAAACGTTGGCGCGCCGTTTCGCTGTTTAGAAACTGGGAATTGATTACCTTCAGCGCAACGTCCGACCGCAGATTGGTATCGAAAGCTTTATAGGTGACCCCCATTGCGCCCCGGCCCAGTTCCCACAAGGAACCATCGGCGTGTCGCATGATAACGAAGTGCTCGAACTTATCGGTGTCGCCCATACTCCTCAAACGCTATCTATTCGACGATCGCTTATCCTACTGTGGTTTGTCGATATAAAGTCGGTCGGGATCCAAAGCCTTCGGTTCTCGGAAAATCTGAGGGGGTTGATTCGAGAGTACCTTGTACCCTGTAAGGACAAATTCCGGATAAAAGCTATTGGACGCTGGTTCGTAGACTGTTTGCCCGGAAAAATACCCCTGCAGGTGATACTCATAGTTGTTGTCGGAACCGGGGGCATTTGCCTGCCGATCAGGGGCAATCATTTTCTGCTCGTTCATCATGACGAGCTTGGCGCTGCTCCACGGCTGACGCGGCTGCCGGATGTATCCCCAGAAGAAGTAGTTTCTACGGTAAAATCGCCTTCCAACAAAATAATTGCCGGGAGCTTCATTCGCGATCGTCTGGTTAAGAAGAACTTGAGATCGGGCAGATTGATCCTCGGTCGTCTGGCATCCAGCAAACATCAGCGCCGCCGCAGCTATGGTGAGAACTACATTTTGCTTCATAAAAGGCACAGACTGCATCTAGCCCAAGTACTGCAACAGGTGAGCAGTATTGCATCTAGTGTCCTGTCCCCGAAATACGAGGTATTTTGCCGGAGGTCAATTGGCTGTTTTTCAAGGCGGTCCGAGCCGGACTGGCGGTAAAGCGCCCATATCTGAGTCATACGGGTCGAGCGAGCAACGCGGAAAAACAGCCAACTGGCCCCGGCCCAGAGGGTTGCGATGAAAATGGGCCGGCGGCTGCGTTGTTCGTCGGTCACGTATCGGTTCAGATATGCTCCCTCCTACCGCCAGTCCGGCTCGGACCGCCTTGCCGGCGGCCCATTTTGATCGCAACAAAATACCTCGTATTTCGGGGACAGGACACTAGCCCGCAGGAATCATTCAAAGGTCGACGCAGGCTTGCCGTGAGCACGCGATCGTATTCGAGCAACCAGCGTTGGGTTCTTTCGCAGCTCGAACAACAGAGCTTCGATCGCCTGCAGCGTCTGGGGACTGATGTGGTGTTCCATCCCCTCTACATCGTGATAAATCTCTTCCTCCGTGATCCCGAGCGTTCGCAGGAAATCCGTCAGAAGCTGGTGACGCAGCATAATATCGCGAGCCAGAGTTTCTCCAGCCGTCGTCAGGACCAAGCCTCGATATTTCTCGTATTTCAGTAAACCTTCGGCATCCAGTCGCTGGACCATGTTTGTCACGCTTGCCTGCGAAATCCTGAGGCCCTGGGCGATATCCGCTACCCTCGCGTAGCCTTTGGTATTGATCAGGTCGAGGATCTGCTCGAGATAATCCTCTACTGCGGTCGATCGGCTTGGAGGCGCCGGCTTACTTGCCATAGGGAACCAGTATTGCTTAAACGCCGAGCAGGATCAATACGGGGATTTTGCCAGGCACAACTTCAGCGCGTTTACCTGGTGGTTGAACCCGACGGATGTCACCAGAGCCTGAGAAGATGAACAGGAGCGCGTTTCCCTATTCAGGCTGGGAAGCTTGGAGCCAGCCGCCAAAGTGCCCGGCAACTGCTGGTGACGGAGGGCCAACCCGGCAACAGCGACCTGGATCAAAGCACTCGCACCAAGCGCCTCGCCCACTGCCGGTTTGGGAGCATAAACAGGGACAGATGGGTAAAACTCGCTGAATACCTTGCGCTCCACTACATCCGCGTACGTGCCGTTGGCGCTACTTACGATCATTTCAGGTAATCTCTCCTCGCGGAGGTTGCCAAACATCTCTCTTGCCGCCGATTTACTCTCCCGAAAGGAACGAAACGGCAGGCCTGCCGAGGAGCTGGTAATCGCTAACGGCCCCGTCCGCCCAATCAGGATCGCGGCAGCGCCTTCCCCAAAAATCGTTCCATCTGATCGGCCGTAGACCTCAAACTGGTCCCGATTTGTCGCCATACGCCAGCTCGCAAACGCGTCGGCCAACAACCAGTCTGCTTCCTCAGTGCCCACCACCAGGCAACGATCGAGCTGTGGTTGCATGGTCAGCAGTTCGGTGGCGAAATGAATTGCCCCTAAACCAACCGATGAATCTCCGACCAATGTATAACTCTGGTTATTAACGCCGAGCAGCGCCGCCAGATGGCTTGCCGCGGCATTGTAGACAGTTTCGGGAAACAGTAACGGACTCGCGCAGTTGGCCCCTTGCGTTACGATCTCGTGATAAAAACGCCGAGTGTAATTGATGCCGCCCGAGCAGATAGCGAACACCACCGCGAGTCGAGCGCTCAATCCGCTGCCAGGCTTCAGTCCGGCATCGGCAAAAGCGTCGAATCCAGCGGCAGCTCCCAAAAGTGAGATCGTCCCAGATCGTCGGAGACGAGGCTGACGCGCAGCGTCGGCAACAAACTTCCCTGGGACCGGGCAGGAAAAATAGCTTCGATCGGCAAGTCCGTTTGCGAAGAGTATTCTGCGGGCCTGCTGTCCGCGGCAAAGAGCAGACCAAGTCTCGGAGCCGGTGGGGCCCAAAGGCGTCACAACTCCTATTCCCTGGATGAATAAATTCATACCTGCTTCAGGATCAGCGTGGCGTTCGTCCCGCCGAACCCAATGGAATTCGAGAGCGCATAATTCACGCGTGCTGTTCTGGACTTATTGCCGACCACTTCAAACTTCCATGTGGGATCCGGCTCGACAAAGTTAATGTTGGGCGGAAGAAACTGTTCGCGCAACGCCAGCACACAGAACGCCGCCTCGATTGCGCCGGCAGCTCCTAAAGCATGGCCCATCATTGACTTGGTTGAGCTGACTGCTACCCGTCCGAAAAGTTCCGAGATGGCCGCACCTTCCGTCGCGTCGTTGAATATTGTTGCGGTACCGTGGGCGTTCACATAGTCGATTGCATCGGCCGCCACATCTCCTGATTCAAGAGCCCTTTGCATTGCGAGCTTCGGACCGATGCCGGACGGATGAGGCTGAGTCAGATGATACGTATCGGTAGAGACTCCGTATCCGACCATTTCCGCCAGAGCGAGGGCCCCGCGATGCGCCGCGCTCTTCTCCGATTCCAGAATTAGAAAAGAGGCTCCTTCACCCAGGACTAACCCAGTTCGATTCTTGTCAAACGGACGGATTTTCTCCGCCGTAGCAGCTTGGAGAGAATCGAATCCGACAAAAACAAGCTCACACAACGGCTCGTAGCCTCCACACACCACACAAGTGCGCAGCCCATGACTCACCAGCTCGAATCCGTGCCCGATCGCGTTGGAACCCGACGAACAGGCGTTGGTGAGAATCTGAGCAGGGATTCGCAGTCCGTTCAATTCGAGCGCGTCCTGTATCGGTTTTTGTGGAGTGTAATTTCCTACCAGGCGAGCCAAGCTTCTTCGGGATTTAGTAACAAGTAAACGCCGATAAAAAAGCTCTCCGTAGCTCATGCCCCCGCCCGTCGTGCCGGCGACCACCAGTTCGGGTTGGGCTCCCTTGGCGGATTCACAAGCTTCCCGCAACGCCTGGGCAGCCATCCTGGCGCCGCGGTGCAGGCGATTGAAAATGCGCCCTGGTGGAACCGCACTTTCCAGCCATTCATCGGGAATCTGCCCTGCCGTCTTACATCGAGTTTTTGTGACATCAAAAGTTCCGACCGAGGTCACTGAATCCTGTCCTGCCAGCAACGACCGAAGATTTGTAACCGTATCGGAGCCGAGCGGTGAAGTTACTCCCAACCCTGTCACAAGAACACGATTCGGTCTGTTAGTAACCTGCATGGTTCGCATACACATTCCCGCTCAAATTCCCCAGGGTCAATGAGAAGAGCAGACGACCGGTCGCACGCCACACTCCCCGCTTGCACCGGCGCACTTCGCGACTAGGCTGCATCCATGGGTTCCCAATTGGATCTGACGGAACCACCAGAGTACTCGATGAAGCGCTTTCTCTGGATGATGTCGAACGCCCTCAAATGGAAATGCCCAATGTGCGGTGAACGACCGATGTTCATCCCGTGGTCTCAAGTGCGAACTGTGCGGGATTGGTTTATGCCGCTCGATGGTTGCCCTCGCTGCGGTTATCCCTTCGAGCGCGAGCCCGGATATTTCCTGCTTTCGATTTTTGCAATCAACTATGGCGTGGGAGCGTTACTCGGTCTTGTCGTTTATTTGGTATTGGACTTCTGCGTGCATCTGCCCATCTGGTTGGTCCTCACCTTGACGATTGTTCCAATGCCTTTTTTTAACCTCTGGTTTGCCCGCCACTCAAAGGCACTGTTTCTGGCATTCGACCTTTTTTTTGATCCGCCTCACGGTGGAGATGATGGTGGCGACCGGCATGTCGAATCTCCGTCGCCACTCCCGAAGGCTCCCGATCTTGAACCGATAGGCAGATCTTGAGCCAGGAGGAGTGGTCAGTTGCCAGGAGGAGTGGTCAGTTGCCAGTGGCCAGTTGCCAGTGGCCACTAACCACTCCCTCCTCCTTCCTGCGTTCTTGTCAATCCGCCGAATCAATGCGATATCCGCAAATGGATTGGTTGATCCATTCAGCAGTTTTGGCATTTATCGTTGTGACGCCCTGGAAAATCGTGGGGTGGACGGGAAGCGCCGTTTTCTCGATCCGCTTCTTCCTCCAGTGGATCGCTTCGGAACGTGCAAAGAAAAGCATTATCCCCATTGGCTTTTGGGAGTGCAGCCTGCTCGGCAGCCTATTGGCTCTGAGCTACTTTCTCTTTTATCGACGAGATTCGGTCGGGGTGATTATGACACTAATGCCACTTCCTCTCTATATCAGAAACCTGTATCTCAAATGGAGGGAGGTACTCACGGACAAACGGATTGAAAAAGGGCTTGCGCCTAAGAAACCCGAAATCGCGACGCGATAACCTTTGTCTTCTGACTCCTGACTCCTGCAACTCCTGATTCCTCAATGATTTACTTCGACAATAACGCTACCACGCAAGTCGATCCCGACGTGCTTCGACTGATATTGCCATACCTGCAAGACCAGTATGGAAATCCTTCCAGCGCTTATTCTTTCGGCAAACATGCCGCAAGAGCGGTGGACACCGCACGGCAACAGGTCGCCGCACTGATACGATGTGAACCCTCCGAGATCATCTTCACGAGCTGTGGCACCGAATCTGACAACAGCGCAATTCAATCCGCCTTGCTACTCGACCCGGACCGCAAACACCTGGTAACAAGCAAGGTGGAGCACAGTGCAATCATCAAACAAGCCGAAGCGCTGGCCAGGCGAGGATACGAGGTCACCTGGCTGGATGTTGATCCGGATGGCTTGATCGATCTCGACGATCTCGAGCGAAGTATCCGAGAAGATACCGCAATCGTTTCCCTGATGTGGGCCAACAACGAAACCGGAGTTCTTTTCCCCATTCAAGAAGCCGCTGAAATTTGCCGCTCAAAAGGAACTCTTTTCCACACGGACGCAGTTCAAGCCGTCGGAAAGATCGACATTGATCTTCGGCAGGTTCCGATCAACTTCCTTTCGCTGTCCGGCCATAAACTGCATGCCCCGAAGGGTGTGGCAGCCTTGTACGTCAATCGTAAAACCAGATTCAATCCTTATCTGATCGGAGGCGGCCAGGAAAACAAAAGGCGAGGCGGAACCGAAAATACCGCTTCGATTGTTGCTCTGGGGAAAGCGGCCGAACTTGCTTCCTCGGCACTGCAGGAAGAGAACAGTCGTGTCAAAGCGTTGCGTGACCGATTCGAACAAGGGCTCCTTGAGACGGTATCATCTGTCCAGGTGAACGGCCATAGGGCCCGTCGGCTTCCGAATACCTCCAGCCTCGCTATTGAAGGTATTGATTCGGAAGGGATGCTGATGCTCCTGGACCAGAGAGGTATCTGTTGTTCTGCAGGATCAGCATGCACTGCGGGCTCTTTAGAACCATCTCACGTCTTGAAGGCGATGGGCTACTCGAATGAACGGGCTCGGGGGAGCCTCCGATTCTCCTTCAGCCGTTTCAATTCCGAGTCAGAGGTCGCTCAAGCGCTGCAGATTATTCCAAATGCCGTTGAAAAACTTCGGTCAATGACCCGCGGATTTCTCGCGGCTTGAGAGATCCGGCGAGTAGAGCAGTACCGCTTTGCACGTTTTGAAGAGGCAAAGCGCGACGCTTTGCTTACGCACGCCGACACCCCGTCCTCTGTGGTGGTGGCTAAGCCGCGCCATCAAATCCGTAGTTTACTCCCGCATCTTACCGCAACTCGTCAGCCTGGATCGACAGTGTATCGCCGTCGAATCCAAGTTCGATGGCAATCGCGTTCTTGCCTGTTGATTCAAAGTCGCATTCCGCTTGCAGCCGCCGCGCAACCTCTGACCTCCGGCCAGCTGGTTCAACGTGATAGAGCCAGACCTGAAGTGCCTGAAGGAGGTGTCGCCCTGGAACAAGCTTCGGCAGTACGAGCGGCTCTTCCCGGTCCAGGTTGCTCAGAACTCCGATCGGTTGCAGATCAATCCAGATGATCATCTGTGCGGCGTTTGTGTATCCGTCCTGCATCCTGAGAGTAAGCAATGTTCCGCTTGCTCTCTTGGCTTCCTGAGCCTTTGCGTAGGCAACTAGGGGCAACGGCCATTCTCTCTCCCCGATACCAGCCGCGCGAGCCACCCGCAGAGCCCGATCAAAACCGGTCCCATAGAATGGATCAAAGAGTGTGCCTTCATCGACAAAGTAGCTAAGAACCGCCCGTAAAGTGCCCCGTTCAGCCGGCACCATCGCGAGCTGATTCGCCGCCCATTCGTCTGCTACCGCTTCATCCCTGGTACGCATAGCCAGGTGACCGTACTCGTGGACAAGGAAAAATCGCGAGACGCCAGGGCGCCGAGCGTCTATTTCTCGTTCGCGAGAAGGACAAAGAAAGATTGCACCGCTTGGATAAAACAAAGTCGGTTGAAGACTAGCTCCGACGCCGTGCCGCGTCCTATTGCAATCAGCCAGGACCGGTACGTTGCGCAGGGCAGCAGGAGGCGCCCATTGAGCTTCACTTCGTTGACCTGCACATATCGCCATCAGCAGATGCCAGGTGAGTGTCCAACCGACTTTGCATGAGAACCAATCGTCGAGCAGCCGCCTCACGTTGCTCAAGCTCGGTTTCTTCCGGAACTCCGTGTTCTCTGTGTCTTTGTGGTAAACCCATCCCCTCCGTGCCCTCCCCTCGACCTTTATGCTCTTCCTATGCCACATCAATTGACCTGTCCCCATATCCCACGTCCTTGTTCAACGTTCAACGGTCGGCGGCGAAGCCTTGATTTTGAGAGACCTGATCGGCTCGCCGCGGCGGCGAACGCGCCGAACGTTGAACGCCGGCACCGCGTGAACTAACACGTCCCTCCTAACCCCGATACGCCGATCCCCCGATCCGCCGACACGCTCCCCTGGACTCCTATCTTCCCAACACTTTAAAATCACCGAGAAGTAATTCGCCAATCGTTGCTCTGTCGCTTGACCTGCCTTGCCCTGCCGCAACGTCCCTGCCCTGCCACAACATTTCAAAATCACCGAGTGGTTATTCTTCAGTCGTTGTGGCGAAAGCCAAGAAAAGATTGGGCATCTTCTAATTCTAGTCCGGTTCTTTCGAGCCGTTTCGTGCCTTAGACTGATATGCAACACGAAAAAGTCAAGGCGGGCCGCCTCGCTTACTCAGGTAAGCAAACCGTCTCGGTTTGCCCGGTTCTCAAAGTGGGAGGCCTAGCTTAAGTCCGAAGGTAAAGCCAGGACGCTTTACCTACGCAGGAGGAAGGCGGGACGCCTCGCTTACACTCGCCGACACGCCGGTGCCGCGTGACTCGACCTGTCAGGACCGCCAACACTTCTCTCCCAACGCCGACACGCCGGCACGCCGATCCGCCGATACGTTTCCCCCTATACCCGGAGGCAACCGTATCGATTCGGCAAGAGTATTGGTGAGGCTCAGAGGATCGCCCGATAATAGTGGCTAAATTTTCGATATTTACTATAAAATCAAACATTGGACTGCATTTCTTACGATTCGCATGCGCTCTCAGAAGCGCGCACCGGAATGTCGCGTCTCCTGGCGGCAAGCTGCGCCCCAGACATTCAACGCCTTTGGCGATCCTGAAGCTTGGAAAAGTCGCAAGTGCTTTGGCTCGCGACATTTCCAGGCGACTAACCTGGACAACCTGCGGTCCGACTTCGCCAAGAATGGAGTGTCGCGGCCTTTATAGTTTAAATAATTAATAGTTGTTTTTATATTTTAGCAATGATATCTGGAATGGCATCTGCGACGAGCCCGATTCGCTTCCACAAGTCTGCGGAACGACGCTCCGCAGACACGCTGACCCGCCAACTTACCGACCCGTTTCTCCCTACCCCCGCTGATCCGTTTCTCCCGGCGCCCTCCGACCCGCCGATCCATTTCCCCAACGCTGACACGCGCATACGCCGCCCCGCCCATCCCTCTTTCGCAAGCCGATATGCCAATCTCCCCGACCGCGCTTCCCTTGGTGTCTGCTGTTGGTGACGATCTTTGCACTCGCCCAACCCTCGCGAATCCTCGGTCAGCTTGAAACCTGGAATAACCCCGCCGGTGGTTCCTGGCTAATTGGGACCAATTGGTCGCCTAACAATCAGGTACCCAATACCACTAGCTATAGCGCGACCATCGGGCTTAACGCGTTCGTTACGCTAAGCGGATCTAATACCCTGGCTATTTCTAGCCTAAACATTGGTGACAATTTGGCCACTTATACTTCGGGGAATTTGAATCTGTCCACCGGTGCAAAGCTCACTACCGTTAACACGGACATAGGAATTTACGAATCCCCGACCGAGGTGAACGCTGGCACGCTCACCGTCGATGGATCCGGCACAAGCTTTACGGATTCTTTCTACATGCAGGTAGGCTTCGGGGGAACCGGAACAGTTAATGTCAATAACAGTGCAACATTCAGTGGGGCAGCGATGTACGTGGGTAATTCTTTTCAGGGCCACGCAGGGACGGGTACCGTTAATATTGATGGAGCAGGGTCGACGATGACGTCGACGGGCGCAATTCTTGGACTTGTTCCTGGCACCATGGGCACCCTGAACGTAAGGAACGGCGGACTTTTTTCGATACCGTCCGGTGATCTGGACGTAGGCGGAGGAGGAACCGGGATAGCTACCTTGACGAGTGGTGCAACGATGAATCTTAACAACTTGTATGTCGGTCTGAGCGGAGGGACGAACTGCACCGGCACGCTGGCGGGTAAGACCGGCACCGGCACCTTGATCTTAACCGGCACTAACTCTTACACTGGTACCACCACTGTCTCCGCCCGCACCCTGCGGGCGGGCTCGAGGACAGCGTTGAGTGCGCAACCTCTGATTTTGCGGTCAATGCAATCTTGGATCTTAACGGGTTCTCCAGCGCGATCGGTTCACTGGCCGGTGCCGGCGTAGTGACCAATAACGGCGCTGCGGCGACACTGACTGCCGGTGCCAGCAACGCTTCGACGACTTTCATGTGTTCTGCATGACGGCACCGGTTCCCTGGCACTCACCAAGACCGGCACCGGCACCTTGATCTTAACCGGCACTAACACTTACACCAACACCACCACGGTCGCCGCCGGCCGCTTATCGATCAGGGGCACTTTATCCAATTCAAACGTCCAGGTCGATAGCGGCGCAACCTTGAGCGGCTCCGGTTCCATTCTTGGGGACGTGACGATCGAACCGGGGAACTTCCCGGGCAACAGCCCCGGCACCATCACGGTCGGTTCGCTGACCTTGAACTCGACTTCGGTGTCCAACTTTAACTCGGTACGCCCGGCGTGGTCGGCGGCGGAGTCAATGACCTGGTGGACGTGATCCGCCATCTGACCCTGGCAGGGACCTTGAACATCATCGACTCGGGCGGGTTCGGGGCCGGGTGTCTACCGGCTCTTTAATTACGGTACCCTGACCGATAACGGCCTGATATTCGGGACGTTGCCGGCCGGCGTGATCCCGGCAGACTTGACCATCCAGACTTCCGTCCCGAACCAGATCAACCTGGTCGTCACCAGCAACGGCATCCTCTTTGAGTACTGGGATGGGACTAATGTGATACAAAACGGCGCCGTCAACGGTGGCACCGGGACCTGGAACGTCGCCAATACCAACTGGACCAACGCACCCGGGAGCGTCAACTCCGTCTGGAGCCCGGGCTTTGCGGTGTTTGAAGGAGCCGCCGGAACGGTGACTCTTGGCCCAAACATGACGGTGACCGGGCTGCAGTTTGTCACGATTGGCTACCTGATTACCACCCCCAACGCTTCGGGGCTTACGGCCGCGCCCGGCACCATCCTGGAAGCCGATACCGGGATCAGCGGAACGGTTGGAGTGCAGATTACCGGGGCCGGGGACGTGACCAAAACCGGGCCGGGCACGGTGATCCTGGCGACCACCAACACTTATACCGGCGGGACCCACGGTCACCGCTGGCAGTCTGGTCGTGGCTGCTAGCCAGGCCTTAGGCACCGGCGCAGTCTCCATCAATGGCACGACCAGTCTCTTGCAGGTCAATGCCGGAGCCGGGATCACCAATCCCCTGACCCTGCTCAACGGCGGTAGCGTCAATAATGCGGGAACCTTGGGCGGCAACGCCTGGGGGTTGACTGGAATATCGGGCAACAGCACCATTACCAATTCGGGCACCATCACCGGTCAGCAAGGCGGGATTACCCTGGCGACCGCCGGCACCCTTGCCAATACGGGCACGATCTCAGGGCGGCCCGATCGGAGTGCTCTTGGCCCAGGGCGGTACGGTGACCAATGCCGCCGGCGCAATGATTAACGGCGCCCTCACCGCCACCGGTGGTTCCACGACCCTGACCAACGCGGGCACGATCCATGGGAATGTGACCCTCAGTAACAGTGCCAACCTGGTCACACTTTTTACCGGTTCTCAGATCCAGGGGCTCTTAAATCTCGGCTCAAACTTGAGTTCCACACTCGTCCTGGATGGAGCCGGAACACAGACCTTGAGCGCCGCGGTCAGCGCCGGCATCGCCGCCGGCCAACTGCTCAAGCAAGGATCAGGGACCTGGGTATTGGATCAGCCGATGACCCGCTTAACGGGCACTGCCAACCTGATCGCGGGCGCCTTGGAAGTCGATGCTGAACTGGCTTCTCAAGCCGTCAATGTCGCCCAGGGCGCAATGATCGGCGGCTCAGGCCTTCTGGATGGCAGCCTCCACAATGCAGGTGTCTTAAGTCCAGGCAGTTTGGCGATCAACAGCCAGGCGCCAGGCATCCTGACCCTCAAAGGCAATTTCTCTGCGGCTCCAACCAGTAATTACCTGGTCAAGCTCGCTTCCGCGACCAATTACACTCAGCTCAATGTGCAGGGAACGGCCAGCCTGGAGGGAACCTTAACCTTGTCGTTATCCAGCGGCTATGTTCCCAGTGCGGGAACGCAGTTTACGATCCTGCGCGCTGCGGGTGGGGTCAGCGGTAAATTCGCTTCCTTTATCAATCCGGCAGCGTTGCGGGCATTTCTTTTCTACGGCCCCGATACCGTCACCCTGGATTTTTTGAACGATCCGATCATCTCCTTTGATTCGCTGGCGCAGACCCCCAATCAGCGCCAGGTGGCAAAAGCACTGGATCAAATCCGCTTTAGCGCCACCGGCGATATGGCGCACGTGATCGCGGTGTTAGACTCCTTGTCCGTGGCACAGTTGCGGGCCGCCTTTGATCAATTCGATCCCCGCATCTCCCCGACCATGGCCACCATCGGCTTTTCGCTGGCCAGCACCATGAACCAGCAAATGGAGCAACATCTTGATGCGCTGCGCCAGCAATTGACTCCCATCTCCGAAAAACGCTTTGACACTTACGTCCAATCCAGCGGCATCTTTGGTCAAGTCAACAGCGTCAATGATTTGCCTAATTACCATTTCACCACCGGCCTGATTCAAGCCGGGATCGATTACTGGCTAGTCCTTCCTTTGCTCTGGGCGCCTACGCCGGTTACGGTTACACCAGTGCCGGTTATGATGATGGCAGCCATGCCCGTTTAAGCAGCTTGATCCTGGGCCTGGATGCCACCTATCGCAAAGGGAGCTTTTATCTGGATGCCGCCGCCGGTGTCAGTATTAACCAGTATAGTTTGCGCCGAACCATAAAGTTCGGTTCCATTGATCGCGCCGCGACCTCTGACCCCAGCGGCGTTCAATTTAACGCCCTCCTGGCGGGCGGCTACGATTTTCATCGGGGCAATTGGACCTTTGGTCCGTTGCTTTCCGCCGAGTTTTCAACCCTCAACGTCGACTCTTACACCGAACAGGGCGCCAACGCCTTGAACCTCAAGGTCGCTAACGACAGCGCCCTGTCGTTCAAGACCAACGTCGGCGCTCATCTGGGCTACGACGTCAAACTTTCCAATGGCGTAAGGATCCATCCCGAACTGAGCTTGAGCTGGCAACATGAATTCCTTAACAATGATCGCACACTCGCTCCTCGTTTGCTCAAGGCAACGGCCCCAGTTTCGGCTACACAGTCCCCCACCAGGGCCGTGACACGCTCATCAGCAGCGCCGGCGTCACGGTGGACTTTAGCGACCGCTGGAGCGGCTACGCCGCCTACAACGGCCAACTGAGCAGCAACCTCATCTCGCACTCAATCACCGTCGGTCTGAAGATGAACTGGTAGCAACAACAACACAGAAGGGGACAGAAGAGGATTTGAACAAAAGGTAGCAAAGCCAACAAAGGGAAAATTTATCTGATCTGGCTGATCATGATCATTAAACACGAACGTTTTGGAAGCTCACGGTGGACTTTAGCAACCGCTGGAGCGGCTACGCCGCCTACAACGGCCAACTGAGCAGCAACCTCATCTCGCACTCGATCACCGTCGGTCTGAAGATGACCTGGTAGCAACAACAACACAGAAGGGAACAGAAGAGGATTTGAACAAAAGGTAGCAAAGCCAACAAAGGGAAAATTTATCTGATCTGGCTGATCATGATCATTAAACACGAACGTTTTGGAAGCTCACGGTGGACTTTAGCAACCGCTGGAGCGGCTACGCCGCCTACAACGGCCAACTGAGCAGCAATCTCATCTCGCACTCGATCACCGTCGGTCTGAAGATGACCTGGTAGCAACAACAACACAGAAGGGAACAGAAGAGGATTTGAACAAAAGGTAGCAAAGCCAACAAAGGGAAAAACTTATCTGATCTGGTTGATCATTAACCACGAACGTTTTGGAAGCTTCGCTACGCGACTTTCAGCGTCAGGCAAACCGAACCTCTTCTCCGATGGTAAGCTGCCGCGATTTGAGCTTGAATTTCGAAGCCGCTTTTCTCAACGCGGGTTGTCTTGTACTCTTCCTCCCAACACTTCAAAATCACCTGCGGTTCTCTTCTATCCCCGACCCGCAACCCCCGATACCAGCCACCCGCTTCCCCAGCCAACTCCTGCAACTCCTGCAACTCTGAACAATCGTCATTGATTTTCCCCCTCTGAAAATTATACAAATCGCTAAAACTATGAATCGATCATTCGTTTTCGTTATGTTCCTCCTTGCATCGATCGGGACCTCCCTTTATGCCCAGGCCAGGTTCGCAACGATCGATCTGCAGAAGGTTATTCAGGCCTTCTATAAGCAAAGAATGGGATGCCAAGCTCAGCCAAGCCCAGAAAGCGTATCAGGATGAGCTCAACGCCCGGATGGAGAGTTACCAAAAAGCAGTTGACGAGCTTAACCAGGCAAACCAGGACCTCAATAACGCTCCACTCACGGACGACCGGACTGAATTGACTCAGCTCAGGGATACAAAACAGGATACTGCCCGGAAGCTCGAAAAAGAAATTGCAGATTTCCGTGGATCCCGTCAGACGGAACTACAGAACGAGCGCAATATCATGCGCTCGGGTTTAATCGATGAGATCCGACAGGTGGTAAACGAAAGTATTCAATCAAACGGTTTTCATTTGGTATTAGATACCTCCGGCCAGGGCGCCAACACTGGAAGCCCGGTTGTTTTTCAGACTCGAGGGGTGACGGATATCAGCGATGAAGTAATTAAAAAACTGAACGCCGATCAACAAGGAACCTCTGAAGCTTCTCCTTCACCTTCCGCATCAGCTCCGGCGCCCGACCAATCGAAAAGAAACGGAGGCGACAAAAGGAAGCGAAGAATCAAGCTTGGCGCCATCGCCCTGCACCGGCGGTCGCCCAAACGCCGGCGAATCCCTGAGGGAATGGTATCGGCGGGTCGATATTATTCCACCCCTGCACGCGGAGATGGACATGCTGCTGAATCCTCTCCCGTATTCTGCAACTCCTGACTTCTGAATTCTGATCCAGGAGTCCTGATTTTAATGATTTGTTCCCTGCCTCTTCGTTTTGATAGCGATCGTCTCCAGCACGGTCTTGTCTTTCCGTTTCGCTGAACTCCAACGTCCATGACTGTCACGACCAACGGATGCGACAAGCTGGGTGGCATGAGGCTTTTTAGATGCCTTAGCCTGCGGCTTACGGACTGACTTAGCGACAGGTTTCGGCGCCGTTTGGCCCTGGAGGCTCACGACCGGGTTAGTCTGCTGCCTCGGAACTAATATGGCATCGGGTTCAGGTACTGTGTTGGCCTCAGGTTTCGACAGCGAGTTGGTCTCGGACTGCGGTATGAAGTTGAACTCGCGCTTCGGTACAAAGGTGGGCTCAGGCACCGCTGCGGAGCTGGGCTCGGGCTTCGCTGCGGAGTTGGGCTCGGGCTTTGTTGCGGAGTTGGGCTCGGGCTTCCATACCGAGTTGATCTTGGGTGCCGACACGTAGTTGGGCTCGGGCGTCAGTACGGAGTTGGCCTTGGGCCGCGGTCCCGAAATGGCTTGCATCTTCCGCACCGGATTATTATCCGGTTTCGGTGTTGGGTTAGCTTGCAGCTTCGTCATCGGCCCCGCTGGGAACAGGGTCTTGGCAAGAATGATCGCTCCGAAACAATTGGCGAAAAAACCAACCGCTATCGCGCTCCAAAAATCGCTTATGCTCACTTTGATCAAGAATTCGGATTCCGAAACTCGCGATAGCAGAATCGTCGTCATCGCACTCAGCAGGATTGATCCGAATATGCCCGAAATTTCAATTGTAAAGCGTTGCGCCCAATTGCGCGATGTCTCTTCGGTCACTCTGATCAACTTCCGCCGCGCATGCGGCAGAATCAGGTAAGCGAGCAGACCTCCGATAGCTGCGCCAAATAAAATTACGAACTGCGGGGCACCGACCGAAATCGTCGCATCTTGCACCAGTGTCCGGTAATTCGCGGCAGAGAAATCCGGACTGGTATTGTACTTGGCAACGACCGCAATCTTGAAATCGCTCGGAGAAAAGAAAATGAATTTCATCTCTGAGGCGAGCATAGTGTACAAATTCAATAGCGGGCTCGGAATAGGGATTCTGCTCTCGTTTGTGCCCGCGAGCGTGGAGTTCCAAAATGCTTTGTACGTATCTCCAGGGCTCAAAACAATTGAAGCATCTGCATAATTGAAATCCGGGTTGCCACGTGTTTCCGTTGGAAGCAATGCGTAGCTGCCTGCAGCCGATTGCCCGGCGGGCGCAATTTCCGGGGGAAGAACCAGAGCTAGTTCCTGTGACTTGATGTAGATCGTGGAATCAGAAATATTCTTAATCTCTGCCGAGATTCCAAGGCCCGTGCCCGCGGTCGGTCGCGAGCGCGAAGTTTGTATTGAAAGAGTGATCAGCGCGGGCTGAGCCGAGGCTTTTGAGGACGATTCGCTGGTCGTGTTCCGGGCCGTATCTTTCGGCAATTCAGCGCTCGTATCTTTCGGTGACACAACGCTTGTATCTTTCGGTAATACAACGCTTGTATCTTTCGGTGATACAACGCCTGCATCTTTCGCGGTTCCGACGCTTACATCCTTCGCGGATCCGGTGCCCAAAGGGCTGTTGACGATGACTGCAACTACGATTGTGCACAAGGGCCGGACTCGTACGATACGGCTGAGGCAGGGCCACATGTGGCAGGGATGGGATTCACACCGGACAGGCGGGACTTGAGAAAGACTGCTGGTCGAATTCATATTGAGTTGAAATTGGGATGTTACCCAAGCCGGAGCGGTTGGGTTGATCTCGAACGCGCATGGAATATAATGAAATTCCCATAAGTTCTATAGCTTATGAGATATCCTGTCAATATTGTATTTCGCCTCCACTAACCCAACCACTGAAGAAAACAGATCAACCATGGCTTCGTTATTCACAGCTGACGCAAGCGAACAACGAAAATTTGAACAGAGGAAGCAAAGGAAACAAAGAGAAATAAGGGTTAGGTTCCAGGCAGATCATTCAGTATCGGGAGTTGCGGAAGCCGCTATCGATACTGAGCTGAATCGAGGTTGGCCCGCGCAAAGTCGATAACCTGAACCTTTGTTTCCTTTGCTGCCTTCTGTTTCAAATCTCCTTCAATCCTTCTGTGATTTCGTGCGCTATCGATACTAAGCTGAATCGAGGTTGGCCCGCGCAAAGCCGATAGTCTGAACCTTCGTTTCCTTTGCTGCCTTCTGTTTCAAATCTCCTTCAATCCTTCTGGGATTTCGTGCGCTATCGATACTAAGCTGAGTCGAGGTTGGCCCGCGCAAAGTCGATAATCTGAACCTTCGTTTCCTTTGCTACCTTCTGTTTCAAATCTCCTTCAATCCTTCTGTGATTTCGTGCGCTATCGATACGGACTGAATCGAGGTTGGCCCGCGCAAAGCCGATAGTCTGAACCTTCGTTTCCTTTGCTGCCTTCTGTTTCAAATCTCCTTCAATCCTTCTGTGATTTCGTGAGGGCAGAGCATCGTAAACACCATCCTTGTGTACCGATTGGTTTTCAATTTAGGTAAATCGAGATGCGTATTCTCTACTTGGACTGCTTTTCGGGGATCAGCGGCGACATGACGGTGGGCGCTTTAGCCGATCTGGGAATCACCCCTTCCGCTTTCGAATGGGAACTCTCAAAACTGGACCTCGGCGATTGCCATCTGCATTTCGAACGCCAGACTCGCGGAGGAATTGCCGGCGTAAAATTTGATATTCACTCCGGAGCAACGCACGAGGCTTCGCGCGATGATGTACGATTCGCAGGAGACGGATTACGCTTCCCCCCATAGCGGCGACGCCGGCGATCTGCACGAGCATCAGCACCACGACCGTGGGTACCATCACCATGAACATCATCACCACGAGCATCAAGGCGATGACCATCTTGGCCGCAGCCTTCATCCGTCCAGGAGCTTCTCTGAGATTCGCGCCTTGATTGAAGGGAGCGAGCTCTCTGATTTTGTCAAACAGCATGCGACGTCGATTTTTCGGCGAATCGGCGAAGCAGAATCAAAGATCCACGGAGCATCCATCGAGGAAATCCAGTTTCATGAAGTCGGCGCGCTCGACTCGATTGCCGATGTCATTCTCAGCTGCGCGGGATTCGAAGCGCTCAAGGTCGAGCGGATTTATTTTTCAAGTCTTGTCGATGGTCAAGGCACTTTCCGTTCTTCGCATGGTGAATATCCATTGCCCGGGCCTGCCACGCTTGAGATTCTGCAAGATATCCCGATACGCCAGACGGAGATTCCATATGAGCTGATCACGCCCACCGGAGCCGCGCTCGTGGCGGAATTCCACCACTCGATCGGAGTCATGCCCGAAATGCGACCCGCAAAAATAGGCTATGGACTTGGAACTCGAGATTTGGCCGGTCGGCCAAACGTATTGCGCGCGATCCTCGGCAATCTGGAAGAGGCCCAGCTCAGCGAACGGATTGTGGAACTCCAAACCAATATTGACGATCTTTCCCCTGAAATATTGGGTGCTGTACAAGACCGCTTGTTCCAAGCGGGAGGTTTCGACGTATTTTTCACGCCGATCCAAATGAAAAAAAACCGGCCGGCCACTATGCTTTCGGTACTTTGCCCGCCCTCGGCAGTCGCAAAAATCCAGGAGATAATCTTCGCCGAAACCTCGACGTTCGGAATCCGCTATTGGGAAATGAATCGGAAAACCCTGGACCGCGAATTTATCGAGGTAAAGACGTCAGCGGGCCCAGTTCAAGTCAAGATTGGCCGTCACGCGGGTCAGATTCTCCAGGTTGCGCCCGAATTCGAGTCTTGCTACACGGCCGCACAACGGAGTCAACAACCTTTGAAACGAGTCTATCAGCTCGCGGTCGAAGCATTCTGGAGTTCCTCCATTTCGTCCGAGGCGAATACTTCTTCCCCGTTCGAAAAAGTAGTTGAACTGCCGCGGCAAAGGGCGTTGGCTCTGAGTTTATATGAGCACAGCTACTCTCGAAAAAATTTCTCAGCTCGATCAGCTCAAAAAGCTCACCAAAGTTGTCGCGGATACTGGTGATTTTGAAAGCATGCGGGCCTATCAGCCCTACGATGCGACGACGAATCCGAGTCTGATTTTTGCCGCCACACAGAAACCGGAGTACGGCTATCTTTTGGATCAGGCAATCGCCGACGTGAAGGATTCATCGCTGAACGCATCTGCGAAAGTCGAGGCAATTATCGATCATTTGCTGGTGCTGTTCGGTACGGAGATCCTGAAGATCGTGCCTGGACGTGTATCCACGGAAACGGATGCCCGCCTCTCATTCGACCTGGAGGGCTCGATCAAGAAAGGGCACCAATTGATTGCGTTGTATGAGCAGAAAGGTATCCCGCGGGAACGCGTCCTGATCAAAATCGCCTCCACTTGGGAAGGCATCAAGGCAGCGGAACAGCTCCGCAAGGAATCGATTAACTGCAACTTGACATTGCTATTCTCTTTCCCTCAGGCAGTGGCCTGCGCCGAAGCCGGGGTCAGACTTATCTCGCCCTTTGTTGGTCGCATCTACGATTGGTATAAGGCCAACACCGGGAAAGATTACAAGGGTCCTGATGATCCGGGCGTGCAGTCGGTCACCCGCATCTACAATTACTACAAGAAGTTCGGCTATGAGACTGAAGTGATGGGCGCAAGCTTCCGAAACATTGGCCAGATTATCTATCTGGCAGGATGTGATCTGCTGACCATCAGTCCGAATTTACTCGAGGAACTCAGCAAATCTTTCGAACCAATGACTCGGAGGCTCTCTCCCGAAATCGCGAAGGCGTCTGATGCCGAGAAAATTACCCTCGACGAAAAGACTTTCCGCTTCCAATTCAACGAGGACCCTATGGCAGTCGACAAGACCGCTGAAGGAATTCGCAAGTTCTCCGCCGACATTGTGAAGCTGGAAAAATTAATCGCCAGTCGGATTTAACCGAAAGAAGAGAGGCTGAGCGTCCCGCTTTGGCTCTTAACACATAAACCAAAGAAGAGAAGCAACCACAGATTCCACACAGATACTGAAGCCAAGGAGGCGGTGGGGGTTCATTCAGCAACTCCTGAACTCCTGCGACTTCTGGCTTCGGTATTTTTTTGCACAAGAAATGAAACAGTTCGCTATCTCCCTCCTTCTTGGGTCGTTTCTCCTCGGCTTCTTTCAGCCGTCCCTTCATGCCAATCCGACCGACTACGCGCTTATGTCGGCGACGCCTTATAATTCTGAAATCGCCTTGGCCCGGGAGCGACTTGAAAAATTTCTCTACAAAGCGAATGCGAAAAAGCGAGCCATTCTCGCGCAGACTCCGGTTGTAGCGGTGCAAGCGGCGGTTCTGCCGGCTAGTGAAGCCGGTCCGCTTCTGCACCGGATCCAAAGCGGCGAATTCGGTATCGGCAACGGAGGACGTCCCGCTGATCAGGGCAATCGCCAGGTGGAGTTTGTGCTTCTTTTTGACAGCCGCACGGGACAATTGGTGTCCGACGATGGGGTTCTGGTTTTAAGTCCGCCTCAACGAGGCAAGATCGGCATGTTCGGTGGTGTTTCGGCGCTTTATATCGGAACGGGCTGGTGAGCGGGATCGAATTTCAAGAATCGGGTTTCGCGCTCCAAATTACCTACCTCAGATAGCCGCCCGCCGCCTGCACCGGTCTGACTGACCCGACGAGATTCACCCACACCGCAACGGCGTTGGCCGCGGCATATTCAAACGGGAGTTCAACTGCAAACCCTCCGTCTTTGCCACTCAGTCTTCTGGAAACAAGGTCCAGAGCGACAAAACTATGAATTAGTTTTTTCCCACGATTCTCACCCGCCCGCACATCCGAACTCACATTCATCGCCATCGGCACAAGATGCGCTTCGATTTCTTTCGCGCCGGAATCGTCGGTGTATTTGACCGTAGCCTTTTGATTTTCGATCTTCACCTCCAATCTTCCGGATGGCCGATGGCCGGAGTCTGGCAATGAGTTGCCGCTGAACCATCCTTTCCACTCTTGTCCATCGAGAACGAACCCAGGCGTGTAGACTGAAGAGGTCCCCCACCCCAGGGAATACTCCCGTTGTCGAGCGGTATATTCTCGCTTGGCGAACCGATCCTTCCAACCCAGTTCGTCCCAGTAATCCACGTGAAAAGCCACCGGAACAATCTCTTTCCAAAGTCGGCCATCCGTATTCAATCCGCTCAACCAGGATTCGGCTGGAGGACAACTACTGCATCCTTCCGAAGTGTAAACTTCAAGCAAGGACACTCGTTCCGGCCCGCTTCGAAGTGTTGTTTCCGCATGTGCGGAAACCAGGGTTAACAAGGCGACGCCCCACAAATATCTCATAGGAATCCAGATCCAATAGAACGGCCTTTTATTCCGGTAGCCGTTCGCCGTTCGAATGCGCCCGATAGACGCCAGACGGTAAACGCTGCATCATTGCATCAGGTGCGCATTTCGGCCTAACTTTGAACCATGATCATCCCACCCGATCAGCCGCACGATCGAACGATCACGATCAGTCAAACATCGCATTCGTGGATGTCGGGCCAATTGGCACGAGTTTGGAGCAACGAATTGTTTGGAGGGTTCGAACCATTTGAACCGATCTGCTATGCCGCAGAACAACATGATATTGGTTTTCTGGCGTGGGAAAATGAGCCGACGCTGAACGTGGAAACCGGTTTGCCGTACGCGTTTGACGAACTCCCCGAAACCTTGCACCTGGCCATTTGGCGTACAGGAATCTACCAGCTCAGACCGGTTTGTTCTTATGCTTCGTTGATCGTCTCGCTTCATTTCCACGGGCTCTGCGAGCGATTTCACCGGCGGCGAAAAGATTCCTTTTTATGTGAGGCTTCCCAATTCCTCGAGGAACAAAGAGAGTACCAGGAAAACACTCGTCAAATATTGAGACAAGATCCGCTACTCGAACAGGCGGTTGAACCGGAGATCCTCTCTTATCATCGCGACCTGATCGCTGTTTGGGATTTCTTCTCACTGGAGATTTGTCGTGGTCGATTGAGGGAATTCAAACTCCCGGACGTCCCTCTCTCAGACGGCAGACATGTTGATCTTCTTCTGCGCCAGCAAAACGGAGCCGAGAGACTTTGGGAGGTCGACCCGTGGCCTTTCGCGGTGGGTTCACTCACGACCTTGTGTGAGGGTCGGGTGCTTGATCAGAGATTCACAGACGAGAAACAGATGCGAGAAGCTCTCCGAATTGCGAGCCGTACCACGATACAGTTCCACTTTGTCCCCGCAAAAGTGCGCTCCCAGGAAGGCCAGAGAGCGTAGGAGAGATGTGTCGGCTAGCCCTTAAGGAAGCGTGATTTAAAGGCGCGATGGGAAGAAAAAGACTCGAAATGCTCTTAAATACTTGGTTCGCTGGGAAGTGACCAAACTACCGCAACCAAGAAAAAACAGCATTTCGAGTGAACAGAACTTACCCCAAAATCCTGCGAAACCGCAAGCGTCGAATCGAACGCCGTTTGGATCCCGAGCGTCGGTGGACTGCCACAGAGGCGCCGATGATGAGCGCCACCAACATCCATTTTGAGATGGCCGAACGGAGCCGGGCGCTCAACTATGGTGGCATCGGTGCCATGCACCTGATGGGCCAGAAATTGGGCTTGGCCGAAGAGATTGATGCGCGGGTGCAGCTGCTCAAGAGACATCTGCCCTATCACGAAAGCGACCACGTGTTGAATTTGGCCTATAACTCCCTGCTGGATGGCGTGCGGCTCGAAGACATCGAGTTACGTCGCAACGATGAAGCTTTTCTGGATGGACTGGGAGCCCAGCGCATTCCTGATCCAACCACCAGCGGAGATTTTACCCGACGCTTCGATCAAGACTCTGTTGTGGCGCTGATGGAAGCCATCAATGCTACGCGACAACGGGTCTGGAAAGAACAGCCTCGGGGTTTTCTGTCGCACGCCTTTATTGATACAGACGGTACGATGGCTCCGACGCTGGGAGAGTGCAAAGGAGGCATGGCGCTTTCTTACAAAGGGATCTGGGGTTATGCGCCCTTGATAATCTCCTTAGCCAACAGCCGTGAGGTCCTTTATCTGGTGAACCGACCGGGCAATGTGGTCAGTCATGAAGGCTGTGTGCCCTGGATCGATCGGGCCATCGAGTTAGTGCGCCCGCATGCCGGTGAAATTACTTTGCGTGGGGACACCGATTTCACGTTGAGCGCCCAGTTGGACCGCTGGGATAGCCAAGGGATCAAATTTATCTTTGGCATGGATGCTCATCCTAAAGTAGTCAAACTGGCTGAAGCCTTGCCGCCAGAGTCCTGGAAGCCCCTTGAACGTCTGGCTCGCTATGAAATTGCCACTGAGCCCCGACGCAAGCCCCATCGGATCAAGGAGGGGATTGTGCGTTTTAAAGGCTATCCGAATAAAAAGCTGGTCGGCGAAACTGTCGCGGAGTTCGAATATGAGCCGCTCAAATGCGGGCGCAGCTATCGGCTGGTGGTGGTGCGCAAAAACATCAGCGTCCAGAAAGGGGAACTGGTGCTCTTTGAAGACCTTAAATACTTCTTCTACATCACTAACCACACCGATTATCGCGCGGAACAGATCGTGGCTCTGGCCAACGAGCGTTGCGAGCAGGAAAATGTCATCGAGCAACTCAAAAACGGCGTTAACGCCATGCGCATGCCAGTCGACGACCTAATGAGTAATTGGGCCTATATGGTCATGAGTGCCCTGGCGTGGAATCTTAAATCCTGGTATGGATTGCTGATGCCCAATCGGCAGCGGGGTCTGGAGTTAGTCCGGATGGAATTTCGTCGCTTTCTGCACGCCATTGTATTGTTGCCCGCACAGATCGTGCGCAGCGGTCGAAAAATCATTTATCGGCTCATGGGTTACAACAGCTGGCTAAAAGACTTCTTTACGGCCTGGGAAAATCTTCGTCGGATGGCACCTGCTTGAGGCAGGCCTATTCGACCAATGGGCGATGATCGAGGCAGAACACGACGTTCCAAAGGCAGAGCTACGCCTTGGCGAGCTAAATCGGCCCTCCAAAATAATTATAACTCAAAACGTTTTAGTTATTTTGGCCCGTCGGAACCAACTCTCGACCTCCGGTCGCTCCAACCGCCGGATTTGCACCATTTTTTTAGGAAATTGCCCTGGCCGAAGCCAGAAGTTCGTCGCGCCGCATTCGGAACACGCTTATTTTGGGGCTAGCGTAAGCAAGGCGTCTCGCCCCGCCTATGTGCCGGCTGGCGTAAGCAAGGCGTCTCGCCTTGCCTCTTTGTGAAGCGTAGGCGGCAAGACCACGAAACGGCTTTAAAGAACCGGACCGGAAATCCAAACGATGCCTCCGATGCCTTAAAAACATAGGATCCTCTAACCTCCGTGCTCTCTGTGCCTCTGTGGTGAAATGATTTCTCCGTGCTCTCCGTTCCCCCCTCTGCGCTCTCTGTTCTTCCGCCGCAGGGCCGTATTGCGTGCCAGTTCCAGAATCGGTCCGGGAAATCGATGACAGCCTTGAAGAGCTTCATCGAACGCGTTCACGAAGTAATCGACCTCTTTTTCGGTAATGATGAGCGGGGGCAGAATTTTAATGACGTCCATGTTGTGTCCCGCCACCTGAGTGAGAATGCGATGACGGCTCAATAAGGGAACAATCACGAGTTGGGCAAATAACCCGTGATCGATCCGATGCATGATCCGCCAGGCAAGTTTCAGCGCAAGCTGAGGCGGTTCGTGGAACTCGATCGCGATCATAAGTCCTTTTCCGCGCACCTCTTTGATCAACGAATGTTTAGCCCGAAGCGCATCAAGTTTTTCCAGGAGCTTCTGGCCCATGATGGCAGAGTTTTCGATCAGCTTTTCACTTTCCAGCACATCGAGTGCCGCGAGTCCGCAGGCCATCGCAAGGTTATTGCGGCCAAACGTGCTGGAGTGAACCACCGCCCGGTCCAACCGGCTGAACACTTTTTGATAGATGGCGCGCCTCGTAACGATAGCGCCGCAGGGAACGAATCCCCCGCTCAGACTTTTTGCGACGGTGATGATGTCAGGCTCAAGGTTCCAGTGCTGGAACGCCCACCATTTCCCCGTGCGGCCCATCCCGCTCTGTACCTCGTCGCAAACCACCAAGGCGCCGTGCGCTCGGCAGAGCGCTTCTGCTTTCTGATAAAAATCGTCTGCCGGAAAGTTTACGCCCTTTCCTTGCACCGGCTCTAGAAGAAACGCAGCCACATCCCCTTTCTTCAAAAGTTGCTCCAGCCCTTTCAGATCGCCGAGGCGGACACGTGCCACGTCGGCCAAAAACGGGCCGAAGCCCTCCTGAAAATTAATGCTGCCGGTCACGGAAAGTGAACCGTACGAAAGACCGTGATAACACCCCTTCAGGCTGATGATCTTAGGTCGGCCGGTCGCTGCGCGTGCAAACTTTATTGCGCCTTCGATCGCCTCGGTTCCGGAGTTACAGAAAAAGATTGCCTCCAGATGAGAAGGCAACTTCTTCAACAACGCCTCTGCGAGCAAACCGCTCAAAAGGGAACAATCCAACTGCACCATATTCGGCAAATCCAAGTCGAGCGTATCGCGAATCGCCTTCTTAATGGTCGGATGATTCCTTCCCATGTTGAACACGCCATACCCGCTTAAGAAGTCGAGATATTCGCGCCCGGAACTGTCGTAAAGGTAGGCTCCCTCTGCACGAACGTAGACCTTATCGAAACCGGTGATCCGTAAGATCTTGACCAGCGTCGGATTCAAATGCTGGGTGTGCAGTTCGTAATTTTCACCCATTCGGGTGGCAACGAGATTCTTTAGATCAAATGGCATTGGTCGTAAACGCCTCAACACAACGAGAATCGGCGAGAGTTAGAATGGCAGTCAAATTCGGGGAACGATTGCACGGGAAACAGCCAAGGTACAGGGAGAATGACGAAGCCCGCCAATAGGAGTTGCAGAAGTTCAGGAGTTGCAGAAGTTGCAAGACCCCGAGCAAATCACGTTTATGCGGAATGCGCGAACTCTGAAGGATTGGTGAACCAGAAGTCACCGGTCTCATTCTGCAACTCCTGAACTCCTGCAACTCCTGAACTCCTTCCTTTGACATTTCTCTTCTCACTTTTGTTTGTTACAAACCGGTCAATTTCTTCGATGATGGTGTACTCGATCGACCCTTGGACGGCGGTACTATTTAGTGCGGGATCTGCCGGGATCCTGCTTATGGTCTGGGTTCTCCGGCATTTTCTGCAACCGACGGTCCACGTTGAACCAGTTGAAACATTGCTTACGGCAGCGGAGCAGAAGTTTTATGAGGCGTTGGACGCTGCGATTGACGGACGACTCCTGATTCTTTCCAAGGTCCGTGTCGCTGACTTGTTATCAGTCACCAGCGCAAGTCGATCTGCCAGGTACCGCGTCTTCCGTTCGATCGCTTGCAAACACGTGGATTTTGTTCTGGCCGAGGCGGAAAATCTTCATCCCATTGCCGCCATCGAGCTCGATGATTCATCCCATCAACGCGCTGACCGGCGTCTGCGCGATCAATTGCTTGACGACCTGTTTGAGAAGGCGGCCTTCCCCCTTCTCCGATTCCGGACCGCCGCAACCTATAGCCCAAGGCGAATCGAGGAACGGGTCGCGGAAGTGGTGGAGCTTTAGGTTAAACAGAAGATAAGAAGTAACCACAGAAACCCGGAAGAGGATTTGAACAGAAGGCAGCAAAGGAAGCCAAGACGGACTAGGGTTGGCTTTCAGAAATGATACTCGATAAAGTTTGTCTCCAAGCCATATTCAGCTCGACCGGCCAACGGATCGCAAACGCCTACGCCGGCCACACTGGCACTCCGTGCCCATACCTTGGCTTCCTTTGCTGCCTTCTGTTCAAATCCTCTTTCATTTCTTCTGTTCTAAGTCTCCTTTAGCAAGGCAGGGACTAGGGGTTGGCTTTCAGAAATGATACTCGATAAAGTTTGTCTCCGAGTCATATTCAGCTCGACCGGCCAACGGATCGCAAACGCCTACGTCGGCCCACTGGCACTCCGTGCCCATACCTTGGCTTCCTTTGCTGCCTTCTGTTCAAATCCTCTTTCATTTCTTCTGTTCTAAGTCTCCTTTAGCAAGGCAGGGACTAGGGGTTGGCTTTCAGAAATGATACTCGATAAAGCTTGTCTCCGAGTCATATTCAGCTCGACCGGCCAACGGATCACAAACACCTACCTCGGCCCACTGGCACTCCGTACCCATACCTTGGCTTCCTTTGCTGCCTTCTGTTCAAATCCTCTTTCATTTCTTCTGTTCTAACTGTTTGGCCGGCTGCCGAACTCATGAATCGCGCGAAGGAATGTCTCCATGTACCTGGCCGCTTTCACCTCGCCAACGCCACGAATGCGGCGGGCGCTCTCGATTGAATTCGGCTTTAGCCGAGCAAAAGCTTTGAGAGTTTCATCCGGAAAAATGATGTAATGAGGTACCCCTCCGTGTTCTTGAGCCAGGGTAGCGCGCGTTTTCCGCAGGACCTCATACAAATCCGGATCGAACGCTGCCTCATTCTCCAGCTCACGAACGACCTCTTTTTGTTTGCGTGACCTGCGTTCCTCCGGCCAGACCAGATCGAATGACGCCGCCTTCTGCATCACCGCCACGCCAAGTTCTGCCAGACCGATCATGGGATATTGACCACCTGTCGAGTAGATGAGCTCTGCCTCTTCCATTTCGCGAAATAATTCGTGCAGATAATTGGCTGATTTCTGTTTCAACAAACCATACGTCGTCAATTCGTTAAGACCCGCATCCAATACCTCTCTCCCGTGGCTGCCAACCAATACCTGTATGACACGGTTCCGTCCAAATCGCGGCGTAAATCCTTCCTTGGTCCGATAGCACATACGTGCCACTCCGCTGAGCGCCTTGCGAACCACCAAAAGTTCTTCATCGGTCGGCGGCCGCATTTTTTTGGACCGCAGGCTCGAGCATTTGTCGCAGGCGCCGCACACTGCAAAGTCAGTCTCGCCAAAATATCGGAGAATGATTTTCTGACGGCATTCCCGTCCATACGCGTAGTCGACCATCGCTTTGAGCTTTGCCCTGTCCCGCTGCTCCTTTTCCCGCAAGGCCGCGATATCAATCGGTAACTGGAGCGGCTGGAGATCTCCCTGCAACAAACGTGTGCCGCGAATCCTTTTGCCAGGAATATCATAACGGTCAATCACTGCGTGGCGGTCGAGAATGGTGATAGCCGAGTGTACCGCCATCTCATTGTTCTCGTGATCGAGCCGGGCGGCAATATCATGAATCGATCGCTCAATTTCACCCTGCTCGTTTGCCATGTTCCGCAGAAGCAGGTAGACGTTTCGAATCAGCTCGACAGAGGGATTGCTTCCGTTGATGAAGAAGTCTTGAATTCGGGTATCTGCGTAATTGAACAACAATTCGCATTCTGCCGGCTCGCCGTCGCGCCCGGCTCGGCCCGCTTCCTGGTAGTATGCTTCCAGGGAGCCGGGAATCTCAAAATGAACCACGAAGCGTATATCAGCCCGATCGATGCCCATCCCGAACGCGTTCGTAGCGACGGCCACATCGCAGTCGTTTTGTGTGAACTGGTTCTGCGCTTCTTCTCGAGCGGCGTCATCAATACCGCCATGATAGCTGACGACACGAATCCCCCATGACTTCAACTCCTCGCTCACCAGGTCCACCCGTTTCCGAGTCGCGCAATACACAATGCCGGTCCGGTGGCGACGGATCAGTTCGCGCAACCGGTTGTACTTTTCCGGTTCACGCTCGATTTCAGTCACAATGAATCGCAAATTTGGTCGCGCGAATCCCGCGACGAAAATACTCGGTTTCTCAAGTCCGAGGCGTTTAACAATATCCGTTCGAACAACCGGGGTTGCGGTCGCAGTGAACGCAGCGACTTGCGGGTGGCCAAGCTTCTTCGAGCACGGATCCAGTCGAAAATAATCCGGCCGAAAATCGTGACCCCATTGGGATATGCAGTGGGCCTCGTCGATCGCGAACAACCCGATTGTGATTTGCCCAAGAGCCTGCAGGAAGGATCGGCTGCGAAACCGCTCCGGCGCAATATAGACTAGTTTGAACGCGCCCTCTCGCATTCGACGGATACGCTGATTCTGCTCTGCACTCGAAATTGTGCTGTTGATCAGCGTTGCGGAGAGGCCTCTCGCGACAAGGGCGTCCACCTGATCCTTCATGAGCGCCACCAACGGCGAAACGACAACGGTGACACCATCGCGCAGAATTGCCGGCAACTGGTAACAGAGTGATTTGCCACCGCCCGTCGGCATGACCACGAAAACGTCTTGGCCATTCAGGATCTCGGAAATGACTTCGCCCTGCGGCTCTCTGAACTCGCGAAATCCGAAGTATTTTTCAAGCGCCTGTTGAGGATCCATGGTGTTCTGTTGAGAGAATAACCCGGCTTCCGCGGAGGAAAAGCCGTTGTCCGCTTAATTACATTTTTCTGGAATGTTTTCAAGCTGCCCGAGGATTGCCTGCTTGCAGTTCAGCGGCAAGTTGCGCTCCCTACTTCATTCGGATGCCTGACCGTGCCCCGGCGCCGGATGACCGCTGTGACGCCCACAAATAATTCTTGATTCTCCGCGCTTCTGACGCATCATTCCTACCTTTGATCGACAAGACGCGGGTGTAGCTCAGTTGGTAGAGCACTTCCTTGCCAAGGAAGATGTCGCGAGTTCGAGTCTCGTCACCCGCTCCATTCCTCTTGGCCCGGCGCCGTCAAAAAAGTGTTCCCACAAAGTATCTCACACTGGGTTTTAAGTCCGTTGTCTCGATAGGCAATACCATTGTGGAACGCAGGAAAATTCGATTCGAAATCCCAAGTGATTGGGGACCTGCGCTCGTCAACTCCTGTTGGAAATCTCCACCATGCGTTCTTTGGAGGTTGGTCGTTCCAGCCAAAAACCGTGGTCAACCGCGCATGCGCCTGGCCGCCCGCCGCGAAGACACTCCTCTCGTAGGAGAGCCGTGTCGGCGAGAGTAAGCAAAGCGTCCCCGCTTTGCCTCTTGTTTTGCCCCCTGTAAATAAGCCGGACTGGAATTCAGAGGATGCCTCTTTCCGCCACTCGATTGGAGTCATTCCCGAAATGCGACCCGCGATCGAATAGCTTGGCGGCATGACCGAGAGTGCTTGGTTCACATTTGGGGCATACGATATTGTGCTAATCGTTCAGGTGCCCAGTAACCTGGACGCGGGAGCGATTGGCATAGCATTCGCGGCGCCTAGCGCTTGTAAGGCCGTTAGACGAGGTGTCCGTACCCCGTTCGGGTAATAGACGGGAAGTGCCGAAGTTCTAAAATGGGCGATAAGCTAAACAAAGAATTCTAACCATCCAGAATTTTAGCAGAATTAATGCTCTTATGAAATGCGCACGCATATTTTCCGCTCTGCTCGTATTCGGTGTCTTGACGCCCCAGTTGCGCGCTGAATCTCTGATTGCACATACGGTAGATACCAGAGAACTGCAAACTGAAGTCGCCGCCCTAAAAACTCAACTCGCTCAAGTCCAATGGCAACTGAACCTCGTTGCGTCGAATCCGGCACTCGCACTCGGCCCCTTTGTCACCGTCGATGTAAATTCGGAAGTGGGAGTAGTTGGCCCCAACATTGTTTTCAAGGGTGCCAATGTGCACATAACCAGT
>CAVTQD010000048.1:0-34906 GCA_963736745.1 uncultured Verrucomicrobiae bacterium | reverse complement strand
CATATTTCTAGAAAATAGCCTTGCTCCGTAACTCACCTGTACTTTCGTCGATGAGGAATTACGGCTGCTTTCGAGTGAAAATAATGGGAATTGCTAAAACTATAATAGCACAAGCCCATTCAACTCTCCAGTGATGACTGTGCAGGTTGTGAGACCGTTCGTCGTTCGCGAGGCCTTTCGAGCCTTTTCAAAAGCGAACACGAAGGATTAAGACGGAGCAGTACCCGCTTGTTGCATCACCATCTCGGTGGTACTGAAGTGAAAGGTCACGATTTTCCAGCCGTCGGTCAAACTTCTGGAGGTTCATCGTGGGTGTTCCCCACCTTCTGGTGGGAACTCAGGAAATTGATGGTCCGCCACAAAGCAAAGACTAAGAATCGCAACCGGCACGCGCCGCGATACTGCCGACGCAGACCAGCCCTAGCGATCCTTGCTTGCGGATTTTTGACGAGAGCCGGGTCCGGATCGTTCACTTGGCGGCTGCCCGTCAGTCAACAATAAGCGGACGATCCTAAAAGACTCCAGAGATCCGAGCCATTATTCCTGATTCGCTTGTCGCTCCAGTAATCGCTTTAGGCTCTCAGCTTCGCGTTCTGGAATAATTTCGGCCTGCATCGCTGGCTCTTCAAAACCGTGGGAAATATCGTGTATCGTCTCCCGCAGTAGTTTTGTTACCCTTCCCAATTCTTCAGCCTCTTCCCCTCCGTTCGCAGCTAACCTCTGATATATTTCGTGGGCTATAAAGGAAGCTACGAGAATTTTTGAACTGAGAATGTCATGAAAGAACTGTCTAGTTCGGTTTCTCTCCTCCTCACGACCGACAAAGCGTCCGTGAATAAATCCTTCAAATGCAGCATCACCCGTGGGAAGTCCCAACATTGCCAATAGGCACCCGTCGCTTCGTCTTAGAGCACGTCCATGCACCAACTCATTCGTCAAAGGCTTTTTGAGCACGCATGGTACGAACCGAACCACATGCTCGGGATCTTGGTCTTGCAGGACCGAGCCGCCGTAGCTCTCATCAAGAAGGATTAATGATGTCAGTCGTGCTTGAGCCAGCTCCTTTTCGGATACTCCGACTCGTATTTGAAAAGCCTGATTCCAGACCACTAAAGCATCGTCCTCAATGCTGCAAAGAGCAGCAGGCAGAAAGAAATGTTCGAGCGCCGAGCAAATTGTCCGCAAATCAGTTGGTTCAGGCATTTTCTCGTTGCTCATTTACTCCAGATCCAAAGTTAGAGGTGAACAAAAAACAGTTCTATTGACGCCACAATGAGGCTTTTATTTTCGCTATTGGTGCCACACAGCATTCCGGGTGGGGTTTGATATCGAAATCCTCAAGCTATTCGCCACGCTCTAGTGCCATTCTCCTCGTGGTCGCAAGGCCGCTCGTTCATGACGGGAGGCCGGTCAGGGTACCAAATTGGCGGACCTTCATCATACAGATCCACAACTCGCTCCGCCTCGGTCGGGAATGTGTTGAGAGCCGCAATTTTCGCAAGATCAAGTGCAATTACCTCCTTCAGGCTTTCATTTACTAATTCCAATTTGCGCTGAACGAGATCCTTCGGCACTTCAACAAACACTTCCCGCTCGTCAGTAAACGTGTGCCCGGGTTTTGGGGTAAACTTCAATTGGAGATAAAAAAATTGGTCGGCCATAGTTGCATGGGGGATTATGCCGTTTAGATGTGATAGAAAGGGAAGGCCATAGAAAAACGCTTACAGGTAGCCAACACGCCTGAGGAAGCACGCGGTTAACGCCAACCTGCCTTTCGTCGGGCTTTGGCTGGTCGTGAGCCAGCGATTAAGGGTGTGACGATTTACGCCAATCCGGGAGGATAAAAATCTTGCTCTCGTTCGATTCTGTCAAGTATCGCTTCAGAACCGTCATCAGCTCATCTGGGCTCGTCACTTTGGCTGCTGTTACGGAACGAGATCCCATACAAGAAAGCATCGGTCAATTTGCCTTCGTCTGTTGTTCTTACCGCATACGCGCCCTTATTTTTCAGCATTTCCATGACCCCCCGACAAATTTGTTCTACTCGATCAGAGACTTTGCTGCTTTGCCTGGACACACGGATCAATCAGGGTTGGAGCCGATGTGGATGGATCGTCGAGCCTAAGGAGTTCCGAAAGCTGCCATTACTTGAAAGAGCCGACGCGTGCCGAGGGCGACCCGTCGTCTTTCAAATTGTTGCCAATGGGGTTTTCTGTCGGAAAAAAAGTTATTCACGCTTCCTCAGACACGTTCCCAATAACTTGCTGCCAACCAGAATTCTACCGGTTGTCTCCTGCCCATGTTAGCCACCTCATAAGAACTCGGGCCATTGTAGCAACAGTATTTGCGAAGTTACTCACACGATATGGACAATCTATTAGCTATACCGTTTAAATTTGTCAGTATTTCTTTGATTGGCTAGAAGTTGATTTTACGACATGTCCGTCTGCTACGAGAACATTCAATGCAATCGCGGGCCGCACCATCACCGGGAAAGGATGAGGTTCACGGGTTCTGGAGAAATTGAGAAGACGGCAGCAGAACGGAGATCATGGCTGGCATAAACGGGCGAAGGCTCGGCGCTAATGCCCGAAGACGGTATTTTTGCCGCCCAAATCCTTTTGGTTCCGCGATAGAATTCGGGGTTCACTGCCGCCGCACATGGCCAAAGCGCGGTAACCATCGAATTTAATTTCGTAGATCCAATGGCCGGACGGCATAGCCTCAACGAGCTTCACTTTCATCGGCTCGATGAAGTCTGGCAATCGGGCCGGGGTGGAATGTGGTTTCACAGGTTCAGTCAAGGTCCGGCACCACTTACTCCTTTATCACAAAAGTCACCGATGTTGACCGCCAGCCGGTTTCAGGAGTTTTTCCCCTCTGACTAAAATAGCAACTTGAGGGCGTTGGTTTGGCCTCTTTGTGGGTTCGCTTGACCAGATTGTGAAGCGGAGCCAAAAAGGTACCTAAAATTCTCGCTTATCTCACATAAATATTGTAAATATGGAAACAATAAGGAAAGATCAACGCAAAAGACCGTTGCCTCTTACATATGAGACCAAAATTAATCAACGGTAAGTTTTGGATACACGTCGGGTCCGTTTTCGGTGGCGGCTATCAAAAACTTCCGGAGAATGATCCAAAGTATAAAGGTATGTCTTGCGTGGGAGAGCTTCGCAAGGCGACAGCAATATCGTAGTCGCCGGGCTCAATGGCGACCGCCCTATATTTAACAAAGTGAGATCGGTTAGCTTTTTCAGTTTACGGGCTGCTTGTGAATCAGGCCTACAAGAACTGGCTCAACTTCTGCGATTCAAAGTTCTCGTGGGTATGAATGCGGCGAAACGCATCAAGGAACTGGAGCGGATCACGGTCGCGTCATCGTGCCAATGAGCCGCCTTTGGTATGAGTGCCTCTATTTTCACTACTATCGAAGACGCCAAAGCTTATGTCTTAGCCGGGGACGCTACGCTGACCCTAGAATCTCGCCGGTTAGGGACTCAATTTACGTACCGGGTTATCCGCTGTAAAGACAAGGAGCAACCCGATCTTTACTTCGTGTCTCTGCTCATAGGCGGTGAGGGCCAGTTCAAATATCTTGGCATTATCAATCGAACAGGATTTCGTCTCACCAAAAACAGCTGGGTAAATGCGAACGCTCCATCGGCAAAAGCCTTTGAGTCTTTCTTCCTTTCGACAACACTAGATGCTGAATTAGAAGTGCGCCATGAAGGCTGCGCTCGGACCCATACTGCTTCTGAGAGTTGACCGTAACCCTTTACCTTGCCAGCAGCAGGCGCGAAGGTCCTAAACAGGTGATCGCCGCGTTGGGCACTGCGTTTCCCGGCATTCGTTGGGTGATTCAGTTAATGGTGACGCACCAAGACTCGATTTGAACGCGCTTTACGATATGCTCGCAATTATGGGCGCTGGAAAAGCCGGAGGATTTTATCTGGCCGGAAGATGCCGTGTTCTGTTTAGCGTGTGTCACACTCGTCCATATTATTACTACCTTCACTCGATGCTCTTACGATCCTGTTGCTTTCGCGCAACTGAAAGAGCACGCGCCCACTCAATGGTCATTCAGCTCTTTAGAAGAACAAGAGATCGACGACGCCGACTGGTGGAAAACGCCTTCCTGACCTCGGGACTGTATCGCCTCTGCCGATATTCAGACGCCTCACATCATCTCCGAAGTGCTAGATTTTATATGGTCCCTCGCTGTTTGGTGTGGGTAATTGCTAAGTTAACTCATGTTTGGGACATCCAGATTAAGCTGACCGGCTCGATGGTAGGCTGCGGTTCTGAAGTAGACGAAGTTTCTAAAGCCACGAGCCATTCGTTTTGCTAGCTGGATGATCCCGTTGACGGCCTCGATTGCGGCGGAGGTCAGCTTGGTATCGAAGTAGGCCAGGATCCCATCCCATAGCTGACGAATGGTCATGGCCAAATGGCGAAAAGACCAGAGGCGGCTGCGCGCTGCCCAACCACACCACCACCGCAGTTCAGCTTCGGCTAGCTGGCGGTCGGAGTTTGCGTAAATGGCTTGGAGAGTCTCACGCAGACTCATCGCACGGCCAAGTTGAGTGTAGTGGCGACAGAGGTCTTTACGATGCGCTTGACGCTCTGGACTGAGATTCCAGGGGTTGCCGCGTAAAGTCCACATCGCCCCTTTGAGCTGGGCTCCCTCGCGCTGCAATTGGAGGCGCACCTCCTCGAGGGCTTTGCCAGCCAGCACCATGACGTGGAACTTGTCAAAGACGATCCTGGCCTGAGGGAAGTATTGGCTGGCCCCTTTCATATAGGAGGTGCTCATATCCATCGCGATCGCCTCGATTTGGGAGGGGTCCCCGCCGTGCAAGCGTAGCGCCTCGGCAAAAGCTCCCAGGGCCTGGACACCGCGTCCCTCGACCATCAGGAGCAGACGTGAGTTCTCAGCGTCCAGCACGTTGGTCACGTAGCGGCGTCCGCGCCGGGCACTGGTCTCATCGACGGCGACCCTTCGTACGGCGCTCCAGTCGCTCTTTGAGTGAGCTTGTTCAACGTAATGCATCAAGACCCGCCACAGCCGGGTATCGTGCTCATCGATTAAATCAGCCATCGCATCGACGGGCATCTCCGCGCTGAGCAGCATCATGAGCGCTTCCATCAAGAGGGTGAAACCGCTGCCTTCCCGGGCCCAGGGGACTGGCACCTGATGGACCCCATCGGTGCGACACCAAGTGCGCGGGACCTTGGCCACCAGCTCACAGCGGTACTGGAAAAAGTTCATATGCCGCCAGCGTCTTTCGATGGCGTCGTGGACTCCACACGAAGCTTTGCAGACCGGGCACTGGAAATGTTCCCCGGGCACGTGCTCGAGTCGTAATTCCAAGCGTTTGGGTTCACCCTCAAAGCGGCATTCGGCCACTCGCCATTGCCGACCCAATCCCAGTGCTGCGGTAAAAAGCTCCTCCGGTGTCATCCCTTCTTATTGAGTCCACGGTCACCCAAATGCAAATCCAACCCCCTCCTGTTTGGCTTCCAGGATAACAGACCAAGAGCTTTTGCGCTTCAGAGGCCCGTAGCGAGGAACGAGCGCAGAGGCTCTCGAACGCAAAAGACAGTAACCTTCCCAGCGCGGAGCGAAGTCTGCTCAAGCGAGAAACGGAATAAATCGAGGGGGAGCAGGCCGTTTATGCCGGATTCGACCTTGAACAGGCGTAGCGTAGCGCTATCACGTGGCCAAACCTAACGAATTTAGTTATCCACAGAAAATAGCGGAGAGCCGATTTTTTAAATATACTGATATTTCAGAACGAGGGGCGCTCCAGAAAGCATTCTGCTGATCGGTCTCAAAAGCGTACTCAAGTATACCGCCATCCGTGGCAGCGCCTCGGTACCTAAACAGCTCGACCGAGATCGCTGGAAGGATCAGCGAACAGGAATTGTAGCGAGGGTACGCGCTGACAGCGCAACAGTATCGGGAAAACAACCTTTACAACATCGGACCCAATGAGGGGACAGTATTCGGTCCCAATGGGACTACGCTGATTATGGGGAATTGAAACATATCTCCAGAAGTCTGTCATCCTTGGGCATTTGGTCAATCAAGTTCTTAGCGAGAGAGGTGGTATCTCTGAGTTGCTCGATTAAGATCCGCAGATCATTGGAACCTCGATCACCCTCTTCAATATATTGTAACGCGTGCCATGCATTTTCCTGAATTAGCCGAAGGGACGCTTTGATGCTCTCGATGCCGTCCTGTGATCTCAAAACTTCTTCTAACGCTTCAGACATGAGCGTTATCTATCACGATTCCAGCTTGGCTCAAAACAGATTTGTGCGGATCAGCTTGGCTGAACCGTTTTGGAACCGACCTGCTTCTATCGGGACTATCTCGCCGCTAACTGTTCCAACAGCTGTTCACCGGATCGAACGGCTGTGCTTTCGGGTCGATTACCGTATTGTGACCATGCGTTGATCTTCTGCAACCATCCTTTGTCATACCCATAGGCAACGCTAACCCGTAGAGAAAAGTATGAGAGAAACGCATTTAACGGGACTAGCCCGGATATTTCATCGTTTTCCAGTTTTGAGCATTTGTTCGGGTGACTAATCGTGGACAGCCGAGGAGCGAGACTAATAAGAGGATTTTGCGATGATCTTTCAACGCTGGAAGACACCGCGGGCACAGCCTCCATTTTTTATCAGGTGCCGGGGCCAGCACCATCGGAAGAGTTACCCGTAAAAGTAAGCTAGGCAGGACTTGAAGAGGTCTTGGAGCGGAAAGGCACTGGAGAACCAGATTCTTACCCGCCTGGTGTTTCGCGTGATCACCGCACCGATCTTCAGTAACTTGAGCCGGATGGTGCCCACTTGCGCACGAGCCAGTTCCGTGGATTTTAGGCCAAGCCGACGCAAGGCTTCTAATAACACGTAAGCACAACTAGAAAGCAGCAACCGGAACTGATTGGGCCACCAGTAATGACAGCTGGTCCGATCGCTGAAGAGTCCGAGCTGTTGTTCTTTAATGCGGTTTTCCATCTCCCCTCGAGCACAGTAGATCTTTTCGTAGAGCATTTGTGCGTCCCCGATCAGATTGGTGACCACGAAACGAGGATTGGCTCCTAAAACAGTGTGCTCGGCTTTGGCAATAATGCGTCGCTTCTTATCCCAAGTACCGGCCCGGTATTTGAACTGTTTAAAGAGACGGACTTTTTCGCCGCTTTTTTGATGTTTGCGTTCGGCGCGCTGCCCCAGTTTGGCGCTCAGAGCCTTGAGCCGATCATTCTTGGCGATCCCTACGATGTAGTCAACCTGGTGAGACTCGCACCACCGTAACATTTTCCACCGACAGAACCCGCTATCGGCACGCAGGATAATTTTTACTTCCGGCCAATGTTTTCTCAGCGCACTGACTAGCTTGGATAAGATCGCCCAGGCATGTTTGGCGGGATCGATGTTACTTGGCCGCAGATAACTGACCAGCAGCTGGTCTCCGCAAAAGACGTAGAGCGGCAAGAAGCAGTAATCATCGTAGTAGCCGTGGAAGGCTCCGCCCACCTGCGCGCCGTGCACCCGGTCATCGGTGCAATCAAAATCCAGGATCAGTTCTTTGGGAGGGGCAGAAAAACTGCCCACGAACTGTTCAAACAATACTTGATGCATCAACCAAGCTTCCTTTCGCCCAGCCCGATTCTCCAATCGGCATAAGGTTGAACTGCTTCCTAACTCCTCGCTCCGATCTGTGGCTGTCTGCCAGAGCAAATCGTGCCGTAGAGAGTCATGATCATTAAGGTCCTCATATCCCAGCGCCAAGCCATAGATGCGCTGGCGTAAAAGACTCTCTTGGGAATGTTGAATTAAGAGCGGGTTCCGTCCGTCGGGCAAAATCCCGTCTAATTGCTTTGTAAAACCTAGCCACCGATCAACCTGGCGCAGCAGCATCAACCCACCGTCACTGCTAACTTGCCCTCCGGCGAAATTCGCCTCGATTTTTCTTCGACCTAAAGCTGGAAATTCAAATCCAAGTTGGTTATCTTGTTCCACTAGCGAAGCTTCCTGTTTAGTTGTCTTTAACCATCTCAACCATAACAGGTTACTTAAAAGGCTTCGCTACTTTTTTGTTCAAAAGGGTGAAAAATTGGGGCTAAAGCTGTGCGGTTCAATATGGGTTTTGTGGCAGAGTTGGTTGCCATGGACCAACGCATCCTGAGAGCGGTGCAAGACTGGCCGAAACGAGAAGGTAGCAGCGCATGTTCATTGGCCGGTCAGTAGTTGATGAAACCGATTCCCTCGCCGGGAACACGTTCATGGTGCCGTGTTGCTGGATTGGAACCGGCTGGTAATACGGATGCGAATACCTGTACTGCTGGTTAACCTGGAATAGCCTTGGCGAAGCGCGAGATCCCCTGTGCCACGGACTCGGCCACTTGTTGACCGGCAGGCGCTGAATATTGCGGTGGAAGCGGATCCCAGCGGATGCTGCCATCGGCCATAACGACGCCGGTACGCATCACTTCCGGCTGGGGAGCACAGGCAGATAGTGCGAGGGTGGCCAGAGAGAACTAGGTAGCGCATGATCGGATCGCCGCCGGGGTGGCGGATAGACTAAAGATCCGGACTACTGTCTCTCTCTTGCTCTTTTTCGTATTGGCTTTGAAGCATGATTAACAACATTCCGCCTTCCTTTAATTTTTGGTACTCAGCGGCAAGCTTTATGTGGTTTTGAGCAACAGCCAACCACACCGTAAATTTGCCATTTTCATCCGTCTTGTGAAACGGTTCGTAGGACCACTCGGCGTCGAGTTTGTTCTTATCGAGTAAATCATAAATTTCATGGCTGCTCGGGAAATAGCCTTTTGGCCGATAGTCGTATTCCATTTCGACCGCTTTATCATCCGTGAAGAAAATACAGATTCTAATGCCCGATTTGTGAAAGGAATGGAATTTCGAACCGGTAGCCGTTGTTTCTTCTCCGTTGTCAGGACCATAAAATTCTCGGCATTTCTCAAGGGTCCATCCCAACCGGGCTTGCGTCGTAGTCGCGATCATTGTCAGTCCGATCCCTGCCGTCAGAAGTAGGTTTTTGATATTCATGGCGCGGACTGGGGGAGCCAGACTTGCCAAGGCGAGAGTGAGGTAGCGCATTATGGGATCGCCTCCGGGGTGGCGGAGCTTACCATGCTATCGCAAGCATCTCAAATCAGGTTCGCTGGAGTCGGCTGGCTATTTCCGATCCTTACCCTTGCCTCGCCAGCATTGAACAGCCAGCCAATGCGAGAATGGCCAAAATCAACTGTCGGTTCCAACTGGTAAAGCGCTTCGGCGGCTTCCTTGGCCTGCTCGAGGGAGTCGTAGGTAACTGAGCCTTCGCCGCCGGGAAGGATAAGGTTGAAACTGGCCAATTGAACCAATCCTTGGTTCAATGGATCTCGTTATCGGTCGTCTACCGATACGTCGGATTCGATGCCGAGAACTTGAGGTTTATCGCCTCCGGTAAGATAGACAAAAACATCACCAATCATTAAAGCGCCGTAACGGTTTTTGGCCCGAAAGACGACTTCTGTTTCCCAACACGCGGTCCCGTTATACGTCGCGACCCAAGGTTTAAATGAACGGACGAATTGATAACTTCCCGGATCGTTGAGACTATCTTTTATCGCATCTTCGGTTACATGTCCTCCGGGAACGCCATTCCAAGCGCTAGACTCCGGTGCTGGTCCCGCAGCGGCTGTTCGTTCATTTTCCGCTCGGTGTCGGAGAATCGAGAAAGGCATCAAAGAAGGCTATCGCTTTGGTTTGCCCCGGCTCTCCGTCGATGTCGCCATACAATTTCTTTTCCATGTCTTCGGCAGGCTGGTCGGAGGAGAAGTCGGTTTGCTTCAACGCCCACTTCCATCCGTCTCGCCAGCCTTGGACGAAAGCCTTTGGGTTGTCGTCATATTCCATCTTCGTCCATCCAGCGTCGTTCGAGTTTTGCTGGTTCAAATAGATGTGAGTCGCGTCGGCATCCGCTTCGTTATCGACAATGGTGACCGGGGGGTTATCCGACGAGGGCTTTTTGTGATGATCCGCAGCTTTGTCTGCATAGTTGGCCGTTACTAAGCTGGCGACAGTCGCCAGCGTAGATATGAGTTTTCTCATGATTGAAAAGTAACAGAGAATTTCACCTTTGTACGATGGTGTTCGACCGGAATCTAAATCGGATCAAGTCGTCTGTTGCACGGTTTGATCCAATGGAGCAAGGGGGCGAGGGACCGAAGCAAATCAACATCAAACGTTCCGGGGAACGCTCGGATTTCCAAAGGTTGTCGAAACTTGATTCTGACCGGCAGAGGCAAAGCCGCTCACCCTTTAAGGATCAGATTAAGCTCACGCGGTTCAGGGACTCAACAAGGCCATTGATCAGGCGGAAGGGTTGCTGCAATGATTCTCCTAGCCCAACCCGTACCAATTGGCGACCGAATATGATTTACGATCAAAAAATCAACTGGCAAGACCCAAGGAACGCAAGTGGGGTAGCCGGGTCAGTGCACGATCCGTTTAAGAGCGCGGTTATCGATTACCAAACCGACATTGAAGCCGCGATCTCTGACCTCATCAATCTCCATTTCCGGAATCCCAGAGCCTACGACGTAGAACGCGCACCATTCCAGACCCAGATTCAAATGGCCAAGGCTCTTATTGGCCCAACCCCCGATGATGATGTTTGGGAGATCGTCAAAGCCTTCAGCCATCTCCGGAATACGCTGGCGCATTCCTCTACTGCTTACACAGAGGAAGGACGAGGAAAGACGGAGAGTCAAACGTGGGATATCTTAAAGCTCTCCAGAAGGTTCGACCCGAATACACCGATGAAGTAGCAAAGGATAGGACGCTCATGATCGCTGGGGCAGCGATAACCGTGCAGGGGTTCTTCCGCGAAATCCGAGAAGCACTTAGGGGATCGGAGATCGCGTGAATAAACCGGATGAGCGTGTGTGTTGTGAAGCGTATCACATTAAGAAGTCGAATCCGCAAATCTCACACTCCAAATTCCCCTTCGTAAGCAGAACTGCTTTCTTTTTCCTCTCAACGAGTTGCCGATTCCGCTCCTGAGTTTGATGCTCGCGGGTCAACACTCGACCTTCGGGAAACGCCTCGTCGTCATCGTCCAGTGGTTGCGTCAGTCGCAGCGAAATCTGCCGCTCTCCCGATGCCTTGATAGCCTCGACGCTCTTTGTAAGCTCGGAGCGGTTTCCAGCGTACATATTCCAGACGACCTCTTCGCCTTTAGAGCCCGCCGAAAGCCCTTTTCCTTTGTATGACGGATCTAGGGCAAGAAATTGCAGAGCTTCATGTACACGCTGTCTGGATTGCGAAACGTTTCTCCACGCAGTGCTTGGGGATGAATTGGTAAGCGATTCAGCACGTCGCTAAGTTCAACAACGCTAGCGCGTGCTTTTTGCCGATTTTTGACAGATTAAATCTGAAGTAAAGGTCCAACGCCAAAATGTGTTCGTCCTGAGTCCAGTCCGGATTCCGTGCGGACCCCGCTCCTTTGGCAACTTCGACTTCATTTTGAAAATCTTCGGGAATAGAAGTCATTTTGAGTCACTTTCTACAGAAGAAATCTCGTACCGTCTTATCAACATAGCCATACTTTCCGCCATACCTTGACGTTCCATCAGAAATAACAGTCTGGCTCGAAGCAAGAATATAGCTTTTGCGCCACTCAAGCTCATGAGTGCCCCCCGATACCTCGCCACAACCCTGACCATACTCCTGCTGACGATTCCAGCTATGTCCGTCGAATTGTTCCGATACCGAGGCGCGGCCAAGGACGGCGGCACACTTGAATACATGTTTGAAGCCGGTGAACAAAATTCTCCCAACGCCGTGACGAAAGAAAAAGCGGCTGAGATCGCTGCTGATTTTATGACGACTTTTTACCACGTACAGATCGGCGCACTGGAAACGCAGGAAATTCGGACAACGTCCGTTCCGTTATGGCCTATCTGCTTTTCGGACATGGTTAAAGGGCCACTGCGACAAATATTCTTTGTCTTTCTAGTGCCGGATGGGACGGTTGTTGAGCCGAAAGCGGAGAAGCGGCTATAGGCGCAGGCTCGATGAAACGGGCGGACTTATCGGCGCAATTCTGTTAAGCAAGGTTCATGAAATCTGCATCTATGATCGTGTTAGCTCTCTTAACTCCGCTGGCCGCGCAGACAAAGGCCGCTACGACGTTTTTTCGATGGAACATGGTCGGTTACGCGGAATACCCACGATTACACAATGTCCTTTGGCTTTCGTTTGTAGAGCCGAGCTAGTCTCAAAGCAAGGGAATGCGAACGGCGCTGGGGCTAAAGGCGTCGTGCTTCGGCTCAAACGACCTCTTGTCTTCGTTTACCGTGCATGACAATTAGCTCGTTGCAAACAATGAAAACAAACGCGATTTGATCCACGCTCAACAGCCGATGTCGTCAGTCATCGCTGCTTTTCTCTTTGAGAAGAATAATCGACTCCCTCAGAGCGGTAATTTCTTGCTCTTACTTCTCAATCTTCTCTAAAAACGGCCGGTCTCAGGAGACTCGGGGCGTTAGTGTGTGTGTGTTCGATTTGGGTTAGTGGTCCACAATTTGCCATGAGACGGCTGTCGTCGCTAGGTTGATGATACTAGAGGTGACGCCGTTCTTCATGTACCAGATACCGCGCCCACCGGTACTGGTGTTCTGCCAAACAAGGTCGGCATATCCGTCACCGTTGAAATCTGCGGCTCCCGCGATATGCCATCCCCCTGCAACGGTCGGTAAATTAACACTGCCGCTGAGAACTCCCTTTTTAAGGAACCAGATAGCGTGCGAACCATTGGTGTGTTCCCAAACAAGATCAGCATAACCGTCATTGTTGAAGTCTCCCACGCCTGCGATGCGCCATCCTATTGGGACTGTTGGTAAGGTTACACTACCGGTCAGAACTCCGTTCTTCATGAACCAGATAACGTCTGCACCGCTTGTATGCCGCCAAACAAGATCAGCATAACCGTCGTTGTTGAAGTCTCCTGCTCCGGCAATATGCCACGCTGTCCCAACAGCCGGTAAAGCAACACCACTAGTGAGGACGCCATTCTTCATCAGCCAAATGGAACGTCCACCGTTAATGTTCTCCCAAATGAGGTCGGAGTAACCGTCCTGGTTGAAGTCTCCGACGCCCACAATATTCCAAGATGTCGCGACTGTGGGCAGGGCAATGACTACCACTGAGAACGCCTTTCTTCATCAACCAGATGGCATTTGCACCGTTAGTGTTCCGCCAAACAAGATCAGCAGAGCCGTCGTGATTGACGTCTTTGGTAACAGGAATTGGTGTAGGAGTTGGAATGGGCGTTGGTGTCGGTGTTGGTGTTGGGGTTGGTGTTGGAGTAGGCGTTGGAGTAGGCGTTGGTGTTGGAGTTGGTGTGGGGGACGTGACGGCAATTCCAGCGGGGTAGTTCAGCTCCGTGATGAAGTTGGCATTGATCGCCGCCCCCGTAGTGGCGTCATATTTGGCAACCGTGCCGTTGCCTACGTTTGTCACAAAGAGGTTGTTGGCAGAAACCGCGAGTGCACCAGGGGTGCTCAGACCTGTGATGAAGTTGGCATCGATTGCAGCTCCCGTGGTGGCGTCGTATTTGCCAATCGTGCCGATGTAGGAGTTCGACACAAAGAGGTTATTGCCAGACAACACCATTCCCCAAGGTTGATTGAGCCCTGTAATGAAGTTGGCATTGATCACGGCTCCCGTGGTAGCATCCTATTCGCCAACCGTGCTGCCGTAACCGTTCGTCACGAAGAGGTTATTGCCAGACAACACAAGCCCGACGGGACCGTTCAGCTCTGTGATGAAGTTGGCATTTATCACGGCTCCAGTGGTGGCGTCGTATTTTCCAACTGTGCCTCCGTAGGCGCTCGCCACGAAGAGGTTGTTTCCCGACAACGCGAGTCCGTCTGGCCAGTTCAGACCCGTGGTGATGAAGTTGGCATTGATCAGGGCTCCTGTGGTAGCGTCGTATTTGGCAACCACATTGTTGTTGGTGGTCGCTACGAAGAGCTTACTGCCAGACAACGAGAGTGCGTCGGGGTAGTAGCCAAGCCCTGTGATGAAGTTGACGTTAATCACGGCTCCAGTGGTAGCGTTGTATTCGCCAACCGTGCCGTTGATCTGGCTAACATAAAGCTGTGCGCGGGAGATTTCGGGCATGATCCAAAGCGCGGCAATGCCCAGGAGGAGTGTGTAGAGGACGCGGCGACGCGGACTCGCATTTATATTCATGGCTAGTGCCGCGAGCGCGGCGAAAATGGGGGGAACTGCGTGTGTCATTTTCATGGACAATATTCCTTCTTCAAAATAGCGCCGTTGCCCAATGGGGTGGCCGGGCGAGAACAGAGTTGCATGTAGCAGGGTTAATATTCGTCTATGCATTTTGTTTTTGCCGCAGTTCGCCGCTGTGGCTCGGTTTTATCGGAGCGCTAGCCGAGATGAAGTCCTCCGTGACAGATCGCTGTTAACGATCTTTTCTCACGGCGCGTTCCGTCTTCTCATTCAACTTCGACGCGGATAATAGATTGCGTGACCATTGGTTGTCGGTCTTGAGGTGCCTCTTGCCACAAGAATTACAGGCTAATCTGGTGAGGCGAGCAGGCATGGAACCTATGGTACCTCAGTCACGGCAGCATTCTAGCGGTCGCGGAGTCGGAGAGAAGCCCGACTCGTCCAAGATGAATTCGCCGCTGTCCGCACGATCACGACGAGAAGATCAAAGGGAGAAATAAGCAGCCCGCCAAACAAATCCAAAGAGCCAACCCGAGCACGATTGCGCCAAGCACAATCCAAATGATAAAAAGATTCACCCAGTTTAGCGCGTCCGTCTCGGTTCTCGTATTCATCCCTGATGAATATACGGTCGAAATAAAAGAGAACTTTAGCCCTTTCGGATGAGAAAACACTTCGGCCCCGCGCTCATCAAACAGGATGCGCCGGGGCTCGAAGCGTTCGCATTTGCTGGCGAGGCCCCCCGCGAACAGGGTTAATTTATGGAACCAATTACTTTACGCCATATTGTCGGGCCGGTCGTCGAGAAACCTGCTGATGGCGTTCCGAGTTGCCTCATTTCAATCTTCGCCCGCGATATGTCTCGTCGCACAATCCAGCATCTTACCCCGACAGACTCAAGCTCTTCGCAGATTGCGTCCGGGATGCTCTTACTCTCTTATGATATTTGCGTGACAGAAGCAGACGAACTGGGCCACACATCACTAATCACCTCAGCAAAATCGTTAGCAACACCCATCCAAGCGCAACACATGCTGCGCCGAGAATGAGCCAAAAGACGCGCATAACGAACTGATTGCTTGCATCACCGCCGTTGACGCTGTCTACAGTTTGATCGCGTAGTCGCAGAACGAACGCCTTTCGCTTTGCGGAAACGTCAACTTTCTTTCGTTTCATACATCCTTGTCTGATGCGAGAGCATGAAAACCGCACAGAGCATTTGCGAGCTTTTCGTTCAATTATTCAAATTACCGCGCCCATTTCTCGCGGCTTCAGCGGGTCCGGCTTCGCGATCACGATGGAAGAGGTAGAACGTGACCGCACGCAGCGGCCCAATCGAACATCGCTCCTGACCTCAGCCGGTCGAGGAACTGAAGAGTTACGCGGGATGTTCGCGAGAAAATAGCGAAGAAGTCGGAGATCGATGCGGCTTTTTGCGCACCTTTCGCAATGCATGATATTGTCAGCAGAGAGTTCTCGATCCAATCCCCATCAGCAAGTGGCGCGAAAGTCTGATAGGAAGCGTGTCAAAGCGCCGAATCGCCACGTTCGCAATACTCGCCGCCAGCGAAATCTTCGCGATTACATTGCGTGAGGACTGATAGGCACGAATTCGACCTCACGGGGAGATCCATTAGAAAGAGCCTAGCAAGAAATCTGTGGCTCTTTATTTTGAATCTATTCGGTATGATAAAAACAATATTTTTTGGCAAATTTTCCCGGTGAGGTTGCCTAAAAGGCAGAGGGTAATGTCGAATAGACTTATCAGACTAAGTGTCGAATGATCATGAAAAAGCGGAACCGTTCCAAATCACAAAACCCCATATGCAGGGTATGCACATTAGTCGCTGCCTCCTTGATCCTCCCAGCGCTGGTATATGCCGACCATGATAATGGCAATGTCGGCGAGCATCATTGGAGAGGCGATAACGACGAGCATCATGAAGATCCCCGCATTTCGGCGGTTCCCGAGGCAAACACAGGGATCGTGTTAATTCCCTATGTTGGTGCGATCCTGCTGTTTTCTGTGCGACAGCTTTTCCGTGCTAAGGCGACCGAATAAAACGGTTATCGAATTGTTCCAAGTTGCCGTGGCAGTGAACCTCAAATCATTCATTGTTTACGGCGCTATATCGAATGCACAGCTCTCCCGAAATTGATCTGTAAGACCTGTGTATCAACCGCAGAAGCCGACCCAATGTCAGAAACGATCTACCCGGCTGCAGTCTCACTGGATCGCACCCCAACACGTGCAACGACCTGCCAGTGATCAATTATTCGAAAGCCTTTCAATACGTATGCAGAGCCGTCGAGGTGCGCAGCTCTGTCTTCGCTGTCCCGATCAGCCCATTCGGGACCGCTTTCTTAATTTCGGACGAGAATACCCCAATCAGACGTTCGCTGGGTTCATTGCTAGCACCCAAGAAAGCCTGACGCTGGTGGCCCGAAAAACCATACCGTTGGTAATTGCCGCCCTCAGCTTGATCTTAACCGCGAGTGATTCCCAGGCCGGTCTTGGCTGGACTCTCGCGCAATTTAAGCAGCAGTATGGCAGACCCGTTTTAAATCAGGAAAAGATTGCCGGACGGACAGGATACGTATTTACAGGGGAAGACTACATCATTGCTGCTTTCTTTCTAAACAGGCAAGTCTCGCGCATTCTGTACGTCTGCCGCAGCGGTTCCGTGTTTAGCTGGGGAAGGGCGAGGGCTCTTCTAAGCGCGAATGCGCCCGATGCGATCTGGGGCGATGCCTCCAAGAATGAGACTGATAACTCTTATCGGGTGATTGGCACAGAAGATGGCGTGGAGACCGACTACGCCTCTTTGACCGAAGACGGGACGATGCTCGCTATTTGGACTAAGGAAGACGATGAGGTAGTAAGATTAAGCTAAACTCGATACGCCTCCGCTCTCCGGCGTCATGGGCTCAAACGAAAAGCCGTACCGGCGAAATAACTGTGGGACAGGCGCGGAGCATTGACAGCGGATTAACTCCTAAAGTAAATGGTCCCTCGCTGTTTGGTGTGGGTAATTGCTAAGTTAACTCATGTTTGGGACATCCAGATTAAGCTGACCGGCTCGATGGTAGGCTGCGGTTCTGAAGTAGACGAAGTTTCTAAAGCCACGAGCCATTCGTTTTGCTAGCTGGATGATCCCGTTGACGGCCTCGATTGCGGCGGAGGTCAGCTTGGTATCGAAGTAGGCCAGGATCCCATCCCATAGCTGACGAATGGTCATGGCCAAATGGCGAAAAGACCAGAGGCGGCTGCGCGCTGCCCAACCACACCACCACCGCAGTTCAGCTTCGGCTAGCTGGCGGTCGGAGTTTGCGTAAATGGCTTGGAGAGTCTCACGCAGACTCATCGCACGGCCAAGTTGAGTGTAGTGGCGACAGAGGTCTTTACGATGCGCTTGACGCTCTGGACTGAGATTCCAGGGGTTGCCGCGTAAAGTCCACATCGCCCCTTTGAGCTGGGCTCCCTCGCGCTGCAATTGGAGGCGCACCTCCTCGAGGGCTTTGCCAGCCAGCACCATGACGTGGAACTTGTCAAAGACGATCCTGGCCTGAGGGAAGTATTGGCTGGCCCCTTTCATATAGGAGGTGCTCATATCCATCGCGATCGCCTCGATTTGGGAGGGGTCCCCGCCGTGCAAGCGTAGCGCCTCGGCAAAAGCTCCCAGGGCCTGGACACCGCGTCCCTCGACCATCAGGAGCAGACGTGAGTTCTCAGCGTCCAGCACGTTGGTCACGTAGCGGCGTCCGCGCCGGGCACTGGTCTCATCGACGGCGACCCTTCGTACGGCGCTCCAGTCGCTCTTTGAGTGAGCTTGTTCAACGTAATGCATCAAGACCCGCCACAGCCGGGTATCGTGCTCATCGATTAAATCAGCCATCGCATCGACGGGCATCTCCGCGCTGAGCAGCATCATGAGCGCTTCCATCAAGAGGGTGAAACCGCTGCCTTCCCGGGCCCAGGGGACTGGCACCTGATGGACCCCATCGGTGCGACACCAAGTGCGCGGGACCTTGGCCACCAGCTCACAGCGGTACTGGAAAAAGTTCATATGCCGCCAGCGTCTTTCGATGGCGTCGTGGACTCCACACGAAGCTTTGCAGACCGGGCACTGGAAATGTTCCCCGGGCACGTGCTCGAGTCGTAATTCCAAGCGTTTGGGTTCACCCTCAAAGCGGCATTCGGCCACTCGCCATTGCCGACCCAATCCCAGTGCTGCGGTAAAAAGCTCCTCCGGTGTCATCCCTTCTTATTGAGTCCACGGTCACCCAAATGCAAATCCAACCCCCTCCTGTTTGGCTTCCAGGATAACAGACCAAGAGCTTTTGCGCTTCAGAGGCCCGTAGCGAGGAACGAGCGCAGAGGCTCTCGAACGCAAAAGACAGTAACCTTCCCAGCGCGGAGCGAAGTCTGCTCAAGCGAGAAACGGAATAAATCGAGGGGGAGCAGGCCGTTTATGCCGGATTCGACCTTGAACAGGCGTAGCGTAGCGCTATCACGTGGCCAAACCTAACGAATTTAGTTATCCACAGAAAATAGCGGAGAGCCAAGTAAATCAACCCGAGGTCCAGCCGACCGCAACTTCACGGTCTCCGTCACAGCGGCCAGATCCTGCATACGCGGCCCATACAAAGATCCCCAAAATACGACTTCGGTCATCCATGCACCCCCGGGATATTGATGTGAGAACGCGGTTGATCGCGCTTTGGCATCAAACTTTGCAACATGAAAAATCTCGCGGCGGGACGCTGTTTTCGCACTCGGACAAACGGGCAAGAAAGAAAGTCGGTTACACTACCAGGCTCGCCATTGATGCAGCGGTTGAGGCGTAATTCAGAAATTGCAAGCGCTGCAGATTAGGAGCGACAAACGAATCAGGAATATTGCTCGGGTGTCTGGACCTTGTTTTAGGCTCGTCCAGTACGAATGTAAAAGGTGCCTCCTTGCCAACTTTGCTCTTCTACGCAATGCCGCTCTTGCCGCGTTGCAACTCAATAATTTTTCGAGTTCAATGCGAGCCTTACTCTCGTACCGGCGTGACTTGACGGAATCGAAAGGTCGCCGGATGTCGAGAAGTAAATTTTCATTGCTGTCAATTCCGGTATTGGACGAGGATTGCATCTTCTTGTCCGTCCAAAGGCTATGCCTCTTTCCAAGTCGGTGAAAATAAAACAGCACGAAGGCCGCTGTGACTTGCAAAGAACAGAATCAGAAAAGGTGTCACAGCGCAGAAGAAAATAGAAGAACTAAGAAAGAATGAGAAGAGGATCAGATCATCCGAACTTGCGAGACAAAGCGAAGACATATTAGAGAAGGAGATTAACTCGTGATAGCCTTTCGCAGAGAGGAAACCGGCGTGCTTGTGATGGAACTCTCGGAGCACCTTTGGCACGAGAACCTTGAATTAGCCATTCTGGCGGTGCATGATATTGCTCGATCTCCACAGAATTCACTTTTGTTACTCGTTGTAGTGGACAGTGATTTCGACACGCCGCTGGGGGATTTTCTCTGTCAAATGTTACAGCCGGGAATTTTGGCGCAAAATCGTCCCTCCCGCGTTGCAGTGCTGACAACGAATCCCGCAGAGCCGAAAAACAATTCAAATGCCTCTCCTGATGCCTATTGCAAGCTCTCGAAGTATCTTCGAGGGCTTGGCCGTAATCTGCTGCCTCGAATGTTCCCAATTCAGGATAAAGGCGAACCGGCCTCGGGAGAGTGACGAAGACGCCCAAAAGACAATCCAGCAGATTGAGGGATGAGCGACTTACCTGGCGGCTTATATCCGTTGGACATTTTCTTTCCGTGGTAATGGGAAAAGCAGTTTCCGCCGACAATGCAATGCGTCATTTCTCATTATTACTATAGGTGCGAGCAATTCCACTAGTTAGCCACAAAGAATTAATAAAAAATTGTTAACTGATGGTAGCGCCTTTAACAATTTGGGGCGATAGCAAAACTAAAAAAGCGTCCCAATGAAATTGCATCGCATTTCACTGATGGCAGCAATCGTACTGTTCTATGAAAACCTTCGATCTCACTAAATTCAGCCATCATCTATTTCCAGAACGCGATTACATCGCCCTTGTACCGCGAAGTCGACACGAATGCCAAGAGCTATACCGGCTTCTGAACCCGATTGAGATGATTCAAAAAGCCTTCGACGAACTAGCGGAAAGCAAAGTAAATCCCATTACCTATGCTGATATGGTCGGTCAAACCACCACTGGCGAACAGGTCTGGGTAGTGGTCTGCATTCACAGAGAGATCACCGGAGCGATACGCGGAGGCACATTTGGCGTGATTTGTCCGATGGAAGCTGAACTGGAGTTGGCCCATGATTTGCGAAACAGCGATCAAGAATTCTGGCAATTTGTAGTGGAAGAGGTGCTCGAATGGAATTCGAACTGACAAAACTTTACTGGTTTCAACATCGGGTCAGGCAAGGGTTACGCTTAATGAGGTGGTTGGGGCTGTGGCAGACTTCCCGCTTTGCCATTTGCAGGTTATTAGGTACTCCATGCATTTGGCTAAAGGTTCCCGATATCCCTACCCCCTTGTACTGCCGTCCGCGTGACTCGGATATTTGGGTATTATGGTCCGCCTTTTATAAGAAGGATTGCGATTGCATTCTGCCCGTCGATCAGCAGACTATTATTGATGGCGGTGCGAATGTAGGATACGTCTCGGTCTATCTAGCTAATAAATATCCCGCATCCCGCATCCCGCATATTAGCCGTAGAAATGGACCCTGACAATATAAAAATGTTGCGTCAGAATGTGCGGGGCTACAAGGTGGATATAGTACAAGGTGCGCTCTGGGGTTCTCATTCATATGTTACGATTGACAAAACCGACCAAAAGAGCTTCGGCTTTAAGGTCACTGAAGCTTCGCCAAAGACTCCCGGCGCGTTACATACGGTAACGATTCACGATTTGTTGGCCAGAATGGGGGTCAAGGATCTAGGCTTACTGAAGCTGGACATTGAAGGCGCGGAGGAAAATCTTTTTACCGCTGGCGATGAGTCATGGATTGATTGTATCCGAACATTGATTATAGAGACGCACGGGCAGAAAGCGAAGGCTGCTGTGCTTTCAGTAATGACAAAGCATAATTTCCTGATGAATCAGCAGGGGGAAAAGTTAGTGTTTACTCGAAATCGACCGAAGTCGAAGTTCCTTTAGGCTATGTATGTGTCAAAGCCTCGAACATGTGGCGTGAAGGGTAAAATCCAAAGTGGTCCGCTGGTGGATTAAAAAGCCTTGGTAGGGAAGGAGACTGCACCTCGCAAAATCCCGGCAACCGAGATTCCGAATATGATTACGGCTCATTTGATGTATGAGCCTGACCGTGGAACTTTTAAAAGGAATCTCTTCCGGCGGTTAAATCCACGGGGGCGTGGCACAAGCGTGATCTGTAAGAGCGTTCGCAAAAAAGTTTTCGGCTTACTGATCAGATCATAAGCCAAGGTTTTTAACAAGCTAGAGCCGCCAGCGCCCAGCGCAAAAGTCTGCATAATTAATTCGCATTCAAGCGCGGGTTGCGGCTTGCAACTATCCAAGTCAGGCCGTTTGCGACCGGTTAGGTCTAAAGAAGGAGGGCGTATTGCGCCAAGCCGAATGGCTTTACGATCACTACGTTGATCTGACCATGAACAGCGTCCTGAGAACCGAATGGAAAGAGAAACTTTACGGGGAGTGAGTTAGCATGTGCGGACGATACAGACGAACAACATCGGAAGAAGAACTTGCTCGGCGGTATCATATCCCGATACCACACCAACGCGATCTGCCGATCAGTTGGAGCATGCTCCAACTCAGGATGTCCTCGCTATTCGGCTCAATCCAGAGACAGCGCAGCTTGGATGCACTACGGTGGGGCTTGATCCCGAACTGGGCCAAAGATCGGAAGTTCGCGTACAGAGACCATCAACGCCCGAGTTGAGACCGTCGATACCGCCTCTTACCGCCAGGCGTTTCAAGAAGCGACGCTGCCTGATTCCAGCAGATTTTTTGTTTTTTTTTTTACGAGTGGAAAAAGGCGGTTGGCGGAAAAATCCCATACGCAATCGGTATGAAGGACGATTCGCCGTTTGTGTTTGCCGGTCTATGGGAGGGATGGAAAGATCCTGCTACCGACGAATGGTTGCGGACCTGTACGATCATCACTGGAGAGCCGAATGAGTTCGTGCGTCAGATTCATACCCGCATGCCGGTAATCCTTACGTTGACCAGAATCCGGCCAATCGTGGTCTACGAAGCGAATATTCGATCCGTTTATACGATTGGGTGAAAAAAGTACGCATCGGTAGAAAAAAAAACGCGCGTCTCTTTGAAAGAGCTTCGGAAGGTGTTCTGGCTGGAGTCGGCAAGGGAAGCTGAAGGAAATGTCATCCAAGAACCTCCACTGCCGGTCTGGGCCAACTTTCGACAGAGGGCGTTGGATGTCCCGATTGCGGAGATCAATAAGAAGACGGATTCACGCCGGAAATCACCTCCGTGATGAAACCTATCAAGGAGTCATCTATTCATTGACATAGAGCATCCGGATCTTCCACGGGATCTCCCAGCTATCGTGAGGGCGCACGTAGATTCTTAGTTCGTGGCCTTTCCATTCTCCGACGGATTCTTCGACGGTCGTATCCGTTGTCGCGTAGACATCGTTGCCCATCACATACAGCTGAACGTGCTCGTTAACCATCTTACGAGGATGTAATGCAAAGTCGCCTGCAAACATTTTCTCGAGGGCTTGCCTACCGGAGAATGTACCACCACCATAGGACGTTGCCACTGACCGAATCGCAACCGCGTCCTGAGTGAATAGCGATGTGATAGCAGCCACGTCGTGGCTATTAAACGCCTCCTGAAAGTTCATCATTAGCGCTTGAATCTGCTGACGTACTTCTGGATCGGCCGTGTTTTGTTCTTGGGCAAAGGTCGGCAATGCAAAGCTGATTACCAACCCAAGGGTAAGTAGTAAAGCGTATTTTCATTGTTTTTTCCCGGTGGTTTAGGATGGGTTTGTTGCCCTAATGACCTGCTGCTGGTTTGCAGGAGTTAAGGCGACTCGCCTCTTCTCATTACTTTGTCTCAGCAGGTACGGCTGGTCCAGTGAAGTTAATGGTGTCCACCTGATTTTCAAAGCGTCGCCATCACGAACTAGAACATATAAAAGATGCCCCTTTATGCGCAGAGGTCTGCCGTTCTCGATCTGAAAAGTCTGTCAAATTCCCCGGTGCTCCATAACTCATTCCCAGCCGTACCTATAACGTGAGGAGAATACTGCTCTAGCTTGCTCAAATATTGCTGAAATGTAATTGACTTTCTTGAAATCATCTTCATACCGTTTTTGGATTGCCTCCCGACCGTAAATCGGTGCCCGTTCCACGTTACTGAACCGCGTCATCTGTGTAGAACGCGGCCAAGGCAGCGGCATCGCTGTTGACGAATCCATCGTCATTTTTTTTAGACGCGGGACTAACGCCTCGCGCAGTTGTGGATCTGGAGTGTCTGTCTGTTGGGCAAAGGCCGGCAAAGCAAAGCTGATTGCCAATCCTACTAGGATAAGTAGTAGAAGCGGATTTTCATTGTTTCCTCCTGGTGGTTTAGAATGGGCTTCCCGCCCTAACGACCCGTAGTTGACTTGCCGAGCAGAAATTTTCGGTTCGGTCCTGACCAGCAACATTACATGGGTAAGAATTTATAGATCGTTGTTTGGGAATACTTCTCACCTGGCTTCAGCTCAGTGCTAGGGAAGTTGGCGTGATTAGGTGAATCTGGGTAATGTTCCGCCATAAGCGTAAAGGCACCCCAACGCTCATAGGGCAGTCCATCCTTGCCTTTGTCCAATCCGTCCAGAAAGTTGCAGGTGTAAATGTAAACCCCTGGTTCAGTAGTGTACATTTCCACAGCTCTTCCAGACTTTGGATCGAAGACCCGAACAGCAAGTGCGCCCAGGTCACCGGGATTGTTGAGCACCCAGTTGTGGTCGTAACCCCCAACGTTCCTGAGTTGCTCATTGTTCGCTTGAATCCTGGCACCGATAGCCATAGGCTCGATGAAATCGAATGGCGTACCCTTCACATCCTGCAGTTCGCCAGTGGGAACAAACGCCCCGACTGGGGTAAACTTATCCGCATTGATCATCGCCACCTGGTCCAGAACCGTGCCGTGCCCGGCACCGGCCAGATTCAATTGAGTAGTATTGGTCAGATTAACGACGGTATCCTTGTCAGCAACGGCGGAATAGTCGATTCGCAGTTCGTTGTCGTCATTGAGAGTATAACGGACTGTGACGGCCAGGTTGCCCGGGAAACCCATCTGACCGTCGGCTGAGAAGTAGGTTAGCTCCACTCCGACCCAGCGTGCGTCCCTGAGCGACGCAGCGGCCCACACCTGCTTATCGAAGCCTTCAGGGCCACCGTGCAAAGCGTAGTTCGGCCCCCAACTGGTAGGGATTTGATAGGCCTTGCCGTCCAATACGAACTGGCCTTTGGCGATACGGTTGGCGTACCGTCCGATGAGGGCACCGAAGTACCGATTATGGCCCAGGTAATCCCCCAGGTTGTCAAACCCCAGAACAACATCGCCCAACTTCCCGTCTTTGTCGGGTACCCTAATGGACTGAACCGCGCCACCATAAGTGATGATGCCGACTTCCATTCCGTGAATATTAGATAGAGTGTATTTTTCTACGGACGTTCCGTCCGCCATTTTTCCGAACTCCTCTTTGCTCACGCCAAGTTCGGCAGCGGATGCGCTGCTGGCACCCATGGGTAAAGCAAAGCCGATTGCCAAACCTGCTAGGATAAATAGTAAGCGTATTTTCATTGTTTCCTCTCCGAGGGTTTAGGACGGACTTTTTGCCCTAATGACTTGCTGCTTGGTTTGCATCAGTTGAGGCGACTCGACATTTGCTACCAGCGAAGCAATTGAGTGCAGCAAGTTGCATTGCCTCCTATCCATAGGCTACCTTTCTCCTCTCTAGAATCACAGTACACGCAGTGTTTTCAGAACCTCTGGACATATGTTGTCTAATGCTTTCCGGGCGTTGCAGAAAATATTATTCATCGCCAGCGCCCTTGGAGAAGTGGCAATTCATTATCAGAAACCTTGTCGTGCCGACCTGTGGTCGCGGTCTCGGACCACAAGCTTTAATTGTCATTTCGATTAACGAACTGACCGCATCCAAAGGAACTTTCGCAACGAGTGCGATATGCAAATGAGAGAAACGAAAATTCTCGGCAACAATTTTTCTGGGATCTGGTCCCTATTGATTGCTTCTTACGCTGGCATTCGACTGCCGCCCGAAAAGAGCACTGATAATCGGCCCAGAATTCCGGGATCTGGAGATATAGGTACGCAGGTCGGCGCGGAGTAGACACTCGGACGGGACGCGACCAGGAGACGGCGTATCGTGGCCGCTACCGAGGGTGACTGGAAGGTAAGTGGGGTTTGGAAAAGTCGAACGGCGGACTACCGACAGATTCCGGCAGAAAGTGAGTTACTGAGCTTCAACTGGTGCAATTCTCGCCCTGCATTGGGGGACACTTCACCGAACCATAAGAACAAAAGACGCAGCAATCGCCGGATTTGGGGCGGAGCAGCGTCTTACAGCTAATGCATTCGTAGAAGAATTGGCAGGAGTCAGTTGGCATCGTTTCGCGTTTGGCGAAGCCGCAAACCGGACATACCAACACGGATTCCAGAATAAGCTCGCTCATACAAGGCTGTCGCTGCCTTAGAAAACCTTATATAGCTTCTTGGCTTACAGGCGAGATTACTTCTTTACTCCAAGAACCGCGTCCTTTGCCGCCTTGGCGACTCGGAATTTGACGACGGTCTTGGCTGGAATCTTGATCTTCTGCTGCGTCTTCGGATTGAAGCCGATGCGAGCCTTCCTTTTCTGCTTTACGAGCTTGCCAAAACCAGGCAAGACGAATTCGCCGTTCTTTTTGATCGCTTTGTACGCGAGGTTGCTGAGCGTATCGAGGAATACTCCAGCGGTTCTTTTGTTAGTCTCGGTGGCAGCAGCGAGCGCGACTTGAAGTTCAGTTTTGGTCATGTCTAGCCGTTGTTTATGGCAGCGGAAGTCGCAGTATTTCAAGATTATTGCAGTTCTTACTTCTCCACTTGCCCTAAAAAAAATGAAACTTCAAATAGGCGGATTCGGAATCCAACTTGGTTTTTAGCGTTGTTGAGAAAAAGACGGTTGTGTCGAACTTGACCGGTGACAGCATGATCGCCGTGGCAGTGGTTCGCCATTCGTCCACCGTCAGTCTAAACTTCCTGGTCAAGTGGATCTGACCTCCAACGAATCAAACGCGTCCACATTCAATATAGATCGATTGTAGCGGCTTCTGGTCGTGTTGGATGATCCGATCCGGGACAATAGGATCAATCAAACATCAGTAGTTCCCTTTGGCTAGGTTCCGGGTTCCGGGTCGGTATCCTAAGATGCTCCCGCCCATTACCTATAAGCATCCCGCCGATCTCGATGAATCCGATGGCGAGCTTATGGCAAATGGGCGATAGTATACAGAGAAAGAGGGCTGTTATGAAGATGTGGTTTCTCCTCGCCGGTGTCATCGGTGCCGGATTATTCGTTTTAACTCCCGATGTTGTTGCGCATGGGGGCTCTGGTGGTTGGACCGGTCACGGTGGTGCTTCGGTCGGTCATGGCGGCGGTTCTTGGGCCGGTCATGGTAGAGGCGCATGGGGCGGGCGCGGTAATGGTTCTTGGGCTGGTCACGGGAGAGGTGCTTGGAGTGGCCACGGTCGCGGAGCGTGGGCCGGTCAACGTCATGGTGCTTGGGGTGGCCACGGTCACGTTGCTTGGGGCGGGCACGGTCACGGATTTAACCACGGCGGACGTTTTGTCGGCCCTGGTTTTGGCTTCTTTGGCTACGGTTACCCGTGGTACTATCCAGGCTATCCCTATTATCCCTATTCCTACGCGTACTACGGCGATCCCTACTATGACAACGCGTACTACGGCGACACGTATTACGGCGACCCATACTACGAAAACGGTGATCCTCGCTCGTCGGCGACCAAGGCGCTTCAAACCGCCCTCGCACGACGCGGTTACTATCGCGGGCCGATTGATGGTGCGTTTGGGCCGCAGACTCGCAGTGCTATTCGATCATTTCAGGCGAATAAGGGCTTGCCGGTTACCGGCCAAGTGGACGGCAGGTTGATCAGGGCATTGCAAAGCTGATCCTTAGTCGGGTATGGGGGAACGGCAGATCGTGCTTGGGCGGAGCTTCGGGAGCCCGCTTGTGCGGAATCGATGCTTATTCGTGACGCTGTTAAGGTCAGGCAGCGATCCCTGCGTAAACCATTTGCGGCAAAGTTCTAAGTTTTAAAACTCCCAGCCTCGCTGCCCTCGCCTTGCCTCGTTCGCGCAGACTTCCGTTTGCTCGAAAGAGAGTAGGCGACTCGCCGGTCAGTTTGCTGAATATCCTGTTAAAATGCGTGAGGGACTGGAAGCCCACGATATAGGCGATCTTACTAACCCGAAGGTGAGGATTTAACAGCAACTCTTTGGCCTTTTCGATGCGGACTCGCCCAAGGTAATTGGTGAAGGTCAGCCCGGTAGCTTTTTTAAACATCTTACAAAAATAGCAGGTGCTGACATGCATCGCGTTCGCGACTTCTTCCAAGCTGACCGGGTCCTCGTGATGTCCTGCGATGTAGGCCCTGGCCCGGCGCACCAGCGGCGATTCGGATTCAGCCTCGCGCATCGCAATTTGGTTAGCCACCATAGACAGGTGCTTAGCAAAGACTTCCAAAAGGCCGACGACCCCAGCGTACCGGCTTCGCGAAAGCACCTTCGAATGGAAGTAAGCCTCTTTGAGTTGGTTCAGGTCGATTTGCGAGCCCCACTCGGCGAACCGGCTGGCAATCCGGCCAAACTGGGCCTCCGAAGGCGCTTCTTCGAGCGCGACCTGACCCGTCTGCAGAAACCCGATGGTTCTCTCCCCGAGCTTGATGGGTACAGCTGTGTCGCACAGCCCGGTAAAGCACGTGAACGTAGCGGGTCCGTCCTTTGCGCCCTCCACCGCCCGCTGTTGAATTTCTAAACTGGCAGCGCAGGTGCGATTGCCCTGGGCCATCATCGCGCAGAACGGGTTTTCGTGGGTTTGGTTGCGGTGCGCCAGTTGCCAGAATTCGAGCGGGCGCAGCGTCAACGGCAGTTCAGTTGCATCTCCAAACGCCTTCTGATAGTCTGCATAAAGTTCCGAGCGGCTCAGCCGCTGAATGAGTATGGTATCTGTATTCATAGAAAAAACTTCCTAAGTGCTTCCCAGCCGCGAAACCGACCCAGCCCCCAGAAAAAGGGTCGCGAGAGAAAACAACCCGACAATCGCCGGTCAGGCAACATCGCGCCGATACAACTGGTCCCGTGCGCCTGATCCTTAAATCGCCCTACAGACCCAGACTGGAACCTGTCAGTGGAAGCGCGACTAAATTCACATAATCGTCCACAGCGCAAACTCTTGGCCTTCGTGAATGCTTGGATCTTGATGGTAAAAAAGGTCAAGCCAATCGTCGTGACAAAAACCGACGAACGGTTTGTTTTCTCCAAAAACTAGGGTGTTGAAAGAACCTCGATATTTCGGAAGTCCGATTCGAACGACAACGCGGTATTGGTCGCGTTGCCTGTCAACGGCAAGAACTACTGCGGGAATGGCTGTCATTGGTGCTTTCTAGGTCTGACTTCGCCGGAGATGGGACCCGCCTTCAAAGTTTCAAGTACGGAGAAGCACCAGAGGAGGAGAGAGAGAGTTGGGGGACATTCGTCCCTGTCATGATTCAAGTCCAGCTGATTCGCAAATCAGAGAATTGCCTACCGTACTGTCTATGAACAGACAAATTTCAATTTCCAGGCTAGAGACGCGGGATTGGGAGGGATAGCTATCGGTGGGTTCAAACACCCTGCGTCTTTCCGCTTCCAAATCATTCCAGTCATGACGCGTTATCATTTGCCATATTGGAATGAGACGCAAAAATGCGAAAAAGAGTATGGGAGCTAGCTGATAAGTCTGTGCGAGAGTGGATTGATAACAGAGCAAACGAAATGATGGCGGATAAGCTGGTGACGATTCTGAAGCGATACCTGAGAGAGTCAAAGCAGAGCGAGCGTATACTAGCCTCTCGAATTGGCGTGCATCATCACATCCTTCATCAGTGGCTCACATCCAGTCAAAGCCCGATGAAGGGAAGATTGGCGTTGGTCGCATCTTTCCTGGGGCGCGTCGGATACCTGTAAGCGACCTCCGGTTGGTGGCGTTCGTGCCACTATGAATCCACGGTAGCTGAAAAGCGCGTGATATGGACAGGTTTCCGTAACCCCGAAAGCGCCAGCGTGCGCCATGACACCAGTGGCATACGCCGGTTTTTGTTCTCCATGCTTGGGGGGAAAGCTTGTGGAGCGCGATGAAAGTACCAATCCGATTCGTCTTTACCCGTACGTGTGGTAGGGCTGGAAGCTCAACAATCGGTCAATAGCGTTGCGTGGTTTATCGATTCTTCCACAACGGGAACGACTGCCCTGTTTTAAGCTTAGGATTTTGCTGATAGGCAAGATCAAGCCAACCATTGCGATACGCGCCGAGGTGCGGCTTATTTTCTCCGAAATTGAGTCTATCGAATGTTCCTCGATATTTTTCGTGCCCGACCTGAACGGTTACGAGATATTGGTTACCTAGCTTGCCGACGTTAAGAACTTTGGCGGGAATTTGGGTCATTTGCGTCGTGTTCCAAGAGTGATGAGTTTAGTCCCGTTAAATGCGCTTCTCCTATACTTTCCTCCATGTTTTTCTCCACCGGGTTAGCGTTACCTTTGGGTATGACAAAGGATGGTTGAAGAAGATCAATGCATGGTCACAATACGGTAATCGACCCGAAAGCAAAGCCGTTCGATCCGGTGAACAGCGGTTGGAATAGTTAGCGGCGAGAAAGTCCCGATAGAAGCAGGTTGGTTCCAAAAATACGGTTCAACCAAGCTTATCCGCACCGAAATGACCACAACTGATGTTGCGGTCAGAGCCGTCACCTCCGACGTAGGGGTTGCCGTCGTCACGTTAAAAATGGGCGAATTTACCACGCCCGACGGAGAGGTAAGGGCGGAGACTCAGGACAAGTTGTCGCTCATATTCGTAAAGCGTGAAGGCGAATGGCAAATCACGTATGGCCATAATACGGGGTTGATCCGAATGCGCAGCCGTTCGACCCGGTAAACAGCGGTTGGAACGGTTAGAGGCGAAATAGTGTCTAGAGGAATCTGATCACTCATGCCGTTACCCTAGATACTCAATCGCGCCCGTCTTATCTCTCACGGAGACCGAATTTCCCGGCTCTGCTAAGGTTAGGTCGATAGTAGTGTCGTCTTCACAGCCGATCGTGAACTCTGTGCCGCGCTCCGAGACTTCCCGTACCTGACCTCCTTCGGGAATTCTCCGAGGCGGCGACTCGACTGTTTTTACCTTCATCGTGGAATCGTCCTCGAATGTGATCCGAATGCTCGAAAGTATCGGCTTCAAAGGTGGTGATAACTCTACCTTTGATAACCTTTGTGAGCTTGTAATTCACAGCCATAGTTTATTCTCCTGTTCCGTTCGCCGGTCGGTATCCTTTCTGGACTGCTTCTTCTTCCGACATGAATTCGCCCCGCTTGGTTTTACCATAATATCGTGATGCGGGCTTCCAATACTTGCCGCTTTTGGTATTCACCCAAACTTGATCACCGTTCAGCGGTGTTTCGGCAGCGATGGGCAAAGCAACTCGCGAGACGGGCGGATTCGGGCTGACATAGAATTTATACGCTTCGATCCAGTCTGAAGCGATGGCCTGTTGGGCCGTTTTGAGGTCTAGTTGTTCGGCGCAAACCAACGCGTGAAGTTTCCCTTCGAGGCCGGTCTTGAACTTGAGCGTTCCAAGGCGAAGTTCGATGAGATTCCGGCCAGAGATTTTTAATTGAATTAGCGTTCGCTCAGTTGTTTTTTGATTTAGTTTAAAGGTTGAAGTTTGCTCACGGTTCTGGCCGCGCTTTCTTGGTCGTCAGCCACCTCAAATATGAAGCCGCAAATCAACGTGTATTGGAAGTAAACTGTTTGTCCTGATTGTACGTGGACCGTTTGTGGGTCCTCGTCAATTAATGGCATATCGTCATGGCTAATGATGCTATCCCCCGGTAGGACAGTAAGTCGATAGTAAGTGCCGTTGCGGACCATTAGGTCCGGGCCATGATTCAAATTGAATTCCCAATTGGTCACGCCGCAACCGATTAGCGACCAAGGGCGATACACAATGATGGTACCAAGGTTCTGCTCCACTTCCGGTCCCGCTTTGGTTTCTCCGGCGGACGCGATTGCCAACACCGCGCCGATCATCAGTAAAGCGTTTTTTATTTTCATTTTCGTTCTTCAGTTGGGCATTGTTTGAACTTGAAATTTGCCGATCAAGATGGACGCAATTGCGACCGCCTTTTGGTACGGCAGAAGCGGCAAAACGACTAGGCGCTGGTTAAGCTGCTTGGCTTGCGTGACCCATTCTATCAGTGTCTCGGGTCGGTGGAACGCAAACACGCCGCGACTGGAGTAATTAAGGTCGAGCCGGTTGCTGAAACGGGTCTCAGAACCCGTGCTCTCGTAGCAAAATGGGAGCGGATCGCTCCAGCGGGGATAAATATCCAGAAGTCCGGTAGCGTACTTGCCGGACTGCCCCTCAATGCCCGTAAGCGTATACCCCTCAGGTTTGGCCTCAAAGGTGGGCGATCGCTTTCCCGCCAGCGAACAAGAGGTAGTCGGCCTCTCCAGTCTTCAGAAGGGCTTCGCGGTTTGCGACACCCGGTCCGGCGGCGAGATTGGTCTCGGAGCGGTTCTGAACAATCCAACCGCACTGTCCGAGGAGGAGATCAATCTGCTGCCGAGCCCTTTGTTCGGGGGTCATGGTTGGGCGAGAGCGGCAAGATCAATTACGAGGAGATCGCCTTGTGTCGTTGGGAACCGAGGTCTGAAGACGCGCTTGCATCGGAATACTCGAACAGAGAATAACAGAGGTCGCTCTATAATTTCTAGAAAATAATGCATATCCAAATCGGATTCGACGCTCGCGTCGTTCTCAGCATCGAAATCGTGGCGATCCGGACTTTGCAGACGCAGCTTGGCAAAATTCCAAGATTCTATTTCTTGATACAATCCCCCCGCGATGAAAGAGCTTCTTGCGGTCATCCGTCTAACTGACTGTCTTTGCCTTTGACCAAAGTTCCTCGAAGCGCCGAAGAATTTCCGAAGATGCAGCCTCAATACCTGAATCACTCTTGCCTAAGTTTTTTAGTGAATGGCCGATATTTAGAACGATCTGACCGTCAATGACAATATAGCGAGCATGAATATCTTTGAGATCGCAGAGACGGAACTCTACGCTGACATATTGCTTACTGAAGTCTTGAAAAGCTTGCTTCGTTGGATTGTCTACCTTGTCGCTGATCAGGCGAATCTTTATAGGTCCATCGCTGACCTCAAGCAAGTCGAACACCTTAGGCCCAAGGTAGGTGTCGATAATGTCGATTGATTTTGTCGCTGATTCGAAGATTACTCGGAGTGCGCGGTTTCCTCCAAAGACTTCGTGAACCTCCCCCGATTTGGCGGACACGGCGGCTCAAAGTAAAATGAGAGAATCCGTGAAAGAAAAGAAGGTTCAAAAAAGATACGGCGAAGAGTTTAAGCGCCAAGCAGTGGAGCTGGTCATTCACAGCGGCAGAACCCAGACGCAGATCGCCCGAGAACTGGGGGTCAGCGAATACAGTCTGACGTTGTGGAAGAGGGCCTACCTTGGACATCTGAAGCCAGCGCAGGTTGGCGCAGAGCAGATGAGTCCCCAAGAGATGTTCGACAAGATTCGGCAACTGCAGAAGGAAAATGAGTATCTCAAGCGGCAGCGGGAGATCTTAAAAAAAGCTATGAGCATACTGGGAGAGGAACCGAACCCCGGTATGCGATGATCGAGGAGCTATCGGTGAAATTTGCCATCAAGGAGTGTTGCCAGGCGTTGGAGGTCTCCCGGAGCGGATATTACCAATGGCTCAACTCAGGACCATCACAGCGAGAGAAAGAGGACGCAGAATTGCTCCGGCAGATCGTGGAAGTATTTGCCGCCAACAAAGAGCGTTATGGGAGCCCCAGGGTCACACGAGAGCTTCGGCAAGAGCGGAGCGTTTGCGGGGAGAAGCGAGTAGCGCGCTTGATGCGAGAAAATGGGTTGGCTGCTCGGCGCAAGAAGGGGTTCCGGCCGCGGACAACTGTGGCAGGACAAAGAGTGGCTCCCAATCTGATCAAAGACTTGGAGCCAAGCGCTCCGGATCAGGTCTGGGTGAGCGACATCACCTATATCGGCACGTTGGAGGGATGGCTGTACCTGGCAGTCATTCTGGATCTATTCAGCCGGAAAGTAGTCGGCTGGAAATTGGGAGAGACCTTGGAGGCAGACCTGGTGGTCACAGCGCTCAAAGGCGCCTTAGGGAGGCGACAGCCCAGTCCTGGACTTTATTTCCATTCTGATAGGGGTAGCCAGTACAGCAGCGAGGCGGTCAAAACGCCTCTCGCCGTAATCGGAGCGAACCTGAGCATGAGCGGCCGGGGAAATTGTTACGATAATGCCAAAGCAGAGGCGTTTTTCAGCACCTTGAAGACGGAGTGTCTGCCAGCCAACCAGCTCTTTGCCACCAAGACCCAAGCGCGCCGGGAGATCTTCGAATATATCGAGGTCTATTACAACAATCGGCGCCTGCACAGCGCGTTGGGTTACCAGACACCAAACCAGTGTGAAACAGAGTTTAATCGAGTAATTGACATCGCAATCGGCTCACCACAAACTATCGATGTCGCACCGGAGGATAGAGCACTGCAGGGATGCAACTCGAGCGCCGATGCGGCCTTGCATACGGCAGGCAGGTCCGCTTACAGGCGGTCCTGCCGACTTATCCCTGCCTGCCGGCGCAAGCCAAAAGCGATAAATCCCAGGGGGTTCGGGGGGACAGCGTCCCCTGATTCCGTCAATCAAAGACTAAAGAAACCGACAAACTCGTGTCCGTTTTTTCGGGGGAAGTACATTGCCGCCAGCGTCTTTCGATGGCGTCGTGAGACCTCACACGAAGCTTTGCAGACCGGGCACTGGAAATGTTCCCCGGGCACGTGCTCGAGTCGTAATTCCAAGCGTTTGGGTTCACCCTCAAAGCGGCATTCGGCCACTCGCCATTGCCGACCCAATCCCAGTGCTGCGGTAAAAAGCTCCTCCCGGTGTCATCCCTTCTTATTGAGTCCACGGTCACCCAAATGCAAATCCAACCCCCTCCTGTTTGGCTTCCCGGTCACAGACCAAGAGCTTTTGCGCTTCAGAGGCCCGTAGCGAGGAACGAGCGCAGAGGCTCTCGAACGCAAAAGACAGTAACCTTCCCAGCGCGGAGCGAAGTCTGCTCAAGCGAGAAACGGAATAAATCGAGGGGGAGCAGGCCGTTTATGCCGGATTCGACCTTGAACAGGCGTAGCGTAGCGCTATCACGTGGCCAAACCTAACGAATTTAGTTATCCACAGAAAATAGCGGAGAGCCAC
>CAVTQD010000047.1:0-40783 GCA_963736745.1 uncultured Verrucomicrobiae bacterium | reverse complement strand
GCCAGATCGAAGCCAATTTCCATGCACTAAGCCGCTGGACGATTACCGAACCCTTCTTAACTGCGAAACTTACGCCCAGACTATCTTCTCGGATCGGATACATACGCTGGGTAATACACACCGAATCCGCTAGAAAAACTTCCAGAACTGAGCGATCCAGGTAGGCGTGAAATCGAACCACGCCATTCCCGATCGGGAGCCAAAATGACCCGAAAAGGTTCGCTGACGAGTGTCGGGATCAAGGCTGGATTTGCTTCCGTCAACGGTTAGCAATTTTTCTCCGCTGTTGTAAGAAATCGTGGTGCATTCCGCACCGTCGGGAGTCGCTCGGACGCTCAACTCGCAAATGGCAAGTTCATCGAACGAGAGCTGCACTTCGAATTCGAGGCAGTCACCCGAGAACCTCGAAAAGGGATTCTCAGAAGAGCAGTTGAACTTTTCTCGCTGGATTATCCGGTTCTCGGTTCGGAGCGATTTTAGCTCGGCTGCCGGTTTCAGGATAAGATTATAATCATTATCCAGGCTGCATTCTTTAGGGAGGCTTAGCAGGCCCGCCCATCCGGCGGCACGGCGGATTTTCCGGGACGTCCTTCTTTGATCCAGGTCCATAACAAGTAACGATCGTGTCCTATATTCGAAAAAGAGTTTGCTGCGTATGCATACGCGCCGCAGTCGAGTCTTCCGCGCCGCCGTTCGCGCAGGGCACCGTTCTCCCGATCACCGGCGAACCATATTAAGTCGATTCCGGGTGAGGACAGACAAACAAAACGCAACGATCGCCGAAACGAAGGAGGACCGGACATTCCCACATTTTGCAATCGGTTCGACCGCCGCGGTAAAGAACGGCTCAAAAAGCGCCACTCGCGCAAATCGTCCGATTCGTACAAGAGCGCAGTTCCACCCTTTCCTGGCATCCCGGAGCCTATCAAAAGAAACCACCGTTCCCCTTCACGCCAAACAAACGGGTCACGAAAATCTGCCGAGGAATCTCCCGTAATAGACGGGAACCCGGCCAGCGGCAACTCGGGCGGCGCAATGATAACTGGAGATTCTCGTTTCGTCCAATTGATCAAATCGTCGTCACCGGTTGCCAGACAGACTGTTTGCGGTCCAGGGGCTGTGTACAGAGCCGTGGGAACCCCTTTGTCATCGACCGTGCACCCTGACCAGCATCCGTTTTTGTCCGGGCCTTCCTTCGACGGCGAGAGCGCTATCGGAAAATCCTCCCAATGTACCAGGTCAGAGCTTGCCGCATGGCCCCAATGCAGTGAGCCCCAAAATGGCCCGTTGGGGTTGTACTGGTAAAATAGATGGTATTTACCCTTCCAGAAAATTGGCCCATTTGGGTCATTCATCCAATTAGCGGGTGCCAAGAAGTGGTAAAGCGGTCTATGCCGATCACCGGCCAGGGCGTCACGCAAACCGGCTGACGTCGATGTGGCATTTGCTTCCACTTGGACTCCGCGACGTCGTTTTCAATGAGTGTAAAATCGCTCCGAATCCAGGATTTCGATGGCCGTGAATAAGCCAATGTGATATCGAGCACATTTTTTCATTATATGATTCTGGAGTGCAATGACTTCCATAAAGGCCTTATAATAAATACTTTATACTTGTAAAGACAAGGCTATGGTAAAAAAACCTCTCGTGAAATAACAATCTAACTATTGATTAATGAAATCGAGTCGGCCTGAGGCCAAGCCAACACCGGCCCCGAAGTCCTAACTTACATCGATTTCTTCACTGCCACGACCCGCAACCGGAACACTCGACAGGCCTGCACTCGCGCTTGTTGGGAGTTTTTTGATTCACACCTCTGCCCCGGAAACCGCGGCAGACGGGGAGGGGGGTTAAGCCCCTCTCCGAATGGCTGAAGTACCGCGAGGGGTTCGGTATTCGTAAAGCCCCATTTGTATCATGACCAAATCACTGGACGTAAAAATCGCGGACATTCGTGCCGATCCTTCCGGGAGCAAAGCCTTCATTATCGCGGACGCCAAAGACGCCGACATGGCCTTCGGCGTGACCGCGCCGGGTCCGAGGCGCGAGACGCAGCCGAACGCAGGCGATGAGTCGGACAGCCGCTGGAAAACGCTGGAAGAGTACCGCGCGCAGATCCGCGACGTCATTCGTCAAGGGATCGTCGACATCGTTTTGCTGTCGGCATCCAACCTCGAGATTCTCGCGATGGAAGAGCGGCACTTTGAGACCTCGGCGGTTACGCCTGCGGCGCGCGCCAACGATACCTCCGACATTTGGGTGGTGCGCGGTGGCAAATACCCGCGCGAAGCTTCCCGTTCGTTTCGCACTGCCACGATCGAGCACATCATGTACGGCCACCTCGACCCTCAACCGGACGAGAAGGTGATCGGTGCCGACCTTGGCCTCTACTCCCTGACCTTCACCAACAACCTTGACGCGGACCATTACGCCCTACGCGAATTCCATGACTTCAGGCTGGAAGCGGAGCGGAAGGGGTTTCGCTACTTTCTCGAAGTCTTTAATCCCAACGTCGACCCCTCCATTCCCGAGCCGGATGTCCCTGCGTTCCTCAATGACCACATCGCGCGCTCTTTGGCCGGCGTGACCCGGCGCGGCCGGCCCTTGTTTTTGAAGATCCCATACAATGGCCCGAAAGCGCTTGAGGAATTGGTCCATTACGATCCGCAGTTGATCGTGGGCATTCTGGGCGGCAGCGCCGGGACGACGTACGACGGCTTCAAGATGATTGCCGACGCCCAGAAGTACGGGGCTCGCGTGGCATTGTTTGGCCGCAAAATAAACCTGGCCGAACACTCGCTCACGTTCATCGAGATGTTACGCAGGATCGTGGACCACCAATTGACCCCGGAAGAGGCGGTGAAGGCCTACCACGACGCCCTCCGTCGGCTTGGGATCAAACCCACGCGTGATCTTGCCGCCGACATGCAGCTCACGAACACGATGATGCATTACCGCTAGCGTCATGGTAAGTCGCGCTTGTGCCTGCTGTTCCAGCTTCATCAAAACATGAATCCTGTGGAACGCCCACAATGTCTTCAGGTCGCCGCGATTCTATGAACACCAAGAATTTTCTAAGCTCGGGCGAAACCAATCTCAGCCACGATGAGCCTCGTTCAGATATTGGTGTGTCTCGTCGAGGATTTCTGGTCAACTGCGCGGGGCTAGTGGCCGCTTCCAGCCTGCCCATGGCCAAGTTGGCCGCTGAAACCGCGACTGCAAACCTACCTCCGCCACAAACCCAGTGCCAAAACGAAAAGAAAGGTAAAACTCACATGGACATGGTCCCCACCGCCAAGGATATTCGCGGCCCGTCACCGTTGGTCGCCATCGAAAACGAAGCACCAGCCCGGCTAATCGTCGATCCACCGCTTCCCGAACCGCTGGCCCTGGGCCGTGTCTTCATTCAGTATCGGACGGAGAACCTGCGCGTGGTGCCGGTGTTCGGCAAAGGCGCCCTCCAAGTGTCGCCGCGTATCGGCCATATCCACATCACGGTCGACGACGCGCCGTGGCACTTTGTCGATTCCAGCGGCGAAACGATCATTCTGGTAGGCCTGGAACCTGGCCCGCACAAGGTGTTGATCGAACTGGCCGACCCCACGCACAAAGTAATCACCAGCGAAACTGTGAATTTCACGGTGCCGGATTCCAAAACCCCTAAGTCGCACGACCACTAAACCCAAACTTCGAAATTGAGGACTCGTCTTCGTGCTCGGAGCGCCAAGCGAAGCTTGGTTGTTCTCGCTAAATGAAAGGAATTAGCCATGTAAAGAGTCATCAAACATGAAGCGGTCGGAGCAGACGGCTGGGTAACCAGACGGTCTGAAGCCTCTGGCCAGCAAAGGAGTGAGCCGCAACGAAAGTGAACCGGCGTATGAAAGCCTCGAAACGAAAAGATGAAAGTGGCCAAGATCCTCGAGCGAAAGGAAGCCAACACCCGGGAGGGGGAGATGACACAAACCCTAACGGGACTTTCCGGGGTAAAGTCGGGCAGCGCGCTCTGAAAGAACAACCAGGAACTTGGGAGACCCGCCCTAGCGATGGGTCAAGCTGCAAAGTCTGGAGTGGAAGGTAATAACACTTTGGGCTGCTAGGGCCGGGAGTCGGAGGGGCCCATAGTAGTGAAGAAAGCCGGTGAAAGCCGGAAGGAGCGAAGGGGCCCTGCGTGAGGCAAGCAGACTCAGAAGGACACTGGGCCGATTGATGGAAACATCTAGGACTGGAATAAAACCGGTGGCCGAAGAGCGAAGCTGAGTGCCAAAGCCAAACAGGCGAGGAGGGCTCGACCTGTGAAAGCTCGAGCACAAGAAGTCCACGCGAAAGCCGGATGCGGGAAATCCGCCCGTCCGGTTTGAGGAGGGAGAGGGAGGCGGCTTAGGCAAGGTATGCAGCCCTAAGGCACAGACGAGGAAACTCTGACCCAGGCTTTGCTGTAACCTAAACTTATCGCCGTACCCTCTCTACTCTACTCGTGGTCCTTCGTCCTCGAGAATCCGGATGTTTGACCCTCAGACTAACTGGACAAAATAATTGCGGTCAATCGGACTCTCTTCGCTGCAGAAAAACGCCGACTGATCGAGGACGACCACGACGACGAGGATCCCAACTTCGGATTTTAGGCTAAAGGAATGGCCCCTGCTTCCAACGGAATTAAACTAAACCGCGGAAGCTTTCTGGGAACGGCTTCGGTAACCAGCGTCAGAACAAGCACGCTGTCATTACTCGGCGCCGCGGCGTTCAAGGCCGTAGCGCGGTGCCGAGCACTCGCTCAGCGGCGTCGGCCTTGGGTAGCAGTCCGCACACTCGGTATATGAGCGCTCTCAGGCTGCGTCTGGATTCGGAAGCATGAAATCGCGCACGATACCATTGAGCTCATAGCATCCGGCAATAAACTGGCGGAGAGTCCTGCGCGTGGCGCTGAACGAATCGAATTCTTCGATCGATAGTCCATCTTGGCTGTACGCACGCCGAAAATCGGGGAACTTCTTGGAGAGTTCCTCCACAATTCCTGGCTCGACCGGTTTGTCGATGCGCGGATGGACTTTGATGTCGCTGGCATTGTAGCGAAGCTGCCAAGAGTAGGGCGGCGAAATGACCACGTCACCGCCGATAAACTCGCTCCAGTGCATGTGATTGCGAAATGCCGCCGAGAGCAGGCGGATGCGGTAGCCGCGCTCTCGAAAGATCTGATATGCCTTCTTGAATACCGCTACCCCAGCCCACTCCAGGTATCCCGGATCTATAGTGATGTTCTCCTTCTCAGCGGTGAACTTCAGCGAGTCATCGAGCCGCCCGACCATAATAGTACACACAGGTCCCATGGTCGCGATATCTTTGCCTTCGCTCTCCCGCCGTTTAAGGCCGCGCTCAACCGCCTCTGCTACGGCGAGCGACTGTGGCAGCGTGAAGCTAACGGTCGCGTTGATGCTGACCCCGCGATAGGTAGCCTCCTCGATCGCGGGAATACCGGCGCGAGTCACCGGGATTTTCACTATGATATTGGGCGCGAGTTGGGCGAATTCCTCTGCCTGCGCCAAAATGGCCTGGGTGTCGCGATATAGCCGTGGGTCAGTCTGCACAGAGAGTCTGCCGTTTCGGCCCCCATGCGCATCGAAGATAGGTTCCAGAAGGCGAGCGCCTTTGATCGAGATTTCGCGGACTAGTTGCCAACCGATCTGGTCCTCGGTCGCCACGGGCATCTCATCGATCAGGTTCCGAATACGATCCTTCCACAAGCTCATCTCTTTTTTGAGGACCCCCACAACGATGACAGGATTACATGTGGCTCCGACCGCGCCGTGTTCGATCGAATAGGTAAGCTCCTGAATGGACGCAGAGTCGTTCCACAGAGACGTCTGCGTCGTCTGGGTCATTTCATGTAACGGACTTTTGTAGCCGTGTGAGACGGTTGCTTTGACGGTGGGTTTTTCGCCCAGGTCAACTTGATCGCGGTGCTCGGTTTTCGTCATGGTGGTTCTTTCCTCGTGCTGTTTATACGGTTGGCATGTTGAACGATGGCGAGCTCGAGGATTTTTCGATGCTCTTTGAGTTGCTGCGGTACCAGCGTTGCATCACGCTCTTGTAACGCGTGTAATATCGCACGCCTTCCTCGCCATAGGCGTGGTAGCCGCCAAAGAGGGAACGCTTCCAACCGCCGAACGAGTGCCACGCCATTGGGACAGGAATCGGCACGTTGATGCCCACCATACCGATCTTGATCTTGTGCGCGAACTCCTGTGCAATTGAGCCGTCGTTAGTGTAGCAGGACACGCCATTGCCGAAGCTTTGCGCGTTGATGAGTTCGACGGCGCTCTCGAAATCCGGCACACGCACGACGCAGAGCACCGGGCCGAAAATCTCCTCGCGATAAATTCGCATCTCCGGTCTGACGTGATCGAAGAGTGTGCCGCCCAGGAAGAACCCGTGCTCATACCTCAGGACGGTGAAGCCGCGGCCATCGACTACGAGCTGCGCACCTGCCTGGACTCCGTCCTCGATATAGCCTTCGACACGGGCCTTGTGCTGGGCGGTGATCAGTGGTCCCATATCCGCTTCGGAATCCATCCCATTCTTGACTTTCAGGGCGCGAACACGCGGCGCCAGCTTTTCGACCAGCGCATCGCCGATATCGCCCACGGCTACGGCCACTGAGATCGCCATACAGCGTTCTCCGGCGGAACCGTAAGCCGCGCCGATCAAGGCGTTAGTAACGATCTCGAGGTCGGCATCGGGCATCACGACAAGGTGATTCTTCGCACCTCCGAGCGCCTGAACGCGCTTTCCGCGCCGCGCGCTTTCCGAATTGATGTATTCCGCGATAGGTGTGGAGCCGACAAATGAGAGTGCTTCTACCTCAGGGTGCGCGATCAGGGCGTCGACCGCTTCCTTGTCGCCGTGCACAACATTGAAGACGCCGTCCGGCAGACCAGCTTCGGAGAGCAGTTCGGCGACGCGAACAGACGGGCCCGGATCACGCTCGGATGGCTTCAGAATGAAAGTGTTGCCACAGGCAATGGCAATCGGAAACATCCACATCGGCACCATCACCGGGAAATTGAACGGAGTGATTCCGGCGACCACGCCCAGCGGCTGGCGCATGCTCCAGTTATCGATGCCGCCGCCGACCTGTTCGGTATAGTCGCCCTTGAGAAGGTGAGGGATGCCACAGGAAAATTCAACAACTTCGATACCGCGCTGAACTTCGCCCTGGGCGTCGGAAAAAACCTTTCCGTGCTGCTGAGTAATAAGCGCCGCCAGTTCATCGTGATGCTCATCGAGGAGTTCCTTGAACTTAAAAAGGACACGCGCGCGTTTGATCGCTGAAGTCGCGCTCCATTCGTGAAACGCGGCGCGAGCTGCCGCCACCGCCGCCTCGACGTCTGCACTGCTGGCCATCGCCACGCGCGCGGCCACTTCGCCCGTGGCAGGATTGAACACATCCATTTCGCGTATGCTGCTACCAGCGAAACGACGGCCGTTAATGTAGTGTTCGATGCGCGGCGTGATGATCTGGCGATCGCGCGCATCCACGGATTCGCGTTGAATTTGTTCGAGCTCTGGTTGCATAAGACGTTGCGGATTTTTAGATTGAGGGTGTGAAAGGAAGCCGGGCGGTCGGCATAGCAAGCTTCCGCTCGCGTGTCGAGTCGTCGTGGGAATGCCAGCTGCGCTGTGGGTCGGCCATGGCATAGAGATAGTAGGACTGTTAACCGCGCGCCACAAGGGCGACTCGCGGTCTTCCGCCTGAAGGTCACCGACCCATCGCTCTCACCGATGTGGCCCGGTTGCCGCACCGGATGAGACGGACCGTTATGGACACATCCTCAAAAGTGCAGCACCTGCACCGGTACTCGGTGACCAGCAGAGCGAAATCTCCGAGAAGATCGCGCTCCACTTTGAATCCGGGGCACGAGAAGTTTGGATCTGTGAGCACGGACCCCTCCGGTTTCACTTTTCCGCCGCCACTCCGGGGTTTGCCAATCGTCCGAGAGACAGGACACTAGGTCAGCTCTACCATGTCGCGGATTGTGCCACTTACGGAAACGCGGCTGAACTGTCGGTCCTGACTAAAAATCTTCATTGGTAAGCCTCCGCAGGGCCTCATAGTGACGCGCACCACTGGATCAATCCGTTTCCCGGTAACCGCCTGCAAACGGAATCTCTGGAGAATCATGGATAAGGAGATCTTCAATGCCTGCATAGCGAAGTTGGTGCCGATACACATGCGAGGGCCAGCGCTGAACGGCATGTATTCGTATTGCGATGGCTCGATGGTTAACCAACGGTCGGGACGGAATTTTTCCGGTTCAGGATAAAGTTCCGGCTGATGATGAGTCAGAAAGTGACTGCATATAACGCGCGAACCTTTGGGGATTCGATAGCCGCCGATCTCAGTCGCCGCCGTGGCGGCCCGGATGGTATACGGTACAGGCGGCAGGATGCGCATGCTTTCCTTGATGATGCGATCCAACATTTGGCAGTTTCGCAATTCACCGGATTCAGGTGCTCTGCCGCGCAATACCCTGTCCAGTTCATCCAGCAGCTCCAACATGATATGTGGGTGTTGTGACAGCAGAAAGAGGGTCCACGTCAGTGTGCTGGCTGTCGTCTCATAACTTGCACCGAATAAAATAGTAGCCTGTCCGACGAGCTCGGTATCACTCATTCCGATACTTTCTTCATCTCGGGCTTGCGTCAGAAGGGACAGAACGTCGATTCGTCCGTTGGGATTTGCGCGCCGCTGGCTGATCATTGAAAGAATGAGTTCTTCAAGCTTGCGTGCGTGATTGAGCATTCCTCGATACGGTGTGCCAGGGAGATTGACCGGGAAAAGCCAGACATTGGCGGAAAAGTTGCGGCGCAACCATTCCTCGATCATCGTGCCAACTTCAAGAAATTCGCTGGGCTCTGGGCTAAATAAGATGGTACTTGCCAGAACCATCGCGAGCTTTCGCATTTCACAATACGCGTCGCAGACGGTTCCGACCTGCCAGTCATTTAACATCCTGGCAACGGTATTCACCATGATTCCGTGGTAACTTTCGACGGCTTTTCTATGGAATGGAGGCATCACCAATTGACGCTGCTGCTTGTGCTGCGTGCCTTGCATGCGCGTGAGCCCGTATCGCAAGCGACGCTGGGAAGAATCGGCTGGGCCGCGTAGTGTTTGTCCGGTTGTGCGAAATAGTGCCGGATCGCCAAGGACCTGCTGATTGAAATATGGACCGACTGTCAAAACGTGGAGACGCGGAGGCGTACGATGGGCCAGAATCGGCTCCAATACCGTGATATCTCCGTGCTTTTGATGAAGCTGCCGCATGCAACTAATGGGATCGCGGAAGAAGTGCATATAATGATGGGCTGCTTCGGCGCCTCGGAGAGGCCGCAGCTGTGCGGCCGCAACTTTAAACGGTGCTTTGATCGCGGGGGCATTCATTTGAAAAGCGTCACTCAGTAAAGCCGAGCATATTTAAACGCTAAAGCGCCACTTGTTAGATATTCGAAATTTGATTGTCAAAGAGAAACATTACAATTTGCAAGATTCGTGCTAAGACTCGAGCGGCTACAGACCAGAGTTCGACTTAATTAGTCCTCCGGAGATCCGGCAAAGCCTCGGAGATCTGTCCAGGTTTCCACCAGCCATTGGCTTTTCCAGTCAGGTGGCTTGCAAGGGCTAAAGATTCATCCTCGAGCGGATACCTGCCCTTTCGGAGATAGGAGACTAAATAGACTGAAAGCTTGGTCAAGGCCTATGCGAAAGCCGACACGGCTCTTCACCAGCCCAAGACCCAGGAAAAGATTAATGGAACCACGATCGTCGCGTCCGACTCGATCATGTATTTTGGCGTGTCCAGGGAAAGCTTGCCCCAGGTGATTTTCTCGTTTGGCACAGCGCCGGAATACGATCCGTAGCTTGTTGTCGAATCGCTGACCTGACAAAAGTAACCCCAGCGCGGAATGCCTTCCCGTTGCAGATCCTGGTGGAGCATTGGCACGACGCAAATTGGGAAGTCGCCCGCGATTCCTCCTGCAATCTGAAAGAACCCAATCAAAGAGTGTTCCGACGTCTTCGTATACCAATCGGCCAGCGCGATCATGTATTCAATCCCGGTCCGAACGGTATGAACATTTTTCACGTCTCCCGAGATGCAATGGCCGGCGTACATATTCCCGAGAGTCGAATCTTCCCATCCTGGAACGAACATCGGCAGATTCTTTTGCATGGCCGCATAGAGCCAGCTGTCTTTGGGATCGATCTGGTAAGACTTGCTCAGCCGGTCATCGCGCAGGATCGAATAGAAAAATTGGTGCGGAAACAGTTTCCGCCCTTCCTGGTCTGCGTGTACCCATTCTTGTAAAACGGCCTTTTCGATTCGGCGCATCGCTTCTCCTTCCGGGATACAAGTGTCCGTCACCCGATTCAGATGCCGCTCGAGAAGAGCTTGTTCGTCTTCGCCTTTTAATTCGCGCCAATTCGGAATGCGCTTGTAATGATCATGCGCGACGAGGTTGAAGACGTCCTCTTCGAGGTTCGCACCAGTGCAACAGATCGCATGTACCTTGTCCTGACGAATCATCTCTGCGAGCGAGAGCCCGAGTTCGGCAGTACTCATCGCGCCTCCGACAGTAACCAGCATTTTGCCGCCCTTTTCCAGGTGGTCCGTATAGCCATTTGCAGCATCTTTCAGAGTTGCCGCATTGAAATGCCGGAAATGATGCGAGATGAATTCCGAAACAGTTTTCATAGTGCCAAAGGAGGGTACCGCTTTGGTGCACAGTTCAAGGGGATTTTCGATTTGCGGACCAAAAATCAGCCTTTTCATCCTGCTGTTCCTGTAATTCTGGACGAGTGTTACTCACGATTTTGCCCGCTGCCAACTCGATCAATACTTCGCAAAGCATCTGAAGTTCGCCTCGCGAATGGGAAACGCACAGGAACGGAATTGAGAATTCGCTCCGAAGTTGTCGTACCAAATCGACGCCAGTCTGACGCAGTTTGGGGTCCAGCCCAGTGAATGGCTCGTCTAAAAGAATGAGCCTGGGCCGCGACATGATCGCACGTGCTAGTGCGACTCGCTGTTTTTCGCCCCCGGAGAGATCGTCAATTCTGCGTTCAAGCAATTTTGCCAATCCAAGCGACCCAATAACTTGACCCGGAGTAATGGCTTCGAGCCGATTCGCGATCTTACGATGCGAGCCATAAAAGATGTTTCCACGTACGCTCAGGTGCGGAAACAGAGCTAGATCTTGCGGCACATATCCAATCGCTCGTCGGTTCGGCGGCACAAATATCGACTCGCTCTGCAATATGACTCCATCCAGCTGGACAATGCCTTCCATTCCCTTACGGGTTCCGGCCAAAAGATCGAGGAACGAGGTTTTGCCTGAACCCGACTCTCCGAACAGCCCGATTGAAGAGGCTTCGATCTCGAGGTCCAAGGCGAGCGGGAAATGGGCTAGCGGCAATCGGACATGTTCCAGCTTCAGTCTCATCGGATTTCCCGTTTTTTCCGCAGAAGTTGCTCGCTTAGGAATACCGCGGTAAACGCGATCACGACCGAAACCGCCACGAGAGAAAACGCTTCCCGATCTTTCCCAAGTTGAACGAGACTGTAGATCGAGAGCGACAAGGTCGTAGTCTTGCCGGGAATATTACCTGCCACGAGGATGGTGGCGCCGAATTCGCCGATCGCTCGCGCAAATGAGAGCAGAAATCCAGCCAGAATTCCACGTGAGGCCAGCGGGATGGTGACGGTAAACAAGACTCGCCAGGATGAGGCTCCGAGAGTTTCTGCAATCTGTTCGAGCCGCGGATTAACTGATTCGAACCCTAGTCTGACCGAGCGGACCAGGAGCGGAAAACTCATCACCGCTGTTGCCAGCAATACCGCGCGCCACGTGAATGCAATGTCGATGCCGAAGGTTGAGCGTAGCAGAGCACCGATCGGGCCGCGTCTGCCGAACAGATCCAGCAAGACCAATCCAGTTGCCACTGGAGGAATTACCAGAGGAAGCGAGACAGCCGTTTCAATCAGTACTTTCCATGGCGATTGCGTCTTGGCGAGCCACCAGGCCAGTGCTGTTCCGGGAGGCAAAATCGCCAGTGAACTGCCGAGACAGACCTTTAAGGTGAACTCAATAACTCCCCATTGGCCGGACATCACGGCAATATGGTAAACCCATATTTGACGAAAATCTTGACCGCTTCGGGTGAGGCCAGGAACTCCGCGCATTTCTTTGCGGCTTCGGCATGAGGCGAATCCTTAAGGACCGCCAGAGGGTAGGAAATGTTCGGTCCGCCTGCCGCCGGAATTTCGTAAACGACCTTAACCTCATGCGAGGTCAACGCGTCGGTTTTGTAGACGATCCCCGCATCGGCATTTGTGCTTTCCACTGCCGCGAGGCATGCCCGGACATTTTCTGTAGGGATAATCTCCGATTTGAGACGATCCCAGATCCCAATTTTCGAGAGGAATTCTTTTGCATAGATCCCAGCCGGCACTGCATCGGGATTTGCCAGAGCTAGACTTTTAACAAGCGATTTATCCTCAAGTTGGCTCGGACTCGAAAAGGTGAGCGAAGCGCCTCTTGGAACGATGATGACCAACGTGTTTCCAAGCAAACTCCTGCGACTGCCCGCCAACAGTCGATCTTTATGGGCGAGAAGATCCATCTTGGCTTCGTCTGCGGAGAAAAAAAGGTCTGCTGGAGCTCCGGCGTCTATTTGACGAGCCAGATCATTTGAACCGGCAAAATTAAAGCTGAGCGTGTCTTGAGAAGCCTTTTCGTAGAGAGGCGCGATTTCCTTGAGCGCATCGGTGAGGCTGATCGCCGCAAAGAGCAGGATCTCTGCGGCGCGGCCGGAGCAGGGAACTGCCACCACACCAAGAAAAAGAAAGGCGAAAGCGAGCTGTCTGAATTTCATTTTACACGAAGCAGATCTATCGGTGGATCCTCAGCCTAGGGATTCCGGAGTTCAATCCGAATATGCTGCTGAGTCAGCCTTTATCCCCCCAATCGTCCTTCGTCGTCGTCCTGGTTCGCGATCTTTGGTCGCTGCCGGCAAAAGCGGCTTGCACTGAGAGAAAGCGGCAAACGAGGGAGCCACGCAACAAAATTTTCCCACGCCAAAAGAAACCAAGGACGATTTGGGGGTACCGAGGAAATGGTTGCATGCTTCGGTAGGCAATTGTAGACAAGTGGAAATGGATGCGATGAGGATTTTCCACGCAATTCTGTTAACGCTGGTTCCCTTCTCAAGCGTTCTGGCCCAAGGGGCCGCTGAGTCAGCGAAAACCGAAGCTTTGGCTCTGAAGGCCCAAATAGTTGAGCTCGAGAGTTTGAAGGCGGAGATCAAGGCCCAGGGGGAGAAAATCGACCGCCTGACTCAGCAGATGGAAACGTTGAGTGAGATGCTTAAGCAGAAGTCTGCTCCGACCGTGGCCAAAGCGGAGCCGGTTCCGGCGGCAACACCGGCCGCAGCAAATCCTGCCGCTGCAAATCCGGCAGCCACCGTTGCTGGAGTGGAAAATCCCGCTCCTGCCGACAACCCAAATACAAAAACGCATATTGTCGCAAAAGGGGAAACATTGACTCAGATCTCTAAGCAGTACGGTGTTTCTGTCGAGGAGATTGAGCAGCTCAACAAGATCGGAGACGCAAAAAAACTACAAGCAGGACAGACAATCAAGATTCCGGCTTCACAGGCGGGGAATCCGTCCCCTACGCCTTAGCGGATTTGGCGATCATGATTTGCTTTCAATCGCGAAAATCTGTAGAGTTCCCCATGCCCGAAAGGACGCAAAAACCACCAACGCCGGCTCCCTGGGAGCCAAAGCAGGGGGACGGAGACGGACCTCGATCGCCCGACGTTTCGAAGCCAGATACCAAAGATCTATTAAAGCGGATGCGCAAGGTTGATCCAAACCAGTCGAAGCGGTATCGGCAGCGGACCGGCCAGTAGCATGGATGGATCGAATGTACCGAGCCCGGCTGCCGGCGATTTCTTAGCTATCTTGAAGCAGCGGCGGTTAATTAGCGACATTCCATCTGGCCTTGCCAACCGGTCGTCAGAGTTTACGGAAACGGTTGCTACGACCATCCTTGGTTTTAAGTTCGCCGAAGGCGTGCTTATTGCGGGGGATCGACGTGCGACGGCTGGAAACATCGTAATGTATGATCGCGCGGATAAGGTCCTGGAGATCGACCGGCACTCGGTGATGGCAATCGCCGGATCGCCGGCGACCGCATGGGAGATGGCCAGGATTCTGGAACATTCTTTTCAATTCTATCGGCGGAGCCAGCTGCAAGAGATGAGCGTGGAGGGCAAAGTCCGTTCGCTATCGAAACTCTTGCGGGACAATCTTGGTATGGTGATGCAGGGCGTTGGAGTCGTTGTGCCGCTATTCGCAACATACGACAAGAAAAGCTCGGACCCGGCCAAACTCTTCTTCTATGACGCGATGGGCGCCCAGTTTGAAGCGACCGATTTTGCTTCCAGCGGTTCAGGAGCGGCGGCGGTCAGAAGCGTGCTTTACTATGAAAAAAACTGGGGCTCAAAGCCATTGCGGGAACGCAAACAAGAAGATGCCATCTTGCTGGCGCTCAAAGCACTGGACACGGCCGCCGAAGCAGACACCGCGACCGGCGGAATCGATCGTCACGGAAAGATTTTTCCAATCCTGAAAATCGTGACGAAGGCCGGGATCGAGACTGTTTCAGACGAAAAGCTCTCCGAGTTGTTCCAAGCTCACGTAGCATGATTGACGAACCGTATCGTTGGGTCGAAGCGATTTCCAATCGCCGCGAATATATTGAAAACGAACTTGCCACTGGCAGCCCGACGATAGGCCTGAGTTTTTCCGATGGGATCTTGCTGCTGACATTCGGGCGTGACCGACGAAAGATTTTTGAGATTTACGACCGGATTGCCATGGGCGCGATCGGGCATCCCGGCGACATTGAACGATTGCGAATGATGGCGATCGAATTGGCGAGTACAGAGGGGTTTACTCGCTCCGCCGCGGATGTCTCTCTCCGCCGAATGGCTAACTATTCCTTTAGTCCCGCGCTGAAACAAGCGTTTGAGCAGATTTATGGCGCCCCCTATTTGGTGCGAATTCTGTTTGCCGAAGTCGGGGAGTCGCCTGAGTCCGATCTGTTTGTCCGCCTCGATTACGACGGTGCGATTCATGCAAACTCTATGGGTGGGGGGAAGAGTCGCGAAAATTTTGGAGCCATCGCAGGAACTCGCCGCGGATTGGATCAGGTGGAAGCTGTCTTGAATCGAGCAAAAGTTTCGGATCTGCGAAGTGCTCTGAAGGCCGCTATTCAAGCCTGGGGAGCTGGACTCTACGCCGCCGGTGAAGATCACGCGGATGTTCCTGGAGAAGCGGTGTTGAAAGAATTTGTGAAGTCGCGCCTGGAACATTACACAATCGAAGGTGCTTTGCTCGAGCGAGGGGGTGTCGCATCGCATGTTGCGTTCGTTGAAGTGCCGGAGGCCGATTTGGAGGCCGCGCTGAGCAAGTTTCGATAGTGTCCTGTCCCCCAAATCATATGCATTTTGCCGGAGATCGGTTGGCTGGACACTGAGATCATCACGGTATCGTCTTCATGAGAAACGCGCTGCTCCTTTTTTTGGGTCTCTGGATAACGAATTCGCTTTGGGCGGACGATCTAACCCGAACAATTCAACAACGATTAAAAGATCAGGGTTTCTACTACGGTGAGGTTAATGGCCAGGTTGGCGACGAGACTTCAGCGGCGATCCGGCGTTACCAGATTCGTCACGGTCTCAAGGTGACAGGTCAATTGAACGACGAAACTCTAAGCGCACTTGGCATGGCGCGTAACGGCGTTGCACGCCCAGCGCCTGGGTATCAAGAAAACGGAGCTTCACCGGGCGAGCGCCCCAGCGACCAATATTATCGGCAGTTGCCAAGGCAATACGACGACAGGCAACTTCCTCAGTCAGAGGGCCCCGAGGATTACAATGACATGCAGCCTTCTCCGTTTGCGGCGCCTGAGGTCGTTACCTCCATCCCGCGGCTTTTCACCGGCACCCTTTACGAGCGAGCCCCCGCTCAGGTTCAGGAAAATGTGCTTTACGCGGTTCAGGGTGAATTGTTGAGAAGGGGCCTATTCAGGGGCGTAATCGACGGCCGGCCGGGTCCGGCCACCTCGAACGCGATTATCCGGTTGCAACAATACGAGGGGTTGCCGGTAACCGGCAGGCTTGACAACGAAACGCTAAACGACCTGAGAGCTTTTCCCGGACAGCGCAACGGGCCGCCCGAGGAAGGTTTTGGGCCGCGGCTCGGCGGAGAACGGATGTACCCATGAAGAGCTTTCTAACTATCTAAGCATCAAGCGCTAGAGCCGCTCGGTGGTCGAAATGTGGGACACGGTGATGTCGCTTTTGTGAGGTTGGTCCGGTCCAAGAAAGTAGGATAGTGGTAAACCTCACCACCCTTTTCGCCAACTGGTAGCTAAACCTACCTACGTTCCCCCTTTCATTATCTTATATTCTTTCAAATATACAAAATGAGAGAGGGATGCTCGTTCTAACAACCCAAGCGTCATGCCTCGGAGGTGCGTTGTTGCGGTCAGTGTGGATTGCTGTCGGTTTTGTGGGCAACATCGCTTTCCAACAACGGATTGCCGCTGACTACCGACTCGCTATTGATCAAGTCCGTGGGTGCGGCCTCCGCCAAGGGGATGGTGGCGGTGGGGGCTGCGGAGGGCCTTCCTGATTCTGTACAAGTTACTGACCCGCGGGCTTTCTGTAATTCTTGAGAGGTTGGGTCCAGTCGGAGTTATACAAGCTAGTGCCCTCGTTCATTATCAACGGGGTGGGGGTAGGTCGAGGGCTGGAAGCGGGCGGGGCAGCAACGGGGCTTGGGCTAACGCGAGGATTAGCAGCGCGGGCGGCGGCGGGCCAGCCAGTCGCATGACGTTTATTAGCAGGGTACCGTTTCCATTTGCCATCGACCTGATGCCAAAAACGCTTGCCGTTAACGTCATCAGAGCATTGTTTTCCTTTTTCCCATTGTGCTGTTGAGAGGTTGGTGTTGGAGGTTCCGTAGGGAGTGGCGTTAATTCAGGTGTTGGTAGGGGGGTTGGGAGGGGTGTTGGCGTTGGTATAGACTTGGCGAGAGTGGTGACATTTTTTGTCAAGGTCCAAAAGGTTGTTGGCCCGTTTAAAAAGCGAAATTCGGCTGGACTCTCGGGTGTCGATCCGCTTATTAAAACCACAATATCCTTCTCCTCCCGTGTTAGATCGCTTATATGACCATCCTGAATCAATTTAGCAATGCCTTCATTGTCATGTTGTGCTGATAAATTGATCACTTCCTTTAAAGTTTGTTCTGAATCAAAGTACATTGAACCAACCACCAAAGTATCAGCGTAAACAGGTTCAGAAGTAATGAATAACGCAATGAATGAGGATCTGGTGATCACGAACATCGCTGCTAATAACAACTTTGTTGGTGTCAATCTTGCGACGGATGCAACAATTGTGCGATTTACTTGCATCACTTCTTTCGATAACAAGTTACGCGAAAATTTCAAAAACAGGAAAGACAGAATTGGGATTCTCTTTCTAGGCGATATGGTTACGATATTTATTACTGCTAGCTAAGTTTTATATGACTTCTGTGAGTAGTGCATTTTCTTCGAGCCGCGGATTCCGGCAAATCTGTCGGGTCTTGCCCGGGCTGTCCTTAAGCGAGCAACAAAAACGGTGAAGTTTCACTGGACCTCCTGCGCGTTCCAGCTCCATAAGCCCTTGTGGGCGGTCATTGTGCCGTTGGTTACTTTGAAAATGGCGTAGCGTGATCCCGTTGGAGGACGCCTTCCTCCCGCACATCCTCATTACCTAGACGAATCATCGAGAGTTTGATCGCTTTAGACGAGGTTCGGGGCTGCTCAAATCCCAAGTAGTGTTCCCAAACAGCTCTCCCAAGGTATCGATCTCCTGTGCGGAATCGAAATTCATCCTTCGCATTCTGTTGCCACCTTCTCCAAGTGATGGTGCGGTCTGCACCGTTGAATGTCTTGGCGGGGGAACTGAATTGGGCCTCCAGCGGAATCGCCGAAGCGCACAGGATCGATAGAATTAGGATCAAAGGAGCGAAAAACTTCATTCCCAGGGGTGTTCTCATGCTCGACTTGTCGAAGTGTACCAAAGTCGTCTAAGTTACCGTTCAGAGAACTACTATCGTCGTCGGCGAAAAGTGTATCATTCCTCTGACGTGCAATTTAACTCAACCCCTGGTTCGCTTTAATGACCGTGATCGCCGTCCGGATCATGATGAGAGTCGTAGTCTACATCGCGATGGTGGTCGTAGTCGTGGTCATGGTGGCGGTGGTGGTGGTGATGATGATGCGACTCGTGGTGTTGCTCATCATCGTCGTCAGCTTTCGTCACAGGACTCAAAGCAGCAATTACACCCAGCGCAAGAATGGCTATAATGGCGGTTTTCATATTTTATCTGAGTACGGTTAGTGCGGGGCGCTTGGTCGTGTCTGACTAAGTTTATTCGCCAAGGTTTTTTTCGAGATAGTGGTTTGCAATGCTTTACGCCTCACGACGAGGCTGACGATTGCATTCAGTGTCGCGTTTCCGCCCTGACCGCTAACTTTCTGTTAAGTGCTTGGATGCTAATAGATAAGACCTACTTTAGCGATTGCGAGCAGTGCCTTCCCTTCACCGTTCTAACCGTTTGAAATTGCCACTCTTGCGGAGAGTTGCATGAAAGCGCGAATGATTGCGCTTGTGCAAAGTCTGTTCAATTGTACGAGATATTACACTTCCGTCCACCCGGAGGGTGGCATTGCGGTACTCGTAGGGCGGCGCGATCGGACTCTCCGAGATCGGCGAGGCAAATCACATCCCGCCAATACTGGCATGAGAGGCTATGATCTTCCAGCCGTCGGCAAACTTTTGGAGATTCATGACGCTGTTTCCCACGACCGCCTGCTTGGAGCTTGGGAAAGCGATTGACCATCAAGTAAGGGCTAACGCGAGATCCGGTTTCAACAACCTGACTTGGATGCGTATGGGTTGGATGAACCCCATTGCAGTTCCACCGGGATACCCGCTAACGTAAGAATCGTGAAGTTGCGGCCAGCCGTTAAACTGTTCAGAGCCCACGACAACCAGCAATTCGGGGGACTTCCAGTACACCTGCATATATCGCTCGATGTCGTGCGCATACCAGCGAACGAGCATTTTGAGCAAGAGCTCAAAGACCTGCTGATCATCTTGCTTGGAGACGCTTGAATTCGCAGGGAGAGAGGCGAATTGCCATGCGTTCTGTTCCTGTGCCATCACAGGCAGGGAGAAAGCCAAAGCGGCTGTTGCCAAAATTTTGATGGAGGTCCCGAATCGTTTTAGCGACGCGATATTGCGATGTAATTGGATACGGATTCGGTTCAACCTCTATACTCTGCACGAATTCTATTTTTATAATAGTGAGTGAATTTTTCTTTTAATTAAGAACGGGATCGCTGAAACCATCTGCGCCTTCATTTCGAATGGAGGAGTTCATCTGCCACCCGAACCATCGAGATGCGGAAATGCTGAATTTGCCGTACGCCGCGGATCCATCATGGTGTGAGGTGGGCCATCGCCCCTATCAGTGGTAACGGGATGATTGCTTTCCAAGGAGCGAGAAAATGCTACGAAAAATTGACTGTGTCATGATCCGTGTGGAGGATGTTAACATTTCTGCCGCGTACTATGCAAAGGTCTTTGGTTTGCGTCCCAAGTGGAGTGGAGAAGGTTCGGTTGGTCTCGTTTTTCCTGAAAGCGATGCCGAAATTGTGCTTCACCGCGAGACGACTATCCCTTCATCAGTTGAAGTCCATTACTTAGTCGATGATGTCGCCATTGCCGTAGCTCATTACGCAGCGCAGGGATGCCAGATACTCGTGGCACCTTTCGATATCACAATCGGGAAGTGCGCGGTAATCAGAGATCCATTTGGTACGAGACTTTGCATCCTCGATACCACGAAGGGCCTTCGTCCACCTAACCTCGCAGAACCACAGGGTTTGAGGTGATGACCCGATGAACCCAAGAACGGGACCGGGATGTGTGGCCCCAAGCCGAAAAATCAAACCGAACAACGTTCCCGAAATTCTCCGCATGGTAGGCGCGGGCAAAACAATGCGTGGTGAAGCTCATTGTTGGGTGTCTTCCCGTACGATTTCAAATCTTGCTCCCCCTGTAACGCCATCACCCGGAGAAAGTCACTCAACTTCAGAGCGTCTTGTCCCCCTTTCTTGAGCTTGGTTTTAATCCTGACCGCCGCCCGATCGGCGGCGGTCTCGGTTTCTACGTTTCGCGCACCAGGCTCATAGCCTAAAAGTTAAATCTTCCAATTCAGGCTTGCAGCTTTCGCTGCGGTGGACTTCGATTTGCGATGGGTATGGAAGCGATCATTGAATCACTAGGGGAATGCCATTATTTATCGCCTTTGCGGCACCGGCATGCTGGAACAGATGGGTTTCGAACTGAAGAGCACCGCGTCATCTACGACGATTCGATGGAGGGCGTGCGCGACATGTTCGAACGTGGGCTGAGTCCTCTCAATTTCGAAATGGCTGGGCCCCGTGAGAAGATTTACTTTGATCCGGGAAAAACATCCGCCGCAATCGTCACATGCGGTGGCCTCTGTCCGGGATTAAACGACATCATCCGAGGCGTTGTGATGGAGCTTTATCACAGGTATGGCGTCGCGCGGATATTTGGTCTCAGGTACGGTTACGAAGGTTTAGTACCGCGCCAGGGGCATGTTCCACTGGCGCTGAGGCCCGAATCCGTCTCGACGATTCACACCTTTGGCGGAACAATCCTTGGGAGTTCCCGTGGTCCGCAGGATGCGGCTGAGATGGTGGATCACCTGGAGGAGCTCGGGGTTGATTTGTTGTTTATTGTCGGAGGGGATGGAACGCTTCGGGGAGGCGAGAAGATCAACGCTGAAATCCGCCGGCGAGGAGGCAAAAGGTGCGTGATCGGAATTCCGAAGACCATTGATAACGACATCATGTACCTCGATAAGAGCTTCGGATTTGACACGGCGTTCGCTGAGGCTGTGAAAGCAGTGGCGTGCGCCCACGTTGAAGCGGTTGGGGCCATGAATGGCATCGGTTTGGTGAAACTGATGGGTCGTCACTCTGGTTTCATTTCCTGTTACGCGGCGCTGGCGGGGCAACACGTCAATTATTGTCTGATTCCCGAGGTGCCATTTGCTCTCGAGGGCCCCTCCGGTTTACTCGAGACGCTCAGGTACAGATTGGCAAAGCGCAGGCATGCTGTGATTGTAGTCGCTGAGGGTGCCGGGCAGGATTTGATGAATAAGAACTCTGCGGAAACGGATGCATCCGGCAACATGAGGCTAGGAAATATCGGTGAATTCTTGAAGGATAAGATTTCTGAATTTTTCAAGAAAAGGCGGATCGAAGTGAACTTGAAATATATTGATCCGAGTTACACGATCAGGAGCGTGCCGGCGTCGCCCCAGGACAACGTTTATTGCCTGCGGCTGGCCCAGAACGCGGTTCACGCGGGAATGGCCGGAAAAACGGGTATGTTGATCGGACAATGGCACAGCACCTTTGTCCACATTCCATTTGAACTTGTCACCCAGGGACGGTCGCAGAGTCGATCCGGCAGGCGATTTGTGGCAAGCGGTATTGGAATGTACGGGCCAGGCAGTCAGAATGTCGTGAGGGAGTCTTGACTGCTCAATTCAAAGCATTCTAAGTTCGTCACCTCTCGGTTACCTCGATTTCCCTGAGCAGTACGAACAAAACACACTACCCCCAAAAAAAATGAAACGTTGGACACTTGCGTTTGCAGCACTCGCCGCCTTCGGTCTGGTCGCCTCGTCGATAGTCGATGTGGCTTCAGCAGCCGACAAAAAATACACCATCGCCCTGATCCCGGGGCTGACCACTGATGCGTTCTATATCACGATGCACAAAGGTGCCGACGCGGCCGCTAAGGCTTTGGGCGTCAACCTCGTTTTTCAGGGCGCTGCCGACTTCAATCCTGTCACCCAAGTCCCGGTGTTAAATGCGATCATCGGCCGGAAGCCGGACGCCATTTTGATCGCTCCGACCGACAAAGTCCAGTTGGTCGAGTCGCTCAAGAAAGCCGTAGATGCGGGTATTCCGGTTCTGACGGTCGACACGTTCATCGGGGACGGTCATTACCAGACCGGAAGTGGCGACGCTGATTTTCCGCTTTCTTACATTGCCTCTGACAACATTCTTGGTGGCCAGATCGCCGCACGCGCGTTGGCAAAAGCCATTGGAGACAAAGGGAAGGTCTATGTTTCGAATGTGAACCCAGGCATCTCGACAACTGACCAGCGAGAGCAAGGCTTCAAAGATGAAATGAAAAAACATCCGAACATCACCGTATTGGAAACGCAGTTCAATGGTGATGACGCGAACAAGGCTGCTGCTCAGTTTCAATCGGTTTACGCTCGCAACTCAGATTTGGCCGGTGTATTTGGCGCAAATCTATTTTCGGCAATGGGCGCGGCAAACGGTGCGAAGCAGGGTGGAATGACCGGGAAGGTGAAAGTAGTGGCATTTGACGCGCCGACTTCGATCGTCGGCGAGATCAAGTCTGGAAACGTGGATATCGCCATCGCCCAGCATCCCGCCGAGATCGGGTATTTTGGAGTAGTTGCGGCCTATGCGCATCTGACCGGTCAATCGATCCCGACCTTGATCGGAACCGGGTTCACCGTCATCGACAAAGACAACGTCGATGATCCCAACGTGAAACGCTTCATCTATTCGGATTAGTCTCAAACCCGATTGACGGAATCTGGCGGTGGCTCTTATCCGCAGCCAGATTCCTTTTTTTAGACGTTCTCTTTTCTGACATTTTTAGTGACGACGACTGAAGCAGTCCCCGATGTTACAAAGCAGATTCGCTGGCTGGATTTTCTAGCCGCGTTTCGAGCATGGCTTTTCCTGGGGATTCTTTTGATCACTTTCGAGATCTGGGCACATGTCGTGTATAACACCACGTTTTTGCTCAATCCGTTTAACGTACAATCCATCACCGTATTCACCGTAACTCCGCTTTTGCTGGGTCTTGGCCAGACGTTCGTCATCATTTCGGGAGGGATCGATTTGTCCGTCGGATTTACTATGGGTCTTTCTGCGGTAGTAACCGCGCATGTTTTCAACTGGGGTACCCAGTTCGGAAGCCCGGTCCTGAGCCTGGTCCTTGCCGTTTTTGCAGGCTTGGCGATTTCAGTGGTACCGGGGGTGATCAATGGGTTGCTGATTGCCGATCTCAAAGTTCCTCCGTTTATCGGGACGCTTGGGATGTACGGAGTCGCGAGAGGAGTGGCATTCTTGTTAGCCAGGGGCACCACCGTACCTGTGCAGAATGGGCTGTTGGGTGCGATCGGTAACGGCGCAATCGCAGGGTTTCCCAACGTTGTCCTTCTGACGATCGTCATCCTTATGGTGACGCACTATCTGTTGTCTCAAACACGTTATGGGCAGCATATCTATGCGATTGGCGGCAATGTAAATGCCGCTCTACGAGCAGGGATCAACGTTCGTAACGATACCGTTCTCCTGTACATTCTTTCTTCGCTGACAGCAGGATGCGCCGGGATACTTTACACCGCCAAATTCTCTGCCGGTGCGGCCCAGGCGGGTGAACCGGTTTTGCTGGACAGTATCGCGGCGGTCGTGATCGGGGGAGCCAGCCTTTTCGGTGGTTCCGGCACAGTCATTGGGACTGTCATCGGTGCCCTGATCATTGCGGTGATTCAGTATGGACTGGTATTTGTCAACGTCGAACCATTCTGGCAGTTTGTAGCCGTCGGAGTCGTGATTATCATTTCCGTTCTGGTCGATCAAATTCAGAAACAAGTTGGAAAGGATGGGGCGAATGGATAGCGTCTCTGCGCCCTCGGCATTGCTTGAGGCCGAAAATGTGTCAAAACGATTCGGCGGCGTCCATGCCCTGAAAGAGGTTTCTCTGACACTTTATCCCGGCCAAGTTCTGGCCCTTGCGGGAGACAATGGAGCGGGCAAATCCACACTGATCAAAATTATTTCCGGAGTCCATCACGCGGACGGAGGAAAATTGCGATACGCAGGCAGGGAAATAAAGTTCGACAATCCCCAGCAAGCCCGCGATTGCGGAATCGAAACGATTTACCAGGATCTGGCGCTTGCCGACAATCTGGACGTTGGCGCAAACGTCTTTCTCGGACGAGAACCGGTGCGCAGGATCTTCGGACTACCGGTTGTCGATCGGCGTCTGATGCGGGAGGAGGCGCAGAAAACCCTGCGCGCGCTCGACATCCAGATCCATCGGCTCTCCAATCCGATCCGGTCGCTCTCCGGCGGACAACGCCAATCAGTGGCGATCGGCCGTGCAATTCATTGGAAGGCGCGCGTACTGATCATGGATGAACCGACTGCGGCACTTGGAGTACCGGAGCAGCGGAAGGTGATGGAGCTTATTGCCAACCTGAAAGGGAGCGGCGTCGGCATTATTTTTATCTCCCATAATCTGATCGATATCTTTCAGGTCAGCGACCGCATTCTGGTGCTGCGGAGAGGCTCAAAGGTTGGCGAGGTACAAACTGCGGAAACCAACCCGGATGAAATTGTTCGACTGATGGTAGGAGGGTGAGGGGGTGAGGGGTGGGCGTGTCGCGGTGTCGGCGTATCGGCGTTTTGCAATTTAAGGGAAGCAGCGGCTGGCGACGCTTCGCTACAAAGCTCGCCCACACGCCGATACGCTCAGCCCCTGTGCGCTGTTTGATCGATGTCCGTCGCCAGCTTTGCGAGTCTTTGGATCATCCCTCCGAAGATCATGCTGTGTATTGGGTAAAGCGCATACCAGTAAGTGAGTCCTAGCAGTCCCTTGGGCGCGAAGAAGGCGGTTTGGGTTAGAAGCGGGCGCGTATCGTGGTCTTGCGATTTCACTTCGAACTGCAACCACGCCTTCCCGGGAACTTTCATCTCTGCGCGTAGCCTCATCAGGTGAGTTGGTTCCACGGCTTCGACCCGCCAGAAATCGAGCGCTTCTCCCGCTCGCACCGAGTCGGCGTCCCGTCGTCCGGGGCGGAGGCCCACCCCGCCGCACATGCGGTCGAAGGCGCCGCGGATGCGCCAGGCCCAGTTCATGTAAAGCCAGCCGCGCCTTCCACCAAGGCCGGTGAAAGCCCTGAAAATTGACTCCTCCGATGCATCGACGGCAATCTGCCGGCGCTCGATGATCATGCCCTCGTGCGTGGTCAGCATGACCGGGATCGCGTCCGTCTGGCTCGTGGAGAGCGCATCGCTCCAGGAGGTCTCGACCCTGTCGGCATGGAGTTTTTCCAGAGCGAGCTTCACCGCGGTCCGATAATCCAGCGGATGGATCTTAGGGAAGAGACGCCGAGCGACATCGTCGCGTACGATGATTTCGTTGCGCAGCCCGGCGATGAGCGGTCTGGCGATGGTTCCCGGAATCGGAGTCACGAGGTGAACCCAATAGGAGGAGAGTTTGGGCGTAAGGACTGGCACCGGCACGAGCCACCGTCGAAGCCCTCGGACTTCGGCGTAGAAGGTGAGCATCTCGCCATACGTAATGACATCCGCACCGCCGATCTCGATTGTCCGCCCTGCGCTTTCGGGGACGCGGAGCGCCTCGATGAGATAGTCGAGCACGTTTCGGATCGCGATGGGTTGTATGCGAGTGTAAACCCAGCGCGGGCAAATCATCACCGGCACGCGCTCGGTCAGGTAGCGGATCATTTCGAATGACAAAACTGCCGGAACCCACGATCACCCCAGCTCGAAACTCCGTGACGGGCACGCCGCTCTCCCGCAAGGCACTGCCAGTTTCATGCCGGGAGCGAAGATGCGCCGAAAGCGCCCTTCGAGGATCGCCCAGGCCGCCCAGATAGATGATGCGCTGCACCCCGGCGCTTTTCGCCGCCGCACCAAAATTGCGGGCGGCTGTCACGTCGCGTTCGGAAAAGTCGGAACCCGCTCCAAGGCTGTGCACGAGATAATAAGCGGCTGCGACCCCGCGCATGGCATTCGTGCAGCGACTCTGGACGAAGAACATCGCCCACCACCAACTCGACCTTGGGCAGCCATGCTTTCCCCTGCAATCTGGAGGCATCGCGCGCCAGGCATCGCACGCTGGCGCCCGCCTCGAGCAGCCTCGGGACAAGCCGTCCGCCGATGTATCCGGTGACACCGGTGACCAGTAGGGGTTGCTCTCTTAATTGGTCGCTCGAGATATTCATTCAACAATCAGCGCTCGCCTTTCGCCGTTGGGCGGCGTAGCGCAGGGCGTAGTCGGGACATCGGTAACACTGGTGGCGACTTTTTGTACCGATCGAGCGATACTGCTGAACGGCGAACGCTGAACGCCAAGCCTGAGAAACCGCTTCTCATCGCGGACCTCTCGCGAGTATTGTTTTGGACACAATATGGAACCTGATCACGAAAAAAAGCTCGAAGCCGAGATCGAGCTTTTGAAACGGATTGGTCAGGGTGACGGCGGGAGTCTCGAGGAGTTCTATGATCGGCTTTCGGGTGTGTTGTTTTCAACGGCTTATCGCGTGTTGAACAATCAAGTGGCAGCCGAGGATGTACTGCAGGATGTCTTCATACAGATCTGGGAAAAAGCGCCCCTTTACAATCCTGCGCTCGGCAAACCGTTGACTTGGGCGGTTGCGCTTACGCGTAACAAAGCCATCGACCGTCTGCGCTCGACGCAGCGCCGCAATCGGCTTCACGACCACGTGCAGCGCGAGTCGGAGATTTTCGATCAATTCGATGCCCGAAATTCCTTCGATGCGGTCGCGTCGGTGGAGACAAGCAAGTTGGTGCGCCAGGCGATTGAGAAGCTCTCGACGGACCAGCGCCAGGTTATCGAGCTCGCGTTTTTTTCGTCGATGACCCAGGCGGAAATCGCAGAGCGTCTCAACCAACCGCTCGGGACGATCAAGGCCCGCATTCGACGCGGGCTGATGAAGCTGCGGGATGCGATCAGCCCGGAATTGTAGAATCGGCGGAGAAAAGAGAGCGTCCATGATTGCTCGAAGGAGCTCAAGCCGGGATGGGGCTGGCAAGTTCGCGTTCGCGGGCGACGAGCCAGTGCGGCTGGCCGGCATCGTCGAGGATAGGGGTGATAGCTATCTCAACCCAATAAGGTTCGCCGTTCTTGCGATAATTGAGGATGACCTCGAGGCATGAGCGGCATTCGTGCACCGCGTCGCGCAGCCGCGCTGCCGTTTCGCGATCGGTTTTTGCGCCCTGCAAAATCGGGCCGAGCGTTTTCCCGCGCAGTTCCTCCAGCGTGTATCCACACATCTCGCTGAAGGTGGAGTTGATCCATCGCACCAAACCGTTCGGACCGGACACTACCAAACCATACGTAACGACCTGCCGCGGGCGATCCCGGATCATGCCCAGAATTCGGGCCTTGAGTCCAGGCGAAGGTCCAATGTCGCCTGGAGGCAGCGCTGCAAGGGTAACGGCGACACCAACCTCGGCCAATCCGACTGTGAACTCCCTGACTTCGTCATTGAATTCGAGAACCAGATCAAACTGCTCGCGTTCCTGCGGCGACATGGTGCCCGATACGTAGAGGGCAGCTCGTTCCTGAAGGAATTCCTCAATCATTGGTGAAGCGAAATCGAAAATTAACAACTCTAAGGTATTACGCCTGGAGGCTTAGCCTGGATACAAGTTGGCGCATTTTTACTGGCGAAGGGGTGGGGAAACGTGTCGGCGGATCGGCGTCCTGGGGAGACGTGTCGGCGGATCGGCGTGTCGGCGGATCGGCGTTTGGGGGAGACGTAAGGGCGTTTCGGCGTTTCGGGCGTCCGGGGAAGCAAGACTGCGTTACGGCGCGCTATATTGCTATATTGACCGGAAGGTCTCGACGAGGTTCATGACGTTTTGCAAACGCCGACACAACGAATCGCCGTTACGTCTCCCCCAGACGCCGACACGCCGAAACGCCGATCCACCGACACGTTTCCCCCACGGGGGCTTAAAACGGCGAATCCGGGAAATAGTATTGTGACGCGTTTTCCGGGGTGACCAACGGAGAATCGAGAATGTAGGTTCCGTTGACTGGCAGCTTTGCGGTGAAGTGAAGCGCCGTTACTTCGATGGCGTTGGCAATCATGCTCGGTGAATAAACGATATCTACGGGAATCAACTCATCTTTGTTCTGAACTCTCTTGATCACCTCTTTCATGCCGCCGCCGCCGACAACAAACATTTCTTTTTCCCGTTTTGCCTGCCGAAGCGCATCGAGAACGCCGAGCGCAATGTCGTCGTCCTGAGCCCAGACCCCGTCAATCTTTGGGAATCGAGTCAGGAAATCCTGCATCACCTTGAAGCCGTCGTCGCGGTTCCAGTTCGCATACTTCGAGTCTAACACCTTGATTTGGGTGTCCTTGATCAAGCTCATGAAGGTGTCAAACCGCTGGTTGTCAATCACGGTCGGAAGACCGCGCAGAACGACAATATTTCCCTTCCCGCCCATTTTCTGGATCAGGTACTGTGCCGCAATTTTTCCCATGCCGGGATTGTCGCCGGCCACATAGAGATCCTGAATCGAATTATCAGTGAGTGCCCGATCCACGACGGTGACAAACACCCCTTTCTTTTTGACCTCGCGAACTGGATCGGTCAGCGGCGCGGATTCGTATGGCAATATCACCAGGGCATTAATCTGCTGCGTAGCGACAAGGTCCTCCAGACTGTTGGCCTGGTCACTTGGGCCGGTCGCAGTTTTGATGATTACTTGAAGATTCTTATGAAGCGACTCGAGCCGCTTCTTGGCTTCTTGTGCAAAAAAGTCAATGCCGCCCGTCCATCCATGGTCGGCGGATGGAACGGAGACACCAATCTTAATGGTTTCTTCAGCCTTTGCAGCTACGCAGGCAAGACTCGCCGCGTACAACGACGCAACGACAATATGTTTTGTTAACTTTTTCATGTTTTATTTGGGGGGGTAGTTATCGCGTCCTGCTATTTCGCTGCAGTAATGCAGCTCCAAGAATAATAATACCTTGGACGGCGCCGTTGAGATAGACACTGATAATGTTCGTCAGGTTCAAGATGTTTCCGATCAGCGTTAAGATCAGCGCTCCGACGATTGATCCCGATACGCGTCCGGACCCGCCACGAAGGGCGGTGCCACCGACAACAACTGCGGTGATGGCTTCGAGTTCCCAAAGCACTCCGGTAGAGGAAGAAGCCGAGCCAAGTCGAGGAACATAGAGCAGGGTGGCAAGAGCAACGCAAAACCCTTGGACAACAAAGGCAATCACCCGAATCCGGTTCACACGAATTGCAGAATAATGTGCAACCTCCGCGTTTGAGCCGACTGCGCGACAGTAGCGGCCGAATCGTGTTTTAGACAGAACCACGGCGCCGACTATGGCAACAAGGGCTAGGACCCAAACAGGGATCGGGATATTGAACCACGAGCTATAGAAAACGGGTCGATAAGCCTCCCGAATATTTTGGTTCAAAGTGAGTGTTCCGCCATTCGCGACGAAAGTTACCAGTGAACGAAAGATTCCCATGGTTCCAAGGGTCACAATGAACGAGTCGATCTTTCCCTTTGTAGCGAGTAGTCCGTTAAATAGACCGGAAAGCAGGCCCACGACAAGGCCGATTGCCATCCCAACGGCCAGGGCCACCGGAAGCGACCATCCAGCGTTGGCGAACTGGTTCATGACAATGATCATCAGACTCGCGATAAATGCAGCCATCGCTCCAACGGACAAATCGATTTGGCCGGTAACAATTACGAAAGTTCCTCCCACGCTGATGATGCCGATGAAGGCGCTGCGGGTAAGGACGTTGCTTAGATTGTTCCAGGAGAGGAAACTGGGATTCAGCAACAATCCAAGAATGACCAGCAAAATGAGTGCAACGACCGGGCCAGCATCCCGGACCCACTTCCCGACGTTCCTGAGGTGTGTGCCGGTACCTTGTTCCGGAGGGCGTATTTCAATTAGTTCAGCGGACTTCATTTGGCGAGGCGATCTGGGGTGGTTTTACTCCGGTGGCATAGAGCATAATTTCGTCTTCGGTGATGGCGGAGCCCTCGAGGCTGGCAACGATTCGTGACGAGCGCATAACGATAACTCGGTGACAAAGACCGACAATTTCCAGCAACTCCGAGGAAATTACCACGCAAGTGCGATCTTGGGCCGCCATGCTTGCGATCAAATGATAGATTTGCGCCTTCGTCCCAACATCGATTCCACGCGTTGGTTCGTCGAATACGATGATTTCGGGATCAAGCGCGAGAATCTTGGCCAGGAGCACCTTTTGCTGATTCCCTCCGCTCAGCCGGCTGACCGGCATTGAACGATCGGAAACTTTGATTTGAAATTGCTCGACAGCTTCTTGAAACGCGATCCGCTCCCTTCGCTGATCGACTATCCAGGAACCGAAACGCTTTAGCCCGAGCAAAGAGTAATTCGTTTGAGCATCAAATGAGACGACCAGCCCTTTGCCTTTGCGATCCTCAGAAAGGTACACCGCATGAAGCCGTTCCAATGCCTGCGAATAATTTGCTGCCCGAACCTCCTGCCCGTTTCTGAATATTTTGCCTTCTGAGGCATTGCGAAGACCCAGGACAGCTTCCCATAACTCGGTACGGCCGGCCCCGATGAGTCCGGCGAATCCAAGTATTTCTCCCTTCCCGACGGTAAACGAGGCGTCAGTGACAAGGCCCGGAATCGAAAAATTTCGAACCTCGAGCAAATCGATTTTGCTCGCCGGAGGAACTTTTTTCGGGAACAGATCCTGAAGACTTCGACCAACCATGAGCCGCGCGATTTCGTTTGGCTGAAAGTTCAGCGGTCTTTTGCGTCGTCACGAGGCGTCCGTCACGCAATATGGTAATCCGATGAGAGAGCCGTTTCACCTCCTCGAGTCGATGCGAAACATAGAGAATGGCAACGCCGGCATTGGCAAATGACTCAATGATCTGGAATAACCGTTCCGTCTCGCGCTGTGTGAGAGAAGCCGTTGGCTCGTCAAGGATGAGAACCGTCACTCGTTGCGAGATCGCTTTGGCAATTTCCACCAATTGTTTTTCGCTGACCCGAAGTTTTCGAACCGGCGCATCAAGATCGACATCCGAGCCTACTCTCGCGAGAACTTCACGGCCTTTCGCGCGCATTTTCATTTCGTCCAGAAATGGGCCCCAGGTCTGTTCCTTGCCCAAAAAAAGGTTTTCAGTGACGCTCAGGTCTTCGGCGAGATTAAGTTCTTGATGGATCAGCCTGACGCCGAAGTCTTCCATTGTGCGCAAGTCTCCGGTTTCCACCGGTTTCCCCTCGTATAGGACTTTTCCCAAACTCGGCCTGAGAATGCCGGACAGAATTTTCATCAGCGTCGACTTGCCTGCACCATTTTCACCGACAATTGCGTGGATTTCGCCGGCACTGAAATCGACATTAATGCCGTGAAGAACCGTTACCGGTCCAAAGGCCATGGTAACATCACGGGCCGCGAGTATCGGGCTTATGGACTGGTCTGATACCTGCGCTCCTTCTTCCGGAGGGCGAAGAAACTGTTGATCTGGGGGCATGAAATGCGTCACGACGCGCAACACTCAACTCCTTGCTCGCTCGAGTGCTACGACAGCGCTTAGACGTCTAGCATTGAACCCTTTGGGCTTTCAAGGGGGAAGTATCGCACAGTGCCTCACGTTGGGGAGGCGATTTTTTGGGTTTCTAAAAAAACCAGTTCTACTCCGTGGCCTCTTCCTGATTCGCTCTCAGGACGATAGGAGCGATCGTATCAAAAAACCGGACAACATAGATGAGATAACCCAGCAGGGTGACTGTTTGAATCACGGCAAAAACGACATGCAGACCCCCTCGGATCAAGGTTTCCGGCCAGAAGTAAATGCAGAATACGGCCGAGAAGTTGAACAAAGCCATGCCGGGCACGAGCCACCGAATATTCATGTTTTGGTCGCGCAAAACAATGCCATACAACTCTTCTTCTGCTGGTCCAACCGCTTCGCTTTGACGCTGCCGTATCAAACGCAGATCCGTGCAGAACAACGCCCACGCCGCGACGGCAAATGCACCGCTTAACGCATACCATCGGAGTGGATCGGTAAGATCAGTGAACGTGATCGCCTCTACCATGGTGCACGCGATGTAAAGGAAGTTGTGCGCGAATTCCAGTGGCCAGCGAATCAAAGTCAGTGTGTGGGTCGTTGATCGAGACCAGAACAATAAGATTACCAACAATCCGTTAGCCGCGTACGGCCACTGGTCGAAACGGAGACTACCAATCGGTGCTCGGGAACTCTCCGTCAAAAAATATAACGCCACACCCTGAATGATGCTCACCAAAGTCAATTCGATGCTGACCACCAGTCCATCCAATTGGCGGCGTGTCGATCTTTGCGCTTTCCGTTCGGCCCTGTGTTGCGGAGAATGCATTAGAAGAGACCTTCCTCGTGCGGATACAGCCGGAATGCACGGTCTCCAGACTTTACCAGTCGTGATCGTGGAGGGAAAGAAAACAACTCCGGCAAAGCTCTTCTGTGAAACTGAGATGGGGCACCATTGGCCGATTTGCTGAAGGTCGAGCGTCTCGATTCAGTCTTATATGGAAAAGCCAGACGGTCTAGTGCACCGTCTCCTTAATCCGCGCCGGGTCCTACCAAGAGTCTTCATTCGATTAATCGTGAAATTACCTGATCTTCTGTTTGGCGTAGCAACTTCGGATCATCAAGCGGAAGCCTATGAGCCCGAATACGCAGATTTCCGAGACCATTGGGAGAAGCATCAAAATCAGACCCCTCGTGGGAGAGCGACCGATTTTTGGAATCGCTACCCGGAAGATATCGGGCTGGCTCGCGATCTTGGCTGCAAAATTTTTCGTTTTTCGATTTCCTGGTCTCGAGTCGAACCGCGTCGTGGCGAGTTTGCTGCCGATGTCCTGAATCACTATCGCAAAGTGGCCGAAGAGGTCCTCGCTGCGGGCATGCTCCCGCTGGTTACGCTGCATCACTTTACCTGGCCGGTTCATGTGCACGATCGCGGTGGAATGACTTCGGAGAAGTTTCCTCAATGGTACCGTGCCTATGTCCAAAAGGTAGTTGCTGCCATTGGTGAATTGATTCCTTACTGGGTAACTTTCAACGAGCCTAACCTATTGGTGTACGGTTACGTCAAGCCTTGGTGGCAAGCTTCGTACCTCGTCCCGCCCGGGACGGCATCTGAAACGAAATTGTCCGACCAGTTGGATGCTGCGGCGGCTCTTATAAGGAATATGTTCGTCGCCCACAAGTTGGGTAGGGAAATCATACGGGAAAAGAATCCGACTGCGAAAGTCGGGGCCAACCCTTTTGTGCTGGGGCTCCCGAGTCCTTTGCAGTTTGTCATCGATCTTGTCGCTACCCGAACTAGCTCTGCAAAAGCATTCCGCCAACGCAATCGCGCACTGGCCGAACAATCGCTCCTGGCGCAAACACCGGTCGACTTGATGATCTGTCGATTTACACCGACGCGGGAGCGCGCGGCTAAGGTGGCATTTTCTCGCGCCTACGCCGCGGGTATCGAACGTCTCGTCGTCAGAAAAGGGACTCAGACGCGAAAGTTGTCCGATTTAGCCGGAAGATTGGTCGGTTTCGCCCGTGGGTCGATTGCGACTTACACGATTGCTCGTTTAGTGCCAACGGCGCGCCAACAAGCGTTCCGGACCCATCGCGATGGTCTGCGCGCGCTCCAGCAGGGCATCATTGACGGATTTGTCGCGGACGATGTCGCTCTCGCTCACGCGGTTATTCCATCCGATCTTGCCGTTTTGGATGAGGTACTCGCAGAATCCAAATATGCCGTTGGGGTGGCGAAAGGGAATCCGGATTTACTGAGCATTGTGAACGCCACGATAGCTGGTTTGTCCGATCCAGGCGTGGTGAGTTCACCGCACTCCAGATCCTTCAGGCGAATCCGCCGCCGCGGGCTATTTGCGAGTTGGAATTGTCTGTGACCCTGGCGAAGTCATGTCCCATGAGACGACACAAAAAGAAATAGCCTTGGCTCGCGCGGTCGGGAAAGGGATTTTTGGCCGCGACAATTGTGTTCAGTTTCAGACGGTTACATTGGATCAACGCGTACCGTTGTTGACTTCCTGGAGCAAGTTTCTGGAGCCGTTGCTGAAAACCGCAAGTGTGGTTGGTACCGTTCTGAACAGCAACTGGTGGCATCTTGGAATGGCTGGAAAATTGCCCGAGTTCCTATGCCCGAAAGAATGCGCCGGCCAGCAGGATTATGTGGGTCTTGATTACTATTGGGGCATTGACTCGTTTGAGTTCGACAGAATGCACCAGTTGATCGATGCGTCGATGAGTCATTTTGAGGATGCGCCGGTCGATCCCCCGGGACTGTTGCGAGTACTGGCGAGGTTTCACCGGTGGTTCCCTAACCTCGAATTGATGATCATCGAAAACGGATGCATTGACCACGCAGACGGTTTTACCAGGATGGAGTATCTCCGCGAACACATCCGCGAAGTCACCCGGGCGAGAAGGCTGGGAATCCCGGTGCACGGCTACATCTATTGGAGCATTACCTCCAATCGGGAGTGGGGACTGCCGTTTGGTCCAGCCAGCGATTTTGGCCTGTTCCATATCGATCTCGACCATGATCCGGATCTCAAACGAGTGCCTACGCCGAGCGCAGAATTGTACAGGCAAATCATCCGAGAGGAAACGGCAATTGCCCCGAAGGAAGGCAATGGGAATGCCACGAATTGACCCAGATTCGGATTTTTAAACCGCAGATTTCAATTTGCTGAGGAAGATACGGTGTTTACGGAATCTGATTTATGTGCCGGTTACCGTAGAGTTGCGATGAATGGCCCTTTGGGCTTTGGAGATATCTCACGCAGGAAACATAGAAAAAGTAAATACAACCGGCGGCTCCTGCGAGCGCCGCCAGGAAAAGAAACACCGCTTTTGTTGTGCTTTCTTCCTCGGAAAGTAATCCGCTGGCGATGCTGCCTCCTGCGAGAGAAAGCGGTGCTCAGACAGGCCCAGAGTATCATGCGTAGATATTTTTTGTAGGTTTTGGACAGCGATAGGCGCGATGCCTCTGTTGGCGCCGAAGCGCTCCTGTGCGTCCGGAACTCCAGGTATTTGTGGCAGTTGCTTGTTTCCCTTTTTCGTAGCTTCTCGCCTCTTTTTCGACGCTCAGATCTGTGATGCCAAACTCTAGCAAATCCGTATCCGCGACAAATCTAGCACGAGACCGCAATCGTTTCGCGGTTTTCAATCCGAGGAATAGTAATCACGCTCACATGTGTAAATCGTGCACTCTGTTTTGCATTCACCATTGAGGGGATAAGAATGCCGTATGCACTTGGATTTCCGGAGAACCGGCGACGTCCTGGCTGCTGAGCAAGAATGCGGTTTTGCGAGGGTCGTCTCGCGCCCACGCATCGTACCGATCGCCGAAGGTATGCTTAAATCCTTGAAGCACCCGATTCAAGTTCAGGCGCAAATCGTAATATTTTTCGAGGGAAGCTCGGGCCGATAGAGCCTGGTAGTAGAGGTGGTAGTTGTATACTGGTTGTTGCCCGGCATTAAAATAGACTTCTTCAAGTTCCGCGTACGTGGCATCGCTAAGAAGAAAGGTTCCTTCATAAATCTTCCTGACCCGGAAAGAGAGGACTGGGACCAGAGCCATTCTCTGTCCTTTTGAATGGCCCGCGCAATTCGAGAAAGCCTTTTTCGGAGGCTTGAAGTAGCTGCTTGACACCCTCTTCGAAAGTATCAGGAGTCGAGCTCGCTGTGGGCGTTGGAACGGGCGTTGTACTCGCCATTGGTGTTGGCGTAGGTGTCCCGGTCGGTGTTGTCGTTACAGTAGCGGACGGTGTTGCGGTTACCGTCGGGCCAGGGGTCGGAGTTGATGACGTCGGAGTTGTCGGCGATTGCCGATGGCATTGGCAGAGCAGAAAAACTGCGGCGACAAGGATGCCGGCATTCACACGCTGCCGCAAGCCGGATCGCATGAACTGAGCGATCGACCTTTTGGGCGTCTGCGAAGATGCGGAGCACACTAGTTCTCCCTGTGGAGAGGTATCGTTGTGATGAATAGTCGAATGATCTACTCAGGCATATCGATTGGAGCCCTTTTCGATTACTACCTCGTACGTGGAGCCGCACCGGTAAAGGAAGATCGAGGCGGAAAAGGTTCTTGTTTCTTGCCCCTTCTGAAGGCCGCCATATTACCGTACCTGGGATTTTGGCCTTGCCAAAATCGGGTTGTGCCCTATGGTCACGTCCGCAATAGAAAAGCACCCGTAGCTCAACTGGATAGAGCGACAGTCTACGGAACTGTAGGTTGGCGGTTCGAGCCCGTCCGGGTGCAGGACTCGGAATGAGCTACTTACGAGAATTCGGGAAGAAACTTATTCTGACTTGGTCAGCATTTTTCGATCTCAACTTTCGGGAGATCGGCGCAACGCACTCCTGTGAAGTGCAAACAGAGCCGATGCGCTTACTAAAGCAAAAGACCCTTAATCACTGGGTTGTTGGTTCGATTCCAACTCGGTTCATAACCCATTTAAAATAAGCTACTTACAGAATTCGTGGCACAAGACACCGTGGACTCTGAAACAGATTGAGATTGCCCTGGATGCCGCCGAGAAGCGGGAAAAGTTCGGGTGGTTGCACGTCTCCATTCTGATGGGTTTCTATCAGGCGGTCCGTTGTGGTCAGTGTCAGGTGCCCTTGAACTGCATCGATCTGAAGCGACAAGTGATCAATTTTCCTGCTCACGTCATGAAGAGCGGAAGACCGCACAGCCAACCGATTGATCCGAAGTTCGTTCCCATCTTGAAAGAGATCGTCGCGCATCGGCGCAAGCTCAAGAAGACCACCCTAGCCGATCTCCCTATCTTGCGAGGAGTCGAGATGCGGAGGTTCCTCGATGGACTGCTCGACAAAGACGCTGGCTTCTCTGAGATTTCCCATCACGGTTTGCGGACTACTTGGATTACTCGCGCTGCTTTGTCGGAGGGGAAGATAACGGAGACTTTCGCCAAGCGATTCGTTGACCATGCCTCCACTGAGATCCATGAGATTTACCAGAGGATCAGTGCCACCGATTTAAGCTCGATGTTCGCCCAGCTCTGAGGTTCAATGGTCGTTGAACCGGAATCCTGTCCCTCCAAAGAACAGACTGGCCAATTTGGCCCGGTTCGCCTTGGCGGAAATCAGTGTTGATGGGCACGCGGCGCTCGTATAGGAGGAAGGTTGCACGCAGGTACTAGAGGCAGTGCAGGGCTTGCTGGAATCGGGGCTGGCGCTGGCTGAGCGACTTCGCGGAGATCGTCGACGTCCAAACGAAGGTAAACAAAAGTGCTCTCAATATCACGGTGGCCGAGAGCGTCGCCGATGGTCTTCGTTCCTATGCCTTGCTGCAGAAGATTCAGAGCAAATGAGTGTCGAAACACATGGCTTCCGCACTGCGGAAGTTCTAAACCGCTTCGCTTGATTCGGTGTTCGAGCACATCGTGGGAATGCAGTCGGATTGAGTGGACCGCCCGGAGCCCGCATCCGGAGGAACAATTGGCGGTGACTACTTTGAGGACGAGCCTTGCGTAGGTAGTTGATGAGTATGTTGGCAGCCTCATCGGTCAAGGGCAGTTGGATCGCGTGCCTGTTCTTCCTCTCGGCGATCAGCAAGGTGCGGCCACGCCAGTCGACGTCGTCGAGGGTCAATCGCACTAACTCGCTACTACGCAGACCGTAAGCCGCCGCCAGATATAGTAGAGTAAAGTCTCGCATTCCGTGCGGTTCGGAACGATCGATTGAGCAAAGCAATGCCGCCACTTGGTTCCACGGAATCGCGCGTCGCAAACGCTCCAATCGATACACCGGCGGGGTATCTATCTGCAGATGCAGTGTTCGTGGGAGAATCCCCAGGGCGTGTTCTCGCTGGAGAAAAGCCCGAATCGTCCAGCGGGAAAGACATGCGTACTTTGAGACCGGGATCTCGGTAATAAAAAAAAAATCAAGCTGACCATTACGACAGGAACCGGTGAACGTTCTGTTTTCAAAGACATAAGCTGCCGCCAGCCCTATATTGTGACTAAGGCGACGTGGAATACCTCTAGTCAGTGTAGCTGCGCGTTGGTTTTAGATTCTGTGCGGCGATACGCGCGGCATGGCCAGTAATGGCTGGGGAAGAAAACAAAAAGGAGAACGGAGAAAAGGGCGACTGTAAGCGAATGCAAACGTGATCCTAATTGGTCTGGATGGTGCATCATGTATCCTCAAAGAACAAACGCGGTCCTACAGAAGCATTTCAGCTATATTCCACCCTTTAAAGAAGATTACGCCTTGGGCACACAAAAATGCAACTGTCACTCATCGACAATAGTATGGGAGAATATGCAGAGATGAACGAAGGTTTACCCCAGATCACAGTTTCTGCCAGCATAGGTACTTTTACTCATCTCTTATAGTTCTGGCCGGGTGATCGAACCTACGAAAATGCCAACCTTGAATGTAGAATTATTAAAACTTGGTGAACGTATAAAAACTGGGCGGAAAGTGTTAGGGCGGAACCAGAAGGACTTTTCTAAACAGTGCGGATTAGATAGATGCTATTTTGATGGAGTTGAACGCGGTGAACATAACCTGACTTTCTTTAGTCTTTGCCAGATCTGTTCGGGTCTTAACTGTGATATTGCAGCTGTGACCAAAGGTATTCCTCACCTGAAAGTCGCTTCGAAGTAGTGGGACCGCGCAAAATTTCTCAGCAATAGACTCGGATCGATTTTGGACTCCAGTCGCGGTTTGTGTGCTGGCGGTGCATTTCACCGTAGCACGATGGGGTTTGCAATGCAAAAGCCTGTGACAAACATTCAAACCTACCAAAAAGAGAGGGTATTCTCCAATATCCGTGTCGAAGGGTCTGTTGCATTCGGCCCTTGAGAGAGCTATGCTATATGTAGGTAGGATTTCGAAGCTTGAAAAAAGATAGGTCAAGTCACGAGCAAGGCCGTCCATGAAGTTCCGCCATTTAGAATACTTCGTCGCTGCAGCCGAGGAGTTGAACTTGACCCATGCTGCCGATCGGCTGCACGTTTCTCAGCCGCCGTTCAGCAAGCAAATCCACGACCTGGAAGGCGAACTGGGGGTAAATTTGTTCGAGAGACAGCGCAAAGGAGTTGAGCTCACGCCGGCAGGTAAGTCGTTTCTGATCGACGCCAGGCAGATTCTAGAAGATTGCGATGCTTCGATTAGAAAAGCCCAGCGGATCAGCCGCGGCGAGATTGGGGAATTGACCATTGGTTATATTTCTGCGCTGACGCACGATTTTTTGGGGAAGGCATTGGAAGTCTGGCGCTTAACTGCCCCGGGAATCGTGATCGACTGCCTCGAGATGGATTCTGTATCGCAGGAGCGGGCACTGCTTGAGGGGCGCATTTCCGTGGGCATACTTGTGCCAAGCGATCGGCCGGTGCTGGAGTTGCTAGAGGTCCGAATCTTGATTAAATACCCGGTGAGACTGGCGCTGCCGAAGTCTCACCCCTATGCAAACAAGCCTGAGATTTCTTTGTCGCTTCTGAAAGAGGAACCTTTTATCGGGCTAAATCGTATGTATCCGAATTACGGCGATTGGCTCTTGAAGGGCTGCCGGCGCGTGGGTTTCACGCCTCGAATCGTCAAGGAAGCGGACGGCGCCGCTAGCGCTCTTGCCTTTGTAGCGGCGGGCTTTGGCGTGGCGGTGGTCAGCGAACCACTCCAGAAGATACCCGCCAGGGATGTGATTTTCCGCGATCTAGCTCCCAGGACGAGCGTGGGCGCCTGTGGGGGCCGTCTGGAAGCCAAATGCAGTTTCCGCTGCGGTTGCTTCTAAATTCATCGACGGTCTGGCTCAGACCTGTGGCAACGGAAACGGGGTGAGTCGGGCCTCTGCAAAAGTCGTTTAAAGTAATGATCCGGGCTTTCTCTCGGTGAGGCCTATCTAGCATTCTTACCGAACCACCTCGGGAGTTCTCAGGCCTCTTTTTGAAATCTTCGCACTCGGGCTGTGTCTAGCTCCTTTCTTCGCTTGGCTCGAGAGCTCCGATGCGCGCGCCAAGCTTCGCCCGGGTCAACGCGACTTCGCGCGGTTTGTGCGCCACCTCGGCAAGGATGCATTCCTGCTCAGCTTACTCGGCGGCTTCTTTCTGCCAGCAGACCGTACTCATCAGCACGTCACCGGCAGCCGTGTAATAAACATCGGCAAGCGCGATCCCTTGATCGCTCAGGATGAGTTCGCGCACTTGGTTGGTGTTTTTTTACCGCACGATTTGACAATGCTGTGGAGACATCTTAATGAGGAGATGAAAGCTTGAACCGACGAGTCGGCCCGTCTCATCGACCAGTTCCTGAACAACCTCTTTAGCTTTAGGGGCGTCAATCTTCCCCGCCCTCATGCTCGGCAATGATCTGCGCCTTGGCGTTTCACACCGCAAGCCGAAGCAACGTATCATTTTAAGCCTCAGCCACCTCGAGCGGCGCCTGGAGCAATCTGTAGATCAGCATCCCTGGCCTGCGCAAAATGGTGGCGCGAGTAATCCAGACGAGCATACCAGTCGAAAAGGAAACCAAAATCCGGGATCCCCCCACTGGTATTCGCTGCCCCATCCCTGCCCGACCTCACCACCCTTCGCTGCGGCGTGCTGCTGCATCACGCGCGATTTCTTAGCGGACTTTCGT
>CAVTQD010000046.1:0-180866 GCA_963736745.1 uncultured Verrucomicrobiae bacterium | reverse complement strand
GGCGCAGACCCATAATCCGCTCCCGTCCCAGTACAAGACCTTCAATCGGTTACGCCCCTTATTACAAAAGAGGAAAAGGTGTCCGCTCAAGGGGTTCAGCCCGAGTTGATCTCGTACCAATCCGTAGAGCCCCTCAAAGCCTTTGCGCATATCGGTTGATCCGACTGCCAGGTAAATCCGAGTCGCTGCTCCCAATCCGAACACGGTTAAAGCCCCTCCAGCACTTTTACCACTCGACCCAAGGTGGCCGAATCAAATTCCCGCCGCACCTCAATCCGCCGACCACTGGATAAAACCACCTCCAAGGCGCAGACGGTTCGAGGATTGCTATTCGGCTCCCTTCTGGATAACTCGACGGCAACCAGCCGGCCACCTGTCTTTACCCTAGCTTCGCCTGAGCTGTGCTTTTTCAGATGCCGCCGCAAAGTGCTCAGCGCCATACCTCGAGTCCGACAAAATTCATCCCGACGCAACCCGCTCGCTTCGAATTCAACTACCAGTCGCTTGACTTCCTCGCTGCTTCGTCGTTTCCGAGCTCCAACTTCTTGGTTTTTCATGTGGGAAGTCCACCATAAAAACCTCCCGATTGACTAGGTGCGGTTAGCCACACGGATACGATTGACCTGAGACTGTTCAAAGCCAAAGTCTTTTCGGCCGCCGCCGTCACCCAATTCATGGCGAATGGAATCTCATGCGCCGGCCAGATGCTGATTCCAATCTTCCTCATTCGCGTTGGAGGACGTTCTCCGAGCGCGACCGGTCTGCTGCTGGCTCCGCTTGGACTTGGGATGTTGTGCGGCTACCCATTCGTCGGAACATGGGTGAAATGGTTCGGCAACCGCAAGGTAGCGGCCGGAGGAGCATCGTTGGCGCTGGTTGGGGGCGCATCTCCGATTTGTTAAAATTTTTGCTGGCCTACTTTTCTTTTTCATGGAAGAAAGAGCTGCATGTTGTGGCCGGTGATCTGTCAGGGACGAACGATATCGCAAGAAGCACTAGAATGGTTGCGTGGGTGGATAGGGGCGCATAGGGATTGGAGTCGGAAGCGCTTGGCACGGGAGCTATGCGTGTTGTGGGATTGGCGCAACGGCATGGGGCGGCTGAAGGATTTTGCGGCACGCAGTTTTCTGCTCAAGCTAGCCGAGCGCGAACTGATCGAACTGCCGCCTGTGCGAGAATACAAAAGGAGTGGGCCGCAAACGGTTGGGTGGGTGAAGGCGGATTTTGAGCACACACCGGAGCCACTCTGCGCGGAGTTGGAGCAAGTACGGCCTGTACAGCTCGATTGGGTGGAAGCCGGCAGCGACCCGGCGCGGCGAGTGGCATTTTACTTAGATCGCTACCACTATTTGGGATGGCACGTAGTGGGGCAAAACATCGGGTATCTGGCACGTGATAGCTCAGGGCGGGATTTGGCTGTGCTGCTCTTTGGGGCTGCGGCTTGGCGCTGCGCGCCGCGCGATCGGCACTTGGACTGGAGCGAATCGGAGCGTCTGATTGGACTTCACCGGATAGCCAACAACAGTCGGTTTTTGATTTTGCCGCACGTGCGGGTACCGCATCTAGCCAGTCATCTGCTGGCTTTGGTGGCGCGGCGAATCAATGCGGACTGGCAACAAAAATACGGACACGGCTTGGATTGGCTGGAGAGCTTTGTGGAGGTGGGACGTTTTCGCGGCACCTGTTATCAGGCCGCCAACTGGCGTTGTGTTGGCCAAACGCGCGGTCGCAGCCGCTACGACCGCGACCGGACTCTGAGCGTGCCGCCCAAAGCAGTTTATCTCTACCGGCTCTAGATGAAAGTCCTGCTCGAAGTTGAAGCCCAAACGCTAGCCGAAGGCCGCGAGTGGACCCGTCAGCGGTTGGAGGAGCGGCTCCAAGCGCAGGCGGATCAAATCGAGGCGGTCTGTCCGCAGAGCGGTCTGGTATTGAAATATGTGCGCCTGCGTGAGTTCTCACTGATGACCTGTGTGGGGACAGTGACCGTGCGAGCTGCCTACGGTTTTTCGAGCCTCATGCAGCGGTGGCTTTCTCCGGCACGCGAACAGTGGGAGTTGACTCCTTATGAGCGTGTCAGCCCGCAACTACAGGAGAGGCTCTGTTACACCGCGACCCAAACCGGTTCCTACCAGAAAGCCGCACTGTTGGCTAGCTGCTGGGGTACTACGATCAGTGATGACTTGGTCCATAGTCAGGTGCAGAGCATCGGCTTGCAGGTACACCAGCAGGTGATGCCCGCACCTACAGGAGCGCCCAAGAACGAAGCGCCCTTTTCGCTTGTGATCATGCTCGATGGTTGGATGGTACGTGAACGCGGGCCGCAATGGGCCGCACCACCGGATTGCCAAGATGCCGAACGCGTCGCATGGCATGAAGTCAAATCCGGGGTTATTTACCGGCTCGATCATCGGGCAGAGACAGCCTCGGGCCGGGGAGTGTTGACACAAAAGAAAGTCGTCGCCTGTCCGCCTGGCACCGATGTGCTGGAGTTCGGGGCTACCGTGCAAAAGGAGGCGCTGCGTTGCGGTATGGCTCGGGCTCAGGAAGTCTTCGTCGTCGTCGATGGGGCCGTCTGGCTGTGGTCCTTGATCGAAGATCGTTTTAGCGGCACAACCCAGACGCTGGACTTTTATCACGCCAGCCAGCGTCTATGGGAACTGGCCCATTATCTCTACGCCAATGATGCTGAGGCCGCACGCGTCTTTGTCGAACCGCTGCTACACCAGTTGCGTCACGGTGAAAGTTCGCGCGTCATCACGCGCCTCGAAGAAATACTCCCAAAGACATCTCTTCAAGATGACTCGGCGCACGATGACTCAGCCGACCCTCAGCTCCAACGTCAGATCCAATACTTCCTCAATCACCGTGATCATCTTGATTACCAAGCTGTGGCTGAGCGTGGCGCTCCGATCGGATCCGGTGCAGTGGAGTCACAATGCAGCCAGTTCCAAGATCGTTTCAAGCGCACCGGCCAGTTCTGGACGAGGCCTGGCCTGCGCAACCTCCTGGCTCTCGACGTTATGACCCAAAACAAAACTTTCGCCTACCTTTGGAACTAGAAATTTTAACAAATCGGAGATGCGCCCGCTGGTTGGTACGTTGCCCTTTATTTATATGGCTAACCATGGGTTTGTGATCATGATACTCGCTTGCGCCCTCTTCGTCCGAGGTGTGGGCATGAGCGCTGTCAGCGTTCCTTCCGTCTCCGCTGCGTACTCCTCTGTAAAGCGGGAAGACCTGCCGATGGCCACCACGACTTTGAACATCGTGATGCATGCATATCGGCGGACCCACTCTGACGACGATCTGTGCAACCTTTCTGGGATGGAGATTAGGATCTGCGCCCAGCCACGATGCGATGCTCAGCGCTTTTACGGCGGCCTTTGTTCTGCTGTGCGCCTTCCATGGCCTTTTGATTGCCGCCGCTGTGAGACTTCCTCTTTCGGTTTAGCGGAGTACAGGTCAAGACTTTTTCAAATAGACCGCCACGATTAAAGCGATCGCGGCAGGCGCAAGGCAGAACCAGGCAAATAGGCTCAATCTTGTGACGATCGGCATGCCGCGGACAATCGTATTCGGTCGCCGGCGAGAAACAAGAACAGGCGGCCGACCAAGCGACGGCAATTTTACTGGAACGACTTTCGTTTGATCCAGAAGTCCAAAAGGCGCAGGCGGAATTCGAGCAGGCCAATCGATTGAAGAGAAATTACCCCATGATTTTGATGGGATCGGTTTCACGAATCGGTAAGCTAGTTGCGACGGACAACGAGATCAGTGTCTCTTCGGCTCGACAATTCGTGCGACCCACGGGATTTTCGATGCATGAGCTTCGTTTTCCGACACTAAGGCCGAAACCTTTTGCCGAAATTCTTCGAAGTTCGGGTCGTTTTTTTCTACGGCGCTAGTCAGCAGGTTGGCGATCATGAACTCCAAAAACAGGTCCGACAGCTTCTGTATAAGAGCCGTTTCGGGAGCGTCCTGCTGCCGTAAGATTTCTAGATAACGGTTCAGTTCGGTCCAGAGATTGCCGAGAGCGGCTTGCCGGGAAATCTCGGCTGCAGCCTGAGTCGTTCGCCACAATTGAATGGAGTAAAACGTGTAAATAATCGTCGAAATCGTCACGGCCGTAGTCAGAATCAGCGGGATATTGTTATTCATGAGGCGTCTTGGTGAAAGTGAGCGGCGGGTTTACTCCGAAGCAGCTTGAACTTATAAAAAAGGTCAAGGTATAGGGGTGGAAAGCAGAGCCTTCGCGCTTGACTAGCAATGTGTTCCTCTGAACACAGGCGATTGGATGGGCCGAGTTCGGTAACGGCGATTTGCTTCTAAAGGTGGGAATCTCTGCTTGGGAGGGGACTTGAACCCCATTTTAGGGTTCTCTTTTCCGCTATTTTCCAGGGTGTTACCTGGAGGATTTCCATCAGGGTAGAGACCTGTGGAAGTGCGCGGAAGCAAAAGTGTGGCAAATTGTGGTCGATCTAAGTACAAAGTTTCTATGTGTTTTGATAATTCTTTGCATTTTCACGAGGATGTGGAGAATCCCATTCGCTCATCTCTTCGCCAAGCATCAGCAGATTTTCGACAATGCCGACTAGATCGGCCCCGATTGGGGATTCAACGCCGGTCGTGCCAGCGGGCACGCCAGCGCCACCGGTATCCGGCACGGGGCGCCCTAGAGGCGCAGACGCTCGACCGCCGATATGGCGATTTGCCAGACGCCAGAGACGATCACTTGCTGCGCCTGACGGACAGCATGGGGATGCTTCAACACGCCACCTTCACCATCCCGAATTAACGGTGGCGGAGGCACAGCTATTGCACGGACGACAACCAGAATGATTGTTGGGCATCGGACGAAGGCATATAGTGTCACCGTATGCCGACGACTCGAAAGAGCCGCCAGGCTGCTAACGTTGATGTGAATGAGATTATTGTCCTTCCCACTGCGCAGGGCTAACGGTGATGGTGCCTGAAGTTCGGCGAAGAATGTCCTGAACTTGCCCGACTGGATCGTCGTATCAGTGAAGGAGAACAATTCTTCAACTCAAATCCATCATGAAAGCCAAAGATGCGAAAGCTCACTCCACAGGACAACCAATTGTGCATTTCGAGATCATCGGGAAGGATCCGAAGAAACTCCGGAGCTACTACAGCGAGCTGTTCGGATGGGAGTTCGACACCAACGCCCCGGTGGCGGAGGCGGTCTCCCAGTCCGGAAACTACGGGTTTGTGAACCGAAACACCACCAGCGATGGGACCGGGATCCCGGGCGGGGTCGGGGGTGGTTTGGGCTACGATAGCCACGTGATCTTTTACGTCGGGGTTCCAGACGTGGAGGCCGCGCTCCATAGGGCCGAGAGCCTCGGTGGAACGCGCCGGATGGGCCCGGAAAAGAACCCTGGGGCTAATCTTGTGGTCGCCCACTTCACAGATCCCGAGGGTCATCTTATCGGCCTCGCCGGGCCACCCTAGCCGTCGCTTCGCCGAGATGCAAAATATGAGGAAACTCATTGCGTCCACATTTACATCACTGGATGGTGTCATGCAGGCACCAGGAGGACCGGCCGAAGATCCAACCGGAAATTTCACGTTAGGTGGTTGGTTGTTCGCTTTCGGGGACGCAGGGATGGATCTTTCTGCGGCAGGTTTCGATGGTAAAGATCGAGAGCTTGTACTGGGTCGCAAAACCTACGAAATTTTCGAGGCATATTGGCCTTACCAATCAGAGGATGATCCGATTGCGAGGACGCTCAATGCGGCAAAAAAGCATGTGGCGTCCCGCACTTTGAAGTCATTGCAATGGAACAATTCGTCGGTACTTGGCGGGGACATCGTTCCAGCCATAACCGCGCTCAAGGTTCGGCCCGGACACGACCTTCAAATCATTGGCAGCGGCAATCTGATTCAGACGCTACAAGCCGCATCGGTCATTGACGAATACAACGTATGGACGTACCCGGTAGTTCTTGGCCGTGGAAAGCGATTGTTTGAAAATGGTGCAAGGCCATGTGCACTGCGACTGGTGGCTTCGAAGGTTTCAACAACTGGCGGCGTTGTGATGAGCACCTATGTTCCAGCCGGAGATATTCCGCTTGGCTCGCTTAGCCAGGCCGAGCCAAGCGCGAAAGAATTTGACCCGGCGCGCCAAGATGGCTACAGACGCGACGTGAATATGCTGTCTACAAACTGTGCGCGCTAACAACGCGCTCCAAGGGATGCCGCTATCGCGGGCGCCCCTGAGCGCAGGCGTTATCCTCCCGGTCGTGTTCGTTCCAACGGCCCAGGCCGGGGCGCGGTTAGTGGAGCGCTGGGCGTTCTATTACGCTCGTGAGACGGTGGCGGGGGTCAACGATCTTTGGCGGGCAAGGTCTTAAGCTAGCCAGATCGAACTAGGGAAAGTTCCTATTCTGATCACGTCTTTCTCCCAATCGTCGCGTTCCGACGGAGGCGTTATAATTCCTAGAAAAGGCAAATGAATTATGATAGCAATGGATTTAAATGCGGTAATAATTTTGTTTTTCGCAATCATCGCAGCAGTCGTGGTTGCGAACTCGCTGATTCGTGAGCGGGTATCACTCTGGCGATTTATCAGACGCGGAATTGTCGGTGAAAAAACCCGTCCTAAAAGACATTGCGCGGGCAAAGGAACGAGCTAAATGGATGACACCTTAATTCGGTCGCTAACTCGGATGTTTTTTTGTGTTGTTCGTGGACCCGCCGGCTTTGGCGTCCGGCCCCCGAGTTTGATTTGAGATTTTGCGTCCCGCGCTTTTGCCTAGGAGTTGCGGTCGATCCGCTCCTTAGCAATCATCCGGCTGATCACAGGGCTTTTCGGTCCAGCACCCGACGCTCTGACCGATGCCGCTCACCGAAAGTGAGCCAGTGATGCTCAATTAAATTGCGCCGATAGCTCGGGGAACGGACGAGGATTGTCCTTTCCGAGGAGTTACTTACTGGAGGCGGAGAAGGCCTGGAGAGAGGCGAAGCGGAGTTCCCCAATAGGTTGCTCCGTCGATACTGGCTGCTTCCAGCAAATCTTTAGGCAGCGCAGTTAGGCCGGCGATCTCTTTCGAGCCGGCGCACCTGCCCGGCTGAAATTTGCTTCCCGCCGCTCCGGCTATCAAAGCAGTCGAAGCATCGAGATTTTCCATCAGGGCGAAAATGTAGCTCGCACCGTGGCACTGGTGACCGCGGAGTACCAAATTAAGCGAGACAACCAACCCATCGTTCGCATCCGGGTTGATGAGATGAAACTTTCGTCACCTTTGTCTGTGGGGTGGCTGTTGGCTGGCTTGTGAACTTTACCACCAATTCGAATTCGACTGGTTCTTTGCTCAGAGGCATGTTCCCTTGAATTCAGACGTCAATAGGAGTATGGCCGAGTTCGAAGAACGTCGCCTGGAGTGGTCTTGGATTTTAGTCGGGACATCAGGCGGTGGGGGTCGAAATTCTGAATCTTTCCAAGCGTCTTAGAACGTAAGTACTTCAAAAACAACCACTTAAATGCGGGCATCTCTGCTCGGGGGGGGACTTGAACCCTCTTTCAGGGTTCTATTTTCCGCTATTTTCCACGGTGTTTCCCTGGGAGATTTCTATCAGGGTAGAAACCTGTGGTAGTGGGCGGAAACAAAAGTTTGGTATTTTGTGGCGGCTCGACATACAAATTTTCTATGTGTTTTGATCGCCGTCTGCCTTTCCGCGGGGATCTGAAAAATCCCAGAATAACGCGGTTTTGAGTCAGGGCATGATTTGTTTGCGGGTCCGGGGCCGGTCGCCCTGGGGGCCGCCAAACATTGGCCGCGTACCTTCGCCGATAAATTCCCCCGGGCGTTGGTTGCTGGCCCTTGGGACGCTGGATTACGACTGTGAAGACCGATACGCTGGAGACGGTGCCGCCGCATGTGGCCAACGCAGCGGAGCTTGGCGGAAAAGCCATCCTTTTCATAAATGGCGAGTTCCGGGCAGAGACAACACGATCCTCAAAGTGAGACCACCTCCTGCATTACGGCTCAGTCGGCCTGGACTTCTTGGGTCCGACGGTCACTGAACAGCTCAAGAAGATCCAAATCGACTGGCCGGTGAGATTCCTGGATCGCACTGATCTAGTCTCCGCCGGCCGTGTAATTTGCCTCTTCGAGCGCGAGGACGGCGCCCTCTTTCTGCTGTTGACCGAAAGAAGAAAATACGTCCGTGAAAGCGCTGATAAAGCCGATCTTAACGTTTCTATCGGCAGCGTGGGCAAGGGGGTTAGCGCGACGAGCGTCGCGACCAATACAAATAATTTCTGAAACATTGCCTTCTAGGGATACCAATTTATTTGAGCTACTGTCCTCGAGGATCCTGGCAACATTCACCGTCCTCCTCTCCCACGGTGATTCGGGGAGGGGCATCACCTGCTGATAGGATCTTTTCCGGCAAGTACTCACCGCATGTTGTCCAGAATTGCCCCTGAGTTGCTGCCAGCATGCGCCCACAAAAAACGAAGTGCGACCTCCCGTGGGCTCTCGGCGCGTTCGGACCTGGGCAGGGTCGGACAGCGATTACAGACGCCTATGGGCGCCAACTTGTGGAGCATCAGGGTTTACTTCGGGACCAAAATAACGAAGCATGACGAGATCCTCGGTTTCTCCGGTGTTTTCGAAAACGACCCCGCTCCGCGCGGCAGCCTCGCTGCAGAAGACTTCATCATCGGTCATCTCGCCAAAACGGATCAGCTTGGGGCAATCTAACCTGAGATTATTCATCTTACCGCTGCCCTGAACCACGATAAGGCCGTAAGCACCATTATCTCTGACAGTGCATTTGACTCCCGGCCCGATCGTAAGCTCCTTTGCGGTGAAGTACTGCTGCCCATCAATCCTGCCGTAGACAATCCACCGGTCCATGTAGCCTTCAGCCTGCGTGTCAATAACCGGTACTGGTTCAAGGTAATGGTGCTCCTTAAAATCCGAATCAACGTTTGCCTCCCAATCCAACTCGCCGACGATAAAATCGAGATCCCAATGTTTGTCCGGCGGGATATCCTTGACGAGGAATGCCCGCGGCACTTCCCGGCCCTCCACCAGCGACTGGAACATGGATAATACGTCGGAACCCCACTGCGGCTCGAAGGTGCACAGCGATCCCGGAGCATGGAGTATGCCGGTGCCGATCAGCCAGCCTGAAGCGAGTTTAAGCCGGTAGGCTTTGGACAGGTCCAAAATGCCGTTATCGCCCTTATTCCACTTCTCAAGACAATGCTTTACTTGATCCCTAGTGGTTCCGGGCTCCAGGCCCAAAAACGTGTACGGGAAATTATTGACCACCGTGTTGTGTTGCCGTGGAAAGTAATACCCTTCGGGCTTTCCCTCCTGCCCAACAAGCTTCGCATGTTCGTGCGACTGATGCATATGGTGTGGAATGGGTCCCATGTTATCGAAGAACTTTGCGAAGACCGGCCAGCGCTGATATTTACTCCAGATGAGCCGGCCAACAATTTCAGCGCCGCATTCTCTGACGGCGTCAGCCAAGGTGAAGCGCGTGTCTTCAACGACACAGTAGCTCAACCCTTCATCAGGCGTTCTATTCTCGTTGGCTGCTGGGGTTGTCGAAGCAAACCAGCGCTCATCGATACCTCCACGATCCAGTCCATATGCGTACAGGTCGGCGGGATGAAGTTTAAGCCGATTACCCGGTTGTACGAAAGTACGTGGGACCCAGCACGGGGCAAGCCGCAACAGACCCCCGCTTTGCTCCAGGGCCGACTCTGCAAGCGATTTCACGCTTGTATTAACGGTTCGCAATGCAGTAACAGATTTCATAATAGTTTGCGCTTCTGTGGGATTGTTAAGAAATCGTTATCTTTGGCGTGTGATGTTGCTTGGAGGACCACGCAGACTTGTCCACTAATGCCTAGTTTCACCGGGCGCGGCTCCCGGGGCATGGCGGTCGCGCCGCAGGAGTCATACACTCCAGACATTCGCCACTGAGCCCCTCGAGAGTTCATTCTGCAGTTTGAAACGAGCTTCGCAGCGCTTGCACGGCCAGCGCGCTGATCAGAAAAAGACCAGTTACTACGTATTGCCAATAAGCACCGACACCGAAAATATTCAGTGCATTGCTGATCATGGCGAAAAACAATGCCCCTGCGAACGACCCAAACAGCGTGCCCTTTCCTCCTTTGAGGCTTGTGCCGCCAATTACCACGATCGCAATAACAGTCAGCTCATAGCCGGTCGCCATGATCGCGTTCGCCGATGAGAGTTCTGCCGTAAGAAATGTGGCGGCCAGCGCGGTGCAGCCGCCGACGATTCCAAAAGCAATTATGCGGACTCTATCCACCGGAATGCCCGCCGTGCGAGCCGCTATTTCGTTACTTCCAACTGCTCGAAGATAACGTCCAAGTTTTGTCCGGCTGAGAATACCTCGGCAAATTACGTAAATCAGAATCATTACAACAAACGGCACGGGCAAAACGCCAAACAATGTGCCAGTACCAAGGAATTGAAATGTTACATCTGAGGCGGGAATGACCTGGCCGGCGCTCGCAATAAAGGCGAGCGCCACATAAATGTTCATCATTCCCAGCGTCGCGATGAAAGGAGGAATTTGCAGTTTCGTCACGACAACGCCATTCACCAAGCCGAGGACAAAGCCGGTCACGAGAGCAGCGGCGATTGCCAAGGTTACCCCGATATCCGGTGCCAGCTTTGCGAGAATGACGCCGCACAAGCCCAGCAAGCCCGCTACGGAGAGATCGAAAGCACCCGAGACGATCAACAGCGTCATACCGGCGGCGCCGATCCCAGAGAAGGAAGCCTGCAGCAAAACGTTCTCCGCATTTGTAGCGGTTCGGAAATAGGGGTTAACCGCACCGAGCCCGAGGGCGGCAACGACCAGCAGCGACTGAATGAAGTATTTCGTCAGAAAATCGAGGACATTGACGTCTGGGAGCCCTGCGCTCTTCCGTAGGTTAGTTCTGGTCTCGTTCACGCTTCAATGTGGGTTTCTAGATGCGCCTGAGCATCACCTTCGCGAGAATGATCCGTCGGACTGTGTCAATTGAGAGGGCGAAGATCAGCAGCACACCGACAAAGAGATATTGGTAAAACGCAGCGACTTTCAGAATATTCAGCGCACTGGCAATCGTCGCCAGGAGCAGCGCTGCCAATAACGTTCCGACCAGATTCCCGTTTCCTCCAGAGAGACTGGTACCGCCTAAGACGCTGATCGCTATCGCCTGGAGCTCTAATCCGGTACCGAGCGTTCCGTCCACGATCATGAGCTGCGAACTAAGCATTACGCCTGAAATGGCGGCCGTTACACCAACGAGTCCAAAGACCAGAATCGTGACACGATCGACGTTAATTCCCGACGCAATTGCAGCTGCGCGATTGCCTCCAATTGCACAGGTGTGACGGCCGAAAGGCGTATGATGGAGGATGAGATAGAGTGCGGCGAGAACGATTAGAACAATGATGAATGGCACTGGTACTCCGAGGACCTTGCCGTTATTCAGAGTCGCGAAGTCGGGATGTTTCGTAATCATCACAGACTGACCTTGAGTAACAAGTAGTGCGACGCCCCTTACGATGCTCATCATCCCGAACGTCACCACGAATGCCGGTATCTTGAGCTTAGTTATAATTACGCCGTTCAAGAGCCCCAGCACGAGGCCCGTCAACAGCGCGGCAATGATGGCTATGGGCACACTGGCAACCGCAAGCAAACTCGCGGCTACAATCGCAGTCAACGCCTGGACGGATCCGACGGAGAGATCGAATCCACCTACCGCGATGGCAAATGTCATCCCTAGCCCAGCCGCCGCGGTGATTGATGCCATGATGATGGTGTTGGTTATATTCGTGTAGGTGGAGAATCCTGGAGCGATGATCGAGGCTGCACAGACGAGGGCAACCAGTAAGACCAGAACTCCAAGGCTTTCAAACACTCCCATGAAGTGGGCGAGCGCGTCCAGCCTAGGGACCGCTTGCCCGCCTTCTTCGCTGTCATGATTAGTCATTCAGATTCTTCGATATACGTGTGCCGATCGCCAGGGCTGTAATGTTGTCTTCGCTGATTTGCTCTTTGCTTAACAGCCCAGCGGTTCGGCCAGCGCTAAGGACTAGACAACGATCACTCACGCTAACCAATTCCGGAACGTCAGAAGAACTGACCATAACGGCGTAGCCCTGGCCGGCCAGCCTGCGAATAGCCGAGTGGATCTCGAGCTTCGTTTTGATGTCCACGCCTCGCGTAGGCTCATTCAGGAGAAGGATACGCGAGTTACTAACTAGTGCGCGCCCAATCATTACCTTCTGCTGATTACCGCCACTCAATTTTGTGATGCCTTGCGCAGGGGACGTCGCTCGGATATCCAGCGAGGCCCGCACGCTTTCATACTGCTTTCCTTCGTCGGCTGCGCTGATAAGAAACCGCGATGTCGCCGGACCTGTGTCTCTAGCACTAATAACCACGTTCTCGAGAACCGTGAGGTCAGGAAGGATACCCTCGACTTTCCGGTCTTCCGGCAGCATGTAGATACCGCGTCGGATAGCCTCGATCGGGCTGCGAAGCGATGCGGCCTTACCGTTCACTTCAATGTGACCATGCGAGATCGGTAACAGGCCAAAGAGGGCTTGCGTCAGCTCATAGCGGCCAGAGCCAACCAGCCCGGCGCAGCCCATGACTTCCCCAAAACGAATAGAAAACGAAACGTTTGAAAGAAAACCGCTCACGCCAAGTTCAGTGACTGCCAGCGCAGGCTTCTCGGCTGGGGCAGGCGCCGTGTGAACCGCAGCTTCCCTCTTTAGGGCCCGGCCAAGCATCATGGTTACAACATCGTCTTCGGATACTTCGGCCAGCGGGCGAGTATCCACCGTTTTACCATCCCGCAAAACGGTCACCCTGTCGGCGATCCGGAAGACCTCGCCCAGGCGATGAGAAACGTAGAGGACGGCTATGTTGCGCAGCTTTAGCTTGCGAACAATCTCGAACAGGCGTCCCGCTTCCGTTGCGCTGAGGGCCGCAGTCGGCTCATCCATCATGATGATGCGAAACTCCAAAGAAAGTGCCTTCGCGATTTCAACAAGCTGCCGGTCTCCAACGCTCAAGTATTCGACCCGCCGGTTTTCGGGGACCTTGAACCCGAGCTCGCTCAGAATCTGTCCCGCACGTCGCTTAATCTCGGGCCAGTTAAGCAGACCGCTCCTGCCCGTGGGCTCACGGCCCAAGAAGATATTCTCGGCTACCGTAAGCCCTGGTACGAGGTTAAACTCTTGGCTGATGGTGCTGATACCCGCTTTCTGTGCCTCGGACGATTTCCCAAAGGACACCTCACGTCCTGACAAGTAGATCTTTCCGGATGAAGGCGGCAAGAGCCCGCTGATAATATTGATCAAGGTGCTCTTGCCCGCTCCGTTCTCTCCCATGAGCGCGTGGACCTCGCCGGGATATAGGACAAAATCGACGCTATCCAACGCTCTGACACCCGGAAATTGCTTCGAGATTCCGGCGAGTTTCAGGATCGGATCCATAGCAGCCTCTCAGGGGCAGCTACCGTTCATTTTGCCTTCGAGAACTCGTCGACGTTCTCCTTATCGATCACTGTTACTGGGAAAAACACCGATTTCGTGGCCGGATCTGAATACTCGATCTCTTGGTTGTTCATGAGCTTGGTGGCAAGTTCGACCGCCTTCTTGCCTTGTCCGTAAGGGTCCTGCCGGATCGTCGCAGCCATGTCTTCGCTCTTGATGAGTTCCAACGCCGGGGGATCTCCATTGAAACCAACCACAAGCACATCCTTGACGCCGCTCTTTCCCGCCGCTTTCAGTGCCTGGACTGCGCCTTCCGCTTCCGGATCGTTGGCTGCGTAGATTCCGGCCAACTCCGGGTTTGCTGATAAGGTGTTTTGCGTAACCTGATACCCCCCTTGCACGGTGTCGTTGCCATTAAGTGACGCTACAACCTTGAAATCGGCAGACTTTTTGATCTCCTCGATGAAGCCTTTAACCCGAACATCGCCTACAGCCGAACCCGGATGCAGCTCGATGACTAAAACCTCCTTCGTTCCAGGCTTGCTTTGCAAGCTCTTAACCATGTACTGCGCCGCAAGCCGCCCGCCTTCTTCGTTGGCCGATAACACGAAGACATCGTAGTTGCCCGCAACCCCGACATCGCCAATGATGACGGGTATGTGCGCCTGATGAGCCTTCTCAATGACCGCGGGCAGCGCCGGTGGCTGGACCGGGGAAACAATTAAGGCGCTAATCCCTTGATTAATGAGGTCTATACTGCCGGAAACCTCTGCCTGTTGGCTGCTCTTTTGATCTGATAATACAAAACCATATCCGGCTGCCGTCGCGGCATCGGAGATGCCCTTCGCGTAGGCTTGCCAATAGGGTTGCTGCATGTCGTAGACGGAATAACCGATCTTTACGGGGCTCTTCTTTTCAAATGTCAGCGCGGCTGCTTGTCGGACGACAACGAAAGATGATGCTATCCCGAGCGCCAGATAGAAGGCGCTGAATGCTTTAAGGGTTTTCATTGCTTAAGCTCCAAGTTTGTCTTGCGATTGCGCCAGAACCGAAGTCATACAGAAATTCAACTGCGTCGGGTCTGGCATGATTTCTTTTAGTGAAAGCGGTCCAGGCATGCTAACCACCGGTTGTCTGAAATGAATCTCATCTTGCCGCATAACGGCTAACGATCTCGTGTCTCCAGAGACGGGTGTCGGCAGTCTCCCGGGCGATGCCGGAAATGTTCACAAAGTTTGCCTCATTTGGACGGCTGACATTTTACGACCGGAAGGCAGGGTGTGTTCTTCTGTCGACTCCCGGAATCGTTTGTTCCCGGAGGTCCGCTACATTGCCGTCGCAGGCTGGTTGCGTAAAGGTCTACGCCGAAGTCATCAGTGGTGAGCATAATCGCTATGTTCGGGGTAAACTGAGGAACGTCCATAACCGCGCACGTCTGGAGCGATGGCACGAAACCCTAGCGCCGCCAGTGCGGAAAGTTGATTCCGCCAGCTAATCGATAACTCAGGCCAGCCGTGCACGAAGATGACGAGCGGTCCATTTTCCGGCCCTGCTGCCAGATAGAAGTGGTATGCCTCCGTGTTTTGACAGTGTGTTCGGTGAAGAGCATATGACACCTCTTTAGGAAAGGTTCAATTGACGTTCGGGTCAATGTTCAGCCACATTCACGAAACACGAATCAATGTAGGAAATACAAAATCGCAAGCAGGTTTCAGTCTCGACGTGGCTGACTCCTCCGGTATCCAAGGCATTCAATCTACCCCACCGTCGTTGCGGCCGTCACTAGGACAGATCCAAGCCTAGGGCAACCCTTGCGCGAAACAAGGTGCGTATTGCGTTGTAGCCGCGACAGTTCCCATAATCGGTATTGGACTAAACCTCTACGCGGTATTCGCGTGACACGTTCTTTGAGAGGTAATCGGTGAGAGCGTAGCGATCTCGTCCGACTTCAGTCGCTGCCTTGCCTAGGCGCCGCTGCGAGCGCAAGGGAGGGCCGTTTGCGGCAAATTCCGTCTCGAAAAGGAGCTTTCCATGACACCTCTTCGACGACGCATGATCGAGGATATGCAGGTGAGGAATCTCTCACCGCATACCCATGACTCTTACGTGCAGCAGGTCTCACTGTTTGCACGCCACTTTGGTAAGTCACCCGAATTACTGGGTCCTGAGGAGATTCGCTCTTACCAAGTCTACCTGACAAACGAAAAGAAACTGGCTCCCAGTTCCATCGTTATCGCCGCAAAAAAAAATCATCGATCGCCCAACCAAATCTTTTCTGCGAGGGCAAAGCCGAACACCAAAGCTCAGAACATGTTATTCTCGTGTTTGGATCGAAATTGGTGGTTCTTCCAGGCTAAGCAATCCATCGCTTTTGGTGTAGTCACCCTTTTATTCTCAGAACACAAGGAGGCCAAACGGCTTCCTGCTCCGAAAAGGCCTTTCAATCTGACTACGCGGCTCTCTATACTCCATGTCCGACGCACTGACCGGTAAGCGGGACCTGCCGCTGCTCACCGGAGGCCAACGGCTTCCGACCATTACGGCTCCATAAAAAATGCTATGAACCAAGTCGCATCTTGTGAGGAGTCGGCTGGCCAACAAGTTTCACGACGCCGGGTTGCTATCATTGGAAGCGGTCCTGGTGGTTTAGTGGCAGCAAGATACCTAAAGATCACGGGTTCGCGCCGGTGGTCTTCGAGCAAGACCACGATATCGGGGGTCAGTGGAACGTTCGCTCGCCTCACAGTGGCGTCTGGCCTTCGATGGTGACCAACACGAGCCGGTGGCTAACCTGCTTCAGCGATCTCGCCTCAGAACCGGGGCTCCGATTTTTCCATCCAACGGGAGATCCTTGAGTATTTGAAGCGTTATGCACGGAGATTTGACCTCCTTTCACAGGTCCGTCTTGGTACCCGCGTCGAGTTAATCGAGCGCAATCCCGCAAGGAGTTGGATGGCTAGTGCGGTCGAACGGCACAGAAGAGAAGGAGCGAAATTTTTCCGTATGTCGTTGTCGCCTCCGGGCGCTTTAACAAACCCGTGATTCCGCCACTGCCTGGGCTCGATTCGTTTTGCGGTCAGCTTGGCGTGCTCCACAGTTTTGGATATAAGGATCCGGAGAGCTTCCGCGGCAAGCGCGTGCTCGTGATTGGTTGCGCCATTAGCGCGCTCGAAATCGCAAGTGACCTTGCAATGCTTGGCGGTTCGCGCGTCGTATCAACCTATCGCGGCCAACGCTACGTCATGCAAAAGCTTGTGGCCGGGGTACCAAGCGACGTATTAGCGTTTACCCGTTTCGCCGCGCTCAACGCCGAGGTGACACCACGGGAACTCCTCGGCAAAAAAATGCAGGACTACATCCTTCGAGTGTTTGGCAATCCGGAGCAATTTGGCGCGTTCAGACCGGCCGGTAAATTTTTAACCGTTGGACGGGCATTGACTCAGCATTTTCTGCCGCTGGTTGCTGAAGGCCGGATTGCCGTTAAGCCCTGGATCAGGGAGGTCCGGTGCCGGAACGTTCGGTTCAGCGACGAAACCTGGGAAGAATTTGATGCAATCATCTTAGGTACCGGCTTTGAATTGAGTATCCCATTTTTGAGTCACTCAATCTCCGACCTCCTCGATCTGGATCTCGCATGCCGACCTGTACAAATTTACATTTCATCCGGACTTAGTTAGCCGGCCTTGCTTTCCTTGGTCTTTGGGAACAAACGGGACCCTATTTTCCACCTCTGGAACTACAAGCTCGCTGGATCACTTATGTCTGGAGCGGAATACGGCCGCTTCCAGCCGGAGTCAGATGAATGCTGCAATTGCAGTATACCGAGACGACGCGAGGAGAATCGCCACTGCAGGCGATGCATCGCATGGCGCTTTTGTTCGCGCGCGAAGCCGGCGTTGAACCCGATCTAAAGGCATGGCCACAGTTGGCTCCAACGCCATTATTTGGTCCGCTTTCAGCAATTTCATTCCGCTTGAGCGGCCCAGACCACCTCCCGGACATTGAAGAGCGCATCGCGAGCCGAAGCCCGAGCGGTAGGTACGGCTGTCAGTTCCACGTTTTCAAGTGAACAGTTGTCGCAACTCCAAGATTTAGCCGCCGCTCGCAAAGACCCTGAATTTGCCGAATTTGTCAGCGCATCACGAAGCTTTAGCAGGCAGCGGCCCCGTCGCGTCTCAAGAAATGTTTGAAGCCGAAAGGCTAAATAACTACGAAAAAGACAGGTTGCCGTAACACTTTCTGTTCCGCGGGCGTTGCCCACGAAGTCCGAATTCTCATCGTCCGCCATCACCATCGATATCCATCTTTTGGATCCAGACGTCGATAGGAGTATGGCCGAGTTCGAAGAGTGTCGCCTGGAGTGGACTTGGATTTTTAATCGGGACATCAGGCGGTGGGGGTCGAGATTCTGAATCGGTACAAGCGTCTTAGAAGCTAGTTATTCAAAAACAACCACTTACAGGTGGGCGTCTCTGCTCGGGGGGGGACTTGAACCCCCACGCCTTTCGGCATACGCCCCTCAAACGTACGTGTCTGCCATTTCACCACCCGAGCGATCCGGAGGAACGCAACTTGTAACACGGACGATGCTCCCCGCAAGTGTTACTTCGAGGGAGACAGCTCCCTCTCTTCTGGCGTCGCTCGCTCGATTAGGACGGCGGGATGACCGCGATTTTGATCCCTTTTCGTGACCAGGCGTGCTCCAGAATTTTCGCCCAGTCCTCCAATGGCATTTCGTCGGTCACGATCTCGTTGACTTTTATCTTACCGCTCTCGAGATAAGCCAGCGCACGCGGAAACGCGTCAATCTGGGCGAAAGACCCTTTAATCGTTATCTCCCGGCGAAACAGATCAAACGGGTTGAATCGGACGGTTTCCTTTTCCGGGTATACACCATAGACGAGCAGCGTTCCGCCGCGCCGGACAAATTGCAGCGCGTCTTCACACACGGAAGAGGATCCGGTGGCCTCGACGATATAGTCAAATCCGGTCGGATTCAACTCGCGTAATCGGTTGCGGTGTTTATCGGGATTTTTTCGGTCAATCGCAACGATTTCATCCGCGGCCAGACGGCCGGCCAGTTCCAATTTCGGACCGGGCGGAGCAGCGACGACCAATCGCCCGGCCCCGTTCAGTTTTAGCAATTGCCCCAGAACCTGACCGGTCGGACCCGCGCCGAACAAGAGAACGTCGCTTCCAGGTTTCATTGCGAGAACCTCCATCCCATGCACCGCGCAAGAGGTCGGCTCCACCATCACCGCTTCTCTGTACGAAAGCTTGCTGATCGGAAATATCCGGTCTGCTTTGATCCGAAGATATTGCGCGAAACCTCCATTTTTTGTGACGCCATAGGCTTGCAAATTCAGGCAGAGCAGAAAATCTCCCCGCAAGCAATAGAAGCATTTCCCGCATGATTCGTTGCTGTTTCCGACGACCCGCTGCCGTTGTTGCAAATCTTTCACAGCTCCTCCGAGAGCGACGATGTCTCCTGTGAATTCATGTCCTGGAATTAAAGGAAAATTCGGGGCGAATTCTCCTTCATGAATGTGTAGATCGGTCCCGCAGAGCCCGCATGCATCGATCCGAACCAGAACCTCGTCGGATTGAATCTCAGGTTCGGGCACTTCCTTGTATTTGAATTGCCTTGGCGCGTCGTAAACGATTGCTTTCATCTGTTGAAAAAAGATCTCGGGTACAGTGTTATTCGCTCACAATCCTTGCCGGATCAATGTTTGCGCATGTTGTCTGCGGCCTCTTGAAGAGCGGCCTGAACAGTAGCCTGCCCATTTGTTGCGAGTTGAAGAGCTGAGCCAACCGCGGTCCAGAACCGGCCCATTTCCGGGATGTTAGGCATCACCTCTCCTCGTTCAATGCAGGTCTTCATCTCCTTGAGGAGGGGATTCTCCTGATCCATCTGCGTTGCGAGCGATATCAACGAAGGAATCCCGATCGGTTTTGCGTCATTCATGGCCTTCAGGCCCTCCTCGGATATCAGGAAGGACTCGATGAATTCTTTTGCGATATCCTGGTTCGAACTCGACCGATTGATGTAGGCGGCGCTCACTCCGACAAACGGTTTGGACGGGTTCTCGCCGCAGCCAGGGATCGGCGCGACCCCAAAGTCAATTCCGGTTTTCATCAGGTTCGCCCATGCCCAAGGCCCTGAGATCATCATCGCGAGCTTGCCTTGACTCATGAGGTCCTCGGCGGCGCTGTAAGAGACGCTTCTCGGGAGTACGCCCGATTGCACAAGCGCGAGAATCTGCGAAAGCGCTTCCACTGCGCCGGCATTTGCTACGCCCACGTTGCCCAGATCGTATTCGCCATCCTTTTTTCCGTATATGTAAGCCCCGGCGCTCGCCAATATGCCCCATGAATAGTAGGCGCTCTTGTAATCCCATAGAATACAGGTGGCCCCCGGGTGCTTCTGCTTGATTTTCGAATTCAATGCTGCCAGGTCGCAGATGCTTGTTGGCGGCGCCCCGTCCAGAAGCTTCTTGTTGTAAATCAGCGTGACCGTTTCCATGCCAATCGGGAAGCCCCAGAGGCGTTCCTTGTGGGTCACTGCTTCCCAGGCTTGCGGAAAATATTTTTCACGAATCTCACTACTTACTTCTATGGGCGAAATTAACCCGGCGTCCGCCCATTCTCCGACTTTATCGTGCGCCCAGATGACGATGTCCGGGCCTTTCCCGGACTGAGCCGCTGTGGGAAAGCTGTCTGTGATATTTTGCGGCGATTCAAGATGGACTTTGATCGCGTATTGATCCTCAAATTTTTTCACGATCGGCTCCAATGTGCGAGTACGATCGGAATCCATCCAGACCAGCAGTTCGCCGTCTGTCCACGCGAACGCCGGGATCGCAATCAACCATAAGGTCAAAAGCAGAATGATTTTTTTCACTTGGGGGGACGTCTCCCATAATCTACCCTGATGGGATCTTTGCCCTGATTGGATTAAACGCCTATTCGGCTGGGAGGTCAATGCTGGCGATCGTCTCCGGGTCGGTTCCCATGGGCAAAATCTGGGATTCACGAGTTCAGACGTTAATACTAACGTCGCCAATCGAGTCGACTGACAGCCGAATTGATTAATTCATCACGAGGAGTCGGATGCATCATCATGCAAAATCCGAACTGTCCCCGCCCGACGATCGACTCCCAGCACGCCGACAGTCGGCGAATCCAGAATGAATATCCGCGGGCTCTCGAGGCGATTGCGGGAAGCGACAAGTCTAGGGAGGCAAACCGAGACGGTTTGCTTACCGGTAAGGCCTTCACATTCTGCAACCCCTGAACTTCTGGATTCTGACTTCAGGACTAGTCCGGAGCCGTGAGGCCACCCGTGGCTTCGAGCCAATTCGCAATTTGCGTCACGATTCTGTCGACACGGTTATCGGTGACGTCGACCACCAGCTTAGGCAGCATCGAGGCATCCACAAATTCCCGCACTACTTCCTGTTCTCGAATGAAAATATTAAAATCCTCGTATTGCGACGGGTTGCTCGAGATCTTTAATCGCCGATTGCGCGCTTCTTCGAATGACTCAGGCTTTCGATAGCAAAACACCAACCGAAATCCGAGTTTGACGAGCCTTTTTTCGAGCCAGCTGAAATCGTATCGTTTGCCGGCGTAAAGAAGCCTCGAAGCCTGGGTGGAGATGTGAAACCGATCAATAATCCAGGAATAGTATTTGTAGAGCTCAAACAATTTTGCCCAAGTGCGATAAGTCTCCAGAACGATCGGTTCATCTTGAGCCTCGAAATTGATCAAGCTGGCTCCCCACGGAGCCTTCGTAAAGCCGCTCCATTCAGCTGAGACAATGGGCGAATGATAACGGTATTTGCGTGTTCCTACAATTCGAGGATGCTCGTTTAGTGTGAGTGCGATATCAGTTTTACCGGTCAGCCGGGTGCCTTCCAGTATGATCTTAGGACATAGTTTAGTCACCATGGGGGTCGAGGTCTGAGGATCCGGGGACCGGGTGGGCTCCTGCAACGGCATATGAGATGGTTCCATCAAGTCAAGACATCTTCTGTAAACGGCCCGTAATTCAACGACTAATCCGCGAACGGTCGGGCAATCTGAAGAGCCTTTGTGCAAAAAACAAAACCGGCTTTATTTCTAAAGATCTTATCGTGAAATACGCAACTTTTGGGGTTAGGCAACTTCCGTCGGTTCTATGACTAATACTTCGCTTTGGACTTCGCTCAGAAACCCGGTCTTCCGCAGACTCTGGATAGCAAGCTTGGTTTCGGGTGTTTGTGTGTCGGCTCACGATACAGCAGCAACCTGGATGATGAACACCCTGACGTCATCGAAATTTCTGATCTCCGTAATGGCGACCGTGGCCTCCCTGCCTCTCTTCTTTTTCACTCTGCCGGCCGGCTCCCTTGCTGATCTGGTCGACCGAAAAAAACTTTTGTGTACGATGAATCTTTGGCTGGCCTTGTCCGCGGGGATGCTCGCGGTGCTCGGCATGCTGGGCTTGCTGAATCCATGGGTCATTTTGGTATCGGTTTTTCTGATCGGTGTCGGATTCGCCTTTAGCGCCCCTGCGTGGAGCGCGCTTGTCCCGGAAGTTGTCTCGAACGACGAATTGCCATCGGCAGTCACCCTGGGCGGTTTGCAGCTCAACCTCTGTGGAATTGTTGGTCCCGCCCTCGCCGCGGTGATTTTGACTCACTTCGGCGCGAATTGGATATTCGCCGCGAACGCCGCGTGCTTCCTCCTCGTCATTGGTGCCGTGGCACAATGGAAGCGGACAGGAAAGCAGTCGAGACTCCCCTTGGAGAACTTTTTTGAGTCATTTGTCGGAGCAATCCGCTATGTTCGCTATGCTCCTGGGATCCAGGTGGTGCTTGCGCGCAACGTGCTCTTTTCCCTCTTTATTTCGGTGATACCCGCGCTATTGCCGGTCATCGGGCTTAAGGAAGTTCTAATGAATTCCGCGAATCTCGGATTGCTGTTCACGAGCATGGGCGTGGGGTCGGTGCTAGGCGCGATTGTAGTGATTCCGTGGGCGCGGGCGCGATTTTCTCCCAACGCGCTGACAATTTTCGCCAGTGTTTTGCTGGCAGCCGTCTTTGTGTTGATGGCTGTGGTGCGCGCGACACCGTTGTTCATGGCGGTGGCGGCCTTGGCCGGCATTTCCTGGACCATGGCCGCCTCTGAACTGTGGGTGGCTGGCCAGCGGGCCATGCCGCCCTGGGCTCGCGGGCGCATGAACGCGACTCATATTATGCTTTCGCAAGGTGGCATGGCCCTGGGAGGACTCGTTTGGGGCGGCTCCGCCGCTTCCCTCGGCGTGACTTTCACCCTGCTGGCGTCCGCGGCGTTGTTGTTGTCGAGCCTGGCACTCGCATTTCCGCTTTCGATCGATTTTACCGGAAAGCTGAATTTCGATCCCGCTCCGCCTGCGACTCACTTCCATGCCATGCTTCATGCGCCACATCCGGACGATGGCCCGGTAGCGATCACGATCGATTTTCTAGTCGACCCGGAGAACCGCGGGAGATTTCTGGAACTAATGCGGGCGGTCCGTTTGATGCATTTGCGAAACGGAGCCTTCAGCTGGCGTCTTGATGAGGATCTCTCCGAGTGCCAATTCTTCCGATTGGAGATGCTGGTGGCCTCCTGGTCCGAGCACTTGCTGCAGCACGAACGGATTACGAAGGAAGAACAGAGCAATCTGGAGAAAGCGTGGAGCCTCGATATTCGACCGGACGGACCCGTGGTGAAGCATTTCATCTCGGTTAACAAGGAGCTCCTCGGCGGGAAACGGACCAGTCCCTGTTCTCGGCCGCCCGCCGGACATGGACGTCCGGTTCGGCAGGAGGGCGTGGACGTGGAACATATGGTCTGAGCATGGCTGCCTGGAATTTCTGCGAAGTTTGCCGGCTCACAACCGTAAGGAACGTGGAGAATCGAGATTGTTTCATGGACGGGGAGCGATGCGATGTGCAATGTCTCCTGGATCGAGCCGCAATTTTCTGTTACTCAACTATGTCAAATAGCCCCCAATGAGCGCAAACTCTACCTGGACTGCCCTCCGGAACCCGGTTTTTCGAAACATGTGGGTTGCAAGTCTGATCTCAGGCACCTGCGTGGCGGCGCAAGACACGGCCGCAACATGGACGATGAACCGGGTGAGCGATTCTCCTCTCTTTCTGTCAATGATGTCCACCGTGGCTTCGTTGCCGTTTTTCTTTTTCACTCTGCCGGCGGGTGCGCTTGCCGACATGGTCGACCGCAAAGGAATGATGCTGGTCATGACGATATGGCTGGGTATCGCGGCGGGTGGGCTGGCTATTTTCGGATGGCTTCACCTGGTTAATCCGTGGATCCTTCTGGCGGCTGTATTTTTCATTGGAACCGGTTTTGCATTCTATTCGCCAGCATGGACATCAATTCAGCCTGAAATCGTTTCGAATGAGGAACTGCCCTCGGCATCGACCCTTGGCGGACTGCAATTAAATATTTCCGGAATTATCGGGCCGGCGCTTGGCGGAGTGCTTCTTCGTGTTATCAGCCCGAATGCCGTGTTCGCGATGAATTCGGTCTGCTTTTTCCTGCTTTTTTTTGCGATCCAACGCTTAAAACATCCTAAACCCCCTTCGAACCTCCCGTTGGAGAGTTTCCTGGAATCTTTTATCACCGCGATCCGATACGTTCTCTACACCCCTGGCATACAGATTGTCCTGGCGCGGAACCTTCTGTTTGCGTTTTTCATTTCGATCATCCCGTCTCTCGTCCCAGTTGTCGGCCTGAAGGAACTCCACTTGGACCCTTCAAATCTCGGCTTGGTTTTTACGAGCATGGGCGTTGGCTCTGTGCTTGGCGCGGTGTTCATTCTGCCGTGGGCAAGAGCGAGATTTCATTCGAATACAGTCACTGTGCTCGCGAACATCCTGGTTGCCATTGTCTTTTTTCTGATGGGGACTGTTCGAGAAACGACACTGTTCCTGGTCGCCGCCGGTCTCGCTGGAACCGCTTGGACGATGGCCGCCTCCGAGCTCTGGGTTGCCGGCCAGCGCGCAATGCCAAGCTGGGCCCGTGGCCGGATGAATGCGACGATCATCATGGCTGCACAAGGTGCGATGGCTCTTGGCGGGATTGTCTGGGGTTCCTCGGTTGCTCTCTGGGGAGTGCAACCGACGTTGGTTGTTGCCTGTCTTCTACAGCTGGCGACCCTGGTGATTCAACTCAGGTTGTCGATCGATTTTACAAGCTCGCTTGATTTTGAGCCAGCACCGGTGGGTGGCGCTTCACACAAGCTGATTCATATCCCGGCGCCGCACGACGGCCCGGTCGCGGTCATGATTGACGTTGAAATCGATCACACGCTCGGGAGAGACGTGCTCGATGTCCTGCGCGAAGTCCGGTTGATCAACTTGAGAAATGGAGCATTCAGCTGGCGGCTGCATGAGGATCTCGGTCGACCGAACACATACCGGGTGGAAATGCTGTATCCGTCCTGGACCGAGTACATATTGATGCAGGAACGGATGACCAAGAAAGAGCGTGAGATAATTGATAAGGCGCGCGGTTTTCACGTTGGAGAAAACGCGCCGGAATTCCGGCATTTCCTCTGCGTGAATCGAGAGTTGCATGCCCAGCGTCACCAGGTTACCAGACCCACTTCGATGCCCGAAGCACCTCTAAGCATCGGTCCGGCACCGGCGTAGGAGGAACGGATCGGGGTACCGGCGTGTCGGCGTTTCGGCGTATTTGAGAACGTGCTAACCGCGACGCTTTTCCGCTTTCGCCGAAACGCCGACACGCCGGTACCCCGATCCGTTCCCCTACCGTCCGCCGCCAATCTCGAGGATCGTTCCTGTGGTGTAAGACGCCGCGTCTGATAACAGCCACAGCACGCCTTCGGCGACTTCTGCGGGTGATCCCGGCCGCCCGATCGGAATCGTCGGACTCAGCCGCTCGAGGCGATTGGGTGCCCCGTTCGCCGCGTGAATCCCGGTTGCAATAAGGCCAGGCGCGACTGCGTTTACCCGAATTCCCTCCGAAGCAACTTCCCGGGCAAGGCCTATGGTGAACGTATCGACGGCGCCTTTGCTTGCCGCGTAATGAACCCACTCTCCTGCACCACCGGTCCGTGCTGCCAGAGAAGAGATATTGACGATGACTCCGCCGTGACCACCGCGCCGGGTCGACATTCGCTTGATCGCTTCCCGCGCGCACAAGATCGTCCCTGCAATATTGGCTGTTAACACATGCGCCAGGTTCGCGGCTTCCAGTGTCTCCACGCGCGAAAACCCACCTGTGACACCGGCGTTGTTGACGAGTCCACAAATCGGCCCGAGTTCTCGCTCGGTTTGCTGAAATAGCCGGATGATATCAGCCTCCACGCCCACATCACCACGAATCGCGACGGCGGAACCGCCGCCAGACCGAATATCTTCCACGACGCCGCAGGCAGCTGTTTCATCGCCCAGAAAATTTACGGCGACAGAATATCCTCTGCGTCCGGCCAGCCGAGCCACGGCTGCGCCAATCCCACGGCTTCCGCCAGTAACTACAAGAGTGCGGCAACGCTCATCGAGCACGGTTCTTCAAAGCCCCTTCTAGTGCATGCCATCCCAGAGTCGCACACTTCAATCTTTGTGGAAATTTTTTTACCCCACCAAGAGCCTGTAAATTGCCGAGACCGCTCGTCGGTGCGGTCTCTTGCGTAAGAAAGTCGATGAAATTTCGCTTCAGTGCCAAGGCTTCCGCGACGGTTTTCCCTTTCACCTGGGTTGTCATCAGCGAGGTGGAAGCCATGCAGATGGCACAGGCCTGGCCGCTAAATCTGATCTGTTCAATCGTCCCGGGTGGGGACTCGTTTACGAAAACGGCAATCTCGTCGCCGCAAGAAGGGTTATAACCCTCTCCTTTAGCTGCAGGCGCCGGGAGTTCGCCAAAGTTTCGGGGCCGCTTTGCGTGATCCAGGATGATCGTCTGGTACAGTTCGTCGATCTCCATCAGACTCCAAAGTATCGAATGGCTTCCCGCAATACGTCGACGAGACAGTCAATCTCGCTCTCCGTGTTATAAAAATAGAAGCTCGCTCGCGCGCTGCCGTTCAATCCGAGTTTACGCATCAAGGGCTGGTTGCAGTGATGCCCGCCTCTCATCGCCACCCCGAACTGGTCGGCGTAGGCCACAAGATCGTGGGCATGAATCGTTCCAAGCTGAAAACTGACGAGACCGGCCCGTTCGGTCGTTGGACCGAGGATCCGAATCCCGGGTAAAGTCGAAAGCTTTTCATAGGCCATCCGTCCGAGGTGGTGGTCCGAAGCTTGAATGGCGGGCCGTCCGATCTTTTCCAGGTAATCCAATGCCGCCGCGAGTCCGATCGCGCCGGCAATATGAGGCGTTCCAGCTTCGAAACGGTGCGGTGCCGGCTTCCATTCGGCCGATTCATAGGTGACCCTGGAAATCATTTCTCCACCGAATTGGTACGGCTCTAAATCGGCCAGCAGTTCAGGATTGCCGTAAAGGACGCCGATGCCGGTCGGGCCGCAGCATTTGTGACCCGAAAACACAAGAAAATCGCATCCGAGTTCCTGAACGTTGATGGGTGCGTGGCCGGCGCTCTGTGCCGCATCGACGAGGGTAACAACTCCTTGCCGCCGAGCTGCCGCACAAATCTCCCTGACCGGATTGATACATCCGAGCGAATTCGAGATATGCGTGAAGGCGAGCAGCCGAACCGGGTTGTCCTTGAGCCGTTGCTCCAGAAGAGACCAGTCGATTGTCCCTTCATCTCCTTCGATCGGGATGTATTGGAGCGAGGCACCAGCCCGCCGTGTGATCATCTGCCAAGGAACCAGATTGGCGTGATGCTCCATCTCGGTGATCAAGACGATGTCTCCCGGTCCAAGATGCGCATTTCCCCAGGAACTCGCGACAAGATTGATCCCTTCGGTCGTCCCCCGTGTAAAGATGATCGTTTCGCTGGAAGCCGCGCCCAAAAAACGGGCGGCGCAGGCGCGTGCGTCCTCGTAAAGTTTTGTCGCGCGAGAGCTCAGGGCATGTATTCCTCGGTGAACATTGGCGTGGTCTTCCCGGTAATACCGGACGATTTCGTCGATCACGCAGTTCGGATGCTGGGTGGACGCTGCATTGTCCAGGTAGACCAGCGGAAACCCGTGCACCTTCTGATCCAGGATTCGGAAGTCGCCTCGGTACTTGTGGGCTAAAAGATCCATCGCCACATTGGATCTTCCACCCGCCCGCTCCGGGTTGCAAATAGGCAGAGTTCGCTGAGGGGGCGGAGTACGCGTCACCACAAAGACACGGAGATCACGGAGAATCAGGACTCTAATTAATTCAAATTTTTACCTCCGTGTTCTTTGAGTCTCTGTGGTAAAATCGATCCTTCGTGATCTCCATCCGCTTTTGCATTCTCTCATTATGGATCCAATTACCCTCGGATTGCCGCACCGTCCGCCATTCATTTTCATTGAATCGGTCGACAAGCTCGAAGCAGGCTCCTTGGCCCAGTGCTCGAAGACGTTTCGAAAAAGTGAATCCTTCTTTGAAGGCCATTTTCCCGGGAATGCAATTGTACCCGGCGTACTCTTAATTGAAGGAATGGCTCAGACCGCAGGGATAGCAATGGGTGGGCCCGACAAAATGTTTCTCCTCGCGGCAATTCGATTCATGAAATTTTTGCGTTCAGTTCGACCCGAGGAACCGATTATTTTCAGCGCCCGCAAATTGGCTGATGTCGGTGGACTCGTTCAATGTGCCGTCGATGCTCGGGTCGGAGAGAATTTGGTTGCGGAAGGCCAAATTATTCTCACCAAGAGCTTGCCTCTCTGAATCTTCGCCACCATGAGCTCAATTCGTCGATCTGGGGACCGTTTCATATCCTGCCCACGAACGAGCCGGGCCTGTTGGTTGGAGAGAAACGGATCTCATGAATGAACGAAATGACTTAAAAGATATCCAATAACGGAGTTATCAATGAAAAAAATCGCTATTGTTCTTTGGGTGGGTTTGCTGATCGGGTTGCTGTCTGCTCCCGCACGCGCGCAGTTGATGGTCGTCAAACAGGGAGAAAAACTTCCGACACTCGCCCTGAATTATATGGGGAAGCAGCCTGAACTTACTGGCCGACCTCTTCTCGTGGAGTTTTGGGCAACTTGGTGCCCTCCTTGTCGGAAAAGCATTCCGCACCTCAACGAGATCTACGCCAAATACAAAGCCCAGGGTTTGCAGATTGTCGGAATCACCGACGAGGACGAGGCAACCGTTAAGAAATTTCAAAAACAGATTCCAATGGATTACAACGTGGCAATCAACACGCCGGGATCGATCTACGAGCAGTTTGGAATCAAGGCCATTCCAACCGCTTTTCTGGTCGATAAGGGTGGTAAAATTGTCTGGACCGGGCATCCGATGGAGTTAAGCGAGGACGAAATCCGGTCGGTACTGAATTGATCGGCGAGACTCTGCGATCCGCGGATCATTGAAGAAATGGATTGTTATTTCGCTCTTTGCCGATGGTCGTTTGAGGTCCGTGCCCTGGCAGTACCGCAGTGTTGTCCGGCAAAATAAGAACTTTTTCACGAATGCCGCGAATCAGCAATTGATGATCGCCGCCAGGGAAGTCTGTCCGGCCGATGCTCCCGGCGAAAAGAACGTCACCGTCGAAAAGTATCTCGTTGTCGGCTGAGTAGAAGCAGAGACTTCCCGGACAGTGACCAGGAACGAGAAGAACACGAAAAGACATACCGCAAAGATCGATTTGAGACGTCTCCTCTATCAGCAAATCAGGCTGAACAGGGTCCGGTTCAAAAAAGAAGCCCATATTTTTATAAAAATCCGGATTCGTGATGAGAGGAATACCATCTTTGTGAAAAGCGACTTGGCATTTGGATGCCTTCTTGATTTTAGCCGCGTCATCGAAATGGTCGGGATGACCGTGGGTGAGCACCAGCATGTCGAGTCTTATGCCCAGATCCTGGATCCAATCCGACGCTCCGGTCGGAGCATCAATTAAAAGATTTCCCTCTGGCGTCTGAATGAGGTAGGCATTCGTATCAAAAATACCGCCAATAAATGTTTGAAAGTGGAGCATAGTGAATAGAGATTCCAAAGTTTGGAATAAGTCAGATTTTGGCTTAATACCTCAACTCTGCCACCGTTGTGTCAAAGTGCACTCTGGTCGACGAATGAAAACTATTAGTATCGCTGCAGCCGCAGTTTTATTGCTATTCAACTCAACGTCCGTCTTTGGGGAGGATAAGCCAAACTCGGCTGACCCGCACCAAGTCGCTATCACGGTGGGCCGGCTCCTCGAGCAGGGCCATTACAGCCGACAGAAACTGGACCCCGAAATGTCGAAGCGGATTCTTGAGACCTATCTGGAGAATCTGGATTACAACAAGCTGTTCCTCACCCAGGAAGATGTGGACCAATTCAGCCAGAAGTACGGAGCGACCCTCGGTGACAGCATCTTGCTAGGGGATCTGCAACCGGCAAAGGAAATCTACAGTGTTTTCAGGGTTCGGGTGGAAGATCGAAGTGCGAAAATCCATCTGCTCTTGAAAAAAGATTACACGTTTAAGAGCAGCAGAACTGTTGCCCTGGATCGCCGAAAAGAACCGTGGCCGGCCAACATCGCCGAGGCCGATGCCCTTTGGAAAGACCGAATTGAGGGAGAATTACTCCAGGAAAAATTAAATAAACTGGCCGTTGAACCCGGACCCAAGGTGGTCGCTCGAAGATACGATCAGCTCCTGAAAAGTGTCGAAGAGCGCGATGACGAAGATCTCAATCAAGTCTTTTTGAACGCTGTTGCGCAATCGTACGATCCTCACTCAGAATATTTGGGACGCTCCGACCTCGAGAGTTTCGAAATCAACATGCGACTTTCTTTGACCGGTATCGGAGCCGAATTGCGCTCCGATGACGGGTACGCAAAAGTCCAGAGGCTCTTGCCGGGAGGTCCCGCGCAGATGAGCAGCAAAATGAGTGTCGGCGACAGGATTGCCGCCGTTGCCCAAGGCAAAGATGCGTTTGTCGATACGGTGGACATGAAACTCGACAAGGTGGTCGAGATGATTCGTGGCAAAAAAGGGACAGTTGTTCGCCTCCAGCTTATACCTGCTAACGCAACCGATCCCTCAAAACGCAGGGTGGTTGAGCTGGTCCGCGACAACGTGAAGCTGACCGAGCAGGAGGCAAAGGCTGAGATTATCGAGAAAGATTTACCGGACGGATCAATTCAGAAGCTGGGATGGATCACGTTGCCGTCGTTCTACCAGGACATGGAAAAATCACGGACCGGCAAAAGTACGACACGGGATGTCGCGGCTCTCTTGAAACGCCTGGAGCAGGAGCAGATTCAGGGACTGGTTGTCGATTTGAGGAGGGACGGCGGAGGCTCACTGGACGAGGCCATCAAAATGAGCGGGTTATTTATCAATCAGGGGCCTGTTGTTCAGGTTAAGGATGCCAACGGTGACATTGATGTTTTGAAGGATCGAGAGGGCAACGCCATGTACAGCGGGCCAATGATTGTGCTTGTGAACAAGCTGAGCGCATCTGCCAGTGAGATCTTTGCTGCAGCCATGCAAGATTACGGCAGAGCTTTGATCGTCGGGGACTCCAGTACATTCGGCAAAGGCACCGTTCAAACCATGTTGGAGCTTGGTCGATTTATGCCGATGCTTGGGAACGCTTCGAACGATGCCGGCGCGTTGAAGCTGACCGTTCAAAAATTCTATCGTGTGGCGGGGGGATCGACCCAGCTTCGAGGTGTAGTTTCTGACGTTCGGCTTCCTTCTCTCACTGACAACAATGAGTTTGGGGAAACCGCGTTGCAGCATCCGCTGGCATACGACGAAGTTGAGCCGGCTCCAATCGATGTGGCCGCCAACCACAAGCCGCTTTATGTCGATGAGTTGCGCCAGCGCTCCGCAAATCGGGTCAGCCAGGACGCACAGTTTCAGGACATTTCCGAGGATGTTCGGCGGTTGGACGAAAGGCTGAAGAGCAATCGGCTGTCGCTCAACGAATCGGTACGGCGGGATGAGATGGCGAAAGAAGCGAAGCAAAGAGAAAAGGAAGAAGCAGACCGCAAAAAGGCGGAAACTGATGATCATGTCAAGACGTACGATCTGACACTTGCTGACGTGGATAAGGCTCAGTTGAAGCTGCAAGATCAGAAGCTTGATCCCGCAGCTGCGGTGAAATCAGTCAAAGCCAAGACACCGCGGACCAGCGACAACCCGGTTGAGGCTGCGCTTGACGACGATGATGCCACAAGCCTGGCTGATAGTGATCCGGGTAAACGAGAGACGCTGAATATCCTGTCGGATCTGATCGATCTGGGGAAGTCCCCGCGGACGGTCGGGCGATAATTCTGAACAAGGAGTCAGGAGACAGAAGGGCAGGAGTCAGAAGGCAAATATCTATTGACCAACAATACTGGCCTTAATGACTGGGAGCTGTGGCCGAAATCTTCATTTGCGTCAAGCACACAAAGCAGCGTTCACAGACCTGGGATCCGCGTTCATTCTGCAACTTCTGAACTTCAGCAACTTCTGAACTTCTGTCTAGACTGCGCCGCGAGCATCGCTGTGGTAATTAGCCAAAGCCACGGCCTCCGCAAGGTCAATTGTGCCGTCGAACAGCGCCCTGCCGATGATCAGACCGTAAAGGCGAGGCATCGAAACGAGCTGTTTAATGTGTTCGAGGTTCGCGACACCGCCGCTGGAGATGACATTGCAATGGGTGCTCACAAGTATTTTCTCGAGTACCGGGAAGTTTGGACCGATTAACGTTCCGTCGGTCGCGATATCCGTAAAAATGATCGTCCCGACGCCTAGCTTCTCAACCATCCGAGTAAAATCGAGAACGTTGATCGAAGTGATCTCCGTCCATCCTCTGACCGCCACGTGACCGTCTCGCGAATCAACGCTCACCGCGACTTTATCCCCTCCGAAACGGTTTACGAGGCTCTCAAGGAAAATGGGACTGTCCACTGCGCCGGTTCCGAGCACGACCCTCGCCACACCTGCTTCGATAAAAGTAGTGGCGGCTTCGAGGGAACGTATTCCGCCTCCGACCTGGACCGGAATATTCAGGGTCCGGACGAGCCGTTTGATCATTTCGATATTTCGAGGCACGCCGGTGAAGGCTGCATTCAAGTCTACGACATGCAGGCAGTTTCCACCTTCCTCCTCCCAGCGCCTGGCAAACCCCAAGGGGTCATCCGAATACACCGTTTTATCCGCAAGTTTCCCTTCACGTAAGCGCACTACCTGCCCGTCCAGTAGGTCGATCGCTGGTAATATGATCATGTTAGTGAACTAACAAACTGGCGCAGAATTGCCAATCCGTTCTCCTGACTTTTCTCGGGATGAAACTGGGTAGCCAACAAATTTTCGGCCACAACCGCTGCAGCAAATCGTTCCCCGTACTCTGCTGTAGCAGCGACAATGGACGTGTCTTCAGGAACGGGGTAGTAGGAATGAACAAAATAGACAAATGGGTCGCTCGGCAATTCCGGGAACCACTTATACGCTTCCTTTGTCCAGGTAAGTCGATTCCAACCGATCTGAGGCACTTTCAGATCGGCCGCCCTGAAACGCTGCACCGTTCCTTCGAACAGGCCGAGACCCTCGACTCCTGGCGACTCTTCGCTCGATTGAAACAAAAGCTGGTATCCGAGACAAATACCGAGAAACTTTTTCCGGCTCGTCACCCAATCCTTGATCGGTCCGAAATAGCCCCCGTTCCCGCAGGTGGCGTACCGAGTCCCCGAACGAACCGACGCCAGGGAGAACCAGCGCATCAAACCCACCGGAAATCGGGCCCGATGCAATCTGCTGAGGTTCAGCGCCTACGGCCTCGAGGGCCTTTGCAACACTCCGCAAATTGCCGGAGCCGTAATCGACCAATCCAATTCTTGCACGCGTCGTCACAACGTCCCTTTCGAGCTGGGAATGCCTGCAGCCCTGCCGTCTATCTGGCAGGACTGATCAAGTGCTTTCGCCAGACCCTTGAAAATTCCCTCTGCCATATGATGGCTGTTCCGGCCACGCAGGATGTCGACATGCAGATTTAGAATGGCATTGGAACTGAAAGCCCGCAGGAATTCTTCCACAAGCTCGAAGCCAAATTGGCCGATTGGTGGCGCACTGTCCGGCGGCTGATAATGGAGGTAGGACCTGCCGCTCAAATCAATCGCCACTTGAACGAGAGTTTCATCCATTGGCAGGAGGGCCCAACCGTAACGTCTGATCCCGGCTTTATCGCCCAGAGCCTGGGCAAGACATTTGCCGAGAACGATAGCGGTATCTTCGACGCTGTGATGATAGTCCACCTCCAGATCTCCGCGCACATCGATATTGAGATCGAACAAGCTGTGCTTGCTGAGGAGCGTGAGCATGTGGTCGAGGAAAGGGATGCCGGTCTTGATGGAGGAAGTGCCGGATCCATCGATCACGAGGTTGACAGAGACATAAGTTTCCGCCGTCTCGCGCTGCAGGTAGGCACGCCGAATTTCAGTCATTGGACAAGAAAGATAGCACAACCGACTTCAGGGCACCAAAACTGGAATCAAGGATAAAAAAAGCAAAGCAAACACTTGCATTGGTGCAAGAATGCAAGTAAGTGCTTGCATGCGAGATTCGACGCCTTCTCTGGAACGTAAACGGCCGAATGGTTCTTCCGTTGATTCTACCCGCGAACGCCTCCTGGATGCTGCTGCGCAAACTTTCTCCCGAGACGGTCTGCGAGGGGCGACGACCCGCGAAATTGCCCGAAAAGCAGGCGTCAACGAGGTAACCCTGTTCCGCCACTTTAAAAGCAAAGAGCAGCTCTTGAGCGCCGTCCTCCAACGCGGTTTGGCGTCCGAGGTCGCCATCATGGACGAGCATTCTTCCTGGAAGGAGAACCTCCGTGAGAGCATGGAAAAATATGCTCGTCACTACTATTCCCATGTGGAAAGGAAAGAAGGCATGGCACGCGCTTTTCTGGCCGAGGCGCAAACATTGCCGAAGTCAATGCAGACAATGATTGCCGATGTGATCCGGCCGGTCCGCGAACGACTGATCCTTATTCTTGCCGACGCACAGCGAGCTGGAGTCGTCCGGAAAGATTTGAACGTTGAATGCGCTCTCGACGCGTTCAAGAATACTCTTTATGCGGGGATGTTACGCCAGGGCGCATATCTCCCTCGGAATTACACCACCGATACGTACATATCGACCGTAGTCGACATCTTTGTGCGTGGAATTGAGACGGCCGCCAATTGAACCCTTTGGAATGTGTTATGGCACAGCAAATCGAATTAGCGCCGTCAGGGGCACGTTCGCAATTGCGCGACGGCCGGGAAGCCAAAGCGCCCCGTAAATCAACAAGCGCTTATTCAGTTAGACGCATTGCTACGACCCTCGTCCTGGCACTTCTCTTTGCGCTTGGGGTGATCGTTGGATTCATCTACATCGTCAATTCCGCGGCTTACGAGTCCACGGACGACGCCTTCATTGACGGACATATTATCCCTGTTTCATCCAAAGTCGCTGGGACGCGTCCAATCCGTCTACGTGGTTGATAACCAGACCGTGAATGGTGGTGATCTCGTTGTGGAACTCGACTCGCGGGATTTCGATGCCGCGGCGCGTCAGAAAATTGCTGCCCTGCAAAGCTCGAAGGCACAGGCTGACGCGGCGCAGGCTGCACTTCAGCAGGCGATAGCTCACGTCAAGACGACACAGGCCACCGTCGAGTCGGATCAAGCGACCGCTGTCGCAGACGCTGCGCAGAACGATAAGGCGCAAAACGATTTCAAGCGTTACGAGGATCTCTTCAAGACAAAGGTGGTTTCGCCGCAGGATGTCGATCAGTTCCGTGCGGCGGCAAAATCTGCCCAGGCGACCTTAGACGCTGCCGACAAGAAGGTGCGAAGTGATGAAGCAATGGTGGACGAAGCGCGCGCTCAAGTAGGCGCCTACTCAGGTTTGGTCGAGAGCGTTAGTGCGCAGATCAATGAATCCGACGCCAATCTCGCAACGGCGAAGTTAAACCAATCCTATACACGAATTGTAGCGCCTGAGTCAGGCTGGGTGACCCAAAAGTCGGTCGAACCCGGAGAATATGTACAAGCTGGACAAAATTTGTTCGCCTTAGTGCCAAAGGAGGTCTGGGTCACGGCGAATTTCAAGGAGGACCAGATTCGGGGCATGCATCCAGGCCAGACAGTCGAAATCGCGGTGGATGCGCTTCACGGCCAGAAATTTCGTGGCCATATCGAGAGCATCCAGGCTGGCAGTGGAGCTCGTTTCAGCCTGCTTCCTCCGCAGAATGCGACGGGGAACTATGTTAAGGTTATTCAACGTGTACCGGTGAAGATCCTGTTCGACGAACCGATAAACACCGGGACCGGGTTGCCGCTTGGACCGGGTGAATCGGTCGTCCCATCGGTGGAAATTTCAAGCCCGAATTACTCGCCTCTCGCCGTCGCAATCGCTTTTGTGTTGATGGGAGTCGGCGTCATCTTCATCGTGCGCCGAGGATTAGGGCACAGGCCAAAGGCTCCTGAGGTTCCGGTCACGGATTAATTTTTGCCGGCGCCTTATGCCAGGAGCATCGATGTCATCGACTTCGTTTGAGGGGGGAAAACCGGCCGTCAATCCCTGGTTCATCGCTTTCGCGGTGATGCTTGCCACGTTCATGGAGGTTCTGGATACCTCGGTCGCCAATGTGGCGCTTGAATCACATCGCAGGCAATCTCTCGGCCAGCACCGATGAGGCAACCTGGGTTTTGACAAGCTATCTTGTCTCAAACGCGATTGTATTGCCGGCGACTGGTTGGCTCAGCCGGTTTTTTGGCCGGAAAAGGTTCCTGATTACCTGCATCGTGATTTTTACGGTTTCGTCGGCCCTTTGCGGCTTAGCCACGAGCCTCGGGATGCTGATTCTGGCACGCATCATCCAAGGCATTGGGGGTGGAGCGCTGCAACCAATTGCGCAAACTGTTCTTCTCGAAAGTTTTCCGCGGGAGAAGCGGGGTACCGCAATGTCAGTGTACGCAATTGGCGTGGTGGTCGCGCCTATCCTGGGACCGACTCTTGGGGGTTGGTTAACCGACAATTACTCGTGGCGCTGGGTGTTTTATATCAATATTCCGATCGGGATTTTGGCGGTGATTCTCTGCTCCATTCTGCTGGAAGACCCGGCCTATCTGAAGGAAACGCGGCCTGGCAGGATCGATTTCGTCGGATTCGCATTGTTGGCGATCTGGATAGGGTGTCTTCAGGTCATGCTCGACAAAGGCCAGGATGCAGACTGGCTGTATTCAAACTTAATCCAACTCCTTGCCTGGGGTGCCGCGGTCGGATTCTGCGCGTTCATCGTCTGGGAACTACGGGTTGAACATCCGATTGTAAACCTGCGAATCCTGCGCAACGGCAATCTTGCGATCGGTTCACTACTGCTGTTCCTGGTCGGCGCGATTCTCTATGGCACAACCGCGATTCTGCCGTTATTCCTTCAGAACCTTCTTTCGTACACTTCGTACAGCGCCGGGCTGGTGATGAGCCCTCGCGGTTTTGGTGCAATTATAGGGAGCATTATCTCCGGCCGCATTCTGGCGAATCCGAAGATCGACGGACGCGCCTGGATTGGTGGCGGGTTCGCGATCCTGGCATTTTCGATGTACATGTTTGGCAATCTCACGGTTGAGATTGCTCCGCGAAACATCGTATGGCCGATTATTATCAGCGGTTTTTCGGTTACCTGCATCTTCGTGCCGATGACAACTTTTTCGATGGCGACGGTCTCGCGTGAGAATATGGGCGAGGCGAGTGGGCTGACGAATCTGCTCAGGAATCTTGGAGGAAGCGTCGGAATCTCGGCGATCACCACCATGGTTGCCCGAGGCTCGCAAACCCATCAAGCGCTTCTGGTTGGTCAGTTGAGCCCGTATAATCCGGTGTTTAACGAACACATTGCCAAGTTGCAAACGGCGCTTACTCCGCAAATCGGTTCAGTTGCCGCTCATGATCAAGCATACGCATTGGCTTATCAAACGCTGCTCCAGCAATCCGCGCTCGGGTCGTACGTGGACCAGTTTCGGCTGCTGGTGATCGTTTGCCTGCTTTGTGTCCCGCTGGTGTTCCTGTTCAAAAAGCCCGCTCGCCGTCCCGCAGGCGCAGAACTTGCCGCCGCACATTGAGAGGCAGGAGTCAGGAGGCAGGAGTCAGGAGTCAGGAGTTGCAGGAGTTGCAGGAGTTGCAGAATTCGAGAGCGACTTTTCGGCCTGTGGAGGTTCATCTGATTCCATGCCCGTCGATTCGACATGAGTGTTTGCTGCCGGCGATAGGTATTCTGACTCCTGTAAACTCCTTCCCCCCTCACATCGTTCTTAGCTGGCGATGCAGGCTCAGCAAAAGACAGAAAAGGAACAACAGAGTGAATCCGTTAATAATGCATGAGTTGAACACAAAGATGCTCAGCTTTTGGCCGAAGTAGTTCTTCTCCGGCCCGAAAAACACATTTCGCGCTTCTGAGGTATAATCCTTCTGCTTCATTTGCGCGTCGGTGAGCAAGTCGGTAATCTTCTGATTCTGAAAAAGTTGTTCCGCAGTCACCTGGCCAGCGCCTGAATCGAATAATTTGCGGTCGAGTCGTGCACCGCCAATGATCTTGTCGATCTGGTGAATTTGTTGATTCACCTGACCCGAATTCTCGCCGGCGAGTCCGGAAAGAATGGCTAATGTCTCCTTCAGATCATCCAGTCGCTCGCTTTCTTCTGCTGTTAAATCCTTCTTTTTGGCCAACTGTTCGATTGTTGCGGTGAGAATATCTTGTCGGCGCGTGAAGGGATTGAGCTTAGCCTGCGCGACAACCATGGCTTCGTAAGACCACCGCATCGGGATAAACTGGCAGACAAATGGCACTTCGACATCTTTCGGTTTCATCCGGTCATCCGCGGGTTGCTGATCCTTTGCCGCGCGGTCTCGGGTAAGCACATAAAGGAAATCCAGGTTCCGATTCATTTCGTCGTACTTGATCAATGCCCCGCCCAGAATGATCTGAGGAATCAAGACCAGCGGCACGATGTTAGCCGCTGTCTTTGCATCGTTCACTAGAGAAGAGATCAGCAATCCCCCTGCGACTCCGGCGACTGCTGTGGTTCCCATGAACCAGAGATAAGGCCAGAACATCCCGCGAATCTCGAGAATGGCATCACCGATCAGAAGAAAAAGCACGGACTGGATGACCGCGAACAACGATAAGGTGAAAAACTTTGAGAGCACATAGTAGGGGAGATGAATGTTCAAATTTCTCTCCCGCTCGAGAATGGCACGGTCTCGGATGATATCGTCGCAGCTGTTCGTCAGCCCCAGGAACATGGCGACTACCAGGGCGAGAAACAGGTAGGTTGGAATATGAAAAGCCGAAGCGAAATTGTAATCTGAATTCTCGGCGTATCTCAGGACGAAGCCTATCAGTGCCGCCAGCACTGGTGCTTCGAAAATAGTGGTCCAAAGATTTGTCCGATTCCGCAGTTTGCTGACAAATGCCCGCCTCAGAATCGTGGTGACACGAACCCACTCGTCGCGCCAGCGCGTTGGGCCCTTATTGTCGCTCGGAAGCGGTAGGGCGGTCGGCGGTTCCTGCTTGAGTGAAACCTGGCGCATCTCCTGGATAAGCCGGAAGGACTCGTACTTGTCTCGCCAATAGTCCGGAGAGTACCTTCTGGCCGGGACGAGCTGTCCTTTGCTGTTCTCTTCGTAAATGATATCACCGCTCAGATCACGCAGTGGTGTCTCCAAGACGTCGAAAATGAATTCTGGGCGGGTGGTGCCGCAAGAGGGGCAACCACCAAGCTCGGTCCCGAATTGCTGCTCGTGTTCCGCCGTCGCAAAATATTGGAGCGTCTCCTGAGGTGTTCCGAAAAAGACGAGCCGGCCACCTTTGTCCAAGAGGACCGCTTTGTTAAACATCTGAAAGATCTTTGAAGTTGGCGTGTGGATTGTGACCAGGACAATTTTATTGTGAGAAAGGCTCCTGATAATCTCGATGACGTGCTCCGAATCTTTGGACGACAGCCCGGACGTCGGCTCGTCGAAAAGGTAGACATCGGCCGAGCTGATCATATCCAAACCGATGTTCAGCCGTTTTCGTTCGCCGCCACTGAGGTATTTTTTAACCGAACTCCCAACGACGCTGTCCCGGCGCTCGGAGAGTCCAAGCTCGATCAGCTTGCTATCGATTCTGCGAACACGATCTTTCGCGGAGAGATGCGGTGAACGAATCGCCGCGGCGTAATCGAGGTTTTCGAGGATGGTCAAGTGCTCGTCAAACGCGTCGTCCTGAGGTATGTAGGCAACGTATCCCCGCAATGTCTTCGAGATTATTATAGAGGGACTGGCCGTTGAGCAGGATTGCGCCGTTTGTCGGCTGGCCCTGTCCGCAGATCGTCTTGAGCAAAGTGCTCTTTCCCGAACCACTCGCTCCCATGACACAGACCATCTCTCCTCGGGTCGCCGCGAAGGAGATGCCATCGAGGGCGACATCACCAGTCTTGAAACGAAGCGAGAGATCCCGAGCTTCAAGGTGCCGGATGATGTTACGTTCTTCTTCGATGATCCGTTCGGAAAAGTCGCACCGCAAAATCTGCCCGGTATCGATTCGGATGATATCGCCGTCGTTCAGGTCGGCCGTATTTCGAACAATCGTTTCACCGACCATGATTGGACGGTCCGCCTGTAAGACCTCCAGCGTTCCGACGCGCCGCTCGTAGTCGCACGATATTTTCAATAAAACTTCGCCACTAGTGCCCAGGGCTCAGCAAAATGTCGTCTTCCTCAAGCAATGAGGTGTTGTTTGAAACGAGATACTCCGATTTTGACGTTTTCAGCTGGAAGCGTCCTCCCATCGCGCGGGCGCCGCGACGAAGGTCGACCAACGGAAGCAACATCCCGTTTCCGAAGACGATCCGGTCCTCAAGGTTGCCTGAAACGGTCGTGCCGGCCTTCAAATCGATTCCGTTGAGCGTGGCCGGCACATTCTTCAGGGCCTTCACCTGGACCTTTAGTCCAAACTGAACCTCCAGACCGCTATCCCGCGTTCTGGATTTTTCGAGCTGTACGTCGTCGGTCGGTGCCACCTTGACGAAGATATGCGGCAGAGAAATATTCTTCTTGGCGTTAAAATAGAAGATGAGGTCCTGGTGACTGATAACCTGTTCGTCCACCAGCAGTCGCTGACCGGGATAGATCCGACAAAATTCACCGGGTGCTAAGACTCGTCCTCGAACCATCACTGGCCGGGAACTGAGATTTTTGAAAAGGATAAGGTCTTGGTACCGGTAGGCCATGAGCCGCTCATCGCGGCCCAACTCCCTCAGTTGCACGTCCGCTGTGGGCTCTGAACCCAGGAGGATTGATTCAAGAGGGGAGGTTCCTTTCTGGTAGACGGAAGGGTCGGCGGTATCCGCCGCGTTCAGCTGGTAGACAATGTCGATTGCCTGGGCCGCCATGCCCAATTGAGACATGAACGAATAGTATGCGATGACTTGTTCCTGCTGCATCCCAGCCTTGGCGATCAGGTCATACAGCTGGACGCCCAGCATGATTTTGCGATCCTGCGGCATCTCTTCCGCGAGCCGCTTCGCCATTTGGCCCAAGGTCCTGTTGCTCTTTGAGGGCCTTCTGAAACAATGTTCGAAGATCGGAGTAAACCGCTTCCGGATAATCGTATCGCAAGAAACCCAGACTGGAATCGAGTTCATCCTCCAGAATTCGTCCGTCGACCTTGGTAAATCCGGCTAATACCTGGATCAATAGCGGCAGAAGATTGTGGTCGTCGGATTGCCTTCGTCGCTTTCGAGTCAAGCGCCGGAAGGTCGACGAAGCGAAATCCCGCGCTTTTCGCGCGAGGGGTTTCGGCTTCTGAACTGGTGCTTCCAGGGTTTGTGGCATTACGGGATCGAGACTAACTTCTGTTCGGAGCAGAAGCAAACAGGTCTGTTTCCTTGCCGGTTGCCTTGATTTCCTCTACAATAGCGTAGTTCGCTCAACAGAGTTCAGGTATGGCTTTGCTTTCAAGTTTCAACGAGGATCGTCCTGTCACTTACTTCAGGGGATACCCGATCTATTATGCGACGACTTCTTACCGTAACCTACGCGGTCGGGGTTCTGGCCACTTTCCTCGCGAAAGCATTCGGCGGCTGGGAAACAATCGTTTCACTGCTGGCGTTTGACTCTGCTCATTCAATCTTCGGCGGTCAGATATGGCAGATTTTCACCTACTCTTTCGTTGACGTCCCGAACTTCTTTACCATTATCGGGCTGCTCTTTCTTTATGTCTCTGCTGTCGAGATCGAGAAGTACATCGGCAAAGCACGTTTCCTGACTCTCTACGGCGTCATTGTCCTGATTCCGGTGGTGAGCCTGACCGCGGTCTCGATGATCATCAATTCTTCAATCATTTTCTTCGGTCAGACGCAGATCATGATTGGTCTTTTCATTGCCTTTTGCACTTTGTATCCCGGCGTCCAATGGGGTGGTTTCCTGACCGCAAAATGGGTTGCGATCGCCAGCCTGGTTTTATCTTCGGCGATAGATCTTTCCTCTTCCGCCTGGATTTCGCTCGGTGAACTTTGGCTGATCAGTGGATTTTCATTCGGCTATATCCGGTTTCTTCAAAGAGGCGGCGAATGGCCTTCGTTCCGGTTCTCGTTCCGGCGTCGGCCAAAACTACGGGTAGTTCAAAAGCCGAAATCTCGTTCACGGCCTTCAACTGGCGAAGCGGCGGGCGGCGAAACAGTCGAGATCGACCACCTGCTGGATAAGATTTCCCGGCACGGTCTGAATAGTCTGACGTCACAGGAGCGTGCCGCACTGGAGCGTGCTCGCGCAAAACTGTTGGAAAAGGATCAGAGCTAGGCTACGACTCCCCTCGCAGCATCGGCTTCCGGTCTGATCTGCCTCCAGTCGTTTTGGGTGCCATTGCAAGTCGCCGGATGTCCCCCGAGTCAATTCCTTCGTTCACCGGTCTCCTCCGATTGAACCATGTTCAACCGGCAACTTTCAAAGGCGAGATGGCGAACGGCGACGATTGGGAGGCAGTTCAGGCTGAAAGCTTATGCTACACTGACGTATGGCTTCTCCAGTTGATCGATTGCGAAACATTGTGGCTCAACTCCGATCGCCGGCAGGATGTCCCTGGGATCGCGAACAAACTCACCAGAGCTTGAAACCGCATCTTATCGAGGAGTGTTACGAATTGATCGATGCGATTGATGCCGGCGACGACAAGGAAATGAAAGAAGAACTGGGAGATCTGCTATTGCAAGTCGTGCTGCATTCGCAGATGGCCTCAGAGGAAAATCGTTTCGGCATGGATGATGTTGCCACTGTCATCGCGGATAAACTGGTAAACCGCCATCCACACGTTTTTGGAGAGACCCGATTGCCGGACAGCGCAGCGGTTCTCAGGCAGTGGGAGGTCATCAAGCGCGCAGAGAAACAGGAACGCCGCTCGGCGCTCGACGGCGTGCCAAGAGCATTGCCAGCGCTCGCGCGCGCCCAAAAGGTGCAGTCCAAAGCGGCGCGAGTCGGCTTTGACTGGAGCGAGGCTGAGGGAGCGTTGTCAAAAGTGCGCGAAGAACTCCGAGAAATCGAATCAGCGCCTGATGATCGTCTTCAGGAAGAGCTGGGCGATCTGCTTTTTGCGGTAGTAAATTTCGCCCGCAAAAAGGAGCTGGATGCCGAGCAACTCCTCAATCAGGCGACTGCGAAATTCGCAGCTCGGTTCCAGGCCATAGAACGCCTTGCGGATGATCGCGGCCTGGATTTTGCCTCCCTCTCGTTAGAGCAGAAGGACCAGCTGTGGGAAGAGACAAAAGCTGCCGAGCCTGAAAGCGCGCCGCCTTCCTCGTTTGCAGACATCGCCAGCCGCGTTAGGTTCACAGATGCCTGAAACACCATTTCCTTCGCCCGAAGAACTCCAGAAGAAGATTCAGGAGTTTATGAAGGCGAACTTCGGCGAGCACGTCGCGGTTTCTGCCTTTACCCAGCAGGCCTCGACCGACGAGCCACCGGAAGAACCGCTGGAATCAATCGACCCATTTCAATTCAACGCGACACCGAAGCAGATCAAAGCATACCTGGAACGCTTCGTCATACAACAGGAGGAAGCGAAGAAGACCCTGTCCATTGCGGTCTGCGACCATTACAACCACGTTAATCGCATTTACAGGCTCGAAAAAGACGATCCGGAAGCTGCAAGACGGATCGAATACAGCAAGGGAAACGTATTATTGCTTGGACCCACTGGCGTTGGCAAGACGTACCTGGTCAAGCATATCGCCGACCTGATCGGTGTTCCGTTTGTAAAAGCTGATGCGACGAAATTCAGCGAGACGGGATACGTTGGAGGAGATGTCGAAGACCTCGTTCGCGGTCTCGTGCAAAAGGCTAACGGCAACGTGGAGATTGCCCAGTATGGCATCATTTATATCGATGAGATCGACAAGATCGCGACGAGCTCGAATATTACCGGTCGCGACGTGAGTGGGCGCGGAGTCCAGAGCACGCTCTTAAAACTGATGGAAGAAACGGAAGTGCCTTTGCGGAATCCGATGGATATTCAATCTCAGCTTCAATCCGCGCTGGAGTTTCAACGCCGAGGTAAGGCGAAGAAAGAGGTGATTAATACCCGCCATATTCTGTTTATTTGCAGCGGCGCGTTTGATCGGCTGAAGGATCAGGTCGAGCGGCGTTTGCGGCGGGCGAATATTGGCTTTGGAAGTGAACTCGTTCCCACGGATAGTGCCGAAGTTCTATCTGCGGTGACCACACGCGATTTCCTCGACTATGGGCTCGAGCCGGAGTTTATCGGGCGATTGCCGGTACGCGTGGTGTGTCATGAACTATCCGCAGATGATTTATTTGCAATTTTGAAGACCTCGGAGGGCAGCGTGGTTCGGCAATATACGCGCGCATTCGAGGCGTTCGGCATCGATGCGCGATTTGACGACGCGGCACTGCGGGAGATTGCGCTCCAGGCTTCGGTGGAAAAGACCGGCGCACGCGGCTTGGTTACAGTCTGTGATCGGTTATTTCGAGATTTCAAATTCGAGCTGCCAGGGTCAGGAGTGCGCACGCTGGATATAAATTTCGAACTCGTCAGCGAACCCGAAAAGATGTTGAAGAAACTTCTCGACCAGGCTCAAGCGGAAGCTGAACTAAATCAGGCTGAGATGGTCCGACAATTCGCATCTGTCTTTTCTCAGAAGCATGGTGTGCAATTTGAACTTGAAGAAGATGCAATCGCCAAAATTATCGAGCTCGCCAGGAAGACCGGAGACAACGTCACTGATTTCTGTAACAATCTGTTCAAGGATTATCCGTACGGGCTCAAGCTTTTGCGAGACCGGGACACAAATTTGAAGTTCAAGGTGCCGGTCTCTGCGATCGAAAATCCGGACAAATTCCTGAGTGAGCGCGTTGTGGAGTTTTATAAGCAGGCGAAGGAGGCGGAGTCGCCTCGACCCGCCTAATTCTAAGATAGCCGAGCCGAATTCAGGTTCGAAAAATGCAACGGATCGATTATCCCTCTTTGATCCAGGAATTGATTCGGCAACTGCGCCGTATGCCTGGTATCGGGCCGCGGAGCGCGGAGCGGATCGCGCTCTGGATTGTCCAGAGAAAAGAGGCCCGTGCGGAGCAGATAGCAGAAGCGATTTTAAAGACAGTCTCGGGGATTCGCTCTTGTGTGCGATGCGGGTTCTTTTCCGAGGCCGACGAATGCGACATCTGCTCCGATCCGGGACGTGACGCACGCAGCTTGTGTGTTGTTGAACAGCCGACGGACATTCTCTCGTTGGAACGCAGCGGGGCTTTCCGTGGGCTTTATCATTCTCTCGGAGGACGATTATCGCCGTTGGATCATATTGGCCCTGAGGATCTTCGAATAGATTCGCTGGTGCGCCGGGTGAAAGAGAGACAATTCTACGAAGTGATCTTTGCGCTGAGCCTTGATGTGGAAGGCGAAGCGACTCTCAGTTACCTCGGAGATCTATTGAAGCCGGAAGGAGTTAAAATTACCCGGATAGCACAGGGATTACCGGCTGGCTCCGGCCTGGAGACCGTAGATGAACTGACGCTAGCGAGAGCATTCAGCGGCCGGACGGCCTTTGAGCGGTAGGGGCAGGAGTTCAGGAATTCAGCGCGGCGAGTGCAAACTGATACAGAAGTCAAACAAATACTGACGTTGAATCGACTCTCCCAGGCATTCTCGCAGCCCACCGGCTCGGGGCGATGGTGGATAAGTCTGGGCGCCAGTTTGTTGCTCGATCCGATTGGGGCCAAAAGCCGCTGTACCGATTCTGAGTGCTGAGTTCTGGCCCTGCCTCCTGTCCGCGGTTTGCAATCGACCTGGAACCGAACAATCTTAAAAAGTGTCTGAATCTTCCGAACGCGTTCTGGTTGCAATGTCCGGCGGAGTGGATAGCAGCGTCTCTGCGCTCCTTCTGCTCAGACACGGTCTGCTTATCGAGGGCGCCTACATGAAGAACTGGATCAACGAGGAGAATATCGTGGGAGATTGCCCGTGGCAACAGGACATCGAAGATGCACGGGCAGTCGCGGAAGCATTACGAATACCGTTTCGAGTCGTCAACCTCATGCGGGAATACAGAACAAGAGTTGTTGAATACCTCTTGAAAGGGTACCAGACCGGGATCACGCCAAATCCAGACGCAATGTGCAATCGTGAAATGAAGTTTGGCGTGTTCCTTGAACTGGCAAAAGCGGCGGGCTTTGAGGCGGTCGCAACCGGGCACTACGCGCGCCGCCTTCGGCAGGCGGACGGTTCGTGGGATATATTGGAAGGCGCAGACAAGAGCAAAGATCAATCCTATTTTCTTGCGCTGTTGCAGCAGCAACAGATCGCTGCAGCGCGATTTCCGGTTGGTGAGCTGCACAAAGCTGAAGTCCGCAAAGTTGCGAAAGCATTCAACCTGGTCACGGCCGAGAAGAAAGACAGCCAGGGAATTTGTTTCATCGGAGAAATCAAAATGCGTGATTTTCTACGAACTTTTGTCCCGGACAATCCTGGCCCGGTTCGAACCCGGCAAGGTAAAAATCTTGGCCAGCACAAAGGACTGCACCTCTACACGCTAGGTCAGCGGCGAGGAGTCGGGGTGCCTTCCAACACACCGAACGAGGCGTACGTGGTTGTGGAAAAGCGTTTTAATTCCAACGAATTGATTGTTGCATTTGACCGCCCGGACACCGAGGGATTGTATGCCCGCCGGTGCCGGATCGGGAGCCTTTCATTCACGAACAAACCGCTCCCGGACCACGCAAAGATTGCGGCGAAACCGCGGTATCGCGCGAAGGGAGAACCTGTTTTATTTGAGGCGATCGGAGAAAGATCTGCCATTCTTGAATTTCGGCAGGCGCAACGCGCTCTGACTCCTGGCCAGATCTGTGCGCTGTACGATGGCGAGCATTTGCTTGGAGGAGGGGTTTTCGAAGAAATTTTTTGACCCCGCGCCACTTTGGGATTGGACTGGCCAGACCTCAGTCCAATCCCAAAGTGGCGCGGAGTCAAAAAATTTCTAAATGGTCAGAAAATTGTTTGTCCGGGACTTTCGTTGTTTCTCGAATCTGGAAATGGAATTTCACCCGGAATCTACGATCATTATCGGTCGGAACGCCTCGGGGAAAACTTCCCTTCTTGAGGCTGTGGCGGTCTTGACCCGTCTGCAATCGCCGAGAACGAATTCTCTAGCCCAATTGGTTCGACTTGGCGCCAAGGGCCTGGTGGCCGATGGCTTTGTATGACGACTATCATCTTCAGTTTTATTACAGCGCGAGCCGTCGGAAACTCGCGCTGGATGCGGTGGAACAAAAAAGTCCGGATAGCTACCTCGATGTGGCGAAAGTGGTCTATTTCGCCAATTCGGACATCGGTCTGATTCGCGGTACCGGCGACACTCGAAGACGATTTCTCGATTTCGTCGGCAGCCAGTTATTCAAAAATTATCGTGAGATCCTGCGTTCGTATGAAAAGGCGCTCCATTCGCGGAACCGTTATCTAAAGATGATTCCCGCTCGGCCTCGGGAGGTGAAGGCTTACAGCAAGCCTCTGCTGCTATTCGGTCATCAACTGACGGCGTTGCGCGGGTTTTTGGTGGAGCGTCTGGAGCCGTACGTCATCGAATCGTTTGGGGCAATAAGCGATCTCAATGAAACGTTGAGATTGTGTTATCAACCGGGAGCGACAGCCGATTTCGAGAAAGCGCTGCGGGAGTCGGAAGAGGAGGAGTTGCGGCTCAGGATGACCGTCGTCGGCCCGCAGCGAGATGATTTTCAACTTTATCTGAACAGCAAACCTGCCGATGTTTTTGCTTCTGAAGGCCAGCAGCGAACAATCGCCATCGCTCTGAAATTGGCGCAGGCGAAGATTCTGGAACTGGAATTCAAGAAGCCGCCCCTGCTCCTGCTTGATGATGTTTTTGGCGAACTTGATCCGGAGCGGAGAAACCGCTTGTTTTCGGCTCTCCCATCCCACAGCCAGCGTTTGGTGACGACGACGCACTTAGACTGGCTCAAATCATTACCTGCAGGAAAAGTGTATCGCATTAGCGAGAACTCGCTTGGCGATCGGGTATTGGAAACCGTGTGAATAAGTTCGCACTTCCAATCCGGGCTCGAGCTCAGTCGTTTTCTGTCAGCCACAGTAGTGATCCGCGGAGCACGCAATCAAACACCGGCCGACTCATACCGAAGGGCACGCAGATAGGAGGGTTTGCGATGTCATTTGACCAAGGCAATGGCGAGCCATGGGATTGCTACACTCGATCTGGATGTTATTACGACGCTCCGGTTAAAACCTTGCGCTGAGCCCCGTAGCGCCCTTCAGAGCCTGGAACGCATCCCAAGAATCTGCCGTTATCTCCGCGAACCATTCGCTTCGAATCTCTTCGCGGTCGGGATTGTTTGTTCTAGGCAAACAATCCCGTATCTAAGCAACCGACCTAACTTATTCGGGCGCCAGCTCCGCTTTTATCTCAAGCTCAGCCTGTACCCAGTCAGATGTTTCATCGCCCGGAATTCCCATGCTTTTGCGCCGCTCGCCAATAAAATACGCACGGAGCTGAACCTGCTCGTAGCTCGGTTCCTTTGCTTTGCCTTTACTGGAGCGAACTGAGCGTTTCGTCAGTCCGGTGCCTGCAGTCTTCTGCACCGATGGCGTTTCCGCTACTGGCGCTGCGGGGATTTCCTTTGCGGGCAGTGCTGTAGTCTTAGTCTTCTTGACGCTTCGTTTTTCCTTAGCGACCTTTTTCGATTTCTCTTGGCCTTCCATCTTCCGCTTATCCTTGTTAATAGTTTCCCATTGATCGATGTCGCGATATTAGTGCGAAACCGCACACAGTAAACCGAAAAAGCCTGGAATTTTAATCAGATCGTGGAAATTATCGCAATAAATCCAAAGGGCCGTGACTGCTAACTCTTTCAATTTGAAGCGCTTCTTCAGAAAATGTTCTGATCACGTGCGCGTGAAGATTTGTGGCGTCAAAAACGAGGCTGACGCAATCGCTGCGATCGAATGTGGAGCGGACGCTTTGGGTTTCAATTTGTATCCGGGATCGACACGCTACATAAAATGGCAAAAGGACGCTGCGTGGATTCATGAATTACCTGCCGAAGTTTCGCGGATCGCTGTGGTCGTTAATTCTCCGTTGGACGAAGTCTCTCGATTGCTGGAGATGGATCTGTTCGACGGGCTGCAGCTTCATGGAGAAGAATCCAGGGAATACTGCGAAGCGTTGGCAAAATGCCGCAAACCAGTGCTGAAAGCGCTTCGGTTGACAACTGTTGAGCTTCTGGAGCGAGTTCGCGATTACCCTGTGTTTGGTCTTCTGGTCGACAGTTATCGGGAAGGCGCGATTTGGCGGAACGGGAGAGCGATTTGATTGGACACGTCTGAAAGGGATGAAATTTGAGAAGCCATTGATCGTTGCCGGCGGGTTGACACCGGAGAATGTGGCGGAAGCGGTACGCGTAATGCGGCCCTATGCGGTCGACGTTGCCAGCGGAGTGGAAAATAGCGATGGGAGCAAAGACAGAAAGAAGATGGAGGATTTTGTTCTTGCGGCGCGCGGTGCGTGAAGTCGGCGCGGAGAGCGCAGAAAGTCTGTGAACGGAATGCCGCGATAAGCCCGCAAAACGAACGGGTCGGATGAGAGACCTTGGGAGACGATGTCAAATGGACGCACGCGCCGATGGTCACGCAAAGACTCAAGCTCTTCCCACTTTTTTCCTTTGCAACCTCCGTTCAAATCCTCTGTGTTGTCTGCTGTGCGGCGACGATAAATGGATATGCCACTTACATATAAAATAGCTGTTTTAGCCGGTGATGGTATCGGACCTGAAGTGATGGCGGAGGCGATAGCTCTTCTTCAGCGATGTGCTGAGTTGGATCGGTTCCGCGTCGAGCTGAACGAATCCCTTGTGGGCGGGGCTGCGATTGACGCATCGGGCAAAGCGTTGCCCGGGGATACACTTTCGAATTGCGAGGCTTGCTGACGCTATATTGTTTGGTTCTGTCGGCGGTCCAAAATGGGAGGGGTTACCGCCGAACGAGCAACCGGAGCGCGCCGCTCTTCTGCCGCTTCGGAAACACTTTAACTTGTTTGCCAACCTTCGACCGGCCCTCTGTTTGCCCGAGTTGTCGGCTGCTTCGCCGCTGAGGCCGGACCTTGTTCAAGGCGGTTTTGAAATCCTTTGCATCCGGGAACTAACCGGAGGGTTATACTTCGGGCAGCCCAAAGGGACCCACCAGGAAAACGGTGAAACTGTTGCGGTCGATACGATGGTCTACCGGAAATCTGAGGTTGAACGGATCGCACATCTCGCGTTCCAGATTGCTGGATCGCGAAAGCGTAAACTTGTCTCGGTGGACAAGGCCAATGTGCTCGAAAACAGCTTGCTCTGGCGCGCGGTTCTGAAGGAAATTGCTTCGATTTACACGGACGTGGAATTGACGCATTTGCTGGTGGACAACGCTGCCATGCAATTTATCCGGGCTCCGAAAACATTCGACGTCGTCGTGACTGAGAATTTGTTTGGCGACATTCTGAGCGATGAGCTTGCGATGTTGACAGGTTCGATCGGAATGCTGCCAAGCGCGAGCCTGGGGACAGGCCAGCATGGCTACTACCGCTTTGGCCTCTATGAACCGAGCGGAGGATCGGCTCCGGATATCGCAGGCAAAGGGATCGCGAATCCAATTGCCCAGATGCTCTCGGTCGCAATGATGCTTCGCTATTCCTTTAACTTGAGCGATACCGCGGCCCGGATCGAATCGGCGGTGCGCAAAACTATCGCGATAGGGTTGCGCACAAAAGATATATGGTCCGAGGGAACCAACCTGGTTTCTACGAAGGAAATGGGCCTTGAGATCCGGGCAAATCTTTCCTAATGAAGAGAGGAGTTCAGGAGTTGCAGGAGTTCAGGAGTTGCAGAATGGGAGGCCCATGGCTGCAGCTTTTGTTGCGACGAAGAATTCGGCAATCGATTCTTGCCAGTGGAAAGGTCGGCTGCCGGCCTGCCATTCTGCAACTCCTGAACTCCTGTCTCAACTCCTGTCTCTCAGCCTTTCGTCCTTTGACGGGCTACCTTCGGCTCCTGATCCTCCCGCCTGGCCATTCCGGACAGGAGTATCCTCGCGGCCCTGTCCGCGAAATCGCGGGCCGCTTTGCGGCCGAACGGGAGATGCTGACTGATTGCAAGCTTAGCGATGCCGTGCATCAACGACCAAGCCGTCAATGCCAGCAGCTCTGAGTCTTCTCCAGGCAAGGAACCGGATTCCTGGCATGCGACGATATATGTCAGAAGAGTGTCGAACGCTTCCTGGCCGGCGGCAGCGTATTCGGGATATTTTTCCCGGCTGGAAGGCAGATCAAACATGACAAAGAAATGCTGAGGCCAGCGGAGCGCAAAATCGACATAACCGCGTCCGCATAAACGGAGGCGCTCCAAAGTGTCGGAGCCGCCACCGGCGGAGCGTTGCATTTGGGCAGTCAACCGTTCAAAACCTTGCATCGCGACGACCGCCAGCAGTTCGTCTTTATCGCGATAATGCCGATAGGGTGCATTGTGAGAAACTCCAGCTCGTCGGGCGACCTCGCGGAGAGTGAACCCGTGGGTGCCCACTTCCGCGATCAGGGCAATCGCCGCGTCGACGAGGGCTTGCTTCAATTTGCCATGATGGTAGGGGCGCGCTGGGAGCATGGAGAGTTTTTACATTAAATACCGGATAAGAACCCGAATAATCTGCGATCTGGCCGGGGACCGGAGTGGAAAGTCTGAAACGAATGTTGACGCGAGCAACATTCTCTCTAATTTTAGAGCAGCTCATATCCTCATGAAATCTCCTTCTGATAGCCATTTCGATCACCTCGATTCCTGGGACACGATTGTCATCGGCTCCGGCATCGGCGGCCTTGCAGCTGCCGCTCTCCTGTCGTCTTACGCCGGCAAACGAGTGCTCGTTCTCGAACGGCACTACGTCCCGGGCGGTTACACTCATGTTTTTCATCGGCGGGGGTACGAATGGGATGTCGGACTCCATTACATCGGAGAAACTCAGGACGAAAATAGTGTGCTCCGCCGCGCGTTCGACCGGATTACCGACGGCCAGCTCAAATGGGCCGCTATGCCGGACGTTTACGACCGTGTTGAGATCGATGGTCGTACCTATGATTTTGTGAGCGGCGTTGAACGATTCCGCGGCCGGATGAAAGGCTACTTTCCCCAGGACGCGGCTGCCATTGATGGGTACATCGCTGCCGTGCAATCCACGCAGAGAGCGACCGAGCGGTTCTTCATGGAAAAAGCAATTCCCGGCCCGATCGCGTATTTGATTGGAGGTTTTCTCCGAGCGCCGTTTCTTCGCTGGGCAAATCGCACAACCGCCGATGTTCTCCGCGGACTGACTCACAATAAGGAGTTGATTGGAGTGCTGGCGGCGCAATGGGGCGACTACGGACTTCCGCCCGGACAGAGCAGTTTTGGTATGCATGCAATGGTCGCCGGCCACTACTTCGAAGGTGCCGCCTACCCGGTGGGCGGTGCGAGCCGGATCGCTGAAACCGTCGCGCCGGTTATCGAGCGGAACGGCGGAAAAATCATCGTGAACGCGGAGGTTTCAGAGATATTGTTGAAAGAGAACAGAGCCGTTGGTGTTCGCATGGCGGACGGCCGGGAATTTCGGGCCGGATCGATTATCAGCGACACGGGAGCGCACAGGACGTTTAACCATCTGCTGCGTGAATCGCCCAGCTCGCTGGAGAAAGTGCGCACCAGGCTTGGTTGCATTCCTCTTTCGACTGCGCACCTTTGTCTGTACGTTGGGGTCAGGGAGTCAGCCGCTACGCTGGGCATTTCCGGGACCAATTTGTGGATTCACCCCAGTCCTGATCACGATGCCAATGTAGAACAGATGAAAGCTGACCCAAACGCACCGTTTGGTTCGCTTTACATTTCTTTTCCCTCGGCCAAAGACCCGGATTTTGAGCGACGGCACCCTGACCGGTGCACCGTGGAGGTAGTTACCCTGGTTCCTTACGAGTGGTTCGAACGCTGGCAGGAAACCAAGTGGAATCGACGGGGCGAAGATTACGAAGCGTTCAAACTCGAACTTGCAACGCGTTTGCAGCGTGAGCTTGAGCGCCATGTTCCGGCACTCGCTGGAAAGATCGACTACACGGAGTTGTCGACTCCGTTGAGTACGCGCCATTTCATGAACTATCACCGCGGTGAAGTATATGGACTGAGCGCAACACCAGAGCGCTTTCGGCTCCGATGCCTGACCCCGCGGACTCCAATCCGCAACCTTTATCTGACAGGTCAGGATGTTGTCACCCTGGGTGTCGCCGGGGCGCTGATGTCGGGTGTGGTCACTGCCTCCGCACTACTGCGCCGGAATCTGGTTGCCACCCTTTCTAAACCGGCCGGCAAAAGAAGAAGAATAAATGGGATCGGTCACGAGCAAACAGCGGTAAGGCAGTCGACTGCTGCTTGAGAGCTCCCCGAAGATCTGCGGAATTGGAGTTGGCGGCCCTATTTTACTGCTCCGAACGTCAACCCCTGTACCAGCTGTTTTTGCGTAAGCCAGCCGAGCACCAGGATTGGAGCGACCGCCAGAAGGGAAGCCGCAGAAAGCTTCGCGAAGAAAAGACCTTCCGGACTCGAATAGGAAGCGATAAACGCGGTCAGTGGCGCAGCGTTTGCACTCGTAAGGTTGATGCTCCAGAAGGCCTCGTTCCAGGCAAAGATAATCAGTATCAGGGCGGTCGAAGAAAGTCCCGGTAAGGTCATGGGACGCAAAAGGTACCACATCTCTTGCCAGAGGCTTGCTCCGTCGATCCGGCCCGCTTCCAGGATGGCAGCCGGAATTTCACAGAAGTACGAGTAGGACATCCATATCGCGATCGGCAGATTCATCAGGGTGTAAATGATAATCAATCCGAACACGTTATCTAACAGGCCGAAATTCCGGCATAGCAGGTAAATCGGAACCAGTACGCCCACGGCAGGCATCATCTTCGTCGACAACATCCAGAGCAACCTCCCCTGGGTTTTGAGTGTCGGGAAGAACGACATCTTATAGGCGGCTGGAATGGCAAAAAGAAAGCACGCCAAAGTCGAGCCAAATGAGACGTAAATGGAGTTCATCACGAACGCTAAATAGTTGCTTCGGGCGAACACGTCCTTAAAGGAGTCGAGCGTCGGAACAAAGATCAGATCCGGCGAATAAGCGCCGCGTTCGGTTTTGAATGCCGTGATTGTCATCCAGAAGATCGGAAAGAAAATGAGTATTGCGATCACCCACCCCACAATGCCGAAAATCAGATTGCCATACTTTTTCATGTCAGCGTCCCTTGAGGTTCTTGGCAAGCATCTTGACGAGGAAATAGGCGACGATGTTCGCAAGAACAACGGCGAGAATACCGCCGGCGGATCCGGTGCCGACATTAAATCCTTGAATACCCAACGAATAGACCAGGAAGGCCAGATTTTCGCTGGCATGTCCGGGGCCGCCGGAAGTTGTCGTATAGATCTCGGCAAAAATGGACAGCAGGAAGATCATCTCAATCATCACAACGACCCCAATTGCACGTTGCAAGTGCGGTACAATGATATAGAAAAACATTTGAAATGGGTTTGCACCATCGATTGCTGCAGCTTCCTTCTGTTCTGAGTCCAATGACTTGAGCGAAGTAAAGAGAATCAGGAAAGCAAAGGGAAGCCACTCCCACGCGACAATAATGATAATTGAAAACAGTGGATACTCGGTAAACCAAGCGATCGGGCGAAGCCCAACCTTTTGCATAACGAAGGCCAGGAGTCCGTAATCCGGATGCAAGATGAAATTCTTCCAGATCAATGCGCTCACCGTCGGCATGACAAAGAACGGAGCGATCACCAATAAGGTCGCCACATTTTTGCCGAAAAATTCCCTGTCGTAAAGGACCGCCATGAGCGTCCCGAAGACAATCGTGATGAGCAATACCGCTCCCACCAGTATGACCGTGTTGATGATTGACGGCCAAAAAGCCTCATCCTCGATGAGATATTGGTAGTTTTCGAGTCCGGCAAAGCCGCTTATATCCGGGTTCAGAAGACTGTATCGGATAAACGAAAAATAAATCGTCATTGCCAGCGGAACAATCATCCACAGGAGCAAAGCGATAATCGATGGCGCCTCTAATAACGCCATTAGCATGTGGGGTTTGTCTTCGCTCCCTGCCGCCCCTGCCGGTGCCGCGACTGGTTGTTGGGTTGCTACGCTCATAGGTCTTGGAAGTCGGCGGAGACCGGCTCTCGGCGGTTAACGCGAGCCGGTCTCGGTTCAGACAACTCTACTTCGGGTAGCCTGCTTGCTTGACGGCGCGGGCAACTGCGGCCTGGCTGTCTTTCAATGCTTGGTCGACGCTACCTTTCCCCGCCAAAGCTCCCGAAATATTCTGACCCACGACCGTGGCGAACGATTGAAATTCCGGGATAGCCACGAACTGGATCCCCGTGTACGGCACCGGTTTAATGGCAGGATTTGTTGGGTCGGCGCTTTGCATCGCCTGGAGCGTAGCAGCGACAAAGGGTGCCTTTTGGTATTCAGGGTTGTCGTATGTCGACTTTCTTGTCCCCGGCGGAACTCGAGGCCAGCCAATGTCCTCCGCTACTAGCTTAATATACTCTTTTGAAGTAGCCCACACGGCGAACTTCTCTGCCGCTTGGGCTTGTTTGGCGGCCTTTGGGATGCCCATAGCCCACGACCAGAGCCAGTGCGACCCATTTGGCGTGGCCTCAATGGGACTGGGAGCGTAACCTATCTTACCAGCGACCTGGGATTCTTTGGGATTTTCAAGCATTCCGCCCGCCACCGTCGCATCGATCCACATGGCCGCCTTCGCACTTGTCATCAAGGTCAGATTTTCGTTAAACCCATTTGAACTCGCCCCGGGAGGCCCGTCTGCCTTCATGAGATCGACATAGAAGCCGATTGCCTTCTTCCACTCCGGGGTGTCGATCGTTGGGGTCCACTTCATGTCAAACCAAGTGCAGCCGAAGGTGTTGAGTAGCGTGCCGAGAAAAGCCATATTTTCTCCCCAGCCTGGCTTGCCGCGCAAGGTGATGCCGTAAAACCCTTTGGCTTTATCAGTTAGCGCATCGGCAAATTTTTTGATGTCCTCGTACTTCGGCTGGTCGGGCATCTTCAGACCCTTCTCATCGAAGAGATCTTTTCGGTACATCAACATGGAACTCTCACCATAAAACGGCAGAGCGTACAGTTTTCCGTCATAAGAAAGCCCATCTCGAAGGGACTTGAAGACGTCATCCAGGTCGTAGTCGGCAGGTAAATCTTCTCCCATGGGTCGCAGCAAGCCCTGTTTCGCAAAATTCGGAGTGTCATACAGACCGATATAGACAATGTCGAACTGGCCACTCTTGGTCGTCACGTCAGTCGTGACTCGTTGACGCAACACATTCTCCTCAACGATCACCCAATTGAGCTTAATATCCGGGTTCTTCTCCTCGAATTTCGGAGAAAGCTTTTTAAGCTCAATCATATCCGGGTTATTGACCGTTGCGATGGTCACTGTTTTTTGCTGTGCTAACGCGGTAATCGCTGACAGTAAGATAGCTACTAACAGAGGGGGTGCGAGACGGTTCATTAGTGGGTTGCTCCTGGTTTAGCGGGTCAGGCCTTTATCCGGCGCTGGAAACTTGAATGCCGGATACACCTAATTGTGTCAATAGTTCTCATCCTGGGCTTGAAAGTGTCAAGCAATCTCCCTGTCTTACGACAAGTTTTTTTTGGGGCAAAACCGGCAAAAAACCGCATCTAATGCGGGTTTGCCGGGCCTGGGAGAGGTGCCGCTCCAGAGCGCTGCGGGCTTTGCAAAGTATCGGGGCGGGAATTCTTCAATTGAAGCCTATAAATAGAAAGCTTGCATCGGTTAGGTGGTCCGTTATCGCGGTGGTGTATTGCGCGCTAATATAGCTAGACAGAAGCTCACGTTTCTTATAGAGGGGAAGTCAATTTACCCATCGCAGCCCATTTTGTAGTCAAGCGCTGCCAAACGGACTAAGATAATGACAACCAAGCTAAACGAAAAGAATCTCCATCTGCTCGGGCCCGACGTGCGTGTGCCGTCTTACAACCGGGCCAAAGTCGGGCAGAGCATTGTGCACATTGGAGTCGGCGGATTTCATCGGGCCCACCAAGCGGTGTACGCCGATGATCTCCTGCACGTCGGTGGTGAAAGCGAGTGGGGTCTGTGCGGGGTGGGATTGCTGAAACATGATGACCGAATACGCGATGTTTTGGTCTCGCAAGACTTTCTCTATACAGTTGTCGAGCGCAGTGTGCATGGCGAGCACGCGCGGGTCATCGGCTCCATTCTGAATTTTTTATATGCGCCCGGCAATGGTCAGGAGGTCATCGAAAAAATGGCTTCACCCGCTACACTGATCGTGACTCTCACGATCACTGAAGGGGGATACTACATTCATCAGGGGACCGGTGAATTTGACGCGCAACACCCCGATATCCAGCATGATCTGGCCAACCCAAACGATCCGACCTGTTCTTTCGGATACGTCCTCGAGGCTCTGAATCGACGTCGTACCCGCGGAATCCCGCCATTTACGGTCATGTCGTGTGATAACGTGCAGAGTAACGGAGATGTCATTAAGAAGATGCTTTCTTCCTTCGCGGAGCTGCGCGATCCGAAGTTGAATAAATGGATTGCCGAAAACTGCGCCTTCCCGAACAGCATGGTAGATCGCATTACACCTGCCACCACGGATGAGCATCGTGCTTTGGTCAGAGATAAGTTCGGCATCGACGATGGCTGGCCGGTCATGACCGAGCCATTCAAGCAATGGGTCATTGAAGATCATTTTCCTCTTGGACGCCCCGCATGGGAGCGGGTGGGTGCTCAAATGACTTCGAACGTCCTCCCCTACGAGAAGATGAAGCTCCGCCTGCTCAACGCGAGCCATCAGGCAATGTGTTACATCGGAATGCTTCTGGGCTACCAGTTTGCTCACGAAGCAATGGAGGATGCGCAGATCCGTAAGCTCGTCGAAACGATGATGGAAGTTGAAGTAACGCCGCTTGTCCCGAACGTTCCGGGAGTTGACCTTACCGAGTACAAAAAAACGTTGATCGAGCGGTTTGCCAACCCAGCTATCAGAGACCAGCTTTCGCGCATCGGTACGGAAGGTTCGGCCCGAATCCCGAAATTTGTTCTGCCTTCGATTGCCGAACAGCTGGAGCGGGGCGGCCCCATCAAGATGCTCAGTTTTACGGTTGCCGGCTGGTTTCGCTATCTCACAGGTAAGGATGATCAGGGTAAGGAATTGCCGATCATCGATCCGATGGCGCAAAAACTGTGTGAACGCGCCCGCGCAGGAGGCAAAGATCCGCAAAGTTTGCTTTCGATGCGGGAATTATTCAGCGAGAGCCTGGCGAATTCGCCGCGCTTTGTCGATCAGGTGCGAGAAATCTTGGAGAGCTTTTACGACCAAGGGGCTCGCGCGACCTTGGCTAGTGCATCGTCTCATATGTAGCTGGCATATGGCCGCAGGTCAGTTGGCCGTTTTTCAAGGCGCAAGCGACGAGCATATCTAGATTGATACGTAAGGAGCGAGCAACGCGGAAAAACAGCCAACTGGCCGCGGCCCGGAGGGTTGCGTTGAAAATGGGCCGGCGGCTGCGTTGCTCGTCGGTTACGTATCGATTTAGATATGCGCCCTCTATCGCCAGTCCGGCTCGGACCGCCTTGCCGGCGGCCCATTTTGAACGCAACCATATGCCAGCTACATATGAGACGATGCACTAGATATATTCAGTCGTAGGCTTGCCGCGTTGCTTTGAGTTCAATGAATTCAAATGGGGAGCGACAAGCACTTGGACGTCGAGCTCCTCCAGCGCCCTGAACAGATCTCTGGGAGGCTCTGCCTCTGTGACGAGGATATCGACTTGTTCCAACGATGCGATTTGACCGAGGAGTTTGTGATTAAATTTGGTGGAGTCTGCCAGGACGATGGTTCTCCGAGCAGCTGCGATCATGCTTGCCGTCATCGTTGCATCCTGTAGCAAGCCGGCAAAAAGACCATCCTGTGTGACTCCCTCGACGCCGAGTATGGCGCTATCCGCGTTCAGTGCGATCGCACCGCAGAACGCTATTGAACCCACGGTAATATCAGACTCCGCCCGGTATTCGCCGCCCAGTACGACGATATCGCGAATCGCCTGGCGTGGAAGTGCGGCGGGAATGCTCAGAGCGTTGGTGATAACCGTGAGATCTTTTTTACCGGCAAGTTCGAACGCGAACAATCTCGTCGTAGAACCCCCATTGAGTATGAGGCTTTCCCCATCTTGGATCAGTTCAGAGGCGCATTGAGCGATGCGCGTCTTCTCTGCGATGCGCGAACCGATTCGTTGCACGGACGGGGACCCTCCTTGGACAAAATGATCCGCCGAGACCGCTCCTCCATGGGTTCGCCGAACGAACCCGCGAACTGAGAGTAAATCGAGATCCCTTCGAATCGTGTCGACAGAGACGCCAAACTGCGAAGAAAGCTCTGTCACGGAGAGCTGACCTTGTCGCTGGGCAAGGCGAATCAACTCGAAGCGCCGTCGAGCAGGCAGAGATCCGTCTCGCATCCTATCGGATGCCAGCCCGGATCCATCGACCGGCATCCTGTGCCAGTTGTTTTCGAACACGAGTTGTTTCATTTGCTTGTGCGCCGGGGGTTAAGACGTCAAGGGGATCCGGATGCGAAACGAGTCGCGGCGTCGGTTTGGGTTTATGCTCTCTCTACAAGCGAATATCAAGCATTTATTAATACAAAGATACAAAAGATTAAATTTGCCGCCTTTCCTCGCGCCTTGGGCTGTTCTCGTCGTCGGGCTCGACGTCTTTGCGTGCCGCTACGCCGCCAGTCAATTCCTTCGTTCACGGGTCTTCTCCGATCGAACTCACGCAAAGCGGCAACTTTCACAGTTCCGTGAACGACGATGAGAAGGAGAACGATTTAAAGCCAACTTTGAAAACATCCGCGGCGCGAGCAGGCATATTGGATTGGCCAATCATGAACACTTTCTCTTAGACTCCCTATCGCCGCTGCTCATGACAAAGGATCTCCTGCTTGCGATCGATGTCGGAACTGGAAGCGCCCGAGCCGCTCTCGTGAGCCAATCCGGAAAGATCATCGCTTTCGCCGCGAAAGAACATTCCCAGATCATTCCCCGGTTCGGCTGGTCGCAGCAAAGTCCGCGGACCTGGTGGGAAGGAGTCGTGTTTAGTATCCGGAGCGTCCTTGGGGAGGTGCCCGATGCTGCCGATCGAATCGAGGGAATCGCCACTTGCGGGCAAATGCATGCAACAGTCTTGCTTGGCGACGCCGGTGAACTCGCGCTGGAGGAAGTTCCCCTGTGGAACGATAAACGGACCCGCGAACTCCTCATTCGATTTCTTCAGGAGCACGACCCGGAAGCGTTGATATCCATGACGGCAAATCCTCCAACGGTCGCATGGCCCGCGTTTAAGCTTGCCTGGATTAAGCAGAACGCGCCCAAGGCGTACGCCGCGGCCCGAACGTTTCTGACTCCCAAGGATTATATCAACTTCAAGCTTACCGGTGAACGCAGGATCGACTTTTGCGAAGCCTCTTGCAGCTACATGTTTGACCTCCGGAGCCGAGCCTGGAGCGATAAGATCCTGCACCTTTTGGATTTGGATCCGGATAAACTGCCTCCGCTCAGCGCGGCTTCGGAGCTGCTCGGATTGGTTACAAATGAGGCGGCGGAACTCACCGGCTTGCGGGCCGGCACGCCGGTGGCGGTCGGTGCAGGAGACTTTGCCGCGGCACTCCTTGGTGCGGGTGTGACGAAACCTGGTCAGGGATGCGACATTACAGGTACCTCAACTCTCATCGCACTGCTTTCGGCACTTCCGGCGTTCGACCCGGTGATCTCCAACCTATCTTGCGTTACCGGTGGATGGGCAGCCTTCACGATTGTTGATGCAGCTGGAGACGCGATGCGCTGGGCGCGCAAGCTTTTACATGATGACAACGGCGGCTACGAGGAAATCATCGCGCTGGCCGAAAGCGTACCGGCGGGATCTGGGCAACTGCTTTTCCTGCCTTACCTGAACGCCGAACGCCTGGCGAAGAAGCCAAATTCTCGGGCGCAATTTTTTGGTCTTACAAGTGGCCATAGTGCTGCCCATCTGCATCGGGCAGTTATGGAAGGAGTTGGGTTTGCTTCGAAGAGGAATATCGATTTGATGAAGGCACGAGGCTATCGTTGCGACCGGCTGGTCGGCGCCGGTGGTGGCGCAAAAAGCCGGTTATGGCTGGAAATCAAGGCAAGCATTTATAATTGCCCGATTTTGGTTCCTTCCGAGCCGGAATGTGGCGTCGTTGGCTGCGGAATGCTGGCAGGGTGCGCTTCCAGCCTTTTCCCAAACCTCGAGACGGTCATTTCTCAGCAGGTCCGATATGAAATCGAAATCAAGCCCAACCCGGAATGGACAGAGCGGTACGCAAAGATGCAATTGTTATTCGACGATCTTTACGAGAGCAGCGAACAGTTCTGGGATCGATTCGAGAGTTAGCTGCACAGCCCTCGAGCCCTGTACTGAACCCCCTCCAATCCTCTACATCGTCTAGCTTAGCACGTGTCCACCGGATCGAGGCCACTCCAGCCACTCCAAACGTCGAGGACGAGAAGGAGGACGAGGACGAGAATGAGGATGATTTGGGAGCCTGACGCTTTTGCTTCAAAAAGAGCATGCTTGATTCTTGTTCTGGCGGAGTAGCTTAATGACGGCTCGATCAGGCCCCTTTGCACCACAGATGGATCCGTCATCGCCAAGACAAGAGGAAAAGCTGGAAATTGCAGTGCGCGCCGCCTGGCTCTATCACGTTGCGGGTAACACCCAACATGAGATAGCGCGGAAACTACAGATTTCGCGGCCGACTGCACAAAGGCTGGTGGCATTCGCGCTTGAGCGCGGCCTCATCAAAGTAAGGGTCAATCACAAAGTAGCGAGTTGCCTGGAACTAGCGATCGCCTTGCGGCAGCGGTACAATTTGGCGGTTTGCGACGTTGTTCCAGTGAACGCTGATCATCCGGATCAGGTTTTACGAAAGATTGCAGTCGCAGCAGCCCAGGTGATGGAGTCCTATCTAAATGAGATCCAGCCGAAAATTATCGCGCTCGGTTCGGGCCAAACTATCAAGGCGGTCGTCGGTGAGCTGAACATGCTCACCAGACCACAACATCGCCTGCTTTCTCTTGTGGGAACGATTGCTCGGGACGGTTCGAGCAATCCCTACGACGCGGCACTTCAGGCTGCGGAAAAAATCGGCGCCAAATGCTTCCTGATACCTGCTCCTTTGCTTGCCGATTCGCCGGAGGAGCGAAAACAGTGGTGTCACCATCGTCTCTACAGGATCGTGGAAGAACTCTCGAATCAGGTCGACGTGGCTTTTGTAGGGATTGGAAATATGGGACTCGGATGTCCAATGCATCGCGATGGATTTCTGACCAGGGAGGAAGTGATGGAACTCGTAAAGGCGGGCGCAGTCGGGGACCATCTCGGTTGGGCCTTTAACGAGGCGGGAGAACTCGTCCGTGCTCCCACGCAGCAGCGGGTTACGAGCATCCAACTACGACGCCCGCCTAAAAAGCCGGTTATCGCCTTTGCCGGCGGCGAAAACAAAATCCGGGCTGTGCTAGGAGCTTTGCGAGGCCAATGGATTAATGGGCTGGTGACCGATGAGACCTGCGCGCGAATGATCCTTGAGAGAGAATAGCCGGTCCGAATGATTAGTACACCAGTCACTGACTTGGCGCACCAGAGGCTCCGCCGGTGAGGATGGCTCCTGTCGCCCGATTTCGTTTATTGAGTGGCAGGTGAGAGGAAAAATTTACCTGGTAACGAGTCATTGCTGCCTTTGGCGTTGAGGTCAACGGAAAGTCCTACGACTTTGAGCGGTGCTCCTTGCACAGCGCAAGTCGCTCATAATAAACGTGTAACAACAATCGTCCCTTTTTTTGTACAATTAATTGGCATGCTGATTGCTTCTTATGAACTAACTATGACCACCACCACGAACATCGATAGCAATACTTCTCGACGGTCGCTTTCCTTGACCGTCTTGCGGTGGTCTCAAGAACGGGTTCATACGACCAAATCGATCATCAATGACATGCTTCGCTGGCCGGAACTCTACAATATTGAGGCTCCGCATTTACAGGCCGCGCTTGAGGCGTTGGAGAAGGCCGAAATGGAATTGAACTTATTGAATTAAGGCATGGAGGGGAACGGCGCGATAAGCGAAGTTTGGGATGGGTTAATGCCCTAAGAGGCTACGGAGCTCAGCCTCGGCTTTTCAACCCTTGGAACCGCCAACCCCCGCGATGATGCGCCCCGAATGGGCGTCGCTTCGAGCGTGGTAATAACACATATATTGAGTGTAGCAATCTCGTGGCTCGCCATTGCCTTGGCAAAGCCGCAACCACTAATGAGGCGGTCTGGGCGCCGTTTCTGCGATGCTTGATCGCTTAGCATTGGATGTGAGGTTCGCCCGAAAGTTTCGCATGCCGGAGCGCTCGTCAGAGTTTCGTAATAAATTCCGCCGGTGATCAACCGTTCGTCCAGCTCCCCCGGAGCCGCCTCATGCCGCGGTTTAAACCGACCCGCGCGATGGTAGAAGAATGGCCAATTTTTGAACACTTTTAACCAACCCGCGGTTGTCGCAGTGACCTCTTAACAATTAATAATATTTGTGACATAGCAGCCGAAGGACCATTGACGCGTAACGGCGGATTTCTGCCCGGTCTAGGAAATACAAAACAGCGGATGATAGCCCGCTCGGTGTAAGACCGAAAGGCCGGGCACAAGTTCACCGAGTGATGCGCGTGAGCAGCTCGCGTAAACAATTCGCTGCTCGTTTTTCCAACACCGTCGGCTGTGCCAACACGGCAGTTCCGCCTGCCCTTGAAGCCAAGCACTGGTGATTTCTTGTCAATGGATGGATGGCTTAACTCGCGAACAGAGCCAGACTAAATTAACTGGAACCGATAATGATTGGCGAGGGAGAATATGAAATATGATATTTTAACTTCCTATCGGAGAAACCGCTTGATTCACGAGCGCGTTCATGACCCGTACAAAACGACCAGCAAGCCGCCACAGCCAACTGTATGTCCGATTTGCTACGCTCTCTTCAAGGAAGGTCGCTGGCAATGGGCAGAGTCCTGGCCGATAGACGCGCACCGACAAATTTGCCAGGCCTGTCACCGGACACGCGATGGTTACCCTGCTGGAGTAGTTACCATCACTGGCAACTTTGCGTTGAGTCATGCATCGGAGTTACTCAACTTGGTTCGGCACCACGAGCGGGAAGAGAATCGAGAGCATCCCGAGCACCGAATCATGCGGATTGAACAGAAGTCGGACGAGATCGTCATTGAGACTACGGACGTTCATCTGCCGCATGCAATCGGCGAAGCGCTGCATGATGCCTTCAAAGGCAGCCTCGAGTTTCGATACTCCGACGAAAGCTATTTTGCCGAGGTCAAGTGGAACCGTGAATTCTGAGTATTCGCAGTTGCGCCGTCTGGGAATGGGGGCGGGAACTATGGAAGTTGCGATTTTTTCCAATATTGCAGTAGAGTAATGCCCCTAAAACGAGAGCGATATGGCGGAGCGAGCAAAGCATATAAGGCACAGTTTTGATGCTGCGCTTTACGGTTTAAGGAATGACGTTTTAATGATGTCGAGCCTTACCGATCGGATATTGCAGACTGCGATCGAGGCATTGTTCAATCGTAATAGCGAGCTTTGCGATCATGTCGTGGCAGATGATGAGGAGGTCGATGCCCTCGAAAGGCAGGTCGATCAAGACGGGGTCGGTCTGCTGGTCCGATTTCAGCCGGTTGCATCGGATCTGAGGGAGGTTGTTTCTGCGATGAAGGTCAGTTCAAATCTGGAGCGTATTGCGGACCAGTCTGTCAATATCGCACGAAGAGCCAGGCACCTGAATTCCAGACCAGCGGTGAGTGAAGTTGCATTGCTGGAGCCGCCTCATCGGTTAGCGGTAACGATTTTTCATGATAGTATGCGGGCCTTTGCAGATGGTGACTACGAGCTTGCGCGTACGCTCAAACTGAAGGACGCAGAACTGGACGCCTTGACAGATCAGGTCGATGAAAAGCTCGTTGAGCGGGGTACCCTGGACCCGGAAATTGTGCCAACTTACGTGGACCTTATTTTCGTAGCTCGCGCTCTTGAGCGGATCGGGGACCATGCGACGAATATCGCCGAGGATTCTTTCTGGCGCGATCAAGCCGCCGACATTCGTCACACCTCCGACCCAAAGAGGGAGCATTGAGCCATAAGAGCTAACCGCAAGTGACGTGGTTTTAGCGGGTCGGACTATCGGCGATTCAGATCTGGTATTCGGTCCGGATGTCATCCATCTGCCGTCCCATCTCAGGCCAGAAATCCCAGTTATCGACAAAGCTTTTGATGGCGTTCTCACCGCGTGTGTAGGCCTGGAAAAAATCGGCCGGAGAACACTGCTGCCCTGTCGAAACGTAGGGAGGCGTAAAGCCGAGCATAGCGATCATCCAGCTAAAGTGTTCCGAATTTCCCGCTGTGAATGCGGCGACCTGGAATTCTCCATTGATCGAGATATCATAGGAGCAAAGGACGTGGATCAGGTCATGTCGGACTGTTAGGTCTTCGGAAATCCATCGCGGATCGCCGGGGAGAGGCCATGCGAATTGCGCATAAAAATCCCAGAATCCTCTCCCCAGGGAGCCGGCCGGATAGGCTTTCAACTCATTGTAACGTTGCAGTTCCTCGGGATTACCTTCGGCGTCTTTGAGCAGCTCAAGCAGTTCCTTGTACTGCCCGTCGACATCCACTTTTGAGTACACGTCCGGGCCGAGCTTTCTCAGTGCACAATATTCCAGGTTCTTGCTGTGCTTCTGGCGAGCGCCGATAAAATCCTCCAAACGATGCATGTTTTCACCTAGCGCCTCGATGAACTTCTCGGCGATGTATGTTTTGGAGTCGGAATACGGACGGACGGCATATGGCATGAGAGCAAGGAGCTGGGAGGCGCGCTTACGATTTTCTGCATCAGGAATCAAGGCGGCGAGATCGTCGGGCAGCAGGAGCGCGGTCGCATCCGCATCGGAGAGTTCCGGATGGTGAAAAATGTTAATGCGTACACCTTCAATCAGCTCGGTTTCAGCCGGGCTCGCACGAACAGTCCCGTGCAAGGTTGCCATACTGGTCAAAGCGCTAAGGACTGCCTTTGACTGCTCAATCGTCCAGGTTGGCGGTTTAATCATAGAGTCTGTTAGAAGGAAATTAAGTTAAGAGATTGTCAGGAGAGTTGGTTCTCCAATTCCCAGGCAGCCTCGATTTCGCCGTGCATAGCCAGACGCGAGAACAAATCGAGCGCCTTTTTCAACTCGTCAGTTTTGCGCATCTCGGTGACGGGAAGAAGTCTGGCCAATTGCAGGTGGGCTAACGCCTCTTCGTAGGGCATTCCGAGCTTTGTCGCACTAGTCACGCTCTTGATAGTTGCCTGCAGGGCTGCCTCGCGATGACCGGAGATCTCGAGCTCGCGTCCGCTCAGGAGCAATGCGCGCGGTCGGCCAATCCTGAAAACCCTCGCAAAGCCGCGCAAGTTCCTGCAGGCTTCATTGACCTTCCTGGCAAAACCAGCTCGTGTTGGTTCGGGCAGAGCGGGGTCACTCCAGCCGAGCAGATAGACTCCCGCCACCGCAGCGTAGGCCTCAAGATTGTAGACGATTGTGGGTGTCACTCTCGTCATGAGCGCCAGGGCAAGATCGGCAAAACGAAAAGCCTCCTCAGAATGACCGAGCCTCTGCTCGAGGCTGGCCAGAAGCCCGAAAGCCATAATCTGGTCCGCGCCGTAGATGTTCTGTCCGATGTGTCTTCGAAGTTCCGCTTCGACCGCACCTGCCGATTCGAGATCGCGTAAATTCAGCAGACTCTCAATCTGATCGAGCAATCCCCAAGCCTGAGCCTGCAGATCACCGGAGGCCAGACCCATGCGAGACACCTGCTGACCGAGTAACACGCGCTCTGCGAATCGACCTTGGTAATGCAAGCTCGTCGATAGCAGGCAGGTGCACTCGATTTCCCTGCGCCGGTCACCGACCACCTGGAACCCTTTGATTGCGCGGCGAAAACCATTGTCAGTATCGCTCCAGCGAGCTTCGCCGAGATAGTACATCGATGTCAACTCGAGGACTCGCGAAAGGGTTGCCTCCTGATTCAGGTGTTCGGCCACTCTGAGCGCCTTTCTGGCATAGGCCCTGGCCTCGAATCGTGCCGGAACCAGGCTGCTGGCGAGCGCCAGCGCCGCCAGCGCGCGGGCGTACTCAGCAGAGTCGCCCAGTTCTTCAGCATGACCAAGCATTTCAAGTGCCGCACTCAGGCTCGAATTCATGTTATTGGCGAATAGATCAAGGAGACTCAGCATCTCGTAAGCGGCGACCAACTCCCGAAGCCGGTCCTTCTCATGCTCGCTGTATCGCCTATTCAGCGCTGTTAACCCTTCGGCGACACGCGCGCGAATCTGTCGGACCAGATCATGGGCCAGCTTACCTTCAGCAAACGGATCGCCAAGAATCCGAGCGGCTTCACAAGCCGCTTTCCGGCTCTCATCGAGTTGACCCAAGCCCAAAAGAGCTTCTGCCCGCATTCTTTGTGATCTTCCCAGATTGAGCACTTCGTTTTCGTCGACCGGGTGAAGATCTGCCATGCGAATCGCATTATCCAAAAAATCGAGACCTTCCTGGTAGGCACCGGTGCGAACCGCCCATTGACCCGCGAAGCTGAAAAAGCGCGCTGCTTTTTGTTCGTTACCCGCTTTGGCCCAGTGGTAAGCGAGCAACGGCGCAACAGCTTCCGGGTCAAGAGCGCGATTGTTTTCCAGTGCGAGCGCGACGCTCTCATGCAACTTCTTTCTTTGAGAGAGAAGCATCCGATCGTAAACCACTTCCTGGACAATGGCGTGACTAAACTTGTAAGTCTCGTCGTCGTCCCGCGATAGCAGGCGCTCCTGCTCCAGGGTCTGCAGATAGCCTTCGATCTCTGCCTTGCCATGCTCGATCGGATAGATGTCGCGAAGGAGGGAGATCGGAAATTTCTGCCCGATGACGCTCGCGACTTTCGCCGCGAATTGAACGAGCGTTTCCAAGCTGTCGACACGGCGAGCAATGATTCCTTGAATGCTGTCTGGGAATTTCACGGTTTCCAATTGCAAACCGCTGGCTGCTTTGCATTGGTCTCCGTCGACTAAGACAAACCCATTTTCGCGGAGCGCATAGGCGATTTCGACGCTGAAAAACGGGTTCCCCTGGGATCGGGCGACAATCAGATCCGCCACCGGTTTACTCAGGTGCCGGACGCCAAGCCGCTGGGCAGCTAAAGTGACGCAGTCTCCTGGTTCGAGCGGTTTCAGGACAAGCCGTTGAGACCATGGCAGATCGAATTGTTCCCAAAGCGTTTGTTGCTTTCCATCGATCGGCGGGCGCGAAGACAAAATCATCAAAAGCGGCTGGATGCTATTCGCGACTGACACAGCCAGGGCCAGTGATGCGGAATCCATCCAATGGCAATCTTCTATCACAACGGCGAGTGGCTGCCTCTTGACTTCGGCATCAAAGAGACTTGCGATGAGCTCCCGAGTGCTATTCGCACGGCTTTTCCCTGTCATCTGCTGAGTGATGCTGTTCTCCGGGATCCCGATCTCCAGGATGTCTTCGAGCAGGGGTGCAAGATGCTCCCAAGGCGCCCCCTGGCAGGTCGCCAGGAAATATTGGCGCCGTTGTTCAGGCGTGCCTGAATTGGGAATCTTGAAAAGTGTTTCCAAGATATTCTTCCAGACGAAGTAAGGCGTCGCCGCCTGGATCGCTTCCGCCGCCCCGCTGACGAGGCGAACGCCGGCGAGTTCCGCAGCTTGCGACCATTGCCGTATCAGCGTGGATTTTCCTATTCCGGCTTCACCCTCAACAAAGCCGACAAAAGTCTCACCTGCCTTCAACGCGACGACGGCCTGAACCAGCGTGTTAAGTTCTGCTCTGCGACCGATTAAGACAGTCGCCTTCTCGACTGGGCGTGGATCGTTCGAAGGCCGGAAAGCGGAAACAGGCTTTGAGATCCCTTTAAGTCGTATGATCGGCAGAGCCGCAAATTGAATGCGAGAAGAGGAGGCCTGAAAAGCAGCCTGATCGCAAAAGATAGCTCCCGAGGATTGCTCAGCGAGGCGTGCCGCCAGATTGATAACCGCGCCTATAATCGTGTACTCCCTCCGCTCGGAACTCCCAATCGACCCACAGAAGGCCCGTCCCGTGGCGATCCCGTAGTTGGCTTGAACTCCGTCTGCCTTGAGGGTCTCATGGATGGAAATCGCCGCGCGTATCGCGCGGTACGCATCGTCCTCATGGCTCAAAGGTGGAAGCCCGTAGGCGGCGATAAAGTTCATTCCTTTCTCGTCCACCGTCCACTTATTGACACTCCCTTCGAAGCGATAGACAATTTTCTGCAAAGCGGTCGCTAGTTCTTGTATCCGGGAGAGATCAGGCCGAATTCCGGGGACATGCGGAAGATTGACGAAGAGGATCGTGAGCGGCCTCAATTCTCCCAGCCAGCTCTCCCCGCTTCGTGCAGAACGTAACGAACAGCGGCCGGAACATACCTTTCGATACGGTCACGAGCGACGCCTGAATTCGGGACACTTGGAAGGCCCTCGGGTGGGAGCGTCGTCTTGAGTCTCCGAATTCGAATCAATCCAGAATCCAGAGCTTCGCCCTCAGCCCCGTTGCCCAGAGCTGCCCAGCAGTCCGCCGAGACCACTACCTCTCCAGGTTTCGCTCGGCTCTGCGCGATCCCCATCTGTCGCAAAGGCTCACCAATAGGTATCAGCTCCCACCGATTAAAAAGGCCACCGACGTAGAAAATGTGAGTTTCACCAAACCCAATCCCAATTCGTACGGTCAGGCGGCTGCCAGGCGAAGCGGACGAGCTATCGCGTTGAATTTCCTCGGCGCATTGAACCGCACGGATAACTACTTCCCGAGCTCGATCCGGGCCCGTAGCTTCCCACGTCACCACCAACCCGTCTCCCGCCATTTTCAGCGTGTCTCCGCCGTGGGCAGAAACGAGGCCGAGCAATCGACTGAAGTAGGAGTTCAAAATAGATGACAACTCCTCGGTTCCGGCAGGGCCTTTTCGGCCGAGTCGTTCGGTAAGATCTGTAAAGCCTGAGATATCCGCGAAAAGAAGAGCCCCGCAAAAGACTTCAAACCCAGGCTCAGCTGCAGCGGCCTCTCCGGGAGCAAATCTCCGGAGGAGGCGCCGGGGCACGTAGCTCACTAAAGTTTCCAGGGGAACAGCCATATCTTGGCATTCGCTTCCTCGCTCCAAGGCTTTAGTCCGATTGCTCTTGGTTGGTAGCCAAGGATTATACGATACGCGCCAGAGTAGCTCTACAAACTTCTCGCGACAGGCTTAACAGCCGACAGATCACAAAGAAGGGGAAAGCAGGCCGCGGAGAATCATTTTCACCACCGAGACACAGAGAACACGGAATAGATTTTAAACTTTTGAGATATCGTTTTTGGTTTACTCCTCGAATTCCAGATGCACAGGCAGGGGCACAGGCGGATTCGAGAGCGCTCGCAGCGTCAAGAGCTGCACGGCATCGCGCCCATGAACCGACAACACCGGCATGATCCCATGACTGAGGATCGCAATGGCGGCTCTTTCGCCCAACCAAGCTTCGGCGCACGGTTTTACCTGAGTTTCTCCGTCGTCGGTCAAAATATGGATCGGCAATCCACTGATTTCGCCACCTCCTCCGTGCGCTTCCATACCTGAACCCTGAGCCGCAAAGGCATCTGCGATCAGCCGGCCGCAAAGAAAGGCGGGATTTCCCCACAAGTAAGACTCGTGCTCGGGTTTCGTAAGCATCTCCTCGAACGGAAACGATTCAATCGTATCGCTGCCTTTCCCATACGGCTGACGAAGAAGAAAACGCGGCATGGCAAGACCGAGGTGAGCAGCTTCCGGCATCCGTCGCAGCGCTGCGAATGCTTCTAACTCATCTGACGATCTTTTCTCCCAATCGTCCGGATCCGGTTGCAGCCCGAACGAACTGCAACCTACCAGGTGTGGACTTGCGCCGGCGACAAATGCGGTATGACAAGCATTAGCCAAACTTGCGATTCTTGCCAGCAGAGCGTTGTCCTGTGGCCCGAACGTGTATACCCCAAGCACCACCGCCGGACGGATCTTTTCCAATTCCTTGTAGATCGCGCTCTTGGCCAAATCTTCCACTGAGAGCACTGTTGCGAGCTCACTTTTGCACCTGTTGATCACGTAGAGCTTTACCTCCTCGCTGATATTGCGAACGAGAAAGTCAAGTCCGCGCCACGCAGCCTCAAGCTCTTGAAATTCGGTACAATGAAGAGTAGCCCTGAGACGTGTTGACAGCTCGGCTTCGGCCAGGGCGGCAAGCTGAGACTGCTGCGGGTGGACGGGAACACTCGGTCCGACGACCTGCTGGATCAGGCGACCGGCGAGCGCAGCAGGGGACGTCGCCTTATGCCGTTCAGGCGCAGGCTTTCCCAGAAGCCTGGCCAGCATGTCCTCCGTGGACTCGGCGGTAGTTGCAGGCGGAGCCTCAGCCGGCAGCGCGCTGATTTTTAATAGCTCCTGCAACTCCCGGGCCGCCGCATCCGCACTTGCCGGGCGAAGCAGTTTGGCGCGCAGGTCATTCAATTTCGCAAGTGGATCCAATCGATTTAAAAGCTGCTCGGGGTGAAAATCCTCCAAATTGCGGAACCCGAGCCTGATTTTCCAGGCACGCTTCTCGTTCGGCGGCAGATCGACTGTTACCCCGATTTGCGCGAATACCTCGTCGAAATTGTCGCAGTCTACCGGAATCGGACGGGAAGATCTGTTCTCTGCACCGGTAGTCTGCCCACCAAAATCTCCCAGGATCGCGATGCGCAAAGGCGCCACACTTCCCCTTCGGCCCGGAGTTGATTTGAACACAAAATCGAAGCCCATTGGAGCCTTTTACGTTCTGATTTGACCAGCTTTACTATCGCTCAATTCAAAACGAAATTTTCAATGGCTCTCGCGAAGCCTTCGTCGTCCATTCCAGCCGTGATGTAGGTCGCCTCTTTCTTTACTTCTTCGCTCGCCTGTCCCATTGCAATTGAGTATCCGCTCTTTTTGAACATCAGCACATCATTTGGCATGTCCCCGATCGTTACGAACTCTGCGGGCGGAATCTTGAGAAGATCGGCAAGCATTTCAACGACATAACCCTTGTTCGCCTTCGGATGCGTGACATCCAGGTAGTAAGGCTGCGACCGGGCAGCAGAGACGCTCGGTTCGCAATCCCGTGACGTCGTGGTGCATTTGGCGTGAACGCCATGTTCAAATTCTTCAGTTATTCCCTTTTCGGCTTTGGCAACGAGGTCATAATTGTTGTTTACACCCACGACCTTGGCGACGCCTTGATTCAACGCGTCGTCGAAATTATTGACGACCGTCGGTGGAAATCGGACTGTTTGTTCTTCCTTCTCGCGGTGCGGCGAGTTGAGGTCGCGAAGGTACCAGTCTACACCGGCATAAACCCAGTCATCCAAGCCGAATTCCACAATACGTTCGATCACGGATCGCGCAATTTCAGCGTCTAAGGTCTGTTGCAGGAGCACTTTCATGGTGCCCGGTTCAACAAACATTCCACCGTTAAAAGCGGCGATCGGCGTCGACAGATTGACCTGCTCGACGATCATCTTCATCCCGCGCGGCGGACGGCCGCTCGTCACGGCAAATTTGATTCCGGCCTCACTCAGTTTTTGAATCGCAGATTTGGCGCGTGCTGTAATCCGCTTTTTGGCTGTCCACCAGCGTGCCATCGACGTCGGCAAGAAGAACCGAGATTTTTTTCGATGCCATAAGCGTCCAGCCTCGTTGAGCTCTGAGGATTTTTCAACATGTACAAATGAAGGTCTGACATGGGATATTTCCGGGGATGTTGATTACAGTTTTTATTTATTAGTTTTGGCAACCCTAATTTTTCTCTGAGGATGATGCGTCGGTACCCATCGAAAACAAATGAGAGCAGCGATTTTAAGCGAGATGGGACGTTCTCGTCCCTATGTGAACTCAAAGCCATTGGTGGTGGAGGATGTGGATCTCGACCCACCCGGGCCAGGAGAGCTGTTGATTAAGATTAAAGCGACCGGCTTGTGCCATTCCGATCTGTCGGTGATCAACGGCGATCGGCCCAGACCGATGCCAATGATTCTGGGTCACGAAGCGGCCGGCGAAGTAGCGGAATGCGGTGCCGGCGTGACCGATCTGAAGCCGGGCGATCAGGTCGTGCTAGCGTTTGTTCCCTCTTGCGGAAGCTGTCTTCCTTGTATGGAAGGTCGTCCGGCTCTCTGTGAACCCGGGGCGCGCGCCAACGGCGCCGGAACACTGCTTTCAGGAGCACGGCGTCTCCGGTTCCATGACGCCCCGATCTATCATCATATCGGGGTATCCGGCTTTGCTGAATATGCTGTGGTGTCTCGCCGTTCCGCAATCAAGGTGGATTCTTCATTACCTGCCCATGAAGCAGCGTTGTTTGGTTGCGCCATCGTAACTGGCGTCGGTGCTGTCATTAATACGGCGAAAGTGCCCGCAGGCTCCTCGGTTGCCGTTGTTGGTCTGGGAGGTGTCGGCTTGGCCGCTCTTCTGGCCGCGAACCTGGTCGGCGCTGCGGAGATCGTTGCGGTCGACACCAATCCGCAAAAGCTCGAGGTCGCGCTGCGTTTGGGAGCAACCAGGGCGGTCAGGGTTGGGCCGGATGCAATCAAAGAGGTTCGCGACCTTACCGGAGGTGGCGTCGATTTTGCGTTGGAGATGGCAAGTTCGGTTCCGGCTTTGCAAATGGCTTTCGATATTACCAAACGTGGAGGTGCCACGATTACCTCAAGCCTTCCACATCCTGAGGATCGATTTTCTATTCCCGCTGTTCTATTGGCTGCGGAGGAGCGCACCGTGAAAGGAAGTTACCTTGGTTCCTGCGTTCCGGCGCGGGATATACCACGATACATTTCCCTCTACCAGCGGGGCAAACTGCCCGTGAACAAGCTGCTGAGCGAAATTGTATCGCTCGAGGAATTGAATGAAGCATTCGATCGATTGGCGGAGGCCAAGTCGATTCGACAGGTCGTTACGATGACCCATTGACGCTAACATCGCCATTTGGGTCAGCCGCACCGGGGCCTCGCGGCATCGTTCGGGCGAACAACAGGCTATCAGACTAAGTTCTCCGAGTAATGTATAAGGCCCGCGGCTCAGCCGTGGGTTTGTGGCTAGGCAATAGTCTCGCCGTTAAGGCTCCAGAACCGAGCCGGGATATCGGCCAGCACAACGAAGATCCTGTCCGCCTCGATTTTGCAGGTCTGCGCCACCAGTTCGGTCAATGCTGCGACAAGAGGGTTCCGTTTTGCGTCCGGGATCCCGATGCTGTTAAGCTGGAGAAATGCCGTGGGGCTTTCATCTTCCGCAAACCTCATGCGCTCCGCAGGGACAAAGCTGGCCATTACATATTTCTCCGGTTTGTCCAACTGTGACGCTACAATCTTCGATGCCGCATCCAGGAGCTCAGTTTGCTGCTCATCGCCCAAGGCGCTATTCGTTTGAATTGACAAGTAAGGCATAGGGCCAAGATAAGCGACGGCAGAATACAGTTGCTTCAGTGTCAGTGGAAACGGCGGCACAGGTTCCGAACATAGGTAACACTTCTGGTTCAATACATGGGTAACACTTGGGTGGGCGGGAAGCTGATGAGAAAGATCGGCCCAATGCCCTGGAAAAAGAGTGAGCCGATGAACCAACGACTGACAACTGACACTGACAACTGGCATGAACTGGCAACTGCCCTAAAGCACTGAGATCATTCCGCCGTCTATGTAGAGTATCTGTCCATTCACGAAGTCAGAGGCCTCTGAGCTTAGGAACACTGCAGATCCGACCAGTTCTTCCGGTCTGCCCCATCGTCTTGCCGGTGTCCTGCTTTTGACCCAGGCATCAAATTCCGGATTATCGGCCAGGACCTGGGTCATTTCCGTGATGAAATACCCCGGCCCGATGGCGTTAATCTGAATGTTGTACTGCGCCCAGTCGGCACACATTGCCTTTGTGAGCATTTTCAGACCTCCTTTGGCCGCAGTATAAGGACCGGTCGTGGTGCGCCCAAGGTCGCTCATCAGTGAGCAAATATTTATAATCTTTCCGGCACGCTTTTGGATCATCCGTTTGGAAGCTTCCCTTGAAACGAGCATTGCGCTGGTGAGATTGGTTAAAAGCACCTCGTTCCATGTGCTCAAGTCCACTTTTTCGAGACTGATCCTGCGTTGAATCCCGGCATTGTTGACCAGCACATCCACGCCACCCCGGGAGTCGAGAATTCTGAATGCTTCTGCGACTTCCGACTCGTTGGTAACGTCGAAGCGCGCCTCTTCGGCACTCAAACCTTGTTTACGCAGGATCTCAGCAGCGGCATGGAGTTTCTCTGCACGCCGGCCGTTAAGAATCACAGTGGCGCCATGTTGCGCCAGACCGAGGGCGAGGCTGTGACCAATTCCGCCATTGGAACCGGTGACAAGGATCCGGCGTGGCGAGAGGTCGAATAAGTTCTTGGGCATCGGGAATCGGGGTTCAAGTGAGTGCAAGCCAGGGAGTCACATCAAATAATTCGATAAGACGAGTATCCAGGTGTGGCCCCTGGAACTTGGCGTTGATCGCCTGGAAATCATCCATTAAATTTTGTCAATTCAGTCGCCCAAGACGGTGAAATTCATCAAGCTTTCTGCCGGCGTTCGAAACGCTCTGTTTGCGGCCCTGCTATTCGGGGCAAGCGCGCCATTGGCCAAAGTTTTTCTTCATACATTATCTCCGATGGAGTTGGCCGGTGCGCTTTATCTTGGGTCTGGCCTTGGATTGGCGCTATGGCGATTGGTTCGACGGTTTCTCCATATTACTGGCAAAATGGAGCCGGCTATAGGTCACTCTGATTGGGCATGGCTGATCGGAGCGATCTTTTCGGGCGGCGTTGTCGCTCCAGTCTTGCTGATGATCGGCTTAGCCACCACACCTGCCTCAAGCACGTCGTTATTACTCAATATGGAAGGGGTCCTGACCGCTTTGCTCGCCTGGTTCGTGTTTCGTGAAAATTTCGACCGGCGAATTCTTCTGGGTATGGTTGCCATAGTTGCGGGTGGAGTGCTGCTTTCATGCAACCCAACCCAGTCAGTCGGCTTTTCTTGGGGAGCGTTGGCGATTGTCGGCGCCTGCTTTTGTTGGGCTATCGATAATAATCTAACCCGCAAAGTCTCTGCTGCCGACCCTGTGCAAATCGCAATGCTAAAAGGGCTTAGCGCTGGAACAGTCAATTTGCTCATCGGTCTGGTGATCAGCGGAAGGGGACCGACCGCCAACTCGTTAGCGGGCGCAGGATTGCTTGGTTTCCTGAGCTACGGAGTTAGCCTTGTCTGTTTTGTTTTGGCTTTGCGCGATTTAGGCACGGCACGAACGGGCGCCTATTTTTCGACTGCTCCATTTATCGGCGTCGTGCTTTCGCTCCTACTGCTTCGCGAAGTACCTCTTCCTTTGTTCTGGCCTGCGCTTTTGCTGATGATTCTCGGAGTATGGCTGCATTTGACTGAGCACCATGAGCACGACCACTTGCACGAAGCCATGGAACATGAACATCTCCATCGACACGACGAACACCATCAACACGAGCACCTGCCGACCGATCCACCTGGGGAACCGCATTCTCATTGGCACAGGCACAACCCAATGGTGCATCGACACCTGCACGTTCCGGACCTTCATCACCGCCACGACCACCAGTAAACCGCCTCTGGTGCATCGTCTCCTGAATCCCGGATTTAGGACACGATGCACTGGCCTGACGACCGAGGGCAGGAGGTGAACCGTGGTGGTTTCGAATTGGGAGTTTAGGGAGAAGCCGGATCTACCGGGGGCGCTTGGACGCAAATGTGATGAATCCTCTCATAAAGGCCTCGAGACGCGACCTTGTTTTCTCGTCGATCATATTTCCCTCGCTGTCGAAAACCTTCTCCGCGTTCGCTACCATCATCCGACCGCCAAACCAAGGGAGTGTACCAAGCGTCCGCAAGATTGGGAGCCATGCAGTCTGCGCAAGCGAAGTACCCCCCTGCCCGGGAGTTATACCAATGACAGCCACGGGGCGCTCGCCGAAAACGTTTGGGATGTCTTCGGCAGGTCTGGACAGCCAATCTATTGCATTCTTCAGAACGCCCGGAATGGAATTGTTGTATTCGGGCGTGACGAGTAAGAGACCATCCGCGGCAGCGATCTTTCTCTTCAATTCCTGCACCGTCGCGGGAATGCCCTCGGCCGCTTCGACATCGCCGTCGTACAGAGGAATCCCGCGTATGGAGGCGATTTCAACGGTAGCCCCGGCCGGCGCCAATTGCGATGCGGCGCGAAGTAGCATGGTGTTGAAAGATGCGCGACGGAGACTTCCACTCAGTCCTATGATGCTTGTCATAATGTTTCAGCCGATCTTTAAGAGTGAACTTATCGTGCAGCCTGCATTTGGACTGCAAGTTTGTGTTAAAGTGCGGTGTAGACTGGAATCGAACGCACGGTCAATGTCTAAGGCTTTCTCGGTGAACACCGGCTTCCATGCGAGATTCTTTCGCGGAGCGAAAATGCCCCGAACAAGTGGCAATCGACTTGCTCTTATTTAATAAAATGGGGAGGGTGACGAAACGATGGCAGTGCACGGACTGAAGAACCTGGAGAGTCGATATTCTGTGCACGAAACGATCGACCGATTGGAACATCTGCTCGACTCGAAAGGGATTAAAGTCTTCGCGCGCCTGGACCAGGCTTCGGAAGCTCGAGCCGTCGGTATTTTAATGCGCCCGATGGAGCTTTTGATCTTCGGCGATCCGAGGACAGGTTCGCCGCTCATGATGGAATATCCATCGCTTGCCATTGATCTTCCTTTAAAGGCTCTCGCCTGGGAATCCAAGGAAAGTAAGGTCTATCTGAGCTTCAATTCCACGGACTATCTCGTCGAACGCCATCATCTCGCAGGCGAACCTTTCAAGGCGATCGAGACATTATTTGCTCTCGCGGCAAATCAGGGAATCTGATTCGGTTCTAGTGCACCAGTCACTGACTTGGTGCACTAGTGGCGTGATGGTCATGGAACGAATTTGAGCGGAGCTCAGAGCCGCCAGCTCAGAGCCGCCACCAATAGCGTGGGACCTTCGTCTTGTAGCGGCGGTACGCGTCGCCAAACTTGCGTTCCAGATAGCGCTCCTCGCGCATGATGATGCCGAAATGCACGAGCGGCAGACTAAGGACCAGGAGCAGCAGAACCCAATCGAGGGCGCAACTGATGGCGATGCCGAGGAGGGCAATGCTCCCGCCGACGTACATCGGATTTCGCGTCCATGTGTAAACGCCCGTGGTCGCGAGCACCAGTGCCGGCTCCGACGGTCGAACGTTTGTGCCGACACTCCGGAAAATGCGATTGGCGGCTACAACCATTCCAAGGCCGACAACAAACGCAATAATGCCGACCACAATCCTTCCCAGGAGTGGAACATGAGTGAGTAGACCCAGTGGAAATACGAAGTTGAGGATTGTTCCCACTACCAAAGCCGAGAGTGGAATCAGCGGTGGGAAAACGATGACGCCTGGGGTATCGCCGGAATTTTCCGTCATGGCGTTATAGATACTCCAAACGTGTCGTGAATGCATTCGTGCTGTCCCAGCCCGGTTGACTGCTACGAGTCGCCCGGGCGTCCGCAACACTTGTTGGTCTGGTCATCGTTCCTAACTCCGTGAACGTGCGCCGCCGGACGCGCGGAAGCGCGTCCCTACCGCCGGGTAGCACGTTCGGCGTTCGGGGGGGAGCGTTCGCCGGTAGGGTCGCGCTCCCGCGCGATCCGGCGTCGCATGTCTCGACGCTTGTTCTTGCTGTTCCGAAACGTGCTTCTGTGGACGTCCGGCGTCGCACGTCTCGACGCTTGTTCATGCTGTTCTGAAACGTGCTTCTGTGGACGTGCGGCGCCGGACGCGCTCCCGCGCGATCCGGCGGCGCGGAATGCGTCCCGTGTCGAGGGAATCCGGGCGATCCTGTCTTTCTCCGGTGCACACCAACGAGACGTGCCATAAATAAAACAATCATATGAAACAAATGTTTTACTTGACTGTTTCAAACACTTGTTTAAATAGTGAGCAATGGCAGTTCAAGAAAAACGAGGTACGGCACCCGCAGTCAGCGAGGAAAATACGCGCGATAAAATTCTCAGCGCGGCCGGCGAAGTCTTCGCCGAGCAGGGGTTCGAGGGCGCTACCGTCCGGGCGATCACCGAACGAGCCGGAGTCAATGTCGCCGCGGTGAATTATCATTTTCGGGATAAGGCCGAACTCTATACACGCGTAGTCCTCGATGCATGTTCAGCTCGGGCCGCTTGGCGTGATGTGATCGCGGAGTCACCCGCTTCGCCCGAGGATCGTCTCCGAAGCCTGATCTTCCATTTCCTCGAATACTTGCTTGATCCTGACCGGGCAGCCTGGAAACGGCGATTGATGGCTCGCGAGATGGCTAATCCGACCAGCGCGCTCGATGAACTGGTCGAGAAAAATATTCGCCCGCTTCGAAATGAATTCTTGTTACCAACCCTCCGAGAACTCACAGGCGACAAGCTTAGCCGACGGAAATTGAGCCTTATCGCCATCAGTGTAATGGGTCAGTGTCACTATTTCCTGCAGGGCCAGCCAATTATCGAAAGGCTGAATCCCGATTTTAAAATCGGCAAAGTGGAGATCGCCGAGATCGCTGAGCACATCGCCCGATTTTCTCTTGCGGGCATTGCAGAAACGATGCGACCCGCTGGCCGCTCCTAATACCTAATACTGTCATCCTCGAGTCTTATGAGTACTTCGCTAAGTGGAACTTTGCCTGCCGACCTCAAAACCACCAATCAGGATCGGCCGGTCGCAAGCAGTCGCGTCGCGGCTTCAAGTGCAAACAAACGAGAACCGAAACGATTTGGTCGTCGCGCCGCGATTCTATTTGCGGTCGGCGGATTGATCCTAGCCGGTGCGGCCTACTGGTTTGTCAGCAACTCCGGCTATGAATCGACCGACGACGCGACTGTTGAAGCGCATGTGGTCCAAGTCAGCCCAAAGATCTCTGCGCACGTCGAAACGGTCCATTTTGACGACAATTATCAAGTGAAGCAAGGCGAGCTTTTAATCGAATTGGATCCGAGGGATTACGAAGTTGCTCTCGCGAGCGCGATTGCAAGTCTTGCGTCGGCGCGAAGCAAGCTGACCGAATCGGAAGCGCAACGGAACGTGGCACAGGCCGGATTAGGACAAGTCAAAGCGGATCTGGCCAGCGTACAAGCGACAGCAGAAAATGCCGAGTCCGATTTCAACCGCAATGAGCAATTGTACAAGACGCATGTAATCGACCGACGAGAGTACGACGCATCGGCCGCTCAGGCGAAAAGCGTTACGGCCAGCGTGGAATCGGCCTCGAAAAGGATAAATTCACAGGAAGCACAGGTTCGCCTGGCATCCGCGCAATACGTGACAGCGTCCGCCGAAGAAAAACAAGCGGAAGCTCAAGTGCAACAAGCGGAGTTACAATTATCCTACACCAAGATTTTCGCTCCTTTTGACGGGCGAGTGACGAAGAAGAGTGTCGAACCGGGCAATTACGTGCAACCGGGCCAAACTCTCTTTTCGCTCGTTCCACCCAATGTATGGGTTGTTGCCAATTTCAAAGAGACGCAGCTGAAGAAAATGAAGGTTGGTCAACCCGTCTCGGTGCGGGTCGATGCGATCCCAGGACGCGATTTTAAGGCGCACATCGAAAGCTTGCAGGTTGGCACCGGCAGCCGGTTTACGTTGTTGCCGCCGGAAAACGCCACCGGAAATTTTGTGAAAGTTGTTCAGCGGGTACCGGTGAAAATCGTTTTCGACGAGGCTCCGGCCGATCTGGAACGGCTCTGGGCTGGTGAATCAGTTGAACCAAGGGTCAACGTACATGATAGCTCCGTCGAACGGAGCCAGCGCGCCGCTCCGCTGCCGCCTGCGATACTAGGAGCAATGCCTCGCATGTAAGCAAAGCGTCCTCGCTTTGCTTCTTCAGAACCGAACGAAGCGGTGACGCTTCTTCAGAACTAAACGAAGCGAGGACGCTTCTTCAGAACTAAACGAAGCGAGGACGCTTCGCTTACGCCCGTCAGAAAAAAAGCGATTCGTAAAACGAAGATATGAGCCATGCCATCACACCAAGCGGACGTGCGGTGAATCCCTGGTGGATCGGATTGACCCTGACGATCGCAACCTTCATGGAATTGCTGGATACCAGCATCGCGAACGTCTCCCTTCCACACATTTCCGGAGGACTCGGAACCAGTCTGGACGAAGCGACCTGGGTCCTGACCAGCTACCTTGTGGCAAACGCAGTGGTTCTTCCTCTCAGCGCCTGGTTGAGTCGCGTGTTCGGCCGAAAGAACTATTACATGGCTTGCGTGGCCCTCTTCACCGCCAGTTCCTTCCTATGCGGGGTGGCTCCAAACCTTGGTCTCCTGATCTTCTTCCGAGTTCTGCAAGGCATCGCCGGCGGCGGGTTAGCCCCTTCGGAGCAGGCCATGCTGGTAGATACATTTCCGCCTGGCAAACGCGCCGCGGCTTTTGGGCTTTACAGTATGGCGATCGTGCTGGCTCCCGCACTCGGCCCGACTTTGGGAGGCTGGATCACCGACAACTCTTCCTGGCGCTGGATTTTTTTCATCAATATCCCTGTCGGTTTCCTGTCGCTATTCCTTACCAACCGGCTGGTCACCGATCCACCCGCATTTACCGAAGAGCGCCGGCGGGTTAAGGCCGCCGGCAAGAGCCGAATTGACTATGCCGGCATTGTGCTATTTGCGGTTGGTTTTGGATGTCTGGAAGTCGTCCTTGACAAAGGGCAGGAGGACGACTGGTTCGGCAGCCCGTTCATCACCATATTCACATTGGTCAGTCTGACGGCCTTAGTGGCTGCTGTTGTGTGGGAACTTCATCACAAAGATCCGGTGGTCGATCTCACTCTCCTGGGGAACCGGAATTTCGCCTTGGCCTCGGCACTCTTCTTTCTCTTTGGGTTTATCCTGTTCAGCAGCACTGTGCTGGTGCCTCAGTTTTTGCAATCGCTCGACCGCTATGACGCTACCACTGCCGGCATGGTCCTCACTCCTGGTGCCCTGGTAATCGTAGCGATGGCGCCGTTCATTGTCCGGCTAACACCGATAGTCGGAGCAAAACGGCTCATTTGCATCGGGTTTTTCTTCTTGGCATTGGCGGTGTGGCACTTGGGCCACCTTGCTCTCAACGCAGATTACGGAGTCTTCGCGCGGGCTCGGATGCTGCAAGCGTTTGGTCTGGGTTTTCTGATTGTTCCGATCACCCAGGTTGCCTATTCCTATCTTCCGCCCGAGAAAAACAATAAGGCCAGCAGCCTAACGAACCTATTCCGCAACGAGGGCGGCAGCTTCGGTATCACGTTCGCCAACACCATGCTGGCTCAGCGCGCGCAGTTTCACCAAAGCATCCTGGCGCAGCATCTGACTCCGGACAATTCCGCTTATCACGAGTGGCTTCAGCATGTGGCCAGCGCTTTTATGCATGCCGGGTATTCGGCAATTGAGGCGACCACACGGGCTCAGGCACAGCTTTACGCCCTTTTGAATCAGCAGGCTTCGTTGCTTTCCTACTTTGATTGTTTCGTTGGCCTGGTCGTGCCTGCTTGTTTCGGATTGGTTCTGGCGTTGGTGATCAAGAATTTCAGATCTCCCGGGAAGCAGGCTCCCGCTCACTAATTGGAATCAGACGAGTGGTGGACAGCTATGAGGCGCTATTGCAAGATCCGGATGCATTTTTATTCCGAATGCGTTCTTGCGGAGGATGATGGCAAATTCCTTGATCTCAGTCATCTAATTAGAGAAAAGGAGAACAGGCATGGCTGCTGACGAAACCAAGTCTGTAGCTCCGGCGCAACCAGCGGACTCCGAAGCACCGAAGCGGGCGGCACGGTCGGCGCGCAAGCGTCGCCGTTGGGTTGTGACGCTTGTTGTGCTGCTGGCGGCGGCAGTCCTCCTGACGGGAATTCCGCGATTTTTGCGTACGTTGAACACCATCTCAACGGATGACGCATACGTGAACAGTTACGTGACCTTTGTTGCGTCTCGCGTCTCAGGTCAGGTGGCTCGAGTTCTCGTCGAGGACAACAACCGCGTCGAAAGGGGAGACGTGCTTGTAGAGCTCGATCCCGAGCCATTTCGAGTGCAAGTTGCGATCAAACAGGCGGCCGTCGAGTCGGCCCAGGCGGATCTTGTCGTAGCGCAGGCTTCCGTCCGAGGTTCGGTGGCGCAGACACGCAGCCAGCGTTTCAAGGTCATCCGTGCGATCGAAGACGTGGACAATCAAGTCGCGATTTTACGGGCTCGGGTGGCTGCCTGGGAGCAGAGCAAGGCGACTCTCGTGCTGGCCCAGGCAGAATTTGACCGGGCCGTACATCTCATGTCGACCAAAGTGGTGAGTGCCGAGGAATATGACAAAAAACACGAAGCCCTGGACGTGGCTAAAGCGCAAGTCAAACAAACGCTCGAGAATATTCATGAAGCGCGCGTTGCTCTAGGCCTGCCCGGCGAACCACCCGAACCGACGAGCCTCGGCGACGTTCCCGCGAATCTCGACCAGACCTTCTCGTCGGTTCGACAGGCGCTCGCCGATCTGCTCCAGAGCGCCGCCAAACTCGGCGTCGTACCGTCCTCCTACAATCTCACGCCTAAGCAAGTAATAGATGAATTTTACCGGCGCGATCCTGGTGGCGACATAGATCGCATCTACGCAGAAGTCGTCCAGAACGCGCCCGATTTGAAACGGGCTCAAGCGAGTTTGCTGCAGACGCAGCGTGATCTCGACCAGGCAAAGCTGAATTTGCGTTACTGCACGATTGTGGCGGAGATCGATGGCGTTGTCACGCGGCGCAACGTGAACCCCGGCAACAACGTTCAGGTGGGTCAGAGTCTCATGGCTATCCGCTCGCTGCGGGACATCTGGGTGGACGCAAATTTCAAGGAAACCCAACTCCGCAATTTGCGGATCGGTCAGCGTGTGGTGCTGGAGTTGGACATGTACGGCGGCAAGAGGACTTTCGAGGGACGCATTTCCGGCTTCACCAATGGCACCGGCTCGACTTTGTCGCTGTTACCGGCGCAGAATGCGACTGGGAATTTTGTCAAAGTGGTGCAGCGGCTGCCGGTGCGGATCGATGTGGTGAACTACGATCCTGACAAGGCACCGCTTTTCGTCGGTCTTTCGGTCACGCCGTGGGTGGATTTGAGAACCGCGCCCGCAGGTCCGAACGCCGGCAAGTTTCTCCAGGAACAGACCCAACGTGATTTATCCGGCGAGCTCAAGCCGGCTACTCAATGAGCGCCTACGCGTCTGCTGAAGGCGCTCATGTAGCTGCGGAATAACGATGGAGTTTGTTCGCAGCGATCTCCTTGAATCGGGAGGATCCGAAAGATTGGTAACGGCCGGAATATTTTACCATTTCCTGTTTTTACCCCTATGACGCGCGTGTCATGGTTATTCCCAGTCGCCGGAAATCCGCGACTATCTCTTCGGATGTGTCAGCTTCGACGATGATGCCGCTCACTTCTGAGAGCGGCGCGATGACATAAGGAGACGCTGCGTTGAGTTTCTCAGAGGAAGCCAGGACAATAGTTTCGGCGGCTCGAGAGCTAAGCGCCCGTTTTACGTCGGCTTCTTCCAGATCCCCGGTGCTCAACCCTGCCTTGGTATGCACCCCAGTGACTCCCATGAAATAAATATCTGCCCGTATCCGGCTGGCTGCTTCGACCAAGGCCGCCCCAACCGCGACGACCGAATGCTTAAATAACCGTCCGCCGAGGATGACCACTTCCACGCTCGGATGTCGCGCCAGCTCCACCGCTATCGTCGGGCTGTGGGTCACAACGGTGGCTCGGATCTCGGGAGATAAATGGCGCGCTACGTGTACTGCCGTCGTACCGCCATCCAGGATGACGACATGGCCGGAGCGAATCATCTGGGCAGCAGTTCGGCCAATCGCACTCTTTCCGTCGGTTCCAAAAAGCTGACGGCCGGCAAAGTCGGCAACGGCCGGCGAAGCCGGTAACGCACCGCCGTGCACTCGCTGCAGCAACCCTTCCTGGGCCAATTCGCGAAGATCCCGGCGGATCGTGTCTTCCGAGAGGCCTAATTCCTGACTGACGGATTTGGCGATAATCTGCCCTTCGGCTCGGAGCTTATCCAAAATCAATCTTTTACGTTGGCTAGTCAGCATGAGGTCAGCATCGATCTCTTCACGATAGCGAAAATCCAACAATTTCTCCAGAATTGAACGAAATTACTTGAAGTATGCACGAAATCGCTTGTAATCCTCCTCGTTATCCAACAAATAAGAAATTTCATGCACTCTCAAGCAAATTCGTCAGATCCCTTAATCATTCTTATCGCTGGACCCTATCGGTCCGGAACGAACGATGATCCTGTCAAAATGAGCGCCAACCTGCGAAGGCTGGAGAGCTTCGCTTTGCCGATTTACCAGGCCGGTCACATTCCAATGATCGGTGAATGGGTTGCTCTGCCGATTTTGCAGTCGGCAGGTTCGAAGCGTGTCGGTGATTTCGTTTATGAGGCGTTTCTTTATTCGGTAGCCGCTCGCCTTCTGACTCGATGCGACGCGGTTTTGCGCATTCCGGGTGAATCAAAAGGGGCCGATCAGGATGTCCGGGTCGCTTGCGAGCGTGGTCTACCCGTTTTCCACTCGGTCGAGGAGATCCCTGTTCTTAACCAAAAAACCGAAGATAAGAGGTAAGCCGCAGTTTTCGCAGAAGCCTATACGACGTGCGGCAGCGGGATTCGCGCTAAACCGTCAGAGCCTCTTTCGCGGATGCGATCGCATAATCACGATTCAAGCGCGAGATAAAGGTCACGCTCACCTCTGCGGGACAGACGGCTTCGCATTCGTAGTGGTTTCTGCAATTGCCGAAACCAAGTTCATCCATTTTCCGGACCATATGGAGAACGCGGCTTTCGCGTTCCGATTGACCTTGGGGCAGAAGTCCAAGGTGCGAAACTTTGGCAGAAACGAACAACATCGCGGAGGAATTTGGGCAAGCCGCCACGCAGGCGCCGCATCCTATGCAGGCGGCGGCTTCCATTGCGAGGTCCGCAACATGCTTCGGCACCAGTAGCGCGTTGGCCTCAGGAGCGGATCCGGTTCGAACTACGATATAACCGCCAGCTTCGATGATCTGATCAAAGCCGGCGCGGTCGACCACAAGATCCTTTATCGGCGGGAACGCTGTGGCGCGATACGGCTCGATCCAGATCGTTTCTCCATCGACGAAACGCCGCATATAAAGCTGACAAGTGGTTCCTTTGCCAGGGCCATGTGGGATGCCATTGATGACCAGTGAGCAGGTACCGCAGATACCTTCGCGGCAGTCCGAATCGAACGCGATTGGATCCTCGCCAGTTTGGACCAGATTTTCGTTAACGATGTCGAGCATCTCAAGAAATGAAGCCTCGGAAGGGATTTCTTTTGCGTCGTAATCTTTAAAAGACCCGGCCGCCGCCTCATCTTTTTGCCGCCAAACCTTCAGCTTGAAATTCATTTGTAGCTTCGCTGGGACAATTTTACGTATTCGAAATCAAGCGACTCCTTGATAAGGTTCGGCGGTGAATCCGAGCCAGTGTACTCCCATGCAGAGACGTGGCAGTAATGGTCGTCATCTCGCAACGCTTCGCCTTCCTTCGTCTCGTGTTCGAGTCGGAAATGGCCACCACACGACTCTTTCCGTTCCAGGGCATCCAGGCACATGAGTTCGGCAAATTCCAAAAAGTCCGCGACGCGGCCGGCGTGTTCGAGCGCCTGATTAAACTCTGCGCCGTCTCCCAGGACGTTCACATTTTCCCAGAATTCGGCACGAATTTCCGGTATCTTTTGAAGCGCTTCCTGGAGTCCCTGGGCGTCTCGAGCCATTCCGCATTTATCCCAAACGAGTAAACCGAGCTCCCGGTGAAATGTGGTGACGGTTTTCTTCCCTTTGATCGACAGCAGTCGATTGATTCGGCTTCGGACCTCGCCTTCGACCACCTTAAATTCAGGCTGCTCAACCGATACCTTCTTGCCCATTTGAGTCGCCAGATAATTTGTGATCGTGCTGGGAATCACGAAATAGCCGTCAGAAAGTCCCTGCATGAGAGCGCTGGCTCCCAGCCGATTTGCGCCATGATCGGAAAAGTTCGCTTCCCCCAGGACGTGCAGTCCCGGGATATTGCTCATCAAGTTGTAGTCAACCCAGAGACCACCCATCGTGTAGTGAACGGCCGGATAAATCCGCATCGGCGTTTTGTAGGCATTTTCGTTCGTGATGTTCATGTACATGTCGAACAGGTTGCCGTACCGTTCCCGAATAGCGCTCTCTCCGAGCCGGCGAATCGCGTCGGAGAAATCCAGGTAAACGCCCAGCCCGCTCGGACCAACGCCTTGGCCTTCGTCGCAAACTTCCTTCGCGTTGCGCGAGGCGATATCGCGAGGAACGAGGTTACCAAAGCTTGGATATTTTCGCTCCAGGTAATAATCTCGTTCTTCTTCAGGGATCTGGTCGGGCGACCGCGGATCCTTTTTCTTTTTCGGAACCCAAACTCGGCCGTCGTTCCGCAAAGATTCCGACATCAGCGTGAGTTTCGCCTGGTAGGAGCCGCTGACCGGGATGCAAGTTGGATGGATCTGAGTGAAACACGGGTTGGCGAAAAGTGCACCTCGTTTGTATGCTCGCCAGGTAGCCGTCACATTGCAACCCTTTGCATTGGTCGACAGGTAGAACACATTGCTGTAACCGCCGGTGGCAAGCACCACGGCGTCCGCTGCGTGCGCGCGGATCTCGCCTGTGATCAGGTTCCGGACTACGATCCCTTTGGCGTGCCCATTCACCAAAACCACGTCGAGCATTTCGGTCCTCGGATACATTTTCACCGTGCCTGCCGCAATCTCGTGTTCAAGCGCCTGATAGGCTCCCAAGCAGCAACTGCTGGCCGGTTTGGCCGCGGGCATAAAAGGTTCTGGACACCTGCACCCCGCCAAAAGAACGATTTGCCAGCAATCCGCCGTACTCACGCGCGAATGGAACGCCTTGCGCTACGCACTGATCGATAATATTGAGACTGATCTCGGCCAGACGATAAACGTTCGCTTCCCTCGACCGAAAATCCCCCCCTTTGATCGTGTCGTAGAACAAGCGGAATACGCTATCGCCGTCGTTTTGATAGTTTTTGGCGGCGTTGATGCCGCCTTGTGCCGCGATACTGTGCGCCCGTCGGGGTGAGTCTTGGAAGCAAAAGCATTGAACGTTGTAGCCGAGTTCACCCAAGGTCGCAGCCGCGGAGGCGCCCGCAAGGCCGCTCCCGACCACGATAATATTAAATTTTGGCCGGTTATTGGGGGCGACCAACTTCGATTCTCCGCGATGCTTATCCCACTTTTTCTCAAGTGGTCCGGAGGGAACCTTCGAATCAAGTGTCGTCGACATAGGGCTACCTGATGATGCCAAGAAGGATCGTAACGGGAATTGAAACGTAGCCGGCAAAAACGATCCACGCCAAGACTTGCCCGCCGATCGAGATGAAGTCGCCTATTTTTCGGTTGTTAATACCCAGCGTCTGGAGAACGCTCGCGAACCCGTGGCTGAGATGGCTGGTGAGCAGGAACAGGGCAACGACGTAAAACAATGAAATGAGTGGATGCCTGAACCCGAGGATGAGCATCCGATAAACGTCGTGACGCCCAAGTGAATCATGTACTTCCCGAAATTCCGGATCAGTCACCTGGACGGTGAACTGCAGAAGATGGTAAATGACGAAGCAGAGGACGATCAGCCCGCTCACGATCATGGTTCGTGAGGCCATAGTCGATCGCTGATAACCGGCAACGGCGTACTTTTGCGGTTTTGCGAGGCGGTTTTCCCGGGCGAGTTGAATCGTCGCGACGATGTGGGTGACAAAAGCCGCCAGCAGAACGGCTCGCACCACCCAGAGGATTGGCCCAAGATCGTGAAGGAATTGCGCGTAGGCATTGATCCTGTTTGGCCCCATATAAATCTGCAGGTTCCCAAGGAGATGTCCGAGAACGTAAAGGATGAGTAGAAGAGCCGTGACGGCAACGATGTATTTTTTCCCGATGGAGGATTGGTAAAAGGCAATCAGTGGATTCTTCGAGAACTTTCGGCCAGGTAATGTGGAAAGGGTCGCTACCGACATACCGATGAAACTATTAGAATCTCCATTGGAGTCAATGTTCACGTTCGCCGTTCTTCGTGCGCCGTGGCGGGGGGAAGCTGCAGGATCGTCTTAGCGATTTTTTTCGATGACCGCCGAACGTTGACCGCCAAACGGCGAACGTCGAGCGGCGAATGTTGAACGCTCTTGCAGTTTTTGGCCCGATTGCTAATAATCCCGCGCCTATGATGAAACGTCTGTTTCTCCTGGTTTTTGGCGTCATTCTGGCCGTTGCCGGCTCAGTGTTCTCCCAAGACACGATCAAGATTGGCGAGTTTGGTTCGTTGACTGGAGATAACGCCAGTTTCGGCATTTCTCAGAACAACGGCGTACAGATGGCTGTTGCCGAGGTCAATGCTGCCGGCGGCGTGCTTGGCAAGAAGATTGAACTGATCTCTGAGGACAATCAGACGAAGCAGGGCGAAACAACGACGATTGTAAGGAAATTGATTTCACAGGATCACGTGGCAGCCATCATCGGAGAAGTCGCCTCTTCAAAGAGCTTGGAAGCCGCTCCGATTTGCCAGGCTTCAAAAATCCCGCAGGTCGCTACTGCCGCGACAAATCCGAAAGTGACCCAGACAGGCGATTACATTTTCCGTGTCTGTTTTACAGACGACTTTCAGGCAGTGGTGATTGCCCGGTTTGTTCTCGAGAAATTGCACCTGAAAAACGTCGCGTTTATGACGGATGTAAAGCAGGACTACAGCGTCGGGTTGACCAATATTGCGAAAGATTATCTCTCAAAGAACGGCGCGACGATCGTCAAAGAGCAGAGTTACAGTTCCGGTGATAAGGATTTTCGTGCACAGCTGACCGACCTGAAATCGGCCAATCCGGACGTAATCATCATAACCGGTTATTATCCGGAGGCATCTTTGATCGCCAAGCAGGCCCGGCAGTTTGGTATCAAGGCGACTTTCGTTGGCGGCGATGGATGGGACGGTTCTTCGTTGATCTCGGTCGGCGGTAAAGCGATCGAGGGGGCTTTTTTCTCCAACCATTTCTCCGTCGAAGACAAATCTCCGCTCGTTCAAACTTTCGTGCAAAAATACAAGCAGAAGTATAATGCGATCCCAGACGCTTTCGCTGCTCTCGGGTACGACGCCGCTAAGTTGCTGGCCGATGCAATCACCCGGGCTGGTTCGACGGACTCCGAAAAACTTCGGGCTGCGATTCAGAGCACGGAGAATTTTCCTGGAGTTTCGGGCAAGATCACAATCGGCAAAGATCGAAATGCTGAGAAGTCAGCGGTAATCATCACGATCAAAGATGGAGCGTACAAGTACGCCGAAACGATCGAGCCGAAGAGCTAGCTAGAAGAAGTTGTCAGTTGTCAGTTGTCAGTTGGAGTGGGGGTGGAAGTGGTAGTGGTAGAAGGTTGAAGTCTTCCAGAAAGTTCCCGGCAAGGAGTCGTTCCGTGGCGCTCAGCAACTTACTTAGTCCCTCTTTCCGTGCTCTCCAACTGACACTTGCACTGGCACTGACAACTACCCTCGGGGCCGAAACGACACTCAAGATCGGGGAAGTGGATCCGCTCACAGGCGGAGTGTCGCAATTCGGCATTGGATGCCACCAGGGATTTGTTCTGGCCTTCGAACAGATCAATGCCGAGGGCGGAGTCCTGGGTCAGAAGATCGAGCTCGTGACCGAAGACGACCAATCCAAACCCGGGCAAAGCGCGACGGCGGTGCGGAAACTGATTACGCAGGATAAAGTGGTCGCGATTCTCGGAGACGCGACCTCTTCAGCGACGCTCGAAGCAGCTCCGATCGCCCAGATTGATAAGATTCCGATGGTTACGCCCACGGCAACGAATCCTCGCATTACCGAGGTCGGCGATTTTATTTTTCGAGTCTGTTTTCTGGATGAATTTCAGGGTCGAGTGCTCGCCAGATTTGCGAGGGAGAAGCTGAATGCGCAGCATATTTTCACTCTCACCGACGTAAAGCAGGATTACAGCGTCGATTTACTGAAATTTTTCAAGGATGAATTTACCAAGCTGGGTGGATCAATTGTCGGCGAACAAAGCTATTCGACCGGGGACACCGATTTCCGGGCCCAGCTGACTCCGATCCGAGCGGCTAAACCCGATGCGGTCTGCGTGCCGGGCTATTATCAGGAAGTGGCTCTGATCGTGAAGCAAGGCCGGCAGATCGGTCTGAGGATGCCGTTTATCGGTTGTGACGGTTGGGCGAATCAGGCATTAATTGCGATCGGCGGAAAGGCGATTGACGGTTGCTTTTTCACAAATCATTTCTCGCCCGACGATCAATCACCGATCGTTAAGAGCTTCGTCGCAAAATATCAGGAAAAATATGGAGCTCTGCCGGACACGTTTTCTGCTCTTGGCTACGACGCTGCCCGCCTCCTGGCCGACGCCCTCAAACGGACCGGGTCTTCGAACTCACAAGCGCTGCGAGATACACTAGCTAAAACGGAGGGATTCCCAGGCGTCACGGGCCAGATATCGTTTGATGCCCATCGAAATGCCTCCAAACCTGGGTTAGTCGTCACGGTCAAAGAGGGTAAATTCGAGATAGCGGAAAAGATCGCACCGTAGGCTGAACGTTGAACGCTGACCTTGCCCTCGGCCGCTCCAGCTTGATAGCCTGAGCAGATATATGGGCTGGAAGGCTTTACTCTGCTTCGCACTCTTATTGGCAGGCGTCCGGGTTGACGCGGATGAAATGATCAAAATTGGCGAAGTGAACCCGATTACAGGCGCAATTGGCCGGTATGGGACGACTTGTCATCAGGGCATCCAGCTCGCGATCGATCAGGCAAATTCGGTTGGAGGCGTGCTTAGTAAAAAGATCGCTTTGTTAACGGAAGATAATCAATCGCAGCCCGGCCAGACTTCCACCATTGTCCGAAAATTTGTGACGCAGGACAAAGTCGTCGCGATCATTGGCGATCTGACATCTTCGGCGACGCTGGAGGGTGGTCCGATCGCTCAAGCGGCGAAAAGTCCCAATGGTCAGTCCCTTGGCAACTAACCCGAAAGTCACGGAAATTGGCGATTATATTTTCCGAGTCTGCTTCATCGACGAGTTCCAGGGAAGAGTTATGGCGCGGTTCGCATTGGAAAATTTGAAATCGAAGAAGGCTGCAATTCTAACGGACACCAAGCAGGATTATAGCGTCGGGCTTAGCGGTTTCTTCAAGGAGACTTTCGAGAGCGAGGCGGGAAGCGTGGTACGTGGTCAGAGTTACTCCAGCGGTGACACCGATTTCCGCGCGCAGTTGACTTCCATCAAAGCGGCCGGTCCGGAAGTCGTCTTTTTACCTGGCTACTATCCGGAGGTCGGACTTATCCTGAAACAGGCAAGACAACTTGGTATCACGGTGCCATTTATTGGGTGTGAGGCTTGGGACAGTCCCACGCTGCTTCAAGTGGCAGGAAAAGCGGCGGAGGGTTGCTTTTTTTCGAACCAGTTTTCAGCCGGTGACCCGAGCCCGGTCGTCCAGGAATTTGGAAAGGTCTACCGGGCAAAATTCGGGAACCTGCCTGACAACTTTGCGGCATTAGGATTTGACGCGGCAAATGTGATCCTGGACGCCATCAAGCGTGCTCATTCAACCAATTCAGCGGCCATCCGCGACGCGATCGCTCATACGAAAGACTTCCCGGGTGTTTCCGGCAATATCACGATCGACGCCCAACGAAACGCATCAAAGCCCGCGGTGATACTTGCAATAAAGGATCAGCAGATTCAGTACCTCGAGAAAATTAACCCGAATTGATCATCATCATTGCCGTTAGTGAGAAAGGATCTGAAGGAATCGTGAAGGGCCAATGCTATCCTCTTCCAAAGTGGATGCAGGTTCTTCTGGGCGTATTGGCCCTCCTTATCTTCCGCGATCCAAAGCTCTCGCGCAGAGATCAAAATCGGGGCCGTAACCTGTCTGACGGGGACGCTGTCAACCTTTGGCGTCTCGAGCATCCGAGGCACCAAGTTGGCGTTAGAAGAGATCAATGCGGCCGGCGGAACGCTCGGCCAGCCGATCAAGTTAATTGTGGAAGACAACGGATCCAAGGCTGGAGAAACCGCAACGATCATACGCAAATTCATTTCCCAAGACAAGGTGGTGGCGATCCTCGGTGATCTGACTTCTTCTGCGACTATGGAAGGCGCCCCGCTCGCGCAGGCTGCGAAGATTCCTTTATTGACGCCTTCCGCGACGAACGTCGCGATCACGAAAGTTGGTAACTATATTTTTCGGAGTTGTTTTATTGACCCGTTCACCGGAAAGATCATGGCGAAGTTCGCGTTGGACCGCCTTAATGCGAGGCAAGCGATTGTCATGACGGATGTCAAACAGGATTACAGCGTCGGCTTGACCGATGCGATCCGCCAATATTTCAGCCAGAATGGGGCCAGGATTTCGAACACGTTATCCTACAGCAGCGGCGACACCGATTTTCGCACCCAGTTGACTGGAGTTCGGATGGCGCATCCGGACGTCGTATTTCTGCCTGGATATTACACCGAGGCGGCACTGATCCTTCTGCAGGCAAGACAACTGGGAATCGCCTGCCCGTTTGTCGGGGGCGAAGGGTGGGACAGCCCGGCACTCGTGCAGGTTGCCGGCAAGGCCGCTGACGGCAACTATTATACCGACCACTTCTCAGCTGCAGATCCTGATCCCAGGGTTCAAAAGTTCGTTCAAGACTATCGCGCGAAATATACCGCGGCACCCGATGCTTTGGCCGCCCTCTGGTATGATGGAGCGCGGATCCTTTCTGAGGCTTTGCAACGCGCTGGAGCCACGGACACCACGAAAATCCGGGATGCGCTGGCAGCGACCCGTGATTTTGAGGGAGTGACCGGACGCATTTCGATAGACGAAAATCGTAATGCTTCAAAGTCCGGAGTTATTTTAAAGATCGACAAAGGCAAACCGGAGCTGGTGCAACAAGTCAACCCGTAAACCTGCGAAATGGACAAACTGATTGAGATGATTCAGCAGCTGGTGAATGGCATTTCGCTCGGATCCATCTACGCATTGATAGCGCTGGGTTATACAATGGTGTACGGCGTGCTTCGCTTTATTAACTTCGCGCACGGCGACATCTATATGCTCGGAGCGTACGCAGGGTTTTTGTTGGCGCCTCTTTTTGCGCACACTTTCAAGTTCGGCGAATTCGATACCTTTACCCCTCAAAATACCCTGTTCATACTTTCGGGAGCGGCTTTGATCATGATCCTGTCGATGGCAATCTGCGCGGTGATCGGAGTACTGATCGAGCGGATCGCGTATCGGCCTTTGAGAGAACGGCCGAGATTGAACGTGTTGATCACCGCGATTGGCGTCTCCCTTTTCCTGCAAAACATGACCCAGTATCGGCTGGGCGCGGATCCAAAAGCGTTTCCTCAGTTAATCCCGGTGCACGTGGTCGAAGGACTCGGGAATTTGACGGTACTGACGTCGCAGTTGGCGATTATTATTGCGACGATCGTCCTACTGATCATTCTGCGATTTATTGTCATGCGTACCAAGATCGGCCTGGCCATGCGCGCTTTGTCGCTCAATCCCACCGCCTGTTCGATCATGGGGGTTAACAACGATGTGGTGATCTCTTTTACGTTCGCGCTCGGTTCGGCTTTGGCGGCCGCGGCGGGAATCCTGGTTTCCATGGATTCACCGTCGATCAACCCGTTGATGGGGAATCTGCCTGGAATCAAAGCCTTCGTTGCAGCGGTTCTGGGAGGAATAGGCAACATCCCGGGAGCCGCTCTCGGCGGGCTAATTATAGGGATTCTCGAAACGCTCGTCGTTGCCGTCGGGTTTCCGCAATGGCGGGACGGAATTGCCTTTGCGGTCTTGATCGTGATTCTATTGTTTAAACCAACCGGTATCCTCGGAAGAGTCGAGCGTGAAAAGGTATGAGCCGCAGCCTTCTGAGCTTGATGTTTGCGCTAGCTGTTTGTGTGGGCATCTCGTTTTTCGGCGAAAATTTCATCGCGTCGAATTTTGCCTATTACTACGACATCCTTATCTCCATCGGCGTCAACATCATCCTGGCAACGAGCCTTAATCTCGTGAACGGGTACACCGGGCAATTTTCTCTTGGCCATGCCGGATTCATGGCGATTGGGGCGTACGTCTCAGCGAGTTGGTCAAATCATCTGGATCCTATCATTTTCGGTATTCAGGGCGGATCCGGGAACCCTGTGGCGACGAACGCCGCAATGTTTCTTTCGACATTGGTTGCCGGGCTCCTTGCCGCGATCGCCGGGTTCGCCGTCGGTGTTCCTTCGCTTCGGCTGAAGGGCGATTACCTGGCGATTGTGACGCTCGGATTCGGCGAAATTATTCGTGTCGCGATTCTCAACACGGATTTTCTTGGCGCATCGCGTGGTCTGAGCGTGGCCGGAACGTACACGAACCTTTTTTGGACCTACGGTTCAGTTGTCCTGTGCGTCTACGTCGTTCTCAGTCTTGTGCATTCTACCTACGGGCGTGGATTCCTCACCGTTCGCGACGACGAGGTTGCGGCGGAGGCGATGGGTATCAATACAACAAAGTATAAAGTTGTGGCCTTCGTGGTGGCCTCGTTTTTCGCCGGTGTTGCCGGAGCGCTGTACGCCCATTTCAAGGCATTCGTTACGCCGGAGGGATTCAACTTTTTTCGTTCCGTGGACGTCGTTGTAATTGTGATCCTTGGCGGGATGGGGAGTACGATCGGAGTCGTTGTTGCCGCGGTTTTGCTGACGATACTGCCTGAGGTGCTGCGTGCTCTGGCTCATACGCAATTCGTTCCGGCGGCCTATCAGGGACTTCTGGAAAACAGACTTATTCTTTATTCACTGCTTTTGATCATTCTGATGCTGACTCGTCCGCAGGGTCTGTTTGGTGATGGAACCGCACTCAAGAAACGGTTCGGACGTTCACGAGTCAACTGATGGATAGTCTACTCAAATTAGACAATTGCACGATCCGGTTCGGCGGCCTGACCGCGGTGTCCAATTTCTGCATGGAGATCACCAAAGGTGAACTGGTTGGGTTGATCGGTCCGAACGGAGCCGGAAAAACGACCGTATTCAACATGGTGACCGGCGTCTATCAACCGACCGAAGGGGAGGTGCTCCTCGCCGGAGAGCGGTTGAACGGACTGAAGCCGTACGCGATCACGGGGAAAGGTATCGCTCGGACGTTCCAGAATATTCGTCTTTTCAGTTCGTTGACCGTATTCGACAATGTCAGAGCCTCCTTTAATCTTCGTCTCAGACATGGGCCGATTCACGCGTTGACCCGTGGGAGAGCGTTTCTAAGTGAAGAAATCGAGATCGAAAAGAAGACCTTGGAATTACTGAAGATTTTCAATCTGGAACGGTTCCGTGAGGCGATGTGCAAAAGTCTGCCTTACGGCGATCAGCGCAGGCTGGAAATTGTGCGAGCGCTGGCGACGCAGCCCAGGTTGCTGCTGCTAGACGAGCCTGCGGCAGGGATGACCCCGACTGAAAAAAGCAACCTGATGAAGTTGATCGAGTTCGTTCGGGAAACATTCGACATTTCTGTTCTCCTCGTTGAACACGATATGCGGGTTGTCATGGGTATTTGCAAGAGAATCTACGTACTCGATCATGGGGTCAAGATCGCGGAGGGCCCTCCAGAGGAAATACGGCGAGATCCGAAGGTCATCGAAGCCTACCTCGGCGAGGAGCCGCCGTAGGGGAACGGGTCGGCGGATCGGCGGGTCGGGGTGTCGGCGTCAAAGAACGAGAACAAAGAACGATTGGGAGAGGACGAGAGGAATCATTCGTTGCGAGAATTGTTCTCCAATCGTCCTTCGTTATCGGTCTTGATTGTCACCGGCTAAAGGCAGATTGAACTTTGTCAAAAAAGGCGAACGAAGGACCAAAAGCTAGTTGATCCACCTCACGCCTGCTCTTTCGAGGACGACGACGAAGGACGACGACGAAGGACGATCAAAGAAGGAAGCAGGCGCTTCTACGCCGACACGCCGACCCGCCGATACGATTCTCCCACCCGGTCACGGGATCGCGACGCCATTTGCGTTGAACACATGGCAGAACGCCGTATTGATGCGCAGGGAAATCGGCTCGGCGTGACTCAACTTCGTCTTCCCTAGAATTCTTGCCACCATGAACGTCGGTGTTTCGTCGACGGTTACATAAACGAGACATTCTGCACCAAGATGCTCGACAACCTCGACCCGTCCAACGAGATGACCGTCGCCCGGCTTGACAATGTCCATCGCGTCGGGTCGGATACCCAGCGTTAGTTTCTCGCCAATCTGCACGGGGCTGGCTACGCGTACGGAGAGGGTACAAGATTTAGGGCCGAGCATGACCGAAACATTTTCGCCGCCTGTCGCCGTTACGGTTCCGGCAAGGAAATTCATTTTCGGCTGACCAAGAAAGCCGGCGACAAAGCAATTCTTCGGCCTTTCGTAAAGTTCAAGGGGGGCGCCCACCTGCTCCACGACGCCCTCGTTGATCAGGACAATCTCATCAGCAAGCGTCATCGCTTCGACCTGATCATGCGTGACGTAGATCATGGTCGCGCCAAGTTCGGCATGGATGCGCGCGATTTCAATGCGCATCTCCACGCGCAACGCGGCATCCAGACTCGACAGCGGCTCGTCGAAGAGAAAGACCTTCGGCTGGCGAACGATCGCGCGTCCGATCGCCACGCGCTGTCGCTGTCCGCCAGAAAGCTGCTTCGGCTTCCGCTTGAGAAGAGGTTCGATTCGGAGAATCCGCGCTGCTTCGGCAACCCGGCGTTTGATTTCCGTCTTCGGAGTGCCTGTCATGCGAAGTCCAAATGACATGTTCTCCTCAGCAGTCATATGAGGATAAAGTGCATAAGACTGGAATACCATGGCAACCGAACGCTCCCCTGGAGGGAGGCGGGTGACGTCGCGTCGGTCTATGAAGATGCGACCGGCGCTCGTCGTTGCCAGGCCGGAGATCATCCGAAGAAGAGTTGATTTTCCACTGCCGGTCGGACCGACAAAGACAATGAAGTCGCCGGACTTGATGTCCAGGTCGACGCCCTTGATGACTTCAAGGATGCCAAAGCTCTTCCTGACACCCGCAAGTTTGACGTCACTCATCCTTTGACGGCCCCCATGGTCATCCCACGAATAAAGTAACGTTGGAAAAATAGAAAGACTGTCAAGGTTGGCAGACTCGCGATGATTGCCAAGGCGCCCTGCACGCCCCACGCGACGGTATATTGGCCGCGCAGAGAGACGAGGCCGAGCATGATCGTTCGCCTGTTGTCACTCTGGGTAAAGATCAGGGGCCAGAGAAAGTCGTTCCAGATCCAAGTGAACTGGAGCGTCCCAAGCACCGCGAGTGCGGGAAGGCTGATCGGAAGCGCGATGTGGATCAGGATCTGCCATTCGCTAACCCCTTCAACTAATGCCGCCTCACGGAGCGCATCCGGCACGGTCGCAAGAAAATTACGCATCAATAGCGTGCAGATCGGAATTCCCATCGCGGTGTGAACGATGATTAGCGGCCACAACGTGTCGATGAGGCCCATCCCGTTGAACATCTTGAACAGTGGTATGAGGACGATTTGCGGCGGAAAGAACAGGCCGGAGACGATCAATAAGAAGAGATATTCGCTGCCCCGAAAGGCGAGCTTGGCGAAAACATACCCGGCGAGAGTCCCGAGAGTGATCGACGCGGTGGCCGCAGGAACGGCGACGAGAAACGTATTGAGAAAATAAATGCGAACGGCGGGATTCGCGAACACCTCGGCGAAATTTCCCAGGTAAAGAGTCGGGGAAATCGACCACAGGTCGCCCCGAGATATATCGCGCGTCATCTTGAAGGCGCTCAACAAGACGCCGATCGTAGGGGCGAGAAACAGGGCGGCGAACACCGCAAGAATTAAGAAAGCCGCAGCCTGCCATGGTCGGAACGACGTCCTTTCTGCCCGGAGGGCGGCGTCACTCATAGATTTCGCCCAGCCGCTTGAGTTGGCGGAAATAAAGGAAAATGATCGACAAGGCGATCAGGAATAGGACCACCGAAATTGCGCTGCCATAGCCCATCCTGTATTTCTTGAAAGATTCTTCGTACATGAACATCGCCAGCGTGTTCGACGAGTGGAATGGTCCGCCTCCCGTCATGATGTAGAGGATGTCGAAGCCTTTCAGCGAATTGATCACCGAGAGTGCGACAACGACCACGGTCGCTGGACGGAGCATTGGAAGCACGATGTGGAGTGTCTGCTTCCATGGCGGAACATTGTCTATGTCGGCGGCCTCGAAGAGGTCGCGCGGAATCGCGGTGAGCCCGGCCAGGAAAATTACCATGGCCAAACCTGTCTGTTGCCACGACCAGGCAAGGATGACTGACCCGAGCGCGGTTGAAGGCTGAGCGAGCCACGCAAAATCCAGGTGCCGCATGCCGGTCGCGAGTCTGATGCCTGCATTGAGCAGACCCCAGTCCGGTTGGAAAATCCACACCCAGATCTGACCAACGACCACTGCGGAGAGGCAGATGGGCAGATAGAACACCGACTTGAACAGATTGGCGCCGCGCACGCCAGTATCGAGCAGTAGCGCGAGGCCGAGGCCGCCAACAACGGGCACGATTAGCGCCGCAACCATCCAAATTGCGGTGTTTCGGATGGCATTCGAGAACTGGGGATCGGAAAGGACCTTGGCGTAGTTGCCCAGGCCTACGAATTTGTAATCCGATGAGAAACCATTCCAATCAGTGAAGCTATACTGGAAGGAATCAAGCAGCGGCCACAGGACGAACACCCCGAACACCGTGAGTGCCGGCGCGAGCAGTACGATCCGCCAGAAATTGTCGCGGTGTTTCATTTCACCTGCCACTCCTCTTAACGAAGCATGGCGATACTTGACGGGCGGACGTGAAGCCAGCCCGTCCCGGCAGCTGGCGAAACGCTCTCACTTCTTGAACGCATCGGCAGCGCCTTTTTGCGTCTCATCGAGGAGCGACTCAATGTTCGACGAATCGTTCATGAACTTCGCGAACATGTTAAGGCCGACCTCGGCTACGGCCGGGGGACTGGCAAGATCGTAGTTGAACGCGAAGCTCGACGCCGCGGCCACAGTTTCGAGTGCGCGCTTCATGACCGGCGAATAAATGCTGGGATCGACCTTCGTATTAGGCGATAAGGCTCCCTGAATAGTTGCCCAATTCGCCTGCAGCGCCACATCGGAAATGATCAGGGTCAATAGCTTACCCGCTCCGTCGATGTTCTTGGAGTTCCCGGAAATGACGAAACCGTCCACCGGCCCCACTGCCACATTTGGAATGCTTGAGTCGAGGGTCGGAAACTCGAAGAAGTCGTAGTCCTCGACGGGCTTCAGCCCGTTTTCGTTCCAGTGGCCGGTGACCCAGGTGCCCATAAGGGTCATGGCCGCGTCGCCTTTGGCCACTTTGTCAGCGGCATCGGTCCAATCGTCGGCATTGGAATTGGGTGCGAAGTATCCGGCATCGACAAGGCTTTTCCAGAGCCCCATCGCCTTCTTAACTTCCGCATCGGTGTAGGAGGCCTTTCCGTTCATGAGCTTGGCGCGGTACTCGGGTCCGGCGGTCCGGAGTAGCAGATAGTCAAACCAGAACTGCCCCGGCCAGCGATTTTTTGTGCCGAGGGCTATGGGATTAATGCCCTTGTCTTTCAGGGTCTTGCAGAGCGCGACGAAGTCATCCCAACTCTTCGGGAGAGCCGTCACGCCGGCTTGCTTCAAGACCTTTGGATTATAAAAGATTCCGGCATAGTGATAGCCGATCGGAACAAGATAACGCTTGCCGTTGTACATCGTGGCGCTGGCGGCCACAGATTTTGCGACGACAGTATCGAGCTGTTGTTTGGCCCATAGATCATCGATCGGTAGTAGTTTACCGGTATCGACCACGAATTGGGTGCGGGCACCCGCCCACTCGCTGAAGACATCGGGCAGGTCGTTGCCGGCCGCGCGCACCAGGATGGCTGTTTTGTAGTCTTCGTGCCCGATCGGGCTGTCGACGGCGGTCATCCCAGTCTCTTGATGAAACTTCTCAAAGATCGCAAGGAGACCCTTTCCGCCAACCTCGGACGAGAAATAGTGCATGATTGTCACATTCTCGTTGGCGGCGAACGTCACGGTCGCCGAAAACATCAGCGAACCGGCAATCGCGGCTTTAACAGCGCCTACACTAGGCAAACGCAATGATTTCATGAATTCGTTCCTTCGGCTAGATAGATAGTAGTTGCCGTATAGACAACATTGAGTGGGGGTTTCGCTTATTATTGATTGACATGTTTTATTATGTCAACATTTTGATAGGACTGACCCAGAATTCCGCACATTGAGGCATATACGGCAACATCGATGAATTCTATTTGCAAATACGGCAACAAGAGCGGAGCCTGGATGGTAGGTTTCTACTCCTTGGGTGCACACATGCGCGTCTTACAATCGCTTCAGAGAGGGCTCGCAATTCTCGATTTCCTGGCAGAAAGCCCCGAACCCGTCCGCACGTCGGACGTTGCCACGCGGTTCAACATCGACAAGGCCAATGCCTCGCGGGTCCTGAATACGCTCCTTGAATCAGGCTATGCCGAGCGCGCCAATGGCCGGCGTTACGTGCTCGGCTCGAAATTGAGCGGGGAAAGCAGTAAACCCCTGGAGGGACTGATCGCGCTTCGCGAAACGACGCGTGTACTGCTCCAGGAGCTTGTCGATGTCTCCGGCGAATGCGCCCATATGGGTGTGCTCGCTGCCGACAAAGTCTGGTATGTCGACAAGATCTCGTCGCCTCATCCGCTGCGTGTCGATCACCCAGTCGGCACGCTAGCCCCGCTGCACTGCACGGCGCTTGGGAAATCGTATCTGGCCTTTAGCACTCGCGTCGTACCGGCTGAGCTCACGCGCCACACGGAACGAACGATCGTCGATCCGAAACAGCTGCTGGCGGAACTTGACGAGACACGCCGCCGGGGCTTCGCACAGGACGACGAGGAATTCTGCCCCGGCGTTTGCTGCGTGGCGGCGCCCATCTGGAATGAAAGCGGAGCGATGGTCGCAGCCATCGGCTTGTCGGGTCCGACCGCCCGCATTGATGCCGCCCGATTGAAAAATCTCGGAAAGCTGGTCCGCGACAGATGCTGTCAGCTTATGGCTCACAAGAAGGGGATCAAATCATGAAGCGTACAGTCGACCAAGTTCGCGTGGGTATCATTGGTGCCGGCCGGATCTCCGACCTGCATGCACTCGAGTATCGGTCTAATCCGAACGCCGCAATCGTCGCGGTCGCCGATGTCAACATCGAACAGGCCACTAAGCGTGCCCGGGCCTGGGGATTTCCGGAGGCGCACATTTACGGGGATTATCGTTCGCTGCTTGATGATGCGGGCGTCAACGCGGTCGAGATACTTTTACCTCACCATCTTCATTGTGAAGCAGCCATTGCCGCTCTCGACGCCGGGAAGCACGTTTCACTGCAGAAGCCGATGACCCGGAACATGAGCGAGGCAGACCGCGTCGTCGCGAGAGCCCACGCATCCCCGAACCAGGTGTTCAAGGTATTCGAGAATTTTATTTTCTATCCGCCGATTATGAAGGCGAAAGAGCTCGTCGACCAGGGAGCGATCGGGGAGCCTATCACGATTCGCCTCAAGAGCAATCCAGGCGTAAGCCGCACAGCATGGGATGTTCCCGCCCCATCATGGGCCTGGCGCCAAGACAAGGCTTTAAACGGTGGCGGGCCGGTAGCATTCGACGATGGTCACCATAAGTTCGCGCTGGGCTGGCATTTCATGGGTCAAGCCGAGGAGGTAAGTGCCTGGATCGGTACGACCACCGACGTGGGCGGCTCTCTTATCGACGCACCTGGGATGATATCATGGAAGTTTCCGCGCCAGCGCTTCGGAGTGCTGGAGATTGTGTACTCGCGCGAGCTTGAAATCGTGACTGAGCACTACGCCCAGGACGACCGGGTCGAAATCACCGGCACACGCGGTGTCATCTTCGTCAATCGCGGGCACGGCCGCATTACAGAAGGCCCGCCAATCATCCTCTACGCCGACGGCAAGACGGAGGGTTTCAGCTTTCCCGACTCCGAACTTGGCTGGCAGGCGAGCTTCATCCACTCGGTCCGGCACTTCATTTCGGCGTTGCGGAGCGGCGAGCCGCCGATGCTGACAGCCGAAGAGGGACGCGAAGTTCTGCGCTTTACCCTTGCCGGCCAGCTCTCGGCTGAACTCGGCCGTGCGGTCCGCGTGGACGAGGTGGGCCGGCACACCTGCGCAGCCGGACCGTCCAAAGCTTAACGATGGACGCCTCCGAGACGTTTGCCGCTATGGCCATGAAGAGGGCCCGAAGTCCAAGAGCAGCAAGCCCTCCTCGAGAGGTAGACCCAATCGACGCATTCTGGGAAGCCAACAGGCATTATCAAAATGAATGAAAACCAAGCGCGGGCTCGGGCGCGGGCGATCCACCAAACTGGCAGTCTGGAAGCTGCCCTCACAAGCGGTGCGATTCCAAATGAAGTCACGTTAACCGTTTCGGAGGGCGTTGTTCTCGGACTTTTCCGACAGGGAGTGCGAAAATATCTTGCCGTTTTTGGCCATGGAAACACTGATCTAGGGGAGATCTTGCGGATCTATTCGGAGGAAGGTGTTGTTCGCGTTTTCCACTGTCGTAACGAGGTCGCGATGGCGCACGCTGCGACGGCGTTGCGGTGGATATTTGGCGAAACTTCGGCGGTAGTTACCTCCATTGGGCCGGGCGCTCTCCAAGCTTTCGCTGGTTCCTTGGCGGCAGCTTCAAATGGTGCCGGCGTTTATCATATTTACGGCGACCAGACGACGCACGGTGAAGGATACAATATGCAGCAGGTCCCGAAGCGAAAGCAGCACCAATTTGAACGTCTGACAGATGTCCTCGGCGAGTCCTACACTTTACACACTCCTGAGGCCCTCCGTGAAGCGATGCGCCGCGGCACAGCGCGGGTGCATCATCCCTATTTCGCAGGGCCTTTCTATCTCCTGCTGCCGATTAACATTCAGCCGAAAACAATCGAAGGCTTGCATCTTGACGCGCTGCCGGGCTGCCTCCGCGCGCCGAAAACAGCAGCGGTAGATGACGCGGTTTACGATGAGGCGTGCGAACTGATAGAAAACTATCAGCAAGTGGTCATCAAGGTCGGCGGCGGGGCGCGAGGCTATGGCGCTGCGATCGCTGCATTGGCCGAGACGACAAACGGAGTCGTGGTTCTTTCGCCCGGTTCAGTCGGCGTCTTGCCGAACTATCACTCTCGCAATATGCACGTTGGCGGATCAAAAGGGTCAATCAGCGGCAACTACGCCATGGAGAACGGTGACCTTCTCATCGTAGTCGGTTCCCGAGCTGTGTGCCAGTCTGACTGCTCTGGCACGGGGTACCCGAACGCCAAAGCAGTGGTGAATATCAACGCCGATCACACCGATGCTAATCATTATAACCGAACCGTCGCCCTGATAGGGGACATCGGCCCGGTGATTAAGAAGCTGGTCGCGCGCATCGCGGAGCGGCGCCGGGTGAGTCCCGCGTCTGGGCATCCTTGGCTCGACGCCTGTGCAGCCAAGAAGTCAGAATGGGCGAGATTTAAGTCGGAACGCACGTCGGCCATCCCGATCCATGACCCGATGATGAACGCGACAACGCTCACCCAACCCGCGGCGATTCGCATCGTCTCGGAGTTCGCCAGATCTGTGGAGGCCATCAAAATATTTGATGCAGGCGATGTGCAAGCAAACGGCTTCCAAATAGTAGAGGATGAACGGCAAGGTGAGACCTTCACTGAAACGGGCTCCTCCTATATGGGCTTCGCGGTCAGTGCGCTTCTCGCCTCTGCCCTATGCGACACGCATCGCTATTTGATCGCTTTCACGGGCGATGGCTCCTTCATCATGAATCCGCAGATCTTGGTCGACGGGATTGTCCACGGTGTGCGCGGAATGATAGTGGTGTTCGACAACAGACGGATGGCCGCGATCTCAAGCCTCCAGGTCGCCCAGTACGGTCCGGCTTTCGCTACCGGAGATACTCTCGAGATCGATTTTGTCCGATTGGCGACGTCAGTGCCTGGAATATACGCGGTGCATGGCGGGAACTCGGAGGAAAGCCTGAAGGCTGCCCTTGGCAAGGCATACGAGCATCATGGACTTTCTCTGGTACACGTACCGGTTTACTGGGGCGACGACCCGCGTGGCGGGATGGGTGCGTATGGACGTTGGAACGTAGGACCTTGGTGCGAGGAAGTGGAGTCCCTTTATCGCCGCCAGCTAATCTGATGGGGCGGAGAGCACGCGCAGGACAAAATCCAGGAATAGAGGATCTAACAATGCAAAATATGTATGATTGCTATGGGCTTTTCATCGACGGAAAATGGCGTCCGGCCTGCGACGGCGCGACAATTGACGTCATCGATCCGGCCACAGAAGAGGTGATCGGTGTCATTCCTCGAGCTGCACCTGCCGACCTCGAGGACTCTCTGCGAGCAGTCGCGAGCGGCTTTGAGGTCTGGCGGCGATCGTCTCCATTTGGCCGCAGCGAGGTGCTGCGACATATAGCGGTCTGCCTGCGCGAGCGTCTTGAGACGCTCGCTACGCTGATGTCGATGGAAACTGGAAAACCTGTTGCCGAAGCACGCGCCGAACTTAACGCGGCCGCTGAGCAATTCGAGTGGTACGCTGAGGAAGCGAAGCGCATTTACGGGCACACGCTCGACGGTCGGGACGCAACTATCCGCCTCCAAGTTCGTTACGATCCTATCGGTCCAGTCGCTGCCATGAGCCCCTGGAATTTCCCGGCGCTGTTGCCGGCGCGTAAAATCGCGGCGGCGCTCGCGGCAGGTTGCTCGATCGTGGTGAAGCCATCGGAGGAAGCTCCAGGAAGCACATTCGGCATTGCCGACGCTGCCAAGGCCGCGGGCTTGCCTGCTGGCGCCCTCAACGTCGTCGTTGGTGATCCGGCCGCCATCTCGGCACACTTGCTCGGGTCTCCGGTGATCCGGAAGGTTTCCTTCACTGGCTCGGTCCCTGTGGGTCGAGAGATCATGAAGCGTGCAGGCCAGGAGCTTAAAAAGGTGAGTCTCGAGCTCGGCGGGCATGCGCCAGTTTTAGTATTTGAAGACGCGGATCCCGAGCAGGCAGCGCAGCTGTGTCTGCGGACAAAGTTCCGCAATGCAGGTCAAGTCTGTATTTCCCCGTGCCGTTTCTATGTCCACGCCTCTAAGTACGATACGTTCAGCAAGGCGTTTGCTGCGGGTGCGAAGAAAATAGTCGTCGGCCGAGGTCTCGATGCCGGTGTAGATATGGGCCCCTTGGCCAACGCCCGCGGGCTTGATCGAGCCGAACGGCTGGTCGCGGACGCGCTTTCCTGTGGCGCCGAACTCCTGGCTGGGGGCAAACGAGTGGAGGGCGCCGCGCGCGGCTTCTTTTTTGAGCCGACCGTGCTCGGGAAAGTGCCGGACGAAGCCAAGATCATGCGGGAAGAACCTTTCGTGCCGGTTGCACCGATCACAACATTCGAAAATTTTGATGAGGTCATAAGCCGTGCGAACTCGCTGCCATACGGACTTGCGGGCTACGTCTTCACTCGTTCGCTGGCTACTGCGACACGAGCCAGCGAAGCACTGGAAGTCGGCATGGTTGGGGTAAATGATCTGCTTCTCGCAACCGCGGAGATGCCCTTTGGCGGCGTTAAGTCCAGTGGGACGGGCAGGGAGGGCGGCCGGCTAGGTATCTTTGATTATTTGGATGCGAAATACACCAAGCTCAAATTCGCTTGAGCAATGCAGGACACGATAATTGTATGGCCGATACTCAGCCTCGAGGCCTGACCCGCGGGCTCACAAACTACGGTGATGCAGATTTCAGTTTGTATATGCGGCGGTCCTTTGCGAGCTCGATGGGCTACAGTCGCGAGATGCTGGATCGTCCAATCGTCGGCATTTGTAATTCGGCGAGCGGATTCAATAATTGCCATCGCCACGTTCCTGAATTGATCGAGGCCGTGAAGCGTGGCGTCCTCGCTTCCGGTGCCTTGCCCATTGAGTTTCCCACCATTTCTCTCGGCGAGCTCTTCCTGGTCCCGACAAGTCTGAAATTCCGGAATCTTATGTCGATGGATGTCGAGGAGATGATCCGCTCTCAGCCGATGGACGCGGTGGTTCTTGTTGGCGGTTGCGACAAAACAGTACCCGCCCAGCTCATGGGCGCGGCATCAGCCGATCTTCCGGCGATACAACTTGTCACCGGACCAATGTCTACGAGCCGCTTTCGAGGCGAACGGTTGGGGGCGTGCACCGATTGCCGGCGTTTCTGGGCCCGCTATCGCGCCGGAGAGATGTCTGACAGTGAAATTGACGCCGTCGAGCGACGGCTCGCCTCGACTGCGGGTACTTGTGCGGTGATGGGCACCGCGAGCACCATGGCTTCGATCGCGGAGGCCCTGGGCATGATGCCGGCTGGAGCGGCGGCAGTACCGGCAGTGGATGCCGACCGTCTGCGCATCGCAGAGGAGACGGGGCGGGCGGCCGTTGCTCTTATTCGATCGGAATGTCGGCCAAGCCAGATTATGAACGACCAGGCGCTGGAAAACGCGCTCCGTGTTCTGCTCGCAATCGGTGGCTCGACGAATGCCGTGATCCATCTTGCGGCGATAGCAGGAAGGCTCGGCCTGACGTTTGATCTCAAACGGTTGAACGAGCTTTCCGAGACCACCCCCGTCATCGTTAACCTAAAGCCAACTGGTCTACATTATATGGAGGACCTTGCCGCGGCTGGGGGTATACCCGCAGTGATGCGTGAACTGCGAAATCTGCTTCATCTCAATTGCGTCACTGTCACCGGTGAGACCATGGGCGAACGCCTCGCGGCTTGGAACAACTGGGTTGACAGGAGCGTTATCCGTCCGATCGATGATCCAATTTTTCCCGACGGCGGGCTAACGATACTCTTCGGCAGCCTTGCCCCGGGCGGCGCCGTGATTAAGCGTTCAGCTGCCGACCCGCGACTATTTGAACAAGAGGCGCGGTGCGTCGTGTTCGCATCACTCGATGATCTCGCTGCCCGAATTGACGACCCAGATCTGGATGTGGCGCCCGATGATTTTTTGGTCCTTAAGAATGCTGGTCCGAGAAGTGCCGCTGCAATGCCTGAGGCAGGCTACTTGCCGATCCCGAAGAAGCTCGCTCGTATGGGTGTCAAGGACATGGTGCGCATATCCGACGCCCGAATGAGCGGCACCGCCTTTGGCACAGTGGTGTTACACGTGACGCCGGACGCCTCTTCCGGCGGGCCGCTCGCTCTCGTACGAACGGGAGACCGGATCCGACTCAGCGTACGTGAACACCGGCTAGATCTTCTGGTCGAAGAGGATGAAGTCGCTCGTCGACGGTCAGCGTTGGCGTTGGAAACAAGTTCAGCGGGATCAAACACCCGAGGGTACAGTTGGCTTTACGACAGGTTCATTACTCAGGCAAATGAGGGATGCGACTTTGCCTTCCTCAGAAAATCCGGCGGCATCAATAATGGTATCGGGGTGTCGACGGCAAAGACCGAGGACGATTAAGAAGGGATTGCTTCCTTCTGCGTCGTCCTCGTCGTCGTCGTTCGCGATCCTTGATCGCTGCCGGCAAAAGCGGCTTGCTCTGAGAAAAAGTCGCGAATGAGGAAGCCACGGAACGACATTTTCCCACGGCAGCAAAAGAAACCGAGGACGATAACGATAACGAGAACGAGAACGAGAACGCTTAAAGGAGGCCGGGCGCTTCTACGCCGATACGCCGATCCCGACCCGCCGACCCGCTTCTCCCCCCGCCGCCACGTTTCTCCATTGAGTTTTTCCACGCTTGAGTGCTTAAGTCCCTGATGCTGGAAATCCAGGAATTGGAAGTCGCCTACGGTTCAATCATCGCCTTGCACAGAATCTCTTTGTCCGTTGCGACCGGCAAAATCATTACGCTGGTTGGCAGCAACGGCGCAGGCAAATCAACAGCTTTGCGAGCAATTTCCGGCCTGATTCGGGCCCGGCACGGCAAAATCATTTTTGAAGGAGAGGAAATAACGAATCGAGCGCCTCATCGAATCGTTGCCATGGGGATTACGCAAGTGCCAGAAGGCCGAATGATATTTTCGAATCTGACGGTGGTGGAAAATCTCCAGATGGGCGCGTATCGCCGAAAAGGGACGGCGGAGATCAAAAGAGATTACGACTATATGTTTGCCTTTTTTCCAAGGTTGAAAGAGCGCGAAAAACAGGTCGCCGGCACCCTGAGTGGAGGAGAACAACAGATGCTGGCAATCGCAAGAGCGCTCATGTCCAAGCCGCGATTTCTCATGCTGGACGAGCCTTCTCTTGGGATAGCGCCAATTCTTGTGAAAACCATCTTTTCAAAAATCGTTGAGATCAATCAGCAGCTTGGAATCACGATCCTGCTGGTCGAACAAAACGCGAATCTAGCCCTCGAAATCTCAGATTACGGCTATGTACTGGAAACCGGGCGGATCATTTTGGAGGATGAGTCCGTGAAATTAAGGGTAAACAGCCTCGTGAAGGAGGCGTACCTGGGCGCGTGAACCAGTATTTGAAATCCGTTCCATGGGCCGCGAATATCACCTTAAAAAAATCCCCTCTGTTGCCTCGAGCACGATCGAATATCGGGCTGAGTTGAACGATCAACAGTATCAGGCGGTTACTTCCGGACCTGGCCCTGCCCTGGTTCTGGCGGGGGCCGGCAGTGGCAAGACGCGCACGCTTACTTATCGCGTCGCATGGCTGTTGGACAATGGGGTTGAGCCCCAATCGATCTTGTTACTGACCTTCACCAACAGGGCAGCCCGCGAAATGCTTGCGCGAGTCACTGCTCTCCTGCCGCTGGAGACCCGAGCGATCTGGGGAGGGACATTTCATTCGATCGGCAATCGCCTGTTGCGCCGGCATGTCCGGGATTTCGGATTTCAACCGGGATTCTCCATCATGGACCGTGAGGACCAGGAAGATTTGCTTGCCGCCGTGGTCGATTCGATCGGGGTCGACACCAAACATGTCCGGTTCCCGACGGCGGAAGTGCTAGGCGACATATTCAGTTTTGCAGTTAACACCGATCGCTCCGTAGCAAAGGTGATTGGCCAAAAATACAGTTGGTTCGTGCCGCTCATCAATCAGATCGAGTTTCTCCAGAAGAAATACGAAGAGCGGAAGCGGGCAGCGAACGTAGTCGATTTCGATGATCTGCTGGTCAAGACCGTTCAGTTGTTACGGGACAACCGGAGTATCGCGGAATTCTACCAGCGGCATTTCCAATTTATCCTTGTGGATGAGTATCAGGATACAAACAAGCTTCAGTCAGAATTTATCGATCTGCTGGCAGAGCATCATCAGAGCGTGATGGTGGTCGGGGATGACGCACAGTCGATTTATTCCTGGCGTGGCGCCAACTACCAGAACATTCTTGATTTCCCCAAGCGTTACCCGAATGCCCGGATCTACCGGATTGAGACGAATTACCGCAGCGTCCCGGAGATTGTTGCATTGGCGAACGCATCGATCCTGGCAAACAGCAAACAGTTCTCCAAAACGTTGCGCGCCCACCGCAGAGGGTTCGACATAAAACCGGCGCTGGTCGCACTCTACGACAACAATCAGCAAGCTTCCTTCGTGGTCCAGCGAATTCTGGAGTTGCAAGATGAAGGCATCGATCTGAATTCCATGGCGGTCCTGTACCGCGCGCATTTCCAATCTTTAGAGGTGCAGCTTGCCTTGACTCGGGCCGGAATACCTTTCGCGATCACCAGCGGGCTGCGTTTTTTCGAGCAAGCTCACATTAAAGATGTCGCTGCTTTCATGAAATTTGCGGTCAATCCTGCGGATGAGGTCGCCTTCAAGCGCATTGCTCGTCTGCTGCCCGGTGTCGCAGTCAAGACCGCGGAGAAGCTTTGGGATCAGCTTTGTTCGGCACCGGAATCCGAGCGCCGGGATTTTGAAACGTGGCTGGGTCAATGCCGCATTGGACAGAAACCGGCCAAAGCCTGGCAACAGCTCTGCTACACGCTGGATGAGATCGCACCCGGACGCCAGCCGGTTCCGCCTTCGCAGATGATTCACATCATTCTGGAGGCTATGTACAACGATTATCTTAAATCCAAATACGCGAATCACGAGCAGCGTCGGGATGATTTGACCACTCTGGAATCGTTTGCCCGGACCTTTCAAAATGCGGTTGATTTTCTAAGCCAACTCTCCCTCCTGGCCACCGCCGACACGGAAGGGATCCGCGCGATCGGAAACGAAACAGAGAAAATTACGCTCTCCACGATTCACCAGGCAAAAGGTCTCGAATGGCGCGTTGTCTTTGTGATCTGGTTAACTGACGGAATGTTTCCCAGTTCGCGTTCGTTTCAGTCAACGGAAGCAATTGAAGAGGAGCGCCGCTTATTCTATGTCGCCTCTACCCGCGCTCAAGACCAGCTCTTCCTGACCTACCCATACTTTTTGGCAAATGCAGCGCCGGAGAACCGGCTTCAACGCCCTTCGCGGTTCTTAAAAGAGATTCCGAATGATCTGGTCGAGGAATGGTGGGTGGGCGGTGTTTAGTCTCCGCTAAAATCTGGGCGACAAACCTTTTGGAACTGTGCTAGGGTGCGCACTCTGATTCTGTGAGTCGTTACATACGTGCCATATATGCTCCTCTGGTGGGGGTTCGGGTCAGCAATCAGCAATTGCTCGGTGCCATTGCGTCGAGGTTCGAAGCTCTTGAGGTCGATGACGCTGAAAAGAAAGCGCTTTTCGACTTTGTAAGGTTGCTCCTGATCGGGCACCGAAATCGCCACACCCAGTATTCAGACCGGTTCCTCTGGATGAATACATTTACTGATCATGCCGTTGCGTTTGCCCGCGCGATTGAGGAATCAACCAATGCGATTGCCGAACTGGTCGAAGCCGCGCCTCCTGGTAAACCGTTTGACGCTGTGTTCGGGGTTTCCAGCGAAGGTCTGCTTCTCCCGGGAATTGCCGAACGTGCCGCCCGGCGTCTTGGGAGTCTTGTTGGGCGTACCGCAACCCAGATGGACGTCGGTAACGGCGGCTGCACTGCGAGCGTGCGCACGATACAACTCGTGAACAATCTTAGCCCGGAAATCCGCAATGTCCTGATCCTCGTGATGGAACCGACTTCGACGCTGATTGACCCGAAATCTACTGCGCGTTCGAACTGGCAGGGCATCTGCACCTTTGGCGATGGAGCAGCTGGAGTCTGGATTTCAGACGAACCTGGAGAAGGCGCTCTTGCTCTCGGGAAGCTATCGTCCTGGCGCGGCGATGCGACCGAGTTGATTCGATGGGATTGGGGAACGGATTACTACCGGTTCGGTATCGCGGAACTGGAACAATTTGAAGGGCAGGTTCGCAGCCAGGTGTTACAGGCGATGACCGAGCTCCAGGTGGAGAAGGACCCTGAAGCAGCTTGGGCGATTCATCCGGCCGGTATCATGCTGTTGCTGAGTCTGGCGAAAAAGCTCGGGCTCGCACGATCGACGCTCGAACCGTCGATCAATCATTTCAGATCGTGTTCGAACATGAGTAGCGTGAGCATCTTGCATATATTGAAGAATGTCATAGGATGCGCGAGATCGGGCCAGCCTATCCGATGGCTTTCCATGGGGGCTGGCTTTCACGTGGCGTGCGGAAGCGGTATTCGAGTTTGAGCTAATCCTATGGTTGATCGGCAAGCAGTTTTGGACGCGATGGCGGAATTTTTCGCGGAAAATTTCCCGAATGTTCCCCGGGACAATATAGAAGGGATGAAGGCGGGCGATGTGATTCAGCAAAGTCTCGATCTTGTTGAATTCGTTCTCCATCTTGAGGAAAAGCTTGGCCTCGAAATCAATATCAACACCCTTGGAGAGAAATTAATCACCAAGACGTTCGGTGAATTGGCTGACGATCTGGTGACGATCGGGAAAGGGGCGTAAAAATGCTTGCTTGTCCGGAGTAATCCCCTATGTTCACGATTCTTTAAAATTATGGCATCGAGTGATAACATCGATCTGAGTTCGTTTCGTCTTCATGAGAAGGACACCGGTAGTGCTGACGTTCAGATCGCGCTGTTGACCCGCCGAATCAATCAATTGACTGATCATCTCAAGATCTTTCGCAAGGATCATTCCTCACGCAGAGGTTTGCTCAAGCTCGTTGCTACCCGCAGAAGCATGCTTGACTACCTCAAGCGTACCTCCCAAGATCGATACAAGTCTGTCATCGAAAAACTTAATCTACGCAAGTAACCCTTGCCTCTGAGATCCGCCAGACGGCCTTGGTCTTAGGTCCGAGTCCCGAGGATCTTTCGGAGTTCGGACCTACGAGCAAGGGCTGATGGCATTGTCCATCTCGGAGGCTCATTCAATGGAAAAACGAGTCTCAAAAAGCATTGGTACCTCCGATCTGACGATCGAGACGGGCAAACTGGCAAAATTAGCAGATGGATCGGTCACGGTCCGATCCGGCGAAACAATCATTCTGGTTGCGGCCGTCTCGGCCACCTCCGTCAAGGAAGGGCAAGATTTCTTTCCCCTGACGGTGGACTACCGCGAAAAAGCGGCGGCAGTCGGCAAATTTCCCGGCGGGTATTTCAAGCGCGAGGGCCGTCCGTCTGAGAAGGAGACGCTCACTTCCCGGCTGGCGGATCGTCCGTTGCGACCCCTCTTTCCCAAAGGCTACTTCTATGATACGCAGGTCATCAGCGTGCTCTTAAGTGCCGACGGAGAAAATGATCCTGATATCCTCAGCATCAATGGAGCGTCAGCTGCGCTTTGTGTCTCGGATATACCGTTTGCGGGACCGGTCGGAGCGGTCCGAGTTGCACGGATCAATGGAGGATTTGTGGTTAACCCCACACATTCGCAGCGCCAACTCAGCGATCTTGATTTGGTCTACGTCGGCACATCAAACGACATCGTGATGGTCGAGGGCGCGGCAGACCAGTTGCCCGAAGAAGAGTTTATCAAGGCGCTCGAATTCGCTCAACCGTTCGTCCGGGAGATTATTGAAATGCAGCGGGAACTCGTCTCCGTGGCCGGCAAACCTAAGCGTGAGGTCTCGCTTTTGAATGTTCGCGATGATCTGCTTGAAATCGCTTATCAAGTCGCAGGAGACCGCATCGAAGGGGCGCTCTACACTTCCGGAAAAGTCGCCCGTTCCAAAGCGGTGGATTCCCTTCGCAAGGAGGTCGAAACAACCATCCTTGCGAGTTATCCAGATGCGACACCGTTCGAAATTTCTCAGGCGTTCGATTACCTGCAGAAAAAGGCATTTCGAGTCAGCATTCTTGATCGACAGAAGCGCTGTGATGGCCGCGGAATCCATGATCTGCGTCCTCTGAGCGGTGAAGTGGGGTTGCTACCGCGGTCGCACGGGTCTGCGCTTTTTGCGCGAGGTGAAACGCAGGCAGTCGCACTCGCGACGCTTGCTTCTGCTGAGGAAGCTCAAATGATTGACGGCTATACAGGCGGAGATCAATCGAAGCGTTTCATTCTACACTATAATTTCCCGCCGTTCAGCGTGGGAGAAACGGGAAGATTCGGCAGTACCAGCCGACGTGAAATCGGCCACGGGGCACTGGCCGAACGGTCGATCGAACCGGTTATTCCGACGGAAAGCGAGTTCCCGTACGCGATCCGTGTCAGCAGCGAGATCATGGAATCGAACGGCTCGACGTCGATGGCAAGCGTCTGTGCCGGCATCATGGCGCTGATGGATGCCGGAGTTCCAATCCGCACGCCGGTAGCCGGCATCTCTATCGGACTTGTCACCGAATTCGAAGGGGAAAAGGTCAAGCGATACACGACGTTAACGGATATAATTGGATCGGAAGACCATTTCGGGGATATGGACTTCAAACTCTGCGGTACCAGGGACGGTATTACCGGTTTTCAATTGGATCTTAAATTGGCGGGTATTTCCCTCGAAATAATGACCGAAGCCATACATCTGGCTCGGGAGGCACGAATGAAGGTGCTCGATGCGATGGCGGAGGCGATTGCAGGGCCTCGAAAGGAATTGAGCCAATATGCGCCGCGAATCGAGACCGTAAGGATACACCCGGATAAAATCGGTCTTCTGATCGGTCCGGGCGGCAAGACGATCAAGGGTATCGTCGCAGAGACAGGTGCCGAGATAAACATCGATGATGATGGCTCGGTCCATATCTACTCCGCCAACCGCGAGAGTTTGAACCGGGCAAAGGAGATCATCACGGGGATGACGAAGGAAATTGAAGTAGGCGAAAGTTATCACGGACGTGTCGTTTCCATCAAAGATTTTGGCGCATTTGTGGAAGTGCTTCCCGGGAAGGATGGACTGGTGCATATCTCAGAGCTGGCGGATTTCCGTGTGAAAAGCGTTGAGGATGTGGTCAAGGTTGGGGATTTGGTCTGGGTGAAATGTATCGGTATTGACGAGAAGGGCCGTGTAAAGCTCAGTCGCAAGGCGGCCATGAAAGATCGCAACGCGGAAGCCGAGACCGCACTGCAGGAATAATTACTTCAGGAGTCAGAATTCAGAATTCTGGAGTCCGAAAGGACCTGCGAATCTCCGCTTCTTAATTCTTGGTAGTTCCTCCCATTCAACGTGTTAGTCTCTGTATTCGCCGTTGAACTCCAGACTCCTGAATTCTGACTCCTGAATTCTGTCTTCTGTCTTCTGTCTTCTGTCTCCTTCATTTTCAACGAGCCCCGAAGAAAATTCTCATCGGGGCATCAAAAATCCATTGCCATCGGCAAAAGTAATATTAGCCTCGATCAATTGTCTGGGGAGCGACGGATATGCGCACAGATTTTTATTGCCTAACCGATCGAAGCCAATATTCTCGGCCTTTTTAAATTGCTTGGGATGTAGCTTGAAAAAGATCCTGTTAACCTCGAAAGCCGCAGTCGATTTGGTTTCTGTTGTCGCGTCGGATACTCTGCTCGCGCAGATTCAAAACTGTTTTAAGACGTCGCATGGCTAATATCTTTCCCCGCTGGACGAATTATCTGCCATTGAAGATTATCTTCTGCCTCCTGGTTGCCGGGGGGGCGGTTTCAGCAGTGTATTGGTATTACCTCACGCCAGAATACATGAGAGCAGGGTATCAACCGATTCAACCGGTGCCGTTCTCGCACAGCATTCATGTGACCCAGCTCGGTATGGACTGTCGGTACTGTCACTCGTACGTGGAGGTTTCCTCCCACTCGAATATCCCCACCACGCAGACCTGCATGAATTGCCACACCCAGGTACAATCCAACAATCCCAAACTGGCTGCCGTGAAGGAGAGCTGGCAAAGCGGGAACCCAGTCGACTGGGTGAAAATCCACCAGGTCCCGGATTTTGCATATTTCAATCATTCAGTGCACGTGAATCGCGGTATCAGCTGCGTGAGCTGCCACGGTCAAGTGAACCACATGGATGTTGTTTACCAAAAAGAAGCGCTCTCAATGGGTTGGTGCTTGAACTGCCATCGGCATCCCGAAAATAATCTGCGGCCGGTGAACCAGGTCTTTAACCTGGATTGGAAGCCTGACAACGGACAGTCGCAGCAGCAGATCGGTCTTGAGCTCAAGGAACAATGGAACATTAACCCGCCGCAAACCTGCGGAGGATGCCATCGGTAATGAAGACTGTTTTTCGACACCCTCCGGAGGATCTTACGGGCAAGCGATACTGGCGCAGCCTGGAAGAATTGGCCGATACTCCTCAGTTTCGGACCTGGCTGGAACGAGAATTTCCGGCTGGCGCCGCGGAAATGGAGGTGGACGGAGTGTCGCGCCGGAATTTCCTTCGTCTCATGGGTGCCTCGATGGCTTTGGCAGGGATAGGCTTGAGCGGCTGTCGTCGGCCGGAGGCTTATATCGTTCCGTACACCAAAAGCGTTGAATGGCTAATACCGGGCAAGGCTGTTCTTTACACTACTTCGATGCCCGGACCGTTGGGGGGCTGCCGTTGATTGCGACCACTTACGAGGGACGCCCAACGAAGCTCGAAGGCAACCCCCTGGTGCCTTCAAGCAACGGTGGAACGGACCTTTTCGCGCAGGCCGTCGTGTTGGATCTCTACGACCCGGACCGTGCAAGGTCATTTCTTTTCAACGGAAAAGAGACCACGGCTCAGGAGTTCGATAAATATCTCGGAAATGTTCGTCAGGAACTGGAGTCCGGCAGAGGAGAGGGGATCGGTATTTTGCTGGATGAACAGTTCTCACCGACTCGCGATCGAATGCTGCGTTCGTTGAAGGAACAATTTCCGCAGATCAAGTTCTACTCCTATGAGCCTCTCAGTTTCGAAGAACGAGAGGCGGCGATCAGTTCTCTCTTCGGTCCCGATGTCGCGATTAAGCCGGCATTTGCGAACGCCGACATCATCGTCTCGCTCGACTGCGATTTTTTGGGTGCCGAGCAAACCCTGCAGGGAGTACGGGATTTCAGTCGTCGTCGGCGGGTGCGGGGATCAACCGACGAAATGAACCGGCTTTACGCTGTCGAGAACCGTTTCACGACGACCGGCGGAATGGCGGATCACCGTTTTCGTTGTGCTGCCTCCCAGATTCCTTCTTTTGCGGTGCAGTTGGCAAAAAAGGTGGCCGGGTCCACGAACGACCGTGTTTTGGGTGGTGTCGTTGCCATATTCAGCGATACCGGCCCGCAATTTGACGATGCCTGGCTCACAGAATGCGCGAATGATCTTGTGGCCAAAAAAGGCCGAAGCCTGGTTTTGGCAAGTAACCGGTTTCCGGCGTGGGTGCAAGGCGTGGTGCTCGCGATGAATAACGCGCTGGGTGCTTTCGGTTCAACCCTTGAACTACTGAGCACACCACGGGTCAAGGCGCTGAATCTTGGCGACCTGGTCGCTGACGCAAAATCGCACGCGTTGAAGAAGCTTTTCATTTTCAGTGGCAATCCGGTTTACACGGCGCCGGCGGATCTGGACTGGTCCGGAGTTCAGAGGTCGATCCCGGAAGTTATCCGGCTCGGGTCCCACGTTGACGAGACCTCCGCCGAGGCGAATTGGCATGTGCCCGAAGCGCATTTTCTTGAATCCTGGGGAGACCAGCGAGCGGGGGATGGAACCTACCTGCCGATTCAGCCGATGATTCTCCCGCTGTTCGGTGGGCTTTCGCAAATCGATATCCTATCCAAACTGGCCGCTCTTCCCAACGGTGTACAGGCGGTTCGTGACACATTCAAGACCCTTAGCAAAGAGAGCGATTTCGAGTCGGCGTGGACAAAATTTCTCCGAAATGGTTATGCGGAAGGGACTCTTTATGAGATCGCGAAAGTGGAGCTGAATCCGAATGCCCTGCCGGAGCTCTTGAAAACCGCGGGGCCGTTGCCCGGCCCGGTGACGCCGAGCTCCATCGAGGTCGTTTTCCCGGCGGATTACAAGGTGTACGACGGCCGCTACGCGAACAACGCCTGGCTGCAGGAATTGCCCGATCCGATCACCAAACTGACCTGGGACAACGCTGTTCTTCTGAGTAAATCGACAGCAAAAGCTCTTCAGGTTGACGACGGGGACATGGTGGAGATCAGCGTCAATGAGCGAAAACTGCAGGCGCCCGTGATGATCGCGCCCGGGCACGCCGATTATTCGCTCACTCTTTCGCTCGGGTATGGGCGATGGGTGATTGGGAGAGTCGGACGGGAGACCGGGTTCAACGCGTACGAGCTGCGAACGACCAGCGCCCCCTATTTTGCCACGAGAGCGACGGTTAAGGTCATTCAGAAGAATGGCCATCAGCTGGTCCAGACGCAAAATCATTACAGCATGGAGGGGCGCGCCCTCGTGCGTGAAGGGACAGTCGAGGACTACAAGAAGAATCCTGGTTTTGCCAAGGCTGTCTGGATGGATGCGGATATCCCGCCAAACGTCTCACTTTACAGTCATCCGCCGCTGAATGCGCCGAACCAGTGGGCGATGTCTGTGGATTTGAACACCTGCACGGGCTGCAGCGCTTGCGTGTTGGCCTGCCAAGCGGAAAATAACATTCCAGTGGTCGGCAAGGAGCAGGTTCACAATAGCCGCGAGATGCACTGGATGCGCATTGACCGTTATTTTGCGAGTGCGGAAGGCGATAAAAATAATCCGCATCTCGAGGACGACCCGGAAATGGTGATGGAACCGATGATGTGCCAGCACTGCGAGAATGCGCCGTGCGAGACCGTCTGCCCTGTGAACGCGACCGTCCACAGCGAAGATGGGCTTAACCTGATGGTGTACAACCGTTGTATCGGGACACGATATTGTTCGAACAACTGTCCTTTCAAGGTTCGGCGGTTCAACTTTTTTAATTATAACGATCGACCGATCCTGGATCGCGTCGATAAAGGGTTGCCCGGGTTCCAGGGTAAATCGGAACTTTACCTCGGCCCGTCGGCGCCATGGGGCATGGCTGAGATTTCGAAGTTGCAAAAAAATCCGAACGTTACGGTTCGCAGCCGCGGTGTCATGGAAAAATGCACCTTCTGCATTCAACGGATCGAAACGGCCAAAATTTCGCAACGAGTCAAGGCAGGTGTGAAAGGGGACCTGGACCTTCCGACGGATTCCGTGCAATCGGCCTGCCAGCAGGCTTGTCCCGCAGAAGCGATTGTCTTTGGGGACATGAAAGATCCGAAAAGCCGCGTCGCCCAGCTTCGGGCGCTTCCGCAAAACTACCATCTGCTCGAATATCTCAACCTTCAGACTCGCACAGCGTATCTGGCTCGAATCCGCAACCCCAATCCGAAGATGCCGGGGGCCGGAAGAGTCGGCAGAATTAATGTGGATGAAAACGGCGATCAGAGACACGGTCCGCCGCAGGCCGAAACTCAAACTACCGGAGGAAATGCGTAATGGCTGAGACCGACGCCGCCGCTACGACTGCTTTCGTGGAACGGATGCCGAGGCGTCCGCTCGTGTGGAATAACCACTCGATGGCATGGATTTCCGATCGGATTGCCGGAATCGTGGAGAACAAAGCGCCTCGCTGGTGGTGGATCTCCATCGCGATCACAGCCTCGGTCGCCGCCTTTGGGGTCTTCTGTATTTTTTATCTGCTGTTCACGGGAGTCGGTGTCTGGGGAAATAACATTCCGGTCGGATGGGCGTGGGATATTACCAATTTTGTGTTCTGGATCGGTATCGGTCACGCCGGAACTTTGATCTCGGCGATTCTCCATCTTTGTCGCCAGAAATGGCGCACCTCGATCAACCGCGCGGCCGAGGCCATGACGCTCTTTGCCGTGATCTGTGCCGCGATTTTTCCAGGCATTCACGTTGGCCGGATCTGGATGGTCTGGTTTATGGCTCCCGTCCCGAATCCGAACTGGATTTGGCCCAATTTTCGCAGTCCGCTCATGTGGGATGTCTTCGCGGTTTCCACTTATTTCACGGTCTCGGTTTTGTTTTGGTATCTCGGATTGGTGCCTGATCTGGCGACGATGCGGGATAGGGCGAAGGGACGAGTTGCGAAAAGTGTGTACTGGGTGCTTTCATTTGGATGGCGCGGAGGAAACAGGCAATGGCGTCATTATGAAATGGCGTATCTGGTCCTGGCCGGCATTTCGACGCCGCTGGTCTTGTCAGTGCACTCGACGGTGTCATTCGACTTCGCTACCTCGGTGTTGCCAGGATGGCACACAACGATTTTCCCTCCTTATTTTGTCGCCGGAGCAATTTTTGGCGGATTTGCGATGGTGCTGACCTTGATGCTTCCGGCAAGATCTCTGTACAAGCTGCACGATGTTTTTACGTGGGATCATATCGACGTGATGTGCAAGTTGGTTCTGCTCACGGGTTCGATTGTGGGATACGCGTATTGCATGGAATTTTTTGTGGCCTTCTATGGAGCGAATCCATTCGAGCGCTTTGCGTTTCTGAACCGTTATTTTGGCCCCTATTGGTGGGCATCCTGGACGATGTTTGCCTGCAACGTGAGTAATGCCGCAACTCTTCTGGGTCCGCGCGTTCCGCAGGAACTGGGTGACGGTCTTTTTCGTTTCGATGTGTGCCAACGCGGGGATGTGGTTCGAGCGCTTCGTGATCTTTGTGATCTCGCTGCACCGGGATTTTCTGCCGTCCGCCTGGCGAATGTATTACCCGACCTGGGTGGATATATTCACCTTCGCTGGGACCTTCGGGATCTTTCTGACGCTCTTTCTCCTTTTTATCCGCTTTCTGCCAATGGTCGCTATGTCGGAGGTCAAGGGCGTTCTTCCGGAGGCCGATCCGCACTATCATCCGCCCGCCCGGGGAGGGGAAGAAACTGTGAAGGAGGTTCACGCATGAGTGCTGGCGCTCTGAGGAAATCTGCGTTTGCTGTCATTGCGGAATTCTCGAGTGCGGCGGCTCTTTATGAGGCCGCGGAGAAAGTACGCGATGAGGGATTTAAATTCTGGGATGTTCATTCGCCTTTTCCGATCCATGGAATGAACAAGGCGATGGGACTCGGAAAGTCGCCTCTGGGATACATCATCTTTTGCGGAGGGTTCCTGGGGTTCACAACGGCCGCTTTGCTTGAATTCATTCCCTCGTCGTTTCTCTTTCCATTGATCGTGCATGGTAAACCGGTGAATTTTTTCACCGTCCCGCCTTTTTTTCCGATCATGTTTGAGCTGACGGTGTTGATTTCGGCGTTCACAGCGTTTTTCGGTGTCTTCATTTTGAACCGGCTACCTCGAATGCATCATCCGCTGTTCGATCATGAGCCGTTCAATCGGGTGACAAACGACGCGTTCTTCCTGGTAATCGAATCCGTGGATCCGAAGTTTTCAGAGGTCGAAACTCGAGAATTTCTTGAAAGAATTGGTGGTGCGGAAGTCACTCTGCTTTACGCGAATGATTAAGAACTTTCTGATCGCTCTCATCTTGGTGACAATCATCACGATCGCGTTGCTCGGTTTCCAGGGACAACTTCGGCAGGCGCCGGCCATCGAGTTTTTTGGTGACATGAAGCGCCAGGATAAAGTGAAATTTCAGAAGCCGAGCTCATTTTTCACGGATGGTCGGGGCGCGCGTCCACCTGTCGACGGTACCATCCCGATGGGATACGACATCCCTGGGCATGCAATGCAGAATTCCGCGGCTCCGAAGGAGGATATCGATTCGCCTCTGGGTGAGTTTTCAGCCGGCACTGACTATCTCAATACCGGCAAGATGGGGGATCTGTGGGGTACTGGGTTACCGTTGCCAGTCACAGCGGAGCTGATTCGACGTGGCCAAAAAGAATTCACAATCAACTGCGCAGTGTGTCATGGCGCGACCGGCCAGGGGAATGGGATCACCTCGAAATATGGGTTGCTTGGTATCGCGAACTATCACCAGGACAAGTATCGACAAATGGCCGACGGCCAGATCTTCAATACGATCACACACGGTTTTAATACGATGATGGCGTACGGTGATAAAGTGACCGTCAAAGACCGGTGGGCGATCATTGCTTATATTCGCGCGCTGCAGAAGAGCCAGAATGCGCGCATGGAAGATGTTCCTGAGAATCAGAGAGCGGCGCTTGAGAGCGAAGGCAAAACCCAGAATGCGCCTCAGCAGACTGTTCCGGAGCAACCAGCGAAAACTGAGACAACGCAAACGCGATAGGAGTGATGAGACACGAACATTTAACAGTTCCACGACCTGAGATGTTTGAGAGCCGAAACGTCAATAGGCTATTGCTTGCGCTCTTGGGAATCGGGGTTGTCTGCCTGTTGGTCACGCTCATTGTCGGTTTCGCGGCGCCTGCCGGAAGCGAATTGCGCAAACAATTCGCGTTCTCGTGGCTATTTGCGTTTCTCTACTTCTTCACAATTCTGATCGGCTGCTTTTTCTGGATCATTGTTCATCATGCGACAGATTCGGGCTGGGGTGTAGTCGTCCGGCGCCAGATGGAAAATCTGTCGACTCTGTTACCCTGGATGGTGTTATTTTTCCTTCCGCTCTATTTTGTCCGCAGGGATATCTGGGATTGGATCTCGGCCAAAGAGAGTCCGGTCCTCGATCCGCATTTGAGAGATAAGCTTTCCTATTTCGAGCTGCATATTGGTTCACTCGTTGTACCCTTTTTCTGGGTCCGAGCCGTTCTCTACTTCGCGTACTTCAGCTTTGCGGCTCACTATTTCCGGCGTACTTCGATTCGGCAGGACAGCGACGGCGATCCGAAGTGGTCGATCCAGATGCGCGGTTTTTCATTTCCCGGGATCCTTCTTTTCGCTGCCTGCACGACTCTTCTGGCCTTTGATTGGTTCTCTTCACCCGACTATCGGTGGGCCTCGACGATGTGGGGTGTATACATTTTCGCCGGTGCGGCTGGAGCGGGGATGGCCATGATTATCCTGGTTGTCATCGCTCTCAAAAGCGCCGGCTACCTGCAGTTTGTGAACGAAGAGCACTATCACATCATGGGGAAGTTGCTTTTCGTCTTCTCGATCTTCTGGGGATACATCGGATTTTCCCAATATATGCTGATCTGGTATGCAAACATTCCGGAGGAAACGGAATGGTTTTTGCGGCGAAATATAGAGTCCTGGAACGTTCTGAACACCTTCCTGGTAATTGGCCGCTTTTTTATACCTTTTTTTTATCTGTTGTTCCAATACACCAAGAGGACACCAAAATTTCTGGCCGCAATCTCGTTCTGGGTGCTGGGAATGCACATCCTGGACACTTATGTCACCATCATGCCGTTTTTGCACCACAAAGGCTTCGAGTTGAGCATTCTGGATCTGCTCGCGCTGCTTTCGATCGGACCTTTTCTGGCGTTCATTTTTCTGTGGCGGCTTGGCGGCGTTTCTCTTTTCCCCGCGCGTGATCCGCGTCTGCTTGAATCCTTGAAATTGAGCAACTAACTCCTAACCCAATGGCCGAGCATAAACAAAAAGGCAAGAGTTCAGGCCCCATGATCCTCACTGGTCTGGTGATGGTCCTGTTGTTTAGCGGCTTTGTCATTTTTCTGGTTTCACAAGGCCAAAGCATCCCGAGTGTGGAGGAGGTGAAAGCGCAAACGCGATTGAAAAATCTCGCCGATCTGAATAGCGATGATCAGAAAATCCTGACGCAGTATCACTGGGTGGACAAGACGAAGGCTGTGGTCGGAGTTCCGATCGATCGGGCGATGAACCTGGTTTTGGTTGAGTTGCAATCAAACAAGCCGCACGCGGCTGGACCCGTGAATACCCCCGCTGCTCCACAGCCGCAGGGATCCGCGTCGCCCCCTCCGGAAGGTCCAAAACCGGGAGGTCAGAAATGATTGCCCGCCTTTTGCCAGTAAGCAAAGCGTCCCGCTTTGCCTCTCTTCAAAGGCGTGCAAACCGAGACGGTTTGCTTACACGTCGACTGGCGTCCCGCTTTGCCTCTCTTCAAGGCGTGCAAACCGAGACGGTTTGCTTACATGTCGACTGGCGTCCGGCTTTGCCTCTCTTCAAAGGCGTGCAAACCGGGACGGTTTGCTTACACGTCGACTGGCGTCCCGCTTTGCCTCTCTTCAAAGGCGTGCAAACCGGGACGGTTTGCTTACACGTCGACCGGCGTCCCGCTTTGCCTATCTTCAAAGGCGTGCAAACCGAGACGGTTTGCTTACACGTCGACCGGCGTCCCGCTTTGCCTCTCTTCAAAGGCGTGCAAACCGGGACGGTTTGCTTACACGTCGACTGGCGTCCCGCTTTGCCTCTCTTCAAAGGCGTGCAAACCGGGACGGTTTGCTTACACCGACTGGTGCCCGCTTTGCAACTCTTCAAGGGCGTGCAAACCGGGACGGTTTGCCTACACGCCGAAACGACTTCAGAATAGATGAAAGAAACTGACTTTTCAGAGCGAATGTCACAAGCCGAGTTGGCAGCGAATCACGGTGCACTCACGAGCGTCGATCGATCGATCCGGACACCGGTCCTGTTCTTTTTCGGGTCTGGCGTATTCTGGCTTGTTGTTGCTTCAATCTTTTTTTTGTTGAGCACTTCACAAATGCATGTGCCGTCGGCCTGGTGGACCTTCCCTGGTGTCCCGTGGTTAAGTTTTGGCCGCGCCTATCCCGCTTTCCTCAACTGCTATGTTTACGGATGGGCGTGCTGCGCGGGTATTGGCACCGGGATCTGGCTGCTGTCGCGTTTCAGCGGGGTGCCGTGGCGCAGCCCGTTGTTTCTCATACTTGCCTGCATAGTCTGGAATATCGGGATGGTGACCGGCATCCTATCAATTCTGGCAGGGGCAACGACCGGCAGAGAGTTGCTGGAGTTTCCACCCGAAACGGCGTTCATTTTGTTTCTCGGTCTGGCCGTGGTGAGCCTTTGGGCGCTTACGATGTTTTGGAACCGGAAGCCTGGAACGACGTATGTTTCGCAATGGTTTCTTCTTGGGGCGTTTTTATGGTTCGCATGGACGTACGCGACGGCTAACTTAGCGCTTAATATTGCAACTGCACCCGGGGCTGCGCAGCCGGCGATCAATTGGTGGTATGTCGGCAGTTTGGTCAATCTCTGGCTTACCCCTATCGCGTTGGCTGCTGCGTATTATCTGATCCCCAAAATCGCCGGACGCCCGATTTATAGTAACAGGCTTGCACTGATGTCCTTCTGGGGCCTCGCGCTGTTTGGCGGGTGGACGGGAATGACACATGTAATCGGCGGACCGTTCCCCGCATGGATAGTCACGGCCAGCATTGTCGCAAAGGTGCTGTTGTTGATTCCTGTATTAGCCGCCGCAGTGAATTTTCACCTGACGATGAAAGGCGATTTCGGAATGCTGCGCGAGAATTTCGCGCTGCGCTTCGTTGTCACAGGTGCGGTGATTTACACCGTTTACTCTATCGTTGGGAGCACTATTTCAGCTCGGTCGGTCGCTCAGTTCACCCAATTCACCTTGGTTACGGTGGTCAACGGTCAGCTTGGTCTGATTGGTTTTTACAGCATGATCTTATTTGGAGCCCTGTACTATATCGTGCCCAGGCTGCTGCACAGGCAGTGGCATTTCCATAAACTCATCGAGACGCATTTCTGGCTGATCATCGTCGGGCTCGGATTGTCATTTTTAAATCTTGCGATCGGTGGTCTGATCCAAGGCTTCGGATTGGCAGACCCGCAGATCCCGATGATAGCAGTAAACGATCTGCTTGAACCATTTCTGGCGATACAGAACTTCGCGGTGCTTTTGCTGGTGGTTGCGAATCTAGGGTTTGCGATCGCGTTCACACTGATCCTGCTGACATCGACGCCCGTCAGACAACGCCACCTCGCAATGGAACAAACAAACGAGGCTTCAGAGAGTACTGAAGCAGAGGTGAGCGTGGCGTGAACAAAGTTACACGGCTATTTTTCGGCGTTTTTTTCCTGTTCGGGGCTTCCTGGCTCGCGCTGGTTGCTTACCCGTACCTGACATTTGCCGGTTTGCGGCAAAGCAAAGACGAAGCGACAGGCGCTTTGGCTCCGCTGGGGAATCCCGGAACTGCCACCCAAGGGGCTCGCGTGTATGCGGCGAACGGCTGCTTTTACTGCCACAGCCAGTACGTGCGAGAGAAAAATGAAGGAAACGACATTGATCGCAAATGGGGGACGCGGCGCACCGTGGCGAAAGATTATATGTTCGATCAGCAGGTTTTTCTGGGGACCTCCAGGCTCGGTGCGGACCTGACCAATGTCGGAGTTCGTCAGACAGATCCGCAATGGTTTTACCGGATCCTGTACAATCCCCATTCGATGAGTCATGAAGTGTCCATGCCGGCCTACCGGTGGCTGTTCGAGACCCGCGAAATTCAGGGTCAACCTTCCGCTGATGCTGTCAAGCTGGAGGGCGCGATCGCGCCTCCTTCGGGTTACGAAATCGTACCGACGGCCGAAGGAAAGGCGCTTGTGGAGTATCTGCTTTCGCTGAAAAAGAACTACCCTTTGCCGGAAGCTCCCGAAGCTACAGAATGAGCTCAACGCACGAACATCAGGTTGAAGAGGCTGGAGAGCGGTCCGACGAGCTATACTAAAAAGATTGGCGCCGACCGTCGCACTGCTGAAGAGTTTAACGCAGCCGGGCCAGGAAGTGCCGGAGCCCGAGGACGGACCGATCCCAGTTTGGTTGATTGGCTTGATGGGTCTCGGGATTTTCTGGGCGGGAGCTTATTTGTTTTCGTTCAGCGGCGGATTCAAGGCGGACGTTTTCGATTTTGAGCCGAAGTTTGGTGTAGAAGCGGGTGGCGGGAAAGGAGCGCCCGACCCGAAGATCGTCGGAAAAGCCCTCTTTTCAGCGAATTGCATCACCTGCCATCAGGCGAACGGTTTAGGTGTGCCTGGTCAATATCCGCCCCTTGCCGGGTCCGAAGTGGAATTGGGAGACGCGACAAATCATCTCATTGCGATCGTGCTGAAAGGGCTGCAGGGTCCAGTTGTGGTTGAGGGAAAACCGTTTAACAATGCGATGCAAGCCTGGGAGACCCAGTACACTGATTCGCAGCTTGCCGCGATCCTGACGTACGTGCGATCCGACTGGGGAAATAACGCTCCGCCGATCACGGCAGACATGGTCAAACAGATCCGGGGCGAGTTCAAAGACCGAAAAGAGCAGTGGACTTGGCCGGAAATTGAAAAGATGCCGCCCAAGAATCTGACGGGTGGAGCTCCGCCGGCGGCTCAACAAAAACCTGGAACTCCTGCGCCGGGCAGCCAGCCGCCAGCACCCAATGCCCAGACGCCGGCGCAACCGGCCGCCCAATCTCAACCACCGGGACCTGCATCGACACCGTCTAGTGCTCCCTGAGAAAAGTCCCATCAGTCCCATGACAAAAACCCGCTCCCAAGTATTCTCCCAATGAGCTGTGTATGACCCAGTTTCTACCCAGAAAAAGCGGATCCATTGCCTTAGTGGTTTCGTTATTGGTGGCTATCGGAGCGCCGGCCTACGCGGCGCAGCGAACCTCAGGTCTATGGTGGATGCCGGACGTTGCCAGTAAGGCCGGGGAGCAGATCGATCAGCTTACCTATTTTATTTACTATCTCACTGGGGCGGTTTTTGTCCTGACGCAGGTTGTCTACATTTATTTTTTGATCAAATACCGCGCGAAAAAAGGGGTCAGAGCCACCTATAGCCACGGCGATAATCGTTTGGAATTAATTTGGACGGCGATACCGACGGCGATCTTTATTGGGCTCTGGGGGTACAGCAATCACATGTGGTGGGACGTCATCCACAAGGAACCGCCACCAAATACCATGGAGGTCGCGGTGACTGCCTACCAGTTTGGGTTCTCTTTTCAATACCCGGGAGCAAGCGGAAAATTGGGACGATCGGACGTGAAACTGCTCAGCGCTGACAATGTGTTTGGAAACGACCGTTCAGATCCTCTCGCGAAGGAAGACTTTCAGTCCAGCGTCCTCGAGCTGCCGGTCAACAAAGGGGTTCGGATACGACTTAACTTCGAGGGATGTCATTCACGGTTTTTATATCCCTCAGTTTCGTATCTATCAGGATGCGGTTCCCGGCCGCACCATTGATTGGGTTTGGTTTATTCCGACGAAAGTCGGAAGCTATGATCTGGCTTGCAGCCAGCTATGCGGCTCGGGACATTACAATATGAAGGCGCAGATCGAGGTTGTTTCCCAAGAGGATTTCGACAAATGGTACAAACAGAAAATAGCTGCTGCCACCAGTGCCTCTTCAGCCAATGCGCCAGCGCAAAGTAAATAAGTTGTAGGAATTCGTTATGGCAGAAACATTCGCTCACACTGTTCCGGAAGAAGTGCATGCGTCGCATGCACACCATCCGGAGTTGAGTTTTTTCCGAAAATATATCTGGTCTGAGGACCACAAAACGATTGCGCTTCAGTATCTCTTTACGAGCCTTTGCTTTTTGCTTGTCGGAGGTTTGCTTGCCATGGGCGTGCGTTTTCAGCTGGCATTTCCCAATGCGCCGATTCCTTTTTTCGGGACGCTGCTGCCGAGTTGGTTGGTAACTTCTGCCGGAGCGATTCAGCCGGGTGGGTACAATGGGCTAGTGACAATGCATGCCACGGTCATGGTTTTTTTAGTGATCATGCCGTTGCTGATCGGTGTATTTGGAAACTTTCTGATCCCGCTCAAGATCGGGGCGCCAGACATGGCTTTCCCCTTTTTTAACGCACTGTCTTATTGGCTCTTTCTCGTTTCTGGCCTGGTGTTGCTGTCTAGCTTCTTCGTTCCGGCCGGGTTCCCTGCCAGTGGATGGACCTCCTACGCTCCGCTGTCGTCGCACGCTCTTTACAATGGGACGCAGGCTGGTCAGAGCGTCTGGTGCGTCGGTCTATTTATCAACGGGCTCGCGTCAATTGCCGGGGCCGCAAACTACATCACGACGATTATCAATATGCGTGCGCCTGGGATGACGATGTTCCGGTTGCCGCTGCCGGTCTGGGCGCTTTTCATCACCGCGATTCTTCTTCTATTAGCAGTCCCGGTTCTCTCGGCGGCAGCCGCCATGCTTTTTTTTGATCTGAATTTCGGAACCAGCTTTTTCTCGGCCAGCAACTACGGACAACCACTGCTCTGGCAGCATCTTTTCTGGTTCTTCGGGCACCCTGAAGTGTACATCATGATTCTGCCGGCGATGGGGCTGGTTTCAGAGATTCTGGCAGTCAACGCTCGCAAACCTATCTTTGGTTATAAGGCGATGGTCTATGCGATGGCGGCGATCGGTGTGTTGGGTTTTATCGTCTGGGGCCATCACATGTTCGTCAGCGGGATGAATATTCTGCTTTCTGCCACGTTCTCATTTTCGACGGTTCTGATCGCGGTACCGTCGGCCATCAAAACGTTTAACTGGATGGGAACAGTCTGGGGTGGTTCCATTCGATACACCGCGGCAATGTGTTTTGCACTGGCGTTCGTATCAATGTTTGTCATCGGGGGCTTAAGCGGAATCTATATGGCTGCCACTCCGGTCGACCTCTTCATTCACCACACCTACTTCATCGTTGCGCACATCCATTACGTGTTGTTTGGCGGAAGTCTTTTCGGAGTCTTCGGCGCAATTTACTTCTGGTTCCCGAAAATGTTCGGCCGCATGATGAACGAAACGTGGGGTAAGATTCATTTCGCTCTCGCGTTTATCTTCTTCAACTGCACGTTTTATCCAATGCACAATCTTGGCCTGAACGGAATGATGCGCCGGATCGCGGATCCTCCGTTATACGATCACCTGCGAAGTTCGCAGCCGATCAATGTTTTTATCACCGTGAGCGCGTTTTGTCTTGGGTTGTCGACGATTCCGTTCCTGATCAACTTCTTCTACAGCATTTTCAAAGGACCAAAAGCTCCGAGAAATCCCTGGCAATCGACAACGCTCGAATGGACGGTCCCGTCGCCTCCTGGGCATGGAAATTTCGAGACGACACCGACCGTTTACCATGGGCCGTATGAATATAGTGTTCCGGGAATGGACAAGGACTATTTGCCGCAGAATGAACCCGCACCTGAGACAGCCAGACTCACAGCCCACTAATCTCTTTCAAAATTAATGGCTGAACTTGATCTACCAAAACGGTTCCTGCACTGGTATGCGGTTTTTGTGGCTGCCAGCGTTCTGGCATTGATTTGCAGCGGTGGACTGGTCACAAGTCATGGGGCCGGTATGGCGGTCCCGGATTGGCCGAACAGCTTCGGGTACAACATGTTCCTGTTCCCGCTTTCTCGTTGGGTCGGCGGCGTCTTTTTCGAACATACCCATCGTCTCATCGCAAGCGGAGTCGGCCTGCTAACGGTTGTTCTCTTTGTCCTGACATTGGTGGTCGAGGATCGGGCATGGATGAAGTGGCTTGCCGGGATCGCCGTCCTGGCCGTCATCTTCCAGGGTATCCTTGGCGGATTGCGCGTAACTGAACACAACGCGGTTCTGGGACTTATTCATGGTTGCCTGGCGCAAGGGTTTTTCTGCCTGGTCGCGAGCATGGCTCTTGTGACTTCCCGATTCTGGCGCCGGATCAAACCAGCCGTGGACCAGCGTGAGATCCGCATCCTGCGGTCCTGGACGTGCGCGGTCACCGGGATGGTGTTTGTTCAATTAGCGTTGGGCGCCTCGATGCGCCACTCACACACGGGATTGTCGATTCCTGATTTCCCAACGGTTTACGGCGGGTTCTTACCGCCGCTCGATGGGGCTGCGATTGCTCGTATCAACGAGGCGCGAGCGGCAACTCCAGCCTCGCCACCCATTACTTCGGGTCTTATTCTATTGCAGTACGTTCATCGTGTATGGGCAGTCCTAATCGTTGTCGGCCTTATTTCTGTCGCAATGGGTATTCTGCGAAGTAGGCACGTTCCTGGTCAGGCGCGCTTTGCCGCGGGTGTGTGGCTCGCGCTCGTTATTGTACAGTTTTTCCTTGGTGCTTGGACGATCTGGAGTAACAAAGCAGCCGATATCGCAACTTCCCATGTATTTATTGGCGCGCTGACTTTAATGACCGGAGTGCTTCTCTGCGTTGTCTTGTCCGCCATGCTTTCTTCGACGCGTGGAGAAGAGGCTTCAGCGACTTTACGGAAGGAGATTGCCAGGGCGTGAGTGCATTTGCGGAAAAACCTCGGGTAACGCGTTTGCCGGGCGGCCCGGTTTCGCACACCCGCCGTTGGATGGCGGACGTCTCTGAATTGTGCAAGGCCAGAATCACATTGATGGTTCTCGTCACCACGCTGGTCGGCTTCCTGTTTGGGTGGCACGGTCCTGTGGACCTCCTCTATCTGTTCCATACTCTTGGAGGCACGGCTATTGCCGCTTCGGGAGCTGCCGCGCTAAATCAGGTTTTTGAAGTCGAACTTGATGCGAGAATGCGCAGGACGCGGAATCGGCCGCTACCAGGGCGCCGGATGACCCTGGATGAAGGGTTGATCATTGGGATACTGTGCTCGGCCGGCGGGATATTCTGGCTGAGCATTGCAACAAATATTTATGCAGGTCTGCTCAGCGCGGTGACGATCGTCGTCTATGTATTTGTTTATACGCCTTTGAAAAGGGTGACGACATTGAACACGATCGTGGGCGCGATTCCGGGCGCTCTGCCTCCAGTGATCGGGTGGACGGCGGCTCGTGGTGAACCCGGTTTCGAAAGCTGGATTCTGTTCGCGATCCTCTTCTTGTGGCAAATGCCGCATTTTCTTTCGATCTCCTGGCTGTACCGCGAGGATTATAAGCAGGCGGGATTTATGATGCTTGCGAGTTTTGACCCGGAATGTCGAATGACAGGGCGCCAGAGCTTGCTGTACACGATGGGATTGCTCTCTGTGAGTTTCCTCCCGGCCATGCTGAATTTAACGAGCTTGTGGTATCTTCCCGTCGCTGTTGTGATGGGCGGCTACTTCCTCTGGATGGCGTTTCGATTTGCAATCGTTGGAACCGATCAAGCCGCGAAGCGCTTGTTTGTGGCATCGATTGTGTATTTGCCCGTGACCCTCGGAGCGCTTGCTCTTGCCCGATTGTAATGGTGGATGAATTTAGAAAGAAGAATCGGCGGCTGCTCATTGCGATTATCGTATTCGCCATCGGTTTCACCGTGCTGATCATCCTTTGGAAACTATCGATTTATCAAAAGACTTAACAATGGAAGCTACAGCCGCAACGATTAACGAAGTTCACCCTGGGGGGCCGAACATTGTCCGATTCGGAATGTTTACTTTCCTTGCCTCGGAAGCCATGCTGTTTGCGGGGCTGATCTGCGGGTACATGGTGCTGCGCGGTGGTGCGGGGCCCGGCTGGCAAATGCCGGAAGCGTTGAAGAACGCAGAGACGATGATAAAGACGATCATCGCGACGCTGTGCCTCATTTCGAGCAGTTTCACCCTGCACTTTGCCGAGGGCCGATTGATCAAACATACCAAAGGCGGAATAGGACTTCTCCTGCTGACAATACTTTTGGGCGCGATATTCCTGACTAACCAGGCACTGGAGTGGACGAGTCTCCATAACGAAGGTTTCTGGTTCAACACGACTGGGATTATGGGGTCCAGCTTTTTTGTTTTGACGGGTTTCCATGGCCTTCACGTTTTTATCGGCGTCCTGTTGCTGATCTCAGCTCTGGTGAAAGCGCTTGGCGGAAAGTTCACACCTCAGCGCCACGGGTTCCTGGAGTGCACAGGCTTGTATTGGCACTTCGTAGATATCGTTTGGGTTTTCCTTTTTACGATCCTGTACATCCTGTAGGCCCAGCGCGTGAAATCGTGAGCTGTTCAGTCTCTAGGGGAGGCGGCCAATGGAAAAGCGGGACGACGTAATGGGCCGAAGCGCAAAGCAGCATCGGCTTCCAGCCTGTATTTTGCTTGCGCCGGGCGAAGCCTCGTCAACCGAGCTGAGCAGGGAAAGTCACACAACGCGCTTGCGTCGCGGAGGAAGTTAAATAAGACTAGCGCGATGTTCCGGCATTTTTTCGTGTTTTGTGCATTGCTGATCAGCTATGTGCCGTCGCTCGTAGCCTGTGAGGGATGCAAGGAACCGTCCAACGTTGCGGGAGATTCAGGAGTGGCCGGGATCAGCGCGAGCTTCTCCTGGAGCGTCGTTTTCATGCTTGGCATGCTGACTTTTTTGATAAGTGGCATGGTATTCATGACAATCCGTTCCTGCAGACAGCTTGCAGAGCTACATCAGCACGTAGATGAAGCGTCCCGCTTTGATGCTCAAATCCAGGTAAACCATGAAAGTTCGCCTGCGGAGTTTAGCATTCGCGGATGCGGCACTTCCCTTGCCACCGTTCAAACCTAGGGCACCGTCTCCTAAATCCCTTGGGCTTCTTTGCGGGCCGCGGCCGGTTGGCTGTTTTTCCGCGTTGCTCGCTGATCCAGATAGCGGCGCTTTACCGCCAGTCCGGCTCGGACCGCCTTGAAAACAGCCAACTGACCTGCGGCGAAGCCCAAGGGATTTAGGAGACGGTGCCCATAGTCAGCCGCCGATACGCCGACACTGCCCAAACGCCGCTACGTCGCCCCGCGTCACCCCTGTGTCGCTTGCACGGCCGTCAACGCGATGGTGTAGACGATGTCGTCGACCAGCGCACCTCGGGAAAGGTCGTTCACTGGGCGTTTCAGACCCTGAAGCATTGGACCGATGCTAATCACGTTGGCGCTCCGCTGAACTGCTTTGTAGGTGGTGTTTCCTGTGTTTAGATCCGGAAAAATGAATACCGTGGCGCGACCTGCCACCAGGCTGTTGGGGGCTTTTGTTTTCGCGACGTCCGGCATGAAAGCGGCGTCATACTGAAGCGGGCCGTCAAGCAGGAGGTCAGGCCGTTTTTGATGAGCAAGTTTCGTTGCTTCCCGCACTTTATCCACGTCGATCCCTGACCCGGAATCACCCGTTGAATAGCTGATCATCGCGACTCTGGGCGGGATCCCGAATGCAGCCGCCGAATCCGCGCTTTGAATCGCGATATCGGCCAAGGTTTCAGCGTCCGGGTCTGGAATAACCGCGCAGTCTCCGTAGACCAAGACCTGTTCCGGCAGGCACATGAAAAAGATGGATGAAACCGCTCTTGCATTGGGTTTCGTTTTGATGATCTGCAAAGCTGGCCGGATAGTATTTGCGGTGGAGTGAACGGCTCCCGAAACCAGTCCGTCGACTTCGCCCAGGGCGAGCATCATGGTTCCTAGCACCACATTGTCCTCGAGTTGGCTCGCTGCCATCTCCGCAGAGAGACCTTTATTTTTTCGCAACTCGAACAGTGGATTGACATAACTTGGGCGCACCACCGGCGGATTCAGAATTTCCAGATCCTCAGGCAGCTCGATATCCTGGCTTCGCGCAACTGCCTGGACCTCTGCCGGATCCCCGAGGAGCACGCACCGGGCGATCCCGCGCCGGGTACAGATTTCGGCCGCTTTCACGGTGCGCGGCTCAACTCCCTCAGGTAAAACGATCCTCTTATTCGCAGCGTGCGCCTTTTCGGTGAGCTGGTAGAGAAACGCGGCCGGCGAAAGTCTGAATTCAAGCTCCTTTTTCGATTGGGAGATTAACCAGTCGATATCCAGAGTCTGAGCCACGTGATCGATGGCGTGTCCGATTCGCTGAAGATCATCCACCGGGACTGCCGTACTCAGTTTGGAGAGTCGGGTAGCAGTGTCGTAACTATTAGTCGGCACTCGCAAGAGGGGAAGACCGGCTTCCAGGGCAGGCCCGCAGAAATCGATGATGCGTTTGTCAGGTTCAGTTTCTCCGGTGAGGATCAATCCGGCGATCGGAATATGGCTCAGCGCCGCCATCCCGACGGCGAGAATGACGTCGCTGCGGTCCGCGGGTGTGAGAAGGATCACCCCCGGGACAAAGGTGTGGAGCAAGTTGGGAACCGTTCGTGCCAGAAGATAGGTCAGCTTTACCCTGCGAGTTTCCATCTCCCCGGCGTGCATGACATGGGCGTTCAGGTGGCGTTGGATGTCGACTGTCCTGCAATAGTTCAACTCCGGGCTGTCCGGCACGACACCAATGAGTTCGAGCTGGCTGCGGCTGTACAATCTGCTTTCGGACCGTAATTGATCGATCAGAGTTTTCCCAGTTTGAGATTTGTCGACCGGATACCTGTTAACGATCACGCCGAGAATCTTCTCCAGACCTCCGAAGGCATTTGCCGCGTACTCAATTTGATCGTCGATTTGATCGATTGTTTTGTCGGCCCTTGAAGCGACGAGTATTACCTGTGCGTTCAGCGTCCTCACCAATTCGTTGTTGACGACTCCCAGGTAAGAATCGCCGCCTTCGGGCAGTAGCCCCTCGACGACGACTACGTCGGCAGAAGTCGTCGATTCATCGTAGGCGGCAATTACACGGCCCATCAGCTCATCCATGTCTCGTTCTGAAATCAATTTGAGCGCGGTGGCGAGCGGAATTGGGTCGGCCGGTGTCAATGTGGTTGTCGCGCGAATGAAATAAGTGGATCGTTCGGGTCCAGAGTCACCCTCCGATGCCTGCGCAATCGGCTTGAAAAAAGCCACTCGGACACCTCTCCGATCGAGAGCGTTCACAAGACCGAGCGCCACGGTGGTTAATCCGACGCCAGTCCCGGCGGGAGCGAGAAAAAATGTGTGTTTCATGCGGTCAGAAGAGCGGTTTCACGCGCAATCATGAGCTCTTCATTGGTAGGAATAACCAGGCACAACAGGCCCGATCGCCCGGTGGTGATGCGCCCGTCCGTTCCTTTTCCATGTGCTTCGTTCAATTTTTCATCAAGTTCAGGATGGAGAATTGCTAAATGAGTCAACACCTGGGCCCTGATTGCCGCGTTATTCTCTCCGATGCCTCCGGTGAAAATTAAGGCGTCGATCGAAGAGAGTGCGGCTGCCAGTCCGAGGGCCGACCGGGCCAATCGGTAACAGAAAAGTTCAACCGCCAGACGCGCTCTTTTGTTTCCTTCGGCTGCTGCGGCGATGACAAAACGCATATCGTGACTGACACCGGAAACACCCAGGAGGCCGCTCTTTCGAGTCAGCATTTCGGTAATTTCTCGGAGCGACTGATCGTCTTTTTCCTGAATAAATAAGTGCAGGTTCGGGTCGACGTCGCCGCTTCGGGTGCCCATCACCAGACCTTCCTGCGGCGTAAAACCCATCGACGTATCCATGCTCTGGCCGTGGCGGACCGCCGTTGCACTGCATCCATTGCCAAGATGCGCCGAGATGAATTGCGTCTCTTCGATCGGTTTCCGGAGCCGTTTTGCCGCCTGCAAGGCGACAAAATGATGACTCGTGCCATGGAATCCATACCGACGGATTCTGTACTTTTCGTAGTATTTGTATGGAATCGCGTAATGAAAGGCGTGCGCCGGTAGAGTCTGGTGAAACGAAGTATCGAAAACTGCCACCTGCTCCTTATCGGGGAACAATTCAGTTGCGACGCGAATGCCCTGGAGGCCTGCAGGATTATGAAGGGGTGCGAGATCCGCAAGTTCCGCGATTCTCTGCACGACGCTCTCGGTAACGAGAACAGGCCGGCGAAAATCTTCTCCGCCATGAACGATGCGATGTCCGATCGCTCTGAACTCTAGTCTTTGGCCGTGGCCGAGAATTTCAATGATCCGGATAAGTGCGGCGCGATGATCCGCGCCGGGGATTTCCTCATCGTGGCCGACTCCGACCAGATCGACCATCTTCAAGCCCGCGCCGTCTGTGTTTAATCGTTCGGCGATTCCAGATGCCAAGAGCGTTTCGGTCTCTGGATCCAGAACTGAAAACTTCAGAGACGAGCTTCCGCTGTTAATGACGAGGATGGGAGAGGTGGTCGGCACATCTGAACAGTCGCCGAACGATTGCTTAGTAGTCAACTCCGGACAGGAGAAACGTATCGGCGGACCGGAGTGGAGGGGAAACGGATCGGTGGGTCGGCGGATCGGCGTGTCGGCGTGGAGGGACGGGGGAAACGTATCGGTGGGTCGATGGATCGGCGTGTCGGCGTGGGGAGAAAAAAGATCGGGGATGGGCCGGCTGAATTTCAAGTAACCTTCATCATCGGCCTTCTGCTGGATGGCTTTAAGAGCAAAACGTCGCCACGACCCACCCCGGCACCCGTCTCTCCAACGCCGAACCACCGATCCGTTTCCCCACGCCGACCCGCCGATCCGTTTCCCCCGTCCCCCCACGCCGATCCACCGACCCACCGATCCACCGATCCGTTCCCCCCGCCCACCCCGCCGATCCGTTTCTTTTTAGCGTCTTGATCCGTTCAGGACTCCAACCTAATTTGTCCCCTGTTTCGCTTCCGTAGCCCAGGTATGAGATGAATGTGTTTGATCTTCCTCCAGTGAACGCGACCTTGAACGCTCTAAGCACCTGTTTTATCGCAGTGGGATGGGCTGCCATCCGCAGGGAACGGAAACGGATGCACATCACTTGCATGATTACGGCGCTGATCTGTTCGACAATCTTTCTTGCCTGCTATCTCACCTATCACTTTGGCCTGTTGAGTGCGGTCGGAGAAGGATCTGTGAAATTCACCACCGAAGGCTGGGTTCGACCGCTCTATTATGTCATCCTGATCACGCATCTCATTCTTGCATTTACGATCCTGCCATTGGTGGTTATTACTGTAATTCCGGCCTTGCGGGCGCGATTCGATCGCCACCGTCGAATGGGGCGATTTACGATGCCTATTTGGCTCTATGTTTCGATCACGGGTGTCATCGTCTATTTCATGTTGTACCAATGGTTTCCTTCGACTCATTTTGATGAACTAAAGAAGCGTTATGAGTTGAAGGCGAGGAGCTCTTAGGCCTGTGCAAGAATCGTTCTCGTCGTCATCCCCGGTCTTTGTCGGTAAAGTGCTTTGCCCAAGGTGGTGCTGTCGACCGCAACACCCTAAAGGGCTCCGAACTGCAACGGTCAAAGACCGTAAACGAGAACGACGACGAGCAGGACTGATGGAACAAGTCGTACTACTCGCCATCGCAATGGCACTTGTTTCATGTAATAACGACAAGATTGAGGTGTACAGCATACCCAAGGAAGGAATCAACGTGGCGATGCAGAGCGGGTCGGCGGGGTTGGTGCCCCCCCCTGGGAATCCGGCTCAGTGGATCAAACCAGACGGATGGAGCGAGCAACCCCTTTCTGAAATGCGCCTTGGAAGCTTCAAGGTCGAAGGGCCGAACGCCACTTCGGCTGATGTTTCAGTGATCGCATTTCCCGGTGAAGCCGGAGGCTTGAGTTCTAACATCAATCGCTGGCGGGGGCAGCTCCAGTTGGCCCCTTTGGACGAAGATCAACTCTCGCAGGTAATCCAACATACCGAGGTGAATAATGTCCCGACCTACTTGGTCGATTTCCAAACGGCGGACAACGGACCAAAACCTTCACGAATTCTCGGCGCGGTGCTCCAGACTGCCGATCGCGCCTGGTTCGTGAAAATGACTGGTCCTCCGGAGCTTATCGAGAGCCAGCGCCAAAAGTTTCTGGACTTCGTGAAGTCTTTCCATTTTACCTCTCCCACAGAATCCAAAGCGCCGGCGCCTGCTGTGCCGACCAAGCCGAAATCAACTAATGACGAGTGAATTACTTCGCTGGCTGAAGCCTCTCACTTCGCTCAAGCTGACCATCTTCTGTCTGGCATGTGCAATGGTGCTGGTCTTCGTTGGAACGCTGGATCAAGTGCATATTGGCGTCTACGAAGCGGAAAATCGCTACTTCAAAAGCTTTTTCCTTTTCTTCACTCTGCCCCGTACGGAGCTGCGGATTCCATGGTTTCCAGGGGGCTACATCATCGGAGGTCTGCTCCTGATCAATCTCCTGGCAGCTCATATCGCCCGATTTAGGTTGAGCTGGAAAAAGGCGGGTATTCTCCTTCTCCATTCGGGTCTGATCCTGCTTTTGGTCGGACAATTGTTTGCGGACATTTTTGTGGACCTCGAAAGCCAGATGCGGCTGGACCAGGGTCAAACGAAAAACTACTCGGAAAGTCTTTATCACGATGAACTCGCGATCATCGATACTAGCAATGCCGATTCAGACCGAGTCATTTCTCTGCCTGATTCCCAGCTGTACCGAGGAAACAGGATCGCATTACCGGTAGACTCCCTGGAGGTCGTCATTAAGGATTACTATCCCAACGCTGCGCTCGTCAGTCCCTCCCAATTGCCCTCGTCGAACTATCCGCATTTGCCGATTGGTCCGATGGCTGTCGCCGTAGAAATGGAAAAGACGTATAAAGAGAACGAGCGTAACCAGCCGGCGGTTACGGTGTCGGTTTTGCAAAGTGGTACTCTGATTGGCACTTGGAGCCTTGCCGCCGGGTTCCCTCGTCCGCTAAGTTTTGAGGCTGCTGGTAAGACCTGCCAAATCGTGCTTCGACCCAAGCGTTTTTATAAGCCGTTCGCGATCCAACTTCTGCAATTTCGCCACGACCGATATCCGGGGACGGATCTGGCGAAAAATTTTTCCAGTCGCGTCAAACTGACGGATCTTTCAAAACACGAGGATCGGGAATCCTTGATTTTCATGAACAATCCGCTGCGGTATCGGGGATACACATTTTTCCAGGCTGGATTCGATAACAATGACACAACAACTGTTCTTCAGGTGGCTCAAAATCCCAGCTGGCTCGTGCCATACATTTCGTGTGCGCTGATCGTGCTGGGGATGCTCGTTCAGTTCGGGATGCATCTGGTCAGCTTTGTAAGACGGCGGGTGATCGCATGAAGAAATATGTTCCGTGGATCATAAGCCTCGTTCTTTTGCTTTGGGCGGTTTCGAAAATGTTGCCGCCCAAGGAAACGCCGGGATTGGATTTGCACGGGTTCGGTAATCTCCCGGTCCTTGTGGGCGGACGAGTCATGCCGATGGATACCCTGGCGAGAGTGAGCCTGTCGGAGTGGAATCATCACGGGACGTACACGACGGTGGACGGGAAAGTGGAACAGCCGAGCCAGGGATTGTTGGAAATCCTCATGATGCCGGAGCGTTCCGATCGGGCAAAGCTGTTTGAGGTCAGCAATCAGGATATTCTCGATCTTTTTGGGTCACCGGACGCCAAAGGGCAGTTTGTTTCCTACTCTTTTAGCGATCTAAAGCCGTTCTTCGGTGAAATAGAGAAACAGGCCGGATTAGCTGAGCAAACTGAAGCCGAAACTCGGAATCCATTTCAGCGCGGGATTATCAAACTGCGAGAAAGCCTACGGCTATATCTTAAGCTGAAAAACACGGTTCAGGCAGAAGATTCATCTGATTTCGGAAAGGAGATAGTGACCTTTGCCCTTGCGATAGAACCAGGGCTGAACGCGGTTCACGATCGTGACGCCGGGAAGACCTTTAACGAGCAGGATTTCGAGCGGATCCTCTTATTTACCGAGCGCTACAAAAGTTTGCTGGAGGCAAAATACGCGTACGCTATCCCCAACCCGCAGGGAGCCTTGGAAAACGAAGGCTGGCAGCATGTTTCGGAGTCGTTGTTAAGCGCAATCAGCAGCGGCCATGTGCCTTATGCCGCCACGGTTTATGGGCGCCTGATTTCGGCCTATCACGCGAGCGATGTGAACGAATTCAATTCGGTCCTTCGAGAATACGAAGGATATCTTATCAAAACTATTCCGGAGAAGTTGAACAGGCCGGCACTGGAGTACTTATTCAATCAGGCTCAGCCATTTTTGCAGGCGATGGTATTGTACGTCATCGTTTTGGTGTTTGGTCTGCTTTCATGGCTGGTGTGGCCGAAGACGCTCGGCAGGACAGCCGTGATTCTTCTCATAGGCGCGTTTCTTATTCACACCCTCGGGCTGATGACCCGCATGTATCTGCAGGGACGACCGCCGGTCACGAACCTTTATAGTTCGGCGATATTCGTTGGGTGGGCGTCGGTGCTGCTTTGCATCATCCTTGAGCGCTTCTACAAAAACGGGATCGGCAGTGTGTGCGGAGCGGTGATCGGGTTTGTGACGTTGCTCATCGCGCATAACCTCCAGTTGGATGGCGACTCCCTGGAAATGTTGCGAGCGGTTTTGGACACAAATGGATGGCTTGCCACCCATGTCGTCGGTGAGGCGTTAGGGTATTCCGCGATGTTTCTGGCTGGGTTGATTGGGATCATTTATATCTTCCGCGGTTTGTTCACGACCTCGTTCGACGAATCGACCTCTAAAACGCTTGGGCGAATGATGTATGGCGTGGTTTGTTTCGCGACATTGTTCAGCTTGGTTGCCACAATCCTTGGTGGAATTTGGGCGGATCAATCGTGGGGCCGGTTCTGGGGCTGGGACCCGAAAGAGAACGGCGCGCTTCTGATCGTCCTATGGAATGCTATCATCCTGCACGCGCGGTGGGGTGGGTTCGCCAGGGAGCGCGGCATGGCGCTCTTGACCGTCTTCGGCAATGTCATCACGAGCCTGTCGTGGTTTGGTGTTAACATGCTCGGTGTCGGCCTGCATTCTTACGGCTTTATGGATCGTGCGTTCGTGCCCCTGATCGGGTTTATTGCCATCCAGTTAGCGATCATCGGGCTCGGCTTGATCCCCTTAAGGCATTGGCGTGGAATTCGGTCGCGGAAGCCGCCTGGATGGGTGGCATCGAAAGAAGTGCCAGTTGTCAGTGTCAGCGGAGAGGGCTAGTGCATCGTCTCATATGTAGCTGGCCATATGGTTGCGTTCAAAATGGGCCGCCGGCAAGGCGCGAGGAGGGCGCATATCTGAATCGATACGTAACCGACGAGCAACGCAGCCGCCGGCCCATTTTCAACGCAACCCTCCGGGCCGCGGCCAGTTGGCTGTTTTTCCGCGTTGCTCGCTCCTTACGTATCGATCTAGATATGCTCGTCGCTTGCGCCTTGAAAAACGGCCAACTGACCTGTGGCCATATGCCAGCTACATATGAGACGATGCACTAGCCTCAATGCCCTTCACTCAAGGCTTTGAAACCAGAGACCGCTCGCGCTTCTACTAAACTCATTTAGAGCAGAATTCGACTTCGACCATCAACGATGAAACGAGGCACCAAAATCGGCGACACAAAAGTTGTCGCCAGCGCGGGGTTGGTCTTGGAGGGCAGCGACCGACGGCGGGGCCTTAAGCAAATCCTGCCGTTTATGGGCCCGGCGTTCATTGCCAGCATTGCGTACATCGACCCCGGAAATTTTGCCACGAACATCCAGGGAGGCGCGCAGTTCGGCTACACGTTGTTGTGGGTCGTTGTCGCCAGCAATCTCATGGCGATGTTATTGCAGACATTGTCGGCGAAGTTGGGCATTGCCACCGGGACAAACCTCGCGGAACATTGTCGCAACCAGTTACCTCGCCCGGTGGTGTGGCTGATGTGGGGGGTCATGGAGGTCGTATCAATGGCCACCGACCTCGCCGAGTTTCTCGGTGCGGCGCTCGGCTTTTACCTGCTCTTTGGCGTTCCGTTGTGGATAGCGGCTGTGTTGACCGCGATCATCACGCTTCTCATCCTTGCACTGGAAACCTACGGTTTTCGGCCGTTGGAGGCGGTAATTACAGCCATGGTCGGCGTAATCGCCGTCTGTTACCTCATTGAGACGTTTCTGGTCCACCCAGATTGGGCTCAAGTGGCATGGCACGCTGTGGTGCCCCAATTCACAGGGCGGGAAAGCGTATTTCTTGCTACCGGTATATTGGGTGCAACGGTCATGCCGCATGTGATCTTCCTGCATTCGTCATTGACCCAGGCACGTATCGTCACCCTGGACGCGGAGAGGCGGCAAAGATTGTACCGGTTTGAGATTCTGGACGTGGCGATTGCCATGGGCTTGGCGGGATTAATTAATGCTGCGATGCTGATTATGGCGGCGGGAGCTTTTTTCCGTGCCGGACTGACTCATATCGCCTCAATCGAGGAGGCGTATCGCACGCTCGAACCGCTGTTGGGATCCGCTGCGCGCACGGTATTTGCCGTGTCCCTGCTTGCGTCAGGTTTGGCATCCGCGTCTGTGGGGACGATGGCAGGGCAGGTGATCATGCAGGGGTTCCTGCACCGGCAAATTCCAATCTGGGTCCGACGCTTGGTGACGATGGTACCTTCGCTCGTGGTCATCGGAATGGGGCTGGATCCGACTCGAACGCTGGTAGTCAGTCAAGTTGTCCTTAGTTTTGGGCTACCGTTCGCGGTTGTGCCGCTCGTCGTGTTTACGCGGCGTCGTGATTTGATGGGGGAGTTAGTGAATTCGGCGTTCACCACAACTTTGGGCCTTGTCGTGGCTGCGCTGATCGTGGTCTTAAATGTGTACTTGCTGTATGAAACCCTCAAAGGGCATTGAATTTAAGATTAGACATCTGATCGTTCCCCTGGACGGTTCGCGCCTGGCAGAGGCTGCGCTCTTGATCACCAGACAGCTCGCTCAGAAGCTTGGTGCGCCGGTAACTCTGGTCCATCTGATCGAACGCAATCCCCCGCACCATATCCACGGCGAACATCATCTTTCCAATCCTGAAGAGGCAGAGCGCTATCTGAGCGAATTGGGTCGCCGGGTTTTCCTGGCAGATCCGCACGTCGCGCAGCATGTGCATACGACCGAGATTACCGACGTGCCAAGGGCCATCGCCGAACACGCGACCGAATTCGGTTCTGACCTTGTCGTCATGTGCGCGCACGGCCAGATTGGCTTAGCGCACATTATTGTTCGGCAGTATTGCCCAAAAAGTTGCGGCTTCGAGCGCTGTCCCTGTATTACTGATCCGCCCGGGCGAAGGCGGCGCCGCACCAATTCTCAGCGAGCGTCCAATCCTGGTATTGTTGGACGGTACGGGTGTTGACGGTCAGAGTTTGCCTCTCGCTGTCGCGCTGGCGAAGGTTTGCGATGCGAGTTTGCATCTGGTGGTGGTGGTGCCTACCCTGAGGACCTTGACAGGTGTGGGCGCCGCTTCGGGCCTTTTATTGCCGGCAACGACCACGAAAATACTGCAACTGGCTCAAGCCGATGCTTCCGACTACCTCTCCCGACAAACCGCACTGCTGCAGGCCGAAGGCTCGCGTGTGGTCGGTGCGGTGCTGAGAGGCGAGCCGAGTGAGGTTATTGTGAAAACGGCACGTCACGTTGCTCCGAGCTTAATCGTCCTGGGCATCCACAACGAAGAGGGACTTGCCGCCTTCTTGTCGCAAACCGCCGTGTCCAAAGTCGCTAGCAGCACGCCTCTGCCGCTGCTGCTGGTCCGAGAATCGAGAGGCAACGCTTGAAGTCAGACTGGTGCCTGGAGCGCCCTTGGGGAGAGTTGTCATAACCATTCTTGATCTTTGGCGTCGATCAGCGTTTGATGCCCGAGACGAATCGATTGCATGCCTGCCAGACCAAATATTCTAGTCGTTGGAAGCTCGAATACCGATATGGTGATCTTTTGCGATCGATTGCCGCGTCCAGGAGAGACGGTACTCGGGGGGCAATTTCACATGTTCGGCGGCGGCAAGGGGGCGAACCAGGCGGTCGCAGCGGTGCGGGCGGGTGGAGCCGTCACTTTCCTTGGCGCCTACGGTCCCGACACATTTGGGACAACCGCGAGGGATCGCCTTCTGAAGGAGGGAATCAACGTCGATTACTTTCAGTGCGTTCAAGGTGCGCCGAGCGGTATTGCGCTTATCCTCGTCGACGGCGTCACCCGAGAGAATCTGATTGCCGTCGCGAAATCTGCTAATGACGGCGTGGACTCAGCGATGGTGTCCGCGGCACGACCTGCCTTCGAAAGTGCGGCGGCAGTGATTTCGCAGTTGGAAATTCGAGACGGTGCAATTGAGGCCGTGGCTCGCATTTGTCATGAGCTGGGTAAACCGTTTGTTTTGAATCCCGCGCCTTCCCGCTCGCTGCCAAAGCGCATTTATGAGAGCCTTCACGTGATCGTCGTCAACGAGCACGAGGCGCGGGATATCACGGGACAGGAAGACATTTCAGATGCAGTACGGCGGTTGCACGATCTGGGATGCAAGAATGTGGTGGTCACACTGGGCGCCCGTGGTGTGATGTTTTCCAAAGGCGAAAAAGTCGAGTTCGTCGCAGCGCCGGAAGTTCGGGCCGTCGATACGACTGGCGCGGGAGACTGTTTTGTAGGTTGGCTTGGAGTGGGCGTTGCCGAAGGTCTTTCTCTACAGGCCGCGAGCGAAAGAGCCTGCAAAGCCGCGTCGATCAAGGTGACACGGGCCGGCGCTCAAGACGGAATGCCGTTCCGACATGAAGTAGTGAATCAGGAGGCAGGAGTCAGATAGTTGACAGTTGTCAGTGTCAGTTGTCAGTAAGAGAGAAAGAAATTGGGACTGCGAAGCTTCTGAAGGTCCTAAGGCCGGAGCGTCTCTTTCGCGCAAATCTTAGGGAAGGATTTAAACTGACAACTGACACTGATCTCTGACAACTAACTGGCAACTTCTTAGGCAAGCAGTTTTTCCAGGTTATCGACGCAAATCTGCGACCAGGTCTCCAGGGAGTCGCGCTCGGCGCGAAGTTGGTCTGGCGTCACAAATTCGATGCCGAGGATCATGCTTTCTCGTTTGTCGGCTATCGGGTGCGCCAGTTCCAGGATGTGTACCACCCCGAGGTGCACCTGGCCCACTTCATTGGAATCATCATTGATCAATGCGGCAATTCGATTTCGCAAGGGGCGTTCGACGATCAATTCTTCGTCGATCTCTCTTTGTACTCCCGCCAAATAGGCTTCCTTGTCGAGCGCGAACAATCCTTCGTCGCGATCGTTCATGTGGCCGCCGATTCCTATCGAGCCCTTGGCTACCAGCCGTTGTTCGCCCGACTTTTTTCCGCGTTTGTACCGCAGCACTTTACCGCCACTGACAAGGATCGCATAAGGAATAATCTGCTTCAGGCTCGGATCGATTTCCGCAGATGATCTCGCCGAGAAAAAGTTATTTTCGCGATTAAGCATCGGCGTCAAATAACGGTCGACATCAAACTGCAGCCCTTGAAAAATGCCGATTGACTCCAGGAGCGAACGCCGGACGACTAACACCATTTCCTCTTTCATAGATCCGCGCTCACTGCAGGAATATAGTGTCCTGTCCCCGAAATAGCATGTGTTTTCGTTGGCGAACAACTTTATCCCGTTTCACTATTCTGGCGTGTGGAGTTTCGATCATCGCCGACAATTTGCGAGTGACAACAACGCCGGCTGTTGCCCGGAAGTCTTTGAAGCGCTTCAAGCCGCAAGTCCGGGTCACGTTGTCGGTTACGGATTGGACGAAGTCACGGCAAAGGCTAAGGAAGCTTTTCGAGCGCTCTTTGAAACTGACTGCGCAACCTTTTTCGTGTTCAATGGTACTGCCGCCAATAGTTTGGCAATCGGCAGTTTTTGTTCGCGGCACCACAGCGTTCTCTGCCACCGGCACTCCCACGTCGAATCCGATGAATGCAATGCCCCCGGATTCCTGAACCAGGGACTCCGAATTGTGGCGGTGGACGGCGCAAATGGGAAAATCGATCTGATGAATCTGCGAGAGGCGCTGCGGGGGCGACGCGATGTCCATGCTTCCCAGCCGCGGGTGGTCAGCCTGACCAACACGACGGAACTGGGGACCCTCTATCGACCCGATCAGATCGCCGAACTGGCGGAATTAGCCAAGAGCAACAGTCTGGCCATTCACGTCGACGGAGCACGGTTCGCAAATGCCGTTGTTTCCGCCGGCTGCACCCCGGCAGAATTAACGTGGAAAGCGGGCGTCGACGTTCTAGTTCTCGGAGGAACCAAGAACGGTCTGGCTTTTGGCGAAGCGGTCGTCTTTTTCAAGAATCAGGATGCCGCTGACTTTATGTATCGGATGAAGCAGAGCGGACAGCTTGCTTCTAAGATGCGTTTCCTGGCCGCCCAATGGCTTGGCTTGTTAAGCGGCGGAAAATGGCTGGAATATGCCAGGCACGCAAACACGATGGCCGAGAGGTTGTATTCACAACTCGGCCAGGTCGCAGCGGTCAAACTCTTATTTCCGCGCGAAGGCAACGCTGTCTTCGCTAAAATTCCTGAGCCCATCGTGGCCCGCTTATACGAGCTTGGCTGGCGGTTTTATACCGATGTTGGTCCGGGTGGAGGAGCTCGGCTGATGTGTTCCTGGGATACGACGGAGGACGATGTCGACCGGTTTATGGAAGACGTGCGCAAGGCGTTGCGGATTTCGGCCGCATCGTGACGTTCAATGTTCAGCGTTCAATTTTCGGCAGGCGCTGCGCTTCTTTGCCATCCTAGCAAACCGGGATGGGGGCTGTTCAATCTGCGCCAGGTGACCGCCGCACGTTTAACGTCGAACACCGTTCGTCACCGCGAGAGCAGTTTGAAACTCGTCATGGAACCCTTGATATCCGGGTCTTTGAGCGGGTGCAGGTCATCTTCTTTCATGCCGGCGATCTGGTAAATCCTGTTGTTCGCTTCATACATGTCGACAACCAGCCCGTAGTGTGCGCCGCGATAGATTGAGTCTCCGGTCAGCCGATAGCCTGGCATGCCGTGCAGTGAGATCCGCTCGAGGCCTCGGCGAAAACCTTGCCCTGAACCAAAGTAGCGTTTTTCCAATTCTTCGATCGATTTCTCGTTGAGATGATAATTCTTGCGTTTCGACAGATCGACGTAACCAACAAAGATGAAAGCGGACCGGTCGATTCTTCTCGCGCCCACCAGCGTTCCGTCCTCGGTCGAACCTAATGTTGTCCAATTGGCCGGGCTATTGGTGGATCGGCCGTCTGGCAGGTTGATTGAACAGTCAAAGTCTTCCGATTCCCAATATGCGGCAGACGCCGAGGTGGCAAAGAGAATAAGGGCCAGAAATGTCGCGTTCAGAGGATTCATGGTTGAGACAGCTTAGGTTACTGCAAACAGAACACGACTCAGATTTGTGTCAATTATCTACGGGACGTTTTTGCCCAATTAGGTTTGGACCTGCACGTGAGGCAGGTTACCGAGTACCGGCAATTGGACGGTTGCTTTTCCCTTTGAGAATCAGGCAAACCGGGACGGTTTGCTTACCGGTAAGTAAAGCGTCCTCGCTTTACGCTCGGCCGTAGGTAGCGTCTCTTTTCGCCATTGCCGTTCCCGTTGAAGTTGAACAGCTTTTCCCTTTGAGAACCTGGCAAACCGGGACGGTTTGCTTACCGGTAAGTAAAGCGTCCTCGCTTTACGCTCGGCCGTAGGTAGCGTCCCTTTTCGCCATTGCCGTTCCCGTTGAAGTTGAACAGCTTTTCCCTTTGAGAACCTGGCAAACCGAGACGGTTTGCTTACCGGTAAGTAAAGCGTCCTCGCTTTACGCTCGGCCGTAGGTAGCGTCCCTTTTCGCCATTGCCGTTCCCGTTGAAGTTGAACAGCTTTTCCCTTTGAGAATCTGGCAAACCGGGACGGTTTGCTTACCGGTAAGTAAAGCGTCCTCGCTTTACGCTCGGCCGTAGGTAGCGTCCCTTTTCGCCATTGCCGTTCCCGTTGAAGTTGAACAGCTTTTCCCTTTGAGAATCTGGCAAACCGGGACGGTTTGCTTACCGGTAAGTAAAGCGTCCTCGCTTTACCCTCGGAGGTAGGTAGCGTCCCTTTTCGCCATTGCCGTTCCCGTTGAAGTTGAACAGCTCAAGGCCATTGCGGCCAGAGCGTTATCCTAGGCCTTTATCCTCAGATCTGAGAAATCTGTGGTTTCAAATTCGGAATTTTGGAAGGCGTTCACTTTGCCAGGAAGTAGTTATTCTGCCTGTCGCTGATGGGATGGCCGAGCCGTTCGAGAACCTGAAGCATATCTTCCCAGACTTTCCGCTTTTCAGACAATGCCTGATTTCGCAGAAGGTAAGAAGGATGAAATGTCGCCATCACTGGGATCGAGCCAAAAAAATGCCAACGGCCGCGCGTATGCTTCATCTGTTCAACCTTTCCGAACAAACCGCGCATGGCGGTCGCACCCAGGGCGACCATGGCCTTCGGTCGGATAAGGTCAATCTGCTGCCGGAGATAAGGCAGACAGGTCTCCATCTCGATTGGTGTCGGCTGACGATTTCCCGATACTCCAAGAGGAACGTCCGGCCTGCATTTCAGGACGTTGGCAATATACACTTCCGAGCGTTGATAACCCATCGTCTGGATGATCTTGGTCAGGAGCTCACCTGCGCGTCCCACAAACGGTTCCCCTTGCATATCTTCGTCCGCCCCCGGGGCTTCACCGATAAACATCAGCTCCGCGTTCGGGTTGCCGACACCGAAAACCACGGAGTGCCGGAATGCGACAAGATTTGGGCATTTGGTGCAGGCAAGGACCTTGGTTCGCAATTCTTCGAACGCCTGCGCAGCGGCGTCCGGGTCTTGTATTTGCGACTGAGCGGGGTTCCAGACAGGAGCGTCTCGAGGGATGGGTTCATTGAGCTGGAGCATTTCCGAGACGCGTGATTCCTCGGTGGCACTCGTGTCCCTGACCGTATTAGCGAGCAGCGCGATCCTTTGAAGCGTGGAAATGTCAGGACGGAAATCAGGCCGATTTTCCAGGCCGCGCAACATTTCGAGGACCAGGTTCAGACCTTGCTCGTACAATCCGGTTTGCTTCGATGCCACTCTGCAGAAAATCGTCTGGTAATCCGGCTTCGAATTCCAACCAATTTTCTGCGATTGGATGAAAAAATCCCAGACGCCACGCGTGCAACATTTGCCGGCGATATTCATTCGACGTTTTTCCGTACACCTTGTCGCCTAGGACAGGATGCCCGATCGAGTGGAGATGGACCCGAATCTGGTGTGTTCGTCCTGTGTAAATCTGGCACAGAACCAGAACCCACCGGCTCGTTTCCTGGATGACTTCGAACCTTGTGTGAGCCGGCCGGCCGCGGCCGACGACAGCCATTTTTTGACGATGTACCGGATGGCGACCGATCGGCTTGATGATTTCACCTGTCGATTGCGCGAATCGGCCGGTGCACAACGCCAGGTAAAATTTCTGAACCTCTCGGCTGGCAAACTGATGGCTTAACCGAAGATGTGCGAGGTCATGTTTGGCAACCACCAGGCAACCGCTGGTATCCTTGTCGAGCCGGTGGACGACGCCAGGCCGAAGCACACCGCCGACGCCACTCAAATTTGATACGTGGTGCAGAAGCGCATTGACGAGCGTACCGGATCGGACGCCTGCCCCGGGATGAACCGTCATCCCTGCCGGCTTATTGACAACCAGCAAATGTTCATCCTCGAAGAGAATCGGCACCGTGAGAGCTTCGGGCTCCAGAACAATCGGTTCAGGTTCGGGCTCGGATACTTGCACATTGTCACCTGCGCGAATGATCTGCCTCGGGCGACAAGTTGTTCCGTTCAAAAAGATGTGTCCCGATTGGATCAGCGACTGTATCCGGGCACGCGACAGGCGAGCTATTTTTGCGGCGAGAAAAACATCCAGACGTTGCCCGGCATCAGAAGGCTCGACGACGATCTGGCCAATATTCCATTTATCCATAGCTCCGAAAATCTCACAGGCCAAAGCGCTCGTGAGATTTTCGCGTTTTAGAGCCACTTATAAAGCGGCTTCGAAGGAAGATTGAATTAAAATGGTAAGCAAACAGCGTGTGTGCTCCTTCCCAAGTCTTGTGAGTGATGCAAGCTGAAAGCTCCTTCCGCATTTTCACCTCGCTTTTCTGGCAATTGCCAGAAAGCTTTCCAGCAACGCCCGCGGATCTCCCGCTCGCATCAGCGCCTCGCCAATCAGGACTGCGTGGGCCCCGGCGGCGACGACACGCCGAATGTCATCGGCTGTTCGAATTCCGCTCTCACTGACAATCGTGCAACCGCCCGGAACTTTGGGCGCCAGCCGTTCCGTCGCTTTCAGATCAACATCGAATGTGGCCAGATTTCGATTGTTAATTCCAATAAAATCAGCACCGGCGTCAAGTGCCCGGCCCAGTTCGGTTTCATCATGCACTTCGACCAGGCAATCTATTCCGATCTGGTCTGCTACGGTCCTGAATCGTTCAAGTTCATCGTCGGTTAGCGCCGCAACAATCAAAAGGACCGCGTCTGCACCGGCGAGCGCAGCCTGATATATCTGGACTTCATCGATGGTGAAATCCTTTCGCAAAATGGGCCTGGGAACTCTGTGCCGGATCATGGCAAGATAGTCCAGGTGCCCCTGAAAAAACTTCTCATCCGTCAGAACGGAGATGCAGTTTGCGCCGGCCTCGTGATAGATCAACCCGGTTCGGACAGCGTCGAAGTCCTCAGCGATGACGCCGGCGGAGGGTGACGCTTTCTTGACTTCGGCGATGAATCCAAACTCGCCGGAAACCAGCGCCTTTCGAAATCCTCGAAATGGGCCGAGCGCGGCTGCCCGATCATGCCAATCCGCAGTATGCGCCAACCATGGTACAATCTCTTTTCGCTTATGGGCGACAATCTCTCCAAGGCGACTCATAGGGTGAAAATTTAGCACAGAGCGAGCGGATGAGTACCGTGTTGTTGGTTTTAGGATTTGTCAGATCGCAGAGGCGCCATGCGAGATCCGCCGCGTGCTTACAGCGACCGAGCCACGGCGCAAAGTAGTATAGGCTTCCAGCCTGTATTTTGCTCGTTTTAAGCGGGTGGCCCGGCTCGGGAATTTGCAGTTCGGCCGCGCTTGCAAGGTAAGATAAGACTCGGACAATCGATGGTGGGCAGACCGATAATCTTTCAGGTACGGATTTCAAAATGAGCAAAATCGAGGCTGTCGCTCTTCCTGCAAGGTTGGGTGGCAATGACTCGTCTGCCGACTTCGTACGGCAGATAAGCCAGTTGCCCATTTACCGGGATTACGAATGGGCCTTTGCGAAGGCAACGAAGTTATCCTTGGAACTCTACTCGATTGATGTGTGCCGCGAAGTCCATCGGATTAGGAGAAATTATGAGAATCCGGTCTGTGCAATTCTCGCGGAAGCGAGCGAGACTTGCGCCGAATGCCTGGAGATTCGCCAGAAACTCGCCGGGGTAGATATTTCGGACACGCAGACGATGACATGCTTTGCGGGACTCACATACACCAGCGTGCCGCTGAAGTTTTACGGGCGCGTCATTGGGATCATGCAAACCGGACAGGTTTTCGTGGGGACTCCCGGTGCCAGGCGATTCAAGAAGATTGTTAGCCAGTTGACCAGTTCGGGGATGAAGCTCAACTTGCCTCGGCTCGAGGATGCATACTTCCGGTCCCGCACCGTCTCATCGGATCAATATCGTGCAATCGTGCGCCTTTTAGAAATTTTCGCCGAACATCTTTCATTGATCGTTAACCAAATCGCTCTGCGCGAGTATAGCGGAGATTCGCGAATAGTCAGGCTGGCCAAACATTATATTGCAGATCATAAGTCCGACTCGATCAGACTTGAACAAATCGCGCGCGCTCTCAATGTAAGCACGTTCCACTTCTGCCGAAGGTTCAAACAGGAAACCGGTCTAACATTTGTGGAATACCTGAGCCGCGTGCGCATTGAGCAAGCTAAACTCTTGCTGCACAACAAAAACCTGAGGGTCAGCGAGGTAGCTTACGAAGTAGGTTTCCAATCACTCACACACTTCAACCGAACTTTCAGTAAGCTTGTTGGCAGCTCTCCATCAGAATACCGATCCGAACGGCACGGGGGCGGTGAAGGTCAAGGAGGGGATCGATCTGCAGCAAAGACAGAGAGAACACGTAGAATTGGGACTTCAAAGGATTAAATTAAATCCTTAACTCCGCGTCCTCCACCGCCTCTGTTAAATCATTGGCGATACTTCGTCCTTCCCCCGACAAAATGTTTTCAGATTCAATGAACCATAAAAGGTTCGATCCGGGTCCGACAATAGAGCAAGAAAAGTAAACAGAAAGTCAATTACCGTGGAGCGTGAGCGTTCGAAAACAGTCAGCATCCACTCCGGCTTAAAGAAGGCGAACAAGTCTCAGAAACTAGAGAGTTAGTCGCGAGTTCCTTCCATAAAATTCCATGAATTACCTCAAGTCATTAAAATCCAGACTAGTGGCGGGAATCGCTCTCGTGGTGATAATTGCCGCGATTTACTCGATGCGTGTTCCTACGGTCTATGCGGGACCGCCAGCCGCGCCGGAGAAGCCCGCAGAAAGCAAGTCTCTGTCTGGTGCCACGCTCTATGCTATTAACTGCAGCCGCTGTCACCAGGAACGTTATCCCACTGAGTTCACTGCGGCCCAGTGGAAAACCATCATGATTCATATGCGGGTGCGGGCCAATCTGCCGGCCGCGCAGGCGCGGGAGATTCAGAAATATCTCCTGGAAGACGCCGGAAACTAGGAAAGACAACGGATTAACACGGATGAAAATGCGTTCCCAAATTTTCGGAGTGCTGATAGCAGGCCTGGTAGTGGGGATTGCCCTGCCTCATCGGGCGGTCGCGGAGGTAAGCGATGAAGACTTCAATGCGCTCAAGGATGCGGTCCGGCAGTTGAATGAGAAGGTGCAAAAGCTCGAGCAAACGCACGAGGAAGACCAGAAGGTACACGACCAGGACCAGCAGAAAATCCAGCAACTGCAACAGCAGGTCGGTGAAACGCAAAAGGCCGCCACTGCCGCGCAGCAGGAAGCCGGAACAGCGGCTCAGATGAAGAGGAAGATAAATCAATTGGAAGAGCGGGTTGGGCAAACGCAAAGGGCAGCGACAGAGGCACAAGGGAAAGCCGAAGCGACAGCCCAAGTGCAACCGGTTGCCCCGGTGCCCAGTGGAGCCCTGGCGACGCACAACTTTACGATGGTCGGGGACGCCGAGGTCCAATTTGGTAAGACTACCGGGCAGCACAGCGCGTTTACCATGGCCGATTTTGCGCCGGTCTTCCTATTTCGGGCTAGCGACAACATCCTGTTCGAAGCGGGTTTCGACATCTCATTACAGAACGGCGCGGTGACGCTGGCGAACGGAAACACGGGCAATAGCGGCACTCAGACCAACATCGATCTCACCTTCGCCACGATCGACTACCTTCTCAATGATTACGTGACGGTTGTGGCCGGCGATATGTTGCTGCCTTTGGGAACATACACCGAGCGGAGCGCGGGTTGGCTTAATAAGATACCGGACGACCCGTTACCCCGTGCGGTCCTGCCAGAATCTGGGATCGGTGTCCAGTTGCGAGGTTCTATACCGATAGGGCATTCCGGGCAGCAGATAACATATGCCGCTTATGTCGCAAATGGGCCTGGTTCAGTGGACGGGTCCGGAAATGCAACCTACGTGGACAGCGATGGCAATGTGGTGCCTAATATTGACTTTGGAAATGTCGGCATTCAGTCCAACGGCAATACGGCGAATGAGCACTCGGCGGTGAGTGGCGGTGGCCGCCTGGGGTGGTTTTTCCCGCTGCAACCCCACTATGATCTTGAGCTCGGAATCTCGGGTGAAACGGGTCCTTGGAACAGTTCGGGGAGCCGAACTTGGTCGGCAGTGGTTGCCGATGCCTCTTTGCACATCAGCCCCTATTTCGAACTGAAGGGCGAGTATATCAATACCTGGTGGGAAACCAACGACTTGGGGACCCTGGCGCCCCGGGGTTGGTGGATCCAGGGAGCTTACAAGCTCGCGGGTGTGAATCAGAACCTGAATCTGCCACTCATTAACAACCTTGAGCTGGTCGGTCGCTTTGATTGGGCCGATGACGGTCTGGGGACGAGAACTCAACGTGAAACTGTGGGATACGTCTACTATCTTACTAACACACTGTTGTTAGAGGGCGACTACGAATGGGTGCACAGCCGGGGCCCCGATGCTGCTTCTTCCAATGCGTATGTCTTCCAACTTTCTTACGGATTTTAGACGAAAGTAAGTATCAAAAAACCAATGAAAACCAAACTCTCCACGCTCATTCTGGGCGGGGCTGCATTCGCCGTGGTCGGTGCAGGCTTCGCGATCGCCCAGGCGCTTGACCCTGAAACTCAAGCGAGAATCGAACGCTTTGAAAAAGGCCCTGCCGCAGTCAATGTTTCCAAATACCCGGCAGCTATCCAACAGGATTACGAAGTATTTACCCAGAAATGCTCACAGTGCCATAAGCTGAGCCGGCCGATCAATTCGGACTATGCGCTGCCTGACGAATGGTCGCGCTATGTCCACCGAATGATGAGCAAGCCCGGTTCGGGTATTGACGGCGGCGTAGGCAAGAAGATTTACGAATTCCTGGTATACGACTCCAGCGTCCGTAAGAAGTCGATGGTGGACGCGAAACTGGCGAAGGCATCACCTGCGGATAAGGCCGCTGAAGAAGCTAAAATTAAAGAAGTACACGATAAATACGATCACTAGCAATCTGCTCGGCCAAACTTAATTTGGGGAATGCCTACAACTTATCCGGTCGAACTGCCGGACGTAAATTATTTCGCCCGGCAGGTTCTCTGCCGCGAGGGATGTCCGGTTCGCACTGACTCGGGCGGTTACGTTCAGGCTATCGCAGAGGGGCGTTATGAGGACGCCTACATTCTAGCCCGCACACCGAATCCGTTCGCCTCCATCTGTGGCCGCGTCTGCGCGGCGCCGTGCGAGGCGAAATGCCGGCGAGGTGCGATCGATGCGTCAGTCTCGATCCGGGCATTGAAACGGTTTGTCTGCGAAAGGTTCGGCGCTGAGTCGAACAACTTGGATCTGGGCCGCGTCTATCCTCAACTGCGCGATCCGAACCGCGAGCGCATCGGTGGCGGGCGCAAAGTGGCAGTGATCGGCGCCGGACCCGCCGGCATGTCCTGTGCCCACGAATTGGTGTTGATGGGGTTTTCTGTAACGGTATTCGAGGCGCATAGCGTGCCGGGCGGGATGTTGGTACTGGGCGTTCCCGAATACAGGCTGCCGCGGGAAATCATCAAGGCAGAAATCGCGGCCATCGAGTCGCTCGGTGTTGAGATTCGATTGAGGCAGCGACTCGGACACGAAATCGATTTGGCGGACTTGAAACGGCAGGGTTACGAAGCTGTGTTCCTGGGCATCGGGGCGCACAAGAGCCGCGATTTGGCCATCGAAGGGGTGCAACTGGACGGCGTGCTCCGCGCGATTGATTTCCTGCTCAACGTCAACCTTGGCTTCCGGGTGACGCTCGGCCGTAAAGTCATTATCATCGGCGGCGGTAATGTCGCGTTCGATGTGGCGCGTTCAGTCGTCCGGCAGACGGAAATGTTTGCGGGGATGAGCGAGATTGAATTGCGCAAGGCTTTGCGCGACGCGGCGTCGGCGCTCGAGCAGTTGACCACGCGCGACGCGGAACCGCCGGACGAGGTGCGCCTCGCGTTAGACGTCGCGCGCGAAGCCATTCGCAAGGGAGTCCCCGAAGTCCACATGTATTGTTTGGAAAACCTCGACGAGATCCCCGCAGCACGCGAAGAAATCGAGGAAGCTGAAAAAGAAGGGATCCGGCTCCACACGCGCTTCGGTCCGAAACGCATCGTCGGCACCGACGGCAAAGTCACCGGTATTGAACTGATCAAGGCCAGCCGCGTATTCGACGAGAATCGGCGATTCAATCCGCAATTTATCGAGGGGAGCGAAGAGACAGAGGATTGCGATACCGTCGTACTTGCGGTCGGTCAGTCGCCGGACCTTTCCTGGATTCGCCCCGAAGACGGCCTGAAGCTGACGCCAAGAGGCATGCTGGTAACCGATCCGCAGACCATGGGAACATCCCGTCCCGATATATTCGCAGGCGGCGATGTGGCTTTTGGTCCGCGGATTATTATTACCGCCGTGGCAGAGGGTAAAAGGGCGGCCAACTCGATTGCTAAATTCCTCACCGGTCGTGTGCCGGCTGAACCGCATCAGGCGCGCGTGACGATTTATAATACGAATCAATATCGGATGAAGCCCGATTACGAAAAACTTGTGCGCCGTGCCCCGCCAACATTACCCCTCGACCGGCGTATCGGCATTGCGGAAGTAGAAGAGGACTATCCGGAACCCGAGGCGCGGGAGCAGGCGGATCGCTGCTTGAAATGCCACATCGGACCGGTTTTTGACGGCGATGAATGCATCCTGTGCGGCGGTTGTGCGGATGTTTGTCCTGAATTCTGTTTGCAACTCGTGGACGTCGCCGATTTGCGCGGCGACGAAAAGTTGCAGGCCGCGTTGCTCTCCCGTTACGGGGGTGTACCAAATCGCGGGCAACAGGGCGCCATCATCAAGGATGAGACTCGTTGCATCCGATGCGGTCTGTGCGCGGTGCGATGCCCGACAGGCGCGATCACCATGGAGCGCGTCGAATTGGTGAACGCTTGAGATGAACCACCTAACACCCAATGACACCGTCTCCCGACGCAATTTTTTCCAACTGACGCTCGGCTGGGTCGCGGCGCTTTTTGCAGCCTGTGCATCGGCTGTCGGCGCTGTACGGTTTCTTGTGCCGAATGTCCTGTTCGAACCCAGCCTGCTTTTCAAAGCCGGTAAGCCGGAGGATTATCCGGACGGGTCGGTGACCTTCCTGGAAGAGGAACGTGTTTTTCTCGTCCGACAAGGCAACACCTTCCGCTGTTTGTCGGCGATCTGCACTCACCTTGGTTGCACAGTCAACCGTACTGGGCAGGGTTACCATTGCCCGTGCCATGGCAGCCTGTTTGACGATCAGGGTGGCGTCAAGAGCGGCCCTGCGCCCCGCCCATTGGAATGGTTTTTAATAACCCGCAGCAAGGACAGCCGGCTGCTGGTAGACAAAAGCCAGCGCGTCAGTGCGGACAAATACCTAGTCTTGTGAAAGCCCCGCTACCCAAACGGATTTGGCAGTGGTTCGAGCGCACGCGGGTCGGCCGTTCGATCTTCCGGGTCGGCCTGCCGCAGAGCAATCTCGAGCGGTCGCAGGCCATGGTTTCCAGTTTCCTGCTTCACATTCAACCGGCAAAAGTTAATCGCCACTCGTTGCAAGCATCCTACTCTCTCGGACTGGGGCTGATATCGTTATACCTATTCCTGATCCTGACCGTGACTGGGATACTCTTGATGTTTTATTACGTGCCCAGCACAGACCACGCCTACAACGTGATGAAGGACCTCCAGTACGTGGTCTCTGCAGGTCTTGTCCTGCGAAACATGCATCGTTGGGCGGCGCATCTGATGGTTATTTTTGTGCTTCTGCACATGTGTCGCGTGTTTTACACCGGCGCTTATAAACGCCCGCGGGAGTTCAACTGGGTGCTCGGCGTGGGTCTGTTCCTGCTAACCCTCGGGCTCAGTTTCACAGGGTATCTGCTGCCTTGGGATCAACTCGCGTTTTGGGCGATTACCGTTGGTACGAACATCGCAGCCTATGCGCCGTACGTCGGTCCCCAGCTGAAATTCATTATGCTCGGAGGAAACATGGTTGGCCAGGAAGCTCTGATCCGCTTTTACGCGCTGCACGTGGTCGTGCTGCCGGCCGTGGCAGGATTCTTGATTGCCGTCCATATCTGGCGCGTCCGTAAGGACGGCGGTCTGTCGCGTCCCGACGAGGCCGCGGACACTGTCACCAAGATCGATCTTAATCAGCTACCCACGAGCAAGACCTATGGTCTGATGGAACTGGCCCGCGGGATGACACCTCAGGTCGGTCGCAACCCTGAGGACGAGGTATTCGCCTGGCCGCACCTGATTTTTCGCGAATTGCTTCTATTTCTATTGGTCGTGGCGGCCGTGCTCTTTCTGGCGATTTTCTGGAACGCGCCGTTGGAGGAGCTTGCCAACCCGGTTCATCCTCCAAATCCCGCGAAAGCGCCATGGTATTTCCTTGGCTTGCAGGAACTCGTGAGCTATTCGGCATTCTGGGGCGGCGTGGTGGTGCCGGGGTTGCTGGTAACGGCGCTGGTACTGCTGCCGTACCTTGATCGCAAGCGCAAGGGTGTGGGCCGTTGGTTTGCGCGTGAAAGAGTTGTCGCGAACACGATTTTCACCGTCTGCCTTGTGATCGCCATCGTACTGACGATCATCGGGACTCTTTTCCGCGGCCCGAATTGGTCCTGGCAAGAACCGTGGAAAAAGCCGCCGGCGGTGACCCAGGAACAGTGACATGACCAACGGCTCGCTCAAAAAATTCTACGGTTGGTTTACCGCACTCGGCCTGTTGGTTGGCTGTCTGGTCGTAATCGGATTCTACAGAGACGAGAACCGCGAGTGGAAAGATTACCAACGTAAGTACATTCAAGAGGAGGTCCGTCGCGCATCGAATCCCCAACAACGTGCCCTGGCCGAGCGAATGCCTGTTGAAATCCGCCAAATACTTCTCCCGGACCTCAACCGCGTGGACCGGTGTACGACCTGCCATCTTGCGGTGGATGATCCAAGCTACGGCGGGTACCCTCAACCCCTCACTTACCATCCGTTGCATGAACAGCACCCAGTTGAGCGGTTCGGTTGTACCGTATGTCATCGGGGTCAGGGTCGGGCTACGACCGCTAGCGATGCCCACGGAAAGGTGGCTCATTGGAATGAGCCGATGTTGCCTCTGAAATATATCGAGGCCTCCTGCGGCAAATGTCACCAAACCGCCGACAATCCAGGAGCGCCCGAATTGGCTCACGGACAGCAGGTGTTCGAAAATAACGGCTGCCGCGGCTGCCACAAGCTCGCGGGAGTTGGCGGCCTCCTCGGCCCGGAACTCGACAAGGTCGGTGCTCGCCGTTCACCGGAATGGCTAAGGGAACATTTCCTCTCGCCCGGTACCGTGACACCCGGATCTGCCATGCCGCCGCAAAAATTGTCTGAACCGGACTTGGATGCGATCACGCTCTTCATGCTCAGTCAGGTCGGTGAGACTGCGCCAGGCTACTACGCTTCGATGAAAGTGATCCCCAGCGCGGCCGAGGGGCAACACTTCGTTCCAACAGAAAGGCTGCATCGGTTGCCACTCCGTGGCCGGCAAGGGCGGAACAATTGGGCCGGCGCTCGATAATGTGGGCTTACGGCGCACGCCCGAATGGATGATGCAGCATTTTCGAGAGCCGCAGGCTGTTACCCCCGGCACAGTCATGCCCCAGTTCGGTTTCACGGAAGAGGAGGCCCGCGCTCTGACAGACTTCCTTGTGCAGCTGCGCGAGCAGAACGTCGATTTAAGCCTTTCGTCGGTGATTAACCCGCTCGACCGTGGTCACGAAACCTATCGCAAATACGGTTGCGCCGGTTGCCATGGCGCTGACGGTAAAGGCGGTGTACCCAACCCAAATGCCAAGACCGCCCAACTGGTACCTGACTTGATCCATGTGGCTGACGGGTACACCAAAGACGAGCTGAAGGAGCGCATCCTCAAAGGGCAACGCGAAATTCCGGCGCTTGACCCAAACCGCGCACCGCCTCCGCTCTACATGCCCCCCTGGGGCGGCATAATCAAGGACGCTGAGGTCGACGACCTGGTGGCATATCTCCTCAGCCTGAAGCCTAAAGGAGAAGAATCTGGCTTTTAACCTAGGTTCAGCTCGAGTAAGCACTTATTGGGACTAGACGGTCGTCCTTTCCCGCAAGATCGGATGAAAAAGTTCCTACCCTGGTTCATCAGTCTTCTATTTGTGGTTTGGGTCATCGCTAAGATGATTCCGGCCAAGGAGCTTCCCGGTTTCAACATCGAGGGGTTCGGGCGGCTCCCTGTACTGGTCAATGGCAGGGTCATGCCGATGGACACATTGGCCCGTCTCTCGCTGCTTGCGCTGAACCATCATGGGACATGCACAACTTCCGATGGTAAGGCTCTGCCGCAATGCCAATGGTTGTTGGACGTTTTGATGATCCCGGAGCACTCGGATGCCGCAAAGGTTTTTGAAGTTACAAATCCAGATGTGCTTGGTCTCTTCGATTGGCAGGAAACTGGAAGCAAAGCGATTAGCTTTTCGTTCAATGACTTCAAACCATTCTTTGATGAGATTGAAAAGCAGGCGGGTCTCGCCACTCAAACGGAAGCCGAAACCCGGAATGCGTTTCAGCGCGGAATCATCAAACTGCGTGATGGGTTGGGTCTGTACGGACAATTATTGAACACGGTCCAAGATGAAGACTCGCCCGATTTTGGAAAAGAACTTCGGACGTTCGAACAAACAATCCGGCCTGGAGTTCAAGCCGTTCGGGACAGGGAGGCAAATCGACCGTTCAATAATCAGGATCTCGAGAGAATACTATTGTTTACTCGACGCTACCATGATCTCGGTCAGATCAAGTACGCCTACGCGATCCCGAATCCGAATGAAGAGAGCAGCAATGGCGGGTGGCAGCACATTTCGGAGGCGCTGCTCAGTGCCCTGGTCACTGGAAATGTTCCGTATCCAGCCGTCCTCTACGGACGCCTCAACTCAGCTTACCGCAGCGGCGACGCAGCCGGATTCAACCGCGTTATTCGGGAATATACTCAGTTCTTGGAAAAAATGATCCCTCAGGAGATGAACAGATCCAGGTTGGAGTTCTTGTTTAACCAGGCTCAACCATTTCTGCAGGCCATGGTCTTGTATCTGGCTGTCTTTGTCTTCGCATTGGGCTCTTGGCTCAAGTGGCCAAGAACGCTCGGTAAAACCGCTGCAATTCTGCTTCTCTTCGCATTTTTAATTCATACCGCCGGACTTATCACAAGGATGTATCTACAGGGTCGACCACCCGTAACGAACTTGTACAGCTCAGCAATTTTTGTCGGATGGGGGTCAGTTCTTCTCTGCCTGTTTCTCGAACGCTTCTACAAAAACGGCATTGGCAGCGTGTGCGCTTCCGCGATCGGGTTTGTGACCCTGTTGATCGCTCAGAACTTACAACTCGATGGCGATAGCCTCGAGATGTTGCGCGCTGTGTTGGACACGAACGTCTGGCTTGCGACTCACGTCGTTATGGTTACCCTGGGTTATTCGGCGACATTTCTCGCCGGTTTTCTGGGCATCATTTACATCTTCCGCGGATTACTGACGAAGTCGTTCGATGAGCAAACAGCAAGGTCGCTGGGCCGGATGATGTACGGAATTGTTTGTTTTGCCACTTTGTTCAGCTTTGTTGGTACGATCCTGGGCGGTATCTGGGCCGATCAATCCTGGGGCCGTTTTTGGGGCTGGGATCCAAAAGAGAACGGAGCTCTTCTCATCGTATTGTGGAATGCGATCATTTTGCACGTGCGATGGGGAGGCTACGCCCGCGAGCGAGGCATCGCAATGATGACGGTCTTCGGAAACATCATCACCAGCTTGTCCTGGTTCGGCGTCAACATGCTGGGTGTCGGCTTGCACTCCTACGGCTTCATGGATCACGCTTTCGGTATGCTTCTGGTCTTTATCATCAGTCAATTGGCAATCGTCGGCCTGGGTATGGTTCCGCGGAAATATTGGCGTGGGATTCGAGCTCGGGAGAAGCCAACTGCAGCTTGTCTCGAGAAGCAAATCGCGTGACCTAAGGAGATGAAATGAAGTTTGGGGCGAGCACTTTTATCTGGGTTTCCCCTTTTTCCAACGCAGCGCTGGATTTGGCGGACAAGGTCCGCGAGATGGGTTTCGATATCTTGGAGATCTGTATAGAAGATCCCGAGACCATCGATTCAAAGTGCATTCTTCAAAGGTTAGAGAAGAGCGGGGTCCAAGCGCTCATCTGCGGCGCGTTCGGACCGGATCGCGATGCAAGTTCCGATGACCCCGCAGTACGCACGCAAGCCGTAGTCTATATCAAGAAATGTGTCGATTTTGCGAGCGAGCTTAAGTCACCGATCGTTGCCGGACCGATGTACTCCGCGACAGGCAAGACTCGCCTGCTTTCAAAAGATGAAAAACTGAAGCAATGGCAGTTGGCCGTCGATAGCTTGCGCAAGGCCGGTGACTACGCCGGTGAACACGGCGTCAAACTTGCCATCGAGCCTTTGAACCGTTTCGAAACAGATTTTATCAATACTGTTGAGCAAGGTTTGGAGTTACTGGACCAGATTGCCAGGCCAAACGTTGGTTTGCTGCTGGATACCTTTCACATGAACATTGAAGAGAAAGATATCGCCGCGGCCATCCGCCGTGCCGGTTCCAAGATATTTCATTTTCACGCATGCGAAAATGATCGCGGCACACCCGGAACCGGGCATGTGGAATGGACCTCCGTTAAAGACGCGTTAGTAGACGTCGGCTACGAAGGGCCCCTGGTGATCGAAGCCTTTAACAGCGAGATAAAGGAAATTGCGAGAGCTGTTGCGCTGTGGCGGCCATTGGCCGCAAGTCCAGATTTGCTGGCGGGCGACGGGCTTCATTTTCTCAAGCGTCTCTTCTCGTGACTATCTTTCCTTGGGAATTGGGATTACATCTAACGTCCTGATTCTGCCGTTAGAATCTCAGTCCATTCAAAACCAGAATCCAGCAATTCAGCCGGAATGATCAGTTCATTCCTGGTTTGTGTCGACTTAGAATTTGGAGTGTGATTGAGGTGCGATTCTGAATGGGGAGTCCTGAGTATCAGGTAATCTTCGGTGTACATAAGTTTGATTGTTTGAGGAGGTGGAATCTGCGGTTACATCTTATCTTGGGTTTTTGGGTCAAATTTTAAGGTGGCAAACGAAAAATCTCTCCCGGGATTCGAGTGAGAGCAGTCGAGCTAGTCGCGGATGAGTTTATCCGCGATCAGGCCGCTCGTACGACAAAGGCTACAGCAACAGCTACCAGGCTAGCAATCGATTGACGCTGAGGTAGAAGTTGCATTGGGCGCTGACCATAACCGAGACTTTGGAGAGTGTCAAGCCTTCATCCACCTGGCACTAAATCCTCCGGCTTGTGAGCATCGAGTATGTCGCTGGCTCGGCGTTGACGGCCTGTTGAGCCAAACGATAGAAAAGTTTTCCGCGTGAGGCAGATTTACGTCTATTAAAGCGAAACACGAATTCATTGAGGTAATCGTCGAGATATTTGTCCGAAGCGCTGCCTTGGAGGGTTCCGAGCAGCCACCGTTTCAGCAAGGAAATGACCAAGTGAACGCGCGGAAGCAAAGGCTCGCCTCCCTGCCGAAGGTTTTGAACTTTTCGATTATGGATATAGCCATTGAGTTCCCGGTATGAGTTCAGACCATCCGTGCAAACCGTGCTTCCCAGCTCAATATTATCTTGAATGAAGCGGTGGAGGGTTTTTCGATCAAAGTCCCCGATAAGGGCCATACGGATGCGCCCGATCCTTTTGCCATCAGCTTCTGCGGCAACGATGATCAACACTTTGCTTAAGGTCTTTCGGCCAGTTGCACCTCCGAATTCTGCGCCGCCCCAATAAGTTTCATCCACCTCAACCTCGCCACGACAATTTCTCCCGCCCTGGCCTCACCATGGCCTGCCGAAGTTTGTGCAACATTAACCAAGCCGTCCGGTAGCTGCCAAGGCCGAGAACTCTTTGCAGCCCCAGAGCGCTCATCCCATTTTTCTGACTCGTGATATACCACATCGCTCGAAACCAAGTTCTCATTGGCAGATGTGTGTCTTGGAAAACCGTTCCAGCCAGAACGGAAACTTGCCTTCGACATCCAGAACAAAGCCAAAGCCCCCGCGATGATCTCCAAGCTCGACCGTTAGTGCAATTGGGACAACAAAAACCGTCCGGCCATCGCAACGCGAATAAATAGTCTAAGCAGTCTCCTTCTTGAGAAAATCGGCTTTCCAACGAAGCAATGGTTCGCGGATAATCTTCGACATCTGCCACTCCCACCCGTTACACCTGGCGCTATGGTGGAGTCAAGTGCATATGACATCAAGAATGTGACCACTTTTCTCCAATCGCCCTCATACTCGTCGTTCGTTCTCGCCCTCAAACTCGATCTGTGAGCCCGGATGGCAACTCCGCAACTCTTGAACTCGACCAGGGGCCCAACTGGTGACCCGAGCTCCGATGGACTTTCGGCATTGATGTACCCGAAGGTATGTTGTACAAAGAGGCCCCAAGCTTCTCCTCTTCGGACCCGCAAACCAAGGGCGGTGCGTGTATTGAAGAGAGACAGATTAAAACAAATTCATGCATCACCATTTCAAACCTTCTTCGGAGGTGTTTTAAGTTGAAAAGAACTTACTTATTTCTGCTCTCGCTTTTTGCGATTGTCGTTTCCTGCCCGACAGGAATCCATGCTGCCAAAAAGGATTTAACTTTCGGTTATATCACTCCTGGTCCTGATACCTGGTACAAAAGGGATGTCGACGGATTCGTCCTGGGTGCCAAGATGTTGGGAATTAAAACCGTCGTCCTTAACTCCGATTATGATGTCCAGAAAGAGCTTTCTAACATCGAATCCCTGATTACCCAAGGGGTAGACGGAATGGCCATCTTCTCCTTCAATCAACAAGGTGCGACGGTCGCGGCCAAAAAATGTAAGGAAGCGGGCATTCCTCTTGTGACAGTGGATAACTGTGGTCAGGCTCTCAACACTGGCAATGATATCGTAGCGGCTATCGACTTTGATTGGAAGGCGATGGGTAATAACTATGCCGAATACATCGCCCAGAAATATCCAGGCAAGAAGGTTGCCTTGATCACCGGGCTGCTTGAACACTTGCCCGTGCAGATGATCACCGGGGCTATGAAGGAACGCATGAAAGAACTCGGTAAAAACGAGATTGTCGCAGTTCGTGACGGCAAATATAACCCCCCTGTGGCCGTCAATCAGGCTCAAGACCTCGTGCAATCCGGACTGAAATTCGATATCCTTTGGATTATGAATGAGGATATGGCTGCCGCAGTTATACGTTATCTGAAAAATCAAGGCATCCTCGATCAATACGTTGTGATAGCTCAGAATGGTTCGCCGGCCGGTATTCCATTGGTACAGAGCGGGGAGCTGAATTACACCATCAGTAGCTCCCCAGGCTGGGAAGGAATGGTTGCTTTGCTTGCCTTGAACCAGTACGTCTCAGGTGATTCAAAGGCTGTGAACCAACAGATCATGCTGCCGGTCATTCCGGTAACGAAAGAAACAATCCTTGATAAATCGCAGGTCGTCCCCTGGGAGTATGACCCCGTGTGGGTTACTCTGACCAAACAATACTTCCCAAAATTAGGAGCTTATCTACCCGAGAAAGCCCCGTAGCTTTGAGCGAGACAAATTGATTTATAGCCGGGAATTGGCGGGCCTTCAGTGCGCGGTCCTGCGCGTACTATGATGATGGCACAATTCCCAGGATAGGAAGCCCACTCGATAAAGTGGGCTTCTTAATCCCACGAACGAAAAGACGACCGGGCAGAACATGGAGCAAGACGGCCGCATAGAAATTCTAGCTCTCCATGACTTGAGAAAAACATTCGGGGACACCGTTGCTCTCGACAATGTTCATTTCAATCTATACGCCGGGGAAGTACACTGTCTGGTCGGAGAGAACGGGGCGGGCAAATCGACGCTGATTAAGATACTCTCCGGCGCTGAACGGGCGGATCAAGGAAGAATTGTTGCCTTTGGTCATGAATACACTCGTCTTACCCCTCGTGAATCTCTTGAAATTGGGATCACCACGATTTATCAGGACGTAGAGTTAGTTACGTCGCTCACGGTGGCGGATAATATTTTTCTTGGACACGAGGTCAAAACAAACCTTGGCCTTATCGATTATGTGACCCAGAACCGCAAAGCGCGGGAATTGCTGGATTCGATGGCTATTGATATTTCAGAGATCGCTTTGGTTGAAGATTTATCGCCCGCTCAGCAACAAACGTTACAGATTGCCAAAGCTCTTCATATCAATAGTAAAATTATGATCATGGACGAGCCAACTTCTTCGCTTGGCATTGAGGAAACAAATGCCTTGATGGAGATGGTGCGAAAGCTCACCTCCCAAAAGATTGGGGTCATCTATATCTCTCATTACTTGCAAGAAATATTTACGATTGGAGACCGGATTACCGTGCTTAAGGATGGAAAGGTAATAAATACCTTTGAGGTCCCCAATACTGATTTATCAACGATTACGAAAAGCATGATCGGCAGGGAGCGCTCACTTTTTTACGATCGAGAAGTGGTGGAAGCTGGTGATGTCGTTTTGCGGGTTCGCGATCTGAGCAAGGTCGGCCAATTTGAGAACGTGAGCTTTGAGCTTCATGAAGGGGAAATACTCGGCTTTGGCGGCGTTGTGGGGCCGGTCGCACCGCGTTGATGAATGTACTCTTCGGCGCTGATCGCAGGAGTGCGGGTGAAATTGTATTGAATGGCCGGGCAATAATTTCTAATTCGCCTCGAGATGCTATCGAACAGGGGTATGGCGATGATTCCAGAGGATAGAAAGCTACTTGGGCTCTTCGATCTCCGATCCGTTTTAGAAAACATCGCACTTGTCACTAACGAAACCAATGGTCTCATTTTGAATCGTCGCCGCGAGAATACCGCCGTCGAGGAATTGGTTGAACGCCTTCGTATTGTTGCCGCAGGGATAAGGCAGGCGATTGGCTTTTTGAGCGGAGGGAATCAGCAAAAGGCGATTTTGGCCCGCTGGCTGTTAAGTAACGCGCAGATCTTTATCTTCGACGAACCGACCAAAGGTGTGGACATCGGCGCGAAGGAACAGATCTACGATTTGATGGTTAAACTGGCCGCAGAAGGGCAAGAGTATCTTGATGGTTTCTTCAGATATGCCGGAACTAATATCTCTGAGTAACAGGATTGCCGTGATGAGAGAGGGCAAACTTGTAGCCACAATCGATTCGAGAATATGTCAGCGAGCAGGAACTATTGGGATATTTCTTGGGAATTCATGAAAGTGGGGGCGCAACGAATGGCTGATCTTGGCGCGACGATAAAGAACAAGCTGCTGGCAAATCAGTGGTCGTTTTTATTGATTGTCGTGGTTGTCCTGTCAATTATCGCCGGGAGCGTTAACAGTCGGTATTTCTGGCTTGGAAATATGAGTAATTTGTTGGGTCAAATTTCTGTCCTTAGTCTTGTCGCCTGCGGCGCGACAATACTGATTATTTCGGGTAATTTTGATATCTCCGTTGGGAGCAAATATTGGGCTTTCGTCCGTTGTCATGGCAATGCTTATGCGGAGTGGAATTTTTCCTCCGTTGGCGGCCTTTGTTGGTGTGTTGGTGGCAATTGTCTGCGCTTCACTTATCGGAGGAGCATCGATCTTGTTCCAGGCTCCTTCGTTTATTATCTCACTTGCGGCAATCGGGGTCTTTCAGGGAATCGCCCTATTTATCACGCAGGGTACAATCCAGACGATTTATGGACAGTTTGAAGCCCTGGGAGGAATGAAATTTTTTAATGTGCTCCCGCTGCTGTTTCTGATCGCGCTATTTGGGTACGGAGTGACGCATTTTATCCTCGCCCGTACGCAGCTTGGGCGTTGTGTGTATGCGATCGGAAATAATCAGCGAGCGGCTTACCTTGCCGGTATTAATGTCAAGCGCAAGAAGTTGATATTCTTTGCGCTCAACGGACTTTTTGTCGGCTCTGCGGCGATGCTGCTTTTATCGAGAGTTGGTGCGGCTCAGCCTAGCACCGGTACGGGAATTGAACTACAGGCGATAGGTTCGGTGGTGATCGGTGGCGCTCCCATGTCGGGTGGAAAAGGAAACGTGGTAGGCACGTTTTGTGGAGTTTTACTTTGGGGGGTGATTGGGAACGCTCTGAATATGATGCGGGTAAACCCCTATATTCAGGATGTCATTATCGGGCTTCTCATCATCTTTGCGGTGGCCGTAAGTTCTTTACGGTTGCGTACAGAAAAGGCGATGATGGAATAAGACGCCGCCTGGGGATCGGGTATACCTGTTTTTCGCACAGGCGTGAGACCAAGCCCAATCGGTGGAGCAACCAACTCGGCTTGCGCGAACTGGTGCGGCACGTTATCCTATGGCGTTTTTTTACTCCGCAAAGAAAATCAGAATGTACTGGCGCGGAAGTGTACGATTGGAAATCGATCACCACGCCCGAAGTGCAACGCTACCCTCAAACACCGAAATGGCCACTGGAACTATCGAATTCAAGTGCATCAGAATAAACGTGAAAAGGATTTCGACTTTCGAACCAGACGAAAACCAGATCGACTCGCTCATTGAGTTTGATCTCACGATTGGCGATGAGCTTTTAAGGGATCTAAGGGCAGAGGTGCGTCAACTGAACGGAACGGACTTTCAGAGCCAACCGTTGGAAGTGGGAAATATAATTGGATACAATGGACCTGTGAATTATGAGGAATTCCGAATGTTATGCCAGAGATACTATCGCGATGTGATCGGATCTTCTGGTTTGGGCCTTTCGATCAAGAGAGGAAAGCGGAATCTGATTGTCAGGGTTGCCATACAGCTCTATCGACGCGAAGAAGTCAATCTACCGGCTTCTCCTGGTCAGGAGCATCCCACGGGCAGGCGCGCGTGAAGATCTGAGAAGAATACGCGGCGGCGGACCTCGGCGTTTTCAGAGAAGTCGGAGAATATCCTAACAAGATTCCTGCTTGTTGATTCTTCCTCATAAACCTGGCATTTTCTAGCGCACCGTCTCTTAAATCCCTTGGGCTTCGCCGCAAGTCAGTCGGCTGTTTTGCCAAGGCACGAGCGAAGCGCTGCCATTTGCGAAATTGTGGAGGCTGCCCTCTGCAACTCGGCGAACAAGCCCCTGGGTTTGCCGATATGATTAACCGATAGCATTGCGACCGGCAGGGTCGCGCTCTCCCGCGCGATCCGGCGTCGCAAATCCTGAAGGTAAAAATCGCCGGCCACCGGCAACATACCATCATTTTCTGAAAATATGGTAATTATATTAGTTATAGACTTCGGCCTCGTTTCGCTGTATCTAAAGGCAATATGAAGATTTTCGCGCATCTCATATCCAGCGAAAGGGCCAATTCCGGCGATCGTTCGAGCTGGCTGCTCGGAATCCCACCGGAAGAAGATTCGATTTATGATGGATTTTTTGAGGCGATTTTTTTCGGCCGATGGATTCATGCCGCATGGCATGTGCTACGAGTGGGATCCGATCATTATTTGGTTGCACGTCATTTCGGATGGCCTAATTACCGTCGCCTACTATTCGATCCCGATTACGTTGTTCTACTTTGTGCATAAACGCAGAGACCTCCAGTTCGGTTGGATTTTTCTTTGTTTTGCAGTGTTCATCATCGCGTGTGGCACCACTCATTTCATGGAGATATGGAACATCTGGCATCCCCTGTATTGGCTGTCGGGAGCGCATCAAAGCCGTCACCGCAGCCTCCTCAATCATTACGGCGATCCTGCTCGTGCGTTTGATCCCTCAGGCACTCTCTTTACCGAGTCCGAATGCGATGCTGAAGGCTGGAGACTCCTTGCGCGCCAGCGAGGAACGCTTCCGTCTCTTCGTTGACGCGGTTGAAGACTACGCATTGCTGATGCTTGACACGGCGGGACGGGTGATCAGCTGGAATGCCGGTGCGGAACGCATTAAAGGTTACAAGACGGACGAAATCATCGGGCACCATTTCTCATGCTTTTATTTGCCTGAGGACATTGAAAAGGGAGATCCTGATGAGCAATTGCGTACCGCCGCCACAGAGGGGCGCTATGCAGAAGAAAGCTGGAGGGTTCGCAAAGACGGTTCGCGCTTTTTAGCTGATATTCTCATAACGGCCATTCATAACGAGATTGGCAAGTTGTGCGGGTTTGCTAAAATAACCCGCGATATTACCGAAAGCAAAAAGACCGAACAGGAACTGGAGAAAAGCAGGGGACGTCTTGACGCCATTCTCAGCAGTTCCCTCGATGGTATCATAGTCTTGGAAGCGGTCCGGGATGAATTAGGTGTGGTTCGGGACCTACGATTCGCGATGATCAATCCTGCGGCCGAAACCCTAACGCGACTGGATGCTTCGGAAGTGGTTGGACACACCGTGTTGGAAAAATTCCCGACTTTCGCGGCAGACGGCCTGTTGGAAAAATTTACCCGAATCATCGAGGAAAGCGTGAGTCTCGACTTCGAGCAAAAGTTTCTGCACGGCGGCCAGTCCGTCTGGTACCGCCTTGCGGGCGTAAAACTGGGTGACGGTCTGGCACTGAACTTTACCGATATCACAACCCGCAAGCTTTTCGAGCAGCAGCTTCAGGAGGCGAAGGAGCACGCCGAGTTCGCCGACAACGCCAAAAGTGAATTTCTCTCCAACATGAGCCACGAAATCCGCACGCCGATGAACGGCGTTATCGGCATAACCGAAATGCTTCTCGATACCGCGCTGGATCGTCGAGCAACGCAACTTAGCTGATACCATCCGCGCCAGCGCCGAATCACTCTTGGGCGTGATCAATGACATTCTCGATTTTTCCAAGATCGAGGCGGGGGAGTTGTCCTTCCAGGAACTCGACTTCGACCTGCGCAATGTGGTCGAGGACACCTTAGAAATGATGGCTGGTCAGGCTCAAGCCAAGAGCATCGAGTTGGTCGGGGGAGTAGGGCCAGAAATTCCTACCAAGCTGCGCGGCGATCCAGGGCGCGTTCAGCAAGTGTTAACGAACCTGATTAGCAATGCTATCAAGTTTACGAAGTCCGGCGAAGTCGCCATCCGCGTGAAATCTAAGGCGGAAACAGAAACGAAAGTCCAGCTGTGTTTTGAGATCAAAGACACTGGAATCGGCATTCCGCCCGAGATTCAAGTTCGACTGTTCCAGCCCTTTGTTCAGGCAGACAATTCGACTTCACGGGAGTTTGGTGGCACAGGACTGGGGCTGGCCATTTGCAAGCGCCTGTTAGACTCCATGAATGGCAGCATCGGCGTAGAGAGTACTCCAGGCGAAGGCTCGACGTTCTGGTTCACATTTTGGCTCTACCGCCAGGTCGAAGGCAAAATACCTCAAGACGCTCATAAATTCGTCGAGAAACACGTGCTGATCGTCGCCGACAATGAATGCACTCGGAAATTCCTTCACAATCAAATCATCGCATGGGGCCTGGGCAACGGATGCGCTAGAACAGGAGAGGAAGCGTTGACGATGTTGCATCAATCGGTGGCAAAAAGAGCCCCGTATCCGTTAGCGATTATCGATTTGCAAATGGCGGACAAAGACGGCCTCGCTCTCGTGCGGCAGATCAACGCCGAATCAAAACTTGGTGAGACACGGCTCATCCTGTTGACGCCGTTTGGAAAGCCAATTCCGAGTGACGAATTGAAATCGGTAAAAAATGCGGTCTGCTGCGTCAAACCGGTACGCCAATCCGCACTTTTCGATTGTATCGTCCAGGCGTTAAATCGCCCCGCGAACGCTAGTCTGTCCCGGCAACCTGAGCCTTTGATGATGTCCGCGTTACCGCTGTCGCTAAGAAAAGAGCATATTCTGGTGGCCGAGGATAACGTGGTGAATCAGCAGGTTGCTCTGGCCAATTTGCGCAAGCTTGGATACAAGGCCGACGTCGCCGCGAACGGGATCGAAGTGCTCAATGCGCTCAAGATAAAACGGTACGACATCATCCTTATGGACTGTCAGATGCCGGCGTTAGACGGTTATAAAGCCACAGAGGAAATCCGCCAGCGAGAGCAAAATGGTCCCCGTACTTGGATCATAGCGATGACGGCGAACGCAATGGTCGGAGACCGTGAGAAATGTCTTACGGCTGGCATGGACGATTACTTAAGCAAGCCTTTACGCCAAGAGGAGCTGCGTGCGGCCTTATCTGTAGCGCGGCTTCCTGGACAGATCGCAGCGGGGTGACCGGTCTGAAACATAAGGGCGGCCGCAAGAATATTGAACGCTTCTTACCGACGGTACGAGTATCTCTCCTAACTGATAGAGTTGACCCTGGTTCCAGACGTTGCCGTACGACAGAGCAACCGTAACCCATCGAAAAAAGTATGGGTGTAAAAAGCAGGAGCCGAACGACGGTGTACCGTTTATGAAATATGCCTTAATGCTCCTCGCCTTCTCAGCCACCACTCTCTACGCGGGTACCTATCAAGGGAAAAACGGTAAAGCAGCTCATAATAATAATGGCACCGCAGTCCAGACTAGTAACGGCACGGCAGTCCACGCTAGAGGTAGCTCCACCGTTCACAGCACCAACGGTGCTTATCACGCCAGCCGGACCGATGGGGCCGTTGTCCATACGAACAATGGTACGGCAGTACATACGAGCAATGGCACGGCTGTCCACACCAATGCCAGTTGGGATGACGCCTATTGGCACTCGAACAAGTACGGCTACTGGAACGGGCAGCGCGGATACTGGCATGTGGTCAGCGGCCAGCACGTCTTTGTTATTGTCAATTGAAAATATCGACTCTTAATGTCAGGAGTCAGGAAGAGGTTGAACAAACAATCTAATTGATTGCCTCGAACTTCCCTGGAAGCTAAGCTGGTTCACCTTGCTGGTCATCTGTTCGATCTCCTCTGGACCCATTTCGCTTAGGAATTTGGATTAATAGCCGTCAGTCGGGCCGAGGTCCGTTTGGGAAACCCAGAAATCAAATCGGTTCCGACCAGCTCGGATACAGACAAATTTCTTGCATCAAGGTAGGTACCCTATGCCGCCGTGGAATGCGTGAAGACCTTCTCAAAAACCCTTTTTGTCTCTTTGCGGGCGTTAGCGAATACGCTCTCGTCCTCGAAAACGTATCCGAAGAAGCTCCGTGGCTTCTTCAGGCCGAGTAAACCAGCCAGCAGCGGCAGGTCGTTGACAATCTAAAGTGGTAGTGCCGTGGCTCGACTCTACGATCATGTGAGATGCGGACGATGGATACACGGATTGGCCAGAAAATGCCCCTAAGTACTGTAAGAAATTTTTCCCTGATCAACGTCGACGCCCCACAGAAAAGAGTGTCAAGTAGCCTACGGCGCCTAATTGAAGCCAGGAATGAAGAAAGGGATTGGAATCGGAAGCCCTACAAAGAAGGGCGAGTCATAGGGGTAATAGCCGCCGCCGTAATATTGGCCGCCATAGTATCCACCCTGCCAATAGCGGGCGTTATGCCCTCCGTGAGCGTAGTACCCATGCCCTCTGTGAGCATAGTAACCTCCGTTGTAGTTGCTTTGGTAATTTCCGTGACCGCCGGTATGACCGGCATGGACGGTACCAGCTTGCGCCGAAGCAACTCCGATGATTGTTGTCAGGACAAGGCTCAATCGCTTTATGGTATTCACGGTAATTATCATACTTCGGTTGATCGCTCGCGAACTTTAGCAGTCTTTGGCTTGCCAGCCAAAAAAACATCAGGAGGTGTTGCTTGGGCAATCCAATCGGATCGCGGAGCTCACGCCGGCTAGAGTACACGGCACCAACCTTCCAAACGCCGTTAAAGGCTTTTCTCTACCCTTGGCACAATAACCGTCCCATCAGGCAACAGAACGACGAAGAACATTTGTCGCACCGGTCCTTTATTCGTGTCCGAAAGGCAGATCAGCCAAAACGGAACCGGCGTTGTCCGAAACTCCTGAGTCTCCAATGCGCCGACCTGTACGTGGTAAAAAGTAGCCATAAAGTCTGCGGCGATCTCTGCCGCTTTCTCTTTCGTTATGGCGTTGGGAGAATTCTGTTCACCACCCTCAAAGACGTACTCCACCGTCCCGCCATCCTTGGCCGCGCCCCGGTATCGAAACAGTTCGACGGACATTGCCGGAGCGGCCAGTAAGAGGGCTATTAGGATTGTTGCCAGGTATCGCAATTGGCGGTCATTCCTCCAAAAAGTCGGGCTAAACGTTCCAAATTTCCTTCATGAAATCGCGAAGAGCGAGAGAAGACTTCTCGAATCGATGAGCAAGATCGTCGATTTCTGCGACCGACCAAGTCCTAGTGCACCAGTCACTGACTTGGCGCAATAATCTTGTCATTGACCTGATAGACTAGCTGCTGCCTCCCATCTTGCCCTGAATATACACGGTATACATGGGAGTGGACGAGTTCGTTCCCGAAAATTCGATGAATGCCCCTGCAGCTTCCTTGAGCCTTAAAGTCAATGGAGGAGTCGGATCGCTCGATTCGTTTACCGCATTTTCGAATTTTCAACCTGGTCTTTCCACCGTCATCGGGCTTTTCGAAAATTTGCATTTGCTGAGGAATCCGGGGCGAAGCGTTTCCATCGTGTGAACGACGGTCCATTTGTAATTCGCAAAGATGAAAATAGCTCTTCGCAAAACAGAACCTTCCCTTCCGCAAGAGCATGGGAGAGGTAGTGCACCAAGTCTGAGGCTTGTATAGCAGCGTTGGGAGCGCCGCCGGATGACTCGCAAGGCGCTGGCGAGGCGAATAGCTAAGGTCCTATTTAACGAGCCGGCAACGCGGTGAGTCGCCGGCGCGCCCCAACCCAAGGCTGCGCGAATTTTGACCGGGTGCTTTGTTGCTCGTCGGTCCAAGACCACTGCGGGTATTCTCCTTCCTCGCGCCGCACCCATCCAAAATTTGCCGCAACGCTTGCTATACGAGCCTCAGACCTGGTGCACTAGCTGCAGCCGGAACGATTCTCGTAGATGAGAATCGATTAAAGGATCTCGCAAGTTCGATAGAAATCTCTTTGAGGAAGAGTGGTTAACCAGTTAATGACCACGAAGCATCCGATTAAAGTGATCCCAGGCAAGGAACTTGGGATACGCAAAAATCTAGTTCATCGTATGATAAATAGATGACATACTTTTTCTGCTTATGTATAATCAAAGGATGCCAGCAGCCACTCGATTGTTAGTGTTGGAGGAAGGTGATCGCTGTGAATGCGATCGGATTGTCGGAAGCCTAAAGTATGAACAAGACTTCGTCAGGGTAGATCCGAATGCATGAGAAGAGGTACGAAAATGCGCTTCACACACACGGCCTTTATCTTCCTGCTGCACGCCATTCTGAGTTTGCTAGGAACTTATAAGGTCCCCAGCCTGTACACGCACACTCTACATCGGCGACGACAACCTTGTTATCACCGGGCGCAACATGGATTGGAAGGAGGACATGCTCTCCAATCTCTGGGTTTTCCCGGCAGGAGTTCAACGCGATGGGGGCGCCGGTCCCCAATCCATCAAGTGGACGGCCAAATATGGGAGTGTAACAGTGTCTGGCTATGAAGCCGGTACGACCGACGGCATGAACGAAAAGGGTTTAGTAGCCAATCTGCTCTATCTTGCCGAATCCGACTATGGCAAGCCAGACGATTAGCGGCCCTTCCTGTCCATCGCGGCATGGGCCCAATATGTGCTGGATAATTACGCCACTGTGGCCGAAGCGGTCGGCGCTTTGAGCGACGAGCCTTTTCACATTCTGGCCCCCACTTTACCGAACGGCTCCGCCGCCGCGCTTCACCTCTCGTTATCGGATGCCGCTGGTGATTCGGCCATCTTCGAATATGTGAATGGCAAGTTGACGATCCATCACGGCAAGCAATACAAGGTGATGACCAATTCCCCGATCTACGAGGAGCAGCTCGCGCTCAATGAATATTGGAAAGGGGTCGGCGGTTTGGTCTTTCTGCCGGGCACCAATCGTGCTGCGGACCGGTTTGCGCGTGCTTCGTTCCTGCTCGACGCGATTCCGAAGAAGCTCGACCCCCACTACATTCAGGGCGTGCCGCAACAATCGTATGCTAATCAGGCGGTGGCGGGTGTGTTGAGTGTGCAGCGCTCGGTAAGTGTGCCGCTGGGCATTTCAACGCCGGACCAGCCCAATATTTCCTCCACTATTTGGCGAACAGTTTCCGACCAGAAGAACTTGGTTTATTACTTCGACTCCGCCACCCGTCCCAATACCTTTTGGGTATCGTTGGAGAAGTTGAACCTCAAGCCGGGAGCGTCCGTCAAAGAGCTTATGATCCAAAACGGCGAGGTTTTCTCCGGTGAAGTGGCGGATCAATTCACTGATGCCAAACCGTTTAAGTTCCTTCAGGCGCAAGCGCCAACTCAGTGAATTCCCTGCTTTATCTATTCTTCACTGTCACCGGCGCCATGCCCTAATCGACCGGCATCTCGACCGTTTCCAATTCCTTCGCGTACTTGACCATCATATCGAAAAACTGTTGCCTTCAAGATCTTTTTGGGAGCGGGAAGGCGTGGGTCAGGGCGGTGTGACAACACCGATGACGCCACTGCCGACCGGACCAATCGGAACGATTATATTTGTGCCGCCAAGAAGTACCGTATTTAACACCTGATCTACGTTATGCGTTCCTCCAAGAACAACACTACCAGACCCATCAGCATCATTTTGTGAACCTCCGAGAACCGTCGTTCCTATTCCAGTACAGCTATTATCCTCACCTCCCACGATGGTTCCAAATTCTTCCTCCACATCGTTACTCGCACCTCCAAGGATAGTTCCAAATTCTTGCCGCACTGTGTTGCCAGAACCTCCTACTACCACAGCGAACAATGAGTTCGTTAAGTTACCCGTACCTCCTAAAACACTCGAACTCTCTACGTTTATAGTGTTGCGTTGTCCCGCTACGATGCCCCCACTGGCAGAAGCTCCGAACTTGTTAAAAGATCCTATGACTAAGTTATGAGTTCCACTGCGATCTCCCACTGCGAGATTCCCCGGATCTTCGTCATATCCGATAATGAGATTTCCCAATCCCGTTTTGTTTTTGGTCGTGCCTGACCCACTTGCCAGCGCCTTGCGAGTCATCCGGCGGCGCTCCCAACGCTGCTATACAAGCCTCAGACTTGGCGCACTACCTCTCCCATGCTCTTGCGGAAGGGAAGGTTCTGTTTTGCGAAGAGCTATTTTCATCTTTGCGAATTACAAATGGACCGTCGTTCACACGATGGGAAACGCTTCGCCCCGGATCGCAACCAAAATTTTCGGAAAAGCCCGATGACGGTGGAAAGACCAGGTTGAAAATTCGAAAATGCGGTAAACGAATCGAGCGATCCGACTCCTCCATTGACTTTAAGGCTCAAGGAAGCTGCAGGGGCATTCATCGAATTTTCGGGAACGAACTCGTCCACTCCCATGTATACCGTGTATATTCAGGGCAAGATGGGAGGCAGCAGCTAGTCTATCAGGTCAATGACAAGATTATTGCGCCAAGTCAGTGACTGGTGCACTAGGACTTGGTCGGTCGCAGAAATCACACGATCTTGCTCATCGATTCGAGAAGTCTTCTCTCGCTCTTCGCGATTTCATGAAGGAAATTTGGAACGTTTAGCCCGACTTTTTGGAGGAATGACCGCCAATTGCGATACCTGGCAACAATCCTGATGGCCCTTATTTCTGGCCGCTCCGGGCAATGTCCGTCGAACTGTTTCGATACCGGGGCGCGGCCAAGGATGGCGGGACGGTGGAGTACGTCTTTGAGGGTGGTTAGACAGATTTGTCCCAACGCCATAACGAAAGAGAAAGCGGCAGAGATCGCCGCAGACTTTATGGCTACTTTTTACCACGTACAGGTCGGCGCACTGGAGACTCAGGAGTTTCGGACAACGCCGGTTCCGTTTTGGCTGATCTGCCTTTCGGACACGAATAAAGGACCGGTGCGACCGAAATGTTCTCTCGTCGTTCTGTTGCCTGATGGGACGGTTATTGTGCCAAGGGTAGAGAAAAGCCTTTAACGGCGTTTGGAAGGTTGGTGCCGTGTACTCTAGCCGGCGTGAGCTCCGCGGTCCGATTGGATTGCCCAAGCAACACCTCCTGGTGTTTTTTTGGCTGGCAAGCCAAAGACTGCTAAAGTTCGCGAGCGATCAACCGAAGTATGATAATTACCGTGCATACTATAAATCGATTGAGCCTTGTCCTGACAACAATCATCGGAGTTGCTTCGGCGCAAGCTGGTACGGTCCATGCCGGTCATACCGGCGGCCACGGAAATTACCACAGCAACTACAACGGAGGTTACTATGCTCACAGAGGGCATGGGTACTACGCTCACGGAGGGCATAACGCCCGCTATTGGCAGGGTGGATACTATGGCGGCGATTTTACGGCGGCGGCTATTACCCCTATGACTCGCCCTTCTTTGTAGGGCTTCCAATTCCAATCCCTTTCTTCATTCCTGGCTTCAATTAGGCGCCGTAGGCTACTTGACACTCTTTTCTGTGGGGCGTCGACGTTGATCAGGGAAAAATTTCTTACAGTACTTAGAGGCATTTTCTGGCCAATCCGTGTATCCATCGTCCGCATCTCACATGATCGTAGTCTCGAGCCACGGCACTACCACTTTAGATTGTCAACGACCTGCCGCTGCTGGCTGGTTTACTCGGCCTGAAGAAGCCGCGGACTTATTCGGATACGTTTTCGAGGACGAGAGCGTATTCGCTAACGCCCGCAAAGAGACAAAAAGGGTTTTTGAGAAGGTCTTCACGCATTCCACGGCGGCATAGGGTACCTACCTTGATGCAAGAAATTTGTCTGTATCCGAGCTGGTCGGAACCGATTTGATTTTCTGGGTTTCCCAAACGGACCTCGGCCCGACTGACGGCTATTAATCCAAATTCCTAAGCGAAATGGGTCCAGAGGAGATCGAACAGATGACCAGCAAGGTGAAGCCAGCTTAGCTTCCAGGGAAGTTCGAGGCAATCAATTAGATTGTTTGTTCAACCTCTTCCTAACTCCTGACATTAAGAGTCGATATCTTCAATTGACAATGACAAAAACATGCTCGCAGGCTTCAGCCACATTGCCAGTATCCGCGCTGCCCGTTCCAGTAGCCGTACTTGTTCGAGTGCCAATAGGCGTCATCCCAACTGGCATTGGTGTGGACAGCCGTGCCATTGTTCGTATGTACTGCCGTACCATTGTTCGTATGGACGACGGCCCCATCGGTCCGGCTGGCGTGATAAGCACCGTTGGTGCTGTGAACGGTGGAGCTACCTCTAGCGTGGACTGCCGTGCCGTTACTAGTCTGGACTGCGGTGCCATTATTATTATAAGCTGCTCTACCGTTTTTCCCTTGATAGGTACCCGCGTAGAGAGTGGTGGCTGAGAAGGCGAGGAGCATTAAGGCATATTTCATAAACGGTACACCGTCGTTCGGCTTCTGCTTTTTGCACCCATACTTTTTTCGATGGGTTACGGTTGCTCTGTGGTACGGCAACGTCTGGAACCAGGGTCAACTCTATGAGTTAGGAGAGATACTCGTACCGTCGGTAAGAAGCGTTCTATATTCTTGCGGCCGCCCTTATGTTTCAGACCGGTCACCCCGC
>CAVTQD010000045.1:0-52619 GCA_963736745.1 uncultured Verrucomicrobiae bacterium | reverse complement strand
GCTGAATTTTGCGGATTATGTAGCCTTTCGCCTTTGCGGAGTTCCCGCAACCGATCCCAGTCTGGCCTGTCGTTCGCTCGCCTACGATTTGGGCCGCGGAAATTGGGCAAGCGAGATTTTGGAGGCCGTTGGCGTTCCACCCTCTTCCTTTGCTCCGGTCTGCAAGAGCGGAACTCCGCTGGGCTTGGTTACTCCCTCCAGCGCGGCCGCAACGAACCTTCCAGCAAAAACAATTGTGAGCGTTGGCATCCATGACCATCTAAGCGGAGCGTTTGCCGCCGGGGGCCTGACTGCCAGGGTGCTTTTCGACAGCATCGGAACTTCCGAATCTTTGATCTCGATTTTTCCAAAACCAGTTTTTGACCGACGGATTGCCGAGCATGGGCTTGCACAAGGAGCGGTGTGGATCGATGAACCGACCTGTTATCTAACAGGTGGACTTCAGACGGCCGGCGCCGCGATGGAGTGGTTCAGACGAGAACTAGGGGGGAAGTCAAGCATTGCGGACCTTGCGAAGGAAGCCGCGGTAGCCGAGGAGGCCGTTCCCGTGTTCCTGCCTCACCTTGTTCGCAGCCTGACGCCCCATCCCGATCCGCGAGCTTCAGGGGCGTTCATCGGCGTCAGGTCAACTACGACCCGCGGCGCCATGTTCAGAGCGGTGTTGGAAGGTCTGGCTTTCGAGGCGCGAGCGATTGCGGATGCTATGAGCACCGTCGCCGGGTTACCCCCATTTGAGAAGATCCTCGCGATTGGAGGTTCCCTCCAAAACTCGCTTTTCACTCAGATCAAAGCGGATGTCTACGCTTTCCCTATCAAGGTCAATCCGGTTCGCGAAGCGGTTAGTTTGGGGGCGGCGCTTTTGGCGGGCCTGGGCTGCGGAATTTTTCCAAATCCTTCAGCGGCAGTCCGGGTTGCCCACCGGGAAGAGATTTGCGTCGAACCGAATTCAGAGCGCTCCAAGCGGTTACAAGCGCGCTATCAAGAAGTTTACCGCGACCTGTATGAACAACTGCGAACCATCCATCACCGACTACACACGCAGGCTCCGTGAGCGGGCGTGCAATCCTCATGGCTGCCGCATCAGGCGCGCCATTTCGGCAAACAGCTCAAGGTCTTGAACGAAGTCCTACTGGCTCGGTTTTCGGCGCCTTGCTTTCCGTGACGTTCTCGTAGAAATGCCTTCCACTCTGCAACAAACGGGTCCCCCCAGGCGGGATTTGAGTCCAACTCTGTTACCCCGCCGCGGCCGTTGTCTTCTGATACGAACAGCCGGATCGGCAAATTCCGGACGTACGGGGTATCATATTGAATCCGAACCACCTTTTGGCTTCCGTACACCTCAAGGTGAGCGTCGAAACGCGCGATTTCGTCGATGCCCGTTTCAAACTGGCAAACGAACTCGCCGTAGTCGAAGGCCGCAGCTATGTACAGACCGTCGCTGCGCTGCGCCGCAAAAAGCACCTTGCTCGGCATACCCAGCAATTCCCGCATCGCCGAAAGGTCGTGGCTGCTGAGTCCGAGCATGAGCTGCGTATGCCCGCCGGAGAGCGGGCGATGGATTTCTCACCCAGAGCTTCGTCAATAACGCGTCCATCGCGCAGCTTCGCGTCGTTTTTCACCGACTCCGGCAACTGCTCATCGCGAATCACCCGGGAGGTGGCATTGATGATCAAGGAGTTGAACCCGATGAAATCGCGCACCCGGGCGAACTTGATTTCCCCCATTTTCCTGACCGCCTCGCATGCGTCCAGAAACGCTGGCGCATAGCGGCGCATGTAACCGACCTGCACCACGACATTGCTGCTTCTCTGAGCAGCAATGATCTGGTCCGCTTCCCGGCGAGTGATGCACATGGGTTTTTCCACCAGCACATGTTTACCAGCGGCGATGGCGTCCAGCGTCACCTCGGCGTGGAAGGCGTTGGGATTGGCGACTAACACCGCATCCACGTCGTCGCGCGCCACCAACTCTCGGTGATCCGTTGTCAGGGTTCGGACATTCCAGAGCTTTCCGAGTTCCTCCAGGATCAGAGGGCTCACGTCGCACAGCGCGGTGACCTCGTAGCTGATCCGGCAACTGGTACAGGCTTGGCCAATGCATTATCTGCGTCACTTCCCCGCAACCCACGAATCCCACCCTGAGTCGCCGTTTCGAAGGCGCGCTGCCGTCTTGCCCGGCTTGTTCCTCTGCTTGATTCGACATAGTTAATTCTTTTTTTAGCCCTTAACCGCACCGGCGGTCGCACCGGAGATCATGAATTTCTGAATGAACAAAAACAAGATGAGCGTCGGGATCATTGCCAGCGTGGCTGAGGCCATCAGGCTGCCCCAATCCGTCCCGTACTGTTGCATGAAGGATTGGATTCCCACCGGTATCGTCATGCGATCCTCGTCTCGCAGAAAGATGCTGGAGATAAAGAATTCGTTGTAAGAAAACAGGAAGGAGAATATCGCCACGGCTGTGATGCCCGGGAGCGTCAACGGCAGAATGATCTGCACAAAGGCCCGCAGCGGCGAGGCGCCGTCCATGGTGGCGGCTTCATCCAGTTCCCTCGGGATACTATCGAAATAAGATCGCAGCATCCAGGTGGCGAACGGCAGCTGGGTGACCGTGTAAACCAGGATGACCGGAACGAAGTTATTCACCATGTTCATGCTGCGAAATAAAATGAAGAGCGGAATAATCGCCAAGATGAGCGGAAACATCTGCACCATCAGTAATGCCTGGTCATACCCTGATAGAAGCTGTGCCCCTTGAACCGCGACATTGCAAAACCGGCCAACGACGCCAGGACGATTCCCAAGCGCGGTGCTGATGAGCGCAACGATGGCGCTGTTGACCAAAAATGTCCAGAAATGCGTCCGCGTGTTGATGTACAAGTAATTAGCAAGCGTTGGCTGGGTCGGGATAATGCTGTGCGAGGAAAGAATGTTTTCGGTCGTTCGAAACGAGTTCAGTGCGACCGTCAAGATCGGAAAATCGACGATGAAAGACGATTAACAGACCCACAAGAAGAAGAAGCCATTTGCGGTTTGGTTTCATGTTCAGTGGCCTTGCTAAACTCTCTTGCGTTGCTGGCGCATCATAAATGTGGCGAGCACCGTCAAGAAGACGAGCGTAATAAGCGCGACGGCCGAACCGCGTCCCACGTCGTTGCGCCCGAACGTGTAGCGGTAGGAAAGCAGAATCATGTTCTCGGTGGCATTGGATGGCCCCCCTTGGGTTAGAAGGAATGGGGTCTCAAAGTCATTGATACTCCAGATCACCATCAGGATGGCTTGGATGATTGAAATATTCTTGAGGTGGGGCATCGTGATGTGCCGGAAAAGCGCCCAATTGTTCGCGCCATCAATTCTCCCGGCCTCGTACAAGCTCTTGTCGATGACCTGCAATGCGGCGAGCAGGCTTAACATCATGAAGGGGAAGCTTCGCCAGATCTTGATCACGATCACGGCCACCATGGCCCAACTGCCCTGGCTCAGGAAATAAATGGGCCCAAGGCCAAAGTCGCTTAAGAGGATGTTGACGAGTCCCCCGCGGTCGGCAATCAACCATTTCCAGCTGACGATGGAAACCACGGCCGGCACAATCCAAGGGATCAGCAAAAAGACGCGGCAAAATCCTCGCCCTGGAAAATCCAGGTTCAAAAACAAGGCCAATGCCAAGCCGATGAGGTAACTGAACAGGACGTTGAATAGCGCAAAAATGAGAGCTGAACCAGAGTGAATGATAGAAATCCGGAGAACTAAACAGGCGCTCGTAGTTCTGCAAACCGACAAAGGGGCCTGTGCCCAGTAAAGTGCCCTTGTGGAAGCTGTAGGAAACGCCGGTTAGGAACGGGTACAACTCGATGAGGCAGATGATAGCTAACGAAGGCAATAAGAGCAGGTAGGGGAACCACTGAATCGGCGGCCTGCGCATCGGGCTAACCGCCGTTGCCGCATCGTGGTGCTGGATGATCTCGAAGGGCATGGTATTCGAGAACGCGTTATGGAGGTTAAACCAGAATTCCGAATTCGGAACCAGCGATTCCGAGGATTATAAAAGAAGGCGGGCGGTCTTCGCCAGTTACGTGCGTTCCAGATGCTTTCTTGCGCTTGATAATGCCTGTCGCCTTGAACTTAATCGTCTGTGAAATGTGTAATTTATCTCTTTCTTCGGATTTTGGGTTAAAGCGCCGCAGTAAGCCGGACAACTTTCCAGCGCCCGGCATCCTGCTGGTAGACCTTCTAATCCTCTAAGATCGATTTTAGGCGCTCGGATGCCGCCTTGACCGAACTATCAACATCTTTACCCTGGAGGAGGTTTTGCATGAGCGTCTGCATTACGCCCTCGCCCTCGACGTCATTGAGTTTCGGAAAGATCTCGGTGGCGTGCGTAGCCGTGCTCTTGCCAACCGGCACGTAGTTTTCAAGGATGAATTTCGTTTCCTCGTTGCCTTGAAAATACGGATCCGCAGTGAAGGATTTTCGAACAGGCAACTGGGTGACATGCCCTTTGGTCCAGAGATCTTTCTCGTGTTCTGACCACCATTTCAGGAATTCCTTGGCCTCGGCTGGGTGTTTGCCCTGTTTGTACAACATGATGTTGTTGACCCAGGAGATCGTGCCCTGGTCGCCGTGCGGCCCAGTCAACGGCTTGAGCACTCCGATCTTATCGCCAATCTTAGGCAAGCGGCCCGAAAGACCCGGGGCATGGAGGGTCAACGCTCCCTTGCCCTGGCTGAACGCGCTGAGCTCATCCTCATCGTGGTAGCCTGCGCTGGCAGGATAGACAAATTGGCCTTTCACGAGATCCGATAAGAACCGCAATGCTTCGATGTTTCTCTCAGCGCCCAAATCAGGTCGCTTATCTTTGGTGAACAGACCTCCTCCGTTGTTAAGCATCAGCGTGAATAACCAATGTGACCCGAGGGTGTCCCCGCAAGCCACCAAACCGTACTGGTCTGCCTTGGGATTGGTCAGCGTCTGCGCAGCCGTCTTAAACTCCTGCCAACTGGTAGGCGGTTGAACGTGCGCTTGCTCAAGCAAATCCTTTCGATAATACCAGACGCGAATGTCGATCGCCCACGGCAGGGCAACATAATGGTCTTTGTATTTCAGGATATCGACCGTATGGGGAAGAAAGTCATCGAGTTTGCCTTCGGCTTTCAACTGGTCGATCACATCGTCGATCGCCAAGATCGCGTCCTGATCATAGAGCTGGATCGCCTGGTACCCCGCCCCCGTACTGATGTCCGGTGCCGTTCCTGAGCCAATCGCGGTCAAGAATGTTTGGTACCAGTTACTCCACGGGACAGAGCGGTAAGTCACAGTGATTTCCGGGTGTTCCTGGTTAAACTGTGCAACGAGTGCCTTGCCGGTATCGATGTATTCAGGGCCTCCCCAGATCATGTCCCAAAATTGAATGTCAACGTGGTCCTTGGCTCTGCCAATTACGGGACTGAGCAGGATTATGACCGAAGTGGCGACGCTCGAGGCGAAGTGGCGCGCCCTTTGCGAACGCGATTGTGGAGTTTTCATAGTTTCGAATAGATCTTTCCGCCGACAGGGCAGGATGGGGAACGGTTTTGGCCGGGAGGCTTTGGGTTGAAGATAACAACAGGTATTAAGATGGTGCAATGATTTCCGAAGACAAGACCAGGGCAGCCGGCCGGAGCCGGTAACGGCTCGATAACATTGTTCCGATGAACCTTGAGGGCAGCGACATTTGGCGAGCTGCTGGCTTGAGTAGCCTGTTCAAATAAAAGTACCGATTGCGTGAACAGTAACGTGAACGATCATGGATATTTTATGCGCTCTGCCAAACCAAGGTTTCTGCTGTCCCTGGTGCACCGTTTCAGAAGCCCTTAAGTAGAGATTCGCCGACCACGCCTGGTGGGCAGACGCGCGACTCCCCGGATTTTCCACGCCTGGCCGTTTCAGCCGAAGATGGGCAGCAAATGGCGCTCAAAAAGGTTTCCCGTGACGTTCCTGGCGACGATCTCCTCGTTCGCTTCGACTGCGTCGGTAAACCTCTTGCCCATTCCGGCCGCGACTTTAAAACCCACGTGCAACAGCTGTCGGAAGTTGGGATTATATTGGGGAGAAGACTCAACGTGGCGCAACGCCTCGGCGTACTGGGACGAACTCCAGCCCCTGACGCATTCGGGATCCGGCAGTTTGTTTGAGTCAATGTCGGTCACCGTGCTATAGGGGGTTACCAACTCCGCAAAATGCTCGCGCGCCTGGGCATAAATCTCCTTAACGAGCACCAGTCCTTCGTCGCCCGACTCGGCCAGTCCGATCACCTCTTCGAGCCAGTTGGTGCCTGCCGTTTTGACGTGCAAACCCACGTTATGTTTCTTGATCAGTCGGTTGATAATGGGGTAGATCGAAAACTTGTCGCTGCCTGAGTGGACGCTCAGCTTGAGGGTATCGGCCAGCCCAAATTCGCGTATCGCAAAGGCGATAACGCTCAGGTCCTCATCGAACTCCTTTTCGAATTGCGAGATGTCCCCTACGTAATCGACTCCTTTGTTGAACCGTCCGGTGAACTTCGGGGCGATCGTCTGGATCGGTATGCGTTCCTCGGCGATCATCGCCAGGATCAGAAACAGCTCCACAGGGCTTTGCGGTGTGTCGGTCTCGTCCACTGAGATTTCGGTGACAAAACCCTCGCGTCCTTTCCTTTCCTCGATATGCCGGTAAATGCGACCCGCCTCTTGGACGGCGCGCAAGAATTTGCCGGCGGCCCCGCGCACGACTTTCTCAGTGAGGTCGAAGGGCCGGTCTATTCCCGGAATGGAGAGCGAGCCGGTGTAGCGCCTCACGGACTTCAGGCAAACCTCGGCGGCGTCGACGTCGGCCTCCTTGCCCGTGAAATCCGCCACGTCGAGGGTGAAAAAGTCGCTTGTCGGAATAAACGCGTCGACCGTTTTCAAGCCGATGTGGTCGGCATCGACGTAGTAAGCGCCCGTGAAGTGTAACGCAGCGACCGCTGCATCGGCCTCGGCCCGAACGTCGCCGGGTTGGCTTTTGATGATTGAATGCTCGCGATTGGATTTGTTCCAAACCGGGTAAACGTCGATGCCCGCTTCGCGCGCCTTCAAGACAGCCTGCAGTTGGGCGCGGCCCTGGTGCGCAAAGCGGTCGCCGGTTCCGAAAGTGTATTTTTCGATCTTCACGATGATCAGGCGGAAGAGGCTGCGAGCCGAGGAGTTGATTTTTGTCTGCCGCTCTCCGGGACCCGCCCAAAATCCTGGAGCCTCAACCGAGAACAAATACGGTCTTACCACTTGACCATTAAATAACTTCGGAGAGCTTGTCAAGCGCACGCGTTGTCGTAACTCGAAAATAAAAAGGTAACTAAAATGATCTTGTTTGACCTGACCGGAGAAATTGCCGTGGTCCTGGGCGCCACCGGCGTGCTCGGTGGCGCAATGGCGGAAGGTTTGGCCGCCGCAGGCGCCAAGGTGGCGGTCCTGGGTCGTAACTCTGATCGAGGTGAAGCAAGAGCTCGCTCAATTCAAAGAAAGGGAGGTACAGCCGAATTTTTTCCCGCCGATGCCATCAACCAAAGAATGCTGGAAACCGCACGCGAATCTCTGTCGAACCGCTTGGGCGCTCCTACCATTCTGGTAAACGCCGCGGGCGGCAACGACCCACGTGTGACCGTTACTCCTGAACGTCCCTTTGAAGAAATCGCGGTCACCGATTGGCGGGAAAATTTTGAGATGAATCTTGTCGGCGGAGCGCTGATCCCCTGCCAGGTGTTCGGCTCAGCGATGAAAGACAATCGCAAAGGCAGCATCATCAACATCGCCAGCGTCTCTGCCCACCTACCCCTCTCGCGCGTTGTGGCCTATTCGGCAGCTAAGGCAGCGGTGCTGAACCTTACCATGTTTCTCGCCCGAGAATGGGCACCGTACAACGTACGGGTCAATTCCATCACGCCTGGCTTTTTTCCCGGCGAGCAAAATCGCCGTTTGCTCTTCAATGAGGATGGAACCGCCTCTGCCCGCGGCCAGTTGATTCTGGGCCATACGCCCATGGCGCGTTTCGGTGACCCCTCCGAACTCGTGGGCGCCGCAGTCTTCCTCGCGAGCGAAAAGGCCAGCGGTTTCGTTACGGGCGTTGACCTTCGGGTGGACGGCGGGTTCCTATCTCAGACAATCTAGGACAGGAGTCAGGAGTCAGGAGTTCCGGGAACAGGAGTTCCCGGAGTCAGGAGTTCCGGGAGTTCAGGAGTTGCAGAGGCAGATGCCGAAGCGACAACTCACCATCCACAGACCGGATAGCTGCTCCCATTCTGCAATTCCTGAACCTCCGCAACTCCTGACTCAAACCGAGGGCAGAAAACTCTCGGGAAGAAAGGATTTTCCCATGGGCAGCCAAGGATGAGTTTCACCTGGTAAGGCTGCGTTGTCTATTGGTCAAGTGGTCAGGCCTTGCTTTCTCACCCGGTTCGAGGCAGGGTTGTTCTTATGCCGATACGCCCCGTCGAGTCGCGTCGCCTTTACTTGCAGATCGCCGATCAGGTCCGGTCCTTGATTGCAGCCGGAGAGTTCGCGCCCGGGAGTCGTCTTCCCGCCGAACGAGAGTTGGCCAAGCGATTCGGCGTCTCCCGTCCGTCTTTGCGAGAAGCCCTGATTGCCTTGGAGGTGGAAGGCTACGTCGATGTGCGCCCAGGCTCGGGGATCATGGTCACGACGCTAAAAAGCGCGGCGCCAGACGATTCGAGTGCGGACGGACCGCTGGCAATCTTGCGGGCTCGAAGTCTCATTGAGGGGGCAATTGCGGCAGAAGCCGCCAATGACATGACGCGGAAGGACATTGCTGCACTCGAACAGACTCTCATTGCGATCGAAGGCGAGGCCGTGGACACAGTGGCCCTGCTGGCCGCGGATCGGCAGTTTCACCTCTATATCGCGGCGAAGCTCGCGAACAAGGTGCTCCTGCGGCTGGTGATGGAATGGTTTGACCAATGCGAAAACCGTTTGTCGCGGCAGTTCGCGATTCATTTTGATAACGCGAAAACCTGGACCTCGGTTATGAACGAACATCGCAAAATCGTGGTGGCCCTGGAGACGCACGATCCTGAGCGTGCCCGCAAGGCGATGCGCGACCATCTGAGAAAGGCGCACAACCGTTGGGCTCACGAGCTGAATCACGACACGCTTCCCCCGCCGGTTGGCAACCATTCGTGTTGATGGGCGCGACCAAACGATTTAAACTTTAATTCCTAAGGATCCATGTCATTCCCAACCATTTCACGGGTCAGCGCCCAGGGCTCGTACCTCACAAACGAGCAGGTGCTTGAGGTGATCAGCAAGGCTTGTCCCAGCGCGGAATTCCGTGGCAAAAAAGTACTCTTGATCGTGCCAGACGCGACTCGGACTTGTCCCTTGGGAATGCTTTTCAAGGGCATATTCGACCAGATTGGCGCCAGTGCCGCGGCGTTCGACGTTATGATCGCGCTCGGCACGCATCGGCCGATGACCGAGGAGGCGATCTGTCATCGACTGGAAATTTCCGTTGAGGAGCGCATGGCGAAATACGGCAGGCTCCGGTTGTTCAATCACGAGTGGGATAATCCTTTAGCCTTGAAAAATATCGGCACCATTTCTGCCGACGAGATCAAAAGCGAGACCGGGGGCCTGTTTGCGATGGACGTTCCCGTCAACGTTAATCGCAAGCTCTTTGAGTATGATCAGATCATCATCGCCGGCCCGGTTTTTCCGCATGAGGTCGTTGGATTTTCCGGGGGTAACAAATACTTGTTTCCGGGCGTGAGCGGGCCGGAAGTTCTCAACTTTTTTCATTGGCTCGGAGCGGTGATCACCAACCCTATGATCATCGGCAATAAATACACGCCCGTGCGCAAAGTCGTGGATTGTGCCGGCTCGATGGTCACGGTACCCAAGCTCTGCTTCTGCATGGTGGTGGACCACGCGAAACTCGCAGGACTCTTTGTCGGTTCACCGGAGAACGCTTGGGACCAAGCGAGCGATCTGTCCGGAACCCTTCACATTACTTATAAGGACCATCCCTTCCGCACCGTGCTCTCTTGCGCACCGCTGATGTACGATGAACTGTGGGTGGGCGGCAAATGCATGTACAAGCTCGAACCAGTGGTGGCCGATGGAGGTGAGCTCATCATCTATGCGCCTCACATCCACGAGATCTCAATTACGCACGGCGACCTCATCCGCAAAATAGGTTATCATTGCCGGGACTACTTTCTGAAACAATGGGACAAGTACAAGGACCTCCCCTGGGGAGTGCTGGCCCATTCAACGCACGTCCGCGGCATTGGCACCTACCAGGACGGAATCGAGCGCTGTCGGGTCCAAGTGACACTCGCGACCGGGATTCCGAAAGACATTTGCGAGGAGATTAACCTCGGCTATCGAGATCCGGCAACGATCGAGCCCAAGGAGTTTGCCAACCGCGAAGAGGAAGGTGTCTTGCTGGTGCCGAAAGCGGGAGAAATGCTGTATCACCTGATGACAAGGCCCGATTGGGCGCGCGAAATGTGAAGGATCATCCGGGTCCAAGGCATACATGGGAAACACGAGGAAGAAAGTTTCCGGGCGACATTGGTGCTCGCGGGGGGCGGATGAAGACCCACCTGCCTTCAAAGCCAAGCAAACCAAGCCGGTTACGACGACGCGTATCGTGAACATAGCGGTCGTGCTTGCTAATTAATGCATGGGAATGCCGGCGAATCTACTGTTTGCTGCACCGTCTCCGCCCCCACCATTAAATACCTGCCATTACAAGTTAACATGCTTGCATTTAACAGGTTCTGCATTTTTTTGGGCCAAATCCGAGTCATCTGAACTAAAGTCCCGATGGCCTGAACCGATATGGTGCTATTGTTGCCGCCAGTGAATGAATTTCTCTGGGCATTCCGGAAGGCGCTTCGATTAGAAGCGACTGGTCCAGAATGCTGAGAGAAACAGAGGGGAATCCCCGCGAGGGGTGTCTGTATCTGACTCTCATAGTTTGAGACAGAACTGGAGAAAAAGAGATACCATGGAAACGATTCACGACGGGTTCTTGTCTTGGCGCTAATCGTTATTACGATGGCCCGCGAGCAATCGCAACCTGTCTGACCATTCGCAACCAAACGACTTGCTGATCACGCAACGTCTACAAACTGCTGCATTTGCGGCAAGTCAAGGAAAGGAAAGGAAAGAAAAAAGATGGAAGTCCTAGTATTCGCGATGATCGCGATAATCAAGCTGTACAGACCTGAGGAGAAGTTCGTGCCCGAACTGCATGAGTTTCAGCCGTTTGATGTTCAAATGTTGAAACACGTTTATAACGCCAAGGGTGGGTCTTCTCACAGGTCATCTGATCGGCAGAAGTCGTATGCGATCCAAGCTGTGTAGCTATGGAGCAGGCGACTTAATCCAGGTTCTCCCCAGACAAACTTTCCGGATCAACCTAAGCCAGCCAAGCCATCCCGCCCTACCACTACCACTACCACCACCACTAACCTAACTACCCTGATGCCAATGAGTCTCCCAACCAAAATACGTGGAGAACGCCTCGTGCAATACGGCAGCGGAATGCGACTGGTTCATAGCCGCGTGGTGTTCAAAGCCTTGACGACATACATACCGCAACAATCCCTGTAAATCCTCAACTTCCACCACGGCACGGCTCCCGAAAGTATCTAGAGGATCATCCACGAACTGTCCATCGCCGACATAGGCGCGGATGACGCCGTGCCGGTCATCCGTTGTGATGCGTGAATAGCTGAATGGACCCTTCGGAGTCCTTCCGGCGACGGTCCCGTACGTGTTCTCTGTCCCCAGAGTTGTCGCAAGTATTTCCGCGTTGGCCATCTTCACTTCATCAAAAAAGCTCTTCGCCCAGTTGCCGCAATGGAACAATACGCACTTGTTAGGGTCGTCACCGTAGTTGTTATTCCAATCGACCAACGCGCTCGGTTTGCCCGACGCAAGCTGTAAAGCGTACATTGACGCAACGCCGGTGATGTCGACCTCGCACGCGCTCGGAAGGAGGCTCTCGCTCATCATGCTCATGAGCGTACAAACGTTCACACCATAATTGTGCTGGAGCGAATCCCAACATTGAATTGCGCTGGCGTGCAAGTCGTAGCTTCTCATCCAATCATCCAATACAATCCCAAGTTTGGCCATCTTAAGAATCGCCGGAGAGGGAATACCGCTTGTCGGGACATAAGCACGAATACCTTCCAAACGTTCCTTCACCGGTTTGTCCTGATCCGATATTTTTTCAGCTCTTCCAAATACCTCCGACAAATCGATGCAGCTCACGCTGATGCCGAACGCCTCCAAGAGCTTTTCACTGTAACGAGTCGTGTTGAACGCGTTGGGCCGGGCGCCCACAGCGCCCAGTCGGGCGCGTTTCATTCCGTGGACCACTCGGCAGATGGCGACAAACGCGTCCAGATCCGCTTTGAAAACGTCGCTCTTCGGCAAAACAGTGTGTCGTTTCGTAACGCTGAAAGGGATGCCGTACTGATAGAGATTGTTGCAAACGGAAATCTTCCCGCAAAAGGCATCCCGACGTCGCTCCAATGAAAACCGGGTAAGATCATCTGGGTATGCTTGGACCAGGATCGGAACTTTTAGTCCAGAAAGCTTAATTGTATCCGCCACGCCCTTCTCATCGCCGAAGTTGGGCAGCACAACGAGAACGCCGTGAATACGATGCCGGTGCTCATCGAAGAGAGCAGCGCATTTTTTCGCGTCCTGCCATGTCTCAACGCCGCCTAGCTTCGTCGCCTGCTCATCGAGAATGACCGCATCGATTCCTCGCTCCGCGAGTACTTCCAGGACATCGCGTCGTCCCTGAGCGACCAATGCATCAGGAAAGAAATCTCGGTTGCCTACAATAACACCTAACGTGATCGATCGAGCTTGGGGCATATGTTTTGAGGAATCAGGAGTTGCAGAAGTTCAGAAGTTGCAGGAGTCAGGAGTTCCAGGAGGGAAAACTTATCATCGGGAACAAGTATACTGGCGTTCGAATCTGCCGCCGGCGGGACCTCATCGCGTAGAAGCGAATGAATTCCCAGGCCGGAATACAGTCATCCGATTCTGCAACTCCTGAACTCCTGCAACTCCTTTCTTTGCTATTCTTTCAGGCCAAATGATGTGTAGTTCTTAACGTTATCGGGATTGATCAGAACGCAGTCGATTGTCTGTTTCTCGTCCTGAGTGGCTTTTCCGTTCTTGATGTATTGATCAGCCTGATCCACGGCCAATTCAGAAAGGTGCACAACGGGCTGAAGCACGGTAGCTCGAATCTCGCCCGCCTTGATCGATTCGGCGACGTCTGGACTGCCATCGAAGCCAACAACAATCACTTTCCCTTTCCCGGCCGCTTTTAATGCAGCGTAGGCGCCGAGCGCCATCGTATCGTTCCCACTGATAACACCCTTAATATTCGGGAATTGTTGAATGATCGTTTGCATCTTTTGAAACGCTTCGGCTTGATTCCAGTTCGCGCTCTGCGCCGCGACTTTCTTCAGCTTGGGGTACTGGCTTAAGGTATCGTTGTATCCCTTGGAACGAATGCCAGCGTTGGTGTCCGTTTCCTTCCCGATCAACTCTACGTAATCCCCTTCTTCACCCATCAGCTTGGCAAACTCCTCGGCGCCCAGCGTTGCTCCCTGATAGTTGTTGGAAACCAACTGTGCGACGGCAGTGCCGGTCGCATTGATTTCACGATCGACAAGAAATGACGGGATACCGGCATCTTTTGCCTTCTTAACCGCAGCGATCGTGGCATCGGCGCCCGCATTGTCCAGGATAATAGCGGCTGCCTTCCGGGCGATGGCTGTGTCGAAGAGCTGGTCCTGCTTTACCGGGTCATCGTTATGGACCAAAACGAGGGTATCGTATCCGAGCGCTTTGGCTTTCGCATCTGCAGCATCTGCTTCGGCTTTGAAAAATGGATTTTCCGGGGAGGGTACGATGATCGCGATGAGCTTCTTTTGCTGGGCCAGCGCAGATTGAATCATCGTTCCGGCGGCAAACAAGAGCATGAACATCGTCAGGCGGCTGACGATTAATTTCCAATTTATTCGAGTGTGTTTAGACATGACTATTGTCGATTCTATGTGGTTGGGTTTGGGGGTCTGGGTTTGAAGGGAAGCGGGTTAGCAAGTCTTGGCCGGTGATGCCAAAAGAGGCGCGAATATCAAAATTTTTCAGGATATGGCAATGCTTATGAACGTTTAAGTGCTAGGCGCTGTTGAAGGCGCTCCTGGAGCTGATCGAGCACGACAGCGAGGATGATTACAAGGCCGGTGATAACCTTCTTCCAGAATTCCTGGACGCCAAGCAGGACGAGTCCATTGGTGAGTACGCCGATGACCAGGGCGCCGACGATCGTTCCCCACATGGCGCCGCGTCCGCCGGACAGCGATGTACCCCCGAGCACCACGGCCGCAATGGCGTTGAGCTCGTAGCTTTCACCTACTGCGGGGTGTGCCGCGACCAGTTGCGAGGCCGTGATCAGGCCGGTCATCGCGGCGCACAGACCGCAAATCATATACACGCTCATTTTGATACGATTCACGTAAATGCCGGATAGTTCGGCGGCGCGCTCATTTCCGCCGACAGCGTACACCTGGCGTCCGAAAGGCGTTTTGCCCGCCACGAACGCGGCGACCGCGGCGAAAACAACCAGGATCCAGATCACAATCGGGATTCCCAGAATGCTTCCCGCGCCAAGAATAGGAAAGCCGGTGTTGGCCAATTCCGGGTTGCCAACAAGATTGGGGAAAGTTGCTCCGTTGTTACTTAGCTGGGCACTACCCCGGGCAATGTAGAGCGTCCCGAGCGTGGCAATAAACGGCGCGACATTGAAACGGGTAATGAGAAGGCCGTTGAAGGCCCCCACCAACAGTCCTAAGCACAGGCAGAGCACGATAACTGCCGGAACGTTGAAATAAACCGCGACTCCGAGCGGCGGGATCACGAGTCCCCGGTCGATCAGCAAGCCGGAAATCATGGCTGCTAAACCCACCGTGGAACCGACGGACAAATCAATGCCTCCGGTCAGAATAACGAAGGTCATGCCCACAGCCATGATCGCGTTAATAGCGGTTTGCCCCACCAGAATGATCAGGTTCTGCTGTGTGAAAAATGCCGGCGAGAGGATCGAAAAGACCCCAATTAATACAAATAAAGCAATTAAAGCCCTCAGCCGGAAAAGAAGCACGCCCACGGAGAGACTGGACGGCTTCGATACCACTGGGCCAGCGAGAGAAGCGAGGGTCTTAGGCATTTGATAATAGGTTTGCGACTTATTTCGATTGGTGCGCCGGAAGCGTGCGTTCGGTTTGCTGCCGTGCACCAGCGGCATGGACCAATGCTTCTTCGCTCAACTGGTCGTGAAGAAATTCTCCGGTGACCCTTCCTTTCGATAGGACCATGACTCGATCCGGGATGGTAAACATTTCGGGCAATTCAGAGGAAACGAAAAGAATAGCGATGCCTTTCTCGGCGAGCTGATTCATGATCTCAAAAATTTCCGCCTTTGCGCCGACGTCAATCCCGCGGGTCGGTTCATCCATCATCAGGACTTGAGGTTCAGTAAACAAGCTCTTGGCGATCACCACCTTCTGCTGGTTGCCGCCGCTCAATGAAGTAATCGGCTGCTGAGGGTTCTGCGTCTTTATCGACAGGTTCCTGATCATCGCATTGATCTCGCGTATTTCTCGGCGCTCAGAGAGCCAGAACGAGGTCACAAACCGCTGCAGATTGGCGAGAGTAATGTTATGGGCGACCGAAAGTTTCTGAATGAGACCCAACCGCTGCCGGTCCTCCGGCACTAACATCATCCCAAGATCGATTCGTTCTCGAATCGTTTCATTCTGGAGCTTGCGGTCATCAAGGCGAATCTCGCCGCTGGCCTCCGGATGCTGTCCCATCAGGCATTCGAATAACTCGGTTCTGCCGGCACCCATCAGTCCGAAAATCGCCAGGATCTCGCCCCGCCGGACCTTTAAGGAGACATTCTCTAACGCAAATCCCCCGCCCAATCGAGGCAGACTCAAATTATTCACTTCCAGCAAAGGCCGATCGGCGACCTTTGCCTTGGTTTCAGTGCGGTGCCTGGGAGCATTCACGTTACGCCCCACCATTTTCTCTATGATCCAGGCGACATTTATCGCCCGTGCGGGTGAGGCCGCGGCAAGCTTGCCGTCCCGCAAGACTGTCACATAATCTCCGATCGTGAGAAGCTCTTCCAGTTTGTGCGAAATGTAAATGATCGCCACCCCGTGCGCTCTGAGATCAGCGATGATGCGAAAAAGGGCCTCCGTTTCCGCGGCCGTCAGAGCCGACGTGGGCTCGTCCATGATAAGAATACGAACGTTTTGCGATAGAGCCTTAGCGATTTCGACAATTTGTTGCTGTCCCATTCGCAGATCCCTCACCAGTGTGGCTGGATTCAGAGGCTGTTCGAGTCGGTTCAACAACTCAGCAGTGACTTGCTCCTGCGCCCGATGCTGGACAACGCCAGCCCGCGTCAATTCCCGAGCAACAAATATGTTTTCCGAAATGCTCAGATTCGGGTACAGGTTCAGCTCTTGGAAAATGATGCCAATTCCGGCGTGCGCGGCATCACGGGTTGATTTGAATTCCACGGGAGATCCGTCAAGCAGCAGGCGTCCGGAGGTGGCCGGTTCCACGCCGGCGAGGATTTTCATCAAGGTCGTTTTGCCGGCGCCGTTCTCACCGACAAGGACGTTCACAGCGCCGGCGTAAACAGTGAAATCGACTTCATCCAGCGCCACCGTTCCAGGGAAACGCTTTGTAATCTTCTCCGCGACCAAAACGACTTTGTCGCCGTTAGATAAAGATTGGTCGGAGGACTCCGTCTGATTCATAGGCGACATTCACAAGGCAATCTTCACAGGGGTAATCAGAATCGTCGATTTCGAATGAGGGTCGAATGTGAATGCCCCAAAAAAAGTCACCGTTTTGCCGGCCAAAGACGCTGGAGGCGTGTTCGCAAAAGCCGATTTCAACGCCCGGCCGTTCATTTCCTTGGAAACATCCGCGTAATCGAGCTGATTCGAAAATTGATTGAACGAGACGATCCCGGTCGCGTCGCGCAACGCAGTGCCGCGGACAACGGGTCCAATCTGTATCGCAACCTTCTCGTTAAGACCCGGGACTTCGACGATCGCGGTACCCGCTTGAGATTCGCTCTTTATTTCCGTCACCTTGCCGGTCCCTTTGACCATGTAGTTGTAGGGATTTGTCGCTTCCCGCCGGCCGTACTTCTGCCCTGCGGCTTCCGGATCAGCCCGAATTTCTGGCACAACCTTCGTGATATCCTGAGCCTTTTCCTCAAAGACAGGCAGCACCTTACTAGACCAGATCGGGTCGACAAATTTCGAAGCCGCGCTCTGGACGGACTGCGCACCGCCGCCTGTGCCGTTCCGACTCGGAAGCGGTCGAATAACGAACGGTGGTTTGAACGCAAAAGTGATCACGAGCAGAATGAAGAGGCATAAAATCGCGATCCTCCGCCGCTGCTTATGCTGTACCGCCGCTCCGGTTCGGGCTTGTGAATCGCTAATCATCGTCTAACCCAAAAACCAAAGATAAGAGGTAAGCCACAGATTTCATAGCGCAGGGAACGAGGGGGGACAACCTGAAGATCGCACAAGGGGACGCTGCCCGCGAGATTTTCACACCGGTGACTATTTATTCATTCATTGTTATCAAATCCTTGGCAGAAGAACACGCTCGCTCTTTCGCGTCAAGAACCATTTCACATCTTCCTCTTTTGATCACCTTCCACCGGCCACTCGATTCGGTGCGAGTGGCCAAAGGGGGCAGATTCCATAGTTCCAAGCCGAAAACAGATTGACAGCGCAAAGAGGGAACGCCTATGCTGGCCTACTAATTAACTGGATCTGTATAACTATACAGTGATGGCGTATCGACACGATCCCCTTTTCTTGCCGAATGAACGGGACCTTAAACTTAAATCGGTCCAATATCGCAAGGCCCTCCTCCGGTTGATCAGAAATTGCGGTGCTGGACACGCCGGTGGCGGACTCTCCTGCCTGGATATCCTGAACGTGCTCTACAACCGCATTCTCCGGGTCAGCCCCGAGACGTTTCACAGCCCCGATCGAGACTATTACATTCAGAGTATGGGTCATTGCTCCGAGGCACTCTTCGTGGTGCTTGCCGATCGCGGTTTCTTTCCGGTGAAAGACCTCGATACGTTAAACCAATACGGCTCGCGCTATATCGGGCATCCAACGCGCGATGTGAACGGCGTCGAGCAAAATACCGGTGCACTTGGCCACGGGCTGGCGGTGGCTGCTGGAATTGCCCTAGGCGGCAAGATAAATCGAATGGACTATCGCGTCTTTACCTTGCTTGGGGACGGGGAATTGGCGGAAGGCTCTAACTGGGAGGCAGCCATGACCGCCGCTCACTACCGATTGGATAATCTGGTTGCTATTATCGGCCGCAACCGCCTGCAAATTACCGGCTCAACAGAAGACGTTTGCCACCTCTCTCCGGTCGGTGAGAAGTTTGAAGCTTTTGGATTTTCGGTACGCCGTTGCGACGGTAACGACGTCGGCGAACTGGTGCGCGTGCTGGAAGCAGTCCCATTCCAGTCGGGCAGACCCAGCCTGGTCCTGGCCAGAACCCGCAAGGGCAAGGGCGTCAGCTACATCGAAAACGTCGCAAAGTGGCATCACGGCGTACCCGACGAAGATGAGTTCAATCAGGCCATGGCGGAGCTGGAGGCGGCGGAAGCGGCGATTGCGTAGTGGGACAGGCACAGGCAAATTTAGAACTGAAGCTTAGTATCGGCGGGCTAGCTGTAACCTCCTGAAGCAGACCATATAGATCGTTGTGTTGGCCGGGATTCGGGGGAATCCGGAGTGTGCCCGAACCTGATTGTCGGCCTGCACAATGACGGCAACCGTGAGTTGCTCATAGTCGTTCAGACGAATAAGATGGAACTGTGTTGGATCGTAGATCGCCGAACGCTAGCCTGCCTGATGATAAGAGACTTGAACGCGTTCAGTTTCGACGTTGGCAATCGCGCGCTGGAATCCGGTCCTTGAGGACGGTCGGACTTGCCTCATTCCTTTAATTCTGCGGATGAGAGACCGAGCCAGGCAAATCATTCAGAGGCGGCTCTTGATCGGGGCGTTGGTTTGCGCGGTCCTGCTGATCGTGGGCTATTTCCTCAATGTGAGCACATCCTGGGGACATCAACTCGATGACGACGCGTATTTGGGCCGCAAAGCATTGAGTCGGAAAGCCATCAGTTTTGACTCCAACCTGCTCGACCTTGTCGGTAAGGCGACGCTGCTGCTTGCGGTAGTCGTCCTGCTCGCCTTCGCGGCCATACGCCGCTGCCCTTTTGTCGGTGTTATCGCCGTGGTCGGATTTGGATGCGCGGTTATCGGCGCTGAGGTTCTCAAACACAGCCTCCCCTGGCGAGCGCTCGTGCCCGACGACAGTCTGCTGGAGCGGAGTTTTCAGCACGACACCTACCCAAGCGGACATGCGACCTTCGCTACTTCCCTTGCCTTAAGCTTCCTTTTAGTTTCCTCGTCACGCTGGCGACCTTGGTTGGCTATCGCTGCGGGCTGCATGAGCTCGACATTCGCGACAGGCGTTCTGTTTGCAGGCTGGCATCGGCCGTCTGATGCTCTGGGGGCACTGGCATGGTCTGGACTCTGCATGTCCGTCACCGCAACCATTGCGGTTCGACTGCGAGGCGGACAAGGACCTGCGACCGCGTATCCCGGCCGGGCCGTGTTGGGTAGCGCGGCATTGGGGATTCTCGTCGGGGTCTCAACATGGCTGATTGCCGCAGAAGCCGCGTCCGATTACCCAAACGGCGATCTTCCATTTTTCGTATTCACGGGGCTCATCATCGCGGCTGCATTCTCGCTGACTGCCTGGTACGGCTGGGCCCTGCGAACAGTCGATTGGCCCCCGCTCGAGCCCTATGGCTTGAGAAACAAACTTAACTCGATTTCGCGATCCCCACCAAAATTCCGGACCAGGACCCCGGGCAGCGAATAGAGTCGGTTGCGAATGGTTTTGTAACCGCTGCTTCCTATGTCCGTAGCGCTCAGGCCATACCAATCGGGGCCGAAATGATCGTCCCAGAATACGAGGGTGCCGGAAGGCGCATCCCGCAGCATGGCGAGGGTAGCTTCTCGATTGAAAGAGCGTAGCGAAGGGCTCTGAACAAGCGTCAATCCAGAAACAATGCACATTCGGGCATTGGTCCAGACCAGCCGCTTGTATGGCACAGGGTGCTCGTGAAGCCAGTCGGACATTTCACGAATAGCAATTGGATCACGCGCCGAAGAAAACGAGTCCAGATAACAAAAACTCAGCACCAGGGAAACGCTCAAAACCGACGCCCCCAGCAGGCCAGGAACAGGGCGTGGCCACTTCTCAATCCGCGATGCAATAGTATTCCACCCCTCCAGCGTGAGGACGGCAATTGCCGGCGCAACCGAGACCATATAGCGCGGATAGCCTGCCTCTCCGAAGAGTCCGTAAGCACGGAAGAGCGTGTGTAAAATAAACAGCAGCAGGAAGGAACTGGTCACTGGAATCCAATTTCCCGCGCGCACTTTGCACCAGAGGCCGAGTACGAGCGGGGCGGCAAGCAACATGCCAGCGAATTCCGACGCGCGCTGACTGTAGCTGAAAAATGTGCCACGACCATAGACATCCTGATGCCAGGTCGCCGGCCAGTTATGCAGGATAAAGAGCGGGTCGCGCGTGATGCACGTCGCTGCTATCCACCAAAAAAAAACACCTGTGCCGAGAATCAGCGTCGGAGGAAGAGTGCGAATAAGTTGCCGATAGGCCGACGCTTGCTTCCAGCACGTTGGATCTATGTCTTTGGCTACCACCCAGATGCCCCAAAGCAGACAAAGAAAGAAACCCTCCGGTCTTGCGAGTGGCAGCAGAGAAGCCGCCAGCATTCCAGCCCTCGTCCAGCCGCGCAAATGCCAACGCAGCGCAATCACGAAAACCAGTGCGAAGAGCGGCTCAGTGAGCAGGTCCGGGAAAAGTTCAAAAAACACCGGCTGCCCCAATAGCAACGGAATGACAAGCCATGCGCGCTCCAAGCCCAGGTCGCACGCGAGACGCCATGTCTGCCAGGCAATCGCCACTCCGCTGCCCACGGCGAAAACTCGTGCCACAGTGAATCCCAGAAGGGCAGGCAAAGCGTAAATTGTGACATACAGCGGGCGGCCCCACACGTCGACAAAAAGCCATGGGTTACTCCAAGCCGTGCGCGCTTCAAGAAAATGATAGTCCGTATCTTGCTCTGGGCTGCCTGGAAACGCTGCGATCAATGCGAGGCCGAGCAGCGCCATCAAAGCGAGCGCTAGAGCGGCGTTGCGTAAATCATTGTTTTTCTGGCTCACCATCCTTTCACGGATCAGGACTCGATCGGTTTTTCAGGTCTCGCCACCTCAATCTCGGATCTTAACCAACGGACGCCTTTCTGGCAGGGAACATAGGCTGATGCGACAAAAGGTTCGGACGCTTGACGAGTAACATAATTCTGTTAAAAGGAACCTCTTGCTAAGCTCGACACGCGCTTTCAGTACCCCCCAAAAAAGAAAGTAACTACCGTGAAATCAATCTTTGCGAAATTCATTTTGGCAGCCGGCCTCGCGCTGGCGTCCAGCGTCGGCTTTGCTGCCGGATCAGACGTCTCCGCGAATCTCCGGCTGATGGCCTTTGGCAGCGCCGCCCAGCTTAAAGCCGTAACCAACGCCGTCGCACGCTTCAATCAGAAGTATCCGAACGTCAAGGTCGAGATTGGGATCGATCCGATATCCAACGGCTGGGGCGACTACGTCACCCGCGTTCTCTCGCAGTTCAACGCAAACAATTCGTACGACGTTTACGGTACAGCCATTGAAACATTCAGGACTTTCGAAACACGGAACCTGTTCATTCCGCTCGACGACTATATTGCCGCCCATACCAGCTACTCCGATTTCGCTCCGGCCCTCTTTAAGTACGCATCCTTCAAGGATAAGACGTATTTTATCCCGATCGGATGGAATAACATCATGATTAACTACAACCGGAAGCTCTTCAAAGACGCCGGTGTAGACCTCCCAAAAACAGGCTGGACCTGGAATGAGTTCCGTGAAGCGGCCAAGAAACTGACCGTCCGCGACGCCTCGGGCAATGTGACACAATTCGGTTACGAGGTTCCGAATCAGTTCTTCTTTGTGCAGCCCTGGTTCTACTCCAACGGAACGGCGATCCTGAACGAAGATTGGACCGCGTCCAACATGCTGGACCCCAAGGTGTCCGAATCGCTGCAGTTCCTCTACGACCTGATCCACGTGGACAAAGTGTCGCCGATTCCCGGTAAGGACTCGATGGACAACCAATTCATGGCTGGACAGGTTGCGATGATTTCCCGCGGTCATTGGATCGTTGAGAACGCAATGGCTGCCAAGCTCGATCTGGATATCGCTATTCCGCCGACCAAAGTGAATGATTACACTGTTATCGGGTTCGGCGGCTATGGGATCTCGAAGACGTCGAAATATCCAGACCTCGCCAAGGAGCTTGTCGGCGAACTTACAAGCTTCGAAACGCAGAAGGAAGAAGGCGAAGCCGGAGGCGGAGTGCCCGGCCGAAAATCGGCCGCTGAAACGCCTTCCTTCCTCGCCTATCCGCCAAGTGCCGCGCTCTATTATCAGACTCTGCCGCACACACTGCCGGTGCCATCACCGGCAAATTTCCAGGAGGTCGAGAAAATCTTCATCCGCAACTACGTCGCGATGATGTCGGGCGAGATTTCGATCCCGGACGGCGTTAAACGTGCCGATCAGGAGTTGAACGAGTCGTTCAAGCGCCTCGCCGCCCACCAAGGCAAGTAGTCAGCGAAGGCAGTAGTCAGTGGTCAGTCATGTCAGTGTCAGTGGTCAGTTGCCACTTTTCAGTGAACCGAGCGGAATAGTGAGAAAAAGCGCAGTGAACAGCTTTATCAAAGGCGGCAGAAGGAAAGCCCTGGCCTTCTCCCTCTGACTTCTGACTACTAACTGACTGACTACTGGCCACTGACCACTGACCACTGCCCACTGCCCACTGACCACTGCCCACTGCCCACTGACCACTGCCCACTGCCCACTGACCACTGACCACTGACCACTGACCACTGACCACTGACCACTGACCACTGACCACTGACCACTGGCAACTGACACTGCCCACTGCCAACTGACACTGACCACTTCCGATGCAGCCTCCGGCCAGGCGAACCAGATCCAACCTCGAGAAGGCGCAAACGCGTGCCGGCTATCTTTTCATACTGCCGTCCTTTGCGCTCTATGCCGTTTTTGTGCTGGCGCCGGTCATCGTGACCTTTGTGCTCAGCTTCACTTATTACGATCCGATGGCCGGCTCCCGCTGGGTGGGACTGGAGAATTTCCAGCAGTTCTTCAGCGGCGATCGCTCGCTGCAGATCTTCTGGAACACGCTCAGCTTCGCGATCTTCGCAGTGACAGGAAACGTCACGGTCGGCCTCCTGCTCGCGCTCGCCCTCAATCGCGCGATGCCCGCATTCCTCCTCTATCTGTTCCGACTCGCGTATTTCCTGCCGGTCATCATCGCCGCCGCTTTCGTGTCGATCGTGTGGGGTTATTTCTATGGCGACGATCTTGGCGTCATCAACTACTACCTGATTAAACTCGGCTTTTCTCCCGTCCATTGGTTGACATCGAGCCGTACGGCCATGATGTCGATCATCATCATGGACGTTTGGAAAAACGCGGGCTTCTTCATGATCATCTTCATCGCTGCACTGCAAGGCGTGCCGAAATCGATCATGGACGCTGCGACCATGGATGAGCGTTCCTATTGGCGCCGGTTTTTCCGCATCGTTTTGCCGTGGATCTCGCCAGTCGTCTTTTTTGCCATTGTCTATGCCTCAATCGGCGCGCTGCAGGTCTACGAGTCGATCGTCATCCTGACCCAGGGCGGCCCTGGCGACGCCACACGCTCCATGTCCATCCACATCGTTGAAGAGGCTTTTGGCAGTTTTGAGATTGGTTACGGCGCTTCGGTATCCGTCATTATGACCGTGGTTATCCTAATCATCACGTCCGTTCAGCTTCTTGCCGCGCGGCGATTTGTCCGGTATTAAGGCATGCAGACCAAAGCCGCTAAGCGCTGGATCGACCGAGCGATCATCATTTTTATGGCGGCCCTCGGCGTGCTCATGCTCCTTCCTTTCGCCTGGCTGTTCAGCATGTCTTTCCGACTACCGGCGGAAGCCTACAAGATGCCGCCCAGCTTCTTGCCGCCCACTCTCGACTTTAAGAACTATTGGGCCGTCCTGCACTCCAGCGTCCCTTTCCTGCAAATCTACTGGAATAGCGTTGAGATTGCCGTTCTTGTCACCCTCGGTCAGCTGGTCACCTGCACTCTTGCCGCATTTGCCTTTGCGCGATTGACCTTCCCCGGCCGCGACAGCATTTTCTTCGTGATGCTGGTCGGGCTGATGTTCCCGGCGCAGGTGACAATCATTCCAATCTATCTGGGTTTTGCTCAGGTCGGTCTGCTCAATCATCCGATCTGCCTGGTGCTTATGTATCTGACGTCCAGCTTTGGTGTTTTTCTTATCCGCCAGTTCATGCGCTCGCAACCAAAGGCGCTGGAAGAGGCTGCATTGATGGACGGGGCGGGCTATTTTAAGATTTTCTATCGGATTTCGCTGCCTCAGCTCAGACCCGCACTCTCAGCGCTGGGAATCATCACTTTTACCCAAACTTGGAACTATTATTTCCAGTCACGCGTGCTGCTTGAGCCGCAGCAGTCAATGACGCTGCCGGTCGCGATGGATCTCCTCCGCGGGTACCTTGCCTCGGGCAATCTCTCCCTGGTCATGGCCGCCATGAGCATGGCGGTGCTGCCCGTGATCCTGATCTTTCTCCTTGCACAGAAGCTGGTGATTGAAGGCGTGACCATGAGCGGCATTAAAAACTAAAAACAAGAAAGTTGGCCGAATGTTGTTAAATCCAAAGACCATCGACGACCGCTTCGCCTATACCGGCAAACGGCGGAGATACGTCTCTTTTCCGCTGGGCGGCATCGGAACCGGCAGCGTGTCATTGACAGGCAGCGGCAGGCTGACCGACTGGAGCATCCGTAACCGACCCGCTATCGGTCAATTCAACGGCTACAGCCACTTCGCCATTAAGGCAGAGCAGGAAGGCAAACTGCTGGCCGCTCGCGTCCTGAACGGACCCTATGAGGGAACGCCGACCGGTTCGCCCAGTGTCCGCAAGTTCGACGGATTTGGTTTCGGCGCCAATCGCGATTCGTTGGCAGGAGTCCCCCACTTTGATGACGTCACGTTCATCGGCCGCTTTCCGGTCGCTGAGCTGGAGTTCCATCAGGCAAACTTTCCGGGCCAGGTACGGATGATGGCGTTCAGCCCATTCATCCCGCACTGCGAGCGCGACTCGTCGATGCCGGTCGCGCTTTTCACCTTCTTAATCGAAAACGACACGAACGCAGCGATTGACTACACGATTGCCTCGACCCTCGGCAACTATGGCTGCGACAGCGGTATCCACACCTTTACCAAAGACAATGGGCTCAGCATCCTCCACTTCACCTCTGCCGACACGGGAAGTCCGAAAGAGCAGCGCGGCGATCTTGCAATCATCGCCCAAGAAGGCGAGGTCGAGCACGTCGACTACCATTTCCGCGGTCAGTGGTTCGACAGCCTCGGTCTCTACTGGCGAGAATTTGCTCGCGCAGGCCGCCTCCGCGAGCGGCGCTATGACAAGCCGCGCACCACGAGGAATATGTTTCAGCAGCCCGAGCATGGAACGCTTGCGGTTCGTGCCAACGTTGCGCCTGGCGAGACCCGGCAGGTGCGCTTCGCCCTCAGCTGGAACTATCCGCTCGGCAGCATCTATTGGTTCAACCGCGAACAGCCCGGCAGCCCGCCGTTTGAGGGCAGGCCTCCGACCTGGAAGAATTACTACGCGACCCAATGGGCGGATTCGGCGTCGAGCGGGGCGGAGGCTTTTAGGCGTTGGGACGAGCTCGAGGCGCAAACGATCGCATTCCGCGATTCGATTTTCGGCTCCTCGCTGCCGCCTGAGATCATTGACGCGGTCAGCGGCACGCTTGGCATCCTCCGTTCCGCGACCCTCATCCGGCTGGAGGGCGGTGAGATATGGGGATGGGAGGGCCAGCACATCCGTGAAGGCTCTTGCGAGGGGAGTTGCACGCACGTTTGGAACTATCAGCAGGCGCTCGCCAACCTTTTCCCAGCACTTGAGCGAACACTGCGCGAAACAGAGTTCACCTACAATCAGTTGCCCAGTGGTGGTCTCACCTTCCGCCAGCGGCTTCCTCTCGGTTCCGGCTTCGACATCATAGGCCCATGTGCCGACGGACACTTCGGCGCCATCGTCAAAGCGTATCGCGAGTGGAAAAATCTCGGGGACGACGCGTGGCTGAAGCGGTATTGGCCGAACATCAGGCACGCGATAGAATACGCCTGGTCTCCGGACAACCCGGACAAGTGGGACCCGGAAAAGACCGGAGTGCTCTGGGGCCGTCAACACCACACCCTCGACATGGAGTTGTTCGGCCCGAACTCCTGGCTGACCACCATGTATCTCGCGGCGCTCACGGCGGCCTCGATCATGGCGGACGCAATGGGGGACCCGGCTCTGGCAAAGGACTGCCGCGAGATGGTGGCAAAAGGTACCGCCTATGTGGATCGCGAGCTCTTTAATGGCCGCTACTACGCCCAGAAGCTCGATCTGTCCGATCGTTCGGTGCTCACCCCTTTTGATCACAACCGAAAGGCCGGCGTGCTAAGTGACTCGTTCATGGAGGCGTATTGGTCTGACGAGTACAGTGAGATAAAGTACCAGATCGGTGCCGGCTGCCTCACCGATCAGATTCTCGGCCAATGGCACGCCGATATTGCCGGGCTTGGCGATCTGCTTGCACCGGAAAATGTGCGGACTGCGCTGAAGTCGGTCTTCGAAGAAAACTACCGGCCGACCCTTCGTGATCACTTTAATCCGTGCCGAGTTTACGCTTATGAGGACGAGGCCGGACTTCTCCTTTGCACCTGGCCTGAGGGGACAGCCAAACCTGCGCTGCCGGCCCCGTACGCCGAAGAAGTGTGGACTGGGCTGGAATATGGTTTTGCCTCGCACCTCATTCTTCGCGGCCTGGTCGATGAGGGTCTCACAGTTGTTCGAGCAGCGCGTGCCCGTCACGATGGGTCGAGACGCAACCCATGGAATGACATCGAGTGTGGCAGCTACTACATCCGGGCACTGTCGAGTTACGCGCTGGTCAATGCTTATTCTGGCCTTTCGTTCGACCAGCGATGCGGCGAGATCGGCTTTAGACCCGCCCGCGCTGGCGACGGCGTCTATTTCTGGTCGGCAGGGCGAGGTTGGGGTTTGGTCGAACTGAAAGGGACGACCGTGACTTTGACGGTGAAAGGCGGCGAACTGGCTGTGTCGAGACTCCGGCTGCCAGGACGCCTCGGCGCGGCCACCGTGGATGGCCAGGCCACCGAGCGGAATGGTGACCTGATCCTGCTCGGCAGGCATCACACGCTTCAGGCCGGTGATCGGCTGGTTGTGGGTGTGGACGCATATGGCCAAGCTTGAGCTAAAAGACGTCCGCAAGAGCTTCCAATCACTCGAAGTGATCCATGGCGTCAATCTAACGGTCGAAGACGGTTCCTTCACCGTGTTCGTGGGACCCTCGGGATCCGGGAAATCAACGCTCTTGCGGATGATTGCCGGGCTTGAAGAGTTGAGCTCCGGCGAAGTACACATCGGCGGCAAACGCTGTGATCATCTCTTGCCGTCGGCGCGCGGCATGGCGATGGTGTTCCAGTCGTACGCCCTCTATCCGCACATGAGCGTGTACGAAAATCTTCGTTTTGGTCTGGTTAATCAGAAGATCACAAAGCCCGAGATTGACGCTCGCATCCGGCGTGCAGCCGAAATCCTTCGTATTTCCGAGCTCCTGGCGCGACGGCCTTCTCAGCTCTCAGGCGGTCAGAGCCAACGAGTAGCGATCGGTCGTGCCATCGTAAAGGAACCGCAGGCATTCCTCTTCGATGAGCCGCTTTCCAATCTCGACGCGGAGCTGCGCGTCAAGATGCGGAGCGAGATCGTCAGCCTTCATCGCCGGCTGAAATCGACAATGGTATACGTTACGCACGATCAGGTCGAGGCCATGACGATGGCGGACTCGATCGTAGTTCTGCGCGAAGGGATTGTGGAACAAGTCGGTACCCCAATCGAACTCTATGCCCGACCGCGGAACCAATTTGTTGCCGGTTTTCTGGGCACCCCACAAATGAATATGCTGAAGGCAAAGGTACGAGTGGCAGCTGGAGATGGAATGAGCTTGTCCGTTGACGGTGGGCGAAACGTTATCCAGGCCTCCGCCGATGGAACGGGGATTCCTAGTGACGCGGATTGTACCATAGGAATCCGGCCCGAGCATATGACCCTGTCCGAAAACGGCGACCTTGCCGGAACCGTGATCGCTACGGAAATGCTCGGCGCGGAGACGATGGTTTTCGCAAGCCTGCAATCCGGGGAAAACGTCACGGCCTCGATCCGGGGAATTCGAAGCCTTCAGCAGGGAGCGATCGTTCGATTTTCGATCGACCGCCGATTCGTTCACGTGTTCGACGAAAGGGGAGATACCCTTCCGCCGCTCCGGTCGTGGACCGAGGACTATCTAGACGGCTCTGAACCCTAAAATCGAGACCGTCCAGAAGGCTTTCCATCCGTAGGCTATCTACTTCAGCCTTTAAAGCGGATTCAATCTCGCCAAGCATAGCGATTGTCGAGGACCGCTCGCGCGTCCGGGGCCCCACGTTTCGATGCTTGTTTTTGCGGCTTCTCAGAACGAGCTCTTCCCATTAGCTTTCCTGGACGTGCGACGCCGGATCGCGCGGGAGCGGGATTCTGCCAGTCTCAACGCCATCGGCTAATCAAAATCGGCAAACCCAGTATTCTCTCAGAAAAGGGAAGATCACTGATTGATGATCGAGGGTAGCAGCATCGTCGATATCAACCAGTGGTTCGAGAAGACGGACGGACAATCTTTGCCCGCGTGCCGCCCTGAGCGTCTGATCGAGGACAACTGGCGTGCTCCAGGAGATTTCCCTGAAAAGAGCCTCATGAGGACTTTTGAGTCCAAGCAAAACATAGCCGCCATCTTGGGCCGGCCCGATAACAACGTCATCATTGCTCAAAGCCGTGTCAGCCTCATAAAAATAATCGCGTGAGAGTCCGGGACAATCGCCACCGATCAAATAGACACGCTTGCTGCCGTTCTCAAATTCTGTGCGAACTGCAGCCCCGAGGCGTCGGCCGAGGTCGCCGTCACATTGTGGTAGAAAGCGCGTCCCATCAGGTAGCCGAGGCGTTAGCCAAACCTTCATTTCCTCTCCTGCGTCCGCCGGTGCGAAATAAACGGTTACCAGCCAATCGACAGGTATTTCTGCAGCTTGGTGCTCCACCAATGCACGGTAGATCGCGCTCGCCTGCGCTGCGTCGATGCCGCGAGCGAGACGGGTTTTGGCCTCTCCAAAACGCGGAGATTTAAGAATCATACAGACGGTTCTCATAATCGGTCACACCACACTTGCTCGAATTTCGGTTATTTGCGCCGAAGTTCGATGTCAGGCAAGGTTACGGCGTGGCTGGCCATACACGATGTGCTTCGAAGGGCTTATTGAGGCTTGCTCCGGCAGGTGGCGAGGCAACGCGTCCATTGATCAGCTTGATCGTTCCTGTCTGGAACGATGACGATCTCGTAGTTGATCTCGTGAGCAGCTTGCAAGTTACTCCTGATCTTGTCGAATGGGTGGTGGTCGCGGTGCGGCCCACGCAAACTCTTTGCGAGTTGCATCATCATGGTATCATCCGCCTGATATCCTGTAACAAACCCTCGCGCGGAACACAAATGAACGCTGGAGCCGCCGAAGCACGCGGCCTCCTACTGTGTTTTCATCACGCCGATTCCGAATTGCGTCTCGAGCACCTTAACGCTTTGGAAAAAGCCGCAAGCAACGACTTGATCTTAGGCGGCGCATTCCATCGTCGCTTCGACGATCGGCGCGCCTCTGTCACTTTGTGGGAGAGCCTCGTTCGACGCGTAAATTCATCCGCTGGACCACTGTTCGGCGACCAGTCCATCTTCGTCCGAGCTTCTGTGTTTAAGAGGTTGGGCGGTTTCGCGGACATTCCCCTGATGGAAGACATTGAATTCTCCCGCAGGCTTCGGCGGCTTGGCAGTATCGTGCTGCTGGATCCGCCACTCTGGTCATCGCCACGGCGCTTCCGGCGCCTTGGAACGTGGCGTACGACGCTTCTCAACGGTTCGTTCATCGGTCTTTTCTACCTTGGCGTCGATCCTTACACACTGCATAGATGGTATTATCGAAGGTTTTGGAGAACCACGGATCACGACATTGGCGTCGATCCGCTATCGCGGGATATTCGCGGCGAATAAACCTCCTGCTGTTAATGTTCTCAAAGATACCAGGCATGCCGAAATTTGACCTCTCAGCCAGTAAACTTTTCTCTCAGACCCTGATTGAACACAATCTGTCGTGCCATCGCAGACGGACAGACATCCTTCAGCTTAACTTGGGCAAACTTTGCAACCTTACCTGCGCCCATTGCCACGTGAACGCAGGCCCGAAGCGCAGGGAGACCATCACACGGGAGACAATCGACCGGATCCTTGGGTGGTTGGCGGACACGGAAATTCACACGGTTGACCTGACCGGAGGCGCGCCCGAGATGATGCCTGACTTCCGGTATCTAGTCGGACAACTGCGAAAAATGCCTCGGATCGAAACCATAATTGACCGTTGCAATCTCACGGTCCTCCTTGAACCGGGCTATGAGTGGCTGGCCGACTTTCTCTTGGTCCACCGCGTAAAAATCGTTGCCTCGATGCCATGTTACCAACTCGACAACGTCGACGCCCAACGTGGCGACGGCGTCTTTAATTCCAGCATACGCGCCCTTCAACTCCTGAACCGCCTCGGTTACGGTCGCACAGCTTTTCTTCCCCTCGACCTGGTGTACAACCCCAATGGCGGCTTTCTTCCTCCTCATCAGACTGAACTCGAAACAGATTACAAGCGGGAGCTGAAGAAGCGCTTCGACATCGATTTCCATCGACTCTACACTCTCACCAATATGCCCATCGGGCGCTTTGCATCCTGGCTAAAACACAGTGGGAAGCTGGACGCCTACATGCAACTGCTGATCGAAGCGTTCAACCCCGCCTCGGTCGCCGGTCTCATGTGCCAGAATACGTTAAGTGTCGATTGGCGAGGCGAAGTCTATGACTGCGACTTCAACCAGCAGCTCGGTATGCGGTGGAAAAGCAAGGATCCGTTCTTCCTTTGGGATCTCGATCTCGAAAAGCTCGAAGGCGATCCAATCGCCATGGACAACCATTGCTTCGGCTGCACTGCGGGTTCCGGCTCTTCCTGCGGCGGGGCGCTCGTATAGGTTGAGATGCAAAACCCTCCGCTCATCACCATTGCAATCCTTTTGCTTCTGTTCGTCGTTGAACGCTTTTTCCCGCTGCGCAAAGCCACGCGATCACTCCTCGCGCGGCTCGTCGTAAACCTTGCAATCGCGGCCTGCACCTTCATTTCGGCCGTCGGCTTGCTACAGCCTGCGGTACAATTTGCACTGCGATGGTCTGGGGACAAGCCGTTTGGGTTTGTTCATCTTATTGCGCTGCCTTCGCCGTTTGAATTCGTGCTCGCTTTTTTGCTAATGGATCTCACGTTTTACTACTGGCACTTAGCAAACCACCGGGTGCCATTTCTTTGGCGCTTTCACAATGTCCACCACACCGACCCGGACTTGGATGTTTCCACCGCCTTCCGCTTCCATTTCGGCGAGATAACACTCTCGACAGGTTTCAGTCTCCTTCAAGTGAGTCTCATCGGCCCTTCGGCATGGGCATTTGCCGCTTACCAGCTAGTTTTTCAGGCTGAGGTGCTCTTTCACCACAGCAACATCCGGCTGCCGGTCGCTGCAGAACGCTTGCTAAATAAAATGATCGTCACCCCGCGCATGCATGGCATCCACCACTCGCAAGTCCAGCGGGAGAACAACTCGAACTTCGGCACCGTGTTTCCGTGGTGGGACCGGCTCCATCGCACCCTGGGCGTCAACATCCCACAAGAGGAGGTTGTCGTCGGCATTCCCGGCTATACCTTGAGCGAGGACAACAGTTTCTGGAACTCCCTGCTGATGCCGTTCCGCACACAGCGCGACTACTGGCGGCGGCCTGATGGCACCCTGGTGCGGCGAGAAAATTTGCCGGCTGAGCAAAATCCCGCGCGGCTCGTTAAGTAAATCTACGACGCTTTCGGTGCGGCGACTGCAATTCGTTCGATCGCTCGGAGGCCACGCGTTCGCGGAAGCGGCTTCGAACTGGACGTTTAGCCGGAAATGTCCCAGCTTAAGCCGTTAGGCGCCCCTACCCTCCATTCCCGATGACTTACACCGCATTTCCCCACGCATCTCGCCGCGGCATCCTGGCTGACCAACGCCTCACTGGCTGCTGGTCTACCCTAGCGAACCCGATCACGGCCGAGATCCACGGTTCGCCGGATTCGGTTGGCTACCGCTCGACGCCGAACACGGACCCAACGACGTGCTAACACTCATCCCGCAGCTCAGGACGCTCAAGGATAGTCCGAGCGCCCCGGTTGTGCGCTCACCGGCCAACGACGCGGTCGTCCTCAAGCGGTTGCTCGACGCCGGGTTCAACAACTTCCTGAACCTCCTTCCTTTCTTTCCATGCGTGTGCTGATTGCTCCCGACAAGTTTAAAGGCAGCCTTTCGGCGGCCCAAGCGGCCAATGCTCTGGCCGAGGGCTGGCGCCAGGGCTGGCCGGTAAGCAAGCCTCTCGAGATCGAACGTCTGCCGGTGGCCGATGGCGGCGAAGGAACGGCCGAAGCCATTCGCGACGCCCTTGCTGGTCGCTGGGTAATGCTCATTGTCCGCGATCCCATCGGACGGCCCACGGAGAGCCGCTATACCCTGGTCGAGCACAATGGCGATGAGCGGATGGCCGTGTTGGAGATGAGCAGTGCCTCGGGCTTCAGCTTGGTGCGGGGAGACGATCGCGATTTGCTGCGTGGTAACACGTTCGGGACAGGTCAATTGCTAGCCCACGCTTTGCGGGAAGGCGGTGCGAACCGGGTCGTCCTTGGGATCGGCGGCAGCGCAACCAACGACGGCGGCATCGGGCTGGCCGCCGCATTGGGCTTCCGCTTTTTCGACTCCCAGCACCACGAACTGGAGCCGATTCCTGGGCGTCTGCCGGAACTCGCGCACATCCAGTCACCAACCGATGCTTTGCCTTCGGTCCCCATAGACGTAGCCTGCGATGTCAGGAACCCGCTGCTGGGCCCCCGCGGCGCGACCCGCGTTTACGGTCCCCAAAAAGGATTGCGAGACGAGGCCGAAGCCGCGTACCTGGAGCTTGGACTCGCCAGACTGGCCGAGGTGGCGGCACGGATCTTCGGGCGAGATCACCGCGATACCCCAGGCGCGGGCGCAGCCGGCGGGCTAGGCTTCGGGTTGATGACTTTCTGCGGCGCGCAAATGCACCCGGGCTTTGATTTGGTAGCCAGCCTGCTCGGGCTGGAGGCCGCCGTCTCGCGTGCAGACCTGGTGCTCACCGGGGAGGGAAGCCTGGACGCCCAGACGTTGGAGGGCAAAGCCCCGGCCGGCGTCGCGGCCCTGTGCAGACGGCTCGGCCGACCGGTTATCGCGTTCGGCGGCAGGATTGAAGAGGCGGCCCGTGCCAGCCTGTGCACCTGCTTTGACGAACTGATGGCGCTCTCCGAAGTGGAACCGGAGCTTACGCAGGAACAGCGGATGGCCCGGGGACCTGAGTTGCTGCGGCGCCACGCCGCCCGATTGGCCGCGCGGGTCGCGGCTGAGGGGTTGCGCAAGCCCCCTTACCAGAATCCATAGCCAACTCCGAGTCGTTTATTTATACTGCTCCGCGACCGCCTGCAGAGCGCGGCCTTCGTTCGAGAAGGTCGTCACCGCGGCCTGGACGCGTGGAGCATCTTGATAAGGTTTGAGGGCGTCATCAAAGGCGTCGCTTGCACCGGTCAGAACTCCTCCAACCTCGCTCATTCGTTGGCTTGAATCGACCATTGATTGCCGCTGCAGTGCCGTAAGAGTGCCTGCGGTTTTGGCCTTAAGGAAGGCGGGCATGAGATTTTTGAACGTTTGAGCAACGTCATGATAAATGCCCGCGTAGGTCTCGATCCGCGTCGCCGCTTCGTCCGCGTTGCGCGAAGCTTGAACGTCGCTAACGAGAGTCGCGGTTGCCCCGGCGAGGGTCTTGGTACTAGCGGAATAGCTTTGCAGCAATTGGTCTAAATCGTCCGCCGCATATAAGGCTGCCTGGAGAAGAAAAAAACTGAAAACGAAAGCTAGATAACGCATGCTTTGGCAAATCGGTGTTAATTCACTCCTCTTTAGCCGTGAATTTACATTCCACTCATTCTTGCCGCGTTTTACCCTACATTTGAGGAGTTTACCATTTCGTGGCTCTTTGCGCGCATGGCTTTTTTCAACACTTTGGTGATTTAGTTTTGAGTAAAAGCACGCGGCCAAGGCTCGTTAAATCGCCTTCCTCAAACCTCGGAACGGTCTTTCAACCCACGTTCCATCTTCAATAGGCCAAGGCAATGGCGGGCAATTTGATTGCTACACTTAATATGTGTGTTATTACGACGCTCGAACCGGCGTCCTTTGAGGGCGCGTTATCGCGGGGGGGTGGCGGTTCCCGGGGTTGAAACCCGTTGAAACCCCGGGCTGAACCCCGTAGCCCCTTCGGAGAATTGAACATCCCAAAAACTGTCGATTTTTGCCGAGGGAGATTGCCTGAGCACTTCCCTTCTCTGCTTCCAAAAGATATTAGAAGCCCATTTTATTCATTTTCGCCAAGAGCAGTTTCCGAGCCCGATAAACCTTCATTCCGACTGCCTTCTCAGAGATGCCGAGTCGTTCCGCGGCCTCTGCCTGGGAGTGGCCTTCCAGAGCGGTTAAGATCAATGGATTCTTGAGGTCTTCAGGTAGCTGGCTCAGTGCCCTTTCCAAAGCGCTCAATTCCTCGCGTCCCACTGTTTCTTCGACTGGATCGCGCTCTTTCGCCCAAAGCTGCTCTTGCCATCCGCCTTCTTCCGCTGAGGCGTCCGTTGACACTGTCTGGAGCGAATAATTGTAAGCCCGGCTTCTAGAGTGGTCCCGGCAAAGGTTCAGTGCGATCTGGTACAACCAGGTTACGAACTTGGCTGAAGGCCGAAATCTTCCGATGTTGAAGTAGGCGCGAGCAAAGACTTCCACCGTTAGCTCGAGGGCGTCAGTTTCGTTCGGGATATGTCGCAAGACAAAACGAAAAACCCCCTTCTGATGCCGATCCATCAGAGCATTCAGTGCCTGGTCCTTCCCGCCCTGAAGCGCCTGAACCAAGCCTAGATCCGAATCTTCTTGTGTCATATAGCTCAGTCGTCACGCTCGGCTTCGTCGATATCGGTTGGTCGAAAGCCCAGGCGCGGACTCGGTCACCACCTTAGCGACAGTGACAAACATCGCTGGGTAATGCCAACAATTATATACTTCCGCGTGTCTTTCGGCGTCCGAGGTCAATGCCCCGTTGGGAGCAAAGCAGCACCATTTACATTTTGCACACTTCCATCGAACCGGTAAAACCTCCGAACGACCAGCGCGTCAGAGTTTTGGCTTTATTCGAGAGGACCATCAACGATGTTCTCACCATTACTGCGCAGTAGTCTCCGAATTAAGGAATTAAGTGCAATAGTTTACTGTATTTGAATCGTGGATTACCTGGGGAGCGCAGTCTACGATTTAAGTACAGTGCGATAACAGTGATTAGCAGTTCGATCATTTCGCCTACCTCCATCGATCATTTGTGGTCGTGTGATGGTAATGGAGCTCATGTGAGGCGGTTTTTCCCGCTGGATGATGCCTGTGTTCCCGCAGGCAAGAATTGATGATGAGGAAGGCCACGCTCCCGAAAAAGATAGTCCAGTAGCCGGCATATCAGGTCGCACATCCTGGAGAAAAGGATCATACCAACGTGGATCGGGCGGCCTGGATTTCCACTTTTGAAGAGGCTCTGGCAAAAGTGAGCGTTCAGATCGTCCTTTCACGCCAAGCCGAGCAGGCTTCTCAAGCGGAAGGCTCTGATGCCCTTGGCGATGTTTTCCAGCCGCTCAATTGACTCGCGCCGAAGGCCAGGATTACTATATCGCATGACTGAGACGCGCTGACGGAGAGCGGTATGAGCAATGGCGACTTCCAACTGCCGTTTCCGCCTCTCGCGAGCAACATCGGCTCGGGCATGCGCGTCGCGGAGCTTTGGCGCTACCCGGTGAAGTCGCTCTTGGGCGAGCGTCTTCGCACCTTGAGTTTGGTGGACGATGGCGTCGACGGCGATCGTGCGTGGGGTATCCTGGACCGCACCGACGGTCGCATCCTCACCGCCCGACGCGAACCACGTCTGCTGTTCGCGGCATCGCGCATCGGACCGAGCGGTCTACCCGTGATCACGCTGCCCGATGGTCAAGAGCTCGCGGGGCCGGGTCCCGCCACGGATGTCGCGCTCTCGGCATGGTTGGGCAAGCAAGTCACGTTGGTACGTGCGGCCGATAGCGACGCAGCGCGCGCGGAGTACTTTGCCGACGCGACTGACGACGCAAGTCAAGCCATCGAATGGACAATGCCGAAAGGCCGTTTCGTCGATGCGTTCCCTGTCCTGATGATTACCACGGCGGGCCTGCGTGGCGGTGCTGCCGCCCATCCCACCGGCGTTTGGGACGTACGGCGATTCCGCCCGAATCTCTTGGTTGAGGTCGATGGCGAGGGATGGCTCGAGGACGCCTGGGCAGACCGCTGTCTGCGAGTCGGCTCGGCTCAACTCGCCCCCCGCCGACGTTGCATACGCTGCACGATGGTCAACCGCGCCCAACCGGGCCTGGAGAGGGATGTGAATGTCTACAAGGCGCTGAATCGAATCCACGGTGGCGAAGCCGGGATGTGGACGCAGGTGGTGCAGCCTGGGACCATTTCGCAGGGCGATGCAATTCAATTTGCCTAGGATGTTTTCGCGATCAAGGCCGAGGTCGGTGATCCGCGGGCGGAAGAGTTCGCAGACGATGGCCGGCCCGAGACCAAGCTCAACTTCAAGTTCTACCGGCCTGCAGGCGCGCGCCGAGTCGGGCGCTGAATACGAAAAACCGGCGCGCACGCGCGAAGAGGAAGAACAGTTTCTGCGCGAATTTGTGGCGACAGCGCCGGCGTGCGGCGTTCCTGTCGAATCCAAAATCGTCGATACGACGACCGGCTTTGCCGCATGCGATTTTACGCAATCAATCGGCGCCGAACTGCTCGTCGTGCCTGCGCCCAAGCACGTCGAAGGCGCCGTGCCATCGATGATGGACTGGGCGCTACAAGTTATCCCGTGTAGTCTCTGGATCGTGCGGGAAACCTAGGACCTGTTCGGACTTCCTGTGAGGGATGCCACGTTTCCAAAAAAAGTGGCACAACCCCGGGGGCAATAAGTACGCCAAATAATTCCCAAAGTGACACCCAAAAAATGGTCTCTTTTCCGCCCGGCAGTGTAACACATAACGTCCTTTCGGTAATGCGGGTCTGGACGTGCATCGGAGAATTCGGAGATGGCCGAAAGACCGATACTACAATTACAATTGTACAGTGTGTTGTCGGCTGCCTCGATACGGACATTCCGGCGAGTAGTCTCCGTTAGTTAATATTTCACCCGAAAAGTCGGACTGTCCTCGGGCTTGCTCTTGCGCCGGTCATACAGGCGTGTCGTGGATACGTTAGCGTGCCCCAGCCACTCCTGAACCTTGGCAATATCGGAATCGTGCGATAGAGCGTTTGTTGCCGCCGTGGCACGCAGCGAATGCACGCACAGGCCCATAACCTCGGCGCTGAGGCCGGTTTCCAGGCCGTATTTGCGAACGACATTCTGATAGACCGACGCCGGATCCAAGTGCCGGTCAAGGCGACCGGTCCGATTGTTCTTCACCGGCCGGAAAAGAGCCCCTTCGACATCGCTCTGATGCCCTGTTAGTGCCAGATAATCTTCAATCATCCGCTGGGCTGCTGCGTTAACCGGAACGAAGCGGATCTTGGACCGCTTGCCTTTGACGCGAAAATGCATGACGCCCTGTCGGCTGTGCAGGTCTTTTACCGGTGGACGGAGTGAAACGGCCAATGGCCAACGGGAACGAAGGCAGTACGCCGGCACTCGGCGACGCGCAGGCCCGCAAACTGTTGGAAGCCCCGCCCGCGGACACGCTCAAGGGCGTACGGGATCGCGCCATCCTGGCTACCTTGCTGTATCACGGTATCCGGCGTGAAGAGCTTTGCGGCTTAAGAGTGTTACTTCGGCTCTCCACATCCTTCCAAAGTAGGAAAGTACAATGCTGCTGTTTTCCAACGAACGGGGACAGCATCGCACTTGCACTTTGCTATCAAAGGACTTCAGTGCAAATGGCTGCCATCAGAACAGCGGGTGAGCAAAAGCGCTCATCGAGCGTCGGCCAGGGTTAACCGCGAAGACCCTCGCTGGATTTACGCTTCAGCCATCTGAGCCCCCTCGGGAGTTAGTTCCGCATCCACTTCCCCACAGTAGGCACCTGTCTCACTGTTAAATCGTCTCTCCGTGCCGTAAGAAAAATAGTGTTAAACTCAAGTTCACCCTCCAAAGTCAGATTTTTCACCTAAGGACTGCTCTTGGCTGTTTCCACTTTCAAACCGGCGTCGCCATGAATATACTTTTCAAGCTCGACCTTGACCGGCTTGACATGCCAAACTTCCTTAGCGTATTCCTGAATCGCACGGTCAGAGGAAAATTTGCCCATTCGTGCTGTATTGAGAATGGACATCCGCACCCAGTTTTCTGTCTCCTGATAAGCCCTGCCTATCCGGTCTTGGCAATCTACATAAGACTGGTAGTCTGCGAATAGCATGTACGGATCGTATTTTAGCAGAGTCTCTACCAGTGGTTTAAACAAATGGGTGTCGCCGTGGGAAAAGTGCCCGGACTGTATCAGATCAATCGCTTCTCTCAGATGAGGGTTAGAATTGTAGTAATCCCACGGATGATATCCGCCTGCCCTCTTTTGTCGGACTTCTTCAGCAGTCAATCCAAACAAGAAAAAGTTTTCTTCGCCAACTTCCTGGCGGATTTCAATGTTGGCGCCGTCCAACGTCCCAATCGTCAACGCCCCGTTTAGGGCAAACTTCATGTTGCTTGTCCCAGATGCTTCATAGCCTGCCGTGGAAATTTGTTCGGACAAGTCTGCAGCGGGATAGATCCATTGAGCCTGCTTAACGTTGTAGTTGGGCAAAAACACTACCTTGAGGAGATCGCGTACGTCTGGATCTTTATTCAAAACTTCCGCCACAGAGTTAATCAATTTGATGATCAGCTTCGCGATAAAATATCCTGGGGCCGCTTTGCCGCCAAAGATAAACGTGCGGGGCACGCTCTCAGTATTGCGATCGTGTTTGATGCGATTATACAGCGTGATGATATGCAGCACATTCAAATGTTGCCGTTTATATTCGTGCAACCGTTTCACCTGAATATCAAAGATGGTTTCCGGGTTAACCACAACGCCCGTCTGTTTTTGAATGTAGGCAGCTAGTTCCTGTTTATTGGCCTGCTTGATCTTTTGAAACTCAATCCGAAATCCAGCGTCTTCAACAAATGGCTCCAGCTTTCGCAGTTCGTGCAGCTGTTTGATCCAGCTATCTCCGATTTTGCTGCTGACCAGGTGCGAGAGTTGAGGATTGCTCGCGACCACGAATCGGCGCGGGGTAACGCCATTGGTCACGTTGAGAAATTTGTGGGGCCAAAGTTCAAAGAACTCGTGCAGCGTTGTCTCTTGAAGAAGCTTTGAATGTAGTTCGGCCACTCCATTGATGGCGTGGCTGCCGACAGTGGCAAGATGAGCCATCCGGACGTACCTTTCGCCGCTTTCATCAATCAGCGACATCCGGGCAACCCGCGACGTGTCGTTGGGATACTGAAGGCGGACCTCGTCCAGGAAACGACGGTTAATCTCGTAGATAATCTCCAGATGCCTGGGCAGTAGGCCGCCAAACAAGCTGACCGGCCACTTTTCCAGGGCTTCCGGCAGCAACGTGTGGTTGGTGTAGGCAAACGTGTTGCGGGTGATTTCCCAAGCCGCATCCCAAGCAATCTGATGCTCGTCTACGAGCAAACGCATGAGTTCAGCAACCCCGATCGATGGGTGGGTATCATTGAGCTGTACGGCAAATGCTTCGTGGAACGTGTCCAAGGTTTTTCCTCTGCGCAGATGGATACGGATCATGTCTTGCAGAGAACAGGAAACGAAGAAATATTGTTGCTCCAGCCGCAATTGCTTCCCCTGAATGAGCTCATCATTAGGATAGAGAACTTTGGTGATGTTTTCTGTCACAACCTTGTGGTGGACGGCACCGTAGTAGTCTCCCAGGTTGAACTCTTGAAAGCTGAAGGATTCAGGTGCTTCCGCTTTCCAGAGGCGCAGAGTATTGGCCGTGTTGACCTTATATCCAAGGATTGGCATATCGTGCGGGACACCCCTGACTACTTGCGCAGGAATCCAGCGCACCCGATAGCGGCCTTGATCTTGAGTATATGCTTCCGTATGGCCGCCGAAATTCACATCGACGGCCGATTCTGGACGTGGGAGTTCCCAGGGGTCGCCCAGGCGCAGCCACTTGTCCGCACTTTCGATTTGCCAACCATCCCGAATCTCCTGGCTAAAAATGCCGAATTCGTACCGGATACCGTAGCCGATCGCGGGGATTTCCAGTGTTGCGAGGGAGTCCATATAACAGGCGGCAAGCCGACCCAATCCCCCATTGCCCAAGCCCGGCTCGGCTTCTTGTTCGAGCAATTCTTTGAGGTCCAGCCCGGATTCCTCCATAGCCCGGCGGACTTGATCGTAGATACCGAGATTAATGAGAGCGTTTCCCAGGCGCGGCCCAAGTAGAAACTCCGCAGATAGATAACAGACGACTTTCGGCTCTTTTTGTTTAAGGTACGTTTCAATTGTGTTAATCCAACGATGCAACTGACGATCGCGCACGGTATATGCGAGCGCCATGTAGAAATCATTTGTTGTTGCGATCGCCGGAAACTTGCCTTGAACGTAATAAAGGTTGTCGGCACAAGCTCTTCTGAGGGCCGGTACACTTAACCCGGTGCGGTCGTCCTCGACCGCTTCTAATGAAGTTTTTTCGGATGAATCCATATTGATAAACGAAACGAACAATTTAGTTGCAGCAAGTGGTAGCTGATCAAAGCACTATTCTGACCACACCCAGTTTCGGACTTCCGTGCAAGCCACACGCATTCAAGTGGGCAGATTTTGCAGCGCAATCGGGGCACGTTTCTGGCCAAAAATGGTAAAGACTTTTCGCGCTATCCAGGCCTAATTGTTTTAGCAAAGGAGAGCGATATGACTCTGAACTTCGGTCGCGGACTCTCTAAAGACAGGAATGCGGACGCGAATGAAGCAATGGTTTTGAGCGTAGACGTAGACAGTGCACCAGATACATTGCGCGTAAGCCTTCAATGGCAAGGCGATCACGATGTCGCGGATTTCGATCTGCAACGTTTCGGTAAAGTTTTGCGGATTCAGGATGAGACTGAACATACTGGGTGGGCGATTATTGAACGTCGATTCCATGCGAGGATCGCACATACACTACCTGGGTGGGCGCTCCATGAATCCGTGTGTCCGTTGAAAGCGGGAGACACCATACCGCTGCGGCCAGATCTCGAATAGTGGCTAGATCGAACGGATGGCGAAGGCGAGGCCCTCTGCGCGGTTGAATTCCAATCAAGGTACGAAAAGCAACATGGACATGAGGCCACAAGACTTAGGTTCGGTCGAGAATGGCTCGCCGCAGCGACTCCTCGGGTTGCATCAGATCAATCGGTTCGCCGTGGCGCGGGACGCTCTTGAAGGGGATTCCGGGTGGGCTAAATCATGTGCCCCTCGGGGTCGTCGAAGTAGAACGAGAGCGACCGCGGTGGTTGACGGACCGCTTGATCGGCACACCCTTATCGACGACGCGCTGGTAAGGCGTGCAGATCCGCCAACGAAGCGACCTCGAAAGCGAAATACTGTAACGCTGAATTCGGAAAAAACACGAACTCCATCGATCCCTGTCTCCGGATGGCCGCTCAGAAAGGCAGTCGGGCCAGGAGCAGCCGTATCCCGGCAGATTTGCCCGTTGACGTTAGGGATGCCAACCAGCGGATTCTTATTCGGGGAATGCACGACAACTAAATTGCTAAACCTGGGGACGACATGAATGCCGGTTATGTTTCCGCCTTTGCCGCTTTGGCCGGTTCGCTAATCGGAGGACTGACAACTTTTGCGGCAGCGTGGATTACGCAGCGTCAGCAGGCGAATGTACAGTGGCTCTTGCAAGAAAAGACAAGACGGCAAGAGCTCTACCAGCAATTCATTGAAGAGGCTTCGAAATTATACGTGGATGCGCTGTTTCACGATCAGGCCGAAATTCCACCGCTTATAAGCCTTTACGCTTCGATCAACAAAATGAGGGTCGTCTCCAACCCCGGCATCGCCGAACGGGCAGACAAGGTCGTTCGAATGATCGTCGACACCTATGTCTTACCAAACAAATCTTTCCAAGAGGTGCGCGCGATGATGGAGAGCGGCGCGCTGGACCCTTTGCGCGACTTCAGTGAGGCTTGCCACGAAGAACTTTCGCTTCTCTCTTCCCGAGCCCTCCAAGTCGAATATCGTCGCGCGTGAACCGATCTCTTTGATCGAGTGCCGGCGCAGATCGTTCTTCAGCTTCCGGGGGCCCACCAGCGCTATCGAAATATCGAAAGCGTGTCGCTGCTGAATGCTAGGCGTTCGTGCCTCGCCGGCGAGCAGCGATCTCCTCAGGTCATTCGGCTGCGGCATGGGGCGCTCCATCGCTTGCGGTTGCATTTAGCGGCGATTGAGCATCCGCTCGCCCCATATTATCTCGGCCGCGTCTGCTATTGGGCGCACACCGAAAAGCAGCAACCGTCCGAGAGGGCGGCATCAACGTGGGCCAGAAGATCGTGATTGATTAAATCTTCTACGGGCCGCGTCCTGTCCTATCGCTGCTTATCCCGGAACGACGCGGGATGCATCTTGCGTTGGGTGCGCGCCGGTTCAATCCCGCCTAACAACAGGACAAGCACCTCGTGAGTTAATCGATGAACCACTCGTGTTTTGCCCTCTCCTACCGAGGGCCTGCGAGTGATTTAGCGAGGGTAACTACCGGCCGCCGGCTACTTTTTTGTTGCACGCGTGTGGATTCGGCGGCAACCAATATCGGTGGAACTTCGGCATTTGCGCTATTTTGTCGCCGTTGCTGAGGAGCTAAGTTTTCGTAAGGCCGCTAAACGGCTGCACATCGCCCAGCCGCCTCTAGGCAAGCAGATTCGCGACCTTGAAGAGGAGATTGGGACGCCGTTGTTTGACCGGAGCCGGAATCACGTACGTCTGACCGGCGCCGGGCAGGTTTTCCTGCCCGGCGCCCGCGAGACGTTAGAAGCCGCAGCGCGAGCGATCGCCGGGGCCCGAAAGGCGACACGCTCGGCCGTGCCGGTGCCGTTTCGCATTGGGAAGTTTGGCTCCTTCACCGCTTCTTTCCTGTCGCAAGCGCTGTCCATCTACAAAGATACTCACCCTAACGTGAGCATTTCTCTGTTCGGCATGGACCCGCAGGCTCAGTTGGACGGGTTGCTCGCCGATCAGCTTGACCTTGCCTTCGTGCCGACTCTTGACCTGCTCTTGCGTCGACGGGTTGCCAAACAGATTGAGGCGCAACCGGTGCTCCGCTCTCCCCTGATGGTGCTGCTGCCGGCAGGGCACCCGCTCGCGACACAAGCTGACGCCGATCGGCCGGATAAGGCCATCCCGCTCTCAAAACTTTCTGGCGAGGTGTTTCTCCGGTTTTCAGCCGATCAGAACCCAAGTTACACCATGCACCTGGTGCGTGAGTGTCGCCGGCGAGGCAAATTTCGCCCCCGCTTGGGACCGGAAGGCAGCGACCATACGGACCTCATCAACCTGGTAGCCACCGGCGAAGGCATCATGCTGGAGGCGCAGTTTCTGTTCGAGGAAGCCATGGCGCGGCTGCGCTCGGCTTCGCTCGCGGCCCGGGTCGTGGCCCGCCGCGTGGGTTTTCCCCTGGTCGAACTGGTGGCGGCGTGGTCCAAGGCCCATCCTTCGCCGCTGGTGGCCGATTTCCTGAAGACCTTAGATTCGGTGTCGCGACTGCGGAAGGGGAACGCAGGCCGTTGAAGCCCACCTTGAGGTTGCGAGGCTTAAGCCACCTTTACTGGCCGCTGACGGCCCGACCTCCGCGTCCGGCCCGGCGAGCTGAAACCTTTGGGGTTTCAGCTCGCAACCAACAAAGTAATTTCGGTGGCGGCAAGCGCGTACGATCTTCGCGCGAAGAAATAAAACGAAAGAGACCAAAATGCTACCTATCGATCACCATGTACAAAACGCCCTCTATAAGTTTAATCGCGAGATGAAGCGTTTAAACCAGGGGGCGACACTACCTTCGCTGGCTGGGCAGCCATCAAAGGACGGTCCCGATGTCGATCGTCCGGAAATGGTTAACTGGCTCTATCAAGCGAGCGTTAACTGCCTTTGCCACAGAAACTTCCGGAAGGAACAAGAAATGTTAAAGAGGATCACACATAAAAGGCCGTCGAAGCACACAGCGTTAAATGGCTTTCTGACGAGACGGGGGGTCTTGTTTGCTAAGGCTACGCTGTCCTCGTTTCTGTCAACTGAAGAGAAATTATCCTGGCTTTCAATCGGGATCTGGATCCCTTATCACCACCTTTAAGCTGAAGAGTGAGCTGGTCTATCTGATCGAAGCTCTCAAAATGTTCATCCCCGGCGCAAATGAGAAAGGTGCGCTGTTTTGCTGGGACCTCGATGTCAAACTCGAAGAAAAACTGGCTGAGAAAATATGATCATCGGACTCATCTTTTTGATATGCCTTTCTCATAAATGGCAACCGAATATCGCAGCAACGTTTCATGCCAGAAGACCTCAGCCTTCGTGCTCGGTTTTAACTGGCACTTTTCCCTTTTGACTCACCGTTTGGGACCGCTTGGGAATTAATCGCAAAAGTCAACGTGGCTACCTGGCCGATGGCCTGAGCGCTTCCCTACTCCACCCTCCCCTCCCCTCGGCCACAAACGCTCTGCGCTTTTACTGCTTGCCAGTGAGGTTCTCCCCCAGAATCCGCTTGATCTCGATGACAGCGGCGTCATTAGAAAAAACCAGGTGACCAGCCGGCACAATCTTTTCGGATTCTGCACCTGCCAGATGCGAGCTGCTGTACGGTACAACGCCGTCGGAACTATGCATCCCGCCACCAAGTCCTCGATCACCGATGATGCTATGGAAAGGGACTCGGATGGGTAGAGCGGCCAGACTATCCAACAACGGATTTGGCGCCAGTGAAATTAAACTCGTCGGAACGCTTCGGGCGCTCGGTCTGGCAAAGTAAGGCCGCACTACGCCCGGATCGTCGGCAGTCAATTCTAGCATCGCTTCAGCCACCGCTTTTGGCCGCCGAATTAGGCGGTTTCCGATTGTACCCAAAGTACCTGCTGCCAGGCGACTACCTCGGTGTGGCACTGCGAGAAAAATGACGCGATCGATACAGGGTTGATGCCGGAAGAAAAAAGCTCCTGAGATCAATTTCTTTTCCTCGGGGCGAAGTGACAAACCGTTGAATGGTTTGTCCGCGAATGAATTCCAAAGTGCATCGCCGCTATCAGAAACCAATGTGTGCGCCAAGATTCCTCCCATGCTGTGGGCAATGACAACGACGTGATGCGATGGAACGGCGGTCCCTTTTGGATCGAATAATCTTGGGGTCGTTAGCAGATCCTCTCTTAGCTGTTGAGCGCTCTCCAACACCGATTGACCAGTTGGATACAGAAAAAACCAGGGCTGATAATGCTGGAGAATTGCTGGGTCCGAGCAGAGATCGTTGGTCAGGTTTTGCCATGAAATCGGAGAAGAGATCAGGCCGTGAACGAACAGAACCGGGATCTTGTTTGGATCGTACGGATGTATCAGGTAAACGCCGGTGGCAAACCTTGGGTTATCGGGCCGAAGAAAAGCGCTCGCCGAGCTGCTGGCCACTTTCCGGGAGTGGGAAAGGAGTACCGCCAACGTGGCCGTGTAATTAGCCGCGATCGGATTCGGCCCGCGAGCACATCGGACGACGCTGGGATCCAAGGTGTCATACATCTTGAGCAGTGGCACCTGCCCCGGCCGATCTTCTTTTACGGCGGTTACGCCAAGGGCGATGCCGGAACCGGGATAATGTTTTTCCCGTGGGGTAACTACCGGATTATTGCTGTAGACAACGAGCGGCGTTCCTTTGCCGGCGACCCCGTATTCATGATGAAGACCTCGTTGACGAACCAAATTCGCCAACAGTGCTTGATCGTTTTTACCCAAGTAAGTTAATGCCTCGCCGCGCAACGATGGCGCTAATGCCACCTGCACACGTTCGCTTTCCCAAGTCGTGAAGCGCTGATTAAATATAGGATGAATAACGGCTTCTGGAGGGTAAGAAATCGTGACCAGGTGCGCGCAGGCCGAAAGTAGGACACAAACACAAGCTGCAAGGACAATTCGGTGGAGCTTCCGAACATCGTTCCAAGACGCCCGTTCCTGAAATTCCTTACTTCCAGGCGTCGTGAGCGCCGCGATCGCCGACAACGCACTCAGCGTTGAACGCCGGGCGATTTTTGTCCCCATCGACCAGCCACGCTCTTTAGTTTGCTGATCACTTTTCACCCGGCTCACCAATCACTGCTCACTCCACGGGCTTGGTCATAAGACCATTCCTTTGTCCGATCACAACATTTGAAACCCTAATGTTAGGTTCGAGACCAAATGATCCGCATAGCTGAAACTATTTCCGGTGCTTAATTTCAACAGGCAACGCATTGAGTCTGTGGAATCTCCGCAGTCTACAGACCGTTTCATCTACGGAATCCGAGTTTAATTCTACTCGGCAATGCGTGCGAGGGCCACGATGGAACGCGGGTTCACCAGATAAGATGAACCCGCTACCAGGGGGGCGTTCGAGATTGGGCAAATGTCATCGGGCGCTTCAAGAAACGTGTCTAACCAACGCCGCCAGGCCCCTGGATCAGCCTCGGGAACGGGCGGTAACTCGAACCTCAATGGTTCCCAGTATGCATTCAGGACCAAATACAGATCCAAGTCAGCCGAAACTGCAGACGCGGCGATGGCCAGGCTGTGAGACTGATTGCTCCAGTCGGGTCTATGCAGTTCGACACCATGGCACTCCAGACGAGCCCGCGCCAGCAACTGATTGAGCGTCAGGTTAGGCAATGTCCTCTCAGTCTCCCGGCGGCGGATCTCGATCAATATTTTGACGAACCGGTGAATGTCCCGGTGCTTTTCCAATAGTGACCAGTCGAACCAACTGATCTCGTTGTCCTGACAGTACGCATTGTTATTTCCACGCTGAGTGCGGCGGACTTCGTCGCCCATCAGCAGCATTGGCGTGCCTACAGAAAGCAGCGTGAGAGCTAGAAAATTCTTCACCATCCGGTTGCGCAACCTCTCGATGACTGGATCGTCGCTCGGACCCTCGATGCCGCAGTTCCAACTCAGGTTGGCATCCATACCATCGCGATTGTTCTCTCCATTGACTTCGTTGTGTTTAAGATTGTACGAGAGCAGATCGTTCAGGGTGAAGCCGTCATGGCAGGTTACGAAGTTGATGCTTTGCTCAGGCTCACGTTGCGCGCGCCCGTAGATGTCCGGGCTTCCGAACAGCCGATATGGAATACGCGTGACCGTGTCATTGTCCGCTTTCATGAAACTGCGCACATCGTCGCGGAATCGGCCGTTCCATTCTTTCCAGAAATCGCCGACGAATGAGCCGACCTGGTAGAGTCCTGCCGCGTCCCATGCCTCGGCGATCAGTTTGGTATCGGCTAGCCCGGGAGCCGAATCGATGTCCCACAGGATGGGTGGATTTGCCAGCGGGCGCCCGGATTCGTCCCGGGATAAGATTGATGCCAGATCGAAGCGAAAGCCGTCTACATGCATAACCTCGACCCAGTAATGCAGGCTGTCGCGAATCAACCGGCGCACAAAGGGTTCATTGGCATTCAGAGTGTTCCCGGTGCCCGTGTAATTCGCGTACCGGCCCGTACTCCGATCCAGGATGTAGTAGACCCCGTTGGCGAAGCCCTTGAAACAGAGGGTTGGCCCGTTCTCTCCGCCTTCTGCGGTATGATTGTAAACCACATCGAGAATGATCTCGATTCCAGCGCGGTGGAATGCCTTGACCATATCCCGGAACTCGTCAAGCACGGCCAACGGATCACTGCGCGAACTGTATCCGGAATGAGGAGTAAAGAAGGAGACCGGCGAGTACCCCCAGTAGTTGGTTAATCCGGCGGGGGCATCTTGCTCGTCGAACTGAAAAACCGGCTGCAATTCCACGGCCGTTACGCCGAGATCCTGAAGATAAGGAATCTTGTCGATCAACCCTGCGTAAGTGCCGCGCTTCGCCGGATCGACACCGGAACTGGGATGTTTAGTGAAGCCGGCAACGTGCATTTCGTAAATTACTGTGCGCGAGAACGGCCGCCGTAGCGGCTCATCGCCTTCCCAATCGTACCGGCTCACGTCTGTAACCACGCTCTTCATGGCGGTGGCGCAATTATCGCCGGGCTTTGTCGCAGCCACCCGGCTGTAATTCGCAGAGCGCGCAATTGCACGGCCGTACGGGTCGAGCAACACCTTTCGCGGATCGAATCGCAGTTCGCGCTCCAGCGCGGCTCTCTCTACTCGGTAACCGTAAATCTGTCCGACTTCGATCCCAGGCACAAAGACATGCCAATAGTGACGGCTGCGGTTAGTAACCGGATCGAGTGTGATGGTTCGCGATGGCTGCGCGTTGTCCACGTGGTCGAACAGTAATAACTGCACGGCCTCACCGCCTTTTGCGAAAACGCTGAAATTCACACCGTCCGGGCACACCGTCGCGCCGAGCGGAAAGCTCTTACCGATTTTTCTGTCCTTATTCATGAGCGCAATGTGGGTCAAAACTGCTTAGCGAGACTCCAAACAGCCCTATTGTTTGGCAAACCTTATTGAGGTAAGCCTCATCAAAATGAAAGCTAGTTCAATGGCTGATCGCTCCGGCAAATCGTCGGATGGATTAGCGTCCGGGGCAGGGCCGCGAGGCGGGGGGCCCCTTGTGTCCGAGATGCTGATGATGTTTCGAATAACTTCGCCTCAGCGAACCAAGATTGTGTTACTCGGCGTTGCCGTCGTCTTGGTCATCGCGGCGACGGCGTTCGGTCAGATCAGGCTCAACGCCTGGAATCAGCCCTTAGGAATCGATATATGGAGACAGCGGCCCGCACTCGATGGTTTTGAATGGAATATGATTGGGATCCATCCCTGACTGTAGCGACTTGAGAACGCGAATAGCGTCCGTCCTGAGGTCCGGTGCGGATTTGCAGCATCGCCGCGGGCAAGAGGTTCAATGCTTTCGGTAGAAGAGGGGACACCTCAAAAAAGGAAATTTAACGATGCAGGTGCCGAACAACAGGCCGCAGAGCTCCTCGTCAGCCTCACCAGCTCAGGGGATTTGCGGCTATGCGTCGTCGTATGCGAGGGAAGTTGACAACTCACGGTATGCATTGATTTGTTGCTGAAGCAGGGCGATCTTCTGCTCTGCGGTACCAATGGCATCAGCGCCAGCAATGAAGCGGCGGGGCAACTCTTTCTGGCTCGTGAGCGTAATCAACGCCTGAGCGAGCTTGGCCGGGTCGCCGGACTGCTTACCGTTCTGTGCCTTCCAGAACTCATGCTGCTGCGCGTTGCGCTCTTTGTAGTCCTCAACGGAAGTCTTAGCGTAATTCGTTGAGTTCTCAGTGAGAAGCTCGGTACGGAAGAAGCCCGGGTTGACAACCATGGTCTGGATGCCGAACGGTTCCACCTCGGCCTGCAACGCTTCCATCCATCCCTCAAGGCCGAACTTCGATGCGGAGTAGGCCGTGCAGTACTCAAAACCGGTGAGGCCCGCACTCGACGAGATAGAGATAATTCGTCCTGAACGCTGCTTGCGCATGATTGGAAGGAAGGCGCGGGTGACATTCATAGGCCCGATAAGGCTGGTGGCCAACTGCTTACCCATCTGCTCCGGCGTAATCTCCTCAAAATAGCCTGCATAAAAACTTGCTGCATTGTTTACCAGCACATCAATACGGCCAAACCGGTCAATTACAGCCTTAACTGCGGATTCAGCGTTGGCAGGGTTCGTAACGTCCAATTTCACGACCAACAGGTTTGCGGATTCTCCGACAGCCTGGGCCACCTTGTCCGTATTGCGGCCAGTAGCAACAACCTTATGGTCAGCGGCCAGCGCCGCCTTAGTGATGTCCAAGCCCATGCCGCGCCCGGCACCGGTGATGAACCAAACATTATTCGTCATATTTCCTCCTTAGATTACGAAGTGATGGCCTTATGTAATGTTGTAAAGAAATGCTTTGACCGGGTAATTTATATGGATTGAGCGGGTTGTACTAGAAGATCGATGTTACCCGCTAATTGGCCCGACGCACCTTGGCTGGTCATGGCGTCCCCTCTCTGAAGATGTGCTGAGTGATGTTTTTATGCGTTCAGAGGCCGCTGTCAAAGCCGCAAGGGATGATGCAAATCTCGATTTCGCAATAACTCATCACCGGAAAAGCTCTCCCTAGGGAAAAGCCGGTCGAGAAGGCAATGGCCGTGCCCGTCTCCGCTTTCGGTCTCATCTTCGGAAGCCGCAGTCTGTCCGGCTCGCCGATTGGCGGCATCCGCGAAACGCAGAAGATCTCCTCGCGGAAGAGCCGTTTTTATGCCGCACCGAAGAGCGCCTCGCAAGAGGAAAATCCTTGCTCGGTGCGGCGTAAAACGGAATACGGCATAGCATTATGCCGCATGCGGCATAATCGATGATAGCGTCCTGAACATCGAGCGCGGCAATCGAATCTTCTTCCGGGAATTTCTTGCCCAGATCTTTTTCGTCGCGAGATAGGACTCGTGTTTCGCTGCCGTCGCCCAGCGCGAGAGCGCGATAGCCGTCGAACTTTATTTCATAGTTCCAATCCCCGGCCGGCCTCGCGGCGACGAGCTTTGCTTTCATCGGCTCCACAAAATCAGGCAAAACGACTGAACGTAATTTCATGGGGTTTGTCGCCGTTTCGGCACCACCCTCCCCTCGCCTAGCGATCACATCAACGACGACGACAGCTGCCGCACGACCGGCGCAAGCAACCGTCCGCATGCAGAATTTTCGGGTAGCGAGTTAATTAAGGAGGCTTTTCCTCTCTGAGATTCCGTGCCCAACCCGTAATGGCCATTTGTGTGATTCTCTAACGATTGGCCCTCTCGACTCCCGCAATTCGAATTGGCCATCCTCGATACCCACCACCGGAACATCCCCATCGCTGATCGGTTTCTACCTTCCGAAAGCCGAAATCCGTTCCGGATCGGCGGGAAGTGTCAAGGCCCAGGGCCTTTTCAGCGATTGCCAGCGCCCGCTCATAAAGGGGCTTGGCCTTCCACGATGGCATTCAATTCCGAAACGTGCAGCAGGGAGCAGCCAAAAACTCAGGCATATGCCGATTATTTCTGCAATGAGCTGGCTTGGCCTGCGCGCAACGCTTCTCTTCCTTCTTTAAGGTTAACTCAGGATAGGATAGAATTAGTAGTTCGCAGCGGCTTCCGGTGAGTGTCCGCATTTATAAATCAGCATTGTCCTCTCGAAGCTCATCACTTCCACACCGTCCTGGTTGATGCCGCGCGTGAAGACCGTGACGATTCCTTGATTCGGCCTGCTTTTTGACTCGCGCTTCGAAATTACAGTGGATTCTGCGTAGAGCGTGTCACCGGCAAAAACCGGATGGGTTGCCTTTACCTTGTCCCAACCGAGGTTGGCGACGACCTTGGCACTCACCGTGCGGACGCTCATGCCGGTGAGAAGAGCGAACGTGAAGGTGCTATCCACCAGCAGCTTCTTCCATTCCGTCTTCGCCGCGTAGGCAGCATCGAAATGGACCGGCTGCACGTTCAGGGTGAGCAGCGTCATCCAGATATTGTCTACATCCGTGATCGTTCTCCCGGGCCGGTGTTCGAAGATGTCGCCCACTTCAAAGTCTTCGTAATAGAGGCCAGATGTTTCGCGATAACGCTTCGGCCCTAGCTCCCGATATGCTGACAGTGTCTTATCCATTCGATCTCCTTTTATTTAATTGCTTTTTGTGCCCGTACTCGACGAACAAGTCTGATCCTCAACAGCGATTCCGGCTCGTGCTCAGAGCCTCCATGTCGACAGCATGGCCT
>CAVTQD010000044.1:0-174529 GCA_963736745.1 uncultured Verrucomicrobiae bacterium | reverse complement strand
AGAAGGAACGGTCGAAGGTGAAACATCGGCGTGTTGCAACCGACTTTTGCAGAAAGCCAACTAGCGACTTTGGGGAGAACGGCGGGAAGTGGCTCGGCATGATTTCACAGGTTCAGTCGCCCTTTGCTCCTCAATCGCAATGGTCACAGAAGTTACCCGTCGATGCTTCGATCGTTCCAGCGAAACGACAGAGATCCTCAAGTCCGTCTTGTTTTTAATCTCCAAAATCGCGACATCTCAGTTGGGTCTTGTCCTTTGCACGCGGCTCGGAATCAAATTGGACTCGGATCAGACCATTGGCTGTTGTCAAAGAAGTCGCCGCAACTATTGGGGACACTTTTCTGAAACAGGTGAAGGGACGCGATCGGACCTGAACTCTGATGTCTAAACACTTCCATCAGTGGTAGAATAGCGATCGGTTCATAGTCGTTTTCCAAGGCTGCCGATCAGGCTTTGGATTGACAGCTATTTTCAGAGCGCACTATAACTCACAAAGATACCAAATGCGGTTGACCCGATTTAGACCGTTGATCTTAGCCACCTTGCTCACGAGCGCAATCGCAGCTCATAAGAGCGAGGGGTCTGTGCCGAGGGACATGGAGCAGGAAAAGATCGTCCAAGTGCGGGAAGAAATGACAAAAGCATCCTTGGATGGCGACGCAGCCCTTTTCGTAAAGCACTTGGCCAACGGATACACGAGTACGCTGGCAAATGGTACCGTACTAAGCAGAGAGCAGGTCTCAAAAAGGAGATCGAGCGGCAAGCTCAAAATTACCTCCTTAGCCATAAGCGACCTCCACATCCGGATTCGCGGGAACTCTGCAGTGGCTAACTTTAAAGCAATTGTGAAGTCCCAATTTGTTGGTCGCGACACAAGCGGAACTTTCCAAGTAACACGCACGTGGGTCAAAGAGAGTGGAGAATGGAAAGTCGCAGCGGATCAGATAACACGCACTTACGGCAGTAGGTGAAAGCCCGTCACTTCGAAGTTCTCGGCAAAGACGGGCTCCGTGTTGCTTAAAATCTTCTAATTACCATGCCCAGTTTTCCACATCCACCGGATCGGAGCTGAGCCAGGGGTTCGCTCCCGCCTTCCCGGCTCTCTTGGTCTTGACCGCGCCGCCGTGATCAGGCCTCCGCTATCCCGCGTTATCCAGGTAAGCGACTCCGACCATGTGCTCGTCGATCTGCGCAATGGCATGAAATATCCCGTTATGCGAAGTCGATTCGCCGCCCCAATAGGTCTGCGATTGATCGTCCAAAGTCCGCTCAGATGTCATTGCACGGACCGGTGGTGTAAAATCGCCAAACCCACCATCGCGTTATCTCAGACAAATCGAAAGGCAAAAAGTCGACTTCAGGACCAAGCGGGTGCTCTGTTTTTTGAATCACACTCCGGGGGAGCATTGCGGTGGCTGCGTAAGTGGCGGTGTCCATGAAATAAAATCAACATGCCAACCGCTGGTTGTAAATAGAACTAAAGGTCTAGTCCGTTCATTGTATGCGGAATGAAACAACTCTGGGCGTTCGCGTAGCGCCCGCTGATGCTTCGGCGGAGTTCTTCCGGTCGTACTATCGACCATTTGATTAGCTGATCCGACGCCACACGGTAGGGTCGCGCTCCAGCGCGATCCGGCGCCACACGGTAGGGTCGCGCTCCAGCGCGATCCGGCGCCACACGTCCAGAGAAGGCGCAAATGCAAAAAAAACGGAAGCCAATGGGCAAGCGCTCGTTCGCAGAAGCGGCAAAAAGAAGCGTCGAAACCTCGAGCGCCGGACGCGCGGGAGCGCGTCCCTACCGACGCCGGCGGCCATCGATTGTGCCCGCTGCGGGTATTGCATCGTCGCGTGCCGGCTCGGGCATCCTCGCAGCGAACAAACCCCTGGGTTGGGCGAATTTTATTAGCTGATCCGGCACCGCACGGTAGGGTCGGCGCTCCAGCGCGATCCGGCTCCACACGGTAGGGTCGCGCTCCAGCGCGATCCGACGCCACACGTCCAGAGAAGGCGCAAATGCAAAAACAACGGAAGCCAATGGGCAAGCGCTCGTTCGCAGAAGCGGCAAAAAGAAGCGTCGAAACCTCGAGCGCGTCCGCCTGCGTTGAAGTTCGTGCCGCCGCTGTCGGTGTTCGCCGCGTTCGAGATCACCTGCCACGGGGCGCCCCAGCGGCACTTTCATTTTCCAGAGCTCGAGCTGTGGAAGGTGACGCGTTCCCCCAACGGGACGCGAATTCATTTAGGGGCAATTGTTTCCTTCGGGTATCCAAGGAAGACAAGACCCAGTGAGCAATGGGTGGAATCGAGGCCTAGCCAAGCGCTAAATTCCTGGGAGCACGCGACGGGCGGGGTGGCCCAGAAGGAGCCGAGGCGTCGCTGGTGGGCGGAGAGTAGCAGATTCTGCACCGCGCAAGCCGTGCCACAGAGCTCGTCGAGTCTGGAAATCTTGCCTCCTTCCAAATGGGCGGCAATAGCAACAACGGTTTGGGCCTGAATCACGTTTGCGCAAAGCCTGGCACGCTTTTCCAGGCGAGCCACGCCGGACGGATGGGCCTTCTTTATTGGCTCTCCGCTATTTTCTGTGGATAACTAAATTCGTTAGGTTTGGCCACGTGATAGCGCTACGCTACGCCTGTTCAAGGTCGAATCCGGCATAAACGGCCTGCTCCCCCTCGATTTATTCCGTTTCTCGCTTGAGCAGACTTCGCTCCGCGCTGGGAAGGTTACTGTCTTTTGCGTTCGAGAGCCTCTGCGCTCGTTCCTCGCTACGGGCCTCTGAAGCGCAAAAGCTCTTGGTCTGTTATCCTGGAAGCCAAACAGGAGGGGGTTGGATTTGCATTTGGGTGACCGTGGACTCAATAAGAAGGGATGACACCGGAGGAGCTTTTTACCGCAGCACTGGGATTGGGTCGGCAATGGCGAGTGGCCGAATGCCGCTTTGAGGGTGAACCCAAACGCTTGGAATTACGACTCGAGCACGTGCCCGGGGAACATTTCCAGTGCCCGGTCTGCAAAGCTTCGTGTGGAGTCCACGACACCATCGAAAGACGCTGGCGGCATATGAACTTTTTCCAGTACCGCTGTGAGCTGGTAGCCAAGGTCCCGCGCACTTGGTGTCGCACCGATGGGGTCCATCAGGTGCCAGTCCCCTGGGCCCGGGAAGGCAGCGGTTTCACCCTCTTGATGGAAGCGCTCATGATGCTGCTCAGCGCGGAGATGCCCGTCGATGCGATGGCTGATTTAATCGATGAGCACGATACCCGGCTGTGGCGGGTCTTGATGCATTACGTTGAACAAGCTCACTCAAAGAGCGACTGGAGCGCCGTACGAAGGGTCGCCGTCGATGAGACCAGTGCCCGGCGCGGACGCCGCTACGTGACCAACGTGCTGGACGCTGAGAACTCACGTCTGCTCCTGATGGTCGAGGGACGCGGTGTCCAGGCCCTGGGAGCTTTTGCCGAGGCGCTACGCTTGCACGGCGGGGACCCCTCCCAAATCGAGGCGATCGCGATGGATATGAGCACCTCCTATATGAAAGGGGCCAGCCAATACTTCCCTCAGGCCAGGATCGTCTTTGACAAGTTCCACGTCATGGTGCTGGCTGGCAAAGCCCTCGAGGAGGTGCGCCTCCAATTGCAGCGCGAGGGAGCCCAGCTCAAAGGGGCGATGTGGACTTTACGCGGCAACCCCTGGAATCTCAGTCCAGAGCGTCAAGCGCATCGTAAAGACCTCTGTCGCCACTACACTCAACTTGGCCGTGCGATGAGTCTGCGTGAGACTCTCCAAGCCATTTACGCAAACTCCGACCGCCAGCTAGCCGAAGCTGAACTGCGGTGGTGGTGTGGTTGGGCAGCGCGCAGCCGCCTCTGGTCTTTTCGCCATTTGGCCATGACCATTCGTCAGCTATGGGATGGGATCCTGGCCTACTTCGATACCAAGCTGACCTCCGCCGCAATCGAGGCCGTCAACGGGATCATCCAGCTAGCAAAACGAATGGCTCGTGGCTTTAGAAACTTCGTCTACTTCAGAACCGCAGCCTACCATCGAGCCGGTCAGCTTAATCTGGATGTCCCAAACATGAGTTAACTTAGCAATTACCCACACCAAACAGCGAGGGACCTCTTTATTCAGCACTCCGTAAGCACTTGCTACCCTGCCTTTAGACGGCAGTTTTCGTAGCAGCTTTCTGCCGCTAAAAGCCGTGTTTGGTCGCTAATCGATTTGTATCCAGGCGTATAATGCCTCAATGATACTTAGCAAAATCATTAGCAGAACGGAAAGACAGATTGGCTTCACATGCCTCCGTCCTGTTGCAAAGACCTCATCAGATCCGAGATTTGAACCAATTCTCTCATACTTTTTTGTCAAGTTCTTTGCGAGCTTTTTGATTTGACAGGTTTCGAGCCACAGTTCGGATGGGCCATCTCTGTTGCTGAGAAGTCATGGCTGCCATAGTGGTCATTAATGCAGTGTTTTACTATAATTGTAAATGGTTTTCTTGTTTTTCGCTGGGTCTTATCCGCTAAGGTGAGACTGGTGATATCGCCTCAATATTCATTTGTTCCACGAGTAAGTCGTTTATAATGAGTCATTTACGTTAACAATGACAGGGGTCACAGCAAAAAAACAGCGCTTCCTAACGGGAAGGGACGGCGGAGGCTGGAATGCTTGGCCATGGAAGAACGGGGCGTCTTTTCCCTTCCACGCCGCCGGCTGGATGGCTTGCTCGCATGTGGCCAGCAGGATCACATGGATGGACGCCAAGGTGGGTGATTGGTCGTAACGCCCGCATCGGCAAGCCTATAAGGGCTGTTCGAGACGGTTCAATGCCCTCCTAGGGCAAGGAGGAACCGTCACCTGGCCGCGGTATCGTGCGCCTCCACACAAATGCCTGAGATCAAGCTGGTTCGACCCACCCAACCCAGTTTCTTTTTCGCTAGAATCCCATGAACTGTCCTGATCATGTGATCTCGTTCGTCGTATACGCAGAGAAATGCATACAAGCAAGTGTGCGACACGAAAATGACCACAAAAACGACAACTTCAGATTACCTGCTGCTCTTCCGAGGCACTGGTTGGCACAAGGACCTGTCTCCGGAAGAGATCCAGAACAATATGTCTCGATTCACTTCGTGGTTTGAGCGACTAAAATATGAAGGAAATTTCAAAAGTGGCCATCCACTAGAGCATCACGGTAAAATTGTTGTGGGCAGGAACGCGGTGACGGACGGCCCGTTTGCAGAATCCAAAGAGGCAGTCGCAGGTTTCTTTATCATTCAAGCAGACGGTCTTGAACAAGCGGTGGAAATAGCCAAAAGCTGCCCCGGTCTCGACTACGGTCACACCGTCGAAGTGAGGGCTGTCGCCTCTGAAGCTGCGGAGCTTCAGATTGCACGGCAAAAGATGGCCGATAAACAACTTACGTCTGGGAGTGCGTGAAGTGAACAAAACACAGCATCCCGGTTTGTCTGCGAATCGTTGAGCCCGATTGACTTTCCTTACCTTTAACAATGATGGGGATCACCGCCACGATCATGTTTTTCGGCTTGGGTTGATAATGCATCCGATCACTCCGGTGAAGCGCACAAATATATACCATATGTTTTTGATCCTGTTATCAGTTGTCCCTGCCGCGATCGTCATCGCAATCTCAATAATCCGAAGTCACGTCTGGTTCGGAAGTTTTACCCGCGCTGGGATTGCCAGAGAAGACATTGCTATAGCAAAGGATCGCGCTGAACAATCGAGGATTGCCAGCCCGATGAAGCAATTTCTGGTCGTGGTACTACCAGACGGGAAGGTAGTTAACCCAACGACGCTCGAACTGGCGCCCATTCAGGTCGCGTCATAGCCGGGGGTGGCGGTTCCCAGGGTTGAAATCCGGGCTGAGCTATGTAGGCTCCTTCGGGGCATAATCTACCTTCCCAGCATAAGTGTGAGTCAGCCCTAGCAGCACCATCTCTATGCCATCTTCTAGGAAAGTGCGCAGCGGGCGGAAACCGACCGCTCGAGAGCACCGGAGCGCAACCGTGTTGAACGGCTCGTGGGCGATATAAGCCCGAATCTCGCTGGCGTTGCAGGGGAAGGCAACTCGTTGCAGATACGCGCATAGAGCGGCCCGGCCGAAGCCTCTGTGAAGGTACGCCGGATGGCCGATGAACAGATCCACACTGATTCCGTCTTTCACCTCGATGACGTCGGCCCACTCTGGATAGTCCACGTTGCGGTAGCACTGCAGATAGGCGAACGGGACGCCCTTGCTGTGCGCCAGGTGACAGATGGTAGGTTCCTCGCCTCGAATGAACGGACCGTATTCCAGGGCGATTTGTTCCAGCGTGACAGGCGTCTTTTGGTAGAATCTGCGCACATGGGGCTCCGCGAGCCAACCGGTGAGCGTTGGAAAGTCCGACTCCTCGGCCAGGCGGAACTCGATTTCATCCAGTTCAGAGCGGTTCAAGCCTTTTTCATCTTGGTAATGCGTATCGGTCGATTGGATTGATTCAAGGCAACAAAATTTAGCTATCCCTGCCTCGCGGGGCCGGATTGAGCCAGTTCTCGAAATTAGTTTCAAGGCGATTGAACATCTCTTTTTTGATGTCTTTAATGTCGGTGAACCGGCCCCAACGAGTCACATCGCAGTCTTTAGGTGAACCCTCAATCTCAACGATGAACTCTTCCACCAGCTCCAGCTTGTCCCGGTATTTTTCCCGGAGATGCTGTCTACAAATGTCCGCGGTTTGTTTCTGGCGGTTTTTGGTACCTAATCCCATAGGGCGGCGCGCTCTAACGACCTAAGCACAGATCTCCGCGTAGAAAATACCCCATATCCGGCGTTGAGCAATCAAGCTGAAGTCGTTATCCTCCGGCGATGGCGGGCACGAAGAAAAAGCTGGATCCCTCCAACGCGGCGAACGGCTGGAACGTGGGAGATTTAAGCGGAAGCGACGGTCAGCGAGAAAAGCGAGGAAGGAAAAATCGGCTATGGCAAGATGAAAGACTCTCTGATAAGCCAAACTTGTACCATGAATCTTAAAGATTTCCTTCGTTCAATGATTTTGATTGTTGCTTTATCTGCCTTTGGCATTTTGTCAGGCCTAGCAAGCGACAAAATTGAAGCAAAACACTACAGTAAGATCACGAAAGCTAGAGCCGAGCAGATCGCGTTGACCAAAGTGCCAGGCGGCAACATCCGTAGCGCGGAACTGGAGACCGCACGAGGACAACGCTTCTGGGCCGTTTATATTGCGAAACCCGGATCAAAAAACGCGAAAGAAATTCGCGTTGACGCCAAGAGCGGTCAAATTCTTGCTGTGCAAACGGAAAGACCAGGAGATCAGGCCGAAGAGCCTCCGAAAAACCATTGAGCGACTCGCTAGCGGCGCTCACTCTGAATGAGAGCCGGCTCCACCGAGCGGCTGAAGATGTCGCGCGATTATTCTTGTTGCTTTTCGCGGGGCGTCTGTATCATCCGCTCTTTTGATCAATCCACGGGAAAATCATCTGATCAGAAACATTGTAACGTTAGTATTCACTCATTTCTTCAATAGGGAGCAATACGCGTTAGTTTGGCCCGCGTGACTTTCGCGCATTCGGGGCGACACGTCTAGGTTGGATGGTTCCCAGGGTTAAAACCCGGTTTCAACCCTGGGCTTGAATCCTGTATCCCCTCCTCCGGGGCATAGACGTCTCAAACCCAACCGCTTTGCATGGGCGATCTTACCTTGGCGGCGATCGCCAACAACGCGACAGCTTTATCGCAGGGCGCAGACTGAATCTCCTTTTACAAAAAGGCGAAAGGGTCTGTTGGGATATTTTTGGCGAGGGCGTTTGCTCACGTCAGGAGCCGAGCGGAGCAAGACCATTTGGCTGAGATCACGTATTTGTTTCATTCCTCCGGCACGCCGTTTGTGGCACAATGGAAGACGTTTTACGAGAACGTGACCGAAAACAAGGCGCCGAAAACCGGTCCTGCCGACTTTGCTCAAGACTTTGAGCTTTTCGCCGATATGGCCCGGCTGATGCGGGAACCTTAAACTTAAATCTGAACCTAAAGAAAACGGAACGCTATGAAACTCTCTCAAGTCGGAGCACAGCTCTTCACAGTGCGAGATCACCTCAAAGACCCGGCCGCGTTTGCGCACACGATCGACCGTCTTAAAGGCTTTGGCTATTGCGCAGTGGAACTCATCCATTCAGAAACCGTCAACGATCAGGAGGTTGCAAAAATTTGCGGTGCCGCTGGGGTTGCAGTAGCCGCGGCCCATATACCCGGAGAAGTTATTCTTGAACGGCCGGAGTCGGTTGCAGAAAAGCTAAAAATCGTAGGTGCCAAGATCGGCGTGTACGCTTTTCCGCGAGGGGTAGATTTCGAGTCGAGATTGGAGGTCGAGCGATTGGCCGATGGGTTGGAGCAGAGCGCCGCATTTTTGAAGCGAGAGGGATTGACGTTGGCTTATCATAATCATGCGATGGAGTTTGTCCGCATCGGTAAGGAGCAGGTCTACGATATGATACGCTCAAGGGCTCCGGGATTATCATTCGAGCTTGACACTTATTGGGTGCAATACGGCGGGATGAATCCGGAGCGCTTGGTACGAAATCTTGGGCACAAATTAGTCAGCCTTCATCTGAAGGATTTTGGGGTTGCCCCCAAGCAAGGCGAGATTCCTTTCATGACAGAGGTTGGCATGGGAAATCTGGACTTTCGGACCCTCATTGCGGACGCTGAACGCGGCGGGTGCCAGTGGTTCATCGTGGAACAAGACATTACGCCCGGCGACCCTTTCGATTCGCTCGAACGCAGCTTTCGATATCTGCAGGACGAACTGGCCGAGCCGGTCGCCGCGATCGCTTAGCCCTGAAGAAGAAGCCTAGCCTTCCCGACGTGAATGCCGACTATAATCAGACAGCGGCGCTTCGCTATGCCTCGCCGCTCGAAACTCACGATGGACGACGTCGCCCGTGCCGCCAATGTCTCGCCTGATGGAACTTGCGGTGTCGCCCACGGCCATCGTTGCGCCCAACGACATGGCGGCCATCGGCTCAATCACCAAGCTCAAAGAACTCAGGCGACGCGTCCCGGAGGACGTGGCCGTGGTCGGCTACGACAACATCGCCATCGCCGAGTGGTACGATCCCGCACTGACAACGGTCGATCAACCGCATTACCAAATGGGCGAGCAAGCCATGCAGGCTGTGCTGAAACGCCTTCAGAATCCGAGCGACCCTGCGGAAGCGGTAAAATTTGAAACCACGCTTATCATCCGGCGCTCTTCGGGTGCTCCCAGAAAACCTTCAAAGAGATAGTTTTGCTCGCCGAAAAAGAGGACGCATGCGTGTAGTCGATAGTTGGAGAAAGCTCGCATCCAGTGACCTTGCCGTCTTGGTTCTATGGGCCATAGCCGGAGTCCTTCTGCATACCGTCACCAATGGCCAATATGGTTTCCATCACGACGAACTGGCCACCCTCGATGACGGACGCTCACTGGCGTGGGGCTATGTCGCGTATCCGCCGGTCACGCCCTTCCTTGCACGAGTCGCATTCATTCTGTTTGGACCGTCACTGATTGGGCTGCGTTTCTTTGCAGCCCTGGCGCTGGGCCTTGTTCTGGTGCTCACCGGCCTGATGGCTCGCCATTTGGGAGGGGGAAGGCAGGCACAAATCGTGGCAGCGTTGGCCGCGGCGATCGGCGGTGTCGCATTTAGCGGTGGCACGCTCTTTCAGTACGTCAGCTTCGACTATCTGTGGTGGGTGGCGGCTGCATACTTCATGGTTCGCCTGCTTGCCTCAGACGATCCTCGCTGGTGTCTCGCTGTCGGGGCTGCGATTGGTCTGGGAATGCTGACGAAGTACACCATGATGTTTCTGGTCGTGGGGATTGCCGCTGGCTTTCTTTTCACGCCGGCGAGGCGCTATCTCCGGAGCCCGTGGCTCTGGTGCGGCATCGCTCTCGCATTCGTGATCTTCCTACCCAACTGCATTTGGCAGATCCGGCATCATTTCGTCTCGCTGGACTTCTTGAAGAGCATTCACGCTCGCGACATCCGCATCGGACGAACCGATACATTTGTGCTCGACCAGTTCTGGATCGCGACGAACCCTCCCACTGTCCCATTGTGGCTGGCTGGCCTCTTCTATCTGTTCGCCACCCAGGATGGCAAGCGGTATCGCCCGATTGGGTGGATGTTCATTATCCCTTTCGCGCTGTTCGTGATCGGAAGAGGTCGGGGGTACTACATGGCCCCGGCCTATCCCATGTTGCTCGCTGCAGGGGCGGTATGGGGCGAGCGGTGGGTTGCTTCGTTGAGTTCGCGGCGCGCACTCGTAATCCGAAGGACTACCTGGATGGCTCTTGCAATTGGGGCCCTGGTAGATGCCGCGATTGTTCTGCCAATCGCACCGCCCGGATCATTGTGGTGGCGGTTCGCTGATAAAGCCAACGGAGGCAACTTCAATGAGGAGATCGGATGGCCGGAGCTTGTCCAAACCGTCGCCAGCATCCGCGATTCTCTACCGGTCGAAGAGCGATCCCGCTTAGGTATCCTCGCGGGCGATTCAGGCCAGGCTGGCGCAATCAATCTGTACGGCCCTGCGCTGAGGTTGCCGAGGGCAATCTGCGGGATGAACTCTCATTGGCTTCGCGGGTATGGCGATCCGCCTCCAGAGACGGTGATCGTTGTAGGTATGTCGCGCGAATTCGCGCAGAGCGCGTTCGAGTCTTGTCAAATTGCTGGTCATGTCAGCAATCGCTTCGGGATCGAAAACAGCACCATTCGCAACACTGACATTTTTGTGTGCCACAGCCTGCGGCAGCCTTGGCCCCTGTTCTGGCAGGGATTCCAGTACTACGGCTAGTGCACCAAGCCAGTGCCTGGAGCACTAATGTCCTGTACTACGACTGCCTCGTTGTCTGTCGATCAATCATGGAACTGTCAGTGATTACTTCTTTGGCGACCTGACATATTCGGAAGTATTTCGCGGTAATTGACAAGATGCACCGCTTACCGCGACCTTGTCGTCCTGTAAAATCAGAAGTTAGCGCACGGCTTCTAAAATTTGATCCCGACGGTGACTTGAGCCCCATGTAATGATAGCTGATAGAGGAAATTGGTGTCGCGAAAGTCATCATAAAGATACCGATAACCAACCTCGGCAAAAATGCTACGAGTGATCTGGCAGCCTAATGCGGCGTATTCCTGCACAGCGATATCTGATCCGATTCCGAAACCGCCCACATCGCTTTCAGCGGTAAGATAAAACGCTTTACTCAAATTGAAACGACCCCGTAAACCAATTACGGGATCAAACCACCCATCGTAAAAGGAAAAACTTCGGTTCAGCTGACTCGTTACACGACTAGCGACCTGATTTGTCAATTGCGCTTTTAACTGATTGACTCTGGCTTGAGCATCTGCCCGGATCGCAGCTGCAAGCTCAGGTTCCTGGCTTTGGATCACTTGTTGGACTGCATCCCGTATCTTGCCCGGTTCCGTACCGGCAATTGGCGCGACCGGCAATGACGGATTCTGCCCACTAAGCGAGGTTAGATTATTCACGATGTTTTGATTGATGAGAATTCGCAGGTCGGAACCTGGCGTGGACAGTTGTTCCGCGAATTGGTTCACCAATTGAGCGCTCGCCGTATTGATTGCAACGTTGTTGGCTTGTAAGCCCACCTGCTGACCGAGATAGGTGTATCGAAACCCGGCCAACAGATCAAGCCAACCGCGGGATCCTTCAATGACTCGGTAGGAACCAAAGAATTCCCCGAGGAATTGCTGCAGGCCGAGATCTACCTTCGACACCAGACCTGACCCCTCACCGGTGCCGTCTTGAGCGTTCAAGTATAGGAGGTCACCCAGGACTCCAAAGCGTCCTTTTCTGACTTCGCCGCCAAACGAATAAATAACGTTGATATGCTTGAGAATTTGTCCGACTCCGACATTGACGTTAGAGTTGATTCCGTGAAATCCGGTGGTGCCGCTGACCCCGGCTAGCCAGCCAGGGGCTCCCACCGTGATTTGCCAAGGTTCGGTGGTCTTGGCTGGTGGTTGCTCAACCGCTTTTGGCTCTTGTTGCGTACCAGCCCATCCCGTGATGAGCGGAAGAATGAATATCGACACTACACTCAGCCTAACGAGCAGATTCATATTCAGAAGCAAACGCAAAAATGCTGATTGCCAATTGAATATTTCCGAGACTGCCTTGCTTTGGCGATACCAGCGGAAACGGCTGCTTGTGACGCGATGACCATCACGGGCGAAGGCAACTGATCTTTTCATATGAGTAGATGTGTAATTGTAGACTGCTCGTACGGGTCCTCGGTATTTGGCGTCACGTCTTCTGCAGGCACCAGATTCCTATCCGAAGGTAAAGTGTATCAAATTCCGACTAACCGCCGATATGGTACCTTAGGCCGATAAGGGTACGCATGGCCTTCGCGAGTTTTGCTGTGTCATGCGACAAATCGAACCTTATAGGCATCAAGTGAAGTTTGGGATCCGGAATTGTGATCGTAGAAACGGCTTTGAGCAAATCAGCTAACAACCTTAAATGTGTTCGCGTCAGTCTTTTTCTCGCTGGTCCACATCGGTCAATCACTGTTAGGATATTGGTACTTCTGCTTAAGTGGAAATAACCGGCTCGTAGGACACAATCTGCCAATCGGTAGCGAATTTGCGGAACGGAACAATCGCCCCACATGTTTAGCCAGCGCCGAACTCTAAGTCACTAAGATACAATGAACTGGGTCACCATCATTTGGGCGATGATTGCATCCGCTTGCCTCACTCTGGCTCTAGTGCATGTGCTGGTCTGGTGGCGCCGACCTGAGGCGCGGGCCAATCTGCTTTTTGCCCTGATGGCGGTAGCGACAGCGGTCTTCGCGGGATGCGAGTTATGGATGATGGGGGCGCAGACGCCCGGAGCATTCGGAGCGGCGGTGCGATGGGGTCATGTGCCCATCTGGGTGCTGTTCGTGTCACTCGTGGGATTCGTGCGGCTCTACCTGCGGGCGGGGCGGTTGTGGCTGGCTTGGACGGCCTCCGGCTTGAGGACGCTTTCGCTGATCCTCAATTTTCTTTACAGTCCGAATCTCAACTATCGGGAGATCACCGCTCTGCGACACGTTTCTTTCCTCGGTGAAAGGATCGTCGTCGCCGAGGGGATTCCCAACCCTTGGATGCTGATTGGCCAGTTGAGCCTTTTGTTGCTCGTGATCTTTGTCGCGGATGCCGCAATCACTGTTTGGCAGCGCGGTGACCGGAGGCAGGCGGTGTCGGTGGGTGGCAGCATAGTCTTCTTCGTCGTGGCGGGGACAGTGCAAGCGATACTGATTTTTTGGGGAATCATTCATACCCCGATCACAGCGAGCCTGTTCTTTATGGCGATCGTGGTGGCGATGGGCTACGAGCTGAGCGAGGACGTGTTCCGCGCGTCGCGGCTCTCAGATGATCTGCGTGACAGCGAGGAGCGCATGAGCCTCGCGGCCAAAGCCGCTAACCTCGGCATGTGGGTATGGGATGTCGTGAGAGATGAGATTTGGATGACGGATAAGGGACGCGCTTTGCTTGGTTTTGCGCAGGGCACGCGACTGGATGCCGAGGCAATGATCTCGCGCGTGCACCCCGAGGACCGTGCGGCTCGAGCTTTGGCGATCAAGCGCGCGATCGAGACCCAAGGTGAATATTCCATGGAGTATCGCGTGCTGTTGCCGGATGGGACGCTGCACTGGATCGGCTCGCGGGGCCACTGCATACGCGTTGGAGACCCTAAAGGAATCCGGCTCCTTGGCGTCTCGATGGATGTGACCGCGCAAAAAGTGGCGCAGGATGCGCTTCGCGAGAGCGAGGCGCGTTTTCGCGCGATGGCCAACACAGCACCTGTGATGATTTGGATGTCGGACACGGACAAGCTGTGCACCTTTTTCAACAAAGGTTGGCTCGACTTTACCGGCCGCTCTCTGGAGCAGGAGCTTGGCAATGGGTGGGCAGAGGGAGTTTGCCGCGAAGATTTCGATCGCTGCTTTGAAGTTTATACTAACTCCTCTGATGCGCGGCTACCGTTCACGATGGAATACCGCTTGCGCCGAAATGATGGCCAATATCGCTGGGTTTTGGATAACGGAATGCCGCGCTTAGCCTCCGATGGCACGTTCCTCGGATACATCGGTTCTTGCATTGACATCACCGAGCGCAAGCAGGCGCAGGATCGGTTTCGACTTGTCGTGGAAGCCTCACCGAACGGCATCGTCCTGGTCGACGCGCAGGGTCAGATCGTGCTGGTCAACGCCTGCGGCGAAAGACTGTTTGGTTACGAACGCCACGAGCTCATCGGACAAGGCATCGACCTCCTGGTGCCGGAGCGGTTCCGCGGCGAGCCCCCGACTCATCCGGCGGGTTTTCCTGCCGCAACTGCGGCGGGGACCATGGGTGGTGCTGGCCTGGACTTGTTCGCCCGGCGCAAGGACGGAACCGAGTTCCCGGTCGAGATCGTGAGCAGCCTCATTGAAAGCCCCGAGGGATCGCTGGTTTTGAACGTCATCGTGGACATCTCCGCCCGCAAGCAGGCCGAAGCGCAAACACGGCAGCATCGCGAAGAACTCGCGCACTTGAGCCGCGTCGCGATCATGGGAGAAATGGCCGGTGCGCTGGCGCACGAGCTCAACCAGCCGATCACCGGCATCGTGAACAACGCCAGCGCCGGCCGGCGTTTCATTTCCAAAGGGCGTGCGGACTTGCCGAAACTCGACAGCCTGTTCGAAGCCGTCGTGTCAGACGGGCACCGGGCAGGTGAAATCATCCGGGGCATTCGCGGAATGGTGCGCAAAGGCGAGGAGGTGCGGGCCCCCGTGAACCTTAACGATATCATCGCGAGCGTGTTCGGATTCGTCCGCTCGGACGCGCTCGGACACCACTGCGCGCTGGTTACGGAGGCCGACCCTGCGTTACCGTTGGTCGAAGCCAATCAGGTACAGCTCCAACAGGTGTTGCTCAATCTCGTGGTGAATGCGATCGAGGCGATGCGCGAGACGCCGGCATCGGAGCGCCGCGTGATCATCCGCAGCGAGCGCGAATCCGGCAACCGGATACGAGTAGGCGTTCGTGATTTTGGCAGCGGGCTGCCTGTGGAACAACCAGAGCAGATTTTCGAGCGCTTCTTTTCAACCAAGCGCGAAGGGATGGGCATGGGCCTTCCCATCGCGCATTCGATCATCACCTCGCACGGCGGCGAGATGAAGGCCGCGAATGCCGAGGATGGCGGTGCGTGTGTTTATTTCTCGCTGCCGGTCTTCAAGGAACGCCAGAAAGGTTGAAGAATCGCGGCAGAGGGAGGGAGGGCGAGACGAAGTTGGTGAGGCTTGGGCAGAGGCGGGAGTCGCGCCCGGTTCGCATGGTACCAAGTGACCATAGGCGTCGGACTGCAGGTATCGTAAGCTCAGAACATTACTTAGATTTGAATAGGTGGTAATCCAATGCCTGCACAGCCTGATTCCATTTGCGTTCTCGATGACGACGCCTCGGTGCGGAGTTCGATTGTGCAACTGCTCGATTCCGATGGACTGAAGGCGCACAGCTTTGAAGACGCGGAGGTTTTCTTCTCGCACGCCCGCAGCCACGCCGTATCTCTGGCTTTGGTCGATGTGTGGATGCCAGAGACGAGCGGCCTGCAAGTTCAGGCGTGGCTCCGCGCAGTATCGCCTCACACGAAAGTGATCATGATGACCGGCCGGGAAACACCCGCGATTCGCGCCGCGGCGCTCGAAGGCGGCGCCTTTGGCTTTCTCGTAAAGCCGTTCGACGACGAGGCGTTTCTCTGCCTCGTCCGTCAAGCACTCCACTTTGCGGCGTGAGCGATGTGGGAGAGCGCGCTCGCACCGCGCAGGCTGAGCATCGGCCCAAAGTACCATATACAGCTCACCGCGCCATGCATAAGCTAACCAATACCAGCTTAGCTAATTATCTCGCCTGAAACCCAAGACTGCAGTCGAGTCCCCAAAGGCATGGCTAGTGTCGGGTTGAAGCTCTTACAACACCAAACACCCCGCAGCCGAAGCACTCGCAAGAGACCACGATTAAGCAGGAACAAACGATGAGCCAAAACCACTTTACTCTCAGCTTTTCCTTGAAGTCGCCTGCAGACGCAAAGGTGCTTGCGGACCAGCTTCCACCGCTGATGCCGAGGCTGTTCCAAGCGGCGGAAACTATCGGCACGATTCACTATTCGCGCTTTACCGTGTTGAGCGAGAAGACTCTGCTGTTTCTGGGCGACTTCGACGGCGAATTCGGTCAGCTGATGTCCGATCTGGCGCGGCACGCCGGACCGGTGTTCGATGCGATCTTTGAGCATGTCGACAATCCACCTTTCACTCCGGCCGCCGATCACGCAGAGGCTTTCGTCGAATGGACCGCAGCACATCTCGTCCATCCGTTGAATATCTACACCGCTTACCCAGGCGTGACCGCCAGGGAAATCAAAGCCCTGGCGTCCGCCGCGGACGTCAGCGGTGCAGGCGAACAACGCCCATTCCTGGTGATCCTGCCCATCAAGTCACACATTGCCTTCGTCGAGGTACAACTGCTCCTCCGTGCCCGTGGGCGCGGAACAACCAAAGACCTGGACAACGTCGGCACGCCCCATTTCGCGCAGTTCGTCCCGCTGGAGGACAACCAGATCGGCTTCTTTACCGTCTACGATGGCAGCTTCGACAAGTACATTGCAGATTTCACCAGGAACATCGGACAAGTCTTCGATCTTATATTCAAATTCACCAAGGACGCCCCCCTCGCCATGCAGAAAGCACCTTCAGGAGTTCATTGACTTTGCTGCGGGGGCGAACCGCGCTCCCATTGGTTTTTACCAGGCGTATCCAGGCCTGACGGTTCAGGACATCCATGCCCTGATCGCCGATAACAGGGCACGAATCGGACTCCGATTCGATAGTCGAGGACCAACTAGAAGAGATAGCAATGAACCATGACAACAAAGCGCAAGAGCCCCAGACAAGAGAAAGCGGGGGGTTCCTTCGCCGACTGTTCGGGCGAGGCGGGCATGAGAAACCGCGAGCCGGATGCCCATTCGCGACCAGTTACGAGGAGCACCCTGGATCTTGGCGAGATTCAGGGCTTCATTCTCCGCGGTTACAGGATGCCGATGGTGCGCCATTTCCTTCTCGACGGTGGGCGTCCCAGCGGAAGCGCGCAAGCTGCTCGGACGCTTCGTCAGCGGTGACGAGTCCGACGCGCCGCAAATCACCACAGCCGAAGATTGGCACGTCGGGTTTGAGCCGGGACCAGAGGACAAGTCCGCTAACGCCCCGCGCCGTAAGCCCGACTATTGCCTTAACCTGGGCATCACGTGGAACGGCTTGATTGCGTTGGAGATCAAGGATCGCGTCCCGACGGTCTCGTTCAAGTCGTTCGACGCATTCATCGCTGGAGCGGCCGAACGAGCGGAATTGGTGGGCGATACGGGTGCCGGTGGGCCGCAGAACTGGGTCGGTGCCTTTGGGAAGGGGAGCGATCACGTCCTGGTAACGTTGCACGCCATTAGCCCTGAAGCGATGGCGACCTATGGCGACCGGATATGCGCCCTGTTTGCGGAAGGTGACGCCTTTCGGGAGATCTGGCGTGCTGACGGGATGGCGTTAACGGAGGTGAGGGACGGAAAGCCTGTCTTCACTTCCAGGGTCCACTTCGGTTACACCGACGGTATCAGCATGACCACTATTCGCGGAGGTCCGGAACGATATCAGCCGGATCATCAGCAGCCATGCGAACCCTGGCTATTCGTTCTGCTGGACGAGGCTGAGAATTACTTCGTGCCAGAGCCTCGAGCGCTCGGTCTGAATGGCAGCTTTGCGGTCTTCAAGATGATCGAGACGGACGTTGTTGGATTCGAGAATTTCCTGCAATCGAACAAGGACAAAATAAATCCCGAACTGCTTGCCGCCAAGGTTTGCGGACGATGGCGCAACGGTATTCCCCTTGCGCTGTCTCCGGAAACGGATAGCCCCCCGGGCGGGATTCCATCCGAGCAACTGAACGACTTCGAGTACGTGGACCCTGATGGGTCAGGCGATCCAAAGGGATTGCGCTGTCCCGTGGGCGCGCACATCCGCCGCATCAACCCGCGAGGCCAGCCAGTCACGGGCCAGGGCCAACCCGGCGGTAGCAACCATACTCACCGTCTGATCCGTCGCGGCATGCCATACGGGCCGGCTTACGATCCGACGCAACCCTACGACGGTATCGAGCGCGGACTTCTCGGCTACTTCATCAACTCGAGCATCGAGAATCAATATGAATTTGTTTTGAGTCAGTGGGTAAATGACAGCGCATTCGCCGGGGCTGTCCGATTGCATCCGAAATCGAAGGACCCTTTGATCGGCACTCAGGTTCCAACGGACAGCATTTTCGTAATTCCGCAGGCGGATGGCGCGCCCCCGATAAAGATCACGGGATTCTCAAGCTTCATCACCACGAAAGCTGCATCTTACTGCTTTCTGCCAAGCATCACCGCAGTCAAATTCATCTCCAAACTATGATGCGTTCGGTGACTCGAGCGACCAGGGTCGAGGAGGGCCTACCCACATGATGTTCTTGACCCGATGGTTCGGGTTGACCGGGAGCGACAACGAGCGGAGCCTCGCCCGGGAGGAGGCGGACATCAGCGAAATCACCGAGAGAGTTCTTTTGATGCAGGCAAAAGCGGCCACCCAGCAACGCCGACCGCTGCGGCGTGGAACTCATGCCAAGGGCGTCTGCGCTCGAGGCGAATTCGAGATCTTTGACGTTACTGTCGGACGCGACCGTGGCCTGGCAGAGCGCCTCGCAAGGGGGATATTCGCTAAGCCGGGCGTTTATCCCGCCGTTGTGCGGTTCGCGAACTCGGATGTCCCACAAACGACCTGTTTGATGTGCCACCTATTCCTAGTGCTCACAGCCGGGCTACTGTTTCCGTTAGCTTAGATGGACCCTACGATTATGAAAACGACATTCCGATTCGGCTTGCCTCGCGAGGCAACTGGGCTGGTCCTGATTTTGTTTTGCTTGACGGTGCTCGACGGCCGCGCGGCTGATTCAGCGGGGCTACCGCCGAACGGAACGACCTCCCAAGCGATTGTCTCGAATGCCAGGCTGAGTCTAGCCGAAGCGCGGAAGACGCAATCCCACCCGAAGACTGCGGTTGGCCATTACCTCGATGCGGCGGATGCGGCCGTTCGGTCAGTGGGCCTTTCCTCGGGCAACGAGGTGGCCGAAGAAGCCCGCTCGATTTACAATGCTGCATCTCAGGAAGTTGCCGTCTTGTTACGGTCGTCCGCTGAGCTGTGGAATCGGACCGAAACAATCCCTTCCCGCGAAGGCACCTACCGGTTGCGCTTCGCGGCCGGCTCGCAGAAGGAGGGCACCTGGGATCCAGCTTACTGCGACTTCTTCAGGACCCCCAGGCAAGTACACGAGAAGATCAGGCACCAGGAGGCGCGGATTAACGATTGGGGCGGAGTGCTGGTGGGGGTCTACAAACCGTCGGACCCCAGGAAGCAGTTTTTACCGCTGGTGGGCTTGGCGGTTCCGGTAACCGCTGCTCTGGATTTCGCGCCCTCAACTCCGGCGGCCGGGCAGGTGCGCAACGCCACGCTTTCGCTCTATGATCCCACCAGACGGGAAAGCCTTCGTATAGCCGGCACTACCCGGTCTCTGGCTGCCGACTTCGGCGCTCCGCTGGCCTATTACCCCGAACCCGGTTTGCTGCTGGGCTTCATGGCGATGCTCCGTCCGGCAAACTACGAGAACCGGGCTGGCATTTACATGCTTGAACCGTATGATCCCGACAGGATCCCTGTGATTCTGATCCACGGGTTGACGTCCATACCTCAAATGTGGGTCCCCACAATCGCCGCTATCGAGTCCGATCCGAAGCTACGCGGCCATTACCAGTTCTGGGTCTTTGCCTATCCGACGGGCGACCCAATTCTGCTGACCGCGCTCAAGCTCAGACAGAGTTTGGATCGAGTCTATCAGCTCTATCCCAAAACGAAGAACATGGTGCTCATTAGCCACAGCATGGGAGGATTGCTTTCCCAGATGCAGGCGGTAAACACTAAACGCGTACTTTGGGACGATGTTTTCCAGGGTGATGCAGATCGACTCTACGCCAAGGTTCCGCCCGATCATGTGATTAAGCGGGCATTGATCTTCGACATGAACCCCGGGTACAAAGAATCGTATTCATTTGCGTTCCCCATCGTGGCAGCGATCTGGCGATTAACTGGATCGGTTCTTTCGGCATCGGTCTCATTAGCCTGCCGGGCAAACTCTTAAGTGGCGCCGTGGATGTGGTCACGCTGGAAAAGGACGTTGGCATCAAACACATGCCGACGGGCATCAACGGCCTTTCACCGCGATCCCCGGTCCTTCGCGGGCTCGACACGCTGGCGATCCATGCGCCTTACCACTCCATCGTCGGCGACCGCGGCAGAGGCGATACCCCGAACAGTTCGGACGGCGTCGTCGCCTACTGGAGTTCGCATCTGACGGGCGCCCAGTCGGAGTTAATCGTGCCCGGTCCGCACGGTTCCTTTGCTCTTCCGCAAACCGTCAGCGAGCTGAAACGCATTCTGCTCTTGAATCTGGCCGCGGACGGCGCTCCGCACGGGAACGTGCAGCCGAAACGCCAGGATTCAACTGACGGGCCAAGCAGCAAGCAAGCTGACGCCCTTATTGCGGAGCACCGAAGATAATAACGCCAAGCTATTAGTTACATGTCACTGGGTGATTCTGCAGAAAAACCGAATAGAACGGAAAAGATCAATCAATCGTCGGCTGCCCCAGCGAAGCCGCGCCCTATGCGGCTGTACCTCCTGATGGTCCGTTTGCTCCTCGTGAGTATAGGTTCGTTGGTCTTGTTCTCAATACTGGGCAGCAGCCATTGACCGCAAAGCGTGAGTGAGACGGGTGGCAAAAAGGTTTTGAACGTACTGAGGCAAGAAATGCAGGAAGAAACCAAAAACCCTTCACCTCTTCAGGAGTAGCCACCATGAATTTCATCGTGATCCGTTTGCTCGTGTTCGTGTGCGTATTCGGAGGTGCGCTCCTTGGGATGTTTCTTCGGGGGGTTCTCCCTGAACAGCATCTGAGCGCTGATTCAAAAGATACCGTGAGGATAGGAATGGGGTTGATCGGGACGTTGGCTGCCCTGGTGCTGGGTCTGCTGATCGCTTCAGCGAAGAATTTTTACGATACCCAGAGCAGCGAATTGACGGAAATGTCCGCCAAGATCGTCCTGGTTGACCGAGTCCTGGCCCATTATGGGCCAGAGACGAAGGAACTCCGAGATCTGTTAAACAAGGCCGCTGCCCGCATCCTCGGTCAGCTTTGGCCGAAAGAGTCTGGGGAACATCCCCTCCTGGAACCCACGGCCGCCGGGGGGGAAGTTCTTTTTGATAAAATTCAGGAATTATCGCCAAAGAACGACGCACAGCGCGCGCTCCAAACACAGGCGCTCAGCATGGCAGTTGATATCGGAAAAACGCGTTGGACGATGTTCGAACAGGCTGGAAGCTTCATTTCTATGCCGTTGCTAGCAGTACTCGTTTTCTGGCTGGCCACGATTTTCGCCAGCTTTGGCCTGTTCGCGCCTCGGAACGCGACCGCACTCGCTACCTTATTTGTCTGCGCGCTATCGGTTTCAGGTGCGATCTTCTTGATCCTGGAGATGTATAGCCCTTTTGCGGGACTGATGCAGATCTCCAGCGCTCCGCTCCGCAACGCCCTTGCCCAACTCGGCCAGTAGCGCGTTTGCCTGCATTGTCCCAAGGTACCATATACAGCTCACGGCGATATGGCATAGAGTTGCGAATCGTAAGGAACTATTTCGCCTTAACCCCGCTTAGACTGCGGATGTAGTCGAGCGCCTGAAGGCTTGGGTACCACGGCTATTTTACCTCTCTGAGATGTTTCACTCGCGGATGAAAGGACCCAGTCTTGCTCCTAAGGCAAGAGATGCGATTTCGAAATTCGCGGAACGTGTGTTGTTGATCGCGCGTTGTCGAAGGAGGTTCATTCCTCTGCATCCCTCCTACGGCGAGAGTTATCGCCCCAGCGCGCGACCGGAACGCCGTCCGACACCGGTTCGTCCCACGCAGGTTTCCGATGCGTTATCTCTGGAGGTAGCGCGGAAGCCGCCCGCTCGATTGGAAAAACTAACAACTCCAAAAAACCAATGAAATATAAACGCAAACTATTCGACGACGGTCCGTCCGTCGTGACCGCAGTGATAGCGTCGGCTGCCATTATATGCGCAGTCTGCCCTGCCCAGGCGGCAGACACGAAACCCAACATCGTTGTCATTATGGGCGACGATATCGGCATGTGGAACATCGGCGCCTATCACCGGGGCATGATGGCCGGGAAGACGCCGAACCTCGACAAGATCGCCAAAGAAGGAATGTTGTTCACCGACTACTACGCCGAAGCAAGTTGCACGGCGGGTCGCGCGAACTTCATCACCGGCGAGCTGCCAATCCGCACCGGATTGACCACGGTCGGCCAGGCTGGTGCGTCGGTAGGATTGCCCGCGGAGGCTTGCACCATTGCCACCGCGCTCAAAGAGCGGGGCTACGCCACCGGCCAGTTCGGCAAGAATCACCTCGGCGACAAAAATGAGTTCCTGCCTACCGTCCACGGGTTCGATGAATTCTTCGGCTACCTCTATCACTTGGACGCGATGGAAGACCCGGCGCATCCCAACTACCCGCAGAATCTGTTGAACGTCGTCGGCCCGCGCAATATGGTCCATAGCTGGGCGACTGACGTAGATGACCCGACCGAGATGCCGCGCTGGGGCAAGATCGGCAAACAGAAGATCGAGGACGCCGGCACGCTTTATCCCGAACGGATGAAAACCGTGGATAATGAGATTCGGGATCTCGCCTTGAATTTCATGGAGAAAGCCCAAAAGGACGGCAAGCCGTTCTTCTGCTGGCTCAACCCGACGCGCATGCACATCGTCACGCATCTCTCGGAGAAATATGAACAGATGCGCAACTCGGAGAATGGCTGGTCGGAAGAAGAAGCCGGCATGGCTCAACTCGATGACGACATCGGTTTGGTGATGCAGAAGCTCAAGGACATGGGCGTGGATGACAACACGATCGTCGTATTCACCACCGACAACGGCACCGAAGTCTTCACCTGGCCTGATGGCGGACAGACACCGTTCGCGCAGTCCAAAGGTACGGTTTTGGAGGGCGGCTTCCGCGTGCCATGCCTCCTGCGCTGGCCCGGCCACGTGCCGGCGGACTCCATTCAGAATGGCATTTTCTCCGGCATGGACTGGTTCCCCACCTTCCTCGATGCCGCCGGCAACCCGAATATTACCGACCAGTTGCTCGAGGGTGTGAAACTCGGTGACCGGACTTACAAGAACCATCTCGATGGCTACGACCAGATGGCCGCCATCACCGGCAAAGGCCCGTCCTCGCGTCACGAAATCTTCTACCTCGGCGAAAGCACCGTCGGCGCGGTGCGCATTGACGACTACAAGTTCCGCTTCATCGACCAACCCCAAGGCTGGCTCGGTGAGAAGACCAAACCTGACGTGCCCTACATCACCAACCTTCGCCTCGATCCGTTCGAGCGCACGGGCTGGCCGAACAATGGGACCAAAGAAGGGGCGCAGCAATACTTCGATTGGTTCAAGTATCAATTCTGGCGCTTTGTGTTCGTCCAGCAGGTGATGGGCAAGGCAATTCAAACCTTTCTGGATTTCCCGCCGATGCAAAGGGGCGCGAGCTTCAACCTCGACGCAGTGAAAGCAGAGATGGCGAAGAGGATGCAACAGGCCGAGGCGGCGAGCAAAGGTCCCAGCCAGTAACAGAAATGACCTTCACGACGGGCGGCTCGCAAAGGGCCGTCCGGTGTTTTCAGGAGCGATTTAATTGAGTGGGACGCTACAAAAGCAACCCCACAACAACCAGTCGAAGCATTATACCGCTAGTGCACCAAGTCAGTGACTGGTGCACTGGTGTAAATCAAACACAGACCAACACCCAACAACAGAAATGGGAAAGCTATGAAATACATATTAGCGGGATTTAGTCCTGTCGGTGCCTTCGCGCTGCTAGTTCTGGTACTCGGCTGCTCCAGCACACAGACCCAGAACAAAGAAAACCTTCTGATCGCCGCAGGCTTCAAGGTGATTGTTCCCAGCACTGCTGCGCAGCAACAAAAACTTCAAGCGCTGCCCGCGGGCAAAGTGACCTTGGTCCAGAAAGACGGAAAGACCTACTACGTTTTCCCGGACGCGGCTAACAACCAAGCCTACGTCGGTGGCCCCACACAGTATCAAGCGTATAAGCAGCTTCGTTTGGAGAATAAACTGACTAACGAAAATCTCGAAGCAGCGGAAATGAACCAGGATGCAGCGATGGACTGGGGCGCGTGGGGCGGATGGGGTGGGCCGGGTTTTGCAGGATTCCGCCGCTAAACAAGAAGACGGCAACGAGCCGGGGGCACTCCTTATTCCGCGCTCCTGATAGATCGCTCGCGACAATCTTCACTATTCCGAAAACGAGCATTGGATTTCCCGTTTGGACCCCTTTTCCGAGAGGAGACCTGGGAACGCGCCTTCCCTCCGGAGGTGCGTTCCTGTTCAGCGCTTCTTGCCGGCGGCCCATTCTTGGTCGCAACGCCTCTACGTGAGGTGGGCTTAACCGCAACGAAGATCAGTGGATTCTCGTTAACCAATCTTCCTACTTCAATTATTTAGAAGCATCTGATAAAATCCGGCGAGCGTAAGAGAATTTCGATGGCGTGGCCGGTCACAGCGGTTTGTGGTTAGGTTACCTGCACTGATGTAATCCTGTTTTCCCTCCACCATGAAGGATAAGTTGCGACCCATAGGGACCATTTGCCGTCGGACGGTGTGCGCCGCGATTCTGTCGGGTAGTACTCTAGCGGTCCTCTGGACTTTGACTTTCATTGCATCTAGTCGGTTGCTCCAAGCCGCAGAGGAATCGAACGGTAAAAGTATCGAGCCTCCTCCAGGAATGATCTGGATCCCGGGAGGTGAATTCACTATGGGAACTGACGATGTGCGCAGCTTTCCCAACGAACGCCCCGCGCACAAAGTACACGTCGAGGCCTTTTGGATGGATGAACACGATGTGACCAATGCCGAGTTTGCGAAATTTGTCGAAGACACTGGTTATGTCACGACCGCAGAGAAGAAACCGGATTGGCAAGAATTGAAAAAGGAGCTTCCACCGGGTACTCCGAAGCCGGATGACAGCATGCTGGTCGCTGGTTCGTTGGTATTCACTCCGACCTCGGGCCCGGTGCCGCTCAATGATCTTTCGGCATGGTGGCGCTGGGTAGCCGGGGCAAGCTGGCGTCATCCGGAAGGTCCGGGCAGCACGATCGAAGGAAGAGAGAACCATCCAGTGGTACAGGTTTCCTGGTACGACGCCGTTGCCTATGCAAACTGGGCCGGTAAACGTCTTCCCACTGAGGCTGAATGGGAGTTTGCAGCGCGCGGGGGTCTTGAGGGTAAGCGCTACGCCTGGGGCGACGAGTTTCGGCCCCATGACAGGTACATGGCCAATACCTGGCAGGGCCAATTTCCTGTTACCAATACCGCGGAAGACGGATATGTGGGTACCTCCCCGGTCAGAGCTTTTCCAGCGAACGGATATGGTCTCTGCGACATGGCAGGTAATGTCTGGCAGTGGTGCAGCGATTGGTATCGGGCAGACGCTTTTGCCGAACTCGCGAGCAAGAATGTTTGTAGCGATCCCGCAGGCCCTGCCGAAAGCTGGGATCCTGCCGACCCATATACGCCGAAACACGTGGTGAAGGGTGGTTCGTTTCTGTGCAACCCCTCTTACTGCGAGAGCTACCGGCCAAGCGCGCGGCGTGGCACACCCCCGGACACAGGTTCTTCACATACCGGATTCCGATGCGTTGTTTTTAAGGCCGGCTGGAAGGCTCATTTCTCGGCGAAGGCCGGAGACTGACCAGAATGGCGCGAAAATAAGCAAAGTTTGGATGGTTCAACGCCCCGAAGGGCTCCGGAACACAACTCCGGGTTCAAATGCCCCGAAGGGCTCCGCGACCACAGCCCGCGTTCAAATGCCCCGAAGGGGGGCTCCAGGACACAGCCCCGAGTTCAAATGCCCCGAAGGGCTCCGGGACACAGCCCGGGGTTCAAATGCCCCGAAGCCGCTCCGGGACACAGCCCGGGGTTCAAATGCCCCGAAGCGGCTCCAGGACACAGCCCGCGTTCAAATGCTCCGAAGGGGCTCTGGGACTCAAGCCCGGGGTTTCAACCCCGGGGGAACCACCGCCACCCGCGATGATGCGCCCTGAATTGGCGCCGGTTCGAGCGTCGCAATGACACCCATATGAGTGTGGTATCTCATCGCTCGCCATTGCCTTGGTCAAATGCCCCGAAGCGGCTCCGCGACACAGCCCGCGTTTAAATGCCCCGAAGGGGCTCCGGGACTCAGCCCGGGGTTTCAACCCGGGGGAACCACCGCCACCCGCGATGATGCGCCCTGAATGGGCGCCGGTTCGAGCGTCGCAATGACACCCATATTGAGTGTGGTATCTCATCGCTCGCCATTGCCTTGGTCTAATGATGTCCCCTCCGACACGAGTTTTGAACTCCGCCGTACTGACACCCCATTCCTTTATTAGGAAGCAACACGCGTTCGTTTGGCCCGCGTGAGCTATCGCCCATTCAGGGCGGCACGTCTTGGTTGGATTGTTCCCAGGGTCGAAACCCTCATCTTCGCGCCATTCGCGACTGACAACTTTCTTTCTAGATCATCAAACCGAAAATCCTCTAATCAGCTTTTATTTTTGCGAGAGCGAATTGGCCACAAAGCCATGCGGTCCAGGAGCCGGTCTCGAATGATTAGCGTGTGGAAGAGTATCGCGCTGAGGTGAGCGAGAAACGTAAAGAACAGGAGATACGCGAGAATTGTGTGAGCTTTGCGCAATAAAAAGTAGAGCGTCGGGTTCGCCGGGAGAATAGGCGGCAGATGCAATGGTCCGAACATAACGATCGGATAATGACCCGCCGACAACATACTCCATCCCACCAACGGCAGAATGAACATCAGAGCGTAAAGCAGCCTCTCAGATGCCGTGGCTGCAAATCGCTCCTGCGGAGACATGGTGGGCGGAAACGGCGGCAGCTTAGTGAACTTCCGGTTTATCAGCCGGATAGCCGCCAAAATCAGAATCATGATACCCAATGGCCTGTGGATGGCAACGAGTCTGTGATAATTTCCCAACGACGCTACCATGGATACGCCAATAAACAGCATGGCCAGAAGCATCCCGGCCATCAACCAGTGAAGGATGCGCGATAAGAGAGCGAATTGCGTGGGATTTTTCGTTGTGGCCATGCTTCACTTTCCAGCTTCGGCCGCCGAAACCGCGCTTGGATCTTTGTGCTCGCCTTCACGTCGAGTGAACGACTTCGAATAAGCCGCAGATCGAGCGCTCAGCAAGGGATCGTCCGACGCGGCAATTCCGTTCGGCAGCACCAGGGGATCGAAATTGATGTCACGCGCGGGACTGGTATCCTCGCTTTCGACGTGGTCGATCGTCAAGGTTCCCACGTCGATTTGCTGCCGGTCCGGCGGCCAGGGGAGAGTCGCGTCATTGGTCGGATCTCCCGGCTGTCCCACTGTGATAACCAGATGCCATTCCAGCGGATGGCTGTGAATGCTCGCTATCAACAAATCAAATAAGTAATTCTTGTCGTCCTGTCCGGATGGCGCGTTGTTTATCGGCTCGAACGGTTGGAATGGCACCGTGGCCCAACGAACCGGCACGACCGCGCCCCCGGCATTGATAAAACGGAATGCGTTCAGGCTGTTGTACGTGCTGTTCTCAAATCCAGACGCGACCGGGTGACTGCGGATCAACTGCATTGCTTTGGCGGTTTCGGGATGCTTAACCAGAAAATCATTCATCTTTGCAGGATCTGTTTTACCCGTTGCCGGATCCAACGCTGACGCCAACAACTGATCATGAAATCCTTGAGCCGTGTTGACGGGGAAAACCGGAATGTTGTTCATTCCCGTGCGCCACTCTTCGCCATCCGGCAGTTTGAAGAGTATCGCCATACTGCGCACCGTGTGTGGTGCATCAGTGACATAAGGTTGTCCTCCGGCCAGTGCAAACCGTCCAATGATTGGCACACGTCCAGGGAGAAAAACAGAGGTCTTGGACAGCGCAACGCCGCGGCCATTGCTCTCGAAATATCCGCTGACGCAGACACCCTTGGCATGATTGCGGCGAAAACCGGGATGCGGTCCATTCACCTGTTGGAATGTATTTATCATTGAAGCCGGCGTGAGCCTGTGCGGCGTCAACCAGCCGCCGGCATATGCAAAGAGAGCAGAAATTGCGGCGATCACCGCGCCGATTGCAGTGAAGCGCAGGATTAAGCTCTCTCTCGTCAATGCAGCGAGGGGCAGCTGAGACCCTTGATTTGGTTCACTTGAATTCATTTACGTTTCCATTCATCAAACAGCCGATGTTCCCCCATCCCAAATTCCTGCCGACCAATGAACCACAATCATACAGAAACGCCAGATTCAGAAAACAAAGCAGGCGATCCCTGGTGCACCGTCTCCTAAATCCCTTGGGCTTCGCCGCAGGTCAGTTGGCTGTTTTTCAAGGCGGTCCGAGCCGGACTGGCGGTAAGCGCCGCTATCTGGATCATAGCGGTCGAGCGAGCAACACCGAAAAACAGCCAACCGGCCGCGGCCCATAGGGTTGCGTTGAAAATGGGTCGGCTGCTTCGTTGGTCGTCAGTCACGTATCGATTAAGATATGCTCCTTCCTCCCGCCTCGCAGACGACCCACTTTGAACGCAACCAAGCCCAAGTGATTTAGAAGACGGTGCACTAACCCAGACTTTTGTGGCGGTGATCGGTCGGCGCAATCTTGACGTTGCCAATGCCATGTCCCATCAGAAGCCAAAGAGACTATTGCCGGAGCCCGAGTGATAGGTAAGCGAGAGCTGAGCAACCCACGGTTGATATCAAGGCCAGTCTTCGGCGCTCAAACAATCGGAACCTTCAAAGACTCATCGCCCAGAGGATCTTTGCATGGCTAAACCGAGTTTCTGGATGTTTCGAGTCCTGACGCCAGCGACGCCGGGGCACGCGTCAGATAAGTCAATCCCTGTAATGTTTGGGTAAGCCTGTCGTCATTTTGCCTCGCTAAGGTGCTTTGTGGAGCCCCTACAATCTTAAGGGGCTCAATCGACAAGGCGGGATATGGAAAAGCAGAAAATTCATGTAAAGGAGATAATTTTGCTCCACCCGGGTAAATGGGGAATCGTTATGGACTTCGTTCTTTTGGAAAAGGAATTGGTTGGGAAGGAGCTGATCGTTGAATACAAGGAAACGGACGACCTTAACGAGACCCGGGACGGTTGCCTGATGATTGAGACCATCGAGGTGCCGATGGTTAAGCGCGGTGACATGATCGAGATCACGATCCGGGATCGAAGTAGAAGAAAGCGAAGAGGTGCATCGAATACCAAAGGCGATTCCTTTCATGCTTGACCCATAGGTCGAAAATTTCTACAGCCGGTCCGGTTCGGCTGTTCCTTAACGGTCATTCTATCATCAAAAATGCCCTCCTCTCTTAGGTCTTTCACCGTGACTTGCGTCTGGTTCGGCCAGGTGTCCAAACCAGCATACGCTCGGTTGCCGACCTGCGGAGAAAGTCGCTGACACCAAAATCCGCAAGATAGATGTCCTGAACGCGCCAATTGATTCGTCGTAAAGATAAAGCAAAACTATCCTTCCGCCCAAAAAAAACATGACCGCCACAAAAAGTAATCCCGTTCAAGCAATTCAACCCTATCTCTTCTTCGAGGGCCGCTGCGAGGAAGCGATCGAATTCTACCGCATCGCGCTCGGCGCCGAAGTGACTATGCTCATGCATTACAAGGACAGTCCGGATGCCAGTATGTGCGCGCCCGGAACCGAGAACAAGGTGATGCACGCGAGCTTCCGGATCGGCGATACGACGTTGATGGCTTCCGACGGCCGGTGCGAGGGGAAGCCGAGCTTCCAGGGTTTTTCGCTGTCGCTCACGGTGTCCAACGAGGTCGAAGCGGAGCGATTGTTCGCTTCCATTGCTGACGGTGGACAGGTGCAAATGCCTTTGACTAAAACCTTCTTTTCTCCGCGCTTCGGCATGGTCGCCGATCGCTTCGGTGTTTTATGGATGATCATTGTCGCTGCTGATGCTCCATGAGCAAAACGCCAAGTTGCAGGACCAAGTTCATGGGTTAAAAAACCACGCCCGAACCAGATTACGCATGGACATGTGCCCATTCCTTTCCAACCAAAAACATCGCAAATGCCTTCATTTTTGATATTGACCACGATTGATACCTCGCTCGTTCCAGGCGCAATGAAATAGAACCGAAACACCGGAGAAAACCATGAGTCAGATAAGAGTATTAGTTGGTACGCGGAAAGGAGCGTTCATCCTGACATCGGACGGCAAGCGTGAGCGTTGGAATATCAGCGATCCGCATTTTGCGGGCTGGGAAATCTATCACCTCAAGGGATCGCCCGCTGAACCGGACCGGTTGTTTGCATCACAGACGAGCGGCTGGTTTGGTCAGAAGATCCAGCGTTCCGATGATGGCGGCAAGACGTGGGAGGCCGTTGGAAATGAGTTCAATTACGACGGCGTTCCCGGTACCCACCAATGGTACGACGGCACCCAGCACCCCTGGGAATTCAAGCGCGTCTGGCATTTTGAACCCTCGCCGGCCGACCCCGACACCGTTTATGCTGGAGCAGAGGACGCCGCCCTTTTCAAGACGACAGATGGCGGCCACACTTGGCAAGAATTTCCTGGGGTACGAGGCGCCAAGGGGAGTCTCTGGCAACCAGGGGCGGGAGGCATGTGTCTGCACACGATCGTTCTGGATCCGAGCCGGCCCGAACGGATCTTCATTGCTATCTCGGCGGCGGGTGTATTCAGAACGGATGACGGAGGTCAGACGTGGCGACCGATAAATCGGGGGTTGAAGTCCCCCTACGAAATCCCCGATCCGGATGCCGAAGTCGGGCACTGCGTGCATCGTATTGCCATGCATCCGTCCCGCCCTGGAGTGCTGTTCATGCAGAAGCACTGGGACGTCATGCGCAGCGACGATGCCGGAGAATCCTGGCGCGAGATCAGCGGCAATCTGCCGTCCGACTTCGGATTCCCGATCGATGTTAACGCGAACGAGCCGGAAACCGTTTATGTCGTCCCCATCAAGAGCGACTCCGAGCATTTTCCTCCCGACGGAAAGCTGCGCGTTTACCGCAGCCGGGTAGGTGGAAACGAATGGGAAGCACTCACAAACGGGCTGCCGCAGCAGGATTGCTATGTCAACGTGCTGCGAGACGCCATGGCCGTTGACTCGCTGGACCCGTGCGGAGTGTATTTTGGCACCACTGGCGGGCAGGTTTACGCATCCGCAAACAGCGGCGACACGTGGAATCCCATCGTCCGGGATCTTCCTGGCGTGCTGTCCGTTGAAGTCCAGACGCTCCCATGATACGAGTGGTGCTTCCTTATCATTTGCGCACGCTGGCACGCGTGGACGGAGAGGTACTGCTCGAAGTAAAGAGCCCAGCTACGTTGCGTGCCGTTCTCGACGCGCTCGAGACAAGCCATCCGGTCTTGCGCGGGACAATTCGCGACCAGATCACCTTGCAGCGCCGGCCATTCGTCAGATTCTTCGCCTGCAAAGAAGACCTGTCCCACGATTCACCAGACGCGGCATTGCCCGAAGCCGTCGCCGCCGGCGAGGAACCATTCCTGATCATCGGCGCCATTGCGGGCGGCTAGTGCACTCTCTCCTCATCCTTTGGGCTTCGCTCCGGGTTAGTTGGCTGCGGCGCTTGCCACATTCTTCCCCGTCTCAGCGTCGAATAGGTGCACCATGTCCATGTTGACGACAAATGGCCGGCGCTCACCGACTCCTGAATCATCTCCCGGGGGCACCCGCGCCACGATCCGATGTGCCCCGTCCGAGGCGTCGAGAAGAATCTCGTGTCCAAGATGTTGTACGACGTCGACGGTCAGCCTAACGGCATTTGCAGGAACGATCAGGCCGCGCCCCAATGGCCGCAAGGCTTCAGGGCGAACGCCGAGCACGACCGTTGGCTTTCGATACGAGGCGAGCTCTGACCGCATCTGACCGGTCATCGGGATCCGGATACCGGCTGTCGAATCGACGAGCGAATCGTTCTCCAGGGAAAGCGTCAGGAAATTCATCGCCGGCGATCCTATGAAGCCGGCGACGAACTGGTTTGCGGGATGGTTGTAGACTTCGAGCGGCGACGCCACTTGCTGGATACGGCCCTCGTTCAGGATGACGATCTTGGTTCCCATCGTCATCGCTTCAGACTGATCATGGGTGACATAGATCGTCGTCGTCTGCAGCTCGCGATGCATCTTGCTTAGGAAGCTGCGCGCCTCGATGCGCAACTTCGCATCGAGATTGGACAAGGGTTCGTCCATCAGGAATACACCCGGTCGGCGTACGACCGCGCGAGCCAACGCGACACGCTGGCGTTGGCCGCCTGAGAGCGCCTTTGGAAGACGGTCCAAAAAGCTCTCTATACGAAGACGTTCAGCAACACTCTTGACCTGATCGTCCATCTCATCCTTCGGTACCTTCCGGATCTTCAGGCCGAAGGCGATGTTGTTACGGACGTTCAGATGCGGAAACAAAGCGTAGGACTGGAAGACCATTGCAATATCACGATCCTTAGGCGGCACGTCAGTCACGTCCTGGTCACCAATAAGCAACGTTCCGCTCGAAATCGTCTCCAGACCCGCGACCATTTGCAGGGTCGTGGTCTTACCGCAGCCTGATGGTCCTACCAGCACGGCGAACTCGCCGTCAGCAATTTCTAGATTGAGGTCCGGGATGACCACGTTGCTGCCGTAATGCTTTGCGACGTTCATGAACAACACTTTGGCCATCTGATTACTTTTCTTCTTGCGTGCTCCTGTTAGTGATCGGTCAACCCTTGACGGCACCGACGAAGTTCCCGCTGGTGAGCTTGCGGTAGCACAGGATGAAGAGGATCACGATCGGGATCTGGGAGATGACGAGGCCGGCGGCCGGAAGGTTAAACACTGACATGTAGCGATCACTATTTAACTTCAGCATACCGACAGTGACCGGGAAGTTTGCTTCGTGGTTGAGGAAGACCAGCCCAAAGACGAATTCCTTCCAGATGGCGATAAAGTTCAGGGAGTAGCCGACGATGATTCCAGGCACGGAGAGCGGAAGGATAACTTTCCAAAAGACCTGAAGGTCTGTCGCCCCCTCGATCCGGGCAGCCTTTTCAATCTCGCTTGGTATCGCGGTCATGAAGCCGCGGAGAATCAGAATCTGCGCGGGCATGCCGTATATGCCGTGCACGATGATCAGGCCGATCTTGGAGTCAAGCAGGTGCAGCGTCCGCAGCGTGGCATAGAGCGGAATAAGCACGGTCTGCTGCGGCAACATCAGCCCAGAGAGGAACATACCGAACAAGACGGTCTTGCCCGGAAGGTCGAACCTGCTGAGAGCGAATGCCGGAACCAGGGCCAGCAACACGGCAAGTGCCGCGCCAGTGCTTGCGTAGAGCAAGCTGTTGCCAACTAGTTCACTGAAGTGAAGCTCCTGCCAAACCTGGCGATACGGCTCAAACGTCACGACCGATGGCAACGCAAACGGCCCGGCGAGAAAATCTTTATTCGACTTGATCGAGGTGATGACCACCAGATACATCGGCCCTAAAAAGACCGCGGCCAGGACAAGCGCCAGCAGCGTTGCCACGATTTTCGGGCCGACGCTGCGAAAATGAAAACGTTTCCGGTTGCGTGCCTTTGCGACTGCGAAGTCAGTCATTGAAAGCACCTTTCAGGATCGTGCTCAGGAGCAGGGCTGCTAAAGCAACGGACACGACGAGGATGGCGACGCTCAGCGTCGCTCCATAGCCGAACCGCGAGTTCCAGAAGCTTTCCAGATACACGAGGTAACCCAGGACATTAGTGGTTCCAAAGGGCGCACCTTTGGTCAACACCGCCACGAGATCGAAAGCCTTGAATGACTCGAATACCGTCAACATCACCACCACTGCGGTAACCGGTCGCAACTGCGGTAGCGCGACACCCGTTATCATACGGAAGTGGCCGGCGCCCTCGACCCGTGCGGCGTCGATTGTCTCCTTCGGTACATCACCGAGTCCGGCAAAGTAAAAGATCATCGGCAGACCGGTGAAGGCCCATCCGGAAATCACGGCCAGGGTGTAAAGGGCGATGTGAAAATCGCCGAGCCATTCACGCACTAAAAAGCCCAGCCCCACCGAACGTAACAACGTGTCGAAAGCGCCGAAGATTGGATTCAGAATCAAAAGGAACATTAGGCCGACGGCGATGAGCGACATCGTCACCGGAAAAAACACAGCGGTGCGCAAAAAGCTTGGGAAGTAGACTACTCGCAACCGCATCGCATAGGCGATGAGAAACCCCAGCGTCACCGGAAACACCAGAGATACGACCAACCATTTGAAGTTATTGAAGAGTGCTACATGAAAATACTTGTCGCCCGTCAAATAAACATAATTGGCCAGACCCACAAATTTCTTGACCGGAGCCATGCCGTTCCATTCAAAAAAACTCAGATAAATCGTGTAGACGATCGGATACCCGATGAGCGCCAAGAACAGAACGACTGGAATAACAACACCAAAAAATGTTACGAAGAGGTGGTTTCTGGCAAAAATCAGGAACGATCTGCTTTCACGCTGCTTTCGAGAAATCGCCATGTATTTTAACGCCTTAGAAGCCCGAATCTGACTATGTGCTTATGTGTGGTTCGCACGTAGGTGTGAACCGCCTCGCGCAGCTGACCACAGTATGCGGTGCGAAGCGGCGATCACCCAGCCAACAATCCGCTTTTTGAGTGGTGTTAGACCTTGCCCCGCGTACGGACAGCTTCGTCCTCCGTCAATTGCATCGCATCCTTCGGCGACATGGCACCGGCGAGCACGGCCTGCATCGCATCAAGGAACCTGTCGGAGATCGAGGGCGGCGTGGCATGATCCACATGCATAAAGGTGAACGATCCGGCGGAACCCATCGCCTTGCCGAGGCGCTGCTCCATCTCGGTCAGGCGAGACAGATCGGCGTCGGAAATCGACGGGTACGGCTTGTCGATCTCAAGTTTCTTGGCCATCGCTTCTTTGGATACCATCCAGTTCACGAACTCGGCCGCCGCGTCCTTGTTCGGGCTCTTGGCGTGGATCATGATGGTGTCTTCGGCAAAGACCGACATGATCGGCTTGCGGTCGCCAATCTGCGGCATCGGGAAGAAGTCCATCGGAACCACGCAACACTGAGCTTGGTCGCCCCGAAACCGGCCGAGATTGAACGACCCCTGATACCAGTGCAGCACCTTTCCCTGCGTCCACGGCACCATAGCCGGCCCGACGTCGATGGAGTTGAAGGACGGCTCAAACATGCGATCCTGTGCGAGTTTCTGCATTATCGTCGTGACTTCAACGGCACGCGGATCCGTCCAAGGGATCTTATTACCGACCAGTCCATCGTAAGTTTCCAGACCATGCTTGTTGACCAAAATTGCCGACCACATGAATTGTGAAGGCCACTTTTTTTGGTTAGCCAACATGAAAGGTGCGATGCCCGCTTGCTGAGCCTTTTCAGCGTTGGCCCTCAGCTCGTCCCAGGTCTTAGGAATTGATAGACCTAGCTTCTCATACAGGTCTTTGCGATACCAGACAACGGAAGCGCACATCTCGGTTGGCACGAAGTACTGCTTGCCGCCGAAGGTGGCCAGCGTCACTCCGGCCGGAATGAGCGACTTGTCCCAGCCGTATTTCGCGTAGTAGGGCGACAGATCGGCCGAAAATCCGTTATCTATTAATTCTTTGGCTCGACCTCCTTCCCACGAGTAGTAGACGTCCGGTGGGGTACTGGAACTCAGTTCGATAGTTTGTTTGGTCTTGTAGGTCTCGCCATCGACACTGGCACCATTAACGCGGATGCGGTCGCCGTTTTTCTTGTTCCATTCGTCGATCAGCCAATTGGCGTAAGTATCCGACGACGGCCAAGGCGCGCGCCAGAAATAACGAATGTTTACGACATCTGCTGCTCTGGTTGACGATAGTCCGGCAGTTACAGCCGCGCTCGCTAGCGCAGTAGATTTCAAGAATTTACGCCGCGAAATCATGCGATTTATCTCTGTCATAGGTAGCCCTTGGGGGGAAGTTTGGGACTGGAACTTGGTTGTCGCGATCGAGTTTGAGTAATCGGTCACGCAATCGTTTTCAAATAGGAAAATTGAAGTCAAGTGCAAAGCAAAAATAAAGCAGCCGCAGCGACGAAAGGCGACCAGTAGTGGCCTCCCGCTGCGAGCTCTTTATCCGCGAATGATCCTTCGTGACGCCGTTCAAAGTCCCGCTGGCAGCTCCTCCCAGCGCCAGTCGGCTCGCCGCCTGGAGGACAATCCGCGGCGTACTGTGGTTCCGCCGGTGCAAACCACTCTCGGCGCAAGTCGCTTTGGCCGGCGGCGGTCAAAGATCGCGAACGAGGATGACGACGAGACATCTGAGTTGGTCCGTCAACATTTTTCACGATTTTATTCACACGTTAATTCGCAGTTTCGGGGGTGTGTCAGGCGGTAGTTTGGGCGTAGTCTGAACCGCGAGTTTGAAGAGCTTGGAAGTAGCGCTGGGGATCGTACGGGGTGCGCTGTTTCCAACAAGCGAAGAGGATCCGGATCCATTTAAAGGTCACTGCGCGCACAGCGGCATGGTGACCTTTGCCACGGCCGCGTTGGGCTTGGTAACAGGCTTGGGCCCAAGGGCAACAACGGATGGAGCACTCACCGAACTCATGGAAGCTTTGGCGCAGGAACTTTGGGCAGGCACGGCGGCAGTGGACGCTGGCATTCTTGCCGGTCTTTTTTCCGCTGGCGATGCGCACGGGGCCAATGCCGCTCAAATTCAACAAGTCGCCCGCAACTTCGAACCGGTCGCGGTCGGTGCCGAAGGCCGTCAACAATCGTGGGGCCAGTGCAGGGCCGGCTCCGGGCAAATTGTCAAAGAGGAAGCGATCGGGATGAGAGCCGAAAAGTTCAGCGATCCGCCTTTCGTACTCAGCGATGAAAGGCAAAAGACTCTTGAGTTGCCGGGCCAGCAATTTAACTCTCAGGGCGTCGGGTCTGATGATGGCCACGTCAGTGGTCAAGGGCTTGGCTTCCTTGATCAGTGCCAGGCGCTCGAGGATTTTCTTTTCCTGGCGGCTGTTATGGCCATAGAAGAACTTGCGCAGCTTGCCTGGAGAGACTTTCTGGAGCTCTGCTAAAGTCTGCCATTGCACTAGCAGATCGGCCGCCAGAGCGGTGGTGATATCATTTTCGAGGATTTGGAGTGCCACAGGAAAGTAGACCTTGAGCTGACTCTTGATTTCATTGGCCAGCTCGGTTCGTCGATCGACCGCGCTGCGTCGACCTTCATTGAGAGAAGCCAGTTCCCGGGTCAACTGGTCATCAGGCCTCCAGGCTCTGAGCCGATCGCGATGGCACATTAGCAGTTCACTGAGCAGATCGGCATCGGGCCGATCATCTTTGGCGCCGCTACTGAAGAAGGCTTTACGGTAATTAGCCAATTGACTGGGATTGATCGGATAGAGCTCGAAGAGCTCATAAGCCATCAAGTGGTAAATGAGCGCTCCCCGGCTTTGTTCCAGGCAAACAAGCACTTTACCTTTTGCCCCGAAGCGCTCTTGCATCTGGGCGATCCAATCGTTTAAGGCGTTGATTTCATTTTTAATGACTTGATGTTCGACCTTGGCCGGATCGCCGACGGAGCGTAGAACCACATCGTGTTTCTGATCGGCCCAATCGATGCCGACAAAGGCAGCCACTTCGGGGCTAAGCGCGTGTTCGGAGACAGATTCGTTCATATTCGAGAGGGGGTAATGGTCGTTCGCGCGGCCCGAGCCGGATGCGAATTCCTTATAGCCAGACGTAATCGTCTCCAGAGACAATTCGTCCTCATCTGAGTATTCGTTGCCCGACCCAAGCACAACCGGCAGGTTCGAAAGTCTCGTCGAATTCATCTTCTTTGAAATGGACGAGAATTCGTAACCTGACGGTGCGCTTGCAGCGAAGTTATTCACAATCCGGGGCCGCTCACGCTCGAAAGCTGGAAAAAGGCTTTCGTCCCCGGCTCGATGAATAACTTCGGACCTACTATAAGGACGACGACGATTGGGGCGATGCCGTATTCTATAGATGACTTAAAATTGTTCAAAACAAGTGCAAGGCGATGGCCATCGCGCCAAACCCGATCGCAAAAAGGAAAAGCACGAGAAGGACGCGAGCGAAGGTCCAGTCATCATGCGTCGATTTGCGGATGACAAAGCAAGCCCACAAGAGAGGAACGACGGAGAACCCTAGCGGAATCATTGGATTAGCCAGGAGCCATTGCCAGAAGAGCATCAGGTTAGCCTCGAACACGGGCAACCGGTCCAAGCTGAACCGGTGCCAGAGATCCGCGGAAATTTGCTGAAATGCTTTAATCATTTATTCTTTGCATTCTGCGTTGACCGCTATTTATCGAATCTCCAAATTTTTAGCTAAACGTCGATTTACCTGAAGAATGGCCGAGAAATCAGCTGTGCCGTCTTCAACAGGATGTGCCGGCAACGGTCTGGCCTCGGGCGTGGACAATTTCATCATTCTATCGGAGTCTTGGTAGGTAAAAGGATTCCAAATGTCCCGCAATCGGGATTCGACCATTGCAAATTTGGAACAGAAATCGCCTTACAGCTTTTCCGACTAATTTTTATCTCTAGCGAAGGAGCTCGGAATCAGGCACTTATCTTTAGAAGACCTTTTGGCACGAGTGATGCTATAGTACGAATCCGCAGGAACGAAACGCTCAAGTTATCTGTCGCGCACCTGTGCTCAGGATCTACTGTGAAGCAAACAATTCTGGGATAAGATTCGAAGAATCCGAGAAACAAAATGGCCGCGACTCCACAAAATAAACCGATGGCGGCGGACAAACCGGCAAAGGAACCAGTCCCAGAGGGAGCGGCAACAGCAGACCCGGCTGCAGAGCAACCGGCGAAAGTGCTAGGCGAGAATCTTCCTGAGGAATCTCCAGGACTGGCAGCCAGCTTTTCTGAACAGTTAAAGCCAGGGAAGCTGTTTGCCTGGTTTGAACTCCAGCGTGAATTGGACAATGGGAGAACCGGTGCGGTCTGGCTGGCTCAAGATTATAGCGTGAGGCGCTCAGCAGACCAGGTAGCTTTAAAATTTTTGCCTGATTGCATTGTTAGCGACAAGAATGCCGCCGTGCAGTTGAAGAACGAGATTCGCCCGAGAATCGCGCTGAAGCATCCCAACATTCTGCGCGTCTTCGACCTGGTTGAAAACAAAGGAAGAGTCGTTGTACCGATGGAATACCTGGACGGCCAGAGCCTATCGCAGTTGCGATTGACCAAGCCGAATCAGATATTCGAAGTTCGGGACCTGGAGAAATGGGTGAAGCAGTTGTGTGAGGCGTTGGAGTACGCCCACAAAGAAGTCGGGCTAATTGCCGGCGACATTGAGCCAGGCAATCTCATTGTAGATCCCGACGGAAATTTGCAGCTGAAGGAGTTTGGACTAACAAATTGCATTTCCGACTCTATGAGCCGGCTGACAGGAACTCCTGACCCTGATAAGACGTTGCCGTACAAGAGTCCCCAGCGGGCCGCAGGGGAGCCGCTGACAATCGCGGACGATTTGTACTCGTTGGGAGCAACCTTGTATGAGTTATTGACCAGTAAACCACCTTTCTATGCCGGAGAGATTGGTGTCCAGGTCTGCGGGAAGAATCCGCCTTCAATGACCAGGCGGAGAGCCGAGCTTGGAATAAGAGGAGAGGTTATTCCGAAAAATTGGGAAGAAACAGTGGCAGCCTGTTTAGCAAAAGATCCCGTTCAGCGTCCGCAGAGTGCGATCGAAGCAAGGAACCAATTAAAAATCGCTGCCTCTCCATTAGATATTCCGGCCAAGTCTACGATCAAGGCAACACCTGATCTCGTTGCAAAGCCGCAGCGTCCGGTTCGGACTTCGCCTACCCGGAAACTGTGGCAGGTGATCGCGGGCTTGATCTTCATCCTGGCGCTTGTATCAGCGATCGCTTTCTTTTCGTTTCACCCGCCGGCTGAACCCGAATTCGGAAGAATTGTTTTGAAGACGATTCCTACGAAGGCAAATGTTTTTTTCGACGGAGCTGCTCGCGGTACAACTCCGCTGGTTATTGAGGATGTCGCCCCAGGTGACCACCAGTTAAGAATCGAGCTCGGAGGTTACGAAACGAAAAATTTAACGGTCCCTGTTAGTCGGGGAAATCAGGAATCTTTTCAACTCATCCACTTGGTTCGAGTAGATGCTACTGCTTCCCCTCCCGTGAGCCCGGCATCTTCCCCTGAGGTAAGCCCGGCACCTTCCCCTGAGTTAAGCCCAGCACCTTCCCCTGAGGTAAGCCCAACACCTTCCCCTGAGGTAAGCCCGGCACCTTCCCCTGAGGTAAGCCCGGCACCTTCTCCTGAGGTGAGCCCGGCACCTTCTCCTGAGGTGAGCCCGGCACCTTCTCCTGAGGTGAGCCCGGCACCTTCTCCTGAGGTGAGCCCGGCACCTTCTCCTGAGGTGAGCCCGGCGCCTTCTCCTGAGGTGAGCCTGGCGCCTTCTCCTGAGGTGAGCCCGGCGCCTTCCCCGCAAGCGGCTGCCACCCAAGCCGATAAGCAGTCCGGAGGCCCTTCTTCGATGTCGTTAAGTCAAGATGACGTCGATGCGACTAAAGAAAACGTGATCAAGCGAATTAACGCGCTCCCTGGGGTGACTGCCGAGAAAAAAGCAAAGCTGATCGAGAACATGCATAAGGCTCGCTCGATGGAACGACTTACCGTAATTCCCTTCGATATCGGCCGAACAAGCTTACGCAGAGCGGCTACGGACGAACTGGTGAAAGCGTTCAATCGGCCTGAAATGCGCGAGAAATTGAGCGATCCGACCACAATCCTGGTGGTAGCCGGCTATGCCGATACCGGTGGCCGTGCCGACCTAAATCTGCGCGTCTCGCAAGAGCGAGCGGAGAATGTAACTAGAATTCTTAAAGAACAAGTAAAGCTACTTAACGCTATGCAAACAATCGGAATGGGAGGGACTGAGCTTCTCGATAGCAAACGACCAGACCAGAATCGAGCTGTTGAGGTGTGGGTGGTTGTGCCCTTGTAAACGGGACGCATCCAAAAACAATCGAGGTATCTTTCCAATTTCTTGAAATACGAAAGCTAATGCAGCGGCTTGGGATTTGATTACCCTGAACTCCGATAAACTCCACGCCACTTTTACTCTCAGCCACCTGGTAAAAAGCTTCTTCCCAAAATGGTTCCAACGCCATTGAAGAAACCAGCTGGTTTTAAGAATGTTTCATTGGGCATTGTTAATAGGGTCGTGGATTGTTTTGATTGCGTACATCAGCGTCTTGCGCTCGCTGGCAGCCGTCGCATTGGTTTTCTTCTCCAAGATCGGATTCAATACCCGGCAACCGTCCGCATCGAAAACGATGCTGGCTTCCTTAGTTAAACCGTATTCGCCAAATGCGTTTTTGGAGCGATATTCAGCCTGACAGATCCACGTCTTTGGCCCGTAACCATCAAAGTCCTGGGTCCACAAGGTGGCAGAGATAAACTTGAACGAATCCGGATCTCTGAGCGTCCTTTTGATCGCATCGTCTATCCAAAACGAATGGTTTGGACCTACCTCATCATTTTGGCGAAGGTCGTTCACAGATGGATACTGCTTGGGGATACTTGATCGCGATTCAATGAAGATAGCAACGCCGGTTCTTTTTTGCGGCGAAGAGGAACCCGGTTCGAGATACGCCACGTAGAAGAGGGCTGTGATACTGGCAATCAGGACAGCAAAGGCTGAAACAATTCCGACAATTCTCATTAATCCTGTTCCTCTATGGAATTTATCGCAGCGTTGGTGTTGCGGTCGCTTCTGGCGTTGGAATGGCTTCTGGCGTTGGGGTCACTTCCGGCGTTGGGGTTACTTCCGGCGTTGGGGTTACTTCTGGCGTTGGGGTCACTTCCCGGCGTTGGGGTCACTTCCGGCGTTGGGGTCACTTCCGGCGTTGGGGTCACTTCCGGCGTTGGGGTCACTTCCGGCGTTGGGGTCACTTCCGGCGTTGGGGTCACTTCCGGCGTTGGGGTCACTTCCGGCGTTGGGGTCACTTCCGGCGTTGGGATCGGCTGTTGCTTCCGTAGTGGCTGTTGGAGTGGGAAGTTTGCCAGACTTGATCTGGTTGGCTTCAGTGGCAGCTTCCGTGTTGATCTCCAAGGACGCCTGTTTGCTCAGTTTGTTAAGTGCATCGATCGCCTGCTGTTTATACAGCGAGAACGACTTACGGTCACCTTTTTTGAGCGAATCTCTCAAACCGGCTAACGCCTCCTTAAGGTCTGAAATCGATTTGTCGATCTGCTTGGCAGCGAGTTTCTGAGAATCTTCGGTTTGTGGCTGAGAAGCGGCCACCGCTTCGTGGGCGCGTTCCTTCGCAGTTTCTGAGAGTGCGGGAAGCAGTCCTATTGAAAAGATAGCGAGGAAACGAAATGGGGTATTCATAGTGTTTTATTCAAAGTTGACAAGGCCTTGAGGTTTTCATTTTACCGACGCCGCGAAAATCAATAACCGCCTCCGCCGCCAAATAGGACTATAGGGACGATGATAATAACTACGGTCTCGATGCTCATTCTTCAATCTCGCCCCGTTCAATCCGCTTCTCCCATACAAATCTCAATGGTTTGCCGTTGCCTTTAGATATGGAAAGATGGTCGAAGCGTGCACGCTGCGGTAACCATCGCTTTCACCAAACAGCAACTGAACAAGAGCGGCCTATCACATGTCTAAGCCTTTATGAATAAGCTTCAAATCAAAGGCTCGTGGAACGAACTGAAGGGTAAGATAAAACAGCAGTACGGAAATCTCACCGATGATGATTTAGTGTTTTCGGAAGGTAAAGAAGATGAACTGCTTGGACGGCTTCAAAAGAAGCTTGGAAAGAGTAAGGACGAAGTCCGGCACATGATCGAGAAATTGTAGCCGCCATTGAAGCCTTGAGGGGCGCTTGCGACTCCCTTTTGACACTTGTGACAATTTTCTTAAACGGCTTTATTAGTCTGCTTTTTTAGCACGCTTAGTGCATCAGCTATAGCGATCCGTCGCTCCGTTGGAGATAATTTTCGTTCTCCCTCAGCGACGGTAAGCACCGAATCTAGTGTATCGTCTCGCACATAATGGTGATGTCGCGCAGGTCAGTTGGCTGTTATTCAAGGCGCGAGCGACGCGCCCATATCTGGATGCAGCGGCGAATTAGATGACACCACACCAGGTGCTGCGAACTGCGGTTAAAGACTCGACGACGGGCGGTTAAATCCCTGCTGTGTTTCTTGAGCGGTTCGTTTCGAACAGCAAAGGCTTGAAATCAGCAAAATCTCAGGACGACAACATTTGATCGGAGAGTAGCTCGATCTTGGGCACATTTTTGATCGAATTGCTCCTTTGAAACCGTTGCTGGACGAGATAGAAAAGGGGTGCAATATGGCAGAGGGAAATGACACCGGCGGCTCTGAGGCTAGATCGCGAATCGAGCCGGAATCCGTGGAAGACGGCGAAGTCGTTCCAGCGCCCACTTCTCCCGAGCCAGATGGCTGGTTGCATAAGACGCTTAAGATTTTTGGTCCTGGACTGGTAACCGGCGCCGCTGACGATGATCCAAGCGGTATCGCTACCTACTCTAGCGTAGGTGCACTATTCGGCTATGCCATGCTCTGGACAATGCCTCTCATTTACCCGTTTATGGCAGCTATTCAGGAAATCAGCGCCCGGCTGGGACGCGTCACCGGACGGGGGATCGCCGGCAACATCCGGCGTTTCTATCCCCCATGGATACTGTACTTCACAGTGGTTCTGCTTTTGATTGCAAACGTCATCAATATCGGGGCGGATATCGGCGCGATGGGAGCCGCGGTCAATCTGCTCGCAGGTGGTCCAACACTTCTCTACTGCGTGCTTTTTGCTCTCGTTTCTGTGCTGCTGCAGATCTTTATCCCCTACAAAACTTATTCCGCGATCTTGAAGTGGCTAACCCTTTCTCTCTTCGCTTACGTCGGCACGGTTTTTGTCGTTCAGATAGAGTGGAAGGAGGTGCTGCAAGGAACCTTCATACCCAATATTTCCGTGAAGCGCGAATATTTAGCAGCTCTGATCGCGATACTGGGAACGACGATCAGTCCCTATCTGCTATTCTGGCAGTCCGGGGAAGAAGCCGAACAAATGGAGAGCGCACCGGGCGAAGAAGCGCTCAAAAAGGCGCCTCGGCAAGCGCCGGAACAATTTCAGCGGATTAAGATCGATACTTACGTTGGAATGGCATTCTCCAACCTCATCGCCTACTTTATCATTCTTACGACTGCCGTCACGCTTCACGCGCATGGAAAAACGGATATCAATACGGCGGCGCAGGCGGCCGAAGCGCTTCGCCCAATTGCTGGAGCGTTTGCGTCGTTGCTTTTCAGTCTTGGAGTGATTGGGACCGGCTTACTTGCCCTGCCGGTACTGGGCGGATCGGCTGCGTACGCTGTGGGCGAAGCGCTGCGTTGGCCGGTGGGTTTAGAGCGCAAAGCGAAGGAAGCAAAAGCGTTTTACGCTGTCCTGGCACTGGCGAGCCTGGTGGGACTGGCTCTTAACTTCACGAAAATAGATACCATCAAAGCACTGGTTTGGGCGGCGATCATCAACGGGGTTACGGCGGCCCCGGTGATGTGCTTATTGATGCTTTTGGCGAGCAGGCGCAAAGTAATGGGGAAGTTCACCTTGCCTGCGTACCTCAAAACGCTGGGATGGACGGCGGCTGCTATTATGGCTCTTGCCGCTGCGGGAATGCTTCTTACTTCCGGGCGATAGTCTTAGCTATACAGAGTAGTCCTGGATCGGAGCCGCTACGCGGGTCGCATAAAGGCATTAAACTGCACCTCGGCAAACAAGCTCTTGGGATTGCCGATTTGCTTAGCCGATGGCATTGAGACTGGTAGGGTCGCGCTCCCGCGCGATCCGGCGCCGCACGTCCTGAGAAGGTGCAAATGCAAGAACGGCGGAAGCTACCGGGCAAAAGCGCCTTCGCAGAAGCAACAAAATAAATCGTCGAGACATGGAGCGCCGGATCGCGCTGGAGCGCGACCCTACCGTGCGGCGCGGAGCGGATCGGTCTTATCATTTCTCCGGTCATTCGGCGCGGGCGCCACGCCCGTCTTCTGCGCCAGCCTCACCAGCTCGGCCACGGAAACCACGCCCATCTTTTGCATCACGCGGGCGCGATGGGTCTTGATAGTGCGAATCGTGACGCCAAGTTCCGCGCCGATCTCCTTGTTAAGGAACCCGCCGATCACCAACCGGAAGACTTCGAACTCCCGTGGCGTGAGCTTCGCAAGCCGGGAGCGGCTTTCCAGCATCTCCCCGCGTTGCTGGCAATCCTTGGCAGAGCGTGCCAGCGCCTGCGCCACAGCGGAAAGCAGTCCGTCATCCCTAAAGGGTTTTGGCAAAAAATCGACCGCCCCGCGTTTCATCGCACCGATCGCCATTGGTATATCGCCGTGCCCAGTGATGAAGATTATCTGCTCCGTTCTATCGTTCTCCTTGAGTTGCCGTTGGAGCGCCAGGCCGTCGAGTCCGGGCAGCCGCACGTCGAGCACCAGGCACGCTGGGCCGGGATATGGCTCGCGCGCCAGATACTCGCCCGCGCTGGCGAAGATCTCAACGGCATAGTCCTCCGTCGCCAACAGATTGGCGAGGCTCGTCCGGACCGACTCGTCGTCATCCACTACAAAGACGCGCGGTTCGCTCTCTTTTGTGCCTCGCGTTTTCTCTCCTTCTTCCGCGATTTTCTTCATCTTTCATGGCCTTCCGTGATGGCGGGCAGCGAGAAATGCACGCACGCGCCGCCGCCTTGGGCATTTGCGGCGGCAAGTTCGCCGCCGTGCGCGGTAATGATCGATCGCGCGATGGCGAGGCCCATGCCCATCCCTTCACGCTTGGTGGAAAAGAATTGCTGGAAAATCAGCTCGGGTTCTTCTTCGGGCAGTCCAGTCCCATAATCACGAACGCTCACCCGCACGCGGCCGTCGAATTCGCACTCGCTGCGGATGATCACGCGGCGCTCCTCTGCAGGCGTCTCTCGCATCGCCTCGAAGGCATTCACAACAAGGTTGAGCAGCACTTGCTGAAGCTGTACCTGATTGGCCTCGACCAACGGCAATTCCGGATCGGTCTCCGTCACCAGCACGCAGTGGCGTTCGAGCGCGTCGGAGCTGATGAATCGCAGCACACGGTTGATGACGTCATTGAGGTTCACGGGGCCGCGCACTTCCTCCCCTTTCCGCACCATGCCCCGAATGCCACGGATGATTTCGCCCGCCCGGTGCCCGTCCGCAGCGATGGCTTCCAACAGCCCGTCGAGTTTCGACAGGTCCGCACGCCCTTTGGCGATGAAACGCCGGCCGGCGCAGGCGTTGTTCACGATCCCGGTGAGCGGCTGGTTGAGCTCGTGCGCCAATGACCCGGCTATTTCTCCCATGATCGCCACGCGGCTCAAGTGGGCTAGCTCTTCGCGGTGCTGCCGTGCTTCCGTTTCGGCCTGCTGGCGGGCGGAAATGTCCACGATGACGCTCAACACCAGCGTACCTTCCAGGCTTTCAATTCGGCTGATCCCGATCTCGATTGGGAACTCGGTCCCGTCCTTGCGCTTGGCGAACAAGTCCAGGCCGGCCCCCAAGGGCCGCCCCTTGGGGCGGCATGAAAAGCTGCCCGATGCGCCAGATGCTCGCCTCGGAACCGCTCCGGCACGAGAAGTTCGACCCCTTGCCCAATTAGCTCTTCGGGTCCATAACCAAGTAGCTTTTCAGCGCTGGCGTTCACCAGTACGATGTGACCCTGCGCGTTGACCAGGACGACAGCATTCGGCGAAGCTTCCACGACGAGCCGAAAGCGATCTTGCGCCTGCCGGCGCTCGCTGATGTCGAGCGACACGCCGCGCATGCGGACCGGCTTGGCGCCGTCAAACTCGACGCGTCCGCGGGCGACGATCCAACGCGTCTCCCCTGTCGGCAACACGACGCGGTATTCCTTTTCATACTCGCCGGATCCGTTAACCGCCTCGGCCACCGCCTCGCGCACAGCATCGCGATCCTCCGGATGCAGCGTATCCAGGAAGCTGTTGAATTTGATCTTTTCCGACTCCGCCCAACCGTACAGCGTACGTCCCGTGTTCGTTGTCCAAATCTCGTCTCGCTGGATGTCCCACATCCACATGGCCAGCTCTGCGGCGCTGGCTGCCAAGCTCATGTGCTGTTCGCTCTGCCGCAACGAAGTCTCGCTGGCCTGCAGCTGCCGGGCGAGCCGTGCCGCGCGTACGACGTCCGATCCTAATTGGGAGCCCATCGCCGCCAGAATGGGCAAAAAGGAGAAACTGATCAGATAAGGCGACTGGATGAGACCAGCTTCCAACAATGCCGAGTGCCCGGCTGCCACTAAAATGAAGAGTGTCATGCTCCCGCCAAAGACCACGGCACGGCGGCGCTCAGCGCGGTTACCCCGGCGCCAGAGGGTAATAGACGCGTCCACCACGAACACCAGGACCAACAGCGAACTCAGTTCAGAAACTCTGACCCATGGACTTTCCAACCCTTGGGCGACCGAGATTGTTTCTCCTCCCAATGTTAGGTGTCCCAGACCGGCAATCTGTTGGTAGTTGGCATTCGGCACGGAGAAAAAGTTGATGATCATGTCCAGCAGCCGCAAGCCGCAGGCCGTGTAGCCAAGCCACGGCCGCCCGGCTCTGAAATATAACCGCACAAAACCCACGATCGAAACCACCAAGAAAAATACCGGTAAGTGTGACCACCATACTAATCTGCCGAAGTCCTCGGGGCTCTGTGCGTGCATTAGTAGCAGCTCACCCATGGCGATCGCTGCCACAGAGATGGCCGCCAGCGAGAACAGGAGATGAGCGCGTTGGTCGGATTGCTGCAACCAGATGGTCAGGTGTATGACCGCAAGGGTGAGACATGCCGACACTACCATTGACCATGTGATGTTGATCCAGCTCATGGCATCTCGGTCGCTTCAGTCCGGAAGGCTAGACTTCGGGGGTTCTTGGTTCGACAAAGCCCCTTACCGGAATCGATTCGGCAGGCTGGGTATTTCGCAGGACTATCCTCCTCTCTTTAGTCGGTCAATGATTCCAGCTCGCCACAGATTGGTAGCCCTGCGCCTTCACGAGCCGGTACGCAGCCGGCAATCTCCATCCAAGCGGAGAGTGATCTTATAACAGAGATTGCGCGGTTTAGACCAGCGAGAAAAGAAACTGACACATCGCCGCGCTTTTCCCATAACTGCCATACGGGCCTTAACCGACTTTCGCATTTTCCGCGAAGCGGAGTGGCGCCTTCCCTCTGGAGCGCCCGAAAAAAGGGGCTTAGGTTGTCCACACATTTTGAAGATCGGTCTTGTAAATTTTGGGAGGAGGTTGCTGTGGTAGCGGCCAGTTGAGCTGATGGATAAGGGCGGCCTGGGCAGCTTCGGGTTGAGTAACCCGTTCCAGGCAGATGCACCCGCCGGCTCGCAACTTGAACCAGACTTCGACCATTTGGATGCGCCCAAATTGGTCAAGCAACTGCCACGGGGTCAAGGAGGGGGCGCTGGCCTTGAGTTTATGTTTGAGACACACCCACAGACAGTAGCCCAGGAATGCGACCATGAGGTGAGCTTCGACCCGCTTTGGGGTGAAGTGCCAAATGGGCCGGATGGCCAGATCGCTTTTAAGGGCACGGAAAACGGCTTCGACTTCGGTCAGCTGGATGTATTGGGTCCAAAGTTTAGCCGGATCGTTTCCCTCCAGGTTGGTGCGCAACAAGTAAGCTCCGTCGCGACTTGTGGCCAGCCGTAGGGCGTGGCGATCCCATTGCCAGCTTAGTTGCAGCTTTTGGAACTCGAATTTTGACATAACGCCAAGCTTGGTGATAACGCTCTTTGAGTCGACCCAAATGCAGAAGCACTTTGGCGGGGTCTTTGAGCCGCCCGTGGCGAAGGAGTCGGCGCAGCCGAATCAGATCGCGCATCAAGTTGTGCACCACTCGGGGAGCGCATGGCGCTTTCCTTCTGCGCGCGGGTACGACTACGGGCCAGGACATAGGTTTCATTGTTATCCTGGGCGATGAGTTCAATCTCGACTTCCGCAGTGATTGACTGCCAGTCGCCCTCCAGCAAGCGGCGCTCATGAACTTTGAGTTCGGCCCCGGGCGGTGCCGACCAGGTAACTGGCCCCACGCTCTCTCAGCCTTTGGAGATTGTCTTCGCTGACAATCCCACGGTCAAAGATCCACACCCCACGGGCACGGCCGTGTTTGCGCTCCACCGCATCGAGCATCTGCTCCAGCGTCGTCACATCAGCCCGGTTGCCTGCAAAGACTTCGTAGGAAAGTGGAAAACCTTCCGGAGTCACCACCAGCGCCAGAATCAGTTGTCGGCAGTCGGCAGCGATCGCGCGAGTGGCCGTAGCTGGCTTTCTTGACCTCTTGAACTTCGCCTTCAAAGTAGGTGCTCGTTAGATCGTAAAGCAAAACATCGAAGCTGGCACCGAAGAGATCTTTCCAGCGCCCAGCCAGATGTACTTCCAAGGCTTCCTTGTGCTCGACTATCCGGTCCAGCGCCCGATAGAGTCGATCCTTTTCCGCCACTTGCTCATCACTGTCGAGCAACGCCGCCATCGCTGTTTGCGGAAACCACTTCTCGTGAATAGAAAGCTCGCTGCGCGGTGCAATCAGCCGATTGACCGCCAAAAGCTCGACCACTTTGTCCCAGGGCACCGCACCGGTTTCCTCCCTAAGGACTTGGTGCCAGAACTCTCCCAGTTCGAGCTCCTCCCACAACTTGCATCCTATCCAGCAGGCTCCAAACTGCCGCGGTCGCCGCACCACCAGGCTGGAGAGCAGCACCTCGGCTACATCCTGGGAGCCGCCGTCGCCCTCACCTCTCCGTGCCGATCACTGAAGAGTCGCATCTGATGACGCCGCCCATCCTCCTGGACCACTTCGATCGTGCGTGCCAGCGCTCAAGTTGCGTGGTGTTCAGTTCACCCAAATGCAGCACCTGACGCTGTAAGACCCGCTTGCGACTTACCCGCAGGCTCTCACAGAGCGAATAATAGATATGAGCCTTGCCGTCTTTGAAGATGCGGTGGGTTTTCAAAAACACTTCCCTATCTTCTCAGCCCCTAGCACGCTCTGTCTATGGGCTAGGTTGTCACACGCGCCGAATCAGGCCTCTTTGCCTCGTGTTCCAGGGAGCTGCCGCGTAAAAAATCTTAAACCGCCAAAATCTGCGAAAGTCGGGTTAAGTCCGATCGCAGTGTTCGTCAGGAGCGCCCGCGGGGCGAGCGTGCGTGTGCAGGCGAAGAAGAAATTCGTTCTCTCGGCGGACCTTGGCGTTTTCGGAGAAGCGATCAGAAGGGAATGGCGCGAAAATAAGCAGATTTGGGATGGTTCAATGCCCCGAAGGCTCCGGGGCATAAAACGACCCTCCTTATCTTTTGCGCCATTCCGAGTCGTTCCAGTCGCCAGTCAGAGCGGTGTAACCGGAACCATCTTTACCTATAGTGCTAAGGTACCATATCGCCAGATTACCAGAATTGATACACTTTCACCTTTAGATTGGAGATCTGGTGCCTTGCGTCGACGCTGGATGCCGAACACCAAGTATCCATAGGAACCGTCCAAGATACATATCCGGATAATTTCCTCGGCGAGTGGCCCTGAAAGTCGTCGCCCAGCCCTCCTGCAAATTTTGCCATGAATATCGCGTGTTTTCGCGACCATCGAAGGATGTAGCGAAAACCGGGGTTCTTGGGACGCAACACTGACCATAGACACTACCCCACATGAATGCTCCGAATGAACTCCCTAAGGATCGAGGGATCCTTAGATTGGCTACTGCCTGCCTGATGTTTCTGCTGGCAGCCCCGACGGTCAACGCCCAGCAGACCACCGGCGTGCCCGGTTCGCCCAGCGCCACCACGACCATCGACGGCAAGCAACTCCCGCCGCCCGACCCGAAATTCGGCGGCGTGATCAAGGACAACGCCGCTGCAGTCGAAAGCCGTGGTGGGCGCCGCGCGTCGTGCCGCCCAAGAGGCGCGCCCAACGTGCTGCTGATCATGACCGACGACGTCGGCTTCGGCGCGCCGAGCACCTTCGGCGGCGTCATCCCCACGCCGGCGCTGGACCGCATCGCCAAGGCCGGGCTGCGCTACACGCAATTCCATTCCACGGCGCTCTGCTCGCCGACGCGCGCGGCGCTCATCACCGGCCGCAACCATCACTCGGCCGGCTTCGGCGTGGTCTCGGAACAGTCCACCGGCTTCCCCGGCTACAACAGCATCATCCCGAAGGACAAGGCGACCATCGGCCGGATCCTCAAGGACAACGGCTTCGCCACCTCGTGGTTCGGCAAGGACCACAACACGCCGACCTTCACAGGCCAGCCAGGTCGGGCCGTTCGACCAGTGGCCGATCGGCATGGGCTTCGAGTATTTCTACGGCTTCGTCGGCGGCGACACCAGCCAGTGGGAGCCGAACCTGTTCCGCAACACCACGGCGATCTATCCCTACGTCGGCAAGCCGGGCTGGAACCTGACCACCGCCATGGCCGACGACGCCATCGAGTGGCTGAACCAGCTCAACCAGATCGATCCCGAGCAAGCCGTTCTTCTGCTACTACGTGCCCGGCGGCACGCACGCGCCGCATCACCCGACGCCGGAATGGATCGAGAAGATCAGCGACATGCACCTGTTCGACAAGGGCTGGAACGAGCTGCGCGAGACGATCTTCGCCAACCAGAAGAAGCTCGGCGTGATTCCGCAGGACGCGAAGATGACGCCCTGGCCGAAGGACCTGCTGAAGAACTGGGACGCAGCTCACCGCCGACGAGAAGAAGATGTTCATCCGCCAGGTCGAGGTCTATGCCGCCTACCTCGCCTACACCGACCACGAGATCGGCCGCGTCATCCAGGCCGTCGAGGACATGGGCAAGCTCGACAACACGCTCATCATCTACATCAGCGGCGACAACGGTTCGAGCGCCGAAGGCACGCTGATCGGCACGCCGAACGAAGTCGCCATGTTCAACGGCGTCAAAGTCCCGGTCGAGGACCAGCTGAAGTACTTCTACGACGTCTGGGGCTCCGACCAGACCTACAACCACATGGCCGTGCGGCTGGACCTGGGCCTTCGACACGCCGTTCAGTTGGACCAAGCAGATCGCCTCGCACTTCGGCGGCACGCGGCAGGGCATGTGCGTTTCCTGGCCCGGCCACATCAAGGACGCTCGGCGGCATCCGCAACCAGTTCCACCACGTGATCGACGTCGTGCCGACGATCCTCGAAGTCTCGCGGCATTCCCGCGCCCGAGACGGTGGACGGCATCAAGCAGACGCCCGATCGAAGGCGTGAGCTTCGCCTACACCTTCGACAAGGCCAACGCCAACGCGCCGTCCACGCACAAGACGCAATACTTCGAGATGATGGGCGACCACGCCATCTATCACGAAGGCTGGATCGCCAGCACGAAAGTCATCCGCCCGCCTTGGGACGTCGTCGGCCCGGTCAACCAGGATCCGTTCAACAACGTGACCTGGGAGCTCTACGACCTGAGCAAGGACTGGACGCAGGACGACGACGTGGCGGCCAAGCTAATCCCGAGAAGCTGAAGGAGTTGAAGGAGCTGTTCCTGCAGGAGGCACGCAAGTACCAAGTGCTGCCGCTGGACGCCTCCGTGGCGACGCGGCTCGTCGCGCCGCGGCCCAACATCACGGCGGGCCGCACCGAGTTCATCTACACCAGGCCGCTGACCGGCATTCCGCAGGGCGACTCGCCGTTGTTGCTCAACTCCTCCTACACCATCACGGCCGACGTCGAGATTCCCGAGGGCGGCGCCGAGGGCATGCTGCTGACTTCCGGCGGCCGCTTCGGCGGCTACGGCTTCTACCTGCTCAAAGGCAAGCCGGTGTTCCTCTGGAACCTGGTCGACCTGAAGCGCATCCGCTGGGAAGGCCCCGAGGCGCTCGCGCCCGGCAAACACACCGTGGAGTTCGACTTCAAGTACGACGGCCTCGGCATGGGCACGCTGGCCTTCAACAACATGAGCGGCATCGGCCAGCGGCGGCACCGGCGTGCTCAAGGTGGACGGCAAGGAAGTGGCCACTCAGAAGATGGAGCACACGCTCCCGCTCATCCTGCAATGGGACGAGACCTTCGACATCGGCTCCGACACCGGCACGCCGGTGGACGACAAGGACTACCAGGTGCCGTTCACGTTCACCGGCAAGCTCAACAAGCTGACGCTCAAGATCGACCGGCCGAAGCTCACGCCCGAAGACGAGAAACGGCTGATGGAAGCCGAGCGAAACAACAAGATGAGCGAGTAGCATTCATCAGGAATTCGCATAGCATCCTATTTAACCAACCGGCAACACGGCGCCGGCGCCAACCCAAGGGCCAGCGAATTTTGACCCGGGTGCTTTGTTGCTCGTCGGTCAAAGACCGCTGCGGGTAGTCTCCTTCCTCGCGCCGCGCACCTGCCAAAATTCGCAGCAGCGCTGGTATACGAGCCTCAGACTTGGGCACTAGAACTCGTCGAAAGCGATGTGATCGGTCGAGACGCCCAGATCGGCGAGCATCTTTGTACATGCCTTGATCATCAGCGGAGGCCCGCAGAGATAGTATTCGACCGCCTTAGGATCCGGATGATCCCTGAGATATCGCACAAACACGACCTCGTGAATGAATCCGGCGTGACCAGTCCAACTGTCCTCCGGCAGCGGGGCCGAAAGTGCAAGTTGAAAGTCGAAGTTGGAATGCTCAGCGGCGATCAGCTGGAAATATTCCTGCGTAGTAGATTTCCTGCCTGGAGCGGGCGCCATACCAGAAGCTAACTTTTCGACGGGTTTTCTCGGTCTCGAAAAGATGCGAGATGTGCGCGCGAAGCGGGGCCATGCCAGCACCCCCGCCAATGTATACCATTTCCCGCTGAGTGGGCTTGATGTGAAAATCGCCGAATGGGCCGATGGCAGTGACGGTATCGCCCGGCTTGAGGCGGAAGACGTAGGCGGAACCTACGCCAGGCGGACAGTCCTGGCCGGGCGGCGGCGTGGCGATGCGGACATTGAAGCGCAAGGCGCGTTCGTTCTGCTGATTGCTTGCGATCGAATAGTTGTTCCGGCGGCCTGCCGCGGTATTGCGCGCGACAAGGTCGAAGACGTGCTGATTTTCCCAAACGGTCGGCATAGGGCTCGGGAATTTCGAACTCCCGGAAGCGGATATTATGGTAGGCGGGGATGTCGATCTGGATGTAGTCGCCGGGCATGAAGCTGATCTTCTCGGCGGCGTTCGCCGGCTCCAGGATGAGTTCCTTGATGAAGGTGGCGACGCTGTGATTGCTGACGACGCGAAAGCGCATCGTCTTTTGCTCGCGGCCGGCGAACGCCGCCAGGATGAAAGATGTTGAGGTAGAGTCGTCCGCCGCGTTCCTCGAGCGGATAGGTGGCTAGCCCCCGGCAAACCGGAGCACGAGCAGGAGAACCATCGGCCAGGTTAAAGCGTCCGTTGTGCTTTGAGCACTCGATGATATTACCCTTCACGAACCCATCGCCGAGGTGAGTGTTGCCATGAGTGCAAATGCCGTCCATGGCGTAAAGCGCGCCCTTTTCGTCGCGGGCAAGCGCGTAGGTTCTTTTGCCGTGATCGAAACGCATTACGTCAGAGCAGCAGAGGTCTGCGGCGGCGCAGATTTCGATCCAACCGTCGCGTCGGGCTTCGCATCGGAGTTGCAAGTGGCTTCGTGAAGCCGGGTTTTCGCTTGAGGCAGCATCGCGCTTAACGTGATAGGCAGGATCTTGCACTTGGCGCGCGAGGGCTGGGATGATCTCGCGCCACGCCGCGAGCAGGCTCGGATACGGCCTGGGCATGTCGTCCTTGACGACCTCGTGGAGCCGCGGCAGCGCATGGTATGGCACAAGCGGGAACATGTGGTGCTCGACGTGGTAGTTCATGTTCCAATACAGGAACCGATTGATCGCATTCATGTAAATCGTCCGGCAGTTGAGTCGGTGATCGAGCACGTTTTCAGCGAGGCCGGCGTGCTGGGTGAGGCCATAGATGGGTAGCAACCATGCGCCGAAGAGATTTGTAACGCCCACGAACATAAGTGGCAGGACGCTATGTGTGTAGACCGCGAGGCAGACTACGGCGATATAGATCGCCAGATAGATTCGGGCTCTCCGGTAGACCTTGGGAAACTCGCTCTTCGGAATGTAGGTCTTCTCGTCAGCACTCATCCAGCCAAAGGAGTGCATCACGATGTGCTGGAAATATTTCGGATAAACCGAAAGAGCGAAGAAGCTTTTGATAATTCCCTTAATGTCGGGGGGACGGGGCACGGCTATCTCCGGATCGCGGCCAACGATGATGGTGTCGCTGTGGTGACGAGTGTGGCTCCAACGCCAGACCGTGGATTCCCGCATCACCATGAAGGAGGCGATCTCGTAAAGCACGTTGTTCATCCAGTCGGTTTTGAACGCAGTGCCGTGGCCGGATTCGTGCCAGCGGGAGTCGGAAGTGGATGCGTAAAGGGCTGCGTAGATCATGTAAGGAATGACAGCCCACCAAGATGGCCAAAGCAGATAGGTGGCGAACCCGAAACCGAGCAGGAGCCCAAACCAAATGAGCGTGTCGCGGATCGCCGGACCGTCTCGCCGTTCCAGCAGCCTGCGCATCGTCGCACGCGGGACAGGACATTGATACCAGTCCGCTTCGGCCAGTCCGCGTTCAATAGCGCGCGCGGCATTTTCACCGGTGAGGCTGTAGTTCAGCTTTGCCGGCGGCATTAGGAGCACAGTCGATTCGCGGCTCATAACAATTGTCGAGACGGGTGATTTCTTAATTTAACAAAGGAAAAAAGCATACGGTGCAGTGTGACGACGGGGAATTCAACGATCCTGGCTGGGGGACACGATATCTCTGTCGTCTTCTCCAGGTAACCAATCAACAAAATAAACATCGCCCTGGGCGTTGCGAATACCGGATGACCCATATGCATGCGGATTTCTGTTTGAATCGTTCTCGCGATCCAAAACGCAATTCACACCCCATTGCGAATCATTTGAAACTTTGCAGGCCATCTCCAATCGGATGGGCGGAATGAGCTGGCGGTGGAGACTTTCGATCTGTTCCAGCAGAAAAAACTCTTACAAATTTTATAGCGATCAGCGTCAGAAGCACGAGCAGATAAACGCGCAATGCCCAAAGGGCGATTCTTGCGGTTGTAGTCAGTTTGATGCGTGGCATATCGTATATTCAGCTTCTGGCGCGCGTAACGAGCCCTTTCATAATATCACGATAGTGAATGACCCCGAGCAGCCGGTCGCTTTTATCCACGACCGGGATCATATGAAATTTATACCTTGCCAGGAGTTCTGCCAAAACCTCGCGCGTGTCATCGCTCTCTGCGGAAACAACCGGCGATGCCATCAAATCCCCAAGCAGGGCGTCGTCTGCCGCGAGGACAATCTCGCGCAAGTCTACGACACCAATCAATGTATTTTCATCGGCGAGGATATAGATGTAGGAGATGCTGCTGGGGTCACGCTGCGAAGCGCGGATCTCACTCAAAATTTCCCCAACAGAGCTCGTTTTCTTCGCCGTCATGAAGTTGGATGACATCAGTGCATCCGCGCTGGATTCCAGGTCCGTGATGATGACATTGATTCGTTCAGCCTGATCTTTCGGAAGAAGTTCAATCAGACTCCTCATCTGATCGTGAGGCAGAACCGAAAACAGATCAGCGAGCTGTGGTACCGACATTTCGGAGAGAATCGTTCGAGCACGTTCGCGCCGCACGTTGGCGATCAGTTGACGCTGAGCGCGGGGTTCCGCTTCCAGGAGCACTTCGGCGGCTTGCTCCGAATCGAGGGCAGAGAAGACGGCATGCTGGACCTCGCCGGAAAGGATTTCGATCGCGTCAGCCAGGTCTTCCTTAGGCATTTCTTTGATCTGCTGGCGTGTGATCGAAAGAGAGAGTGCGTCGGTTGTCCCGGCATCCTCAAGCGAGAGCGGCTGCACGTATCGCCAGGAAATGAGCTGGTCCTCGCCCCACTTAAATCTCTCCATCCCCCATCTACGGAGAAACCCGTTAAACGAAGTGTCCACATGGATGATGATCATCCGGTTCTTAGAATAGAGAAATTGAACATCGTTAACTACTTCCGTTTTGCGGCCGTCCAAATCCAGAATTGTCCGGCCGATAAAATGTTGACCCGCCAGAATCCAACCTTTTTGATCGACGAATGACGGATATGGTTGTCCATTTTCAGCAGGCGTAACGAAGATGGCGTCGTCGTCGATTTTGATAACTTTTTCCCATGGAATGAATTCATTCGGCCGGCCCATGCTGTGCTCAACAAAAAGTCCGACCGCATCAGGAAAAGGCTCAACTAATCGAAATACCAGATCGGTTAGCCTCCCGATTTTCTTGCTGAATTTCACCGCGCAAATCCGCCGCTTAAGCAGATGCATGAAATAGAAAAGTTTGTAATCCTCTTGGGGAAGCGGGGGAGCTCCAGTATTGGATGTCGGTTGAGGTTGCTGCATATCCATACCAACTAACTTTATTTAAGAGGAGCCAAAAAAATCCGGGAACAGCACCGAAATGCCGTAAGCTGTTGAGATGATAATAACGAAGACGGTGATACTCCAATTGGTAATATTTTGCGAGCGAGTATTGACCTGGTCGCCCATTAACTCTTTGTCATTTAGAAGCAGAATCAGGAATGTTAGCGCTGCCGGCAAAAGAGTCACTGCCACGACCTGGACGAAAATGGTTATTAAATTCTGGAGATCTATTGACGCGATCAGCGACACTAGTCCTGCAGACATCAACATCAAAACGTAAGCAACGTAAAACCAGGGCGCTTCGCGCACGCCTCGGTTGAGCGAATGCGCCCAGCCGAAGACCTCGCCCAAGGCCCAGCTTGTGGCCAGCGAGATGCAGAGAGCACCAAGCAAACCCGCGTCAAAGAGCCCGATCGCAAAGAGTGCCTTTGCCCACTGGCCCAAATTTTCGTTAGGCATCACCTCCGGCATTGCTGCCGCCGTGTGTGCCGCCGAGTCGATCATCCGCCACTTAGGGTCTGGATCAGGGTTGTAGTAGAAGACAGCAGCGGTCGCGATGATGATGAAGGCGGCCACCACGCATGTCATCAAGGAGCCAATGAAGGTATCAATTTTGCCCGCCCTGATCTGGCTAATATCCATGCCCTTGTCCACCACCGCTGATTGTTGAAAGAAAATCTGCCAAGGCGTAATCGTGGTGCCAATGTTGGCCATGATCAGCGTGAGCACGGCGATGGGTGCAAAGCCGCCGGCGAAACCAAAGTGAGGATTCAGGAAACCCTTGCCAACTGTCAACCACCCGCCGTGAACGTTTCCTGTCCGCATGGCCCAGATTGCCGCCGGAATATAAACAAGATTGAACAGGCAAAAAAACAGCGTGATCTTTTCAAATGTCCAGTAACTGCCGCTGATCACAATGCTTAGCAGCAGCAAAGTGACACCGAGAAATGTGATCCATTCTGGAATATTGAACAGCCGCATTGCTTGAGTCATCCCGATATATTCCGTGACCAGCGTCAACCAGTTGATGAGCGCCAGGTCAAAGATCGAAAACCAGCCCCAGAATTTTCCAAAACCATCGAAGATCGCTTCCGCGTGACCTCGCTTGGTCACTGCGCCCAGGCGGACGGTCATTTCTTGAACGTAGTACGCCATCGGGACCAGGATAATAAACGCCCAGAGTAGACTGAAGCCAGTCTTTGCGCCGGTCTGCGCGTAGGTCGAGATTCCGCCTGCGTCGTTGTCGGCAACCATCGTGATGATGCCCGGTCCTAAAGCAGCAAGAAAAAGCAGCGTGCGCCGCTTAAGCCGTACGACCCGATGAATACTCTTGTTGATCCAGTACACTCGCCGCGATGCTCTTTTACGACTTACCATTTCGCAAGGAAAAACCCCTTTTCGGACTGCCACCCGGCGATGGGAGCTGAGCCGCGATCGTTTCAGGAATTTGGGGCAACTTTCGTCCGCCCTTAACCCGTACTTCCGACCAAGACGGGCACGAGTACGCCTCGGCATTTGACAGGATCTTTGCACCGGAACCGAAATAATTCAGAGGTTCGTAAAAAAAAGGGGTGGCGCGGTAAGTGACATGTTAGGCAGGACACTGTTAGTATTGCCAGTGAATGAAAAGGTGAAAGTCTACCAAACAGGTAACAGACCGCACCTGAGGCAGTGAAAAAATTCACTTTCCGAAAAACAAACTCTCTGAAAAAGTTGCGCTGAGACCCCTGTCGCCATGACCTTCCTCCAACCTTATCGTCATTGCTGGTGGGAACGACCAACGAAACCCTGGGGTCGGCAAGCACACGCAGGATGCCTTCGCCCCAATGCGCATTGATGACAACCGGATCGAAGAGATGACCTTCTATGAAACGCGATACAGTGATCGACCAAATTGAGAACACCAGAGAGCCCTGGGATTTTCTCGTAATAGGCGGTGGCGCGACGGGCCTCGGCGTCGCCGTCGACGCATCCGCTCGCGGGTACCGAACGCTCCTGGTGGAGCAAAACGATTTCGCAAAAGGCACTTCCAGCCGCAGCACGAAACTCGTGCACGGCGGAGTACGTTACCTTAAACAGGGTAATATCTCGCTAGTGCTCGAAGCGCTGCGCGAACGCGGACTGCTCTGCGAAAATGCGCCGCATCTGGTCCATCACCTTGAGTTTATCGTGCCAATTTACAGCTGGTGGGAAGGGCCGTTTTACGGGATCGGGATGAAGATTTACGACCGGCTCGCGGGCAAGCTTGGGCTCAGTCCGTCGCGGGTTCTCTCGCGAGAGGAAACGCTGAAACTGATCCCGACGCTCGAACCTGCCGGTCTGCAACGGGGAGTGTCTTATTACGATGGGCAGTTCGATGATTCGCGTTTGGCCGTAAACCTGGCTCAAACGATCTTTGACCTGGGCGGCGTTGCCGTCAATTACGCGCCGGTCGTTTCCCTGATAAAGGAAGACGATTTTATTGCAGGGGCAGTAATCCGTGATGCGGAGACCGGTTCAAGGTATCAAATCAGAGCGCGGGCTGTGATCAACGCGACGGGCGTGTTCTCCGATGGCATCCGCAAGATGGATGAACCGGACGCACAAACTGTCATTGCCGCGAGTCAAGGCTCCCACGTGGTGCTGCCCAAGGCGTTCCTGCCGGGCAACAGCGCCGTTATGGTACCGAACACCCCGGATGGTCGGGTGCTGTTCGCGGTACCGTGGCACGATCATGTGGTCGTCGGAACCACCGACTTGAGTGTTGATAACATTACCATCGAGCCGGTTCCCCTGGATGAAGAAATCGGGTTCATCCTCGCCAACGCCTCCAAGTATTTGAGCAAGACTCCCAGCCGCAGTGACATTCTGAGCGTTTACGCGGGGCTTCGCCCGCTGGTGAAAGTCGGCGATGCCAAAAACACGGCAGCCCTCTCCCGCGACCACACTATCCTGATTTCAAACGCCGGGCTGTTAACGATTGCGGGCGGCAAATGGACGACGTATCGCAAAATGGCCCAAGACGCCGTCGGGCAAGCGGAGACCATGGCCGGCTTGGAGGAACGCCCCTGCAAAACCGAGCACTTGCAGATCCATGGTTGGACCAGGCAGATCATCCCGGAGCCGAGCTTGAGGGTGTACGGCGCCGATGCACCGGCGATCCAGGAAATCGCGAGGAAAGAGCCTGCGTTGGCAGAACGATTTCACCCTGAACTGCCGTACATCGGCGCCGAGATCGTCTGGGCCGTACGCGCAGAGATGGCGCGGACGGTCGAGGACGTCCTTGCGCGCAGGACCCGCGCCCTGTTGCTGGGCGCGCGGGCCAGCATTGAAGCCGCTCCACGGGTGGCGGAATTGATGGCGCGGGAACTTAAAAGGGATAGCGACTGGCAGCAGCAAACCGTGCGGAATTTCAAGGAAGTGGCCCAAGGGTACCTTCCACAGGCATAACTACGGCGGACTGTTCTTTCACGATATTGTCAGGATTGTGGCTGCTTCGTCTCGTCGGTCGCCGTCTGTGGCGCAGTAGGCATCTCTGGCTGCTTCAGGCGGATTAACAGCCACGTCTGCGTGGTGTCCGGGCCGAAATGCACAAGGCAGCTGGCGACGTCTTTTGTGAGATTTTGCAGACCAGTCTCGATGACGGTATTGTTAGAACCGATCTTCCAAGCGACGCGTTGAGTAGCTTTGTCCACTTGCCCGGAGATCGGGGATTTTTCGCCGCTCAAGACGTTTTGGTAGGCTCCGCTGACAACACCATCTTTGTTAATCGAGAGCTGAAAGAACATGTAGGAATCCCCCTTTTCCTCCTGAGCCAGCGCCCAGACCCCCAACGGCAGCCACTCTGGCTTCTGACCAGGCTCCTCAGGCGTGGGCGGGGGCGGCTGGGCAGCCGGCTCGTTGGCCAGGGCAATTGCCTGTTGTGAATACTCCTGGGCGGTCGCCGTCTTTTTGCCATCCACATAAACGTCGTCCCCCTGATAAACCACGTTCACGCCATAGTCATAAACCGGAGGTTGATAAGTGGCGTCTTGGATCGCGTCGATGGCAAGAAAAGTGCCAACGGTCGCTACCGAAGCGGCACCCCACCACCACCAGGGATTGCCGCCCCAATTGGTCGGGCCGTGATACCAACCACTGCCGCCCCACCAGTTATCATTGAAATTGTTGTCGAAACGATTTTGGATGTTGTTGTTTATTTCAACCGACCGGTTGCTACGAAAATTGTTTACGTTGTTCTTATAATTGTTCCACTGCGGACTGTTGAAGTTGCCGACTAAGTTCTGACTCTTTCGAAAGTCATTTATGTTGCCCCAGTTCTGGCCTCGGTTGGACTGGAAGTCCGCTAGCTTTCCTTGATTATCTTTGCCCCATTTATCCCAATATTGCTGGCGATTAGCTACCGCCTGATTTCGCTCTGGTGAAAGATTGTTCCGCATCTGTCCGGCATCGGATCCTTGCATCCTGCTCCCAAGATCGCCACCGCGAACATTCGCAAGACCTCCAGCCGCCGCGCCCGCTTTAATGCCTTGGAAGTTGCCCGCGAGCTGGCCGCCTTTAGCACCTTGGACTTTGCCGGCCAGCTGACCTCCCTGAGGGCCCTGGACTTTGCCGGCCAGCTGTCCACCCTTGGCTCCTTGAGCTTTGCCGGTCAATTGACCGCTGCCAGTTTTGTCTGCAATATCGGGGAAGCCTTTGTTGCCGCCCGCACCGGTTCCGGGTTTCTTTCCCTGAGCGACAGAGGGCAGAGCGGACCCCGAACCTTTGGGACGAGATTGAACTTTGGAAGCCGCTTGGGACCTGTTGATATTGCCACCAGCCACATTCTTGTTCGGAGCCAGGCCGCCTGCTCGATTACTATCAGGTCGGGATACCGTCCTGGATCCGCCGCCCCCATAGCCTCCGCCCGATACCGCGGGCCGACTCCCGCTCGCGCGTCCCCCTCCTCCCATGCCACCCACCCGTCCCCCGCCCCCTCCGCTGCTGCGGCTGACGGCGCGCCCTCCACCCCCTCCGCGTCCACCTCCACCCCCTCCGGCGCGTCCTCCACCACCCCGTGCCGCGAAAGATTCATTTTCTGTCATCAGCAGAAAGATGGCTGCCGACAAGACGACGAAGATCTTAAACAATACTGTGTTCATGAGAAAATCCTTATGGGCTCTGAGTGACTCGTTGGACTTCGATTTTGTCGAGCGAAGGCTCCAAATCGCCGTTCAGCGTCCTGTTCTGCGATTCCCAGGTGAACTCATTTTCGTCTACTCGTGTCAGCACGTGTTCCGCCGTAGAGCGATCGCCGTCCGGCAAAACATTGGAGGCATGTATTAGCCAGTGTTCACCATCATTGGCCCAGGTCGACTCTCCAAAACCCCCGTTACTATCAAAAATCCAAGATCGAATCTGCTGCCGCGCCGGATCCCAGCCGATGATTTCCCAACCGCGAGTTTCGGATTGATCGGCTCCCTTTACGGTGAATGTGCGGACAAGAAAGTTTTTGTCTCCTGCCCAGTTGATGTTGGTTTTGACCGTTTGGTCGCCAGTCTTGTCCTGCCAGTTTCCAACCAACCATTCAAGAGCTTGGAGTTGCGAGTAGGCGCTGGGGGCGGGCGCAGCCGCTTCGGTCAACTGGGAAATTGGCCAATGATCCCCTTTTTTCACATGGATCGCCACATACCGCGTCGATACAGCAGCGCCATTTGCCGGCGTTACGGTGGCAATCCCTCGGTCGACCAGGACATCCGGACTGAGTTGCTTCACCTCCTCAATGGTGATTGCCAGTTTCGCTCCGGGGTTCGCCTGGAAATTGTCGCTCAGGAGTTTCTGCATTGCATCGCGGCCACTGACTTCCACTCCATCCTGATCAATGTAGTCAACATCCTCCGTATAGCGGTTGGCGAGTTCTTTGGCGTCTCCCTTGTTATACGCTTCCTCGTATTTTCTGGCGCCATCGGCGATTATCGTGTATTCCGGCGACGGCTGATCAGAAGAATTTGTCTCTTGCCGCACCCGCCCGGCTGGCGAGGTGGGGTCAGATGCTCCGCTGGCGACGGCCAGATTGCATGCCATTAAGATGGCTACTAAGGGATATTTAGCTGCTTTCATTTTTGATTTCTCGCGCGTGCTGCCCGGCTCATCGTTATCGACGATGACCAAGGAGGGTTGTGGAAATGTTTCTTCACGAAGGGAACATAAGGGAAACTAAATGCATTCGCGTACATCTGCTATTGCCCTTTAGGGCAGGTGAGCAGAGACGTGTCAGTTGTCAGTGTCAGTGGTCAGTGTCAGTGGTCAGTGGGGAGCTGCGACTGATAGGCTCACCATTGGTGCAAAGAATAGGTCTGTTTGGAATGTCCCATCGCCCTGCCGGGGGGTATGACTCAGCCCTAGGCCTAGGTTTCAGCACAAGAGAATCATGCGCCCAAGCGCCGAGCCCCGAAGGGGCATATCGCCCCTTCGGGGCTCGGCGCTTGGGCGCGTGATTCCCTGGGTACAAGCTCAGGGCTGAGTATGCAGCCCTTTCAGGGCGCGTCGCTTGGGCTTCTATCATCGCGCCATTCAACCCTGGCCCGTTTACGCCGAAACGCCCTTCGCCGATACGCCGACCCGTCTCTGTTGCGCAACCGGCATAGTCAGATGGATCCGCCGCCCCGATTCATTCCAGTCCCGAATCGAGACCCAGCTTTAAGGATCAGACGCCATTGCGGCGGCATCAGAAACACTCGCCACCATCGAAACCAAAACAGAGACATTTCCTGTATAGATCTTTCCATGCTTCTCCACTGCGCCACAATACACCAGATTCTGGAGCTTCTCATAAGAGCGTAAACGCAGCATTTCCTCGCCTCCCTTTGCAGCATTTCTTCGCCTTAGATTGTCATGCACAACCTGGAAGAGCTTTTTGAATTCATAGGACCCCTTTTGAGACAAGACAAACACAAGTTCTTGAGTCATTCGATCAGGTAGGCGGCGAGAGGGCAACCGCCGATAAACAGTGGGCATATTGACCTAAATATAACACATGAAAGCGCATGGTGCTCGAGACTTACTCGAACCCTCTACGTTGCAGTTTCAGCAAAGGGAAAACGTTAATTTCGGGATCACAACGTAATCCAATTGCGCTGCTTGCCTTGAAAATGCGATACCGTCGTGGAATCAAGAAGTTTCGCTACTTGCGCAATTCCTTTGACTCACGCTTATATGAGTAAACCCAAAATTCTCATCGATCCTCAACCCCGCACGATGGATCTAATCTTCGATGCGGAGGCCCAGCGTCGGTTATACGCAATCGCAGATTTAGCGGTGTTCGATGCTGGTCCTATGCCCATCGACATGCTTGAGAAGACCTTACCTGAGGCTGCCATCCTCATCGGTCAAACCGATCTGCCGCGCGAGCGCTTGGAGCTGGCTACCAAGCTGCGGGCCATCTTCAACGTCGAAGGAAATTTTTTTCCGAACATCGATTATGACTACTGTTTTTCGCGCGGCATTCGAATACTCATCGCTAGCCCGGCCTTTGCCGTTGCGGTGGCTGAAATGGCCCTGGCGCTTGGTCTGGATCTGGCGCGGGGCATCAGCCTAAACGACCGCGCTTTTCGCGAATGCAAGGAGGAGTACGGCTTCGCCAGCAACCGGGATTCCTTTGTTTTTACCGGTTGCCGGGTGGGCATCATAGGTTTTGGCGACTTGGCAAGGGCCTTTCGCCCCATGGTTAGGCCGTTCCGCTGCCCGGTCAAAGTTTATGATCCGTGGCTGCCGGAACGTGAAATCCTTCTCAACGAATGCCGGCCGGCCAGCCTGGATGAGGTGCTCTCCTCCTCAGACGCGATCTTTGTATTCGCCAGCGTCACCTCTGAAAACCAGGGCTTTTTGGGGAAGCGGGAATTGGCGCTGATCCGGCCAGGGGGCCTCTTCGTGCTGATGAGTCGGGCGGCAGTCGTGGATTTTGAGGCACTGACAGCGGCGGCCCGGTCAGGCCGCCTCAAGGTGGCAACTGATGTGTTTCCCGAAGAACCTTTCTCGAAAGACCATGCGATTCGAGACTTGCCGAACGTTGTGCTTTCGGCGCATCGCTCCGGCGGGATTCAAGAAGCGTTCTATGAAATCGGCCGGATGGTGCTGGCCGACGTGGAATTGCTGGTCCGCGGCTTGCCGCCAATCACCTGCAGGGTTGCACAACCTGAAACGGTTAAGCGGTTTAGAAGCAAGGCCGTCACAGTGTCGTGATCGTGCAGCCAGGAAATAAGAAAACATACCGTAGCTTATGGAGGATTGGGTCAGACGTCAGTTGATTGAACGGCAGCAACCAGGTGGCCAATCGCCCGTGATGTTCCAGCGTTGGGTTCATCTGCTATTCCTTCATTGGTCGCTTTCACCCGATATTGTCCAGACGAGTTTGCCGCAAGGTTTGCAAGCGGACACTTTCGAGGGGAATGCCTGGGTTGGGATCGTACCATTTTTCATGCGAGGCGTGCGGCCTGCCGGTTTTGTTTCGGTTCCAGGCATTTCGAACTTTCTTGAATTGAACCTTCGAACGTATGTTCGTGACGAGTCTGGGCGACCTGGTATCTGGTTTTATTCTCTCGACGCGAACCAGGCGCTGGCTGTCTGCGTAGCCAGAGCAGTCTTCGCCCTGCCCTACAATTTTGCTAAAATGAGTGCCACGGTTTCAGACGGCGAAATCGATTATCGGGCGCGTCGCTTCGGATTCCAAAACTCGGTTCATTATCGGTATCAAGCTTCCGAGCATCTGGGAGAAGCCAGGTTTGGGACTCTTGAATTCTTTTTGATCGAACGTTATCGGCTGTTTGCACGCCGCGGGAATAAACTATTCACCGGCCGAGTGCATCATTCTCCCTATCAATTGCGCAAAGCGGTCGTCACGGATGCGGACCCGGAATTGTTCGCGATGGACGGATTTGAGACTCCGGCCGCACCTCCGGCCCACACGATCTATTCCGAACGAGTCGATGTTTCCATTTATCCCATGGCTTTGGTGGTTTCAGGCGGATAATTGTCATCAAATCGTGGTTTCAATGGTCTGGAGGAGATGAAAAAGTCCAAACTGATTGCTCTGGCCAACACGATGATCTCGACTTCGTTTCCCGCCCTGCGTGGAATGACGCTAAAGCTCAAGATCATCGACACCGACGATTATGTGATGGCTGTAGGGCTTGAGGGTAAGGAAATACACCTGGACGTAAGCCGAGAGGATGCCGCGCGGATGGGGCCCAGCGTCGCGACTGGAGTTCTTGCTCACGAGCTCTGCCATGCCGAGGAGGACCGCCGGCATGGTCCTCTCCTCGAGGCTTTGCTTTCTTGGCTCTACCAGCGAATGCCAAGTCTAGAAACCAAGATGGAACGGCGTATTGACGCAGCGGTGATCCAGAAGGGCTACGGAAACGAGCTGCTTGCCTTCCAGCGCTATCACGACCTGCATTACGAGCCGTACGACCAAACCGACGGCATGACCGTCGAAGAGATCGAGGAAGCGCTGCGTTAACCCTCGTGATCGATTGGTTGCAATAGTACCGGATCAACCGCGGTAGAATCTTTCTTCGAACACTTCGCTGAATTGTCGAGTGCCACTATCGAGCGTACCCGTGAAAAGAGTCTCTGAATCTCAATTCCTGCGCAGTCCAGCTCCAGGGACCCGACTTTTTGGGCCCGGATTGGCGGACCGTGGCAAAATATGACGAAGCTACGCCAAGGACTGGGTGGTTGAAGGCATATCGAGTGCTTAACCTGAGACCGAAGAAAGCCCTCTTTGGGAAGAATATTGTTCGGAACCATGAATAATCGCTATCAATTGGCTGTGGTGGGAGCCGGCTCCGGCGGAAGAGAAGCTGCCTTAGCGGCTGCACAACACGGAATAAGAGTGGTGTTGATCGAAAGAGATACTTTGGGCGGTACCTGCCTGCACCATGGCTTTTATTGCCTCAGAGCGCTTCGCGCGTGTGTGAAGCCCGGCAAACACAGATCTACAAGTTCGGATTCTGGTTTTGAAGCGGCTGGTGCAGAAACCAAGCTGCCGAATTGGTTTACTGCCCAGCAAAGAGTTAGTGCTCGACTAACTATCGCGTGGAACAATCAACTGAAAAGAGCCGGGGTCAAAATAAGAATCGGCCAAGCCACTCTGATCGAGCCTGGCAGAATCGTCCTGGCGACAACTCAGGGTGAACCGGAATTCATTGAGGCCGATTATATCATCCTTGCCACCGGCTCGCGCCCGGAATTTGATGCTCACGGGTCGAGCTCGCGGATCGTGAATAGCGCTGAACTTCTGATGCGGAGCGACCTGCCAAGGCACCTACTTGTTGTGGGCGGCGGGTACATCGGATGCGAGTTCGCATCGATTTTTCGTTCGCTCGGATCTACCGTGACGCTTGTTGAGAAGCGCGGACGCTTGCTTCCGACATGGGACAAAGCGATCGGAGATTTTATTGCCGGAGCGATGCGATCATCGGGCATAGAGCTGCATTTAGGATTCGATGTCGACGTCAACCATCAGGAGGGTAATTTAGATAAGCCGGCGTTCGTTCTCGAAACTGGAACTCGGATTACCCCGGACCTCGTTCTGGCCGCAAATGGAAGGAAGCCAAACGTTGAAGTCCTCGGATCGGAGATGACGGATGTAGTGGCGAACCCCTTCATTGCGGTGGATGAACAAATGCGTACCTCGTCTGCTCGCATTTTCGCAGTCGGAGATGTTAATGGGTTGAGTTTGCTGGATAGCGCCGCAATTGCTCAGGCTCGAGTTGCGGTGGATACGATCCTGGGTAAGAACGGCAGTTTCTCGGCTCAATGGATTCCGCGATGTATCCATACGGACCCCGGGGCTGCTTCCATCGGCTGGAACGAAGAGGACGCAGGCGAGGCCGGGCTTGACGTGATCGCCCATGAACAAACGTTCCGACTCGCCACAGACGACGAAAAGTCCGTGGATGCTCCCGCTGAGACCAGGATGAAGATTTTGCTCCGAGCTGGGTCCAGGCAGATCCTAGGCGTTCACGTCGTCGGCCATCAAGCTGCTGAAATTGTCAACTTCGTATCGGTTGGGATTCGGTCCGCGTTGACCCTCGAAGACCTGCTTCAGGTACCGCTTGTGCATCCCAGCACCGCAGAGGCGTTTCAGGAATGCGCAAAAGGTCTCAAGAAGTCGGAACTCGCTCTCCACCGACCCAAACACCGTCTACAGTAAAATCGTCGTCGAAGAGAACAAAATCGGCTGATTTATTTTTGGCGATTGAACCGAACTGGCTCTGTCTACCGAGAATGCAGGCCGGTGTAAACGTCACCATGCGAATGACTTCATTCAAAGGTAGTCCGATCGCTTTTGCCATATATCGAACCAGGTCAATCGTTCGAGCCTTGCTGCCAGCTAACGCTGAGCCGTCTGCGAGCAAGCAAAAGCCTTCCCCGACTTTGCACTCAAGCTGGCCAAGCCGAAAGGAATATCCCAACGGCATTCCGGCGCCAGCCAAAGCGTCTGTGACCAGAGCCAACTTGCCGGCGCCTTTTGCGCGATAGGCCAGTTGCGCAAGTGTTGGCATCACGTGAAATCCATCCGCAACCAGCTCACAAAATAACCTCTTCTCCGCTAAAGCGTACTCCATCACTCCGGCCTGTCGGAACAAGCCTTTCTTCGCAGCCGTCGACATGGCGTTGAACAGATGGGTCACTTTGGTCAACCCAACACCGACAGCTTTTTCCATTTCCTCTCCGGACGCTTCGGTATGGCCGGCACTCATCCTGATCCCTGCAGCCGCACCGGCCTCAATTAGTTCCAAAGCTCCAGGTAATTCGGGCGCTATCGTTATTTGGGAGATGGCGGGCGCATTGGCCAAGATCCATTTGATATCGGTCGGCGTTGGCGGTCTCATGAGCTTCGGATCCTGCGCGCCAGCCTTTCCCGGCGAAAGGTGCGGTCCTTCGAGATGGATCGGCAAAAGGCGGCAATCGGTAGAATTCCTGGCCTCGGACCAATTCGATATGACCGACTCAAACTGATCGTAACTCGCAGTGGCCGCCGTGGGACACAGCGCTGTGGTCCCACCGGCAAGATGAAAACTCGCAGCCTTGGCGAACCCCTCGCGGGGCGCGTTCAAGAAATCAAAACCAAAACCGCCATGGACATGGAGATCAATGAATCCGGGAGCGAGGCACTTATTTTGCGCGTCCAGGCATTCGGGAGAACCCGACGGGGAACCTTGGCCGACTTGATAGATGGAACCGCGTTCAAAGCTCACCCATCCTTCGGTCAATAGCCGGTCCTTAAGGATTATGCGGGCATTGTAGATGCAATGCATATTTTGGTTGCCATATCAGAAGCCAGAAGAAACGGCAAAGATCATCTAGTGTCCCTTCTTCTCAATCCCTTGAGTTTCGTTGCGTTCAAAATGAGTCGTCTGCGAGGCGGTCCGAGCCGGACAGGCGTAGGAAGGAGCATATCTGGATCGATACGTGACTGACGAGCAACGAAGCAGCCGACCCATTTTCAAGGCAACCCTCCGGGCCGCGGCCAGTTGGCTGTTTTTCCGCGTTGCTCGCTCGACCGTTATGATCCAGAGAGCGGCGCTTTACCGCCAGTCCGGCTCGGACCGCCTTGAAAAACAGCCAACTGACCTGCGGCCATATGCCAGCTACATATGAGACGATGCACTAGGTCCCGCCAGCGGCGAGTTCAATCAAGCGGCGAACGCCGAAGTGGAAGTTATACGCCAAGCAGTCGGGCAGTAAGCAGATGCACTTCTGCTGATGGGGAGGATTACGTTCGCGCTAATCCGACCAAATTTGTCGCGATGTTAGTCTTCTTTTACTTTAGCTGATGACGCGAATCCTTCACTGGATATGTACAGCTGGAGCGCCCTTTCAGTTTCCACGCTGAATGGTGTTAGCAGCCTCCGAGCAGTTAAGCATACGCTCAACCGATTTCACAGCAGGCCACTTCCGCATCTACACTCGTCGACCCGCCGGCAATCGGTCCTGCATCTACTGATGCACTTACGTGATCGGACCCTTATATACCGCGACCTGTAACGAGCCTTACTATCACCACGATCACGACGATAACCAAAATAAGATGGATTAGACCTCCGCCGACATGGAACGAAAAGCCAAGAAGCCACAATATCAACAGGATAATCGCAATTGTCCAAAGCATGCCCACATCATACTTTCCCAATTGCCATGTGTTCAAGCCTTTATTTTGCAATTGCGCAAAAGTTGGCGCGAGACGTCTTCCATTTTATCTTAGTCGCATCGAGTAAATCATTAGTTTTACCTTTTTTGTTCGCGTTTTGAATCACTTTAACATCCAAGGTTCACTGTTCTGCAGTGTGATTTGCGGACTTGGTCAGGACCCTCATGTTAACTATTTTTACGATCTTCTCGATCTCGCGTCCTCTTTCTCCATTCGTGGGAGACTTCCAGTCCGGTCGTACAAATCGTTGCCTGAAAGACCGGGAGGGACCTGAAAGCGGTCTTTCTTTGGTCAAGGGTAATAACGTCCTGGGATAGATATCAGACTCAGGAAAACAACCCGCCGGGTAAATAATGGCGGCCCAGAATGAACGCGTTTGATGTCGGCATGGCGTCCTCTTCTTGCTCTTCAGGACCGAGCAAAGCGAGGACGCTTCGCCTACGCTGAGCGCGATGACACCAGCACCGCTGGATTCTGGCTGGAAAATGCCGGTCAACTGTGATAAATTTACCTCTCATGACAGAGGTCTTTCTGTTAGTCACTTCGATTGATCCGCTCGCTCCATACAAAGTCTCGGACGACCTGATGCTCGAGCTCGTGAACGTTACCGCGACCGTCGAAAACGATCCGGAAGGCGCTGCCGCCGGAGCTTGCAGGGTTGAGGTTATTGAGCCTCATCATTTGGCCAAACACCAACCTCGTGGCGGGTACCTGCTGGACAATCGGCAGATTAAAATGACCTGTGCCAAAAGCGCCGGAGTTCGCCTTGGGCAACAGATCAAGGTTAGGGTGACATCTGACGGATAATTCGCTTCCCCTCGGAACACCCAAACTCGGGCGAAGGTCTGCTTACGGATCCTGGTAACCGAAGTCGGAACCTCTGCGCTGAAAAATAGGCGTTCGGAATAGTTACGTTCTCGTGATAATTCAAGTGCGGGCTGCGGCGTAAACCAAAACCTTGGCCGAATTTGAAACCGCAGATCGCGCTGATCCCGCAGACCGGGGTCAACCATCTGGGAATCGGCGCAAACCGCAGCCCCTCACGAACCGATTCAACCGGGGAATAATTCTCGATCGCACTCGGTATGCACCTGATGAGAGGGATGCTCCGGCACACCCAATCGAATCAATCAAAGGACAAAACCATTATGTCAGACTTCATCGAAAAAAATACCAACGACGACGGCGTTGACCGTCGAGGATTTCTCAAATGCATGGCCTGGGCGGGCACCGGCGTCATTTGGTCGATTAACGGAGGACTCCTGACTTCCACAGTGTTAGGCGAGGAAGCAAATAGTCGAAACACAATCGCTACCGCAGAACTGAATTTTGTCCAGATCAGCGACAGCCACATCGGCTTTAATAAACCGGCAAACACGGATGTCGTCGGGACGTTTCGGGAGACGATTATGCGAATCAACGCGTTACCGAAGACACCAGAGTTCCTGCTCCACACCGGTGATCTAACACACCTCTCCGACCCTGCACAGTTCGATACGCTGGGTCAAATGCTGAAAGAATGCAGAACGAAGGATGTGTTTTATGTGCCTGGCGAACACGATATCTACGATAACGGTGCACAATTCAAAGAACGATTCGGCAAAAATACTGCAGGGTCCGGATGGTACAGTTTCGATCAGAAGGGAGTCCATTTCATCGGGTTGGTGAACGTCGCAAATATTCAAGAGGGCGGCCTGGGTACTCTTGGCCCGGAACAGCTCGACTGGCTTGAAAAAGACCTCAAGGACTTACCAGCCAATACGCCGATTGTCCTGTTCGCGCACATTCCATTGTGGGCTGTCTATCCCCAATGGGGCTGGGGAACCGACGACGCCGAACGAGCCCTCTCGTATGTCAAGAGGTTCGGGTCGGTGACTGTCTTAAACGGGCACATTCACCAGGTCATGCAGAAAGTGGAGGGCAACATCACATTTCACACGGCCAGGGGCACAGCGTTCCCGTTACCAGCACCTGGTTCAGCGCCCAAGCCGGCGCCGGTAGTCGTCGAAGCCACTCAACTTAAGAAAATGCTCGGATTGACCAGCGTTAACTATACCGAAACGAACCATACCCTGGCCGTAGTAGACTCTACGCTTGGATAAACGAAAGACTTCGATGATTCCTTGGGACAAGCTTCATGGGGCAATGACCCACTTTCCAATTGCCCTGATGCTATTTTCAACGGGCTGCGATTTCGTATCCGTCATCTTCAAGAAGCTGACGTTTTCGAAAGAGTTGCGAGTAGTAAGCTTCTACAGTCTTGCGGTTGCCGCGCTGGCTTCCCTGGGAGCCGTGATCTCCGGTATCGCTCTTACCAAAGGTGATATGTGGGGTCGCGGTGACCTGGGCTGGCATCACCGATTCGTCTGGCCTGCATTCGGGCTTTTAGTGGCATTGGCCGTGTGGAGGCTGGTCGTAAGAAATGCGATGTCGAGGTATGGACTATGCCTCTATCTGATATTGATGCTATTGGCTTCCGGGTTCGTGGCTGCAGCAGGGTATTTTGGGGGGGAACTACTCCTGGCCGGAGGAGGTGTACCATGATGACCGCTCTCGAAGTCAAGGGCGCATCTGTAGCCGTGATAAGCTCGGTCGTCCTCTTGATAGCGACTTTTACTGCCGGCGGAATCTATCGGAATCGCTATACGGCGGATACGCAACCTGGAAATAGTCCGCTCGCGGCGCAAAATCTGGAAGCCAAAGGACGAAGCTCTTTCCTTCAAAGCTGTGCACATTGCCATGGTCGGGATGCAGACGGTGGCGAAGACGCTCCGAGCCTTCTTAAGCTTCAAATTAGCGGTGCGCACATGGCTCTTGTTATCCAAAGCGGTATAAAGGACGAGATGCCATCGTTCGCAAAGAAGTATAACGAGCAACAGGTCGCTGCCATAGTGGCCTACCTCAAGACACTGAATTGAACGGATCCGCGTACGGAAGGTGGAACGAAAAGCACGGAAAGATTAATTCACCCCAAAGACACAGGGAGAGATAAGATTTAGTCCAAATCTGAACTACGCGAAAATTGATTCGGATATCCGGGCTTCGTCGCCGTTGGCGCACGCCGCGACCATTTTGACAAGATCAAGGCTGCACTTAAGAGGTCCCTCGCTGTTTGGTGTGGGTAATTGCTAAGTTAACTCATGTTTGGGACATCCAGATTAAGCTGACCGGCTCGATGGTAGGCTGCGGTTCTGAAGTAGACGAAGTTTCTAAAGCCACGAGCCATTCGTTTTGCTAGCTGGATGATCCCGTTGACGGCCTCGATTGCGGCGGAGGTCAGCTTGGTATCGAAGTAGGCCAGGATCCCATCCCATAGCTGACGAATGGTCATGGCCAAATGGCGAAAAGACCAGAGGCGGCTGCGCGCTGCCCAACCACACCACCACCGCAGTTCAGCTTCGGCTAGCTGGCGGTCGGAGTTTGCGTAAATGGCTTGGAGAGTCTCACGCAGACTCATCGCACGGCCAAGTTGAGTGTAGTGGCGACAGAGGTCTTTACGATGCGCTTGACGCTCTGGACTGAGATTCCAGGGGTTGCCGCGTAAAGTCCACATCGCCCCTTTGAGCTGGGCTCCCTCGCGCTGCAATTGGAGGCGCACCTCCTCGAGGGCTTTGCCAGCCAGCACCATGACGTGGAACTTGTCAAAGACGATCCTGGCCTGAGGGAAGTATTGGCTGGCCCCTTTCATATAGGAGGTGCTCATATCCATCGCGATCGCCTCGATTTGGGAGGGGTCCCCGCCGTGCAAGCGTAGCGCCTCGGCAAAAGCTCCAGGGCCTGGACACCGCGTCCCTCGACCATCAGGAGCAGACGTGAGTTCTCAGCGTCCAGCACGTTGGTCACGTAGCGGCGTCCGCGCCGGGCACTGGTCTCATCGACGGCGACCCTTCGTACGGCGCTCCAGTCGCTCTTTGAGTGAGCTTGTTCAACGTAATGCATCAAGACCCGCCACAGCCGGGTATCGTGCTCATCGATTAAATCAGCCATCGCATCGACGGGCATCTCCGCGCTGAGCAGCATCATGAGCGCTTCCATCAAGAGGGTGAAACCGCTGCCTTCCCGGGCCCAGGGGACTGGCACCTGATGGACCCCATCGGTGCGACACCAAGTGCGCGGGACCTTGGCCACCAGCTCACAGCGGTACTGGAAAAAGTTCATATGCCGCCAGCGTCTTTCGATGGCGTCGTGGACTCCACACGAAGCTTTGCAGACCGGGCACTGGAAATGTTCCCCGGGCACGTGCTCGAGTCGTAATTCCAAGCGTTTGGGTTCACCCTCAAAGCGGCATTCGGCCACTCGCCATTGCCGACCCAATCCCAGTGCTGCGGTAAAAAGCTCCTCCGGTGTCATCCCTTCTTATTGAGTCCACGGTCACCCAAATGCAAATCCAACCCCCTCCTGTTTGGCTTCCAGGATAACAGACCAAGAGCTTTTGCGCTTCAGAGGCCCGTAGCGAGGAACGAGCGCAGAGGCTCTCGAACGCAAAAGACAGTAACCTTCCCAGCGCGGAGCGAAGTCTGCTCAAGCGAGAAACGGAATAAATCGAGGGGGAGCAGGCCGTTTATGCCGGATTCGACCTTGAACAGGCGTAGCGTAGCGCTATCACGTGGCCAAACCTAACGAATTTAGTTATCCACAGAAAATAGCAGGCCCTGACAACAACCGTCAAGCCTGGATCCAGGACCCAGACGGCAACCGCATTGAGCTGATGGAAATGACTGGAGCAGGGGCGCTAACTGATCTCCGCGAATTTTCCAGCCCAATAAGACAGAAAAATGTACACGCAAGCTGCAGCAATGGAAGTGTAGCAGTTTTGCGGGCCGGGAACTATATTCAGTAGAGGGGGTTATATGAAAAGTTTAGTGGCAAAAAATCCTGGTTATAAGGAGAGGAATCAAAGAGAGGTTAAACGGCATTCGCTTGATCTAAAACGGATACTAGCACCGACGGACCTGACTCCACAGGCAAGAAAGTCCGTCGAGTATGCGGTTGCGCTGGCTGAGCATTTCAATGCTCAGTTGACGCTATTGAACGTGTACAGCATCCCGACGATGGGTGATGACGCGTGGGTGTTCGGTCGATTGGCTGACGCCTATCGGGAAGACGCTCAAAACGCTTTGGATGCATTCTGTGATGAGATCAGAAGTGAGTACCCAAAGACCGATAGTCTACTTCGGTGTGGCGTGCCGGCAGAAGAAATCGTATCAGCAGCTGAAGAGTTTAGTGTCGATCTTATTGTGATTTCCACTCACAACGACGGTTTGTTCACTCGACTCTTTCGGGGGAGCGATGCTGAACAGGTTTTCCGACATGCTCCGTGTCCGATTTTGATTGTTCGCAAAGAGGAGCACGATTTTGTGGCTACCGATTGATAAAGGTGAAGACCTGTATGCTGCAGGGCTACTGGCAGTACGGCCAAGAATAGCTCAGTAGTTTTTGGATGTGGACTATCCTTCGGAAATGCCAGACTGGTTGAACTTTGTGGATCACACCGGAGACGCCGGGATCCTGGTGCGAGCTCCGGATCTCGAAGAACTGTTCGCCCGGGCGGCGTGGGGAATGTTTTGCCTGATCACGGACGTGAATGCCATTCGACTCGCGGACGTGCTTTGCCTCCGTGTGGAGGCTAGTGACCGCCTCGCGCTCATGGTGAACTGGCTTTCGGAACTTAACTATCACCACGTCACCGAACATCGACTGTTTGGCAAGTTCAACATCGTTAAAATCAGTGAAAAAAGTCTGGTCGCCGAAGTGCACGGTGAAAAAGTTGATCCTGTCCGTCACACGATCTACACGGAAATAAAAGCCGTAACTTTTCATGGTCTCCGACTCGAACGCGACCATGATCTATGGGAGGCACACATTATTTTCGACGTTTGAAGGTGACATGCAATACGAGGTACAAAAATTAGCTGATTACTTATGGGAACTGCCCCAGACCGGCGGCATGCGTGTGCCGGCGCGAATTTATGCGACCGAAAAAATGCTCCCCGAGATCCTTAGCGGGAACGCCCCGCAACAGGCGGCAAACGTCGCGCATCTGCCGGGAATCGTCAAAGCGTCTCTCGCGATGCCAGACATCCACTGGGGATATGGATTCCCCATCGGTGGCGTTGCGGCGTTCGACATCGGCAGCGGGGTAATCTCGCCGGGAGGCGTCGGTTATGACATCAACTGCGGTGTCAGGCTATTGGCGTCAAATCTTACGCGCGATCAGATAGCGCCTTGGATGCATGAGATTGTCAACCAACTGTTCCTGGACGTTCCAACCGGTGTCGGCGCGGCCGGAGCGCTAAGTGTATCGGTCCAGGAAGAGCGGCGCGTCGCCGAGCAGGGCGTCCGTTGGGCAATCGAACACGGTTTTGGGAGCGAGAGCGATCTCCAATATATCGAGGAAAACGGTTGCATCGCGCAGGCCGATAGTGCGCAGGTCTCGCAACGCGCGTGGGCGCGTGGGAGAGAGCAGCTTGGAACACTTGGTTCAGGAAATCATTTTCTCGAAGTCGGCTATGTAGCCCAAATTTATGATGAGGCAGCTGCGTCTGCGCTCGGCCTTTCCCTCAACCAAGTCACTGTGATCATCCACTGCGGTTCGCGCGGTTTTGGTTACCAGATCTGCAGCGATTATATCGATTTGATGGATCGGGCGGTGAAGAAATACGGCATAATGTTGCCAGACCGCCAGTTGGCTTGTGCGCCGGTGAATTCACCAGAGGGCCAGAACTATCTCGGCGCCATGCGCTGCGCGATCAATTATGCTTTTGCAAACCGCCAGGTCATCAGACACCAAGCGCAGAATGCCTTCGAGAAAGTGCTTGGGCTGCGCAGGGCAGACATCGGATTGCGGACCGTTTACGAGGTTGCGCACAATATCGCAAAGTTTGAAACGCATACAGTGGAGGGACACGAAATGAATTTGTGTGTGCACCGCAAAGGCGCTACACGCGCATTCGCGCCGCATTCGAAAGAAATCCCATTGGAATATCAACCGGTTGGACAACCAGTGCTCATCCCCGGCGACATGGGACGGTACTCCTACGTGCTAACCGGCACCGAAAAAGCAATGCGGGAGACTTTCGGTAGTACGTGCCATGGCGCTGGGCGCTCACTGAGTCGCGCAAAGGCAAAGAAGGTTGCGGACGGCCGAAACATCATTCGCGAAATGGAAGCGAGAGGCATCATCATCCGCGGGCAAAGCCGTCGCACTGTCGATGAGGAAATCTCCGAAGCCTACAAAGATGTTACCAACGTCGTCGATGCCTGTGCGCTTGCTGGAATTTCTAAGAAAGTCGCCCAACTCAGACCGCTGGGCTGCATCAAAGGCTGAACTTCAACCAGAGACGCACCGGCACAGCCATTCGCCCCGTCTGCCAGACCGTAAGGCCCCCAGGCTGAACTTGCAGAATCGTCGAATGCGGCCGTTACCACCGATCCGGACGACAAAGTCCTAAAACTTACTCTGCCTCAGCTCTCATAACGTGTGATTTTTTGCGAGCTAGCCGCTCGATCAAGTAGAAACTGATCGGGATAAGGAAAACTGCAATGACACTCGCAGCTAACATTCCGCCGATAACCGTTGTTCCCATCACTTGGCGCGCAATCGCACCTGAACCGGAGGCCAGCCAGAGCGGCACGCAACCGAGAATAAACGCAAATGAGGTCATCAGGATCGGGCGCAACCGGAGCCGCGCGCCCGCCAGAGCGGCGTCGGCCAACGGCGCGCCGCGTTCGTACTCGGCTTTGGCAAACTCAACGATGAGAATAGCGTTCTTGGCCGACAGACCGATGATCATCACCAGACCGATCTGGACAAAAACATTGTTTTCGATGCTCACCAGGCGGGGAGAGACAAACTCCGCGGTGACGAACCGGCGTAAGTAAAGCATCCCGAACGCTCCGAACAACGCGATCGGAGTGCTCAGAAGCACACTGAACGGTAACGACCAACTTTCGTACAACGCGGCCAGGATTAGAAAAACGAACAAAAGCGAAAAACCAAAGATGGCGGCCGGCGGCAGGCCTTGCTGCGCCTTCTTCGACTGGAACGACATTCCCAGGTAATCGTAGCCCATTTCGGGCGCCATCGTTGTCCGAAAAACCTGTTCCAAAGCGACCATGGCCTGATCGGAGGTGTATCCGGTCGCCGGAGTGGCGTTAATCTGAGCGGAGCGGTAAAGGTTGTAACGCATTGTGAACTCAGGCCCGGTACGTCGTTCAACCCGGGTAAACGCGGTGAGCGGCACCATCTCCCCGCTGGAATTGCGTACGTAGAACTGGCCGAGATCGCCGACGTTCCGGCGATAATCGCCTTCTGCCTGGACGTATACCTGCCATTGCCGGCCGAACCGGTTGAAATAGTTAATAAACGAGCCACCGATGAATGTCTGAATCGTTTGGTAAACGTCGCTGATCGCAACACCCTGTTTAAGCGTTTTTTCAAGATCCACACTGACATAGACCTGCGGAACAGAAGGTTGAAAGGTCGTAGTTACCCGGGCTAACTCTGGCCGTCTATGCGCTGCGGCCAGGAACGTATTTACGTTATCCGCCAGAAATTCGTTCGAACCGCCTGAGCGATCTTCCACCACAAAAGTAATGTCTCCGGACGCGCCAGCCCCCGGGATCGCCGGCGGCGAAAACGCGAACGCTACCGCATCCGGCAGCCGGCTGAGTTCCTCATTTAAACGAAATTTGATCTCCTGGTAATGTTCGCTCCGTTTTTGGCGTTCTTCCCACGGATCCAACGTCACAAAAAAGAACCCGCTATAAGTGCTTTGAACTCCGCTCAGCAAACTCGTGCCGAGCGTAGTAGTAACGTACCGGACCCCGGACGTCCGGCCAATGATATTCTCGATATTGCGGCAGACCGCATCCGTTCGTTGAAGCGAAGCAGCGTTGGGCAATTGCAGATTGACATAGAAAAAGCCTTGATCTTCGTCCGGCAAAAAACCGGTCGGAAGCCGCCGGCCAAAAAAGACGGCCCCAGCAGAGAAAACCAGGAGTAAAATCAACCCGATGGAAGCTTGGCGGATGAACAGGGCCGAGATTTTCACATACCGATCTGTTGCTCGATTAAAAACGCGGTTAAACCAGGCAAAGAATTTTCCGAGTGCCCTGGGGGCTTTCTTCGATCGGGGCCGGAGGAGCAGGGCGCACAACGCCGGGCTCAGAGTCAGCGCGTTGAACGCCGAAATCAAGACCGACACCGCGATGGTAACCGCGAATTGTTGGTAAAGCCGGCCCGTGATTCCCGGGATGAACGCGGTCGGAACGAATACCGAGGCCAGAACCAACGCTACCCCGATGACGGGACCGGTAATCTCTTTCATCGCGGCGAGCGTCGCTTCCTTGACTGGCTTTCCCTCTTCGATGTGGCGTTCGACCGCCTCTACCACAACAATCGCGTCATCCACCACTAACCCGATAGCTAACACCAACCCAAACAGCGAAAGCGTGTTAATGGAAAACCCGAGGGCCGGGAAGAACACAAACGTTCCGACTAAGGAAACCGGCACCGCCAACAATGGAATCAACGCCGCTCGCCAACTCTGCAGAAACAGGTAGATGACCAGGATAACCAGCAGCAGCGCTTCCACCAGGGTCTTGATCATCTCTTTAATGCCCGCGGTGACAGGCTCAGTGGTGTCGAGAGAGATCGCGTAGTCGAGTCCGTGCGGAAACCGCTCTCTCAGCTGCGCCATGAGCTGTCTGACACCCCTGGCAGCGGCCAAGGCATTCGTCCCGGGAAGCTGGTAAACTGAAACCACCGCTGCTGGTTTTCCGTTCAATCGCCCTTGCGTGCCGTACGCTTCGGCCCCCAGTTCTACGCGTCCGAGGTCTTTGAGCCGGACGATTGCGCCGTTCGTGTTCTCCCGGATGATAATGTTGCCGAATTCTTCTGCGCTCACCAGCCGCCCTTGGGCCAGAGCCGTGTAAGTGAACTCCTGGCCCTTCGGCGCCGGTTCACCGCCCAGCTGGCCGGCCGAATTAACGGTGTTCTGGGACTGCACCGCGTTCACAATGTCTGAAACCGTCAGGCCAAGTGTTGCCAGTTGGTCAGGCTTCAACCAAACGCGCATCGCGTATTGTCCAGCGCCCGATATCTGGACGTTTGAAATACCGCGGACTCGCGTTAACGCGTCGTTCAGATTAATGTACGCATAGTTGGCCAGGAACAGCGCGTCGCGGCTATTGTCCGGAGAATACAACGCGATAATCATCAATGGCGCCGCTAAGGACTTCTGGACGGTGACTCCGAGGTTGGTCACAGCGGTCGGCAACTGCGATGCCGCCTGGGTTTCGCGCATCTGAGCCAGGATCTGATCCGTGTTAGGGTCGGTGTTCAGGTCGAAATCGATCGTCAGCGCCATTTGCCCGCTGTTAGCGCTGACCGAGTACATGTAGTTCATGTTGTCAACGCCGCTCATCTGCTGCTCGATCGGTGTGGTTACCGCCTTTACCACTGTCTCGGCGTCCGCCCCGGTGTAAGTCGCGTTTACCACCGTTTCAGGCGTGACGATATCTGGAAATAAAGATACCGGTAGAATCGTTACCGAAATCGCACCGACGATGAAGGTTAGAATCGAAATCACGATCGCGACAATCGGGCGATTAATGAAGAACCTGGTCATCTCAACTGGACACTCTCCTTACAGGTTTGGTTTTCCATGTTGCCCATCTTTACTGGAAAAACTTGTCGCCGCGACCGGATGCGCACGGCGCCGGAGAAACTCGGCGAGTTGTTCGACAGCACAGAAGCCGGCGGGAATCAGGAAGATCGCGAGGACGCTTGCCGCGAGCATTCCGCCAATTACCGCGGTGCCTAATACTTGCCGAGCGACGGCTCCGGAACCGGTGGCAAGCGCCAGCGGCACACAACTAACAATGAAGGCTAGCGAGGTCATCACAATCGGACGCAACCGACGCCGAGCTCCGGCCAAGGCAGCATCTACTATCTTGGCGCCGCGCTCGAGCTCGACCTTGGCATATTCAACGATCAAAATTGCGTTTTTGGCTCCCAGGCCAATAATCATCACCAACCCGATCTGGGCGTACACATCGTTCTCGATCTGCACCAGGACGGGCGGGAAAATTAGCAGTTCGATACTTCGGCGCAGATAGAGTGCGCCCAGCGAACCAAACACCGCAACGGGTGTGCTGAGAAGAACGCTAACCGGCAGCCACCAGCTTTCGTACAGCGCTGCGAGAAACAAGAATACGAAGAGCAGCGATAGCCCAAAGATGGCTAGCGGCGAAGCGCCGGTCTGAGCTTTCTTCTCTTGGAACGACATCCCGAGATAGTCGTAGCCCATCTCGGCCGGCATGGTTCGGGCAAAGACTCTTTCCAGGGCCGCCATCGCCTGGGCCGAACTGTAACCGGGCGCCGGTAAAACCTGAATCTGTGCTGATCCGTACAGATTGTAACGCATCGTAAATTCCGGGCCGAACTGTCTTCGGATCTTAACGATGGTCGAAAGTGGCACCAGCTTGCTTTGGTTGTTGCGGACGTAAAACTGCCCGATCTGGTCCGCGTTCACCCGTTCGGTCTTGTCCGCCTGCACGTAGACCTGCCACTGGCGTCCGAAAAGATTGAAATAGTTGATAAACGAGCCGCCCAGGAACGCTTGCAAAGTGTTGCTCACATCCTGCAGGGCGACTCCCTGTTTCAAAGCCTTTTCTCGATCGACGTCAAAATAGACCTGCGGAACGCTGGGAATAAGAGTGGTCAGTACCCGAGTGAGTTCCGGCTGTTTTTGAGCCTCCGCGATAAACTTGCTGACCTGCGTGGCCAGGAAATCTACCCCGCGGTCGATTCGATTCTCCAGCACGAAGGTAACGCCGCCTGCTACCCCGACCCCTGGGATCGCCGGCGGCGAAAACGCGAACATGGTACCCTCGGGCTTTTGGATAAGTTCCAAATTGAGCCGGCCTTTAATAACCTGAATCTGATCGGTTAACTTTTTCCGATCTTCCCAGGACTTGAGGGTTACGAAAAAGAACCCGGTGTAGGTGGTCTGGACGTTGTTTAACAGGCTGAAGCCCGCAATCGCTGTCGCGTACTGCACGCCCTCTGTCTGGGCAAGCAGGTTCTCAATTTCGCGGCATACTTCATCCGTGCGTTGCAGCGAGGCGGCATAGGGCAATTGCAAATTGATGTAAAAGAAACCCTGATCATCGTCCGGCAGAAAACTGGACGGTAGTTTCTGGCAGAAAAGCAGTGCGGCGACGCCGAAAAGCAACAGCAAGACGAGTGCGACGGCGAGCCGGCGGATGAACAGTGCCGAAACTCGGACGTACAGGTTCGTCGCCCAATCGAAGAGGTGGTTAAACCAAGCGAAGAAATTTCCGAGCAAGCCCGGATTCTTCTTCCGGGGTCGCAGCAGCAGCGCACAGAGTGCCGGACTTAAGGTCAACGCGTTGAAAGCGGAGATTAACACCGATAGGGCGATCGTCATCGCGAACTGTTGGTACAGGCGGCCAGTAATTCCTGGGATGAAAGCTGTCGGCACAAACACCGAACTTAACACCAGTGCTACCCCGATGACCGGACCGGTGATCTCTTTCATCGCCGCGAAAGTGGCTTCTTTGGCAGACAGCCCGGCTTCGAGATGCCGTTCCACCGCTTCCACGACGACGATCGCGTCATCGACTACCAAGCCAATGGCTAAGACTAAACCAAATAACGAAAGTGTGTTGATCGAGAAACCGAGCAAAGGAAAAAAGATGAACGTGCCAACTAGCGACACCGGGACCGCGAGAAACGGAATCAAGGCCGCCCGCCAACTTTGTAGAAACAGGTAGACAACCAAAATTACGAGCACCAATGCTTCAACCAAGGTCTTGAGCATTTCGTCAATGCCGGCCGCCACCGGCAACGTCGTATCGAGTGCAATGACGTACTCCAGGCCCTTCGGGAAACGCGCTTTGGCTTCCTCCATTAGCTTTCGAACTCCGGCGGCCGCGGCCAGCGCGTTGGATCCAGGTTGTTGGTATACCGCGATAATAGCGCTCGGCTGGCGGTTCAAGCGGGCAATCGTATTGTAGCTCTGCGATTCGAGTCCAACCCGGGCGACATCCTTAACCCGGACAGTCTGACCGGCCGAGGATACACGCAGGACGATATCGCTAAACTGCTCCGGTGTGGATAGTAATCCATCCGCCACGACCATGTAGGTGTATTCCTGCCCTGCTGGCAACGGTTCGCCACCCGCAAACCCGATCGGGTTCACCGCGTTTTGCTGTTGAATGGCGTTCGCGATATCCGAAACCGTGACATTAAACCGAGCCATTTGCTGGGGCTTGACCCAGATCCGGATCGCGTATGCGCCCGAACCGAAGACTTGCACATTCGAGATGCCCGGTGAGCGGGTAATCTTGTCGTTCAAATTGATGTATGCATAGTTGGTCAGGAACAGCGAATCGTATCGCCCGTGCGGCGAGCGCAGCGCTATGAGCAACAGCGGCGCCGAAAATGATTTCTGGACGCTTATCCCCTGGGCCGAAACCTGGGGCGGCAACTGAGCGCTGGCTTGCGCTTGACGCATCTGCGTAAGCACCTGATCCGTCTTGGGATTGCTGTCCTCGCTGAAATTTACTCTCAACTTCATCTGCCCCGTATTGGAGTTGAGAGAATACATGTAGTTCATATTGTCCACCCCGGTGACCTGTTGTTCGATCGGAGTGGCCACCGATTGTTCAACAGTGATCGCATCGGCACCAGGGTAGGTCGTGGATACCAGAATCTCCGGCGGCGTGATATTCGGATAAAGGGCTACCGGCAGAGAGAAGGCGGCAATCAGCCCGATTAATACCGTCAACAAGGACGCGACGATGGCTAGGATCGGCCGCCGAATGAAAAGTCCTGACATAAGCTATCCGAAATCCCCGCTGGTTCGAGCTAGCCTCGGAAACGCTGGCTCAGGCGAAGCACCCTCGATTCGGCTGGTGCTGAAGAAGCAGAGCGAGGACGCTTCGCCCACACGTATTTTCAACGCAACGCCGTCACTATCATAGGCGAGACGATGCACTAGTCCGGTGACTTCGTTGCGCTCGGTTTCCAAGGCTCCGGTTTTACTAGTTCACCGTCTTTTATCTTTTGCATCCCCTCGGCAATGACGCTCTCTCCCGGCTTCAGCCCGCTTTCAATTACCCAGGAGGAACCGAACTGCTCGCCAACATTAACCGTACGGATTTCCGCTTTCTTGTCCGAGCCGACCACTGCCAACTCGTAACTGGTCTGCAATTGGTTGACCGCCCGCTGCGGCACCACCACCGCTCCCGCCAGAGTCCGGGCGGTAATCCGCACGCGCACGAATTGGCCGGGCCGCAGGACATTTTCCGGGTTGGGGAACAAGGCCGCCAAACGGATCGTCCCGGTTTGATTATCGACACTGCGATCAAGCACCGCTACCTTGCCGGAACGATCATAGAGCACCCCGTCAGCCAGAATCAGCTGCACTGGTGGCGCCGTTTCAGCGGAGTCTTTGTGTTCCTCCCTCCATTTCGCGACCTTCAGATAGTCCTGCTCACTGATATAAAAATAGGCTTTGATCGGATCCAAATCCGAAATCGTCGTTAACGGCTGCGAATCGGTCGGGCTTACCAGCCCGCCAATCCCTGGGTTAGCGATCCCGGCGATGCCCGTAATCGGCGCTTTGATCTTGCAATAGTCCAAGTTGATTTGTGCCTGGTTGACAGCGGCTTGCTGAGCTTTGACCGTCGCCTTGGCCGCCGTATTTGCCTGGACGGCATTGTCGCGATCCTGTTTGCTCTCCACCCTTTTTTCGAACAGGCCCACCATCTCCTCCTCCGTCAGCTGCGTCTGAATCTGGTTTGCCTCGGCTTGCGCCAAATTGGCTTTGGCTTGCTCCAACGCCGCTTGAAAACTGCTCGGTTCGATTTGGAAGAGGAGATCGCCTGCGCGCACGAGCTTGCCTTCCTGGTAGTCTTTAGAAATCAGACGTCCGGTAATTTGCGCCCGGACATCAGCGTTGATCGAGCCATCCAGCGAGCCAATCCATTCTCTGACAACCGGAACATCTTTCTGAAGTGCATCTGTCACCAGCACCTCGGGTGGGCCAAGATTGAGCACACTCGGTTGATGTTTCGAGCAGCCGACCAATACCGAAACAACCAGGCAGAGGACAGCTCTCTCAGACCAGGGAGATGCGAATCCCGATCTCATGGCGCCGCTTCGGTCGATTCCGAATGCCCGACCGCGCAGAGCGAGTTTTAACAGACTAACAATCTCTTCGATCCGATCCTGAAACTGCGAGCCGAATAGAAGCATCCCAGTCGGGATGTTAACTCTTCTATCAACTGTTTTCGCAAAAGCAAATGCGCCCGGCGCTGGCGTCAAAGGACAAACAACTCCCATACCACTCACTGCGGCAAAGTAGCCGCGCCCATTTGCATCTAACCGAACGCGGCGGAGGCACTGGGTGCCAAGTTCGGAAAGCCGCTGCCGCCAAAAGGTCGCCGACGAAGGTGCGTTCTGTCTCGCCGCAAAGCGCGCCCCGCCCCTTACACGGGGACCTGACGTCAAATTGGCGGTTCTCATGGGTGCTTGGTTTGTTCCGGGCGCCGTTGGCCAATGCTTCACACCATCCGGACATATGTTCGTTCCTGACCCCAGAGACAAGTAAAAAACTGAGGACGGCAGAGATCCCCTTTCCTCTTCTCTAAGCTGCGAAATCTATGGTCTCAAGTTCGGTATTTAGGTTTAATAGGCTCGCAACAGTGACAGTTGATACCTCCACCTCCATCTGGTCCTCGTTACGCAACCCAACCTATCTTCGTTTGTGGTCGGCCATGGTGGTGTCGGGTTGTTGCGTATCTGCGCATGATATGGCCGCGACGTGGGCGATGAATTCTCTCGGAGCACCGGCTCTTTGGCTCTCGCTGATGTCCTCTGCTGGCACGCTCCCCTTTTTTCTGTTTACCTTGCCCGCCGGCGCCATGGCCGATCTCGCCGACCGTCGCCGGTTGCTGCGGATTTCTAACTGCTGGTTGGCGGGCAGTGCAGGACTGCTGGCCACCTGCTCTTTTTTGGGCGGATTGACTCCTGTGATCATCCTTGCCGGGGTCTTTCTGCTGGGAACCGGTTTTGCTTTTCAAGCGCCGGTGGCTTCAGCCTCGATTCCTGAGATCGTCGGTAAAGAACAGCTTGCCTCGGCAATTGCACTCGGTGGAGTTCAGATGAACTTGGCCGGCATCATCGGTCCGGCACTTGGTGGCTTGCTTGTCCCGTTGGTTGGCGTAAGCACCGTCTTTGCCGTGAACGCGCTGGCGTTCACTCTAGTGCTGTTCGCCGTAATGACGTGGAAACGCAAAAGAGAAATACTCGACACACCGCTGGAGGGCTTTTTCGATTCGCTATCCGCCGCGATTCGATACATGCGGTATGCCCCCGGCGTTCGAATCGTTCTATTGCGAAATTTTATCTTCGGTGTTTTAATCGGAGCGACCCCAGCGTTGTTGCCAGTGGTCGGCCTGAAGGGGCTTCACCTCGGCCCGTTAGACCTTGGTTTCGTATTCACCTGTATGGGACTTGGATCGCTGGCAGGTGCCATTTTCGTCCTCGAGCCGGCCAGGAAGAAGTTCAAACCGAATCAGATGACCATGCTGAGCGGTATTGTTCTAGCCGCGAGCTATGCGTTAATGGCAATTGTGCGCCAGCCACAGGTTTTCTTTGTTGTTTCCGCGGTGGCCGGAGTCGCCTGGACAGTCTCTGCCTCGGAACTCTGGGTGGCAGGTCAGCGAGTCATACCAGATTGGATCCGCGGCCGGATGAATGCCACACACATGATGGTGTCGCAGGGGGGCATGTCGTTAGCCGGCCTCATGTGGGGAGGGATTGCGACCGTACTAAGTTTGGAGTGGGCTTTGTTCTTGGCTAGTGCGCTGGGAATTGCCAGCGCGCTTACCGCGAAAAGATGGTCGATCGATTTCTCCGCAGAGATCAACCCCGACCCTGACCCGCTTTCATTCAAACTCCCCCGTTATCTTCCTAAGGCCGCCGACGGGCCAATCACGACGGCTGTAGAGATTGAGGTGGCACCGGAAAACCAAATCCGGTTCTTCCAACTGGCGCTGGAAATCAGACTCGTTTTCCTGCGAAATGGCGCATTCAGCGCCCGACTGGACCAGGACATGGACAACCCTAATCGATACCGTTTACAAGCCATCTATAGCTCGTGGGCCGCGGCCCAGCGAGTCGACCAGCGAATCACGCGAGACGAGCATAAGCTGTGGTCCGAGCTTTGGATGCTGCACGTTGGAAAGGAATTGCCAACGCCTAAGCGCCATCTTGGCGTTCAGCACTGGATACCAATGGAATCGGCGATGTCGCGACTGAAACCCGTGGGGACGTTGAACGATTCGGCAGAGGGGCCAACAACAGATAGCCGATAGCACCCGCGAATAGACGCGAATTGGAAGGTTCATCGATGATTCAGAGCAAACGAGTGTATGACCCGTGCACTTGGAGCGGCTTAGAGCATTTAACCGCGAGTAAAAACCATACCTTTGATTTAGATCAAAGACGAAGGCCCATCTTTGACATTTATAATGGCATAGCCCCGTATGGAACTTGCAGACGGGTCGAACCGCCCCGTATTAATCGATCGCATGGACTCGACGATTAAACGCGGTTTTCTGCTGGCCAATGGCTGGATCCAGGCCGTCCTTCTTGTTACGTTGTTCGGCTTCTTCGTCCTCGGCTTTCTCGCCTACAAGACGTACACCGGGGAGCCGCCGATCCCAGGAAAGGTAGTTGATCCCGGCGGTCAAGTTCTCTTCACGCGGGCCGACATCATGGCCGGTCAAGGGATTTTCCTGCAGAACGGCTTAATGGAGTATGGCTCTATTTTTGGTCACGGTGCTTACCTGGGTCCCGACTTTACCGCCGATTACTTGCATCGCGCCGCGGGCATGGCAATCGACTTTTACAACGGTCTGGGTTCAGACCGAGCAAGAGCCGCTACCATAGTCGATTTCAAGACTAATCGGTATGATCGCGCTTCCGAATCGCTCACCTTCACGGCGGCTCAAGTTAACGCGTTTAATCGATTACAGAGCTACTATTACGCGTTCTTTGCGGAACCCACCACAAAGTACGGTCTTCGTCCCAATGCCATCACCGATGCCACTGACAGCAGGAATCTTACCGCTTTCTTTGCCTGGTCGGCCTGGTGCGCATCTACGTTGCGCCCCGGACTCCAATACTCGTACACAAACAACTGGCCTCCTGAACCCCTGGTGGACAATCATGCCACAGCAGACACGGTCGTCTGGAGCGTCATTTCATTGATTGTATTGCTTGGCGGAATCGGCCTGCTGCTTGCGGCGTTCGGACGCTGGAATCTTCTTGGCTGGCATGGACGTGAACGAGACACAGTTTCTTTTCGTGCCCCAAGCGAAGTCCCGCTCACTCCATCTCAGCGCGCTTGCGCATGGTTTTTTCTGGTAATGACTTTACTTTTTCTCTTTCAGACTCTCCTCGGTGGAGCGAGCGAGCACTATCGAGCAGATATATCCAATTTCTTCGGTATCGACCTTGCAACGGTGATCCCATTCAATATCGCTCGGACTTGGCATCTTCAGCTCGCTATTTTTTGGGTGGCCACTGGCTTTCTGGCGGCTGGTATCTTTCTCACGCCGATGATTGCAGGCCGAGAGCCACGAGGTCAGCATTGGCTTGCCTATGCCCTGCTTGTTGCGCTGGCGGTTGTGGTTTTCGGCAGCCTGGTCGGTGAGTTCATCGGAATCCACGGGTGGCTTGCGCAATTGTGGACCTGGTTTGGCAGTCAGGGTTTCGAGTACCTGGATCTGGGGCGTTTCTGGCAGATTTTGTTGACCATCGGGCTCTTCTTTTGGGTCGTCATACTCTTTCGGGGATTGCGTGGCAAACTTCGTGCGGAGCATATGGGGAACATGCCGTGGCTATTCTTCTTCTCTGCCCTGACAATACCCGCTTTTTACGGCGTTGGACTATTGGCACATCCCGCGTCGCATTTTACGACCACGGACTTTTGGAGATTCTGGGTGGTACACCTTTGGGTGGAAGATTTTCTCGAACTGTTCACTACGATTATGGTCGCCTATATTTTCGTGTTGCTCGGGGTGGTACGCGAACGAGTAGCGCTCACTATGATTTACCTCGACATGATACTGTACTCTGCGGGCGGCATCATCGGCACGATGCATCATGTCTATTTTTCAGGCGAGCCGGCCATGCACATGGCACTCGGCGCTTTTTTCTCCGCGGCGGAAGTAATTCCGCTCACCATCCTCACGTTCGAGGCTTGGAGTTTCGTCCAATTGGGATCGAGGCAGAAATCAGAGGCGCATTTTCCCCATTTCTGGGCCGTTATGTTCTTATCATCGGTGGGATTTTGGAACTTTCTCGGCGCTGGGATCTTCGGCTTTCTAATCAATCTCCCAATCGTGTCCTATTACGAAATTGGCACGGCGCTCACTCCGAATCATGGTCACGCCTCAATGATGGGGGTCTATGGGATGCTCAGCGTCGGGCTGGCCCTGTTCTGCCAGCGCTACATGATCCCGGAAAGCCGCTGGTCCGACCGAGCGGCGAAAATCAGTTTCTGGTCGCTCAACCTGGGACTCGCCTGGATGGTCTTCGCAACTCTGTTGCCGCTGGGAATCCTGCAACTTTATCACTCCGTGAGCTATGGCTATTTCGACGCTCGGACACTTCAATTCATCACAGGCGGAGCTAACCCTGTGCTTGAGTGGCTTCGCCTCCCCGGGGATACGCTTTTTATTGTTGGAGGGGTGCTGCCAATTCTTTATTTATCCTGGCTCAGCGTTCGCCACATGAGGCCGGCTGCAAAAACATCTGAAGAATTTAAGGAACTGCTGTTCACGGAAGTGATGGAACGCACCGAAACGCACTGATGCTGCAGAACATCGACATCGAAGTGCTCTTGGCGGGCGGATACTCAATCTTTCTTATTCTCGTCGCTTTTCTTCTTGAGATGCTGGCACGCTACTCTTATCGGCGATCGGAACAGGTACGAGTTGCGGGATTCAGATACCAGCCCCAACATGATTTGTGGGAGTGCCCAACTGGAGAGCGGCTGAGGCGGATTGCTTTTGAACCCGGTAACCGCGTAGCTCGGTATCGAGCGTCGGCCCACGTCTGCAACGCCTGTACCATGAAACCGATTTGCACGGGATCAGACACGGGACGTGAGATTGAGCATAATCCCAATTCATGGCTCGAGTCCGAGCTTTCACGGTTCCACCGTGGAATCTCACTAAGCCTGATTTTGTTGGCGGTATTGTTGCTCATAGCTGAGATGATCCGACACCAAAAAACAACGGATGAGCTGTTGCTGGGCATCCTCCTTGTTCCAATCACATTGTTTGGAGCTCAACTGACCTCCGCGTTCTTCGCTTCCCGGACGGACGGCAAAGGCTAGTTATCGCCTACGTTTCGTTTGAAAATCTGTGAGCTCGCGACAGGAACAAAGCAGGTATTTTCATAGTCTAAAGTGGAAGCTAATCACGCCTCTGTCTCGATGTTCAACAACTTAAGGTCGGTTTTCGCCAAATCTCGACTAGCTGTTCTCTGATAGTCCTTTACTGTGGATTCCAGGCAACAGATGACCATTGATGCACGTAGGAAAGAGCGGATCTTCCGGTGGGCGGCGGACTCTGCTCGTCCTGGAGGGGATTCACAGCGGCTATCCACCTCTCCGCACCAGGTCCGCTGATACCCATGGAAGAAACATGAAAGCAACATATTTATTAACAACGCTTATCGCTGCGACTTTACCGCTAAGCTTCGTTCTCGCCGAAGATACTGCTAAGACTGAACCGACCGACCAGAAGCAAGAACAAACGTCTGATGCGACCGGGATGAAAGGCATGGACATGGGCCAAATGATGTCCAACTGCAAGGATCAGGACGCCGAACTCGACAAACTCGTCGCCGAAATGAATAGCGCGCCTGCCGACAAGAAACTCGACGCTGTCGCAGCCGTTTTGACCAAACTGGTCGAACAGCGCAAGGCGATGCACGAACAGATGCAGAATATGATGTCGGGGACCGAGAAGGAAAAAATGGGGATGTGCCGGATGAAGATGGGCATGCCCATGGAAGGCGACCATGATGGTAAACACTCACACCATCATTGACCGAGATCCTTGACCGAGTTCTTCTCAACCTAAACTCCGAAGTTTGGATTTTCGTCCTCGTCGTCGTGGTCGTCCTCGATCAGTCGGCGTTTTCTGCAGCGAAGAGAGTCCGATTGTCCCGCAATTATTTTGTCCCGTTAGTCTGAGTGTCACACATCGGGATTCTCGAGCACGAGGACGAGTCCTCAATTTCGGAGTTTGGGCTCAATAATGCTTCGCTGTGGTGCGATCTTGAGATCATCAAGGGGCGGCGAAAGTGGGCACATCGATAAGATCTGCTGGTTCTCCACTATCGCATCTTCGGTAACGTCACGACAAATCGGCTCCCCTGACCGACCTCTGAGCAAACCTCGATAGCTCCCTTTAACTCCTCTACCAGGCGCTTCGTAATCGCAAGGCCAAGACCGGCACCTTTAATATCCTCAGAAGGAGAGACTCGCTTAAACTCGTCAAATATCGAATCCAAGTGCTCAGGGGCAATCCCTATGCCGGAATCTTCAACAGCGATCTGCCAGGAACTCCGATCCAGCGATCGGAATGCAAGGATGACCGTTGTACTCGGCTTCCGACAGTAATTTATTGCGTTTGTTACCAGATTTGTAACGATCTGCCGAATCTTCTTTCGATCGCTGCGAATAACATCCAGATCCGGATCGACCTGCAAATCCAAACACAGGCCGGCGGCTTGCGCTATTCCATGGAAGGAGGCTTCGAGCTCGCTTCCGAACACCGTAAGGTTGATCTCCTCGATTTGCAGAGGCGCGGCTCCTGCTATCAGCAGTGAGTAGTCCTTTAGATCGCTTAGGAGTTCGCTCATCTCGCGAACACTTCTCTGACAAATATCAAGCATTTCTGCACGAATAGCCTCATCATTGCCGGTTTTGACCAGAGTAATGGTGAAGATTCAGGGTATTGAGCACGTTCGCAAGTTCGTGGCTAACCGTTCGGATCAGCCGAAGCCTCGACTCGTCTACCCGACTCAAGCTTTCATTCGCCTTCAGCAGCTTGCCATTGGCGCTCCGCAACTGTTCAGTGAAATTTTCGACGTACTGCTGCACAGATCCGGCAATCGAGTCCTCAAAAAACGCGCCTAGATTTCGCTGAGCATTGCTAATGCTGTTGACCCACTGAGATTTCTCTTCGAAGAATTTCTCGATCCCGTGGTCCGAGATCGATCTGTGCACAATTTCAAGTTCTCGAATCACTTCAACGAGCTCGTAACCCTGTTGCCATCTTGTCATTCCGTGTTTCAAGGCTGACTCAATCGTCCGCTTTCGCGTATTGGTATCGGCGTCTGTTAGGAGATATTCAACTAGATCCGCAAAGAGCTGGGGAAAATGATCTATCAACTCCTGATCCGTAAGCCGCTGTGAACTTGAGATTTCGCCACTCGAGCGAATCGCGAGGACGACCTGCTCGCCAATGAGAGATTGCCGGCCAGCTAGATATTCGATCAAATACCGTTTCACTTCGCTTTTCATCGCCAGACTAAGGAGTTTGGCACTATCCGCCCGCAGGAATGCATCTGGGAAAAAAATTTAGTCGGCAGAGTCCGTCTGCCCTTCTCTTTTTATCTGCGAAATCTGTGGTTTCAAATTCGGAATTGAGATCAAAACCACCGGTTCAAAAAAAGGCCGGTCTCTGAACCTGGAAATCTGAACCCATAGGAGTTCCCTTAGCGCTGCGGATTTCGAATTGCTTGCAATACAATACGCGCTTCACAGCAGCGGTTCGCATCGCTGGAAGACAGTTCGCAAAGAGGCTATCGGGTCTCCTTTGGGGACAAACTCATGAGCAATGTAGCCGCTGTAACCAGTCTCTTTGATTGCCTGCAGGATCGGTGGGTAGTAGAGCTCTTGGGTCTCATCCAAATCGTTGCGCCCCGGATTACCGGCCGTGTGATACTCGCCGATCATTCGGTGATTGGCCCGGATGGTGCGGATAATGTCGCCCTCCATAATCTGCATATGATAAATATCGTAGAGCAATTTGACCCGCGGGGAAGAAACCGCCTGGCATACTTGGATGCCCCACGCGGTATGGTCCGCCTGGTAATCCGGATGATCGACCTTGCTGTTGAGCAACTCCAGCACCAGGGTCACCCCAGCCTCTTCTGCAAACGGCGCTACTCGGGCCAGGCCGGCGGCAGTCGCTTCGATTCCCGCGGAATCATCGAGGCCCTCACGATTGCCGCTGAAGCAGATGACGTTCGCAATTCCCAGTCGTTTTGCATGTGCAATGCTGGTGCGAATCTCCTCTTCTAGCCGATCATGCAAATCAACGCGGTTAAGACCGATGGTCAACGGTTGGTGTCCAGCAACGGCAGAAATGCCCAAACCATAATCGGAGACCAGTGACCAATATTCGGGCGGCACAAGATCGATAGCCGGATAGCCCGCTTCGGCTACGGCTTGAACGAATTGTTCGGCCCTGAGTTTCTCGGGGACATAACACCACCATCCAAGGGATTGAGAGATCGCGCTCATTTTGTATCCTGTCAGCCGCGCATAACCGTTCGCCTCAGCAGCGCGGCTCCGTTGTACAACTCAGGTACCTGCATGGATTCGAAAACTGCCCGTCCACCCTTGACACGGAGACCAGCATCGCCCGTAGATGACACCGCACAACATTCATCCCGCGCATCGGGTTCATCGGCCGGACAGAAACTACTTTCGGCTTTACCTGAACGCCAGCGCAAAATTGCGTCAACCCTAGTGCACCGTCTCTTAAATCCCCTGGGCTTCGCCGCAGGTCAGTTGGCTGTTTTTCAAGGCGGTCCGAGCCGGACTGGCGCTAAAGCGCCGCTCTCTGGATCATAGCGGTCGAGCGAGCAACGCGGAAAAACAGCCAACTGACCGCGACCCTCAGGGTTGCGTTGAAAATTGGTCGGCTGCTTCGTTGCTCGTCAGTCACGTATCGATCAAAATATGCTCCTTCATCCCGCCTCGCAGACGACCCATTTTGAACGCAAGACACCAGACGAATTTGCGGCGCGACGCGTCTCGCGCCGGACAAGTGCTCAATGATGTTGAAGCTGCGCCGTGCAAATGGTCGCGAGGCAGGATTCCATGGCCGCGCGCGAGTTATGACCACCATTGCGCTTTTACAGGGCAAACAACGGTGAACCTTTGACAAGGAGCGGGAAGCGCCGGACGGATTTCAGGGGGATTCTTTTTCTATACGGGACGGAGCCCTCAACCAATAACCGGATCATCCTATGCCTCTTTACGAATACATCTGCCGCAAGTGCCATGAGAAATTTAGTGAAGTGCTGACCATCAAGGAACACGGGACGAAGAAGTTGTGCTGCCCGAAATGCCAGAGCGCCGACTTGGAAAAAGTCATCGAGCCATTCTTTGCGAAGACGACGAGCAAGACGCGAGGCTATTGATCGCAGCGTTGAGGAACACCATGAACGCCTCACGATCACAATGTACGGCTCCCTACGCCCATGGTTGGGCGCCGCCTGAGGCGGTGATGTCCACTCGCTGGCACGAGGAGGTGGAGAAGCCTCTTCAAAGAATCGGCGAGACCAAATCTGACACAACTTTCAAAGCGAAAGGACGAACAACCAATATGATCCTGCCAGTTCAGACGAGTTTCCGAAACATGCACGCATCCGAAGCTGTGGCGGCGAGGGTCCGGGAGGAGGCGGACAAGCTCGACAAATATTTCGATCGCATCACAAGCTGCCGTGTGATGGTCGAGGCGCCGCATCGGCATCATCGACGTGGCGACTCATATCACATTCGCATCGAACTCGGAGTGCCGGGTAAGGAGCTCGTTGTCGCGCATGAGCCGACGCTGAAAAACGAAGATCAAAGAGAGTGGCACAAGCAATTGGAAGTAGAGGGTCCGCACAAGGATGTGTATGTGGCAATTCGGGACGCGTTTAAGGCGATGCAGCGACAGTTGAAGGACTACGTGCACTGCCTGCGCCACGATGTGAAGACACATCACCCGGGACCGCACGGCCAAGTAAGCAAGCTCTTTGCGAAGGAAGGCTACGGCTTCATAGTGACGCCGGATGGCCGAGAGATTTACTTTCACAAGAACAGCGTGCTCAACTCGAGTTTCGAGCATCTCGACCTCGGAGATGAGGTGATTTTTTCGGAAGAGGCGGGGGACAACGGCACGCAAGCGACCACCGTCCGGCGGTCGGGCAAGCATCACGCGATGGGAGTGCCGGAAGAGTAAGCAGACGGAATCCATTTTGGATATAAGACTTCTAGATGGCCGCTCTCGGCGACGGAGTAAGTATATGGTTTTAAAAGACAAGTTGATGCTTATTACGGGTGCTTCCAGCGGCATCGGTGCCGCTACGGCTCGTGCCGCGGCCAAACGGAATGTACGCCTTGCGCTCCTGGCCCGTTCTGAAGCCAAGCTGGCCCGGGTAGCAGCTGAGGCTGGTGCCCTGAGCCAGACGCCAGTTTTCTACCGCGCGGTGGATCTGAGCGATCCGCAGCAGGTTGCGGCGGTGGCGGGCGAGATCTCCAATCAGTTGGGCATTCCAGACGTTTTGCTGAATAACGCCGGAGCCGGTCGTTGGCTTTCCCTGATTGAGACGGAACCGGCGGTTGTTGCGGAGATGATGGCCGCGCCTTACTTCGCAGCCTTCTATGTGACTCGCGCGTTCCTTCCCGCAATGCTTGCGCGCGGCAGCGGTACTTGCGTGTTCATGAACTCCGTAGCCTCTCGCCTTGTTTGGCCAGGTGCGGCCGCCTACACGGCTACGCGCTGGGCCGTGCGGGGACTTTTCGAGGCAGTCCGAGCGGAAACGACCGGCACAGGGGTGAGGGCTGCAATGGTCACTTTCGCTAAGGTTCAGAGTGACTATTGGTTGAATAATCCAGGCAGCGAGGAACGGCTCCCCAAGGCGCAGTCGGCGATTCCGGTGCTAAGTGTCGAACAGGCGGCGGCCGCTATTCTTCAAGGTCTTGAGTCTGATCGCGAGAAGATCGTGGAGCCGCTCATGTTACGTCTCGTGCTGAGCTGGGCTCATTGGTTCCCGGCAGCTGGTCGCAACATAATGCTGAAACCTGCACGCCCAAAAAACTAACAGAGGGGATCAGATACCAATTCGCGATACTTCACGTCGATGAACCGTCCGGCCAATTCGGGACGGGCATCTCGAAACCGAGTTATGCGGTTCAACATCTCTTCTAACTTTAGTGCCTCGCGCATTCGGAATTGATCGCGTTCACCTGTTCCATTAAACAGCACGTCCACCGGATTGCGAAGGGTCTGGATGATTGCTGCGTCAGGGAACGCCGTCAGCAGTGCGTCCAACCCGTACACATGATCGGGAGACTTAAGAGTCCAACGCCTTGGCCTTGCGCCCTGCCAGGCTGCTTACGACAGCCAGCAGCTCTGCCGGTTCCACGGGCTTAGCCAAATGATTCTGAAAACCTGAACGGATCGACTTCGTGCGATCCTCCGACCGTGCATACCCGCTCAGCGCGATCGCGGGCAAGGCACCCTTTTCATTCTCCTCGAGGACACGCAGACGCCGGATAAGCGAGTAGCCGTCTTCTCCTGGCATCCCGATGTCGCAAACAAGCACATCGGGCCGGCGCGCAAGGATGTGTTCGATTGCTTCTGACGCAGAACCGGCCATCGAAACCGTTGCTCCCGCCATCTCCAAAACCCTTTTCACGACGTGGCGTGCATCGATCTCATCGTCCACTACCAGCACCTGAACATTGGAGAGGGATAATTCTGGAATAGGCTGGCTCTCGCGGAGCGGAGACCGGGGCTGGCAAAGTTCATCGTCCGCGTCCGCATAGACGGCGATCAGCGGTAGACGGACAATGAAGGTTGCCCCTTGTCCGATCCCAGCGCTGGTTGCATGAACGTTGCCGCCATGCAATTCGACCAGCTGTTTGACGATAGCCAGTCCTAGCCCAAGTCCACCATGTCGACGAGTTGTCGAAGCGTCCCCTTGTTGAAACCGGTCGAAAACATAGGGCAGGAACTCGGGTACGATGCCTTCCCCGGTATCGATGACGCTGACTTTCACGTCGGAATTGACGCGCTCAAGCAGCACCTGGACCTTTCCGCCCTTGGGAGTGAACTTGATGGCGTTGCTCAGGAGATTCCAGAATACTTGCTGCAGGCGACTCGGATCGCCGGAGATCGGTCCGGCAAAAGGATCCACCACAGCCTTGAGGCGCACCCCTTTCGCCTCCGCCGTGGCGCGGAACGTCTCGATTGACTCGTTCAGGACAGCGGCCAGATCGAACCGCTGCACCTCCAGACGAACCTTGCCCGAGATGATTCGGCTCATATCGAGCAGATCTTCAATAATCTGCGCCTGAATACGGGCATTGCGCTCGATGGTCTCCAGTCCTTGCTCGAGTTCCTCACCCTGGATCTTTCCGAGTCGGAGGATGTTCGCCCAACCCACGACGGAATTTAACGGCGTGCGAAGCTCGTGGCTGAGCGTCGCTAGAAACTCGTCCTTCATGCGGTTTGCCCGCTCGGCCTGTGAACGCGCCTCCCGCTCGCTGTCGAGCAGGTGAAGCCTCTCCCGGTTCGCGGTTTCGGCTTCCTCTTTCGCTTTTTTGAGGGCCGCCTCCGCCATTTTTCGCTGGGTAATATCTCGAGCTACCTTGGATGCGCCTACCACCTTGCCGGTGGAATCCCTAATCGGAGAGACCGTGATGGAAACGTTGAGTTGCCGACCGTCCCTTGCGAGACGAAGGGTTTCAAAATGATCGACCCGTTCGCCGCGCCGGAGGCGGGAGAGGATCTCCCTCTCCTCATCCTGGCGATCCGGTGGAATTAATCGCATGATCGACGTGCCGATCATTTCGTCGCCGGTATAACCGAAGATGCGCTCGGCACCGGCATTCCAACTAGTGATGATACTGTGCAAATCCTTCCCGATGATCGCATCATCGGACGACGCAACAATGGCCGCCAGCTGGCGAGAAGTCATTTCGGCTGTCTGGCGCTCGGTCACGTCGCGAAAGCTCCAGACGCGTCCCGCTCTTTGTCCATCAACGATTAGCACTTTGGAATAACGCTCGAGAATTCTCCCATCTTTCAGATCCAGCAGGTCGAAACTCTCTCGCTCCGTAGCGACGATTTCCTCAATGCGAGCGGAAAATCCATGCCCTTCCGCAAAATTCTGCCTCGCGAGTTCCATCACCTCGCGTGTCGTACCACCCTCCAGGACCTCCCGCGGGATCTTTAACATATCAATACACTTCTCGTTAAAGTCGATGATCCTGACCGCCTCGTCGGTCACCAGAATCGCATCCGCAGTCGACTCCAGCGTCGCGCGCATAATCACGAGGGCATGGGCGAGCTCTCTCGTACGCTGTTCGAGGATTTCATTCGTCCGACGAATTTCCTGCTCAGCACGCTGCCGGATCTGAAGAATGCCGGTCGCTGCCTCCAGGCTGCTGGACCGGAGCTGTTCTGTTTCATCCTCCGATTCGATTCTATCCGCCATTGGCTTCGGCGCTCCTTTGTCCCAACTTCCCATTCCAGCGCCATTGCGCATCTTTTCGATGGTAGGCGCCCAGGGTCAAGCCTGAGTTCCTCGCGATGGCTATGCAGATGGGAAGAAATTGACGCTGACAAAGAAGAAAAAGCAAATTCCCGAAAGGACTATCCCGATAACGCGAGCCACCTTCGGCGTCAAAGGAAACCTGTCAATCTGGTAAGAGACTTGGGTAAAAACAATCCAAGCAACGGGAACCACAAAAAGCCACGGCCAATTCTTATCAAGGAACTGAAAGTAAGAGGAAGACGAACTGTCTCCATTTGCATTCACAATGCCTTTTAAAAAGACTATACCTAGCGTAAGAAATACAAACTGGGTAATTGCTATTACGGTAGTCATGGGGGAGAAGTCACCGTCAATTTTGGGTTTCCGGTGGTTTGTCGTCAAGAGGCTTCTCGCTCCCGGTTATCGCTGGAAACGGCTGTAACCGCCGGGAGATCTGGACGAAGTTGATCGCTTTTGCAAACGCGGAAACGCTAACACCCAAGCTGGTTACGGGCCTGTGTGTGCCACAAGCGGTCACGAACATTAAAATTACGCAAATTATGGATACCATAATTCCTATCGCTCGGGAGGCATCCCAACCAACGTGACCCTGACCAGGCGGCTTTTTCCAAATGCAGCCATTCTGAAGCCAATAAATATTATAGTTATTCATAATAAATATTGAAATAATCAATCCGGTTTGTTATCTTGGTCTCTCCAACAGACATTTACCAACCAAACTCTGCTGCTCTCGGCGCGGTGATAAGCCGATGACGACCCTGGCGAATACTTGATGAGCATATGAATAATTGGACTATTGGAAAAAGACTCACTTTCGGATTTGCCGGGGTGATACTGATCACTTTCTGTATGAGTGTTTACGCCGTTGCGCGATTAGACACGATTCAGGGTCAGGCCGCAGTTCTGGCCAATGATAGTAGTGCAGTTCCGATCGCACAGATCGCAGCGGATTCAAAAAACGTCCTGATCATCGGCATTGTGCTCAGTCTCGTTCTGGCGACGCTGATTTGGTATTCCCTCGAGCGGGCGATCAAGCAACCGTTGGCCAAAATGATCGATTTAATGTCCGATATCAGGATCGGAAAGTTTACGAGTCGACTGTCGCTCCGCCGCAAGGATGAATTTGGCGTGCTGGCGGATGGGTTCGACCAGATGAGCGACTACCTGAGCAGCCTGATCACTCAGGTACAACGCTCGGCCTCTCAAGTCAGCACCTCGGCTACCGGAATTGGCGCTACCGCAAAAGAACATCAAGCCGCCACTGCGGAGACCGCGTCGGCCACCAGCGAGATTGGCGCAACTTCCAAAGAGATCGCCGCCACCGCCAAAGTCCTGCTCAAGACAATCAATGACGTGACTTCAGTTGTGGAGCAAACAGCCAGTCTGGCAGGCAACGGCCAAAACGGGTTGACCCGCATGGACGCGACCATGCGCCAGGTGATGGAGGCGGGGGGCGCAATTAATGCCAAGCTTGCGGTTTTGAATGAGAAAGCGAGTAACATCAACCAGGTCGTGACAACCATTACGAAAGTCGCGGACCAAACGAACTTACTCTCGCTCAATGCGGCCATCGAAGCGGAAAAGGCCGGCGAGCATGGTCGCGGGTTCGTTGTCGTTGCCAGCGAGATTCGGCGTCTTGCGGATCAAACCGCCGTCGCGAGTTACGACATCGAACAGCTTGTAAAGGAGATGCAGTCAGCGGTTTCTGCCGGTGTCATGGGGATGGACAAATTTTCCGAAGAGGTGCGCCGAGGTGTCCAAGAGGTAGAACAGGTCAGCGGACAGTTGGCGCAGATCATTAAAGAAGTACAGGCATTGACGCCACAGTTCGAAACCGCGAACGAAGGGATGCAATCGCAGTCTACGGGCGCACAACAGATCAGCGACGCGCTGGCGCGGCTGAGTGAATCTTCGGAGCAAACCGTCGATTCCCTGCATCAATCCACGATTGTGATGGACCAATTGAATTCCACGGCAAACGACTTGCGGACCAGCGTCTCGCGATTCGGAGTCCAAACCGCTTAAACGAGCGACCCGCCTTCTTTCTGCATGCTTTTTATTTTATTCCAGATTGGTCGGGACCGTTATGCGTTGCAGGCCAGCAATATCATTGAAGTCCTCCCGCTGATGAACCTGAAAAGTGTTCCCGGCGCGCCAATCGGGGTGGCCGGGGTATTGAACTATCGTGGTGTACCTGTGCCGGTGATCGATTTAAACGAAATGGCGCTGGCAGTACCCGCAGTGCGACGCCTGAGCACGCGCATCATCCTGGTGAGGTATCCGCTCGAGGCTGAGCATCCACATCCACTTGGACTGATTGCAGAGCATGCGACAAATATGGCTCAACGATCTAAGCAAGACTTTATTGAAACGGGGATTGATTCTGACGGCGCCCCATATCTCGGCAGGGTCGCTAATGACGCTGGTGGTCTAATTCAGTGGATAGAAGTCGCGCGATTGCTCACGCCTGAAGTCCGTGATGTGCTATTTCGTGAACTTGTTTGAAGCCGATGCCACTCCTACGCATTATTGCATTGCTCCGTCAGGCCGCCGGTTTCGATGTTGCCTCCGTTGGGATTGACTCGATCGAACGAGCCGCCCAACAGCGTCTCCGCGCGAACGACCTTCGAAATATTTCGCAGTACGCCGATCTTTTGCGACGCTCCGAACGGGAATTGCAGAACTTAGTTGCAGCGGTCGTCATATCCGAGACCTTTTTCTTTCGGTATCCTGAGTCATTTGTCGCCTTCCAACAGTTTGTGGTGGAGCGATTTCTCTTCGGATCCCAGACGATGCGCGTGCTGAGCCTTCCCTGCTCGACTGGGGAGGAGCCTTATTCGCTCGCCATGTGCTTGCTCGAAGCCGGATTGTCGGAGAAGAAGTTTCAGATTGATGCGGTTGACATTAGTGAGCATTTGCTCCAAATCGCCAGGCTCGGCTTATTCGGGAGGAATTCTTTCCGAGGAAGTGAACTGAGATTCCGCGATCGGTATTTCCAGCAGGCATCTAACGGTTTTCGACTTTGCGATCGTGTGCGTAAATGCGTGCGCTTTGAGCAAGGAAACCTGCTCAAAGGACGATTTCGATTTGGCAGCGAACCCTATGATTTTATCTTCTGCCGAAACCTTCTGATTTATTTTTATCCCGAAGCGCAGGAACAAGCGCTCAAAAGCTTAAAACAGCTTTTGATCAAGGATGGGCTATTGTTCGTCGCGCCAGCCGAAACGAGACTGCTGACTCAACACGGTTTTGCTTCCATGAAATGGCCGTTGACGTTCGCCTTTCAGAAGAGCGAGTCGATTCCTTTCCCAATGCCGGCGGGACAAAAACTACGGAAGGTTGCGACGCCGGCGAAAGCGCAAAGAATCGAAATCGATGGAAAACCGGCGATGGCAAATCCGACGAATGCGACACCTGAAACGGTGAAGCATCGGTGGGTGCCGGATCTGACCTTTGCGGAACGGCTGGCCGATCGAGGGCGGTTCGGAGAAGCGGCAGAAATATGCGAAGTCTCTTTGCGTGAGGACGGCCCCTCGGCACGCGCCTTTCATTTGCTTGGCTTGATCCGCGATGGGGCGGGAGATCGACATCAAGCGAGTGAGTTTTATCGAAAGGCACTTTTTCTTGAGCCTGATCATTATGAAGCGCTGATGCACCTGGCACTCATTAAGGATCAGAACGGCGACCGCACCGCTGCAGAGACTTTAAAAAAGCGCGCGCACCGTGTTCTGGAGCGAATGAAATGACCGCGGACCTAAGAGCACGCAATTTAGAATTCACGAGGTCCGGCAAGCTCAATGATTGTTGGAACAAGATCGGCGTCTGGGGAAATCGCGAATGCGGCGAGTTAAAGAAAGTGACTCACTGCCGGAACTGTATCGTCTATTCCTCGGCCGCCGCGCAACTGCTCGGAGCCGAATTACCAGAGGGCTATCTGGATCGTTGGACCACACATTTCGCCACCCCGCCAATAGTCGAGGACCGGCAGGTCCGCACCGCATTGATCCTTCGGATCGGCGCCGAGTTGCTGGCATTATCGCCATCCTGTTTACAGGAAATTGCTGAGGGTCGCCCCATTCACTCGGTACCACAACGACGAAGCAGCTTCCTTTTGGGCGTAGCCAATATTCGGGGCGAATTGCTAATTTGTGTGGCACTCGATCGACTGCTTGGTTTGGAAAACAAGCAACCTGAAAAATCAGCTTCGCAACGCTCGCCTTATCGCCGCCTGGTTGTGGCCGGTCGGGAAGGTTCAAGATTTGTATTCCCGGTGGATGAAGTGCATGGCATCCACCGGTTTAATCCGAAAGACCTGAAAGAGGTTCCTTCCACAGTAGCAAAGGCGCAAATAACCTGTATGAGAGGGATCCTGCTTTGGCAGAACAAAAGCGTCGGCTGTCTCGATGATCAACTACTCTTCCTCATTTTAAATCGAAGCCTGACGTGAGCGCATTGAATCCAGCGGACCTGAGTGAATTTTCCATGATCGAGCTACTCCAGCTTGAAGTGGAAAATCAGGGGATTGTCTTGACGGAGAACTTGCTGGCTCTAGAGCAAAATCCCACGGATGCATCAAGGCTGGAGACGCTGATGCGCGCGGCGCATTCGCTCAAAGGCGCCGCAAGGATGGTTAACTGCGACGAAGCGGTCGGGGTGGCGCATGAGTTGGAAGACGTATTTGTCGCAGCGCAGAAAGGATCGCTGGTGTTGCTCTCTGAACATGTCGACGTGCTGTTGCGCGGCGTGGACTTGTTACACCGAATCGCGCAAGCGTCGGACAATGAAATCGAAGCAGAGAAATCTGACCGCCGTCACGATGTTCAACAGTTTCTAATGGATCTCGCCGAAGTGCGATTGGACGACCCAACTGAGGCGATCAAGAAATTTTACAAATCGCCCCACGCGGAAGATACAATGTTTTGGGATGTTGGGGCGAGCGCCTCCGAAGGTGCCGCTGCAATCACCACCCATGCGAAGGAGATTGACGAGAAGAAACAGAAACATCAGCGGTTTTTGCGAGTCACCCCTGAAAATTTAAATCGGCTTCTGGCGCTCACCGGGGAATCGCTGGTGGAATCTCGGCGGTTAATTCCTTTTTTCGAGTCGTTGCTGCGTCTCAAACGACAGCATAGTGATCTGGCTCAGATATTCGATAAGGTTCGTGAGTCGCTCAGCCGGGAGAGAATTGGCGAGCAGGCAGACGCTCAAGTTGTGCAAGCGCGGGCTCAATTGGCGCTTTGTCGTGAACATTTGTCGACACGGCTGCTTGAGCTGGAAGAATTCCATCGGCGTTCGACCAATCTCTCGCATCGCCTCTACGACGAGGCTTTGGCCTGTCGGATGAGACCGTTTGCCGACGGCGTTCACGGCTTTCCGCGAATGGTGCGCGATTTGGCACGCGACCTCGGAAAGCAGGCAAGGCTGGAAATTCAAGGCCAGGAAACCCTCGTCGATCGCGACATTCTGGAAAAGCTGGAAGCACCCCTGACTCATCTCCTGCGCAACGCTATCGACCACGGGATTGAGCTACCCGCGGCCCGCCGCGCGGCAGGTAAGCCTGAGGAGGGAATAATACGATTGGAGGCTCGGCAAAGCGCGGGCAATCTATTGACTTCTGTTTCCGACGATGGCTGTGGAATCGACCTGCCGGAATTGCGAAACGCCATCATCCAAAAGCAACTCACGACCGCTGAGGCGACCGAACAGATGAGTGAAAGCGAACTGCTGGAGTTTCTTCTCCTGCCTGGCTTCACGATGAAGCTGACGGTGACTGAAATTTCCGGGCGCGGAGTTGGTTTGGACGCAGTTCAAGCGATCGTCAGGGAGGTCCGTGGCGCAATCCGGGTCAATACGCAACTTGGTCGCGGAACAACCTTTCAAATGCAGTTACCCTTGACGCTCTCCATCGTGAGGGCGTTGCTCGTTGAGATCGGGAACGAGCCGTATGCATTTCCACTGGTGCACATTAACCGTGCGCTCAAAGTATCGAAAAAAGATATTGAGGTGGTGGCAGGCAGACAACTTTTTCGGTTCGAAGATCAGCAAATCGGTCTGATCCAGGCTGACCAGATATTCGGAGGCCGGAAAGGAAATCAATTGAGCGACCATGTTGCGATTGTTGTCATCGGCAACAAAACAAATCAGTACGGCCTTGTCACTGAAAGATTTCTTGGTGAACGCGAGCTCGTCGTCCAACCGTTGGACCCGAGATTGGGAAAGATCAAGGACATCAGTGCGGGAGCGCTGCTGGACAATGGGTCACCGGTTTTGATTGTTGATGTAGAGGATCTGATTCGTTCCGTCGAAAAATCCATTGAAGTCGGGATCTTGGGCAACCTGCAAAATGAGGGCAGCAAAGAGATTCAACAAAAGCGTAAGCGAGTATTGGTGGTGGACGATTCGCTGACAGTCCGGGAGTTGGAGAAGAAGCTTTTGCAAATTCGAGGATACGAAGTCGAGGTTGCGATCGACGGAATGGACGGTTGGAACGCCGCCCGGACGGGTAACTTTGATTTAATTATAAGTGATATTGATATGCCTCGGATGGACGGCATCGAATTCGTCACGCTGATCAAAAAGGACCCCAACCTGAAATCACTGCCAGTAGTGATCGTGTCCTACAAAGATCGCCCGGAAGACCGACGTCGCGGATTAGAAGCCGGAGCGGACTACTATCTTGCGAAAGCAAGTTTCCATGATGAGGCGCTGGTCCAGGCGGTGGTGAGTTTAATCGGCGAGGTCAAAGAGTGAGAATTGGCATCGTGAACGATTTGCCGATGACGGCCGAATTGCTGCGCCGCCTCATCTATGCTTCCGGCGAGCATGAGGTTGCCTGGATTGCCCGAGACGGGGCGGAAGCCATTTCGCGGTGTGAAAGAAATCTGCCGGAACTTGTCTTAATGGATCTGACCATGCCCTATCTGGACGGCGTGGAAGCGACTCGTCGGATCATGGGTCGCACACCCTGTCCAATTTTGATCTTAACGGCCTCCGGCGGAGGAAACGCGGCGAAAATTTTTGAAGCCTTGGATGCAGGTGCGATAGACTCACTGGACATCCTGACGGCCGTTTCTTCTCGAAAGACTGGACCGGGGTTGTTGCGGAAGATCAAGGGCATCGAGCTTCAGATCAATGGCGGGAAGCCGATCGCCGATGATAGCTCGCCAAAAGCTGAAATCACGGCCGCAAAGTTGGTTATAATGGGCGCTTCATCGGGCGGCCCAGCAGCATTGGTCGAGGTGTTGTCCGGTCTGCCCCGGAATTTTTCATCAGCCATTGTCATTATTCAGCACATTGACCAGAAGTTTGCACCGGGACTTGTGGAGTGGTTAAACATGCATTCGAAGCTGCCGGTGCGCCTCGCTCTCGAGGGCGATTCCGTGAGCTCTGGCTGCGTTCTCGTCGCCGGCGGCGAGGATCATCTTGTCTTCAAGGATTCCCTGCGGCTTGGTTACACCGCAGAGCCGGCAGGAAATCCATATCGTCCGTCCGTGGACGTATTCTTTGAGAGTGCGGCGCGATTGTATACTGGATCAATGACTGGTGTTCTGTTGACTGGCATGGGCCGGGACGGTGCACAAGGATTAAGAGCATTGCGGGATGCGGGGTTTCATACGATTGCGCAGGACGAAACCAGCAGCGCAGTGTACGACATGCCGAAAGCTGCCGCCGCAATCGACGCAGCGAGTGAAGTTTTGCCGCTGCAAAACATTGGACCACGGCTGGCGGAACTCTACGGCAGAGAAGCAAATGGAACAGATTTCAACGGGGCTGGCGCTGACCGATGATCGGATCCCAAGGACAAATACAATTGCGTTCGTTAATCACAGATATTGAAAGCGCGACAGAGAAGATTTCGGCCTTGTTGGTAGACGACCAGGCAATGGTCGCCGAAGGCGTTCGACGCATGCTAGCTGCAGATCCGGCGATCGACTTCCATTATGTGAATGATCCGAAGCTGGCGATCGAATCTGCCGAGAGAATTCGGCCCACCGTGATCCTGCAGGACCTGGTGATGCCCGGAATGGACGGACTGGACTTGCTGAGAGAATACCGCAGCAACCCGCTCACTCGGGCCATTCCTGTCATCGTGCTTTCCAGCAAAGAGGAACCTGCGATAAAACAGGCCGCATTCGAATCGGGCGCTAATGATTACATCGTCAAACTGCCCCACCGGATTGAATTGCTCGCGCGGGTGCGCATGCATTCCGGTGCGTACATACTCGGGTTGCAGCGGATGCGCGCGTTTCAGGCTCTTGAAGCAAGTCAGCATGAACTCACTCAGAAGAACTCTGAATTGCTTTTGCTCAACGATAAGCTGGAGGAAGCAACTCGTTTCAAAGCGGAATTTTTTGCAAATGTTAGCCATGAAATACGCACGCCATTGAATGGGGTCCTGGGTATGGCGGAAATCCTCTCCGACACGAATCTTAACATTCATCAACGTGATTTGGTCGAGGTCATTCGAACAAGCGGGGAGACACTCTTATACATCATTAACGATATCCTGGATATGTCCAAGATCGAATCCGGTAAGCTTGATTTGGAGCTAATTCCCTTTGTACTCCGGGACGCGGTCGATCAGGTAATGGACCTATTGGCGCCGGTGGCGTTCGCCAAGGGGCTGGAAATCAGCGCCTGGATCGACCCTTTGATAGCCTCCAGCGTGGTCGGCGATATTACCAGGGTAAGACAAGTTCTGCTCAATCTTTTGAACAACGCGATCAAGTTCACCTCTTGCGGCGAAGTCTACCTGGAATTGGAGCCGGCGCTTGTTGACCAAAGCATGATCCACTTTTTGGTGGGAGATACCGGCATCGGTATTCCATTGGAAAAAATTGATCGGCTTTTTCGTTCTTTCAGCCAAGTGGACGCGTCGACCAATCGGCGCTATGGCGGCACTGGATTGGGCCTGGCAATCTGCCGCAATTTGACGGCATTGATGGGAGGCCGGATCTGGGTGGAAAGCATCTTTGGGAAAGGTACCCAATTCCATTTTGATATCTCACTGCCAGCGACAGACTTCGCCAAAATTGGCCACCAGAGCTGGGATTTGCGAGGCAAGCGTGCCGTCGCGCAGGTCCAGAATGCCCGACTCATTCGACTACTTGTCACTTGGGCTGAAGAACATGCCCTGAAGTTATTCGTCCAATCCGATCAAGCGGAGAGTCTCGAGAGCACAGATTACTTGATCATCGATGCCGATCACTTTGAGATTCAGATTCCCCAATTCAGTCAGATAAAGGTAATTCTCCTGACTCGTTCGAAGAACATTTCTGAATTGGCCAACTGTTATCCAAATGCAACTGTGCTCTCGCTCCCGCTGAAGAAGCAGCGCTTCCTCCAGGCGGTCGAGCGTTTCGCCGACGCCGACAGCCTGACTTGCTCGGCGGCCGCAGATTCAGAGGCAGATCCTATGCTCTCCGGGCTCAACGTTCTGGTGGTGGACGACTACGTTGTGGACCGCCGTGTTTGCGTCGCGCAATTACAAAAGCTGGGAGTTCTGACGGTTTTTGAAGCCGAGAACGGGCACCAGGCAATTGAAGCCGCACAAAATCAGGCCTTTGATCTTATTTTGATGGATGTACAGATGCCGGTGATCGACGGTCTACAGGCGACCCGACAAATTCGCCTCTCGGCATCTGATTCCAAACATCCGCGAATCGTCGCCCTCACCGCGGATGCGCTCAGCGAGGCACGGGAGAGAAGCCTCGAAGCAGGTATGGACGATCAGCTCATCAAGCCAGCGGGCATAGTTGAACTGAAAGCCGTACTACAAGCATCCATCAAAACAGAGTCGCCTGTTCGACCGGCCTGCGAATCGGTCTCTCATTTTTCCTTTGTACGGCAAGAGTGAATGAACTCGAAGCGGAATGGCGCGAAGATAAGCAGATTTTGGGATGGTTCAACGCCCCGTAGGGGCTACGGTGCGCAGCCGGGGTTTCAATCCGGCAACCGCCCACCCCCGCGATGATGCGCCCTAAATGGGCGCCAGTTCGAGCGTCCTAACAACACACATATTGAGTGTAGCAATCTCATCGCTCGCCATTGCCTTGGTGCAATGATATCCCCTCCGACAAGAGCACAAGAGCTTGGGACTCTGCCGTACGGACACCTCATTCCTTCATCTGTGATCGGATTGTTTCCAAATTGTGACATTTGCGTTCTAGCGAGCCTCGCGATCAGGTGCTCTGTTTTTCCCTAAAAGTTGACGCCGGTTGCATTTCTGTGGGGATCGGTAACGGTGGCGCAACCCGAAGGGTTCTATGAACGAAACCAGTATCGCCCGAAATCTTCCGCTTAAAACTCCCAGCGTCGCCCATTCTGACGCCTGCGAAGCCTTGGCGGCGCAGGGGATGGCACGGACGATCGTAGACGTCGTCCGGCTAGACTTTCACTATAGTGCTTCTAGGGCATTGCATGGCATCAATCTCCAGATCCCCGAAAAAAGGGTCACAGCGTTCATCGGACCTTCCGGCTGCGGAAAGACGACGCTGCTGCGTTGCTTTAATCGGATGAACGACTTGATCGATCGCGCTAAAGTGACGGCGGGCGAGATCCGGATCGACGGCGTGAATATCAATGCCTCGGACGTCGACGTAACCGAACTTCGGAAGCGAGTAGGAATGGTTTTCCAAAAATCAAATCCATTTCCGAAGTCGATCTACGAGAATATCGCTTACGGGCTTAGGATTGCAGGGATTCGCGACAAACGCATCATAGATGAAACCGTCGAGGCCAGCCTGACAAGTGCGGCGCTCTGGGACGAAGTCAAAGATCGTTTGCACAAAAGCGCGCTTGGCCTCTCCGGAGGTCAACAGCAGCGTCTCTGTATCGCCCGGGCCGTCGCAGGGAAACCTGAAATCATCTTGATGGATGAACCTTGCTCTGCGCTCGACCCGATTGCCACGGCAAGAATCGAAGAACTCATTGATTTACTCAAGGACCGATTTACGATCGTCATCGTGACACACAATATGCAGCAGGCGACTCGCTGCTCGGACGTCACCGCTTTCTTCTACCTTGGCCGGTTGGTCGAGTTCGAGCGAACCGCGACGATATTCAGTAATCCTCGCCAAAAAGAAACAGAGGACTATATCTCAGGTCGATTCGGATAGGCTAGGGAGGTTTTGATCCTCGTCGCCGTGGTCGTCCTCGATCAGTCGGCGTTTTCTGCAGCGAAGAGAGTCCGATTGTCCCGCAATTATTTTGTCCAGTTAGTCTGAGTGTCACAGATCGGGATTCTCGAGGACGAAGGACGACCACGAGGACGAGTCCTCAATTTCGGAGTTTGGGTTTAGTGCTCGGCGAAGCTTTGTCGGCTGGGGTGCGCTCTCTGTCCCAGGCTGCGGTCGTTTATGCCAGAGCTCTTCAAAATCGTGATCCACATACCGCAGGACCCTCTGAAAATCAGCCTGCCGAGAGTGAACTCTTGCCAGTTTTGAACAATTTGTGTTTTTAAATCGTTAATACATGGGTGGTCGCTCCAGGAGAGAGTAGCGATTGTCGTAGCGATGAGACAGATTCCAGAACTTGCCACGGGCAAGTGCTGGTTGGATGGTTTTTCTGCGAGCCGCGCCTGCATTGAACACGACAAAGCGACGCCAAAATCCAGCTGGATTTAGCCAATATTTGGAAAGTCAAGCGGTGCTGCCGACCTTAGGATAAGAAAAAGAAGCTTCGAAAAGTTCCTCAATGAAACACCAAACTAACAATGTCTATGCTCGCTAAATATAGTGTTGAATTCACGATTTCTTTCCGGCGTCACCAGATAACTCATCATTATAGGACGGACGATCCGGTTGCTTTGGAAGAATTCATCGTCGAGTTGCTTGAAAGAGGCTACAGATTCGAAAATATTGTGCACGAAGGAGTTCCCCTGCCGCCACATGAAGCGGACAAGTTACTCCAGACCGCGGCCATGCTTTTGGCGGCCAAACACCTGCAACGCTCCTTAGGAATTGATGAAGCGGAAAGCAGGCATCGGTTCGGTCTTCCAGGCTAAGTTCATCATGTGGAAATCTCATGCCGCGGCCGAGGGACGCCGCAGTTTAATTAGTCTGTTTCGAGGCGCCAGCGAAGCGCCCGGATCTGCAGTCGGGTCAGGCGAGCAAGGCGGAAAAGCAACCAACCGGCGACACAGGCTGACCAAAAAATGTGGAGTACAGTCCACTCGTCTGCAGTAAAACAAATTAACCAAAATGCAGGCTCTGCCTTCCAAGTTATGAAAGTTTCACTGCTCGATGTTTTCAACCGCTACCTGGAAGCGCAGGCAGCGCTCCCAAAAAGACCCCACGAACCGAACCCTCTGGCGGTTACCATCTCGCGCGAGGCGGGCGCAGGCGGTATCACAATTGCCAAACTGCTGGCGCAGCGGTTGACTGCCGCCGAGAGAGGGCCAGCGACGAGCCCCTGGGCCATCTTTGACGTGAATTTGGCCAAACAGGTATTGGAAGATCACAAACTGCCTCCTGATTTGGAACGGTTTATGGGCGAGGACGCCCGGTTGCCGATCGAGGAGATCGTGGAAGAAGTCCTGCGGCTTCATCCGTCAGGCTGGACACTCGTTCAACACACGACTAAGACGATCCTTCGTCTCGCTGGCTTAGGCCACGCCATCCTGGTGGGCCGCGGCGCCAACGTCATCACCGCGCGCATGCCGAACGTGTTTCATGTGCGGCTGGTGGCGCCACATGCGACGCGGGTCCTAAATGCCGCGGAAAGCCATCACGTGAGCGAAACTGAAGGGGCGAAGTTGGTCAGGGAACTCGACCAGGCGCGGCGCCGCTACGTGAGGCGCTATCTCAACGCTGAGATTGACGACCCGACCCTTTATGACGTGACACTGAACACCGGTCGTTTGGGTTTCGTCCGTTCGGCAGAGGCTATTGCGCAGTTGGCCTTGCAGCACCACCGCGCCCTTGCCGAACGTGAACGGGCAGAACTCCTTGCTTGACCTAGCAATTGTTGTTGCTCATCTCCTGAGACAAAACGGAACGTGGGTGCGGCGAAGAATACGACTCACCGCGAGGCGCCCGCTTTATCAAAGCCCCTTTTCAGCACTCTCTTTCCTTCGGCCGCGGCAAAGCCGATGGCTCCTCCAAGTACTGCCGCCGGGATTGAAGCCAATACCAGGAGCGGAAAGTTCAACGAGGACAAGGGCCCGCCGGTAAACTCGTCGTAAAAAACAGCGTCGATCCACAGTGCCAGGACTCCAACAAGAATACCTGATACTGTACAAATCCACGGTTTCCAAAGCAGAGTATTGCTCGGAACAAGACAATAAGCCGGCAAAAAAGCCAACAACCAAGGAGCGAACAAGGGGAACCCAATAATGCACAGTGCCAGCGCCAATGCACATGCATCGGCAATTCGCGCGCTGGCAGAGGGCGGAAATGCACTATCGACATTCCATAGTCCAATTAGACTTAGGATGGTCAGAGTTAGCCACAGAGCAATAAGTCCCGTTAAGAGAGATACCATTGCCCATAGAAGTTGTACTCTGAATGTGCTGCAACTATAGATGCTAGATCCGGATGCTGGTGCGAACCGGTTTATCGGTAAGTCAAATACATTGGGCCAAAAATGAGAACCGGATCGGACAATCGCTCTTTCAGGATTGGCGGCTTTCATAGTTCACTTTAAATCCAAGGATAAAAGTCCAATGCACCAAATTTGGCGATTTGTTGTCCTCTTTTGAGCCGCTTTTGCAACAGCTTCGCAAGGTTATCCATCCTATGGACTTTCAAATCAATCTCCTCTAGGATCGCAATGTGTTTTACCCAGCAAGGCACTTCGCAGTCGTTCATCGGCCCTCTTATGAAACAAGAGAAATGGAATCGTTCCCCGATAGGAAAAACCCTATAAAACGATTCTATCTTCACCTTTTGGTTGTAACTATGCTCGTGTGCTTTGTCCGCCCGTCCATCTCAACAGATACCGTGCGTTCCACCGCAGAATACGAGGCCCCAGGACCGGTTAACAGTGAAGATTTTCTTCCGAAATCGGCCTTTGCTGACAAGAAGTTATTCGTAGAGAAAATCGCCCAGAATAATGGTTTGCAGAATACCTATCGAATTAGAACCGATGGGATGGAATACGAGATAACCGGCAATGAAGCAGTTCTACAGTTCCTGCTGGAATCGCGAGCGACTAACGAGCTGCGTCAAATTAGCACAGCGAAAGCCGTCAAGCGCGGTTTGAGCCAATCAGCAAAGGCAACTTACCAAACCGGAAAGCAAATCGCGCGAGACCCCATCGATGCCGTGAAAAAGGTCCCACAGGGAGTCTCGAGATTCTTCGGAAAAGCCAAAGAATTTCTCAATCCCGACGAAGATAATCCGAACCAGAGAGCCTCAGCTGGCGCGACGATTAAGGGCTTCCTCGGTGTCGAAGATCAGAAGAGAAAGCTCGCGGCCCGGCTTGGTGTGGATGTATATAGTCGCAATCAGGCCCTTCAGAAGGAACTCGATAGGGTTGCGTACGCATTAGCAGCCGGCGGCATGGCGTTTGATATCGGGACGCTGCCGATCGGTGGCGCAGTCGGCATCGGTTTGACGGCGATCGGCATCGATCAGTCTGTCGACAAGTTGATCAAAGAGTCGTCCTCGGATGACCTGCGAAAATGGAACGAACAGAACTTGTCAGAATTGGGCGCCAACCGCGAACTCATCGTTCAGTTTCTTAATCATCCCTGGTATTCCCCCAGGCAGGAAACAACGATTACGGCGGCGCTCAAGAGGATCCAGGTCGATGTGAACCTCTTTCTGGAGACGGCGAACAAGGCACTGACGGATCAGGACGGAAGTTACTTTCAACGTGTCGCCCAATTGCTCGCCGCCTACTCAGAAAAGATCGCGCCGTTGCAATCCTTCCGGCTTCAGGATGAACTTCTCTGCGCGGTCGATAGTCATGGAGTGCTGGTTGTGCCGGTATCTTTCGACTATGCCATCTGGACCGCAACAGTCTCGCAAAGGATCAAGGCGCTGGCTTCCCTAGCGGCTAGCGATCAACACATCAAAAGCATCGAGATTTGGACGGACGGGAAACTGTCAGAGCGCGTAAAGGCAGAGCTAGCCAAGAGCGCGATCGGTTACCAAAGCCTCTCTTTGGTGGAGGCCAAATGATTTGAAGCTGACGAAGCAAATGGCGCAAAGACAAGGACGATCTGGGAAGGATTCCTGCCACGAAGTGGCAATAGCCCTCAGCCCAGGGTTTCAACCCTGGGAAATAATGTTATAGGAATTAAGCCCTGAAAGGGCTTAGGGGACGAATCCCGGGGAAAAAACCTTGGGCTTGAATCCCGCAGCCCCTTCAGGGCATTAAACAAACCCAAAATCTGCTTATCTTGGCGCCATTCACGTCTGGTCCGAACGATATAAAGACAATAGTCGGGTAGAGGTTTGCAAGGTACGGTGAGTCGCATTCGCTCGGCGAGGCTACGCTTGGCTGAGGCTAGAAAAGAAGAAATATCGGTTTCTTTGTTCTAATGCTTTTTGGATATGAGTTATCAATATCAGGTTATTGTAATCGGGTCTGGCTCAGCCGGCCAAGAGGCCTGTATTAAGACCGCGCAGGCTGGTTTGCGCACGCTCCTGGTCGAAGAAAGAACCTTGGGCAGCGGGAACTTTCATGGAGGCAGCTATGCAGTCCGAGCCCTGAGGGCATGTGCGAACTATTTTAAGCGAACAGAAAAAGCCCAACAGGTCGGTACACTTTTGGATCCGGCCGAGACGAGCTGGTCCGATTGGCTGACCGCGCAACGCCGGAGCAGCAGTCGACTCTCCGCTGAGTTCAGCCAGTTAATCGATCGCGAGAAGGTGCATTTTAAGTCTGGCCGGGCGCGACTTATTGGGCCAAATGAGATTGCGCTCACCGATCCCCCAAGAGGTCTGAATCTGCGGATCACGTCTAGTCACATTGTCCTGGCCACCGGTTCACGGCCGAACTATTCGAGTCAACCCGAGGTCGGGATTTTGAATTGCGATCGACTTCTCTGGCGGGCTACCACCGCTCGGCACCTATTCGTAATCGGAGGCGGGTACGTCGGCTGCGAACTTGCCGCAATTTATCGAGAGCTCGGCAGTCGAGTCACCATTGCGGAGGCGCAGCCACGCTTGTTATCGAATTTAGATCCCATCGCAGGTGAACAAATTCGGAATGTCCTTTTGGAAGCTGGGGTTGACGTTTTTTTAAATGAGCCGATCGAGCTACCACCGCCTGTCTGCACGAAGCCCCCGACATATAGGTTGACCACTGGAGCGGTCATCGAACCCGATATCACTCTTGTCGCGACCGGTCGAAAGCCTAATAGCGACGAGCTAGGGTTGGAGTCTGTCGGATTGACTAGCGGCGCTTGGATACCTGTGAACGAATTTATGCAGACGCCGGTTGAATCGATTTATGCGGTTGGTGACGTAACGGGCATCTGTTTACTTGACAGTGTTGCCGCAGCCCAGGCAAACGTTGCCGTAGAGAATATCCTCGGAAGACCCGCTCGATTTGACAAACGGTGGTTCTCCCAATTTCTCCACACCGAGCCTCCGATAGCAAGTATTGGCTGGACTGAAGAAGAGGCAAAAACCGCGGGAATACCGGTCGAGACGCTTGCCTGGAGCGGCGCGCTATTTACAGATGACGACTTTACCACCGTCGAGCGTGAAAAAATGTCCATCAAGTGCCTGGTTCACACTGAATCCGACCGCATTCTCGGATGTATTGCCATTGGCTCACGCGCCGCTGAGATCATCAACCTCGTTGCCACGGCGATCGCCAACGGACAGTCCGCCCGCGCAATCGCACGTCTTTCACCCGTACATCCAAGCGCTACGGAAGTACTGGTCCGAACCTTGCGTCAACGCTTTGCGCGCCCACCCCTTGTCTGATCGGTGAATTGATCGAAATCCTATTGATCCAGAGCCACAGTATTTTTGGATTTCAGATTTCAGCTTGCGCGGACACTTCATGCTCCGAGTCCGGCGTCTTTGAGGTTTTCCAACACGATTGGGAGGCGTCACAGTGGAGCGACAATTTGCAGAGCCTCGCTGACATCCAGCACGGCAATCTGGCCACCCTCCTCGTTCGAGCCAGTCTGTGACCGCTTGAGAATCACATTAACAGCCCTCTGTGCCTGGCGGTCACCGACGACCAGTTCAAGTTTCACCAATTGTCGCAGCGGCCCGTCCGCGTTTTTTTCGAACAAATTGGCATTATTCGAGGCCTCACCCTGCCGGACCGCGGTCAACGTGAAATCAGCGTGAATGCCACTACGCCTTAGTTCCGCACGGACAGCTTTTAGCCTCGAGGGAGGGATGACGGCTTCGATCTTTTTCATTTCCATAAAACTCTAGTGATTTCATTGGAAGATGCTTCACGCGAATTGTCTGGCCCTGACCATCGTTTGCCCGATCGCGGAGGAAATTGGTGGGTATACCCTTGAGTCAATGATAGCGCTGAGCGAAAGTTTTAGTGCACCAAGTCAGTGATTGGTGCACTAGCAATAGTGCACCGTCTGGCAAACGATATCGGCATTGCAGACCCGTCTCAATCCTAAGGCAAATGATGGCGAGGGATTCGCAAAACCGGTGTAGCGTCCTTAACAGCTGTAAATATCGTTTTCATAACGAAAGATTTTTATGAGCCTGACACCAATTGAGCAAGAGTCTGAGACAATCGCCCTTTCAGACACGCGATTTGACTATCCGCAGCGATTTAACCTGTTGGACCTGCTTGGTTTAACCGACGAGCTACCGGGCACGACGCCTCGTCCTCGGACGTTCGATCCTCCCGAAAGCGACAACTTTTATCAGCCGGTGGTTGATTGGACATTGATCGGTAAACGGTAAATCTTTCACTCTCCAAGGCAATTTTGAAGGCAGACTACGCAATAGACGGTGAGCGTATTGCATTGATGGGCGTTATTCGTAGTTCCACGCAGACAAAGGGAAAGGTTAGAATGAAAACACTCGAGGCTGAAACGCTTGCAGGCAAATTAGTGTCTATACGGAAGATTCTGGTTGCCGTCGATTTGTCGGACCACTCGGAGATCACAGCATCTTATGCCGCAGAGTTGGCTAATTCATTTGGTGCTTCTCTCACGGTTGCTTTTGTCTACGAGCCAATACCGCTATGTGAATACGCAAGTGAAACGACCTATACGCTACTCGAAGAGCAGCGTTGCGATTTATGCAAGCTTCTAGACGAGCTCACACAGAAGGTGCAAAAGATTGGCCCGATGTGTGAATCGGTTTTTCTAGTCGGCAAGCCGGCGGAACAAATAACCACGTTAGCCAGGGATATTGGCGCAGACTTGATCGTCGCCGCCAGTCGTCATCCTACATTTCTAGGAGAGCTGTTCAATCTGGGCACAGCACCCCGGATCATGCATCAGGCTCCTTGTCCTGTTTTGATATATCATGACAAAAAAATGGCGGGCGCTATTCCATTCCGTCAAAACTTCGGGACGATCAGGGGCGCGGAAAGATCGGAAATGGCGTAAAGGAAAACTTGTCATTTCGCTGCCGGCTGATTGTGCCGCAAAGCTGCCAAGTAAAACGCTGAGAAAGTGACCGCCAAGAACAAGAGTTCATGTTACGGATGAGGACAGCACAGGCAATCGTCAGCGATGAACGCACTGCCCAAAAGAAGGACTCGGGCACACCCTCGGGTGATCCCTTAAAGTGGTCGATCGTTCCGGCCGGGACGCCGCCCAAAGAGATTCTCCTCGCCGTCCGGCACATACTCGTTCCGACTGATCTCACGAAAGACTCCCTCGGCGCAATCCGTCAGGCTATTCACTTGGGACAATACTTTGGTTCAAGGTTGACTCTTCTTCACGTTTACCAGCTGCCAATTGCCTTCGAAATTGCGAACGGAGCCAACATCGAGACGGAGCTCCTCAAGGCTCAACGCCAAGCGGAGAACACCCTGAAAGAGCAAGGGATGTTCGTTCGCGCAGCATATCCAAACTGCGAATGGATATTCCGCACCGGTGGTGTTGTCATAGGCGCGGCGGACGTAGCGCTTGAGCTTCGTGCGGATCTGATTGTCATTTCCGCAAACCACCACCGTTGGTACAACCGCTTTCGTCGGACCGAGGACGCCGACTACATTGTGCACCGCGCGCCCTGTCCGGTTCTTAAGGTGACGGAAAACGGTGACTCATTCCTCAACTGCCCGAAATAAATCGGCTCGCCCGGCATCGTCGCTTACTGTTCTCCGCGCTTTGGAGGTAGATCCAATCACTATTCCGCAACTGCAGAACAACATGCGTTGTAAAGGAGCCAATCTTTGATTAGCAAGAGTTTGGCTCACTAGCTAGGTTTCAGCACTTACGATTACCTAGCCGAAAGGCCAAACCCAAATGACACGGACCATCGAATCTCTGGGCGATTGCCGCTTTCGTTCACCGCTGCCTCACATGGGCAGCAATGGAGCAAAATTCAAGCTCGATACCGATCAGATCGTGTGCGATGACCGGCTGAGCCATGAGATTGTCGACAACACCTCTCGAGGGCCGTCCTTGACTTTTGAAGTCGCTGGGCCGCGAGAGCACATCTATTTCAATTCAGCAAGTGCGACCGCTGCTATTGTGACCTGCGGTGGTTTGTGCCCCGGTCTGAACGACGTTATTCGCGGAATCGTCATGGAGCTTTGGCATGGCTACCGAATGACTAATATTCTCGGGATCCGTTACGGCTACGAGGGACTGGTACTCAGGCATGGTCGTAAACCTTTGCAACTCAGACCGGAAGTCGTCTCAACCATTCAGACTTTCGGAGGTACGATGCTCGGGACGTCACGCGGTCCTCAAAATGTCACTGAAATGGTGGACGGCCTGGAGCAGCTCGGTATAGACATCCTTTTCGTTATCGGCGGGGATGGCGCTCTCAAAGGTGGCGCCTCACTCGCTGCGGAGATCGGTCGCCGGGGTCTTGGCAAGAGCGTCATTGGAATACCCAAAACGATCGACAATGACATCCTTTACCTCGATAAGAGTTTTGGTTTTGAAACTGCGTTTGCCGAGGCCGTGAAAGCCGTTTCCTGCTCGCACGTAGAGGCTATCTCCGCAAGCAATGGTATTGGGCTGGTTAAGCTGATGGGGCGCGAATCTGGATTCATCGCTTGTTACGCCGCCTTGGCGAGTCAATACGTAAATTTTTGTCTGATCCCAGAAGTGCCTTTTGAGTTGCACGGATCCCGCGGCCTTCTTGAGGCCCTTCGACACCGGATCGCGCAGCGCAACCATGCGGTAATCGTTGTCGCCGAGGGGGCAGGGCAAGACTTTTTGGCAGCCCCTTCCGCGGAGACAGATGCTTCTGGCAACCGTCGCCTGGGTGATATCGGGCTAATATTGAGAGACGAAATCAATGATTTTTTCCGATCGAGCAATATTTCAATCACACTTAAATATATTGACCCGAGTTACGCGATTCGGAGTGTGCCTGCCTCCCCCCAGGATAACGTCTATTGTTCGATCTTAGCTCAATGCGCAGTGCATGCCGGAATGGCCGGAAAGACAAATATGTTGGTCGGTCGTTGGCATGATACATTCGTTCATATTCCGCTTGGGATAGTGATTGGAGGTCGACGCAAAATCGACCCGGAAGGCGACATTTGGCGGTCTGTCCTCGAAGCCACAGGCCAGCCTCCGCGGATGTCCAATACCTTGTAAGGCCAAGCGACCATTGCCTGTAACGCCGAACGTCTGTTCGCTCTTGCTCGAAATGCCGGCAGGAGAATCCGGATGGCTTTTTCTCACATTGGCAGCGTTAAGATCAGAACTTGCACGATGAAAACGCGCAATATCATCACTAACGGGTACACCGCTGCATAGGCGACAAGCGGCTGATCGGACTTCGTAATAGTCGTTGCGAATGCAAGCGCAGGCGGGTCTGTCATGCTTCCAGAAAGAACACCACAAATCGTTGGATAGTCCAGTTTGAGAACTTTTCTGGCCAGGAAGCCGGCTATAACCAGCGGTACAAACGTCAAAACCGCGCCGGCTGCCATCCAGTAGAAGCCACTCCCCGAAAGCAGGACCTCCAGAAATCGGCTGCCGGACTTCAACCCGACACAGGCGAGAAACAACACGATTCCGATCTCTCTCAGCGCCAGGTTTGCTGCTGGTGAAAGATACCATATGAGCGGCCCGAGCCTGCCTACCTGACTCAGCACCAATGCAACAATCAGAGGCCCCCCGGCAAGCCCCAATCTCACCGGGGCAGGCATCCCGGGCAAAGCTATCGGCAAGCTGCCCAAAATTACCCCCAGTAAGATGCCAACAAAAACGGGCAGTACATGTGGGTGATCCAAGGCTTTAGGCGCATTGCCCACCAGCTCCCCTACCTGTGCCACGCCGTCCTTTGATCCTACCACGAAAAGAAAGTCTCCGAACTGCAGTCGCACCTGGTCGTTCGCCGCGAACTCGACGTCCGCCCGAGTGATGCGCGTGATCACCACGCCGTACACGCGTTCGTAGTTAAGCTCGCCCAGACTCTTCCCTAGAACTTTGCCCTTGGTGACGTAAAGGTGCTCCGTCGTTAACTCACTTGGAACGCTTTTGATATCGATCGAGCTTTTTCGTCCAATGACCGGCTCAAACTTCAAAAGCTTGGCTCTTGGACCAACCAATCGAAGACCGTCGCCAAGTCGGATGGCAGAGTCATCTTCAGGCACAGTTACTTGGCCGTTTCGGAGCAGTCGTGAGAAGACGACGCCAGCCTCAGAAGCGAACGGTAAATCTCGCAGAGCCAGACCATCCACGTTTGGATTTGTAACTTCCAGATCGATAAAATCCGGAGTGGTCTCACTTGCCTCCCTTGAAAGCTCCACGTTTCTGGCCTCAGAATCGACATCGATGGAAAAGACTTTGCGCACCAATAGCATCGTTATGATGATGCCGACGATGCCGAATGGGTAAGCAACGGCATAAGCCATGCCAAGAAAATCGGCAGAAGCCGGATTTTGGCCCGGGATGCCCTGGAGCGCGGCCTGTGCGGCTGCAAGGCTCGGTGTGTTGGTCGTCGCCCCGGCGAACAACCCACCGATAACCGGCACCGAGAAGTGAAAGAGAAATCGAAACCCGGCCACAATCAGCCCGCCAAGCAAGACAACGCCTGCGCCGAGCGCATTGAGCTGAAGACCCTGGTGCTTCACTGAAGAAAAGAAGCCAGGCCCAACCTGCAGCCCCACCGTGTAAACAAATAACAAGAGACCAAAATCTCGAACGAACTCGAGAATGCGTTCGTCGATATGCATGCCAAGTTGCCCAAAGAAAATGCCGGCGAACAACACGCCAGCTGCGCCCAGGCGAACGCCGCGGATCCCAAGACTTCCAAGTGCGAGCCCGACAGACGCGACAATACTAAGCGCTAAAACTGCCTTCGCGACCGGACCCTGCGCCAAAACCTCCATCCACTGGAACATACTTGTTAATTAAACTTCGCTGCGCACCGCTGGAATGCCACGGATGCACTCGGGTGAACCAGGAGTAACCTTTCAATTTCTCTTGTACCAATGCCACTCTGAATTGCCAGAGCCGCCAAGTTAATCACTTCGGAAGCTTGATTACCAATGGCCACGCAACCTCTGATCTGTTTGGTAGAGCGCTCCGCGATGATTTTAACAAGGGTCTTAGACGGTTGTGCGATTGTTTTGTCATCTGCCGTAACCATCTCTGCAACGTCCGATTGCGCGGAAACGTCGAGTCCGGCTTCAGCGGCCTCGCGTTCCATCCAGCCAACAACCCCAACGGGCGGATCGGTATCAAGATACCGCGGAACCCAGCGTGAACTGAATAGTGTCGTACCGCCCATAATGGCATCAATAGCAACTCGAGCCTGCGAAGATGCCGCGCTATCAAGCATATTGAGTCCATTGACGTCACCGATCGCAAAGATATTCTTCCGGGCTGTTCGGAGCTGCGCATCGACTTCTATAAACGGTGTCGTGCCGATGCCAAGTTCTGCCAGTCCGAGAGATTCGGTGTTTGGTCTGCGACCAGTCGCGACCAGGATAAGATCAGGTGAAATCTCGGTCCCATCGGCCTTGGAAATGATCGGCCACCCTTCTTCCATCGGCATATCGCTCACCGGAATATGCCGACCCAGCATCAGCTCCACTCCATCTGCGGCCAACTGCTGAGCAATGTGCGCTCCTACGCTTTCGTCCCAGCCGGGAAGCAGTCGTTCACTCTTCTCCGCTAGCGTCACTTGACAGCCGAATCCGCGATATATTGCAGCAAACTCGCAACCGACGTAACCGCCACCGACAACGAAGAGATGGGCTGGCGGATGAATCCGGTCTAGAAGTTCATCGCTATTGATTACTCTCGAATTCTCGGCGCCAATATAATCCGGGCGAGCCCCGGTGGCCAAGATGATGTAATCCGCTTCAATTTCCTCCTGCTTCTCATATTCGCCCGTAATCCGGATTCGATTTTCATCGACCAGCGTTCCGCGCCCAAACGCTACCCTGACATTCAACTCTTCCAAATCAGTCTGCAATTGGCGCCCCAGCCGAGTGCTCGCAGCTCGCTGTGCTTTCATCCACTGCATCAGCGAATCAGTGAATAGATCGGCCTCAATTCCATATTTTTTCCCTTTGAAAAACTCGCCGTGGAGCCGCGCGGATGCGTGAAGAGCGCGAACAGCATACGATCCGTGGTGCAGCCGTGTGCCGCCAAGCGCACCGCATTCGATGACCACCACTTTGAATCCCTTTTTTGCTGCAAAGAGCGCCGCCTCGCTACCCCCAGAACCTGTGCCAATTACCGCAATTTGATATTTCTCATTCATATCGCTGCCTGAACCTAGCTTGCCATTAGAAACACCGACTACACATCAATTGTTTAAGGGTGGCCAAAATTTGGCCCGAAGTCGGTCCCTCGAATGCCGAGGGACCACTCCAGGATCCGGATGCATCCATCCGGATCCGAATGCTCTCGAGCCTTACGAACGGCCTATAATCCAGCTTTCGCAATGTGACCATCAGCTTTCAGCGCGCTGGGTTGCGTCAAGGGAATATCACGCAGTTTATTGATGCGCAGTCCTGATTCAATCGCAATCGCTGCGCTGTTTGCGATAGCTTCTCCAATGACCGCAACAAACACCTGTTATTTCGGGGACAGGACATTACAATCGAAGAGCAATTTTTCAGCATCCGTTTATGGGCGACAATTATCAAGTAGCGATCCTCGGATCGGGTTCTGGCGGACGCGAAGCCGCTCGTCTGGCTGCTCGTAACGGCTTGCGGACTGCATTAATCGAGAAGGACCGGATCGGTGGCACTTGTTTTCATAGCGGGTGTTATGCTGTCCTCGCCTTGCAAGCCTCTGCACGCCAATTCCGGGATCGCTGGCGAAGCGGGCGATTTGGCAACAAGGTCGACCTTTTGAAGGAGACTTTGCGCGACTGGATGATGACTCAATCTAACGTGAGCTCTCGATTGGTGGATGACTTCCGCACGGAATTGCAACAACTGGGCGTCGATCTGTGCCCTGGACATGGTCGATTCCTGAACGAGCGGACCCTTGGAATAGTTGATTCCAATGGCCGCTCTAAGACCATCATTGCCGAGAATACGATCATTGCGACCGGTTCCAGACCCGGCTTTTCCGATAAATCGGGGCCAAGGGTAGTAAACAGCGATGAATTACTGCGAATTAGAACTCTGCCACGGCATCTAGCCATTATTGGTGGGGGTTACATTGGATGCGAGTTTGCCTCGATATACCGCACGTTGGGCTGTGCGGTCACGCTAATCGAAAAGAAGGAACGGGTCGTGCCTGGATGGGCGCCGGAAGCAGGGGAGCGAGTCGCTCAGATGCTGGAAATGCATGGAGTCACTATCCAACTGGAGCGAAATGTTCGGCTGGATCAGATCGAGGAAAGCGACCTAAACGTTCGCATTCCCGTACAGGGCAGTCCGGCGGTGGAGGCCGATTTAGTGCTGGTCGCTACCGGCCGAAAGCCGAATTCGATCGGGATCGGGCTCGGAGCCTTAGGAATTGACGACAGCTCGTTTCTCAAAGTCGACGAGCAAATGCGACTCCCGACTCCAGGGCTGTACGCGGTAGGCGACGTGAATGGGATCAGTTTCTTGGACAGCACCGCGTCTTCCCAGGCCAGCGTTGCGGTGAACTCTATCTTGGGGCGCGAAAGTCGGTTCGATAAACAGTGGATTCCGCGATGTGTCCACAGTGAGCCGTCCATTGCTGCCGTCGGGCTCACAGAGGAGGAGGCGACAGACCAGGGGCTCGAATATCTCGTCGGGTCCCACAGCGTTCGCCTGGTGTCTGATATTGAGCGCAGCGTTATCGATCCTGAGCCCACGTTTTTAAAAATAATCGTCGACTCTCGTTCTCGATGTTTGCTCGGTTGCTTGGCCGTAGGTGATCATGCCCCGGTGATCGTCAATATTGCAACAATTGCGATAAGGTCGGGACTCACGGTTGAAAAGCTGCGCGAGATGCCGTTGGTTCAACCAAGCGCATCTGAGGCTCTGATGGGCGTCTTGCGCAAGCTGACTGACGTAGTCGCGGCAATGGAATCGAAGTCCACCGTCAACGTTTGACCCTGAAGAGGCCGTGAGGACTCAGCGCGGGTTTCAATCCACAGCTTTATACACAATGCCTATCGGCTCCGACGGAGTTCAGGAATCTGCCTGCCTCGTGCCCGGTCGCTCTGCGATCCAGCGTGAAGCATATGAAATGAGCTCGCCGCTAGTTTGGATCCTAAGTTTTTCTTTGATGTTTGCGCGGTGAGCATCCACAGTTTTTGCACTCAGATGAAGCCTTTCGGCAATCTGGCGCGCGGAGAGACCTTCGCCAAGTAACTCGAACACTTCGAATTCGCGATCGCTTAAGTTCTCAATCGAAGAACGGTGTGGCGCCGTCTGCCCGCCGGAAAAAACCTCCAGAATATGCGCAGACATGTTTTCGCTGACATAAATTTTGCCACTCAAAACATGATGCATGGCGCGCATCAGTTTCTCGCCGCCCTCGTGTTTTGTGATGTAACCGCGAGCGCCGGCGCGAAGGACACGATCGGCGTAAAGTGATTCGTCATGCATGGAAATAACGAGCGTAGGGAGTCCGGGATGCATCGCCTTGATGTCCTTTATCAGCTCCAATCCGCTTTTGCCCGGCAAGGTAATATCGACAAGCACTAGATCCGGTTCGTTTGCTTCCAAGGCGCTGAGCGCCTGGGCGGCATTTTCGGCTTCACCGCTGACGATCATGTCAGGTTGGTGATTGATCATGTGGGCAAGCCCGGCGCGCGTCATTGGATGATCGTCCACGATCAATACGCGCACCCGTCTGATAGTCGATTTGCCTCGTTTCATCGAATTAATTTGAGTTTGCACACCACTGTTGTGCCTATGCCGACCCTCGAGTTGATCCCCAGCACAGCGCCAATCAGCTCCGCGCGATATTCCATTATTCGCAAACCCATTCCTTCCATAGTCTCCTTCCCGCGTAAAAAGCCACAGCCGCTGTCGGAGATAGTCAAGCTCACTTGACCCTCTTCCTCGCTCATGGACACGGTCACCGATTTCGCCCGTCCGTGCTTGATCGCATTGCCGATTGCTTCCTGGGCGATACGATACAAATGTGTTGCCACGGCGTTGTTTGTCATGAGTACCGGTCGGCGACACACGAAGTTGCACGAGATATCGAATAGCCTTGCGGTATTCGCGGTTAGAATTTCCAGGGCCGCCATCAGACCATTGGCTTCCAGATGCACCGGTGACAAACCGCGAGCGAGGGTCCGCGCCTCGCGCATGACATCGCGCGTTAACTCGCCGATCGCGGCCGCCTCGGCTTGTACAGAGGGATTGTTCGCCAATTGTTGCACAAGCACCGAATTCCTGAATTCTATTCCAGCAAGTTGCTGGCAGAGCCCATCGTGCAAATCCTGACCCATCCGCATTTGCTCGCGACCGCTGATATTAAGTAACTCTTCCTCCAGACCTCGGCGTTCAATTGCCGCCGCCAGAATATTCGCCACCGACTGAAGAAAATGGATGTCGTCACCCGTAAAATGGCGCTGACGGGTCGAGTGAGCTCCAAGCACACCATACGGTTTAGCACGCCCGTGGATAATTACGCTGATGCCACTGACCACTCCATGTTCCAGCAGCAGGGATGGCCCCAAGAAACGCTTCTCGCTCCGCAGGTCTTCGACGATCACCGGCGAACTGGAAATCAAGGCAAAACCTGCCTGTGAATTTTCCCCGGCAGCCACCCTCACCCGTCCCACGCAACCCGCTTTCCAACCCACGCCGGCGCGCAGGAGCAACGATTTTTGATCTGGCAACAGTTCCAGCATCTTGCAAAACTCTACCCCCAGAACTTGCGGCACGAGCGCTACAGCATCCTCCAGCAGCGTCGTGAGATCGAGACCTTCCAACGCATGCTGGCTCAGATCTGAGATTGCTTTTTGCTGCCGTGAGCGAGTCTCGAGCTCGGCAACCGCCGCGGCACGCTCGGTCAACAACGCCTGCTCCTGATGCGACTTTCGCAGAGCTTGCTCTGCTTGCTTGCGCTCAGTGATATCGCGGACCGTGGCAATAACACCGCGCCCCTCATGCGTCTCGATCGGGCTGAGCATGATGTCGACAGGAAACTCCGTGCCGTCTTTGCGCCTGCCATACAAATCAAGACCGGCACCCATCGGCCGCTGATGGGGGTTGGCCAAATAATCTGCTCGGTAACGTACGTGCCGAGCCTTAAAATGCGTCGGCATCAAAATCTCAATTCGCTTGCCCTGCAATTCCATACTTGTATAGCCAAACATGGACTCTGTCTGGCTATTGACCCGCATAATACGGCCCTGCGCGTCAACCGTCATAATGGCATCCGGAGCGGACTGGAAAAGCGCCGTAAGCATTTCATTCAACCTCTTTAACTCCTTCTCCGTGCGCTTGTCTTGGTCGATATCGATGAACAAAAGCATTGCGCCGTCCGATAATCCGGACACAGTCAGGTTAGGTTCCACTCGTAACAAACACCAGTGACCATCCTGACACTGAATCTCCGTCTCCAGTAAATTGTGCGTTCGAATGACTTGGGCGGCGATTTTGTTCAGGCCCGGAATCTTGATCCTGAGCCTGGAAATTCTCAAGCCGATGTCGGTTGCCTTCAAATGGAACGTTTTCGCGGCTTGCCTGGTAAACCGGCGCAGTCGGAGATCGTTGCCCAGCAAAAGGATCGGTAGACTGATACCGTCAAAAAAGCATGGAGAGCTATCATCCGGCACGATTGGATCCCCGTTTTGAACGGATACGTTCCCACTGCGAGGAGAGTGTTTCTGCTGGCTCATTCTGAGTTTTCCACTATCGACTCTGCCGAGATTTCCAAATTGAGCAACCCGGCTAAGTACAAGCAACGGAAAGTCTTCGCCAATTCCTGGGGAGCGGATTCTCTGCGAAAAGTGCAAAACAAGCACCGGAACATTGTCAGTGCATGCTCCAGCGACCACAAAGCACGCGAACAGGAAACACAATGGAAACACTTGATCATGTCATTCGATCACATCCCTTTTGGCAGGGACTAAATCCGCGCTACTTTCACATTCTCAATGAATGCGCTGTCTTTGTGAAGTTCGGTGTTGATCAACCGATTTTCCATGCGGGTGTCGATGCCGACCATTTTTATCTGATCTGTAAAGGCAGAGTCGCACTCGAAACGTTCGTGCCAGGAAGAGGCGCGATCACCATCGAAACGATCGGTGCCGGCGAAGCGCTCGGCTGGTCGTGGCTCTTCCCGCCTTATGGCTGGCATTTCAGCGCTCGCTCTGTTGACCTCACCGAAGCAGTCGCGTTTGGCGCCAACGCACTACGCAAGTACGCCGCGGAAAACCACGATTTCGGCTACGAACTGACCACTCGCGTCGGCAAGGTCGTCTTACAGCGATTGCAGGCGACGAGGCTGCAGCTGGTGGAGTTCTACGCCGTGCCTGGAGAGTGACATGGCTCCGTCCCCATCTTTGTCCCTTGGCGGTCAAAATCGATTCACCCTGAGAGCAGACTGAATGAATCATTCTCTCGTTTGAGCCAACCAAATGATGAGACATTTATGACAATCCAGGTGGAGCAATACTTTCCTCGGCGCAGAAAATTGAGTGAGAACAGAAGGAGCCTCAATGAAAGAAACCGTCGATCTTCCCGATAGCCAAATAGAAACCGCAACTGCTCAAGAGCAACCTGTCTTTAGCAGAATCCTGGTCCCAACCGATTTCTCCCGCAGATCGGAAGCTGCCGTCGACTATGCAATTGAACTAGCCCGGCGAATGCACGCACAGCTTACACTCCTGCATGTTATACCGGAGCCGTCCGCCTTGGATTACACTATGGGCGGCTTTCCACACGCAGAGTTGGACCAAGTGAAAGAAGAGGCCGAGAAAAATCTAGCTGAGGCAGTAATACACGCCAAACGCACTTTCCTGGAAGTCGACTCAAAGCTGCGATCCGGGCTTGATCTTCGGGATGAGATTTTAAGCGCGGCAAAGGAGATTTCTGCCGATCTTCTGGTGTTATCGACGCATGGCTACACCGGTTGGAAACACTTGTTGTTCGGCAGCGATGCCGAAAAGATTCTCAAACAAGCTTCGTGTCCTATTCTGGTGATTCGCTAGCTCACAAAGATATCGCACACATTCACTGGGACAGCGAATCATAGCGCGGCCAAGCCGCACCACAAATAACGCCGGTGTCGTCGTATCTGCGATACTGAGTCGTTTAAATCTCGCAAGCCAATCGCTGGTAAAAGTTTCGCACTAAGCCACTTGGACGGATGAGCTTGTACGGCCCCGAGGGCCAGGAAAGCATAGCCCAGCCTTTAGCCTGCTAAACATAGGGCGGCTGATCCGCGCTCTCTCTTAGAGTTTTGACAACTAGTTCCGGCGAGTTTGGAGATAGATCCAAGTCCGAGGTGAATTCAGGTTCCTCGTCACCCGCGCCGCCTAAAACTTCCTTTGATTTTTCCTTTTCGGCTGGTCGGATGGTACCGAGTCGACCGATATGAGGACACATATGACCCTCAAGTTGATTTTCGGCATCGAGTGAAAAGCGTGTCCACGGAATTGCCTCCAAACGCTCCCACGGGATGGGTTTACCTGTTAATTCACAAACACCATACGAACCGTCCTCGAGCCGTTTCAAAGCTGCATCGATCTCATAGAGCCCCTCCTGCTCGAATGATGCCAGGCCAAGCACGAGATCGCGGTCAAAGGAGTCTGTCGCTGCATCGGCCATGTGCATGCTGTAGTTCGGAACCTCTTCGCAAGCCTCATCTTTGAGCTGCTTAACCTCTTTCAAAATGTGCTCACGCAGTTTCAGGAGTCTTTGACGCTGTTTCCTAAATCGATGAGAAATCGACGTTTCGGGTTCAAACATTGTCGGGCTTCCGCGCATTTTCCCGCTGCTCATTTGCTTCATAGACACTCGCATCGACCGGTTCATAAAAGATCCTTTCTCGATACTGAGCGACTCTAGACTGATCAAGGCGTCCTACTCTCCCGCTCTTGTCCACATTAGCACTTCTCTTGCTTCGAGCTCTCTCAGAACATTGCACTCCTAAACATCGGTCATCGTACGCCACGAGGTGGAAATACCGCGAATGTATTGAGCGCGCTCGAACGCTGCCGGGTCGGGACAATTCTTCTGACTCATACTGCCTTTGAGCTCTTCGACCGAATCGTAGCCATGCGTTTCCATCCACTGTACCAATTCACGTTCAATGACATGAAGATGGCCAACTCCACACCGCAGCAAGATCGAGCAAAGCATCGTCACATCCGCACCGGCCATGAGCATTTTGATGACATCGGTCGCATGATGAATACCGCTGGTAGCTGCCAGATCGGCCTCGATCCAGCCTCGCAGAATAGCGATCCAACGCAAAGGTAACCGCATCGCCATGGGTGCGCTAAGAAGAATGTTCGGTGAGACATCCAGCGCTTCCGGATTAATATCCGGTTGGTAGAAACGATTGAAAAGGACGAGTCCGTCTGCTCCGCCATCCACGAGCGCCCTCGCCATGTTGGCAAAACTGCTGAAAAAAGGACTCAGCTTGACCGCTACCGGAAACCGAACCTCGGCTTTCACATTTGAGAGAATGTCTAAATATTTTTTTTCCACCTCTGCACCCGAGAGCTCTGGATCCGTCGGAATCCAATAGATGTTCAACTCGAGCGCGTCGGCGCCGGCCTGCTCAATTTGTTTCGCATAGTTGATCCAACCACCAAGCGTCGAACCGTTGAGACTTGCGATCACCGGAATTGCGACAGCTTCCTTAGCCGCAACTATCTCGTTTAAGTATGTTTCCGGACCGATCGTCAGATTATCTTGCTCAGGAAAATAAGTTAGCGATTCGGCAAAACTTTCAGTACCATGCGTCAAGTGATGATGAAGCTGATGACTTTCGTGATAAATGTGTTCTTCGAACAAAGAATGAAGTACCAGAGCTGCCGCGCCTGCGTCCTCCATCCGCTTAATGTTGTCTAGATTATCGCTCAGAGGCGATGCGGACGGCACCAGTGGCGTCCGCAATTTCATACCCAGATAACTCGTGGTTAGATTCATAACGCTGCCTTCTCATTATCTTTCGGAACGTTCTTGGCGAGTCGCTGATACCTTTGCCAACGAGCGTCCACGTTCTGCTGTGCTTCCTTGAACAATCGTTTGGCTTCTTCCGGCCGGCTCTGGGTGAGCATTTTGAATCGATTTTCAAGATTGAAATAGTCTGATACTGGCATCTTCGGTGCCGCCGAATCAACGTGGAACGGGTTCTCTCCCCGCGCTGCCAGCTCGGGATTGTAGCGGTAGAGCAACCATTGGCCCGACAGGACGGCGGCCTTCTGGTTCTGCATCGCAGTGGTCATGTTAATACCGTGCGCAATACAGTGGCTGTAGGCGATAATCAGAGCAGGACCGTCGTAGGCTTCGGCCTCCAGGAATGCCTTCAACGTATGTTCATCTTTTGCTCCCATGGCCACACAGGCCACGTATATATTGCCGTAACTCATTGTGATGAGACCGAGATCTTTCTTGGCGACGCGCTTTCCTGCAGACGCGAATTTCGCAATAGCGCCCAGCGGTGTCGATTTAGAGCATTGTCCACCCGTGTTTGAATATACCTCAGTGTCCAGCAGCAAGACCTTTACATTGCATCCGCTGGCCAAGACATGGTCCAGACCTCCATAACCGATGTCGTATCCCCATCCATCTCCGCCCACAACCCAAACGCTCTTTCGCACTAGAGTATCCGCGAGATGGAGCAATCGCCGAGCATCGCCGGTCTCGAGCGTCGTTAAGGCGTGCTTAAGTTCCGCGACCCGTTGGCGCTGTGAGTGAACTCCGGCGGCATCTTTCTGGTCGGCAGTTAGAATGTCTTGCGCGAGGTCTTCACCCACTTGACCTCTCAAATTGTGCAACAGCTCCGCGGCAAACTCTTGCTGTTTGTCCAGAGAGATCCGGAAGCCCATACCAAATTCTGCGGCGTCTTCGAACAAGGAGTTTGACCAGGCAGGACCCAATCCGTCAGCTCCGGCTGTATAAGGCGTAGTCGGCAAGTTGCCTCCATAAATCGAGGAACAGCCAGTCGCGTTCGCAATTAATAACCGATCTCCAAAAAGTTGCGTGAGAAGTTTGATGTACGGCGTTTCGCCACAGCCGGCGCATGCGCCGGAAAACTCAAACAGTGGCTCGGCTACTTGCATCTCCCGTACAGTCCCAAAGGAAAGATTTTGCCGCTCTCGATCAGGAAGTGCCGCAAAGAAATCCCAGTTAACTCGCTCAGCCTCGCGCAAATCCGGTTGTGGCTCCATGTTAATCGCCTTCCGACGCGCTTCGGATTTATTTCGAACCGGACAGACATCGACGCAGATTCCGCAACCCGTGCAATCCTCAACTGCAACCTGTAACGTGTAATTCAGCCCTTTCCACTCCGGCAACCTTGCCTCCCGCGATTTGAACGTGTCCGGCGCAGCGCTTAAAAAAGACGCCTCGTAGACTTTGCTTCGAATGACCGCGTGTGGACAAACCAGGACACATTTGCCGCACTGGATACAAATATCAGGTTCCCAAACGGGAACTTCCTGGGCCAGATTCCATTTCTCCCAACGAGATGTGCCGGTAGGGAAGGTACCATCGACGGGTAACGCGCTCACCGGGAGTTCATCCCCGTGCCCCGCGAGCATCTTACCAAGAACCTCTCGCACGAACACGGGTGGCTCATTGACTACGAGTTTCTTCACCGGAGCGTGTTCAAGAACCCGGTCTGGAATCTTGACCTCGAAAAGATGGGCGAGCGTTTGGTCTACGGCATCCAGATTCATTTGGACAATCCCCCCACCTTTCTTTCCATAGGTCTTGCGAATTGAATCCTTGATCGCCGCGATTGCCTCTTCGCTCGGAAGAACGCCGGAGATCGCAAAAAAGCAGGTTTGCATAATCGTGTTGATTCGGCCACCCATCTTGCATTCGCGCGCAACCTTGTTTGCATCGATCACAAAAAATCTCGGACGTTTCTCAACGAGCTGCTGTTGTACAGGCTCCGGTAATTGCGCCCAGACATCTTCCGGACCTAAGGGCGTATTCAAAAGGAAGGTGCCAAGAGGGACGAGCGGGTCGACAATACCGTACCGGTCGAGGAATCCTGGCTGATGACAACCGACGAAGTTCGCCCGCGAAACGAGATAAGTTGAACGAATAGGTCTCGGACCAAAACGCAAATGCGATATCGTAATGGCTCCGGCTTTTTTGGAATCATACACGAAGTAAGCCTGGGCATAGTTCTCAGTGTTCTCTCCAATGATCTTGATAGACTCCTTGTTGGCACCGACCGTACCGTCCGATCCTAGACCGAAGAAAACTGCCCTGAAGACATCCTTTTCCTCGATCGAAAAAGAGGGATCATAGTCCAGGCTCGTCCCCGTGACATCGTCACGAATCCCGATGGTGAAGTGATTCTTGGGAGATTCCAGCTCCAAGTTGTCAAACACTGCTTTGACCATTGCCGGAGTGAATTCCTTCGACGATAAACCGTATCGTCCGCCAACTATGCGCAGGCCACTGCGACCCGCCTCTTGCAGAGCATTCGCACAATCCAGATAGAGCGGTTCGCCGCCGCTGCCCGGCTCTTTTGTACGATCCAGAACCGCAATCGACTTTACGGTGCCCGGAAGCGCGTCAAGAAATGATCCGGCGTCAAATGGACGATATAATCGCACCTTCAGGACGCCAACTTTTGCTCCACTCCGATTCAGGTGATCCACCGTTTCGTGAACCGCTTCGCAACCGGAACCCATAGCCACAATTACCCGCTCGGCGTCACTCGCGCCATGATAGTCGAAGAGGTGATACTGACGACCCGTGAGCTTCGCAAAAGCATCCATTGCCCGCTGGACAATCCCCGGACAGGCGTCGTAGAAAAGGTTCGCTGCTTCCCTTGCCTGAAAAAAGACATCCGGATTTTGTGCAGTTCCTCGAATAACGGGATGATCTGGTGACAATGCGCGCTCTCGATGCTCACGGACACGGTCCTCGTCAATCATGGCTCGAAGCGTCTCCGGTTCTAACGGCTCGATTTTTGCTATTTCATGCGAAGTGCGAAATCCATCGAAGAAAAACAAAAACGGGATACGCGATTGGAGTGTTGCCGCATGCGAGATAAGGGTAAAATCCTGCGCCTCCTGGACCGAAGCGGCACAGAGTAACGCAAACCCTGTGGCACGAGCAGCCATGACATCGCTGTGATCACCGAAAATTGAGAGGGCATGAGTCGCGATCGAGCGGGCTGCGACATGCAGAACAAATGGCGTAAGTTCGCCCGCAATCTTGTACATGTTTGGGATCATGAGCAGCAGGCCCTGCGAAGCCGTGAACGTCGTGCTCAAAGCTCCAGTCTGCAGTGCTCCATGAACGGCCCCCGCAGCACCTCCTTCGCTTTGCATCTCAATCACTGCCGGTACCGTACCCCAAAGATTTTTCACGCCGGCAGACGCCCATGCATCTGCCCACTCACCCATGGGAGACGCCGGCGTGATGGGGAACAGCGCGATTACTTCATTCAATTGAAATGCAACACGCGCCACGGCCTCATTGCCATCGATGGTATCAAAATTTTTGGTATTCATTGCGTCTCTCTTTATCATTCTTCACAATCTGATCTCTGCTCTCATAACTTCCGCGAAACTGTCGTAACTGACCGTAAACCCGAGCTTTTTACAGACTCGCTGCATGGCATAGTTATCGGTAAGAATCTGAGCAAAGATAACGTCTATTCCTTCCTTCCGACCGATCTCCAAAAGCAGCTTCAGGAAATGCGTTCCAAGCCCCTGACCTTGGCACTGGTCGCTGACAACGATGGCGAATTCCGCTTCGTTCACCCCATGGACCTTGATTAGCCGGCCAACCCCGATGATCTCCTCGTCTTTCGATTCTGATGATCGGCGAATGCCGACAATCGCTATCTCACGGTCGTAATCGTTAAAACAGATTCGTGTTAAACGCTCGTGAGCTATCCGCTGTTCCAGTTTCAGCAAGCCAAAGTACCTGAAATGGACGCTCTCTTCAGAGAGGGTGCTATGAAACTTTGCCATCAGCGATTCGTCTTCCGGCCGGATCGGCCGAATCGTTATCGGCGTGGCGTTTCCGAGTTCCCAGGTGGTGACATACTGCTCCGGGTAAGGCCTGATCGCCAATCGGGGCAAATCCTCTTCTCGGATCGTTGGATCATGCAAAAGGATCCTGGCATCCAGTGCGAGCATCCGAGTGGGCGATACCAGCAGCGGATTAACATCTATTTCTTTTATCCACCGCTGCTGGGCAACTAGCAGACTGAATCGAACTAACAACAATTCAAGCTGGGCCAGATCCACCGCAGGCCGCCCGCGCACACCTTTGAGCGCAGTATAGACCCGGGTCTGCTCCATCATCCGCCGCGCTAAGGTGACGTTGAGCGGAGGCAGGCCCAGAGCGTAGTCCTTCATCACCTCAACAAGTTGCCCCCCGGAACCGAAAAGCAGCACGGGGCCAAATTGCAAGTCGATACTGCTACCGAGAATGAGCTCATAACCTTCCGCAGGAATCATCGGTTCGACGGTGACACCCGAGAACGCATTCGGGCTCTTGCGCACCGATTCTTCGATCTCGCGGTATCCCTGACGGATTTCCTTTTCGCTTCGCAAATCTAGCTTGACGCCGCCCACGTCGGTCTTATGAGTGATCGTTTCGGAATAAAGCTTCAGCACCACCGCTCCGCCCAGCTTCGTCGCAATTCTTATCGCCTCCTCTTCATTCTTCGCGACATGCGTCTCAACGGTCGGGATGCCATACGCATCAAGGATCTGCTTCGACTCTAGTTCAGTAAGTAACTGACGATTTGCTTTCCGCGCAGCCCTGATAACTGCTTCCGCTCGCGCATGAACTCGTCCGTCTGCATGCCAGCGCCGGAGTTTCATAAAGCGCTCGCAAGTTTTCATTGTACCGCCACATATAACAAAATGCGCGAACAGCGGTATCGGGATATTGGAATGTTGGTATGCCCGAAGCGTTCAGAATGGCTTCGCCATCTGTCACCGCACTTGCACCCATCCAGCTTGCCAAAATGGGTTTGCCAGGAAGCTTCTTGAACGGTTCTAAACCTTTCGCGATAGCGGTGGGATCTGTCATCGTCTGCGGCGTTACGATCGCCAGGACCCCGTCGTTGTTCCCATCCGCGCTAACGATTTTAACCGCTTTAGCGAATCGATCTGCGTTCGCATCTTCAAGCACATCAACCGGGTTGTTTCTGCTCCAATGCCGAGGTAAAGTCTGGTTCAGTTCTTTAAATGTCTGTTCAGAAAGTTGGGCGATTTCTCCACCTTCTCTAACCAGCATATCGGTTGCCAGTACACCCGGGCCGCCCGCATTAGTAATGACAGCGAGGCGACGCCCCTTGGGCCGAGGCTGTTTGCCTAGTACTTCAGCCATGTGGAAAAGGTCCTCAATCGTGTCGACTCGCAGAACTCCGACCCGACGAAACGCGGCATCCAGCGCATCATCGTTGCCCGTCAGCGTTCCGATGTGAGACGCCACCGCTTTCGCCGCGGCTTCCGTACGTCCAACCTTGATGACAATGATCGGCTTTCTCAGGGCGACTTCCCGTGCCGCAGAAAGGAACGACCGCGCATTTCCGATCGACTCCATGTAGATGAGGATGTTGCGAGTGCTCAGATCGTCAGCCAGGTAGTAGATCAAGTCTCCCCAATCGACATCGATCATCGAACCCGTTGACACGAATGCGCTAAAGCCCACTTTCTCGTGAAGGCTCCAGTCCAGGACCGACGCGCACAGAGCACCACTCTGACTGAGAAAGGCCACATTGCCCGGTAGCGCAGTGGTTTTTGCAAACGTGGCGTTTAAACCCAGCTCCGGAATCATCACACCAAGGCAATTCGGTCCAATCAAACGCATCTTTCCCCGACGTGCCAGAATCGCTTCTTCCAGCTTTATTCCCTCCTGGCCACACTCTTTAAAGCCAGCCGAAATGATGACGGCGCCTCTCACCCCCTTCTCAGCACACTCTTTAACTACTTGCGGAACCGTAACTAGCGGGCGTCGCGACAATCGCGAGGTCCACCGCTTTCGGTACCGCTTCAATGCTTGGAAATGCTTCGACCCCAAGCACCCTGCTTCGTTTAGGATTAATTGGATAAACCAGGCCTCCGAAAGAGAGAAGGTTCTTCATCAACCTGCGGCCGACACTGTCTGGAGCCTCTGTCGCACCGATCAAGGCGACTGTTTTCGGATTCAACATCGCCTTCAGGATCGGTCTACGGTCAACCAACGCCGACTCAGCCGTACTGACTCTTCGACTTATCGACTTGCTCATTTCACGAGAAGGTTACAAATTTTCACTCGGCACCGCTTTTCCGGCATTGTCGAAAGCCAACCCTATGTTGGCCAAGGGATCCGGGAGGCGGTTCACCAGCGTCCGGCCAAAATACCCGCCAGCGATCCTCAACAACTCCTTCGATTTTGGGGCAGAGACAGATGTGCCGGCCCTAAAAAATACAGGTTGCAGGCCTATGCTACCTTGGAGGATATCGAGGCGCCGCTCAGCCTTCTTCACTCCAGCCTGCCTGGTGCAGGATTCTCCGCATCAACAGTCGGCGGCCCGATTCGGAGAGTCTCATTCACGTCCAGGACCGCAATTTGCCCACCTTGCTCGTCGGATTCGGGCTGTGCATGCCGGAGAATGACATTCACGGCCTTCTCCGCCTCGGAATCCTCAACGATCAACTCGAGCTTAACGCGTTCATGCAATGTCCCGGAAGATCCTCTTTCGCTCGGAAGTAACCATCTGTCGCTATCACCGTGCTGAACTTCAACCACCGTAAATCCGCCACGGATCCCACGACGTTGCAGTTCCATGCGAACAGCACTTAATTGTGAGGGAAGAATGACCGCTTCAATCTTCTTCATTTTATCCGCAATCTATCGGTGGCGCCGGTTGAAACTCACCATCAATTGTGTATCTCTGAACTTGCATTGATTCTCACAGCGGGATGCAAACGCCAATCCGCTGTGTGGGTGCGAGATTCGAGTGACCTTTAACACAACTTTACAGGCTAGCTCTCGCCAAGATTCAGTTCATCGTCACGCACCACTAGGACAGGACATGGTGTCCGTCGCACTATCTGTTCGGTCTCGCTCCCAAAGATGAATTTTTCCAACCAACTAAAGTTGTGGGTTGAGATAACCATCAGATCAGCGTGCAGATCCTTGGCCAACGCTGGTATTTGCAGGTACGGAGCTCCGACCCCTACAGTAAATTCCGAAGCCGGATGCTCCTTTCTCACTTCGGAGCACAATCGCTCAAGTTTTGTTATCACCTCTTCAGCTTCGGCATAGGTATAGGCCGGATCATAAATATGAATCAATGTAAGATTGGCACTCGAAACAACGCGCTATGGCCAGAGCGCAGTCTACGGCCTTACGTCCGTGCCGCGTCAGGTCGGTTGGTACGACAATCTGTCTTATTGAAGTACTGGATCCTTCATCGGATCCGATTTTGCCCGGTTCCGGAATTACTCGCGCTGGATCCTTTATCATCCATTCATTTTTCACCATATAAAAGATCTCCTTTTCAGCATCCCTATATCGATTCAGAGTTGAAGACTACACGTGAATTGGTCAATTTGACTCCCCGGTTGTCGGAATCCCGTTTTGGCTCCCCTGTAAACTTCCTTAAACGCGCCATCATTTTCTGACCAGAAAATGCGCGGCTTTCGCCAATTTTCGGGCAGCCTGCCATCTAATAAAGTACGATAAGAATTGCATAGAGGAGTGCGACAAGTGCATATCTGCAAAGCGCGAATCTGAACAAATTCTGACCTATGGACAACACGACGGAAGAAATCGCCGGCCTTATCAGCGCACAGCCGTTTTGGAAAGGTCTGAACCCACAATTCCTCCATGTACTAAAAGAATGTTCCGGCTGCGCAACTTTCGGAATTGGAGAGGCTATATTGCGGTCCGGTTTCGAAGCCGAGTACTTCTATAACATCACTCGAGGACACATCTCGCTGGAAATGTTCATGCCTGGCAAAGGCATTGTCACAATCCAGACGATCGGGCCGGGCGAGCCGCTCGGCTGGTCGTGGTTCTTTCCACCCTATCGTTGGCATTTTAGTGCCAATTCCTGCGATATTACTGACGCCTTGGTGTTCGACGCACGCAAACTCCGCGAGTACGCCGCAGAGAACCATGATTTTGGCTACGACCTGGCGAGCCGTATCGGGCAAGTAATGTTGCGGCGTTTGCAAGCCACGCGGCGACGACTAGTGGAGTATCACGCCGGGCCCAAAGAGTCCGACTCGGACCCCTTGGCGAACAACCCATTTTGAACTCAGCGAAGTCCGAGAGATATAGGAGACGGTGGATTGGCGAATTAGCATCCAGATGTTTTGAGGCCAATGGTAGGCCTTTCACTTGCAAGACGGTGCAAGTGCACCAAGTCTGAGGCTTGTATGGCAGCGTTGGGAGCGCCGCCGGATGACTCGCAAGGCGTTGGCGAGGCGAATAGCCGAGGTCCTTATTTAACGAGCCAGCAACGCGGCGAGGCGCCGGCGCCGACCCTACCCAAGGGCTGCGCGAATTTTGGCGGGGTGCTTTGTTGCTCGTCGGTCAAAAGACCACCGCGGGCATTCTCCCTGCTCGCGCCGCGCACCCGGCCGGAATTCGCAGCAGCGCTGCTTTACGAGTCTCAGACTTGGTGCACTAGGCGTTAGTGAGGAGCCATATCTTTACAAGAAAAATGCCCAACCGGCCTCCTCTTTAATCTTCCGGCTGAGACGCGGCCATCTCTTTTCAATGAATCCTTCGTGGATCATGTATCGGATAAATCCCGCTTCGCGCTCAGAACCGATTGGGGGAAACGAACGGAGTCGAAATCGTTTGCCGAGATGATCATCTTCTTCCTCTTCGTAAGCTTCGAAATAGTAGCCGTTCAGATCTATCCTGCCGAGAAGCTTACACTTTCGAATTCCTTCAGTTGGCGCCGTTTCATCTTGAATAATGAGCGCGCTGAGTGGTTCCTTCCAGATCAGAAACATCCCAACCAAACACACTAAGAATCCGCCCACACACAACAGAACGCGCGTCCATATTTGCAGAGCGTCCCATTCTCCAAGGCCGACCAACGCCACGCCGGCCTCTGCTACGACAATCCCAATTAAGAGCTGCCACGTCGATGATTTTTGTCTCAATCTGCGCATAGCATTTTCAAAGCAAGTAGTTAGTCCATTCTATGTACTTTCGCCGCTCGGAACTTAGGCTAGAACATCGCCATGCTGCTATCTGCCTATTGGCAGATCCGCACCCAATATTGTCTTTGCGTGGCCGCGTGGGCGTCGTGCTCCATCGACACGACAACGCAAAGGAAAACGGACCGTTTATCAGCCGCACTCACAAAAGGTTCGAAGGGAATGGCGCGAAGACGAGAAGGGTCGTTTTATGCCCCGGAGCCGGAGGGGCTGCAGGATTCAAGCCCGGTTTTCAACCGGGAACCATCCAGCCAGGACGGGTCGCCCTGAATGGCAAAAGCTCAGGCGGTCCAGACTAGCGCGTATTGCTCCCTAATGAAGGAATAAGGCGCCTACACGGCAGATTCCAAACTTTTGTCGAAGAGGAAGCCCTTTAGAAGCCGTTCAGCTCAACGTTAGTTGTTGCCTGTTGGAATATGAGTTTGAACCGCCCTTCCGCAAGCTGCGATCTGCAGATTTTGAATCGCGGAATGAGGTTGGAGATTGGCCGGTCACCTGCCGAAAGACCCGATTGAAATGTGTCAGCGATTGGAAACCAACGTCATATGCGATTTCGCTGATCCGCAGGTGTGGATTGAGCAGCAAGGTTTTGGCCTTCTCGATCCTCACACGACCGAGATATTCTGTGAATGTCAGGCCGGTCGCCTTCTTGAACATCTTGCAAAAGTAGAACGTACTAACGTGCATTGCCTTTGCTACATTATCCAGATCGATGGGATCGGCCTGGTGCCCAACGATATACGCCCTGGCCCGGCGAACTAGTGGGGGTTCGGCTTCGCTTTCCTGAACCGTGATCTGGTTCGCAACCATGGAAAGATGCTTCGCGAATATCTCCAACAGTTTAATCGTCGCATTGTACTGGGCAGAACTCACCACTCGGGAATTAAAATATGCTTCCTTAACTTCGCCAAGATCGAGATTAGCGCCCCACTCGTTGAGCTGCTTAGTAATCTTTTCGAACTGTGCCACACTAGGATTCTTCAACAAAACCTGCCCCGTTTGCAAATAGCCGATAATTCCCTCCCCTACACGTACTGGAACAGCGGTATCGGACAGACCGGCAAAACAGGTGATAGTCGTTGGCCCAGCGGCGCTTGTATCCGCAATTTTTTCTTGCATTTCCAAACACGACGCACAAGTCCGGTTACACTGCGCCATCAGCGCACAAAATTTGTTCTCCCGGGATTTGCCAGCCATAGACAAGTTCCAGACATTCAGCGGCCGCAGAGCAAGCGGTAGCCCGGTTGCATCGCTGAAAGCCCGTTCGTAATCCTTGAACGTCTCTGAACGCGACAACCTCTGCACGAGTCCAGCAATTCGGTTTATCCGGCGCTTGTCCGGTGAATCCACTCTCGCGACCTCCTCACTACTCAATGAATGCATTATGGTAACCATATCTTGCTCCAGATTTAGCGTATATTAGTGCCAGCTACGGAAAACCCGCAATTGGAGGAAAGCCGCGAAGATCTTCGGTACTTCGACGAAGACACTAGGTAATTTCCCTATTGCCCGGTATCCTAATCTGGTGTCTGAAATCGGGTCAGGGATTATTTTCCGGTCCCAAGCATTCATGGTCTGCGCGCCATAGTCGTCGAACGGCCTACACGCGTTAAGGTCTTCCCCGATTGCGAACTTCTTGCTGGCCGAATATAATCTGCCGCCCGAACAATCAATGCAAGTATCAAACAAAGTCGTCAAGCCGCTGTGCATCCTGATCGCGGAAGACCATCCGATAGCCCGGGAAGGCTTGATCCGCCTGATCAATTGTCAGCCAGATCTCGTGGTGTGCGGGGAAGCGCAAAGTGCAGCGGAGGCCCTGGACCGCTTATGCTCGAGTGCTCCCGATCTTGTGCTGACCGACCTAAGTCTTCCCGACAAGAGCGGCGTAGATCTGATCAAGTCGATCGTAGAGATTCGCCCCGGACTGCCAGTGCTTGTTCTGTCGATGCATGAAGAATCGCTCTATGCCGAGCCCGTTTTCCGTGCCGGCGGCCGCGGCTACCTTCCAAAACACGCAGGAGGCGAGAAGATATTGCAGGCCATTCGTCATGTTCTGAGCGGCAACCTTTATTTTAATGGAGAAGCTCTGCCGAGGTGCGCGAAAAATTGATAACTCGGCTTCCCTGAGATTGGTAAAAGAAACTCCAGTCTTTGACGTGACCATATCGGTCACACTCGCGCGACACACACCGTTGGGAACCAAGGCTTCTTCTCGACTCATTGGAATTGCCCAATTGCGGATGACCGTATTTGTCAGCGCGCAGAACCCTCACTTCACTATATCTATATTTTAAGTCTGTTTTCATCTGCTACAAGATGCTGGTAAAACATAGAGCTTTCCTTCCGCTCCCGCTGTCCGAGTCTTGGCAGTTTTCGTCCTTCGGTTGCTCTTGGCCTGCTTTTGTAACTACCTCGAATAGATGCTTCCGACTTTTGCTCGCGCAGGTTCGGTAATCGGTGGTCGATGTTCGCCAAAACTGGGGCGGTTTAGAAATGAAGCGCAAGGTAAATATTGTTGCAAACAGGACTAATCTTAAGATCGGGCGCGGAGGCGGTTTATGGAAATACCCAAAAAACTCATTGATTTCTTAAACGAGTGCAAAGTCAGTTACGAAATTTTGCATCACCCCGTAGCATTTACTGCCCAAACCATTGCGGCAGCCGAGCATATTAAAGGCCGTCACCATGCGAAGGTTGTCATGGTAAAATCCGGAAATCGGCACTTAATGGCAGTGCTTCCAGCAGACCATCGGATTGATTTTGAAAAGCTCGAGAAAATTACGGGTCAACCTGCGTCGGTGGAAACCGAAGGAGAATTCGGATCGCTCTTTCCAGATTGCGCCGTAGGAACCATGCCCCCGTTTGGGCATCTGTACAATGTGCCAACCTACGTGGATAAGACTTTGAGCGAGGAAGATTATATCGTTTTTGAAGCGGGCACCCATACCGACGCCGTCAAGCTCGGATATGAGGATTACGAGCAGATTGCTAAGCCGAGAATTGAAGATTTTTCATTTAAGGTTCATTCGATGAAGCGCCCGGAATCTTGATCGGATTGTCGGACAAAGCTAAGATTGAAACCGCGCCGGTTACGCGAGCCGGCACGGCAGGTCTGGACGGGACTGCTGCGTCTCAATCGGTGCGCTTGATGAGCCAGTCGACGGCTCGCGGCCACAGCTCCTTTTGAGCCCGGCCACTGACGGCGAGTCCAATGTGCCCGGCCGGCCAGATGATCTTTTCCTTGTCGGTGGAACTGACCAGGTCGTTCAGCGGCTCGGTCTGGGAACACGGTACCAGGTCGTCGTTGCGGGCCATCAGGTTCAGCAGCGGGCAGGTTATCTTGCGCAAATCGACGATGTGCCGGCCCAGAGGCATCCGGTTTTTCGTCAGCAGGTTTTGCTGGAAGAGGTATTTCGCAAACTCGCGATAGACCTCGCCGGGCACCGGGATGTTGTCGTTGAGCCACGTTTCCATATGGAGATAGTCATCCACGAATTCGTCCCGGTGGATGTTTTCCATCAGGTTGATGGGCTTTTCGATCAGGTTGGCGATGGGCTTCAACATGAGAAAGGCCGTCTGGAGGAACTCCGCGGGGATGTTGCCCATGGCATCCACGAACTTATCGACATCGAAGTAACGTGAATCGGTCCACAGATTGATCAGGCCATCGCGCGTGGAGTAGTCAATGCCGGTGGCGAGCAGAACAAGGTTCTTCACCAGGTCCTGGTGGATCGCGGTAAACATGGTGCTCAATGTGCCACCCATGCAGTAACCCAGAAGGTTCACCTGATCTGAGCCGGTCCTCTCCCGCAGATATTCGACAACGTTAAGCAGGTAGCCGTTGACATAGTCGTCCGTGGTCAGGAAGCGCTCCGCCCGCGTGGGCGTGCCCCAGTCCACCAGGTAGGTATCGAAGCCGGCTTTAACGTAGTTGGCAACGATACTGCGGCCTTCCTTGAGATCCATGATGTAAGGCCGGTTCACCAGCGCAAACACGAAACAAAGGGGCGTTTTGAACCTGGGTTCGCCCTCTCCGATGTAGTGGTATACTTTGAGCCGGTCCTCCTCGTAAACAATCTCCCGGGGTGTCACCCCTTTGCGGACTCGCTCCATTTTCTCGGGCAGGAACGGAATGCTGGTAAAACGCCGCAAGTTCGTGAACGTCTCGTTCATGAAGGAGGTCTGCCATGCCTCCCAGTCGGCTCCATCGCTAGTTTTTCTGTCCATTTCAGGAGAAGTTGTTGTGCTCATTTGCTGGGTGAATGTTTGGCGCCTGGGGTGGCCGCCGGTTTCTGTGCCTTGGTCTTTGGAGTCTGTCCCCGCTGTTCGACGGCATCCTCCTGCTTTGCGATCCGCTGATCAATCTTGTCGATTTTTTCGTCCAGGTTCGCCACCCGGTCATCGATGGCGTTTTCCTTCTTTGCAATGCGCTGATCAATCTTGTCGATTTTTTTGTCCAGGTTCGCCACCCGATCATCGATGGCGTTTTCCTGCTTTACGATCCGCTGATCGACGTTGTCGATTTTTTTGTCCAGGTTCGCCACCCGGTCATTGAGTCCTTCGAGCCGGTCCAGAAGCCGTCGCTCCACATGGCGGATGGCCAGCAACACGCCATCGATATCCTCCTTGCTGGGGTTTTCGAATTGTTCATGCATTCGGTTCATTCCGTCGCGAGCCATCTTTTTGAGGTCGAGCACGCCGTTCAGCGACGCCTTCATCATTTCCATGAATTGGGGCGTCCGCATGTATTCATCCCAGGTTTCGGACAGCACTTTCAGCATTCCGCCCCGCATCTTGCGCATCTCGTCGGAGGGCGGGGAGCCGGGGGAAAACTGAGACCAGACGCCGGCCATGTTCGCGAAGGAGTCCGTCCAGAGCTTCTGAAAAGCGGCGACCTGCTCGAAGCCTTTGTTCATGTTATCACTCATAGTGGGATTTTTCTAAAGTTGCTAGTTTGGTTCCTGGAGCTTCGAACGGCGCGATTTGGCTGCCCGAAACGCCCCACAGATTATGTTAGTTCAAAGGCCAATTGCGATTCCCATTCCGCCGCCGAAGAAGCCCCGCCTCGATCCCGATCTGGCGCGCGACGTTTGGGCGGAGGGCGCTGCTGAGGATGTCCCCACGAGGAGTTCCTTGACTTCCTCCGGCTCACGCCGGACGGCTCCACCGCCGCTTTGCCGAGCTCGACTCTCGAGATAGTGGCGAAAGCGCCGCAAATGCTGCCGAACAGCGTACTGACGCTGCCGGCATGGTGGATTTCCTTGAGCATTGCTTGATCGCCAAGCGCGTTCTTATTGGCTCAAGTAATTACTTTACGGCCGGGCCGAAACTATCCACGAGTTCCTTCCACGAAGCTATGATTTTAGCGTTCGTGTTCAGGGCGCTGTGAACGTTGACCCGCAGGGTGTTCAGCGAGCTTTCGATCAGATCCTGCACGCGGCGCTGCGCATCGGGCACCGAGGTGGCCTGGTAAACGCCCAGCGTTTTCTCGAACAGATCAATCGTCTGATTGCTCGTGCGGTTGAACGTCTCGACAAATTCCTCCATACGCTTGCGAGCCTTCGGGAAAGCATCCGCCGTCATCGACTCGAGCTTCGCCTGGAACTCCTCGGGAGAGCCGAGCTTGGTGAGCAGGTCTTTCCAGAGGTTCACTGATTCCTCCTGCAGTTGAATGCCCGACTTCAGGGCTTTCTCATAACTGCGCATGGCCTCGTGAAAGACCTCGTCAATGGTCTCTGACGCTGCCGCGGTTGTCTTTTTGGTATCTGTAGCACTCATGTTTTCTTCCTTGTGAGGGCTCCGGGTGATTCCTGAGCTTGTGAATGCAACATCGCACGGATTTCCGAAACGCGTCAACATGTTTTTTTGCATTTGCACAAATTTGCTGATCCTGCCCGCGACGGAACCGACTAGGAAGAGAAATTGAACAGAAGGCAGCAAAGCAAGCAAAGTTGGATCAGAAATTGGGTTTCGGAACGACTGTTCGATTGGGTCCTGCCGCGAGCGTGACATTGAGTTGGTCCGACTCGATTTGCGAACCTCCTATCAGGCGTTCGCCTAATAGACGGAAATAACAGAAGGGCGGAAGAGAAATTGAACAGAAGGCAGCAAAGCAAGCAAAGTTGGATCAGAAATTGGGTTTCGAATGACTGTTCGATTGGGTCCTGCCGCGAGCGTGACATTGAGCTGGTCCGACTCGATTTGCGAACATCCTATCAGGCGCTCGCCTAATAGACGGAAATAACAGAAGGGCGGAAGAGAAATTGAACAGAAGGCAGCAAAGCAAGCAAAGTTGGATCAGAAATTAGGTTTCGGAATGACTGTTCGATTGGGTCCTGCCGCGGGCGTGACATTGAGCTGGTCCGACTCGATTTGCGAACCTCCTTTCAGGCGCTCGCCTAATAGACGGAAATAACAGAAGGGCGGAAGAGAAATTGAACAGAAGGCAGCAAAGCAAGCAAAGTTGGATCAGAAATTGGGTTTCGGAATGACTGTTCGATTGGGTCCTGCCGCGGGCGTGACATTGAGTTGGTCCCACTCCGTTGAGCCGAGTTCCTCGCAACCGCCATCGAAACGTTAATCAGCGCCGAACATAAGCTTAACCAAAGCTCAAATCTTTGCTTCCTTTGCTTCCTTATGTTCAATTTCTCCTCGCTGGCCGGAGCCGGCGCGGGCGGAAGGGGAGCGGAAAGAGGCATCCACGACGGGAGCAGGTTGGCGGCCGATGACGCGGCCGCGGGCAGCACGGAAGTCAGATGATGGACTTGAAGGATGCATCTGATCGACCTGCTTTTGCGATCCGCAGAACGCCTCGAACGCCTGCCGGAAGTAAACGTCCACGAAATCCTTGAGCAATCGGTCATTCACGCGAATGGTACGGGTGAGCAATTCAGTCGAGAACATGTCCAGCTTGACCGGTTCATATTCGAGGAGAATCTGGGTGAGTACCTTCGAGGTGATGTCCTCGTTGGTCTTCGCGTCCAACACGCGGATATTGTACCCCTCGATGATCAGCTTGTGAATCTGCTGCAGGCTCAGGTGCCGGCTGCGAGTGCTGTCATAGTAGCGCCGGTTCTGGTATTTTCGGATTTCCAGTGTTCGAGGTTCGTCGATGTTGTTCTTCGCCATGGGGTGTTGCTTTCCAAAGAACGACCCCGCCGTCAATTGCTTGGAATAGCTTAATCTTCGGCCGGCCCGCCTTTTCTGTCAAAAGCTTTTGATGCAATCGCAAAAAAAGGTAACGCAAAAGCAAAAAAAGGCAAGACGGCTGGCCTGGGAACTTGTAATATTGATTCATGAACTCCTTTATCCCTGGGACCATCGAGAAGCCGGGCCTCGACACACCCAAAGTTAGCACCCTTGAGACGACGTCCGGCGGCGCCGTCAATATGCACTCGATTAAAGGACAGGTCGCGGTGATCACCGGAGCCGCAGGCGGTATCGGACAAGCCCTGGCTCTGGACATGACACAGCGCGGAGCAGTCGGCATCGCGTTGGTCGATTTCAGTGACCGGGTTGCGCAGGTGGCCCGCGAAATAAACACCGCGGCCGGCCGTCAGGTCGCGATCGCCTACCGCGGGGACACCACTGACACGGCTTTCCGGCAGGAAGTTTACGCCGACGTCACCACAAAGGCAGGGGTGCCGCGCATCTGTGTGCCGGCGGCGGCGATCACCAAGGACGCGCTGGCGGTGCGCATCGATAAGCAGAGCGGCCAGGTGGTGATCTACCCGATGGAGGATTTTCGAAAAGTGGTGGAAATCAACATGATTGCCCCGATCTACTGGGCAATCGAGCTGGTGGCAGCGGTGGCCAAGGATCGTGCGTCCCGCGGTCTCAAACGCTGGCAGCCGGAGGAAGGATTGCAGGGAGCAGTGGTCTTCCTCGGATCGATTGCCTCAGTCGGCAATGTCGGACAAATCTCCTACTCCTCGACCAAAGCAGGCCTGGAAGGAGCTGCTTCCACTCTCATGGCCGAGTCAATGTATTACGGGGTCCGCTGCAGCGTGATCCATCCGGGATTTACCGACACCCCGATGGTGCGGGCGCTCGGCGAAGAGTACATCCGAACCAAAGTGCTTCCCCAAACCCAGCTGAAACGGCTGATCAAGCCGGAGGAAATCGCCGATGCCATTTGCTTTATGGTAACCAACGCCGCCGTAAGTGGCGAACTCTGGGCCGATGCCGGATGGCGTCCGGCCACCTAACCGATAGACAGGAGTTTAATCAAACCGCGCCTGTCGCATCCCAGATGCGGCGAGGGCGTTGTTGGCTGGAGCTCCGCGAGGACGATTCTTCGACATCCACCTGTCGATCCTCTCTGCGCTCGGCAGAGCAACGGATGGTGAGGGATGGGCAAGCGCGGTAGAGCCGATTCTTGGCGACATGATTGAATCATTGTACGTGAAAACGCTCACCAAGCTACTGGCGAAGATGCCGGTGCGCGGGCACGGAGGAGAGCGTAAACCAACAATCCCCCTAATTTGATATGAATCGAGAAATTGTAATTCTAAGCGGCGTTCGAACGGCAATCGGTGGGTACGGCGGCAGCCTGAAGGATTCCCCGCCCAGTGAAATGGCCGCGACGTGTGTGCGGGAAGCCGTCACCCGCTCCGGAATCGATGTCAAAGACGTCGGTCACATCGTTTTCGGCAACATCATTCACACCGATGCCCACGACCATTACCTGGCGCGGGTTGCAGGCGTCAATGGCGGTCTGCCTCACGAGACGCCCGCCCTGACGTTGAACCGGCTCTGCGGCAGTGGCCTGCAAGCGATCATCACGTGCGCCCAGACGATCATGCTCGGCGATGCCGACGTGACCGTCGCCGGCGGAGCCGAGAATATGAGTCGCAGTCCTTACAGCTCGTCGGCCATGCGTTTCGGCGCGCGGATGAATGACACGAAGTTGGTCGATATGATGGTTGCAGCCCTCAGCGATCCTTTTGATGACTGTCACATGGGTGTGACCGCGGAAAATGTCGCCAAGAAATACAAGATCTCACGGCATGATCAGGACGCGCTGGCGGTGGAAAGCCATCGGCGCGCCGGTTCCGCGATCGATCAAGGCTTCTTCAAAGCGCAGATCGTTCCGATCGAGATCAAGGTCAAGCGGGACAAAGTGCCCTTCCTGACCGACGAGACCGTGCGGCACGGCACCACCGTCGAGAAACTCGGCAGGCTGCCCACCGTATTCGATCCAGAAGGCTCCGTGACACCAGGCAATGCATCCAGCATCAACGATGCCGCGGCGGCCCTTGTGCTGGCGGATGGCGAGTATGCCAAAAAGCGGGGTCTGAAGCCGATTGGCCGCCTTGTTGGCTATGCCTATGCCGGTGTCGATCCCAAGTATATGGGTATCGGACCGGTGCCGGCCGTGCAGAAGCTGCTCAAAAAAACCGGCTTCGGTCTAGACGATATCGACGTGTTCGAGGTCAACGAAGCCTTTGCCGCCCAGGCCCTGGCCGTCTGCCGGGAACTCAGATTGCCGGCGGACCGCACCAATCCCAACGGCAGTGGCATCTCGCTGGGTCACCCCCTTGGAGCCACCGGCGCCATCCTGACGGTCAAAGCACTCTATGAGCTGGCCCGGACCGGAGGAAAGCGTGCGCTGGTCACGATGTGCATCGGCGGCGGTCAAGGGATCGCGGCGATTTTCGAGCGCCCTTAAGACAATGCCCAAGGAGCAACAAAATGACAACTGAACAGAACATTAAGACACAGAAGGAGAAATCTCCCATGGGAAGAGTTGATGGAAAAACTGCGCTGGTCACCGGCGCTTCGCGTGGAATCGGGCGGGCGATCGCAATCGAACTCGCCCGCGAGGGCGCCAAGGTCGCGATCAATTATTCGAGCAGCGATGGCAAGGCAAAGGAAGTGGCTGAAGAAATCAAGAAACTGGGTGGAACTGCCATCCTCTGCAAGGCGGACATCAGCAATTCCAAGGAAGTCCGGGCGATGATCGAGAAGGTCGCCAAGGAATTCACTCATCTGGACATCCTCGTGAACAACGCAGGCATCACCCGCGACTCTTTGCTTCCCCGAATGACCGACGAACAGTGGGTCCAGGTGATCCAGACGAATCTCAACGGGTGCTTTTACTGTACCTCGGCGGTCATCCCGATCATGACCGCGCAAAGTTACGGTCGGATCGTCAACGTCACTTCGATGAACGGCCAGATCCCGGCGATGGGGCAGGCCAACTACAGCGCCAGCAAAGGAGGGATCATCGCTTTTACTCGGACGGCCGCCGCCGAGCTGATCAATTCCGGCATTACGGTCAACGCCGTATCGCCCGGCTATACTGAAACCGACATGTTCGACGCCGTGTCGCCGGCATTGCAGACAATAATCAAGGGCAAGATCCCGATGGGTCGCTTTGCTCACCCCGAGGAAATCGCCAAAGCGGTGCTCTTCCTTGTGGCGGACGGCGATTACATGACCGGCCAACAGATCAACGTCAACGGCGGTGCATTCATGTAAGGTTTCTCGGCGAGCATGAGAACGATCTGAGGAAGGAGAAGACCTCGAGCCTTGCCGATCCGCTCCTCTTCGATCGTTCTCGTTCTCCCCATGAACACGGGTTGGATCTCGCTGGTAGTGAGGAGCTTGGAATTTTTGGGTTTTTGACGGTTTTGGGCCGCGAAGGTGGTTGGTTTTAGGTGGCAGCAATGGCGGCAGCTGGCTGTTTTGGTAGAAGCATCATGCCGAGTTTCGCCGCCTGGGCTCGCAAGTATTGGACTTTGGATTCTTGGTATTTGGTTTCGTAGTTTTGCATGCCTTTGTCGACATACTGGGTTCCATACTTGAGTATTCGGTAGACGAGCACGGCTAGTTTTCTGGCCATGGCGGTGATAGCTTTGGGCATTCCGATTCTAGCGCTGAGTCGACGAAAGTTTGCTCCTAAGGCGCTGTGACTGTTTCGGAGCGTGCGCGCGGCCAGCCGCAGCGCGACGCTCAGTGGGTTGACCACTTTGCGACTGCTGCGTTTGAGCACCTTGCCCCCGCTAATACGATGGTTAGGACTCAAGCCCAGCCAGCAAGTGAACTTTTTCTCATCTGCCCAGGCATTCACATTGGTCCCAATTTCGAAGAAGACTTTTTGCGCAGTCTGCAAACTGATGCCATCGATGCGGGTCAGGTCCACACCGCTGATTCGATAAAGCTCCGCTCGCAGATCAAGCTGGTCTTGTTGGCTCATGCCTGGCCGTTTGCGGCAGGCTCTTAGCCGTACTGGGGGCAAGGCTTGCTGAACTAAATTCTCTTTGGATGGAACCTCTTTGAGTTCTTGACGGATCTGCTGGTCATAGGCCGCAATTTGGCCTTGAAAGTGGTCGTAGCTTTCCAGGGTAATTTTCAAATCGAAGAGCAGCTCCTCTTGCCAGTTGCCCTCCAAGCTTTTCTGGATGGTTTCCTTACTGGCTTGGATGCGCGGATCGCGCAATCGAGCCAGTCGTTTTGGATCACGTTCCCCACCCACGATGGCTCGGACGATCGAAAGCCCGGTCAGACCGCTGATGTCACTGATGACGTGGTGTAAGTGAACATTCATCAAGGTCAAAGCCTTCTGCATTCGAAGCTGCTGTTGAGCCGCAGCCTCAATGATATTACCCCGCGAGCGCAGGTAGTTGCGCAATCGGCGGATTTGCGCCGGCGGCCGAAAAGAGCCCCGCAACAACCCATAACTATGCAGTCGACGAAGCCATTGACAGTCTTTGACGTCGCTTTTAGAGCGGCCGGGCAGATGACGCACCGTATGGGCATCGACCACGTAGACCTTAAAACCACGTTCTTCTAATAGCTCATAGAGGCTCACCCAATAAACTCCGGTGGCCTCCATCACCACAGACTTTGCTCCGCTTTGAGCCAGCCAATCGACCAGGCTCATTAAATCAGCAGTGAAAGTTCCAAATTCCCGTACCGGGTTGGGATCTCGCTGCGGGTTGACTGCTACCCAATGACTGCGACTACCCACATCCACGGCTGCGGCATCCGGTTCGATCAACTCCAGATCGTCATTGATCGGAGACACTTTTTGGGTCTTGGCACGACGGCTTTTGCGCTTCATACTTTAAGTCTTTTAGCGCACGAGTGGTTGGCTCGGCCCGACGTGCGGGTCAAATACACACTCTCCCCAACGGGGTCGAGCCTTCCCCCTCCTGGCTCTATTAAAAGAGCTAATGGGCTGGAAGGCTGCCACCAAGCACCCATCCGCAATACATCGGAGCCATACTCGTCGTCGGGTCTGCTTCACACCAGGAACGAAACCGGCCATAACTGCCAAGCCATCCACCGTGCTTGCTCTCTTCTTGCCACCACCGCGCATCCCGCGAAAGTGCGCGAGCCACCAAAGTGTTCATGTCGCACCCAAAAAAGCCCCCGGCTTTCTAGGATACTCGTCGTCGTCCCTCGGCCTCATTCTTTGTGGCGCCGAGGATGTCGCGCCATGCGAATTAAGCAATTCGACCGGTTGAGGAGATCGTCAAATAGAGTTTCGCACCGAACCAGCTCATGCGGACTAGACTAGTACTAGTGCATCCTCTCATATGTAGCTGGCAGATGGCCACAGGTCCATTGGCTGTTTTTCAAGGCGCGAGCGACGAGCCTATCTAGATTGATGCGTAAGGAGCAAGCAACGCGGAAAAACAGCCAACCGGCCGCGGCCCGGAGGGTTTCGTTGAAAATTGGCCGGCGGCAGCGTCGCTCATCGGTTACCGTATCGATTCAGATATGCGCACTCCTCACGCCTTGCCGGCGGCCCATTTTGAACGCAACCATATGCCAGCTACACATGAGACGAAGCATAAAGTGATCATTTTCCCTGAAACACCGGTTTCCGTTTTTCGAAAAACGAGCGGATTCCTTCCTGGTAGTCGTCGCTGTCGTAGATTCTGCGCCGCACCCCCTGGATGCGCTCGAAGGTCTCGACGGTGAGTGCCTGGGCATGCGCCAAAACGTTAAACTCTTCTTTCAGCAAGGTAATGACCAACGACGAGTTGGCCAGCATATCCTGCGCTAACTCGAATGTCTTGGCTTCCAGTTGCTCGACTGGCAGGACGTGATTTGCAATTCCAACTTCGTATGCCCTTTGCGCGCTGATCGGTGTGGCTCGGAAAAGCATTTCTTTGACAACCACCGACGGCACCGAACCCATCATGTTCTGGATACCGCTGAGGTTGTAAGGCACGCCTAACCTGGCCGGGGTGATGGCGAACGTGGCGTTCTCTGCCGCGATGACGATGTCGCACGCCATTGCCAGCTCGCACGCCCCCCCCCAAACGCCTCCCTCAATCATCGCTAGTACCGGAGCGGGATACTCCTGGATCTTGCGAATAACCACTCGAAGAGGGTCGTTGTAGGTCAATGGATCCCGCGCATGCTTCGGCAATTCCCCGACGTTATGTCCAGCCGACCACGTCTTTGTACCGGACGGCGCGCGCAGGATCACTACGCGGATGCCATTGTCGCGGAAGTCTTCCAAAGCTTCAAGCAGCTCCTTGATCAGAGCCTGCTCAGGGAATTCAGCGTCTTGCGGTCGTTCAGCGTGATGATCCCGATCTGGTCTTTCAGGCTTGTTTCAATTAGCATTGCGGTTGCCTGGCGCATATTGGTTTCTCCTGTTTGACTTGTAAGAGTGCTAGTTCCATTCGGTCCCGCGCATGTCGCCGACTTTGAGGAACTGGCGATGCATCGCGAAGGCATTGGTCAGCGATTCTGGGGAGTGGCCCTCCTTGGCTGTACCAACGTAATTTTGAAGCTCCTCGCGATAATCGGGGTGTGCGCAATTTCTTATGATCAGCTGCGCGCGTTCACTTTCATCCTTGCCGCGGAGGTCGGCCACGCCCCATTCGGTCACAACGACCTGGACGGAATGCTCGGAATGATCCAAGTGCGATACCAGCGGTACGATGGTTGAAATCTTCCCGTTCTTCTGCACCGACGGGCACGTGAAAATCGAAATGTAGGCGTTTCTCGTGAAGTCGCCCGAGCCTCCTATTCCATTCATCAAATGCGTCCCCATGCAGTGTGTCGAGTTGACGTTGCCAAAGAGGTCTACCTCGAGTGCGGTGTTGATGGAGATGATTCCCAGGCGGCGGATGATCTCCGGGTTATTCGAGATCTCCTGAGGACGCAAAATGAGACGCCGCCGGAAGAAAGCCATATTGCCGGTGATCTGATCCAATACCTTGGGGGTGACGGTGAGCGCGGTTCCTGAGGCGAACGTGCATCGCTCCGCTTGGATCAAGTCTATGACTGCATCTTGCAGAACTTCGCTGTACATCTCGAAAGGGGGAATCTCCGGCATTTCTCCGAGGGCTTTAAAAACCGCATTGGCGATGCCGCCGATTCCGGACTGAAGCGGCAGGAATCGTTTGGGTATGCGGCCGGCGCGCAGGTCGGCGGTAAGAAATTCGGCGACATGGCGTCCAATCGCTGCGGTTGTCGAGTCGCCCGACGCCATCGAACAGAATTCATCGGCCTGATTGGTCTCCACGACGCCGGCGATCTTCTCCGGCGGCACGACCAGGATGGGACTTCCAATGCGGTCCGACACTGTGTAAACGTTGATTTCCCTTCGGTTAGGCGGATCCTGGGGCTCGAAGAGGTCGTGGAGTCCGAGCATTGTCGGCGGATGATGCCCGTTGAGCTCGATCAGCACCTTTTCGGCTCGGTTAGCAAAGGTGTTTGAGGCTCCGACAGAGGCCGTGAGGACAATGCCGCCGCCAGCGGTCACATCGCAGGCTTCAATAACCGCCCAGTGGACCGGACCCAAGAAACCGTACCGAACCGATTGCTGCACGGTGGAGAGATGCATATCCAGATACGGCACTTGGCGTGAGTTGATCAGCGCACGCAGCGTCTTGTCACTTTGCCAGGGCGCACGGAAGCTAATCGCGTTGGCCGACGCAAGCGCGCCATCCAGCGATTCGCCCGTGGAGGCTCCAGTAAGGACACGAATCTGGTACGACCGTCCCGCCGTGTGTTCGGACTTCGCCTGCTCGGCGATGGCCTGGGGAATGGCCTTCGCCGAGCCGGCAGGAGTGAATGCGCTGAAACCAACGGTTTGCCCATGCTTAATCATCGCTGCGGCCTCTTGTGCCGTTAAAACCGGGAAGGGTAAGTAGTGCATGATATTTCTCTCCAATTGGTTCCGGCTGTTTTGAGCAATGGTCGTTCTCCAAATGGCTCAGCAGCACCGCCGGTCTCGCACCGGCCACGAGCTTGTGCCCATTAATGGTCTAATGGTCTTGGGCTCAAATCGTGGTAAAGCCCGAGCAGTTCGCGCGCTGCCCTGGATGGGTTTATAGTGCCCTCGCGGACCGAGTGCTCGAGCCGGGCAAGGCGCTCTTGTACGGCGGAAGCATTCTGAAAGATATCCTGAAGACCGGATAAGATCAATTCACGCATCCAGCTCAACGCTTGCGCTTGACGGTGACGCTCCAAATGGCCTCCAGCTTCCTGCTGAGCCCGATGATCCAGAATCATTTGCCAGACTTCACGGATACCTCTGTTCTCAAGTGCCGAACAAGTGAGCACCTGCGCAGTCCATCCGGGTCGGTTTGGCGCAAACATCCGCAACGCGCTTTCATACTGACTTCGGGCACGGTTCGCTGCACAAACATTCTCTCCGTCGGCCTTGTTGATCACCATGCCGTCGACCATCTCGACGATACCGCGCTTGATGCCCTGGAGTTCGTCGCCGGCTCCGGGGATCATCAGGATCAGAAAAAAGTCGGTCATTGACCTGACCTCAATTTCCGATTGCCCGACACCGACGGTTTCGACCAGAACGTTCTGGTATCCCGCGGCTTCGCAAACCAGGATGCATTCGCGGGTGCGGCGGGCCACGCCGCCAAGACAGCCTCGCGACGGCGAGGGGCGGATGAAGGCGTTAGGTTGTCCGCTCAGCCGCTCCATGCGGGTCTTGTCGCCGAGGATGCTGCCGCCGGAGACAGGACTTGAAGGATCGACGCTCAGCACCGCGACCTTTTCGCCCAGCTCGTGTAACAGATGCATCCCCAGGGCATCGATGAAAGTACTCTTCCCGCTGCCCGGAACCCCGGTTATACCGATTCGTCGCGACTTCCCAGTGCGGTGGAGCACCCCGTCAAGCATCTGCTCAGCTAAGGCTTCATCGGAGGGCAAGTCGCTCTCGATCACCGAGATCGCCCTGCCCATCACGGCACGATCTCCGTTCAGAATGCCACTGACGTAATGCGCGACCGGGAGACGTGCGCTCACGGTCGCTCTCCCCGAGCTTGCCTTCGTCTCGCAAATATTGGTCGTAATCATCTATTCCGCAGATGGTCGATCGACAGCTTCATCAGCGGGGCGCGACGGCGCACTCTCTTCTTCATCGTTACCGTCGCGATCGCAGTGGCTGCCGTCTGCAGGCTCCTTGCCCATCAAGATGGCCAAAACCTTCTGCGCGCACTTAGGAATATTGGTGCCCGGTCCGAAAACAGCCACCGCCCCGGCCTGGTACAGAAATTCGTAATCCGCTTGCGGAATGACGCCCCCGACGACCACCCTGATGTCGCCGCGGCCCTGATTCTTGAGTTCGACCACCAATTCAGGGATCAGCGTCTTGTGACCGGCAGCCAACGTCGATAGGCCGACCACGTGGACGTCATTCTCAACAGCGTTACGCGCAACTTCCGCGGGCGTCGCGAAGAGCGGCCCCACGTCAACGTCGAACCCGATATCGGCAAATGCGGTAGCGATCACCTTTGCTCCCCGGTCATGGCCGTCCTGGCCCGCCTTTGCGACGAGAATGCGAGGGCGGCGCCCTTCACGGTTGGCAAACTCCTTTGCCATATCCTGCGCCTTCTTGAAGGCGGGTTCGCCCTGGCTTGCGTGCGCATAAACGCCGCTAATGGTTTGGCTGACGGCTTGATAGCGGCCGAACACCTTCTCCATCGCCGCAGAGATCTCGCCAAGTGTCGCCCGGACCCGCGCAGCTTTCACGGAGCACTCCAGCAGGTTGCCCTTTCCGGTTTCCGCCGTCTCGGTAAGCGCTTGGAGGGCCTCGTTCACGGCCGCCTGGTTGCGCGAGTTCTTTACCTCATTCAGGCGGCGGATCTGACTCCCGCGTACGGCGCGATTATCGATTTCCCGGATGCTCAGCGTGTCTTCAAATTCCGGCCGATACTTGTTCACTCCGACGATGACTTCCTCGCCTGAGTCGATCTGCGCTTGGCGACGCGCGGATGCTTCCTCAATGCGCAGCTTCGGCAGTCCGATTTCGATCGATTTGGTCATTCCACCGTGCGCTTCCACCTCACTGATGAGGTGCCAAGCCTTTTGCATAAGGGCGTCGGTGAGCGACTCCACGTAGTAACTGCCGGCCCAGGGGTCCACCACGTGGGTAATGCCAGTTTCTTGCTGAAGGTAGAGCTGAGTGTTCCGCGCGATTCGTGCCGAATGTTCGCTCGGAAGCGCAATCGCTTCATCCAAGGCGTTGGTGTGCAGCGACTGAGTCTGCCCGAGCACCGCGGCCATTGCCTCGATGCACGTCCGGGCTACGTTGTTCGACGTGTCTTGTGCCGTCAGGCTCCAGCCTGAAGTTTGTGTATGCGTGCGCAATGCCATGGACTTTGCGCTCTTCGGATTGAAACCCTTCACGATCTTCGCCCAGAGCGCTCGCGCCGCCCGCAGCTTGGCAATCTCCATGAAATGATTCATTCCCACGCCCCAGAAAAAGCTGAGGCGCGGGGCAAAATCGTCGATATCAAGGCCCGCCGCGATACCGGTCCGCAGGTACTCCAGACCGTCGGCCAGCGTATAGGCCAATTCAAGGTCGGCGGTCGCGCCCGCCTCGTGCATATGGTACCCGCTGATTGAAATGGAGTTGAATTTCGGCATATTCGTCGAGGCGTACCGGAAAATGTCCCCGACAATCCTCATCGACGGTGCGGGCGGGTAGATATAGGTATTGCGGACCATGAACTCCTTCAGAATGTCATTCTGAATCGTCCCGGCGAGTTGGTGCGGCCGGACCCCCTGCTCTTCGGCCGCAATGATATAGAAGGCCATCACCGGCAGAACGGCGCCGTTCATCGTCATCGAAACTGATATCCGGTCAAGAGGGATCTCGTTGAAGAGAATCTTCATGTCCTCGACCGTGTCAATGGCCACTCCGGCGTTGCCAACGTCGCTGGTGACCCGCTCATGATCCGAGTCGTATCCTCGGTGCGTGGGCAGGTCGAAGGCCACCGAGAGACCTTTCTGACCGGCCGCCAAATTGCGGCGATAGAACGCGTTTGACTCCTCCGCCGTTGAGAATCCCGCGTACTGACGGATTGTCCAAGGCCTCGACACGTACATTGTCGAATAAGGTCCGCGCAGAAAAGGTGGAATCCCGGCGGCGTAGTCGAGATGCTCCAAACCTGCAAGATCCTCGGCCGCGTAATATGACTTGATGGGGATCTGTTCGTGGGTCATCCAGCAAACAGCGGCCTTCTCCCACCGCCGGGAATGGGGAGCTTGATTCAAGGGGATCTTGCTGAAATCTGGTCTTGTTATGCTTGCCATGGCTACTTCCTTCCTTCACCAATCCCGAGCCGCGTCTCCCACTCGGTTAGAGCCGCTATTGCGTCTGTCCGGATGTGAATGAATCCCTGGACTCCTGCCGCTTTGATTTGCTCGAGCTGAACTTTCGGATCGCCGGCAACGACTACTGGCTGCTTAACCTTCGAGCAGACTTCCTGAGCCAGCGCCGGGTACTCGGGATCTGAGCTGCAGAGAACGATAAGGTCTGCGTCAGTACGTTCGTATTCGTGCGAGATTTCGATCTCGAAGCCGGCGCATCCAAAGAAGTTTTGGCTAAACTGTGAACGGGCCTGCCTCATCGTCAGGTCGCCGCGTTCGAGCAGGAGCACCTTGGGCCGTTTTCCGCGCTCGCGTGTAAACGCTTCGGTTTTGAGCCGCAGGCCTTCGAATGAGCTCGCGGCGCGCCAGTTGCCTTGTGGCACTTCCACAGGCCCATCGATCGTCTCATTCAGGTCGGGGTAATTATTCACGCCCACCAGCGTCCGGCGTCGGGACGAGACCGCTTTGTCTCTTGCGGCCCGCGACTCCGCGAGGGCACTGTCAATGGAGTCTTTGGCCTTTGTATACCCACCTTCCGCCTCGACCTGCTGGAACAGCTTCCAGCCTTGATTGGCGAGCGCATCGGTGAGCCATTCCACATAATACGATCCACCCGCCGGATCCGCGACGCGGTCAAAGTGCGACTCCTCTTGCACCAACCTCTGGATATTCATCGCCAGCCGGTCGGAGAAGCGGAACGGCCGGACCTCCAAAGAATCGCAGCCGCCGATCACCGCCGCCATGGCCTCGGTCGTGGCGCGCAGAACGTTGGCGAACGGGTCATAGATGCTCATATTGCACAAAGCCGTACAGGCATGGACCCTCATCAAGCAGGACGATTCGTCCCGCGGCAGGAAGGCCGAGACCGCGCGCGCCCAAAGCATCCGCGCGGCGCGTAGTTTGGCGATCTCGAAGAAATAGTTTGACCCGATCGCAAACACGAACCAGACGCCTTTAGCCGCCTCATCGACGTTGCTGCCTGCGTGCGATCGTTCCACTAACCTCTCGACACCGAGCGCGATTCCGTAACCAAGCTCCTGAACTATCGTTCCGCCCTGCTCGTGAATTGCGTCGACTCGGATGGCATCGTCCGCAATCTCGCCCTGAGACTCCACCTGCTTCCAGCGTTGCGACCCGCGTCCGCGAACGAACGGGAAAGCAGGCGAGATTCCTCCAATTTGCGATTCCAGATCTTTGATATCCTCCCTGCGGTAGTAGGGACGCACCGCGATTCCCTCATCCGAGCTCCAAACGAGCTTCTTGTTGTAATCTTCCCCTTTCAGATCAACGTGAATCGCGGCCTCCCATGCTGTCGTCGGGACGGGGGGGAAGTCTTTTAAAATATGCAGCGTTTCTGCCAAGTGAATCATCCAGGCATTTTTAGCCTCTTTCCGCCCGGTCGTCTTAGCATCATTTGGCGCTTACTAACACTCCATTGCTCTAATGGAGTCCATTCCCACCTGGCACAGCGCTGGCACGCTACCAAAATACTGGCAACAAAAGACCAAACGCGACGAGCCTTCTATGGCGTTTATAGGTTATGTGAATGGCGCGAAGATGACCGGCGTTTGGGATGGTTTAATGCCACGAAGGGCCATTGGGGCCCGAGTTTCAATCCTGAGATTTATACACAATTCGAGAAAGGGCAGGTTCGGATAAGCGCTCAAACATAAAGTCATTGCGCCCCGATACAGGCTGGAAGCCTATAGTACGTTACGCCTTCGCGGCGCGCTATGGGTTATCGCTCCAGACTTCCCGCGCTATCATTCTCGCTCTTCAAACGTCAATCATACCCAGGGTAACAGCAATATCATGGTCTCGGTTAGAGCCTTACTCCGCGGTGGAGAATGGGAAGCATCGTCTTCGAATTAATGAAATTGCTCCAATTCAGTAGAACCGTGTAAGGCGGTCGTCGACGAGGCACCTGCAGAGATCACCTGGCTCACCTCATCGAAATATGCGGTACCGACCTCACGTTGATGCCGGATCGCGGTGTATCCATCGGCCTCAGCGGCAAATTCGGCTTGCTGTAGCTCCGAATAGGCAGACATCCCGCGCTCCTTGTAGCCACGGGCCAGATGAAACATGCTGTAGTTCAACGCGTGAAATCCGGCTAGGGTGATGAACTGGAACTTGTATCCCATCGCCCCGAGTTCGCGTTGGAACCGCCCGATCGTGGTCTCATCGAGTTTCTTTTTCCAGTTGAACGAAGGCGAGCAATTGTAAGCAAGGAGTTTGTCCGGATGGTCTTGGTGGACAGCTTCGGCAAACCGTTTAGCTTCCGACAGGTTTGGCTCGCTGGTTTCACACCAGAGCAGATCCACAAAAGGGGCATAGCAGACTGCGCGGGCGATGGCCTGCTCGATCCCGGCACGCACCCGATAGAATCCCTCCGAGGTTCGTTCGCCGGTGATGAACGGCTTGTCCCGCTCGTCCACGTCACTGGTCAAAAGGTTAGCCGCGTTGGCATCGGTTCTCGCCAAGAGAATGGTCGGCACATCGCAAACATCAGCGGCCAATCTCCCTGCGATCAGGTGCTTGATCGCGTGTTGGGTTGGAATCAGGACCTTGCCGCCCATATGGCCGCATTTCTTTTCAGACGCAAGCTGATCCTCCAAATGTACTCCCGCAGCGCCCGCCTCGATCATGGACTTGACCAATTCAAAAACATTGAGCGGCCCCCCAAACCCGGCTTCCGCGTCAGCAACGATCGGCGCTAACCAATGAATGTGGTCTCTTCCCTCCAGATGACGGATCTGATCGGCCCGCAGCAACGCGTTGTTGATTCGTTTAACTACCGCAGGAACGCTGTTCGCCGGGTACAAACTCTGGTCGGGATACATCTGCCCCGCCAGATTGGCATCGGCTGCCACTTGCCATCCGCTGAGGTAGATCGCTTTGAGGCCGGCCTGCACTTGCTGGACCGCCTGGTTCCCCGTCATCGCTCCAAGTGTCGGCACATAATCCTCTTCCTGGAGCAATTTCCAGAGCCGTTCGGCGCCCAGGCGTGCCAAAGTATATTCGATCTTCACCGTGCCTCGGAGCCGTTCAACTTCCTCCTTGGTATATGGCCGGATCACATCTTTCCAACGCGCCTCCGGCCTGGTCCATCGGTTCTGGGTGGCAGCAGGTGCAACCCATGTCACCGTTTCTGTAGCAGTTGTGCTCATTTGTTTCCTCTACATTTGTTAGTTTCTAATTTGGTCCCATTTTCTATTTTTTAAATGGTGACTCCCCCTGCCAGGAATTGCTAGTCGAGCTGTTCGTAGCCGGGTAAAGTCAAGAACTCGGCAAACTGATCGCTAGTGGTGATTCGATCAAAGAGCTCCGCTGCCTGACCGTACTTCCCTTTCTGGTACCGCTCTTGACCCATCCACGACTGGATCTTGCCAAGTTCTTCTTCCAGCACACTGCGAAACAGCTCCTTGGTCACTTTGCGTCCGTCCGTCAGAACGCCCCGCGGATGCCGGATCCACTGCCAAACCTGAGCCCGAGAAATTTCCGCCGTCGCGGCGTCTTCCATAAGGTTGAAGATCGGAACGCAGCCGGAGCCACGCAGCCAGGATTCCAGGTATTGGACCCCGACACTGACATTGGTCCGCAAACCCTGCTCTGTAATCGGTTCTTCGGGGCCGAATTTCAGAATATCCGCCGCGGTGATCTGAACATCTTCACGCTTTCGATCGATTTGATTCGGCGTCTTCATTACCGCATCAAATGCCGTCAAAGCCGTTGGCACCATCCCCGGGTGTGCCACCCATGTGCCATCATGCCCATCCTTGGCTTCTCGTTCCTTGTCCGCACGAACCTTTGCGAAGGCCTCATCGTTCGCTTTCTGGTCATTTTTAACCGGAATCTGGGCGGCCATGCCTCCCATGGCGTGAATCGCTCTGCGATGACAGGTCTTGATACACAGCAATGAATAGGAGCGCATAAAATGCGTAGTCATGGTCACCAGCGCTCGATCTGCCAAGATGAACTCCGGCTTATTCCTGAAGCGTTTAATACAACTGAAAATGTAATCCCATCTGCCGCAGTTGAGGCCGGCAGAATGATCTTTCAATTCGTAGAGAATTTCATCCATCTCAAACGCCGCCAGAATCGTCTCGATCAACACGGTCGCTCGAATCGTACCGCGGGCAATCCCTAGCGAATCCTGAGCAAAATTGAAAACATCGTTCCAGAGGCGCGCTTCCAGATGGCTTTCGAGCTTTGGTAGATAAAAATAGGGTCCGGATCGGCGCGCCAGAAGCTCCTTCGCGTTATGAAACAGATACAGCGCAAAGTCAAACAGGCTGCCTGACACTTGCTCTCCATCGACTAAGAAGTGCTTTTCCGGCAGATGCCACCCACGCGGCCGAACCAACAGCACTGCAACTTGCTCCTTGAGCCGATATTCCTTGCCTTCCGGACTTGTGAATTCGATGGTTCGCCGAATTGCATCCCGCAGGTTGCACTGGCCTTCCATTAAGTTTTCCCACGCGGGCGTATTGGCATCTTCGAAATCGGCCATGAAGACTTTCGCGCCCGAGTTCAATGCGTTGATGACCATCTTGCGATCCGTCGGCCCGGTGATCTCGACTCGCCGATCCTGCAGATCTGCGGGGATCGGAGCCACCCTCCAATCGCTGGTCCGCACCTGCTGGGTTTCCGGCAGGAAATCCGGCGTTTTGCCGGCGTCCAAGTCAGCCTGTCTTTGCTCTCTTCTCTGCAGAAGCTCTTTGCGCCGTTGATTAAAGTTGCGATGAAGCGCCACTATGAGTTCGACAGCTTCGGGGGTGACTATCTCCTCTGTCGACCGAGAAATTGTGGTCGTAATGGTAACACCGTCAGGTAACTTCAATTTGTTCTTCATATTAATTTTTGCCAATCATCAGTGCTCCGGCTTCTTTTGCCTGGGTTTCTTGGGCCATGCAGATGGGGTAGATTGCCAGGGTAGTGCCGGCTGTTAAAACTCCCCCCGGAGCGAGAGAGCTGCTCCGCGACAGAATAGTCAACGCGTAGCGGCCCGCCGTCAGGCTACTCTTACGCTCGAGTAACCTACTACTGCGACCACCTGCGATAATCACCCCCCTCCGATGATGGACCATCCGGAGTCATGTTCTGAATCCTATTCTCGTGCGGTTTTTTTTAAGCAGAGCCAGACCAATTACAGGACGGCTGTAGGACAATGCGAAGGCGACGCTGCCCCTGGTTTTTCCCGGTCTCGCACGGCAGGTCTGGACGGGACTGCTGCGTCTCAATCGGTGCGCTTGATGAGCCAGTCGACGGCTCGCGGCCACAGCTCCTTTTGAGCCCGGCCGCTGACGGCGAGTCCAATGTGCCCGGCCGGCCAGATGATCTTTTCCTTGTCGGTGGAACTGACCAGGTCGTTCAGCGGCTCGGTCTGGGAACACGGTACCAGGTCGTCGTTGCGGGCCATCAGGTTCAGCAGCGGGCAGGTTATCTTGCGCAAATCGACGATGTGCCGGCCCAGAGGCATCCGGTTTTTCGTCAGCAGGTTTTGCTGGAAGAGGTATTTCGCAAACTCGCGATAGACCTCGCCGGGCACCGGGATGTTGTCGTTGAGCCACGTTTCCATATGGAGATAGTCATCCACGAATTCGTCCCGGTGGATGTTTTCCATCAGGTTGATGGGCTTTTCGATCAGGTTGGCGATGGGCTTCAACATGAGAAAGGCCGACTGGAGAAACTCCGCGGGGATGTTGCCCATGGCATCCACGAACTTATCGACATCGAAGTAACGTGGATCGGTCCACAGATTGATCAGGCCATCGCGCGTGGAGAAGTCAATGCCGGTGGCGAGCAGAACAAGGTTCTTCACCAGGTCCTGGTGGATCGCGGTAAACATGGTGCTCAATGTGCCACCCATGCAGTAACCCAGAAGGTTCACCTGATCTGAGCCAGTCCTCTCCCGCAGATATTCGACGACGTTAAGCAGGTAGCCGTTGACATAGTCGTCCGTGGTCAGGAAGCGCTCCGCCCGCGTGGGCGTGCCCCAGTCCACCAGGTAGGTATCGAAGCCGGCTTTAACGTAGTTTGCGACGATACTGCGGCCTTCCTTGAGATCCATGATGTAAGGCCGGTTCACCAGCGCAAACACGAAACAAAGGGGCGTTTTGAACCTGGGTTCGCCCTCTCCGATGTAGTGGTAAACTTTGAGCCGGTCCTCCTCGTAAACAATCTCCCGGGGAGTCACCCCTTTGCGGACTCGCTCCATTTTCTCGGGCAGGAACGGAATGCTGGTAAAACGCCGCAAGTTCGTGAACGTCTCGTTCATGAAGGAGGTCTGCCATGCCTCCCAGTCGGCTCCATCGCTAGTTTTTCTGTCCATTTCAGGAGAAGTAGTTGTGCTCATTTGCTGGGTGAATGTTTGGCGCCTGGGGTGGCCGCCGGTTTCTGTGCCTTGGTCTTTGGAGTCTGTCCCCGCTGTTCGATGGCATTCTCCTGCTTTGCGATCCGCTGATCAATCTTGTCGATTTTTTCGTCCAGGTTCGCCACCCGGTCATCGAGTCCTTCGAGCCGGTCGAGAAGCCGTCCCTCCACATGGCGGATGGCCAGCAACACGCCATCGATATCCTCCTTGCTGGGGCTTTCGAATTGTTCATGCACTCGGTTCATTCCGTCGCGAGCCATCTTTTTGAGGTCGAGCGACGCCGTTCAGCGACGCCTTCATCATTTCCATGAATTGGGGCGTCCGCATGTATTCATCCCAGGTTTCGGACAGCACTTTCAGCATTCCGCCCCGCATCTTGCGCATCTCGTCGGAGGGCGGGGAGCCGGGGGTAAACTGAGACCAGACGCTGGCCATGTTCGCGAAGGAGTCCGTCCAGAGCTTCTGGAAAGCGGCGACCTGCTCGAAGCCTTTGTTCATGTTATCGCTCATAGTGGGTTTTTTCTAAAGTTGCTAGGTTGGTTCTTGGGGCTTCGGGCGGCGCGATTTGGCTGCCCGAAACGCCCCACAATCTATGTTAGTTGAAAGGCCATTGCGATTCCCATTCCGCCGCCGAAGACGGTTACCTAAACCAGTAGTGAATAATCCACTTCACTATGTAAGCCAGGCTAACCGGAAGCACTACGAAATAGGTAAAGCCAAAAAGTGGCAAAAGTTTTATTAAAATCGTAAAGTCCATTTGGTCCTCCCCAATCTCGATCTGGCGCGCGGGGGGTTGGGCGGAGGGTGCTGCTGAGGATGTCCCCACGAGGAGTTCTTTGACGTCCTCCGGCTTCACGCCGGACCGCTCCACCGCCGTTTTTGCCGACCTCGACTGCCGAGACATCGGCGAAAGCGCCGCAAATGCCGCCGAACAGCGTCCTAAGCTGCCGGCAAGGTGGATTTCCTTGAGCATTGCTTGATCGCCAAGTGTGTTCTTATTGGCTCAAGTAATTACTTCACGGCCGGGCCGAAACGATCCACGAGTTCCTTCCACGAAGCTATGATTTTAGCGTTCGTGTTCAGGGCGCTGTGAACGTTGACCCGCAGGGTGCTCAGCGAGCTTTCGATCAGATCCTGCACGCGGCGCTGCGCATCGGGCACCGAGGTGGCCTGGTAAACGCCCAGCGTTTTCTCGAACAGATCAATCGTCTGATTGCTCGTGCGGTTGAACGTCTCGACAAACTCCTCCATCCGCTTGCGAGCCTTCGGGAAAGCGTCCGCCGTCATCGACTCGAGCTTCGCCTGGAACTCCTCGGGGGAGCCGAGCTTGGTGAGCAGGTCTTTCCAGAGGTTCACTGATTCCTCCTGCAGTTGAATGCCCGACTTCAGGGCCTTCTCATAACTGCGCATGGCCTCGTGAAAGACCTCGTCAATGGTTTCCGACGTTGCCGCGGTTGCCTTTTTTGTATCTGTTGCACTCATGTTTTCTTCCTTGTTTTCAATGGCTCCGGGTGATTCCTGAGCTTCTGCAATGAAACATCGCACGGATTTCCGAAACGCGTCAACAAGTTTTTGTGCATATGCACAATCTTTTGTGATGGTGCCCGCGAAATGAGCCGCGAGCGTTCGCGTGGGCAGCCCGGAACGATAAAAATCGGGCCGGTCGAGCCACGGGAATGGAATGCTCCAGGTTCGCACGGCGGCTTCGCTTGCGAACACTCCGGAGGCATACGCGAGGGTTTCCAGCCAGGCGTTGAAATCGGGGTCGAGCTGGCGCGTAATTCCGTCCAGCGTCAGGAAGGATTTGCGCAGGAGGAGAAGGTTGAGCGGCACTGGATGGCCCTGCAGAGCCAGTTGCTGCACGATCTCGAACGCGGCGTGCAATGGATCGCCAGCGCCCTGAGGCAGCGGAATCCGGATGGACTTCCGATGACTCTCGAGTAGCCGCGTCAGGACCTCTGGCGATGGCTCGTCGCCGGTAACGCAGTAAAGACAGAGTGCGATGAGCGCGTGGCGCAGCGGTGCGGAGAGCCGGCCCGCCTGGCTCCAGTCCAGAAGCACGAGCGTGAGCGGGGCATGTTTCTGCGTTTGCACCATGAGATTCCCGGCATGCGGATCGGCGTGGAAAATGGATTCGGGAAGTCCGGAAAACAACGGATCGAGGACCAGGCGTCGAAAAACAAGCCGGGCAGCATCGCGCCGGGATTCGTAGTCGAGCGGAGCGTCGAGAAGCGGAACGCCCTCGACGAACTCCATAAAGATTCCCCGATCGACCGGGATGCCGATGGTTGCCGGGACGCGGATGCGGCGGTTGAATTTGTAAAAGGCACGCGCATCCCGCAGATTCGCCGCCTCCCCGACGAAGTCGATTTCGCGCAGTAGCGCGCCAGCCGCATCTCGAAGCGCTTCCGCCAGGGCGGCTGCGAAATTGGGTCCGGCGACGACGCCAACCGCCGGGCAATCTTTAGCCATCCGCATGAGTATGGCGGCCTCGTTTTGAATGCGCAGCAACGAGTCCGCGCGCACGGTTTTGAACGCGATGGCGTTGCCTTCAGAAGTTCGATCCCGAAACCGGAAGACATCGGCCACGCTGCCACGAGCAACTTTCGGATTCTCCGGATCCAGCTCCAAATCCGGCCGCGCCTGCACGGCAAGAGCGACCGCCGCCGAGACGGCCGTATCCGGAATTGCTTCCGGCGGGAGGCTTTCCAAGGGCGCGAGTGCTGCGCGAGCCTCTGCTGGAAGGCGCGGATTCCGCGCCAGCATCTGACATATTTTGTGCAAAGCGGTCAATTCCCCCGCCATTCGCGCCGCGCGTGCAGCGGCTGATGCGGATGGCGGAAGGGCGCGCTGGTGATCCAGAAACTGGATCAGCACCGCGCGGTCGAAGTGCCGCAGAAAGGCCTCAAGAAGTGCCTCGATTACCGGGAGCCACCGCGCGTGTGCCGGGGGGATCCACGCACCTGGTTTTAGAAGTTCTACCAGAACGGCGGCGGCATCCTTGTCCTTGCCGGGAAGAATGTGCGGCAGCGCGGGCATGCGGCTACCTCTTTTTCTTTTTGCGCGGCGCGGAACTGCGGAGTTTGAATTGTGCCTTCAGTTTCGAAACCTCTTCGCGAAGCGCTGCCATCTCGTTTTGTACTGCCAGCGGATCCGGGATCCTCATTTGACTCGCTGGCCGGAGCCGGCGCGGGCGGAAGGGGAGCGGAAAGAGGTATCCACGGCGGGAGAAGGTTGGCGGCCGATGACGCGGCCGCGGGCAGCACGGAGGTCAAATGATGGACTTGACGGAGCATCTGATCGACCTGCTTTTGCGATCCGCAGAACGCCTCGAACGCCTGCCGGAAGTAAACGTCCACGAAATCCTTGAGCAATCGGTCATTCACGCGAATTGCACGGGTGAGCAATTCATTCGAGAACATGTCCAGCTTGACCGGTTCATATTCGAGGAGAATCTGGGTGAGAACCTTCGAGGTGATGTCCTCGTTCGTCTTCGCGTCCAACACGCGGATATTGTACCCCTCGATGATCAGCTTGTGAATCTGCTGCAGGCTCAGGTGCCGGCTGCGAGTGCTGTCATAGTAGCGCCGGTTCTGGTATTTTCGGATTTCCAGTGTTCGAGGTTCGTCGCTGTTGTTTTTCGCCATGGGGTGTTGCTTTCCAAAGAACGACCCCGCCGTCGATGCTTGGAATAGCTTAATCTTCGGCCGGCCCGCCTTTTCTGTCAAAAGCTTTTGATGCAATCGCAAAAAAAGGTAACGCAAAAGCAAAAAAAGGCAAGACGACTGGCCTGGGAACTTGTAATATTGATTCATGAACTCCTTTATCCCTGGGACCATCGAGAAGCCGGGCCTCGACACACCCAAAGTTAGCACCCTTGAGACGACGTCCGGCGGCGCCGTCAATATGCACTCGATTAAAGGACAGGTCGCGGTGATCACCGGAGCCGCAGGCGGTATCGGACAAGCCCTGGCTCTGGACATGACACAGCGCGGAGCAGTCGGCATCGCGTTGGTCGATTTCAGTGACCGGGTTGCGCAGGTGGCCCGCGAAATAAACACCGCGGCCGGCCGTCAGGTCGCGATCGCCTACCGCGGGGACACCACTGACACGGCTTTCCGGCAGGAAGTTTACGCCGACGTCACCACAAAGGCAGGGGTGCCGCGCATCTGTGTGCCGGCGGCGGCGATCACCAAGGACGCGCTGGCGGTGCGCATCGATAAGCAGAGCGGCCAGGTGGTGATCTACCCGATGGAGGATTTTCGAAAAGTGGTGGAAATCAACATGATTGCCCCGATCTACTGGGCAATCGAGCTGGTGGCAGCGGTGGCCAAGGATCGTGCGTCCCGCGGTCTCAAACGCTGGCAGCCGGAGGAAGGATTGCAGGGAGCAGTGGTCTTCCTCGGATCGATTGCCTCAGTCGGCAATGTCGGACAAATCTCCTACTCCTCGACCAAGGCAGGCCTGGAAGGAGCTGCTTCCACTCTCATGGCCGAGTCAATGTATTACGGGGTCCGCTGCAGCGTGATCCATCCGGGATTTACCGACACCCCGATGGTGCGGGCGCTCGGCGAAGAGTACATCCGAACCAAAGTGCTTCCCCAAACCCAGCTGAAACGGCTGATCAAGCCGGAGGAAATCGCCGATGCCATTTGCTTTATGGTAACCAACGCCGCCGTAAGTGGCGAACTCTGGGCCGATGCCGGATGGCGTCCGGCCACCTAACCGATAGACAGGAGTTTAATCAAACCCGGATAACAAACACAGCAAAACCAAGGGAAAACAGGATGAGTCCGGAGATCGATTCAGGCGGAAGAGTAGGATTTTTTCCCGGAAGCAGCAGAGCCAACGGACGCGCCATCGGGTTGGCGGAGGAAGCCGGAGTACGGCACCTGGATTGAATATCGGCCGCCGGCCCCCCCGCTTTATAGCGGACAGATTGAGAGATTGATCGGCACGGGCTGAAACCCTGAGCTTTATACACAATCCAATAGGCGGGGGAAGCGCTCGCAAGCCCGGCGACCAGTTCTGATTGTCTAGAAGGCATCGCCCGGTGCAAACAAAATACAGGCTGGAAGCCTATGCTACTTTACTCTCCAGAGTCTGGAGCGATATCTCAAGGCCATCCCGCAGATACTCCGCGAACCCACAGCCGCGACGCGACGGCGTAACGTAGTATCGGCTTCCAGCCTGTATCGGAGCGCAATCACTTTATGTTTGAGCGCTTATCCCGCACCTGCCCTTTCTCCAAATTGTGTATAGAGCTCAGGGCTGAAACCCGCGGGATGGCTCCGGCAGCCTTTCCGCTTCCGCGGCTATCAATCGTCCCAAAACCCTCCTTATCTTAGTCGGCGCCATTCGGTTTCAACCCACCGCACCTCCCTCCAGGCCTAACCGGCGCCCCCAACTCCTTTACCGACCTCGCAAGCGATCCGGATAAAATTTGCCAGGGCCGGATTGCGGTTGTTCCGCATGCGAGCGGCACAGTAACGGTATCCTGGTGTCGGCCGAGCAAGCGGTATAAAACAGACTCCGGCGGTAACTAACCGGCTGAACTGCTCAGGTAAGATTGTCACACCAAGACCCGCCGCGACGTAGTTCAGGACGGTCATCGGTTGGCCGGACTCCTGAACTACATGGGGCTGAAACCCAGCCTGCTGGCATAAGACGATAATCCACGGATTGAAGACCGGCGCGTTCACTCGTGAACCGAGGAGAAAACGTTCATTGGCCAAGGCTTTTAGCGGGATTGACTTGCGCGATTTATGGGCCAGCGGATGATCTTGAGGGATGGCTGCGACCAATCGCTCTTCAGCCACTATGACGATTTCCAGTTCGGGAATATCTTTCGGTAAGCCGAGCCCGATTAACCCGAGGTCAATGCGATTGCCGGCGATCTGTTCGATTTGAGCCGTCGAATCCATTTCGCTCAGTAAAAGTTGCACGTCTGGAAATCGTTGTCGGAAGAGGCGAAGAATGCTCGGAAGCAGTCCGTGGGCAAGGGATGGAACAAATCCAATCGAGAGGGGTACGCTCTCCCCGCGCGCGATCCGGCGCGCAGTTCTAGTATAATTGTCCGCATCCTGAAGCAGCCTTCGGCACCCTTCGAGAAAGCTCCGGCCGGCAGGGGTCAATTCGACTTTATGACTGTCTCGCTCGAGCAGTTGAACTCCGACATCTTCTTCCAACAGGCGAATCTGCGTGCTGAGCGAGGGTTGGGCCAAATGAAGAAGTTCGGCTGCACGCCGGAAATTGAGTTCTTCGGCAACAGCGACGAAGTACCGCGCGTGACGGAGTTCCATAGGGGAGCGACGGCAATAGCTATAACCTATCGCTCCGACAGAAACAAAGTAATTCCGATATCCGGTTGGCGAGGCTTTATTGTCTTCATTACAAACCGTGCCGCCCGTCCCCATGAACAATTCCAGCTCTTACCGTGGCCTGTATAACTGGTCAGTGACCGACCCGACACCCTTTTGGCAAAGGAGTCAGGCGGAAAAATCCACTGGCGACGGTGATGTCTTCCTCGGCGACGACGGTCCGCCTGACGCGCAAACAGAATCCGAAGTACGTGCGACAACATGCCGTGAGCTGTTTGCCGAGAGTGGTCCTAGCCGGAGAAGCCCTGGATGAATTCACCTCAAACTGGATTCGCACGCAGTCGTGCTCGACTTTCGGCTACGCAGGATTAGGCGGAAACCAGTTTATTCTGGCGAGCCAGATCGGTCAAGCTGCCGCAACGCTTTCCGGTAAGATTTTGCGACGGCCATTCAGGCCAGCGTGGGAGGGAAATAACACTTGGGCGATCTAAGCACGCCTGAGGTCTACCATTGTCCGGAAAGAGCAAAATCCGGTTGGCTGAATCGAAAGAAACACTGGACGCTTGGTTATGTCTGCAGGATTGAATTTGCGAAAAGCTGTTAAAGAAGAGGTCCCGCTTCAGGTAGCGGGTACTATCAACGCCTATTGCGCGCGATTGGCCGAGCGCGCAGGATTTAAAGGGCTCTATCTTTCCGGAGCCGGAGCCGCAAACGCTTCGTTTGGATTGCCGGACCTCGGGATCACGACTTTGAACGATGTTTGTGAAGATGTGCGTCGGATCACTGCTACTACTGAGGTACCTCTCCTTGTTGATGCGGACACAGGCTGGGGGAGTGCGTTCAATATTGCCCGGACCGTGCGCGATCTGACCCGCGCCGGGGCCGCAGGCTGTCATCTGGAAGATCAGGAGCAAGCCAAGCGATGCGGGCACCGCCCGAACAAAGCGCTCGTTTCCTCGGGAGAAATGGTGAATCGAATCAAGGCTGCGGTCGATGCGCGCATGGACGATCAATTTGTCGTGATGGCTCGCACCGACGCGGTTGCTTCGGAAGGGGTGCAGGCAGGGATCGACCGGGCTGTGGCGTATGTTGAGGCCGGTGCGGACATGATTTTCGCTGAGGCATTGTATTCCTTGGAAGATTACCGAGACTTTACCAGGGCGGTGCCGGTCCCGGTCCTGGCGAATATCACAGAGTTTGGAAAGACGCCGTTGTTCACGGTCGAAGAACTCAGAGGGGTTGGAGTTCGACTTGTTCTATACCCTTTGAGCGCATTTCGCGCGATGAGTGCGGCGGCAGTTCGTGTTTACGAAACGATACGGAAAACAGGGACTCAAAAAGATGTCGTCGACCAGATGCAAACGCGCGAGCAGCTGTACGACGTTCTGAATTATCATTCCTTCGAAGACAAGTTGGATCAACTATATACAAAAATCAGAAAATTTAAATTTATGAGCGACGCTAAACCAGTCATTTCACATGAGGGTCTGCGCGGACAATCCGCGGGCTCGACCGCCATCTGCACCGTAGGCAAGGAAGGTATCGGCCTGACCTACCGCGGTTATGACATCGAAGACCTCGCGGAGAACGCCACTTTTGAGGAGGTCGCCTACCTGCTGTTGAAGGGCGCCCTGCCAAACCGACAGGAGCTTAACGATTTCACGCAACGGTCGAAGGGATTGCGATCCCTGCCTACGGCGCTCAAAGAAGTGCTCGAGCGCATTCCGAAGGAGACCCAACCGATGGACGTCCTCCGCACGGGCACATCCATGCTTGGCGTGCTGGAGCCGGAGAAGGATTTTACGCACCAGGACTCTATCGCCGAACGGTTGCTGGCGAGCCTCTCCTCCATGATCTGCTACTGGTACCAATTCACGCACCACGGCAAACGGATCGATCCCGAAACGGATGAGCAGACGCTGGCGGGTCACTTGCTGACGATGCTCAACGGGGAGAAACCCAGTCCCGAACATCGGCGCTGTATGGACATCTCGCTGATTCTCTATGCCGAGCATGAGTTCAACGCTTCCACTTTTACTGCGCGAGTCTGCGCGGCGACGCTGTCGGACTTTTACTCATGCGTTACCGGCGCCATCGGCACCCTGCGCGGCCCTCTGCACGGAGGCGCGAACGAAGCCGCGATGGAATTGATCTCAAAATTCAAGACGCCACACGAAGCGCGTGAAGCCGTTTACGAAATGCTAGCGCGGAAAGAGAAAATCATGGGCTTCGGCCATGCTGTCTATCGCTATTCTGATCCGCGCAATGCCGTTATCAAGGAATGTGCACGCAAATTGGCACCTTCTGCAAAAGAGGGCGACGGCTATCTCTTCGCAATCTCGGAAGCGGTGGAGAGGGTGATGAAAGAGAAAAAGGGGCTTTTTGCCAACGCGGACTTCTACTCGGCCTCTACCTACCATTTCATGGGTATTCCGACGCCGCTATTCACGCCGATCTTCGTGTTAGCACGGGTAGCCGGGTGGGCAGCGCACATTAAAGAGCAGCGCGCCCATAACAAACTGATACGCCCAAATGCCGATTACATCGGGCCGGCATCCCGTCCATACACTCCGATCAACGAGCGGTAGAAACCCTCCGCGTTCCGGTGTCGTCCGGGAAAGCTAACCATCTGTCACCGGACCGACACCGTGGCTAATAACTCCTAATAGTATGTCTCACTA
>CAVTQD010000043.1:0-96657 GCA_963736745.1 uncultured Verrucomicrobiae bacterium | reverse complement strand
GAGTCATCGGCGTAGCCGATTTCAGGAATGAAATCTGGGATGATGTCTGTTTCTATGGCAGTATAACGAAGGGCAAACGCAGTCTCCCTTCGCGATTCCATCAGACCCAGCCGGGAACACGCCGTCCGCAGTATCCTCGAAGTAGTCTGCCAGCAGCTTTAACTGTTGCTGCAGGCGCGGGAATTGCGGCACCGCTATGAGGGCGAACTGGTTTTTCAAGAGGGGCAGATCTGTCCGGAGCTGAGCAAGGTGTTCTGGCGTCACCTGCGCTGCACGCCATTCAACGTACTCAGAGATTGACTCCACGCCGTGTTGAGCCGAGCGGCGTCGGATTGAAATGCGGCGGAGGAATTCGAGAGAAGAGTTAGCAAATCTCATGATGGTCCTTCAATTCGGCAAGCGTTACCTGCCGAAGCCGCATCGTAACCCACAACAACAACGCCATTGTTCTGCCAAAAAGCAATATCGCCAATAAGCTGGTATTGATAGCTCCATCACTTAAACCAAGTAAATGTTCCTTCTATCTTCCACCAATACGAATAATGGAATATGTACTTCGTTTTTATCTAACTGACTTACGAGAGACTCATCTACGTTACGCCGTCGCGTCGCGGCTGTGGGTTCGCGGAGGTACTGACGGGATGGCCTTGAGATATCGCTCCAGACTCTGGAGAGCAAAGTAGCATCGGCTTCCAGCCTGTATTTTGTTCGCACCGAGCGATGCCTTCTAGACAATCAGAACTGGTCGCCGGGCTTGCGAGCGCTTCCCCCGCCTATTGGATTGTGTATAATGCTCAGGGTTTAAGCCCTTGTCCATTGCCTCGCCCAATCATCGCTCGGAGTTGGAGTCGGCGCGGGATTCGGCGTAGGATCCGTCTCGCGCTCCGGCCTGAAAACAGATTCAGCAGCGGTATTCTCCACCAAGATAAAAAATCCGATTTAGGATTCTGAGCCAATGCTCTCTGAAGTGATTGAATCCAAATTGCCGCCGGCCATTAGCAGACCGCTCACAGCCGTCAACGTTCGTATCCAGCGTCGACAATAAGTCTTCATTATCATTACAAGTTTCCGATTCGCGTCGCATTTTTCCCGAACTGCCAGCGCGTGGTTGGAACAGGCAATCCACAAGTCCAATTACGTTCTGGTTTCCTCCAGAGTGAAATCTCTACACTATGACAAGGAGCAACTCAACCAGGTGAGCTGCATTCTCGAGCGCCTCATCCACGGGCATCTTTCCAAACTTACAGACGAGGTGGGTGACCGGGATTGTTACAAGATCCTTATCAGACTGGAGGGATATTTGAGCAGGAGAGTACAAACGAGCTTTTAGAATCGCGCGCGGAGGCGTAGTCTTCTGCTTGGTATGGCCGCAACCTTTCTTGAAGTCGCCGCGTATTCGGGGGTCGATGAGAATTTGCCTACGAGTGGGCAGGGGATCGTCGTCCCTAGCGGCGGCTCGACCCTGGTGATCCTGGAAGGGGCCAGGGACCTCGACGTGCGGTCCACTCTTCCCTCAAAGGTGCATGTCTACGAGTTCAAGAGCAAAGAGGAACGCACTGGCGCGGCACGGAATGCCTCGAATCCCGCAGAGGCGAAGCGACGATTCGATGAGGGTTCTTGGCGTATTTTCAGGATCAAGGCTGACGCTCCGGTTGGATTCGACAAGGTGAGAGTCGAAGCAAAGAACACCAAGACGCGCAAGGCCGAAGCGACGCTCAAAGTCATCGTGCTTGATAAGAAGACGGTGAAAGTTGCCATTCGTCCGGTTCAGGTCCTCGATGGCAAGCGACCTGTGAGCCTCGGAAGCGCCGCTGATCCCAAGAAGCTGCTGGATGAGATGAATGCCATCTGGAATCCGCAGGCCAACGTTTACTTCGAACTTGGCCGCACTGACGCGGCAACGATCGACGGTCTTTCGCCGCAGACAGACGTCATCGAGATGCAGAAGTTGCCTAAGGGATTTCTGGACGAACGTGATTCAGGATCCGCGTTGACGTTTTTTCTAGTTCGGAAAGTGACGGACGGAGGGACTCCCGACAAGGGCGCCACCAATGCCAAAGAGCGTGTCGCCCTGATCGCCGACAGCCGGTCCGACAGCACGATGGCTCATGAAGCGGGACATTTCCTCGGAGCTCTCAACGCGGAAGGCAAATACGATTCTGAATACGGCCATCCGGAGAAGAGCGAGGAGATGTTGATGCACGTCCACCACACCGGGAAGAAAATTCCGTACTCCGCCGTACTCAAGTTCAATTACGGTTATCACAGCTGATTCATCGGCGATCCCAATGGCATGAACACGCCTGACAGGCTCGAAGCCTGTTCGACTTTGCTCTCCGGACAGTTGGGCTAAGGAGCGAAAGCATTCTGCCAGCAGGTCCGCGTGCCTAGCCGCATAGCGACCGAGCCACGGCGCAACGTAGTAAAGGCTTCCAGGCTGTATTTCATTGGTGCCGACGCCAATTTTCTTTCCCAGGCCGGAGGGGCAATAAAGCCCCTCGGGTTCGCCGAGCGGAAGTACAGGTGGTCGGATCTTGTTTCGCTTGATTAACTTCCGAGTTCGCGACGGAAACCTGGATTTGACGGTGGTTCATAAATCTTCCAGTTAGCGTCCGCTTTTTGAATATTGACGTCGGGATTTGAGTAGAAAATCTTTCCCGCTTTCGGGCTTTCGCAAACGTAAAGCTTCCCTTTGTAGACGAAGAAAACGTTTGGGTCGATATCGTGAGTTTGCGGTTCTTCATCCCGTTTGCGCAAAAACCGCCGTATTGCGGGGCATATTTCGCCGGAGATTTGTCGAACGCGCTTTTGTCGTCCACAGATGCGAAATAGTAAGTCGCTCCTCCGTAGGAGCTTGAGTATTTCGGATCACCTTTGACAGCTTGGTGTTGTTTGAAATATGCAACTGCGTCATAGCCCTTTAAAATTACGCCATGTTGATCGACGTTAACTTTTGGCGCTTTGACGGCGGGTTTCTTTGAACTTCCAGCTGCTGCTTCGGCCAGAAGCGGATCACTGAAGCCGATCGCTGAAATTGCGGATTTCAAATCGAGCGCATCCGAGGCCAACAATTTATGGGGTGCATCGACCGCCGCGAAAACCGCGACGTAAGTTGCGACCAACGAATAGTGAATCATTTTCATAGGTTGAGCTGAATAAAGGAGCCAGATTTTGATTTTTTCGCACGAAATGTGAGGGCACTGCATGGGAATCCACAGGTCACCAAATGACAGCTAAAGGCTTGCCAGATTTCATAGGTTCGCGGTTCAATTGTTAAACCAAACAAAATAGAGCCTGATTTCAATCTTAAAGCTTGATTGAGAGAGACTCATTTTTCCCTTGGTTAATAGGTGTGACGCACCAGACTTTGCGCTTCGCTGAGATGCAAGATTCCGTATGTTACGAATTTGTAACATTGTGCCCGCACAGGAGCTCCAACCGGCGAGATGCAGCGCGATCGTTGACACGACGGACGGGGATCTCGCGTTGGGTCTGCCCAGAGCCAAAATTATAGACCATCTGCCGTTTTGAGAGTTGAATAGGCTCGGATCTTTTGCTCAATCACTTGCAGATATTGGTCATTTCATAATTTAAGTGATATTTATCTTTTCAAAATGAAGGTGATGTTCTACATCTTGTGGTATGCCCCGGGATGGGAGGACGCTACCGCACAATATATTGGAGGAGATGCGCTTTCGTGCTATCGAAGCGTACCAAGCGGGGAAAGGTGTCGCGGAGATCGCGAAGCTGCTGGGGGTACATTGGGGCAGTGTATCACGTTGGCTTACAAAATGGCGGCGAGATGGACAGTGGGCTCTTAAAGAACGCAAGGCGACAGGCAGGCCGCCCAAATTGGATTGCAAGCGACACGGCAAAGCGATTTTAAAGCTGGTTAAACATCCGGCCACTGAATTTGGTTATGAGCATCCACTCTGGACCTGTCAGCGTATCAGGCAAGTTATCAGCGCTGAATTGAATCTGGCTGTTTCTGTCCCGACGCTCTGGAGGGAACTCAAGAAACTAAAGCTCAGTTGTCAAAAGCCTGAACGGCGTGCGCTGGAACAAGATCCTAAAGCGCGTGCTCGATGGATAGCGACCGAATGGCCTCGGATCAAGCGTCTGGCCAGGAGCCAGCGCGCTCTGCTCTTCTTCGAAGACGAGTCGGTGGTTCGATTGACTCCAACGGTGGGCAGAACCTGGGCACCGGTGGGAAAGACTCCGATAGTTCGCGTTACGGGCAAGAGAGCCAGCGTACTGGTCATGAGCGCTCTGAGCCTGCAAGGTCGATTGTTTTTCAAGATTCCATCGGAGAGAGTCAATGCCACTGTATTCATTCACTTCCTCAAAGAGTTGCTCGCTGAATATCCGAGACGAAAGATCTTTGTGATTGCAGATCAGGCAAGCCCACACATCGCCAAAAGTGTAAAGGCTTTCGTCGCCGCCCAGAAAAGGCTAGAGTTGTTCCACCTGCCGACGTACTCGCCGGATTTCAATCCGGATGAGGGGGTTTGGAGTCATTTGAAATCTCAAGAATTGAAGGCGCACCAAGCAACTAACAAAGAAGAACTGATCAAAAAGACCCATGAGGCATTAAAAAGAATGGCGAAAAGCCCGGTCCTGATTCGGTCATTTTTTAAACGCTGCAACATCACCTAACTTATGAAAAGACCAATAACGGCGGTATCGATCGATATTCGCGAGGACTTCCCCACGATGGGTCTGGAGCAACGCGACGCGGTGAGGAACCGTCGATTCGCCCTTGCGGACGAGCTTGGCGAACTCGATCATTCTCTGGATCGGCATTCCAGTGTCCCGAAGGCAGATCAAGACGTTAATCCACTCGATATCACTGCTTCGGTAACGGCGGTGACCGCTTGCTGACCGGTCGGCGGCAATGAGTCCAAGCCGTTCGTAATATCGCAATGTATGAGTTGTCAGACCGGTGCGCGACGCGGTTTCACGAATGGTGAGCGTTTCCGTAAAGGGAGTCATAAAACCTCATTTCCGGTGGCCGGATGATTAAGATGGAAGATAATACAAAATATGCACAAAGAGCTGATCGATCGCAAAAAGTGATGGATCTGTTCATTTTCGGTCCTTGACTTTGTCCGCGCTCAAAGAATTAGCGTCGCTCTGTGAATGCAAAAGTTCGGTATCGGAAGCTCGGAAATACGGGGCTCCTTGTGTCCCCGATCGCTCTTGGAACAATGCAATTCGGCTGGAGTGCCGATGAGCCCGCGTCGCATGCGATCCTCAGTACTTACCTAGATGCAGGCGGGAATCTGATCGACACGGCGGATTGTTACTCGGTTTGGGCACCAAACAATCCCGGTGGTATCTCAGAACAGATAATCGGACGGTGGCTGAAGGCGACGGGCAATCGCGATCGAGTTTTGGTGGCCACGAAGGTCCGGGCCGCGATGGGTCAGGACTTTTCGGAGGGGGACGATCACCCCTTGCAGCGAGAGGGGTTGTCCAGACGATGGATATTGCGAGCATGCGAAGATAGTCTAAAGCGTTTGCAGGTCGATTATATCGATCTTTATCAGGCGCATTACATCGATCCTCGCACACCGATCGAGGAGACGCTTTCCGCTTTCAGCGATCTTGTCCGCAAAGGTTATGTGCGGTATATCGGCTGCTCGAATTTCAGTGCATGGCGTTTGATGCAAGCTTTGTGGGCATCCGAAAGACATGGGTACGAATCATTCGTATCGATTCAACCGGAATACAGCCTGGTGGCCCCTGTCCGGGCCAATTTTGAAAGGGAGCTTGCGGCAGTCTGTTCAAGATACGGGATCGGGGTGCTGCCTTACAGCCCACTTGCCGGAGGGTTTCTGACTGGAAAATACCGGAGAAATCAAGCCCTCCCCTCGGGCGTTCGGGTGGAAGGCAATAAGCAGAGAATGAGCGACCAAAATTTTGATGTTGTCGAGAAGCTGGTCGAGGTCGCGCAACGTCACGATTCGACTGCTACGCGCGTTGCTCTTGCCTGGATGTTGGCGCAGCCATTTGTTACGGCGCCGATCATTGGTGCCAATAATACGGGTCAACTCGCCGATTCAATGGGCGCGACGGAATTGGTGTTGTCGGAGGAGGAGATCAGCGAAATATCCAATGTTGCAAATTGGGAAAAATCCAGAACCGATCGTGAGGCGTAAGATCTAATGTCGTATTCGTCCGCGAGTTCATTGAGCTCTGTGACGGCATTCATCGCGTTCGTGTAGTGCTCCTGTGGGGAATGCCCAAGCACAAATGCCACAGCCGAATAGCTAAAAGATCCCAGCAATAAAAGCTTCCGATTCTTGTGGGATTCAAGAATTCGCTCGGCCTGATAATAGTCGCATTTGGCATCGCCTGAAATGTTGTGATCGCGTCTCGCCAACCAGAGCCGATAGGCAATGAGCCTAACTTTCTCACCCCGTTCCAACTCTTGTCTCGCGGAGGTATGTTCAGAATCGTGATTCAATTTTACGGCTCTGTATGGGCATTCATTTCCCTTCGATATCTTTCGATTTCGCTCCGGTATTTCTCCTCGCCCTTTTTGTAGGCCTCGCTGGAAATCGCATGCTTTTGATACATTTCTTCCAATCGAGATCGTTTGCGTTCAGCTCGAAGTCGTTCTTTCTCGAGCTTCTTGCGCACAGGTTCCGCCAAGTGTCTGCCGACACTTATTTGTGCAGCCTCGGAACGATCTTCTTTGAGGAATCTATTATCACTCTCAGACGCTTCCGGTTTCGGCACGGGTGCTGGCGTGGAAGCAGGACTTACCGCAGGGATGGGTGTTTGATCAACTATCGAATGTTCTTCCGGGACCGATCCACCGTGAGACTGATTCGCATCGGGTAGCAGCGTGCCTACGCCATCGTCCAGGTTGGCCGAGGCTGTGGGCAATACCTTGGTTGCGGGAAGAATAGGAATGTCGGCGGATGCTTTCGATTCCGGCGTTCCGGGTGGGAATGCCTTGAACGCAATGAAACAGATCGCGATTACTCCGCACAGGGCAAACACAGTACCCAAAGTTGCAACCACGCGTAAGATTCTTGCTGAATGAGGGGTCGAACGAGCATCATTCGGCTCGGCTCGCAAAAGTACTGGCATAGGCTGATAACCAAGCTTGTTCATGAGTTTCGCCAGAATACCCTACAGGTTGTGTAGATCAAGGAAGATTAACCCAATATTTTGTGTCTTTGGCGGAAAGGCCCTGGTTGTAGTTGCCCGAATACCCCCCGGCGCTAAAGTTTGAGTTCAATCTCCGAGCAGATTTCTCCGAGACCGTCAGTAATTCGGCCAGAGAGCCAAGTCGGAGCGTCTTCATGCCACTCGAGAAAGAGGCTCCGCGCAAGCTTGAGTTCATTCGTGTTGCACTCCGAGCTTTGTGGTTCGAAATTCTTGAAGTGTCCGAGGGAATACAAATTACGATCGAAGTGCCGTTTGGATTTGCCCACCGAGAACAATTGCTCGGGTTCATGGAATCGAAACTCCCTGGCACTGAGATTTCGATTGTTCACAGCGAAGTCAGTAATCCAACGGTTTCAGAAGCCCTGGTTCGGCACGATTCCACAAGCGAGCCCGTCTCGGCCGTTGCAGGCGAAGACTCCGAATCCATGCTGATAAAGGCTTCGGAAGCATTGTCCGCGTTCACGAATCCTTGAAGATGTTGCGGTGTCGGGTACGACGACAATGATTTTTCGATGGCGAACTCCGAGGTCGCGATTTAGACGAACGATTTGACAAACTTGAAGGCGGGCCGCAACTTTGGGCGACCTAAATCGTTTTAGGCCGGGGTCTGGCAACGGTTACCCCAAAGACCATCCCCGAATACCGTCGCGATCCCCCTATGAAACCTCAATCTGAACGTTCCATCATCCAGGTCGCTCATGTCGTGCGCGATCTTGAAAAGGCAATCAGCGCGTATTCCAGAGTCTTTGAAGTCGGTCCCTGGGACGTCTACACGTTTGCCCCTCCGACTCTTCGGGAATCAATGTACCTCGGCAAGCCATCCGATCATACGTATCGTTTGGCCGTCACCTGGGTCGGTGGTACCCAGCTCGAGCTAATGCAGCCCCTCACCGGCTACAGCTGTTACGACGATTTTCTGGAGCGAAAAGGAGAGGGTCTGCACCACATTAAGGAAAAAGTCGACGACTGCCAACAGGCCATTGCCGAGTACGCTAAAAAAGGCATTAATGTCATTCAAAGCGGTAAGTTCGGCGAGGATGAGTTCTATTATCTCAACACCGAACCTCTTGTTGGTATCGTCATCGAACTGGGCAACAACGGCAAGATCCCGCCGCCCGAACTTCGTCTCCCCTAAACAGCAATCAAATCCCCCAAATACAAACGCCCTATGCAAAATTCATGGTTGTGCCGATCCTTTGGACGGCTTGTTCTCGGTCTACTGTTAGTGAGCGGTCTCGGTACCGCGTACAGTAAAGAGTATCAGTTCGCTGTTATTCCCAAGTTGCGCGCTCCCTGGTTTAATCGTCTTGAGGTCGGAACCAAAAAGGCGGCGCAAGATTTAGGTGTCAAAACGTATATGCAGGCGCCGGCCTCAGCCGACGAAGCAGAACAGGCCCGCCTGATTCAGGATGCCATCAGTCGCGGCGTCGACGCTATCTTGGTTGTGCCGAACAATGCTCAATCGCTTGAGCCGGTGTTTGCTCAGGCCAAACAAGCTGGAATTGCGGTGATCACTCACGAGTCGCCGAATCAGAAGAACGCCGATTTCGATATTGAAATGATCAACAACGAGAAGTTCGGGCAGGCCGCACTTGAGCTATTGGCGCAGGGTCTAGGCGGGAAGGGTGACTTTGTCGTTTATGTCGGCTCGTTGACAGTCCCGGCGCACAACCTTTGGGCTGATGCGGCACTCAAATTAGCAAAAGAGAAGTATCCTGATCTGAAGGTGGTTGCAGATCGTTTTCCGGTCTCGGAAGATCAAAATGCGGCTCGGGAAAAGACGCTCGAGCTGTTAAGAACTTACCCGAATCTCCACGGATTCCTGGCTTTCGGAAGTCAGGGTGGACCTGGAGCTGCGCAGGCTGTCAGAGAACAGCATGTCCAGGGGGCCGTGGTGGTCGGAACGACCTCTCCCAACCAGGCCGCCCAATATCTGGATGACGGCTCAATGACGAAAAGCATTCTTTGGGATCCGGGTGAAGCCGGCTACGCTATGATCTGGTTGGCCAAACAGGTCCTGGATAAGAAGGAAGTCACGCAAGGAACGGAGATTCCGACGATCGGAAAAATCCCTTCACTCCAGGGAAACACCATCACCTACGATCGACCGCTCATCCTCGACAAAGGTAACCGCAAGAGCTACGACTTCTAGCTGTCCGGGCGTACAACGTTCAACGTTCGGCACTTAAATGGCTGGGGGCGGATCTCCAGCCATTCATCAGCAATCGCGATTAATAAAAGTTGAAACTCATGCCTGACGACTTGCATCGCACTCGGTCAGAATTTCTCTTGCGATTGGAGCATGTCAGCAAAAGCTATGGGGGACTTCTCGCCTTACACGATGTTAGTGTGGGGATAGGTTACGGGGAGATCCATTGTTTGGTCGGAGCAAAATGGATCGGGTAAGTCCACCCTGATCAAGATAGTGTCAGGAGTCGAACGTGCGGACTCGGGTGAGATATTGTTCGAAAATAGTACCATTGCACGCTCTACAAGCCGCCGACTCCATTCACCGCGGGATCCAGGTCATCTACCAGGATCCATCTCTTTTCCCTAACTTAACGGTCGGCGAAAATATCGTGATCTCCGAAATTTTGGCGAAAGGCACTCGCGGCTCAATTGGAAAGGGTGCAGCAGCGAGCAAAAGAGGTCGGCGAAAAGATTCAATTGAGGATTGATTTGGATGCGCCGGTTCGGACCCTTTCATTTGCCCAACAGCAACTGGTAGCCATCTGTCGGGCCCTCAGTAACGACGTTCGGTTGTTGATCATGGATGAACCAACGACCGCACTGACTCGCCGAGAAGTGGAAATTCTGTTAGACGTTGTGCGGGGCTTGCAAAGCAAAGGCATCTCGATTCTTTTTGTGAGCCATAAGCTTAATGAAGTCTTCGAAATTGCTCAGCGGTTCACCGTACTGCGGGACGCCAAGTGGGTAGGCACGTTCGAACGCAATGAATTGACCTTGCCCAAACTCGTCACTTTGATGACCGGACAGGAGGTAGCGACGGAGCCATTCAGGAATGCCGCCGAGGGGGAGAGGCCGTTGCTGGAGGTGTCACACCTGTCGCGAACAAACGAGTTTATTGACGTCTCCTTTGTTCTCCATGAAGGAGAAGTTCTGGGACTGACCGGTCTCCTGGGATCGGGCAGAACCGAACTGGCTGTAGCGTTATTTGGCCTGACCCAACCCCATAGCGGCGAAATCCGGATCGATGGGCATCCCGCCCGGATTAAATCGGCGGAAGAAGCAATTCGTCTGGGGTTAGGCTATGTGCCAGAAGATCGGATCCGACAAGGTTTGGTCATCGGTCAGTCGATCAGCGCGAATATCATCCTGTCAACCTTGCGCAAAGTGCTCAATCGTTTCGGTCTGATTGATTTCGCAGAACGTGCGCGAGCAAGTCCAGAATTGGATTCAGGCCTTGAGCATCAAAGCATCAGACCCGGATCTGAGGATCGAAACGTTGTCCGGCGGCAATCAGCAAAAGGTTGTCATCGCCAGATGGCTGGCAACCAAGCCGAAGGTACTTATTCTGGACTCTCCCACGGTCGGAATTGACGTCGGAGCCAAAAGGAGCGTTCACCAGCTTATTCATGAACTCGCGGTAGCGGGCGTGGGGATAATCTCTAATCACTGACGAGATCGACGAAGCGCTCAACAATTGTACCCGAGCTGCTATTGATGCGCAATGGGCAGATAATCGCCAATCTCGACTCTTCCCAGGAGAATGAATTCAGCTGTGCAGGCGCGACTTGAAGCGGCATAAAGTGCAAACTTCCGGAAACTCTTCGCGACGAACGCATTGCCGGTTGACATGAGAAAGCTATTTCGACGAAACGAATTCTTTTTGGCTTTGCTGATCGTTGCCTTGGGGCTCGGATTTACGCTGGCAAACCCCAAGTTCGCGACAATAGGAAACCTGTTGGATCTGGTAAAGAGCTACTCGTTTTTTGGGATTCTTTCGGTCGGAGTCCTGGTCGTCCTGCTTTCGGGAGGTATCGACATTTCCTTTACGGCAATCGCTCAAGTCGCCGAGTATGCCAGCGTTGCATTGATTCTGCAGGTTGGCGGAAACCTTTGGACAGCGTTTCTGGTGGCCTGCTGCGTCGGCATTGTTCTCGGCACCCTCAATGGCCTGCTAATCCATTTCATTCGAATCCCGCCAATTATCACTACAATTGGCACGCTTAATCTCTATTACGGGGTTTTGTATGTTTTGTCCGCCGGGCAAATCATTTACCAGGTTCCTGATTTTTATCGGGCACTTTCTGGTGCGACATTGCCTGGTAACTTTCCGGTGCTCGGCGCGCTTATGGATTGGAGCAGTTATTCTGACTGCCTGGATCCTGAAATTCACCGTTCTTGGCCGAAGTATTTATGCGCTCGGCGGGAGCGAAATAGCCGCGATCAGAGTGGGATTCAATATCTTGAAGACCCGACTTTTCGTCTATTCGTTTATGGGTTTTGTCGCCGGATTCGCTGCGGTCGTGCATACAGCGTTGGTGCAGTCCGTGATTCCTAATTCTATCGTTGGACGAGAGTTGGACGTGATTGCTGCCGTTGTCCTTGGAGGAGCCAACATCATGGGTGGATCGGGATCACTGCTGGGCACTTGTCTTGGCGTAGCTCTGCTGGCGATGCTAGGGAACGGCTCTGACCATGATCGGGATGTCGTCCTACTGGAACAATGTGATGATCGGTCTCGTGATCTTATTGGGCGTGACGATGAGTGCAATCCAACGCAACCTGCAGGTTAGACGTCGGGTAGCTAATCTAACTAGCCCAATAATCTATGCGCCGCTTCCTGAACTACCATCGCGACTTGATTGGCTCTGACGGCGGTTCTTTTGGTCGTTCTTGCTTGCGATGTTGCTGCTGAATCCGGAACGATTCCTCACGCCTAACAACCTGCGATCGATGGCCTTTCAGCTACCCGAAATCGGCATTCTGACGCTTGCCATGATGGTCGCCATGCTTCACGGAGGAATCAACCTGGCAGTAGTCGGGACCGCGAATCTGACAGCGATCATCACGGCGCTTGATGATTCATGCGATGGCGCCGAAATTCGGTAGTGAATGGCTAGCGGTTGCTCTGGGCTTAGGAGCCGGGTTTGCCGCGCTCTTTGCTGGTTGGTCTGTTGAGCGGAATATTGGTTGGTTACGTCGGAGTCTCTTCGATACTGACAACGCTTGGTACGATGACGCTCGTCAACGGCGCCTGCATCGTGATTACTGGAGGATCAACGATCTCGCGTTTGCCGGAGCCGATACTCTTCATCGGCAACGGAGTTCTTTTTGGCATTCCGGTCCCTCTACTGATCTTTCTCCTGTGTGGCGCGGGGTTATCACTCGTTCTGAGTAGGACGGTGTTCGGTTTCCACTTATATATGCTCGGAACTAACTCGGAAGCGACGAGATATGCCGGAATCAACAATGCTCGAACATTGCTTGGAGTTTATTTGTTGTCGTCTTTCTTTGCCTCGATTGGCGGTATTATCATGATGGCGAGATTCAACTCTGCCAAAGCGGATTATGGCCAGTCTTATCTGCTCGTGACAGTTCTGGCTGCTGTCCTTGGCGGAACGAGTGCAAGCGGAGGCTATGGCAAAGTCATCGGCGTGATGTTCGCCATCGTGATGCTGCAAATGTTAGCGAGCGGCCTCAATCTTTTGGGTGTGGATCCGTTCTTTGCCATTGCGATGTGGGGAGCGATTCTGCTGCTGGTCATGACCCTGAACCATTTTCTGCGACGGCGAGCTTGAAGGGTGTCAAAGGAAACCAAATCTCAGGAAACGTAATCAGTGAAAATCGATGAACAACCTCAAAGAATATAGCGACAAAATTAACGAAGAAGTGACCGCGGTATTGAGCCGGGTCGATCTCGAACAGATGAAGACCCTCTTGGATCTGATCCAGGGAGCGCGCAGAATCGCGCTTTATGGTGGCGGACGCGAGGGACTCATGATTCGTGCATTGGCCATGCGGCTATTCCATCTCGGCTATGAAGTGAGCGTCGTTGGCGACATGACTGCGCCGTTCCTGACCAACGGAGATCTTCTCATTCTTAGCGTCGGTCCCGGTTATGTCTCCACAGTTGATGCACTTCGGTCGGTCGCTCAACGTGATGGCGCAACGGTCATATGTCTTACTGCACAGCCGGATGGAGAGGACCGCGCGCGCAGCAGATAAAATCGTCTATCTACCCGCGCAGACGATGGCAGACGATACCGAGGGCAAGGCCACTTCGGTCCTGCCGATGGGGAGCCTCTTCGAATTGGTGCTTTTCGTTTTTAGCGAGATTGTTGTGCTGGAACTGCTCAAGCGTACCGGAAAGACTTTTGGTCAAGCTCGGGATCGACACACAAATCTTGAGTAAGCAAAGCGTCCCGCTTTGCTCCCCGGCGAAGGAGTCAGGAGGGAGGGAGCGAAATGCGGCGCCGTTCCTCGACTGAACTCCTGGCTCCTGACCCGCCTTTGAAAGGCGAGCAAAGCGGGACGCTTTGCCTACGAGCCGAGCGCCCATTCATTGAGCGCGAAGCCGTCTCTCCGCGGTTTGTCATCGCGCATGGCCTCGATGTGCTCGAGGAGATATTTCGCGTCTCGGGCGACACCTGAAAACCGTCCGGACCCCCACGTGTACTGCCACGGCAATCCTAGAAAGTACAGGCCAGGGACCATTGTGACGCCGCGATGGTGGCCGGGGTACCCTTTTCCGTCGAAAATCGGCAATTCAATCCAGCGGTAGTCCGCATGGAACCCAATGCTCCAGATGATGGTCGTAATCCCTTCACCAATATAATCGAGCTCCAGAACCTCCGCATCGGGTTGCCAGAGTGGTCGGTAGCGCGGCTCGACAGGCGCGCTAATCCCGTTCGCATCGATATATTTGTCGATGGTATTCTTGATGCTGTCCGCGACCTCGTCGGCCTGATCGAGATTCTGCTTCAGGTCAGCGAAAAATTGCACAGTTGAACCGCGAATATCCTTCAGCCGCCCGTACAGACTCATGCCTTCCTTTGCGAACTTGCGCAGATCGATATCGCGTCCGCCGTCGCGTCCCGTGACGTAATGGTTCGCCTTGTTTCGAACTCGCTCTCTTTGTGGATGTTCGTGAATCGGCTTGTCGTAGTAGCCCATCTCGTTCAGCCAATCGACCACATCTTTGCCGCGATAGCGCCGTGCCGTCCGGGGTGCACCGCCCACGCACAGATGGACACGCCGGCCGACAAGATGCAGGTCCTCGGCGATTTGGCAACCGGATTGACCCGAACCGACCACCATCACTTCTCCGAGTGGCAATAACTCCGCATTTTTATAGTCGGATGAATGGATCTGGTGAATCTCGGTAGCGACACGCTCTGCCATGCGCGGAATCGTTGCGTCCTGGTAGCCACCTGTGGCTACGATCACCTGATCGGCGGTGAAATTTCCGATATCCGTTGTGACTTCGAAGACATCATTGTCATTCCGATGGAGCCGGGCAACCGTTACCCCTTCGAAAATCGGTGGTTGGAAAGAACGCGCGTAGGATTCGATGTACGCCACGATCTCGTCCTTCACCATGAATCCGTGTGGATCCGGGCCGGAGTAAGGATGGCCGGGCAGTTGGCACTGCCAATTTGGCGTTACCAGACAAAAGGTGTCCCATCGCTTCGAACGCCAGGATTCCGCGACTCGGTTCTTTTCGAAGACGACGTGGTCAATTCCCTGGTCCTTTAGCAGGTAGCTGGCGGAGAGACCTGCCTGTCCGCCACCTATCACAATGACGGATGAATGCGTTTGCGGCGGCGCGCTGATTGGCGGTTTCATGACGGCCTGGTTGTTTTTACTCACGGAGCTGGTTGAGGTTTTAGATATGAAGGATGCGGATAGTGGCATCGCCCGCATAAGCGCGCATCCATTCCTCGATGTTTGCGAGTTGAGCCGCAGCGGAGCTGCACGCAAAACCAAACTTGGCGCGTACGCGTTCGCTCGCCGCCGCGAAGGCTTTGCGGCTCCGAGCAAGAAATTCGGCCACTGTCATCTCCTCGCCCTGGCGAAAATGCGTGAGAACAATCGTTGAGGGCGAATAGCATTCTTTCGTCATTCCATCGGGAAGCTGAATAGTGAAAACTACTTCGGGCATCTCAGGCGACGCATGCAGACTGCGTTTCAAAAGCGGAAAGAGTGGAGCAGGCAGCGCATTTCGCGCAGCCCGCCTTGACGGTCTCGGAAGTCATACCTGCTTCGCTCAACCAGTGACCAACCGGCCGGAGTACGCTGCGCAGGAACTCTGCCAAAGGTGGTTGACGCTTCGCCAACGGAGTGCCGCTCACCGGTACGAAAGGAACAATAAACGGATAGACGCCCAGATCGATGAGCACCCGAGCGGCTTCGTGCAGCGATTGCACCGTATCCCCCAGCCCTGCCAGGAGATAGGTGCTGACCTGTCCTCGGCCGAAAACTGTGACCGCAGCGGCAAAGGCTTCCAGATAGAACGCCCGCGTCACTTCCGCTTTTCCCGGCATAATTTGCCGCCGTACGGTTTCATCCCACGCCTCAAGGTGCATGCCTAGCGAGTCGATGCCGGCGGCACGCATTCTCGCAAACCATCCAAAATCGGATGGCGGTTCGCATTGGCCCTGGATCGGCAAATCAGTTGCGCTCTTAACAGCAAAAGCACATTCCGAAAGCACCGCCGCGCCGCGGTCCTCGGTCGGAGGCGTTCCTGTGGTCATCACAACGTTTGCGATTCCGTCCAGTCGTTGTGCGGCCGCTGCAACTTCTGCAAGTTGCTTCGGCGTTTTCTTCGCGATCGTTCGTCCGCCCTTGAGCGATTCGCCAATTGCGCAGAACTGGCATTTGGTCGCGCTGTTACCGTATCGAACACACGTTTGAAGCACCGTTGTCGCGAGAGTATTGCGGGAGTGGAGCAGAGCAATTTTCCAATAGGGAACGCCTTCGGCCGTCGTCAATCCGTAGAATCGCGGTTGTGGCGGAAAGGAAATCTCGCACACTACCGTGTCGCCGCTTTGAAGGATGGAGATACCTCGCCGATCCGGCGGCGTCGCCACGTAGGCTGATTTTGCTGTGCCGTGCGTGTGTACAGGTACCATGATCGTCGTACCGAGCACGGTCACCGCCTTATGATCTGTGGGTCCCGCGCCGCCGCGCCTGCTGGCCGCGCCGGCACTTGAGTCGACCAATCGCAAGCCGTTCGTCTGTAACTCAGAGAGAAGAAATTGTTTCTTCGTCAGGAGCGCTGATTGGAAGTCCACCATAAGTTTGATCGAACATGTCGTCATTCTTGCTCCGTACCTGAATGTGTCCGGAGCGGTTAATATGCAGCGTAAAAATGTCGGGTCGTGAGTAATGACCTACGGAATCCATCATTCTTTTGCGTTTCGTGATCAGCGCGGGATCTAGTTCCGCGATAGCCATGCCTTCGCCTTCCGTGATTGTCGTGCACAAGGGCACTCCTTCCGGAGATATGATCGCCGTGTGGCACCCGCCACGCAGCGCCTTGCGAAGTTTATCGTCTTGCGTGATCGAGTTAATCTGTTCGTCGGTCAACCAACCGGTGGCGTTGACCACAAAGCAGCCTGATTCCAGCGCATGATGCCGGATGGTGACTTCGATTTGGTCGGCGAAGATCTGGCCGACCATAGAGCCGGGAAATTGCGCACAGTGAATTTCCTCGCGCTCTTCCATAAGAGCGAAACGCGCCAGCGGATTGTAATGCTCCCAGCATGCGAGCGCGCCGACGCGACCGACAGCTGTTTCAACGACGCGAATGCCGGCACCATCCCCTTGTCCCCAAACCATTCGCTCATGGTAGGTCGGGGTAATTTTGCGCCGTTTCAGCAACAATCGACCATCGTTGTCAAAAATCAGTTGCGTATTGTAGAGGGAGCCACCGTCACGCTCATTCACCCCAACCACGAGTACCATTCCGTGCTGTGCTGCCGCTTTCGACAAGCGCTCGGTGATAGGACCCGGCACCTCCACTGCCCATTCGTAAAGCCGCAAATGATCCTTTCCCATCTGGACTGCCGGGGCGACAAACGAAAAATAAGGATAATACGGAATAAACGTCTCGGGAAATACCGCCAACTCCACGCCCTGCGAAGCCGCTCGATCGATCGAGTCACAAACACGGTCGATGGTGCCGGTGCCAGTCGTAAGATCAGGCGCAATCTGCACCGCGGCGGCCTTGATCCGCTTCATATTACAGCGTCCAGGTATCAATGATTGTCGCGCCCGCCTTTTTGTGGAGAAGGATGCAGTCCAGAACGTCAAGCGGATTGATCGGAACGATGCCCGGGATGAAGGCTTTTTCTGTCTGCCCGTAAAGCGCCTGCGTGGAGAATCGGCAGCCATAGACCTTGCCGCCTTCATCCATGAACTTCGCGAGGCGTTGATTGACGAAAAGATGTCCCGGGAACGCCTCATCGCCGAGAGTCGGAAAACCGCGCTGGAAGCCGAGCGTAACACCCGGGCCATAAAGCAGGATCGTCGTCTCGTATCCTTTGCGAAGCAGGCGTGTTGCCACCAGAGTGTTGACGATCCCTATCGAACCTTCAAAGGCGACGGTGTGAAACGTGACCAGAGCTTTTTCACCGGGATCGGCTTTAACGTCGGGAAACACTTTCTCGTCGTAGTCCACGAGAAAGTCTCCTGCTTTATGCATTTCTTTTTCGACTTTTGGCATGAGTATTGTTGCGTTTGACAGTTGCTGGGTAGGACGAACCAGGGCCCGGCTCATCGTACGAGTGGCGATAAAGCATGGCTCGAACCATCCGCGGTCTGGGGAGGCTTGTTTGCGTGGCATTTTCCGTGCATATCGTTGCGCGCGTAGGCGAAGCGTCCCCGCTTTGCTCTTGAGCATAGAGCTAACGCCGGAGGACTTGCTCATTGGGTTTGGCCTACGCCGCCGGTCTCGCGCTGATGGAAAATACGCCGCAAAAACAAATCGAGACAGTCCGCATGGCGGAAATCGCTCAACGCCTAGGCGTGGCTTCGTCCACCATCTCGCGTGCTTTAAGAAACGATCCTCGAATCAGTATTGATCTGCGCAACCGGGTGCGCAGTGTCGCAGATGAACTCGGTTACAAGCCAAATCCTCTCGTCAGCGCGCTGATGGCCAATCGCCGCCGCCGCGGAAGCGGGGGAGCCGTGGATGTGATTGCGCTTGTGACCAACTACGGTGGAAGAAAGGACTGGCGAACGAAGGATGTCTGCCGTTGGGAATACGAAGGAATTGAGCGTCGAGCGCGCGAACTCGGTTTTCGGATCGAGATTTTCGCCCTGGCCGACTATCGCGGCGAAATGGCCAAACTTCAGGCCACATTGCGCACCCGGGCCATTCGCGGCGTGTTGCTCGGCTTTTCGCGTGAGGAGAAACCGAACACGGTTTTTGACTGTGCGGAGTTCTGTGTCGCGGTCCTAAGCGGCTACTTCCCCGGGATGATGGCCGATCGTGCGAATTTTCATGGGTTCTTTAATGTCCAACTCGCGCTCGATCAAATGCATCGACATGGGTATCGACGTCCAACACTCATTACACCCGCTCTCAATAATCGAATTTCCAATAACCTCTGGTCAGCGGCGTTCCTGGATTGGCAACGGCGCTTGCCCAAAAAGGATCGGTGTGAGCCGTTCATTCCGCGAGAGAATGTCGGCGCCGCAGAGTTCAGTGACTGGTTTTATCGCAATGAACCCGATTCGCTGCTCGTTTACAAATTTCCTGTCCGCAGCCTCCTGCGAAGACGGGGTATTCGCGTCCCAGAGGATATTGGTCTCGCTTACCTTTATCGAACGTCTGACGAAATGGGGAGTGCCGCGGGCATCGACGGAAATCTCGACGTTGTCGGGTCAGCGGCCTTTGATCTGGTAGTCGAGCGCCTGCATGCAAATGCCACTGGCCTAAGCAAGCATCCAAAGGAAGTTCTGATCACTGGGACCTGGCATGAAGGTCCGACTCTTCCGACAAAGGAAACAGTGCCCGCGCAGCGCCATAGCCGAGGAACAGGGAGCGGTTTGAGGTAATTTTGCCCGCGACGGCGCAGGCAATTTCTCGCGATGCGAAGTGGGTAATAACCCGCTCGCTATTCTTCGGCGAAACGCTAAGGAGATACCCAAAGCTCGGAAACGAGATCAACCATCTTTGCATGTCCGTGCCTGCCGGCCGAGGAATCTGATCCAGCCACAGCTCTGCACCCGAAGACGAGCAGTCCAGCAGCATCGCGAGCGTGCCTACAATTCCTCCGTTGCTAATGTCTTTTCCTGCGCGACACCAGCCATTCTCTGAAAGCGCCGGCGAGAGATTCAAATCCGCGCGCAAACGCTGAGACGGCGCACTTACGCTGGCGTTCCAGAACGTTTTTTCCCTGCGCCATGCACCGCGGAGATCGACCGCCACAATAAGGTCATCACCAGGCCTTGCATCAAAACTAGTGATTAACTGCTTTGCCTTTCCTAACACCGCCGCCGCCAGAAATGGGCGCCCGTTCTTTGTCACGGTGGTATGCCCTCCAACAATGGGTACCCCATACGCCTTCGAAGCCGCGCTCATCCCATCCCATATTTGTCCGGATTGATTGAGTCCGGGAGTCCAAAGCACATCCACAATCGCTATCGGCCGTCCACCCATTGCAGATATGTCACTGAGATTGACCATCACGGCTGAATACCCTGCGAACCAAGGATCGTCCGCCACGAACGTCGGAAGCATTCCTTCAGCCGCAAAGAGTAACGTTTGGTGTGGGTAATTGCTAAGTTAACTCATGTTTGGGACATCCAGATTAAGCTGACCGGCTCGATGGTAGGCTGCGGTTCTGAAGTAGACGAAGTTTCTAAAGCCACGAGCCATTCGTTTTGCTAGCTGGATGATCCCGTTGACGGCCTCGATTGCGGCGGAGGTCAGCTTGGTATCGAAGTAGGCCAGGATCCCATCCCATAGCTGACGAATGGTCATGGCCAAATGGCGAAAAGACCAGAGGCGGCTGCGCGCTGCCCAACCACACCACCACCGCAGTTCAGCTTCGGCTAGCTGGCGGTCGGAGTTTGCGTAAATGGCTTGGAGAGTCTCACGCAGACTCATCGCACGGCCAAGTTGAGTGTAGTGGCGACAGAGGTCTTTACGATGCGCTTGACGCTCTGGACTGAGATTCCAGGGGTTGCCGCGTAAAGTCCACATCGCCCCTTTGAGCTGGGCTCCCTCGCGCTGCAATTGGAGGCGCACCTCCTCGAGGGCTTTGCCAGCCAGCACCATGACGTGGAACTTGTCAAAGACGATCCTGGCCTGAGGGAAGTATTGGCTGGCCCCTTTCATATAGGAGGTGCTCATATCCATCGCGATCGCCTCGATTTGGGAGGGGTCCCCGCCGTGCAAGCGTAGCGCCTCGGCAAAAGCTCCCAGGGCCTGGACACCGCGTCCCTCGACCATCAGGAGCAGACGTGAGTTCTCAGCGTCCAGCACGTTGGTCACGTAGCGGCGTCCGCGCCGGGCACTGGTCTCATCGACGGCGACCCTTCGTACGGCGCTCCAGTCGCTCTTTGAGTGAGCTTGTTCAACGTAATGCATCAAGACCCGCCACAGCCGGGTATCGTGCTCATCGATTAAATCAGCCATCGCATCGACGGGCATCTCCGCGCTGAGCAGCATCATGAGCGCTTCCATCAAGAGGGTGAAACCGCTGCCTTCCCGGGCCCAGGGGACTGGCACCTGATGGACCCCATCGGTGCGACACCAAGTGCGCGGGACCTTGGCTACCAGCTCACAGCGGTACTGGAAAAAGTTCATATGCCGCCAGCGTCTTTCGATGGCGTCGTGGACTCCACACGAAGCTTTGCAGACCGGGCACTGGAAATGTTCCCCGGGCACGTGCTCGAGTCGTAATTCCAAGCGTTTGGGTTCACCCTCAAAGCGGCATTCGGCCACTCGCCATTGCCGACCCAATCCCAGTGCTGCGGTAAAAAGCTCCTCCGGTGTCATCCCTTCTTATTGAGTCCACGGTCACCCAAATGCAAATCCAACCCCCTCCTGTTTGGCTTCCAGGATAACAGACCAAGAGCTTTTGCGCTTCAGAGGCCCGTAGCGAGGAACGAGCGCAGAGGCTCTCGAACGCAAAAGACAGTAACCTTCCCAGCGCGGAGCGAAGTCTGCTCAAGCGAGAAACGGAATAAATCGAGGGGGAGCAGGCCGTTTATGCCGGATTCGACCTTGAACAGGCGTAGCGTAGCGCTATCACGTGGCCAAACCTAACGAATTTAGTTATCCACAGAAAATAGCGGAGAGCCAGAGTAACCAGCCCTCTCCATCCCGGATCGCCGCACAATCATCACCAAGGCGTGTCTCGCCGGCGAGCACTTTAGCCGGTTCATAAGCTGTTCGAATTCTCACCTTTTCCCAGACGGAGACCGAAGCCGTAAGGAACGAAATCAGTCGGGCGAGCGTCACTTCGTCACTTTCCATGAACACGCTAGAAAACGCACTTCGCCGGCCGGTAATAACCGAGATCGGCACGCATCTTCACATGCCGCAACCCAAAAAGCTCCAGTTCGCCAAGCGGCTCCCAATGAAGTCTTTGAAAGAACTTTGCATTTTGATACTGCACCGTGGCCAGAAATTCGCGGCAACCGAGCGCATGCGCAGTCGATACCGCCTTGTAAATCAGGCCTGCTCCTAACGCGCCCAGCCCTCGATAGATCGGCTGATGATTTCTCAAGGCGACGCCGGGACTGATTTTTTTGACGCTCCGAAATTCTGCCGCCACGCCTAGTCGGGAACCATGCCATACATTCGGTTCACGTTCGTCGATGCGCACGACTCCGACTACAGAGTCTTCCATTCCGGCAATGAGGGTCTCACAGACGATTGGAATTGCGAACTTGTCGTATTCATCGCTGTCCGATCCGCGGAATACTTTCTGTTCCACGCAGAAAATCGCCTGCCTTAACGCCCAGAACCCCGCGATTTCCTCCTGGGTTCGAGCGATCTTGAAAACAAAATCTTGAGGCGTGAAGCGACTGAAAGGATCGAAGACCATGCTGATCGAGGCGCGCAGCAATTGGTGTGCCGCCACCGCCTGGAGTGAGCGCCTTGCCCGTCCGCACTGCTCAACCCACATTCCGAATTTGGAACCGCAGATTTCGCAGTTTAGAGCAGAACGGCAGATGGTCTCTGCCATCTGAACTTTTGTTCCAGATGCTCTCTTGCGGCGGATGATGCCGAATCCCTTGAGCTCAATATGGCGATGAAGAGGTGGTTCCGGCTCAAAACTCGGAAACCGATGAAGCACCAAGGATCGCTGGCGGCGCCGAACCAGAACAATCTGCGGGTCGTCGCGGTGACCCGAATTTGAATCCGAGGTGTGTCGTCCTCTCCGACGGCAGAGAAAAGGGCACGGCAAGATTCCGCTTAGATTTCCAGCCAATCGCTTGCCAAAAAACTCCCAAGCCAGCAATATGGTTCATCGAGTCAAGGCCGCCGGAAGGGAAAAATTTGTGTTTGTATGAATGTCTAACGCCTAACGCGAACCCCGACGAATCGGGAACCGTAGATTACGTCACAGCGAATGGCTATCGTTCGTTACAGTCGTGAACAATTGCTTGCCTATCGGGCTGAGATAACACCCTTTCGGCAAAAAGCCCAAGAGGAAATAGATAAACAAGTATTGACTTTATCTTCTACAGCTCTTGGGTTGAGTCTGACCTTTTACAAGGATTACATTAGTAAGTCTGTTCCTGCGTACGGCTTTCTGCTTTATGTGGCCTGGATAGCCTGGATCGTAGCAATCGCTTCGGTTCTGCTCTCAATGTATTTCAGCGCCAGCCTCGTACATGTTACTAGAAATGCGATCGACAATGCGCTTCGAAATCCCAAGCAGACCAGAGTGATCAAAGATATCAGTGAAGCGCGTCAAAAAGCCGATAACGAAAGTTATCAGCTTACTTGGTACGAAGCGGATTTTGGGAAAAAGGGCCGAGGAATCAGACTCGCGCTAGGAATACTCAATGTGCTAAGCCTCCTGGGTTTTTTTGTTGGTATTTCCGCGTTCGCGTTGGTATTTCTCCTTAACATTAAAATTAGCTAAATCCTTGATCAAAGTGGAATATTTATGAAAAAGATTTTTCACGTTGCAAAGGTCTTCCCCGAGATCCCGCCGCCGCCTCCACCGCCGCCGGAGGAGCATTAGCATCTGTAAACGCAATATCTCGGCTATGAGCTGTAACCGACAACCCTGAAGAAGAATGACGGTAGCATAGCATTGGCTGCCGATTCCAGCCTGACGGTTTCACCTGAATCGATGTCGACCAGACAAACCGAACCACGAATAGCAAACTAAACGAGCGCAGCTTCGAAACGGAAGAACTTTATTTTGGCCGGGATCAGGGGAAGAGCTTCGGCGCGATCGAAAAGTCCGCGTTATCAGTGACGTTCTTGCCGCCAAGCACGACCGACGCGAATCCGTTTGCGGAATTGAGCTGACCGCCGGTGACGCTGGCCGAATCAGCGTTGGCGCTGTTTTGGACGCCGCCGCTGACGCTGGTGAAGGTATTGCTGGTGAAATTTGAGTTGCCCCCGCTGATGACGGAGTAGCGGCCGTCTGCTCCATTGCTAAACCCGCCGCTCACACTGTCCCCGGAAGCGGCGGCGTAGTTTACGCCTCCGCCGCTGACACTGGCAAATGGGCCAGAGGCGCCGTTTCGGACGCCGCCGCTGACGCTCGTGAAGATTCCGGTGGCGGTGTTGCTAAATCCGCCGCTGACGCTTGTGCCGAAACCGTCGATCGTATTTCGCGCACCGGCTACCAGGCTTCCAGAAGCCGCCCGGGTGAACCGATGACCACCCCCTATGACCAGGTTGTGCGACCCGCCACGATCGCGTCTTCTTCCGCACGTCCGTACAAAGGCGCGAGGAGAACAAAGAGCGCTCCCACCGTCAAGAATCCAGGAAAGGTAGAGCGAGCAATTCGCCAGAGCTTCCTTTTTCTTCCGGTTGGCAAACCGCAATTCCCGCCACTCTTGTCTCGATTGTTCGCCACTCCGATATTGGCGCAACTGCATTCTCTCCTTTGCATATGCGATTGTCTTGTAACTTGTTTCAGATTTCAGGAATGCTCGCGTTTGTTGAGCTGGTCGATCAGGACGGCCGCGACAATTAGCCCCCCGATTGCGATCTGCAGGATGAAGGGATTGATCCCCAGAAGGTTCCCTCCGTTCCTCAGCGTTGCGATGATCAGTGCGCCAAGGACAGTCCCGAGGATGGTTCCTTCTCCTCCCATGAGGCTGGCCCCGCCCACGACCGCCGCAGCGATGGCATCCAGCTCGTAGCCCTCCCCCGCTGTCGGGATCCCGTTTGCCAGGCGGGAGGTGTAGAGGATTCCAGCTATGGAAGAGGCAAGGGCTGAGAAGGCATAGACGCCGTACACGGTGGCACGAATGTTGATCCCGCTCAAGCGGGCGGCCTCAGGGTTGCTGCCGAGTGCGAACACGTTCCTCCCGAAGCGTGTCAAAGTTGTCATCACGACCGACAGCCCGATGACGACGAGCCAGACGAAAAACAGCGATGGCATCCAGAGAATGTCGATTTGAGCAAAGTGCAGGAAAGGTCTCGGCAGACCGGCGATCATCCGCGCGTCCGAGATCAGCATGAGGAGTCCACGAACCGCCGTCATCATGCCCAGGGTGGCGATGAAGGGAGGCACGCGCCCGTCGTGGATCAGCACTCCGTTGAGCACTCCGAGGCCGGCGCCTGCCGCCAAGGCGATCAGGATAGAGGGGATGATGGGCACGCCGTGGGTCATGAGCACCGCAACCAGGACGTTGCTGAATCCAACGAGGGAGCCGACGGAGAGGTCGATGCCGGCTGAGATGATGACAATGGTCATCCCGATCGCCACCACGCCGATGATTGCGACTTGGCGCACCAGATTCGAGAGGTTGTTGAGCGTCAGAAAGCTCGGAGACGTAAACGAGAGAACGATAAAGAACGCCAGCAGGATGAGGATGAGGATCCCTTCCGCAAAGCCGGTGCGGAAAAACTTAACGACCCTGGATAGCAGGAGGGCCGAAAAATTCAAGCGATTCGGTCCAGTGTCGAAAGTGCTCACAGTTTCCCTCCATTGCCGCTATCCACGATGCCCGACGCCAGGCGCAGGATGTTTTCTTCGTCAAAGTCGCTTCGCAGGGTAGTTCCCGTTACATTCCCTTCGTAGACAACGATGATCCTGTCGGCGAGGCCCATAACCTCGGGTAAGTACGAGGAGACCAGGATAATGGCGTTGCCCTTGGCCAGGAGCGCCTCGATAAGCTTATAGATCTCCACCTTCGCACCGACATCGACTCCCACAGTTGGCTCATCGAAGATAAAGATGTCGCTTTCCCGGGACAGCCACTTCGCCACCACCACCTTCTGCTGGTTACCGCCGCTCAAGTTGCGCACCTTCTGCTTGATGGAAGGAGTGCGGATGGAAAGATCCGAGACAAAACGGCGGGCGCGGGAGGCCTCTTGCCCCAGGTTCACGAACCCGGCCCGGGAGACGAGGTCATAGGAGGCCAAGTTGACGTTGATGTCGACCGCTAAAGACATGGCGAGTCCCGCAGTCTTGCGGTTCTCCGGAAGCAGGCCGATGCCCGCGCGGATGCCCTGCTGGGGCGAATTGATGGGCACCCGGCGTCCCTTGATCATAATTTCCCCGCTATCGGAAGGGTCTGCACCGAAGATGCAGCGAAGGATCTCGGTCCGCCCGGCGCCCACCAGTCCAAAGAACCCCAGGATTTCGCCTTGATAGAGTTCGAAGTTGACGTTTCGAAAGCGCGGCTCGCGCGTGAGTCCCCGCACATCCAGGACTTTCGCTCCCTGCTTCGGGTGTTGGATCGAGTACATCTCTCCTACGCTGCGGCCTACCATTTTTGTAATGATTGTATCCTGGTCGGTCTCGGAGACTTTCAGGGTGTCCACCCATTCACCGTCCTTCAGGATAGTCACGCGATCACAGGTGGCGAAGATCTCCTCCAGGCGGTGGGAGATGTAGATGATGCCGACGTTTTTTTCTTTCAGCTTTCTGATCAGGCCGAAAAGTTCGCTCACTTGCTCGTTCGTCAGGAGAGCGGTCGGCTCATCGAAGACGATGAGTTTGCTTTCCTCGTAGACGGCCTTGGCGATGGTCACCATCTCTTGATCCGCCGGAGGGAGGTGGTGCACGAGCATCCGTGGGTCAATGGAGAGATCCAGATCTTCCAGAGTCTCGCGAGTCACCTGGTGGACCTTCTTCCAATCGATCAATCCGAGAGGAGTGCGCGGAAGCTTCCCAAGGAAGAAGTTTTCGCCAACAGACAGGTGACGGGCCAGCATGACGTCCTGGTAGACAGCCGCCATCCCGTGCGACTTGGCCTGCAGAGGATTGTGGATCTCTACCTCTTTTCCCTCGATGGTGATAGTGCCTGCGTCCTTCGAGTACGCTCCCATCAATATCTTGATGAGAGTAGATTTTCCCGCGCCGTTCTCGCCGACCAGCCCATGGACCTCGCCCGCCTTGACGCTGAAGCTCACCCCTTTCAGGGCCTGAACCCCGGGGAAGCTTTTGTGAATCTCCGTCATGGAGACAATGGCTGCGTTGGACTGTTCTGACATGCTGTCCATTCCCGATAAAAGCAAAAGCGCGGTCCGTCCCTTGCTTCCCGCATGCGCGCGGGAGCTCAGTCGGGCCGCGTCTTTACAATGCTCTGCTCCGGTTACCTCTTCAGGCGGGTCGGGTCCAGGAGGTCCATGGTATTCTTGTCGTTCATGTTCGCCTGGGTAACTGCGACAGCTCCGGTGTCAACATACTTGGGTACAGTTCCGCCATCGAGGAGCGTTACAGCGGTCGCGCAGCCCTTGTACCCCATACCATAGGGATCCTGTAAAATGAGAGCTTTCAGGGCGCCGGATTTCAGCGCGCTTACCTCTTCGGGGTCGGAATCGTATGCCACCGCAACAACCTTGTCACCCAAGTTGCGCTCCGTGATCATGCGCGCAACTCCGTCACCGGTGTGATTGTTGTCGGCGAATATTCCGATCAAGGTGTCACCTTGGGACGTTCCGATGTCCTCTGAGGCTGCAAGCGACTTAGCTATATCATTATCCGTGAAGCGTGTCTCCAGCACGTTGATGTCCGGGGCGATTTCCTTTATACGGTCCCGGAATCCCTGGTCACGGTCCGTGAGCACCTGAATGCCCGCCATGGCGCTGATAAGGCCGATAGTGCCCTTGAGCGGGACTCCCTTGGCCTTCAGGTTGGCGACCAGCTGGTCCGCGCACAGAGCGCCCCCAACCTTGTTGTTCGTTGCCAGAAAGGCAGGGATCTTGTCCGAATGAACTTTGTTGTCGATGGTGACTACGGCAATCCCCTGGTCAATCGCGCTCTCCAAAGCAGGCACCGTAGAGTCCGAGCTTGTGGATGCGATGACGATAGCGTCGGGTTTCTTGGAGACGATGTCTTCGAGGAGAGATACCTGCTTGTCGATATCCGCCTCGGACTTCGGGCCGTACCAGCTGACTTTCGCCTTGTCAGGATTGTCCAGGCCGTAGTTGACAGCTCCGATGATCACGTATTGCCAGAAGTCGGAATCCGTGGCCTTGATGATCACCGCGATGTTGTAAGGCTTCGTGCGCTTGGCGCCGGCGGCCGCGCCTGCGGGCAGGCAAACCGCAAGACCCAACAAGACAACACTGAATGCGATCCAAATCCTCTTCATTGTGCTAACTCCTTTTGATTTTTCGCGAAGCCAGCGGCTTCGACAGGGGGAACCTTCCGGTTTCACTAGATCATCTTATTCCCGCTCTTGACAAGCATTTTGTAGAAGGCATACCGCTCCAGCTGGTCGCCGGAAGCGGTAGTGGTAGTGGCAGCGGGAACGGCAAACGTCGGTAGATGTTTGCACTTCGCAAGTCACCTATTGATCTTGGGAGAAATAAAAATAGAAGTGCCTAACAAATAAATCCTTGGGGAAGAGTAAATCTCATCCGATAGAATCGAGCCGTTACCCTCTTCCCACTGATAACTGACACTGGCAACTTTTTGGCACTACGACGACCACTTTCACTACCAGTGTTCACGCGAGAATTCATTTGTAGCAACCCAACAAATGTAGGAATCTACAGCAGTTTGCGCAGAGCCAGCCATTTCTTGTATGGATGGATGCTTTGTCCAACTCGGGTTTGCCCGGCCGATTCCGTGACTTCCTTCGACCGAGGTGTGCGAATCGAACTGGTGAATCCGAACGAGTTATTATCCCCCCCTCGCAGGAACACGCTCTTCCAAGACCATGCTCAAAAACCTAAGCCCTCTCCACACACCAGAATTACTTCACGTCTTAGCTTCAATGGGGCACGGAGACGATCTCGCGATTGTCGACGCGCACTTTCCGGCTGTTTCGATGGCGAAACGACTTGTCAGATTGGACGGAGCCGACGCTCCAGCTGCATTGGAAGCCTGCTTGCGTTTGATACCGCTCGACACGTTTGTCCACGAACCCGCCTTGCGAATGGAGGTCGTGGATGAACCGGATAAAATTCCTGAGGTCCAACAGCAGTTTCAGAAAGTCATCGATCAGGAAGAGCGTAGACATTGGCCTCTCGCGAAGATCGAGCGTCACGCCTTTTACGAGCGCGCCAAAAGGGCGTACGCAATCGTCGTTACTGGAGAGTTGCGGCCGTACGGCTGTATTTTGATCACCAAGGGCGTCGTTTCAAACGCTTAAACGAAGGAGACTCCTGTGGCAAAGCCGAAAGTTTGTGTCTTGGGTGCTTTCGTCGCTGATCTGACTTGTCGTACAGAGAGAATGCCCAAATGGGGAGAAACCATTCTGGGAATCGCTTTCAAACTCGGTCCGGGAGGCAAAGGCTCGAATCAGGCGGTGGCCGCCGCCCGACTGAACAGCGAAGTGCGTCTGATCACCAAGCTGGGGCGTGATGCTTTTGGCGAAATGGCCAAAAACTTTTATCGGCAACAAGGGATAAGTCTCGATCGAGTTTATGAAGATCCGGACGAAAGTAGCGGGACGGCGACGATCGTAGTTGATGATCGAACACGCGAGAACGCCATCGTTGTGGTGCAAGGCGCTTGCGGACGTTTAACGATTTCCGAGGTGGAGGCTGCCGGCGAGGAGATCGCGACTTCGGATATTTTTCTGACCCAACTTGAGTTGCCAATCCCATCGACATTGCGAGGGATCGAGATCGCACATGAAGCGGGGGTTCCTGTCATCCTTAATCCCGCGCCCGCGCTTCCACTCCCAAAGGAGATCTTCCGAAAAGTGGATTACCTGACACCCAACGAATCTGAAGCGCTCGGATTGATCGGTGAAAAATCAATGAGTGAATTCGAAGATGTTGAGAAGTTGGCCGATCGGTTGATCGCGCTCGGTGTCCTGAATGTGGTACTGACCCTTGGCGAAAAAGGAGCTTTTGTTAAGGGTCCCTCCGTTTGCCGTCATATTCCTGCTTTTCAATGCGGCGCCGTCGTCGAAACGACTGGAGCGGGTGACGCCTTTGCCGGCGGGCTCGCAGTGGCTCTTGCCGAAAAGAAACCTCTGGAAGCTGCAGCATTGTACGGGTGCGCTGTCGCCGGGATCTCTGTGACTCGACCCGGGACGGCGCCTTCGATGCCAATGCGAAAGGAAGTTGATGACTTGGTCGCTGGGCATCCGTCAGACTAACAAACAACCAAATAACGGACAGTGAGACTTCCTGCTCAGAGCGGCCGGTTCATTCCTGCTCTCGGAGCTCGTCATTGGGTGTTTGCGAGCCGGTAATATCAGACACCTCCCTTGTTTTCGGTTCCATTTTGAACGCAACGAAGCCCAGGGGATTTAGAAGACGGTGCACTAGTCCCAAAATAAGCGTGTTCCGAATGCGGCGCGACGAACTTCTGGCTTCGGCCAGGGCAATTTCCTAAAAAAATGGTGCAAATCCGGCGGTTGGAGCGACCGGAGGTCGAGAGTTGGTTCCGACGGGCCAAAATAACTAAAACGTTTTGAGTTATAATTATTTTGGAGGGCCGATTTAGCTCGCCAAGGCGTAGCTCTGCCTTTGGAACGTCGTGTTCTGCCTCGATCATCGCGCATTGGTCGATTAGGCCTGCCTCAAGCAGGTGCCATCCGACGAAGATTTTCCCAGGCCGTAAAGAAGTCTTTTAGCCAGCTGTTGTAACCCATGAGCCGATAAATGATTTTTCGACCGCTGCGCACGATCTGTGCGGGCAACAATACAATGGCGTGCAGAAAGCGACGAAATTCCATCCGGACTAACTCCAGACCCCGCTGCCGATTGGGCATCAGCAATCCATACCAGGATTTAAGATTCCACGCCAGGGCACTCATGACCATATAGGCCCAATTACTCATTAGGTCGTCGACTGGCATGCGCATGGCGTTAACGCCGTTTTTGAGTTGCTCGATGACATTTTCCTGCTCGCAACGCTCGTTGGCCAGAGCCACGATTTGTTCCGCGCGATAATCGGTGTGGTTAGTGATGTAGAAGAAGTATTTAAGGTCTTCAAAGAGCACCAGTTCCCCTTTCTGGACGCTGATGTTTTTGCGCACCACCACCAGCCGATAGCTGCGCCCGCATTTGAGCGGCTCATATTCGAACTCCGCGACAGTTTCGCCGACCAGCTTTTTATTCGGATAGCCTTTAAAACGCACAATCCCCTCCTTGATCCGATGGGGCTTGCGTCGGGGCTCAGTGGCAATTTCATAGCGAGCCAGACGTTCAAGGGGCTTCCAGGACTCTGGCGGCAAGGCTTCAGCCAGTTTGACTACTTTAGGATGAGCATCCATGCCAAAGATAAATTTGATCCCTTGGCTATCCCAGCGGTCCAACTGGGCGCTCAACGTGAAATCGGTGTCCCCACGCAAAGTAATTTCACCGGCATGCGGGCGCACTAACTCGATGGCCCGATCGATCCAGGGCACACAGCCTTCATGACTGACCACATTGCCCGGTCGGTTCACCAGATAAAGGACCTCACGGCTGTTGGCTAAGGAGATTATCAAGGGCGCATAACCCCAGATCCCTTTGTAAGAAAGCGCCATGCCTCCTTTGCACTCTCCCAGCGTCGGAGCCATCGTACCGTCTGTATCAATAAAGGCGTGCGACAGAAAACCCCGAGGCTGTTCTTTCCAGACCCGTTGTCGCGTAGCATTGATGGCTTCCATCAGCGCCACCACAGAGTCTTGATCGAAGCGTCGGGTAAAATCTCCGCTGGTGGTTGGATCAGGAATGCGCTGGGCTCCCAGTCCATCCAGAAAAGCTTCATCGTTGCGACGTAACTCGATGTCTTCGAGCCGCACGCCATCCAGCAGGGAGTTATAGGCCAAATTCAACACGTGGTCGCTTTCGTGATAGGGCAGATGTCTCTTGAGCAGCTGCACCCGCGCATCAATCTCTTCGGCCAAGCCCAATTTCTGGCCCATCAGGTGCATGGCACCGATGCCACCATAGTTGAGCGACCGGCTCCGTTCGGCCATCTCAAAATGGATGTTGGTGGCGCTCATCATCGGCGCCTCTGTGGCAGTCCACCGACGCTTTCGTGGCGCTGGTCTGCTGAATTCCAGCCGTCCGATATCGATCATGATGCCGAATCCAAGACATTGTGAAGGGTAACGCGTCTTCGTCGCGACCCTTGGGTACCAGGTCAAGATAGCCGTAAGCGCCAATCAAAATTCCGCTCCGCGCGCGTAGCAGGAATAGGTGTGAAAGACTTCGCCGGCTTCGTTCTGGTAAAAAACGCTGATCCCGGGTGCCTCCTCGGAGGGGAACCCACTGGTATTGAAGTTGTAATAGTTGTCATTCGCCATTTCCGCTTTCGTGAATGACACGCGATAGTCGTGATTGAACTCGTTTCGGTACGACGATACCCATTTGAAGCGCCAGCCCATCCGCTTTTTGAATGGCTCGATTTCAGACTGAGGCGCTCTTGAGACCACCACCAGCGAAACTTCACGATGAGCGAGGTGCACAATGTTGCTGTCGAAATTGTCGGCCACCAACGAGCAGGTCGGACAACCTTCCTCCCAACCCGGACCGAACATGAAATGGTACACGACCAGTTGACTTTTGCCGTCAAAAAGGTCTGCCAGAGTTTCCTCTCCTCTGGGGCCATCGAAGACGTATTCTTTCTCTACTCTGACCCATGGCAGCTTGCGACGCTCCGCGTTGAGTGCGTCTCTCTGGCGGGTTAATTCCTTCTCCCGAGCCAGGAGTTCCGTGCGAGCCACCAGCCACTCCTCTCGCGACACGACTTTGGGGTTTTCTGAATTGTTTGTTGTCATAATAAACTCTCTTTTGAATTGGGTTGTCGCACGATTTTCTTAACGATGAGTGCGGTTAGACAGGCCGTTTGAATCGCCCCGGTGACCATTCAGTTCCATCGTTGAGATGCGCGTACGACACATGGTTTGTAGATTCAGATTCATCGATACGACGAATGAGATTGCCTATTCAGGACAATGGCTGCCGATGCCGCGCATCTTGATTCCAACCAATCATTGTGAGTTTCTCTCCTCTTTGCTAATCTCTCCTCCGTCTGTTTGAAATTCGGGTAGAGTATATGCATCAAGCGCTTCAAAGGCTGGTAGTTGGGTTGATCGACGAGGAGGACTACGATGTTTCCGCGAGGTATCGGCGGGCCAGGCGAATTTCATTGCAACTCAAGGCCTGGGAAAACTTTGCCAGGATAGGAGGCAACCTGACGTGAGAGCCAACTATGGCGCCCGGACACGGGTAGCTAATTCGTCGGGGGTAAACTCATAAAAACTTCGGTTAGTTCCTCGACGGACCCTCCGTTTGACGCGGCCGAACTGGGCATGCTCGCCCATTTGTATCGAGGCGAGATGTATCGAAGTAAAGTCTGGCGTACGCGACTCGATGCAACGACGAATTGGGCCGTAGCGACTACCGGCATCGCACTTTCGGTCGCCTTTAGCAGTGTCGGGAACTCACCCCTTCCTCTCGTTCTGGTAGCGCTGCTGGATTTGGTGTTCCTTGGGATTGAAGCCCGTCGGTATCGCTATTTCGACATCTGGCGCACCCGCGTGCGACTGATGGAGATTTCGATGTACGGCCCGCTTCTCAGGTGCGAAGGGGTGCGCGTTGACAACGGATGGAACGTGAAGTTGGCTCGCGACTACGAGCGACTTCAGTTTCACATCAGCTTTTGGGAAGCGATGGGACGTCGGCTGCGACGTAACTACTCGTTCCTGTTTGTAATTCAGGGGGTCAGCTACGTAGCGAAAATATGCATTCATCCCACGCCGATCAGGTCGCTTGGCGAGCTGTGGGAGCACGCATCGATCGGCCCGATTCCTGGCGAAGTAGTGGTTGCCATCGGGATTCTCTTCCACGCCGGGTTGGTTGCGGTGGCGGTCCTTACCTTGAAAGGGCAGCGTGCGGTCGGGCGTGTGGAACGGCCTGCCGACCACGAAGAACCGGTGCCCTGAGCACCTATTTGCAAAGTTCCTCTTTCGCCGACTCCTTCCGTGAACTCCGTGTCCTCCGTGCGAGCCTTTTTCCTTCTTCCAACTGCACTTTGAATTTCAGTTCAAAGGTTGAAGTTTGCTCACCGTTCTCGCCGCCTGTTCTTGGTTGTCCGCCACCTCAAATATCAAGCTCAAAGCGAACATGTACTGGAAGTAAACCGTTTGTCCCGGTTCTACGTGCACCGTTTGCTCGTCCTCCTCGATGAACGGCACATTGTCATGGCTGATGATGCTATCACCCGGTAGCACAGTAAGCCGATAATAAGTGCCGTTGCGGACCGCCAGGTCTGGTCCGTGATTCAGATTGAATTCCCAATTTGTGATGTCGCAACCGATAATAGACCATGGCCGGTACACAATGATGGTGCCAAGGTTTGTCCGCGTTTCCGGTCCGGCATTGGTTTGTCCGGCGGACGCGATTGCCAGCGCTGTGGCGATCGTCAAATAGACGTTTTTTGTTCTCATTTACGTTCGATTCACAATGCTTGTCGCCGTTTGATTCGGAATTGCCCCAATCGATCCGAGCGTATCTACGACAGCCCTTCGGAGATTCTAGGAACGCTAGGAACGGGGACAGGTCTAATATCAGAGTATCACAAAACCGCCTTAAATTAGCGTCATTTCTGGCTAACCGGCGATATTTGACTTGTCCCTTGCCTTCGCAACGCCTTCTGCCTTTTTTTGGGCTTGTCGAAATTGGGACTTTGAATAAGGCTGGCTCAATTGCCTGCAGCAATATCGCCTACGTCGTTGCAAACCAAGCCCCGCCATGCAAGAGCAAGAAAACATTACCTTGATTGACAGTCTTTACACCGCATTTCTACGCGGCGATATCGACCCGATCTTCGACATCATCAGTGATGATACGGAGTGGATAGTCTACGGACCTGCCGAACTTCCGTTTACGGGAGAGTTTCGCGGCCCAAGTGGTGTAAGGCGGTTTCTGGAAGCGCTCGTAACGACTCAGGAAGGCGTGAAGGTTGAAATCGCCGAACGAATCGCCCAAGGCAAGAAGGTTCTCTTTGTTGGGACATATACAGCCAAAATCACGGCCACCGACAAAACGATCTCAGTTTCATTCGCTCATGTCTGGACTGTCGAGAACGGTAAGATTGTCAAATTTCTCGACTTTTTCGATACGGCCGCGGTGCATGCTGCGTACTACAAATCGTGAGCGCCAGGGAGAGACGCTAATCAACACCGCGGCCCGCCTTGCCGACGGCCCACTTTGAAGGCAACAAAAGGCATGTTATTTCGAGGACAGGACACCAGGAGTACTCAACACGCGCACGCTTAAGGCTCGGCTTTGGAGCGAATGGCTGCTGAACTGTCAGGCCGGGGCCTTGCGCGAAATCACCAGGAGCACTCCGGCCATGATCAAGCCGGCGCCAACCACATGATAAAGATAAAGGCGCTCGCCTAGGAACATATACGCCAGCACGGCAATAAAAATCGTCTGCAAGTAGAGAAACATGCCGGCTTTTGACGCGCCCAGCGCTTCTATGGTCCAGTTAAACAGATAATACATCAGAGCTCCACCGGGAACGGCTACGTAGGCCAGCGCCAGTAATCCGGCGGTATTGAGCGAAGTTCGCTCGTCATGCAACATTTCCCAGAGATAGAACGGAAAAGCGGTAATCGCCGCGGCAGCAAGCAGTACGACCAGTAACGGCAAGCGCGCGAGGTCTAGCTTTGCCCGCCGGAGCAACACGGTGTAGAGCGCGAAGCAGAACGCTCCGGCGACGATAAAAAGATCGCCGGCGTTGAAATCGAAACGGAGCAGTGCAGGAAGGTCACCTCGCACAATGATAGTTGCCATTCCGCCGCACGCGACCACGGAGCCCGCCAACTGCCATAGGCCCATCGGCTCACCGAGTAAAAAACGGGCCAGAATCATGGTGATTATTGGCATCAGAGCGAGGATAAGACCTGCATTGATCGCACTCGTGTAATTGAGCCCGATGAACATCAAGCCCTGCGTGATCGCGAGTCCGAGACCGCCGATCACCAGAATCTCCGGCCACCGTTTTCGTAAAGTCGCTGCGACCGACTTCCAATGCGAATGCGTCGCGGGAAGCAGAATTATTCCGGCAATTGTCACACGCCAGAAGCAGAGCGCCCAGGGTGGCATTTCATTTGCCGTACGTTTTACTGCGATATAGACACCGGCCGATAGCAGCCAACAGAGCACCCCTACGCCATAAGCTCCAACAGACGGTGAATCTTTCATTCTATCCCCGCTAGACTGACTTTTCGCCGCCGAGCGGCGTTCGACCGGAATTGCAAACTAGCCTTCCTGACAAAATTGAAATCGGAAATGTATTCCATATCTATTCGTCTTATATCCACCGAATGATAGCACTTTCCGTAATTAACCGTCTTGCCCGGTATGCCCACCATGCCAACTCCTTTTCAGCGGAGAAATGATAGTCCCGAGCCGCTCTGCCGGCGCCTGTAGGGATGCGCGCGTCCGGCGCTCCACGTCTCGATGTTTCCTTTTGCTGGTTCTGCGAAGGCGCTCTTGCCCATTAGCTTTTCACATTTGTGCATTTGCAGTTTCTCTGGACGTGCGGCTCCGGATCGCGCGGGAGCGCGTCTATCAGTCTCAACGCCATCCGCTAATTAAATCGGCAGATCCAGGGGCTCGTATTATAGCGGAAATGGTCACACGCCAAAAGCAGAGCGCCCAGGGCGACATGGCGGCATTTCGTTGCCGTAACTTTTACTGCGATATAAACACCGGCCGAAAGCCGCCAACAGAGCAGCTCCCACGGTCGGTGATACTTTCCCCGCTTGGCTGACTTTCCGCCGTTCTTGCCAATGGTTAGCGAACTACGCCCGAGAAGAGGGATCCTGATACAGATCAGAATCAGTATCACGCGGCGCTCACAGGCGCGCACGAGGCATCTGATCGGGTCACCCAGGTTAGCTGCTGCCACATTCTGCAACTTCTGAACTCCTGCAACTTCTGACTCCTTACTTGTGCGACATTATTTCGCCCCTGCCGAACTCGTGGCGCTCGAGCGTTTTCGTCGAAGCACGGCGTCGACACTCCAGTCGCCCCCGCCTCGAGCGCTCATGTAGAGAAAGAGGAAACAGAAAAGGACAGCGGCCACACCTTGGTTCTGTACCGGTGACAAGGCATTGGGCGCATGGAACTGCCAATAGGCGACCGCCATCATGCCGGACAAGATGAATGCGACGGGTCGGGTTCCAAGGCCAAACGCGATGGCGATCCCTCCAAAGAACTCCAATATCCCGCCGATACCCGTCTCCGATAGAAGGGGCGGGGTACCGGGCTGACCGGGAATTCCGCCGAACCAGCCGAACAGGATCAAGCCCCCGGTTTGGATGAACAACAGACCGGCTACGATCCGAAGCAAAAAGTAAGTGATCCGCACGGCACCGTCCATGTTCATCGATCGTCTCCCGGTTCGATTCGGGCTTTCAACGGAGATTTCATCATTCATGTCTTATTTACTCGTCATTTATCTTTTCGTTCTCTCTGCGACGAACGAGCAGGTGAGTTCGGGACATTATCATTGAAATCTCGGTGCAAACACTGAAGGTCCCTGGAACAGGGAAACCGGGACGGTCTGGAAGCGAGGGACGGTCTGGAGTGGAAGCGAGGGGAAGCGAGGGACAGGTCAAATATCGTCACGCGGAAGGGGAAGCGAGGGACAGGTCAAATATCGTCACGGGTTGAATTTGTTCACTCGCCTATCTGACCTGTCCCTACTTTTCTGCCCCGCAGGATAAACAAGCCAATCTTTGGCGAGACTTTCTCGCAAAGAGCGCGTCATTCTCGAGCAAAAATCCAAACAATTCAGATATGTAGCTATTGCGCGCGACAACATTGCTTCGTTGTTCTGACGAGGTTGCTGGACGCGAGGCTGGAAACAAGCCTTACACATCGAGCCGATTGGAAGCAGCAACTCGACCGTACCACAGGCCCGAATCCTTTATTGTGCGCTTCTGGTTGCGAAAGTCCGTATAGATCAACCCATAACGCTCGGTAAAACCCTCCGCCCATTGGAAGTTGTCGAGAAGGGTCCAGGCATGAAAGGCACGAACCCGAGCTCCATTGGCGATCGCGCGAGCCAGTTCCGCGAGCACTTCGCGGTACCACTGGATGCGACGGCCATCGGGTATGCGGCCGTTTTCTTCTTCATCGGGCCCATCGAGATACCCGCAGCCGCTCTCGGTAATTTCGATGATCGGGTGGTTGTACTCCCTTGAGATCTGAGTGACCAGGTCATACATGCCGCGCGGCCATACTTCGAGACCGGCGTCGGTAAGCGGCCCCTCTGTGGGCATCGCGGCGCTAAAGCGTGTGTAAGGATCGCGTCCGCCCGGTGAATTGTTCTCAATCTCAGTACCGCTAAACTTACCGCCGCCTAGAAATTGCTCCTTGCTCGCATCCGAGACGATGCGGCGCGTGTAGTAATGAAAGCCCACCCAGTCCAGCGGCGCATAGAGGAGCTTTTCATCGCCAGCCTTAAAGCCCATCAGCTCATAGGGCGATTCTCCAACGAAAGCCTTCGGGTAGTGGCCATGCATGGCCGCCTCAAGAAAGAAGACATTGTTCATGGCATGGTATCGAGCGGCGGCTGCGCGATCGTCGTCTGAGTCCGTCTTCGGATATGCGGGGGCCATCTCATACGCGCTCCCCACCGTTGCCTTGGGAGAGGCTGCTTTCACCGTGCGGTGCGCCTCCGCCTGAGCAAGCGCCAATGTGTGCGCTGCTTTCAGAAAGTCACTGAAACTGGTTCGGCAAGGGGGGAAAGCGCCTGCAGCATAACCCATGAAGGCTATCGCCCAAGGCATGTTAAAGGGTGCCCAGACTGTGATTCGATCGCCGAGATGCTTGGCGAGAATGCCGGCATAGTCTGCGAAGTAGTTGGCTAGATCCCGGTTTGGCCAGCCTCCACGATCTTCGAGTGCTTGCGGAAGATCCCAATGGTACATCGTGCACCAGGGCCGGATGCCGGCCTCCAGCAAGGTATCGACAAAGCGGCTGTAGTAATCCAGCCCCTTCATGTTCGGGGTTCCGGTTCCGACAGGCTGAATGCGTGGCCAAGAGATGGAAAAACGGTGGCTCTTCTGGTTAAGACGTTTGGCCAATGCGATGTCCTGCGGATACAAGTGGTACTGATCGCAGGCAACGTCCCCTGTCACGCCGCCTCTAATTTTCCCAGGTGTATGAGTGAATCTGTCCCATATAGATTCTCCCTTGCCGTCCTCATTCCATGCGCCTTCCACCTGGTAGGAGGCCGTGGCGGTGCCCCAAAGAAAGCCTTCGGGAAAACGCGCCTGTTGTATTAACGAATCAGGCACCGAACCGGGAACTTGCTCTGCGGAGACTGGCACAGCGGCATAGCTATCGTGGCGATGGAGCACAGCGCCTGCGGCTGCGGCTAGTGAACGAGTTGCAAATTGGCGACGGTCCATAGTCTTTCCTTTCAAACACCTGTCAGAATACTCCCACTTGTGACAGTAACAGCCAGCGAATGGCGACTCATCCTACTTTTGTCGGGCTACATCCGGCATCCCTATGAGCCGCATCCAATCGGGCAAACAGCACTTGCCGGCCACGCCGACAGCCGAACAACGAAACTCTACGACCGCCGTGGTCAGAAGGTGCTTCTGGAGGACACGGAAAGGACTGATCGGCCGGAAACGAGGGACAAACGAGGAAACGAGGGACAGGTCAAATATCGAAGGGGGTTGAATTTGTTCCGCTCGCCTATCTGACCTGTCCCTACTTTTCCTTGTCCCTGGAGGACATGGAAAGGACTCGATATTCGGTCGGAAACGAGGGACGGCCGGAAACGAGGGACAGGTCAAATATTGAAGGGGGTTGAACTTGTTCCGCTCGCCTATCTGACCTGTCCCTACTTTTCCTGCGCGAACAAAGCCGAGAGGAAGCTGAAGGCGGCGTTCCCGATGCTTCACCAGGAAGGGGACAAGGTGAAGGAGCAGCCATGAAACGAGTGTCCGTTCCCGCATTGGTCTGCACCGGCATCCTTTCGGTTGCGGCTAATCAAACGAGCACGATCGCTGTGCTTTCAGGTCAGATGACCACCACTTGGTGGCAGCTCGTCTGCTCGTCTTGTTCCCTCCGAATAGATAGCGACTTCTGCCGTACGCTTCGTGCTGTCTTGCCAGGTAGGCCCACAATGGCAGAAGTGGGTAGCAGGTCAGATAGGCGAGCGGACAAGCGCAACGCTCTTCGATAGTGGACTGTCACTCGCTCCCAGGCTTGGATTGTAATTCTTGAATCTTTTTCATGCAATGTACTTGAGCTTGATCCGAAGGTCTCTGCCCGCAAATGGGCCGCTTTCGTGTTCGTATAAAAAAATCTGAACTTGGGCGCGGTCGAACATTTTTGTCACCTCACGAAAATCTTGGTTCACACGAATCAAGCCGCTGAAAATCATTTCCTGCAGGTTTTCCATTTCCGGGAGCAATCCGTCGCCGCGATTCTTCGACAACTCAAGATGAACCTGTAGTTTGTTCTTTAGTTGTTCATCTTCGATAACCTTCAATTGGAAGGAGTGAATCAGCGCGGCAAGCACGGGATCCTCATGAATGACACGTTCCAGGTCCGCCGGATAGATTTTAGCACCATAAAAAGGGACGGTTGCATCGTTGCGCCCGTAGACAAACAACAGCGGCAGGTAAGTGTGCCGCGTGACGAGGGAGGAGAGGAGTATGCCGTGGTCTTTCAATACGCGAGACAGAGAGTTAAAAGAAAAGAGGCCGCCGGAATCGCGTAGATTATAGCGTATTTTCGGCGCTGCGCCCGACTGCCTGCCAATGGTAAATAGGAGCTCCTGCTCGCCGTTTGTTTCGATTGTGTAATCCAGAGGATTGTATTGAAAAATCATCGGCGGAGTATCGCGGCCAAAGAGCTGTTTTGAGAGCGCCCCGTTCTTCAAGCACAAGCGGCGCAGCGCGATTGTCAACTCGGTTTCGACAGCGATATTGATTTCCAGATCCGATGCTCCGTACGACGAGATCACGCTGCGTGCATATTGCTGAAGGTGTGATCGGAGGGCTTCCGAGAGCCCCTCGCCGCCGACAATCAGGTCAAATTGGTAGTTGGAAAGATCGAGTCGCGTTTCATCGACGAATGCTCTGATAAACGGCGGATAACCGAAGATCAGGTAGCGATATTTGGGACCGAAAAGCTCTAATGTATTCTCCAACTTCTTCTGATCGGGTCCAATCGACTTCAATATGCCCATCTCCACGAGGGACATGGAAATATTCATCCCGGTGGCCCAAGGCCCCAGGGCGAAGCAATTTAACAAGATACATCCGCTATCGCGATAGATGAGCTGGTAGTTTAATTGCAGGATGCGTTTCACATCCGTGCGTTCTGCCGCACTCCGCACCCAATTGTTCGGCATGCCTGTTGATCCGGAAGACTCATCGATGACCACGCCAGCCTTTGGGATCGCGCCTCCGTAACAGCGTTGTTCGATGCTATACTTTTTGACATAGTTTTCCTTGGTCATCTCCGGCAGTGCTTCGAGCCGCCAACGTCCTTTTTCTTGGTAACCCATCTTGGCGAGAAAGTCCTGATAAGCGGGACACATCGTGCGGGCTTTCAGATAAGCGGCATGCGCACCCATCCGTCCCACCCGCGCGAGGAACCACTGCAGCTTGCTAGCGTGTATGAGAGCGTACGTACTGCCATCCAAACTGATGAGGCGACGAAGCAGCCAGAGAACCCAGAGAACAGTGCGCAACGCCAGACCGTAGAGTGCAGAACTCATGATCTGTGTTTACGTCACCATCACGTCTGCAAGCGAACGTCGATAACTCTTTGGCGGCGCCTCAGAATGACCGATTTTGAAAATCAGCCAGATGTCTTTGAGGTTCGTAATCTCAGCGAGCCAATGCGCCGCGGAAGGATTTGTCACCAAGTTGCCATAGGGATGTATGAAAAGCCCGAGTCGCGCGGTTTCGAGCCAAAATCTGATGAGAAACCGCCCAGTCTCGAATGCGCTCGAAGCGCGGAAGAAATCGCCGGCCAGCATGCCAATCGTTGGCACCAAGCCGAGCTGCCGGCGATACTGACGCCTCAGCAAAGACCTCGTGAGAGGAAACCGCAAAAGTTTGGGCACTCGAGCCGCCAGCCAGAACGCTGTCCTTGTGGTATTCATGCAGCGCCAGTCCAGTCCGTCACGATGTCGCTTCGCTGCTCGATCGGTAAAGCGAAACCACGAAACAATCTCGTCGTGGTAGGCTGGATTATTTAAATCTTCGAAGAGCGCGTTCGTGTTTTGTGTCAATATTTTTTCAATTTGTTCTGAGTCGGTGATCTGTTCGTACCGCTGTCCCCATTGGGTTGCCAGGTTTTTCAGAGTGGCGACCGCGGTATCTCCTATCGTAGTCGGCAATAAACAAATCCGAGAAGTCCGTCGTTTGAAGAAAAGCGATTCAGGATAGGGGTTCTCCCGGGGTGAACAAGGAGATAAGTGCAAGCGTGCAAAAGGTAGCAGATCGATCGTGCTGTCCTGAATGATGGCCTTGGCATACCATTCCGCCGGATGGGTAAATTCATATTCAAGATTAAATCCTCGCGGAACGCTTATAAGGGCAATTGCTTCAACAAACATGCCCATCGTGGAGAGGATGAAACTGCCTGTGGTGTCTTCTTTAGGTAGCGTTCTCTTTCCATCGATGTAGAGCTCTGCTTCTCGTTCTGATATGAGGCGAATACGCCAAGGTTGCACGTTGTGCGGCGAAGGTATTTGAATCGCAGTTTCTAATATTGACCACCAAAGTTCAAAACGTTGCATTGATTCCGAATTTGAAACCACAGATTTCACAGATTTCGCAGAAAACTTCGCTTAGCGGAAAAAACCGAAGGCAGGAAGTTAATCACAGGATACAGAGATTTCACAGATGACCGAAAGCAAGGAGTTTGGCGTTCTCTCCGAATTGATTGCCTGGAGTAAAAATCTAATTAAGTGGGGGAGACTAGATTTCCTTCTCCTCTAATCCTGAATTCTGTGCAATCTGTGGCTTCAAATTCGAGATTTCGGTTGAATGCCATTTCCGGAACAGGACACTGAAGCGCGGAAGCATGCTGGGACCTTGGATCAAAGCGTCCAGTTGGTCACCCAGGATTCTTCGCCCGAGGCTAAGATTGAGCTATTCCGATCCCTGTTTCGCGGGAGAACGGACGTTTTCCCCGTCCGTTTCGAGAGCGCAAAAACCGGAAAGAGCGGCTATTCGCCAGCTTGCGAAAACGAATGGGTCCGGGGAGTCTGCGAGAAGCCGAGAATCAAGTGTGCCGAATGTCCAAACCGTCGTTTTATTCCAGTCACTGATGAGGTCATTCGATGGCATCTTTCGGGACGAGATAGTCAAGGCCGGGGTTTCGTGATGGGCGTTTATCCCATGCTTAACGACGAGACGTGTCATTTCCTGGCGGCCGATTTCGACAATGAGAACTGGCAGGAAGATGCGGGCGCTTTCGTCGACACCTGCCGCCGGCTCTCCTTGCCGGCTGCCCTGGAGCGGTCGCGCTCCGGGAATGGTGGTCACGTCTGGCTCTTCTTTGAAGATGCCGTCTCTGCGAGCCTTGCGCGCAAACTGGGTTCACATCTTCTCACCGAGACGATGGATCGTCGCCCGGAGGTTGGTTTCGGCTCCTATGACCGGCTTTTTCCAAATCAGGATACTTTGCCCAAAGGAGGGTTTGGAAATTTGATTGCGTTGCCTTTGCAAAGGCAGGCGGTGACCTGGTGGTTGATGAATGTCATCACCTGTCCGCTCGGAGCTTTGAACTGGTCGCGGGCCGGGCCAAAGCGAAATTCGTGATCGGCTTGTCCGCCACTCCTGCCCGCAAAGACGGCCATCACCCAATCATCTTTATGCAATGCGGCCCGGTGCGGTATCGCGTCGATGCGAAAAAGCAAGCTGCGGCCAGGCCCTTCACTCACCGGGTATTTGTCCGCCCGACGGGCTTTTGCGCCACGGCGGAGCCCGAGGATGATCCTCGTCTGGAATTTCACAGGCTTTGCGAGGAGCTGCGAAATAGCGATGCCCGGAATGAAATGATTTGCGCTGATGTATTGAGCGCAGTGAGCGAGGGTCGCTCACCTTTGCTGCTCACCGAACGGATTGAACACGTGGTGCGCCTCACTCGACGATTGTCCGAGGAGATTCCACACCTAGTCACTTTGCAGGGCCGCATGAGCAGGAAAGAATTGCAAGGCGCTCTGGATAGCCTTGCTCACATTTCAGAGAACGCCGGCCGCGTAATTCTGGCCACGGGGCGCTACATCGGTGAAGGATTCGACGATCCTCGTTTAGACACATTGTTCCTGACTTTGCCTGTTTCGTGGCGAGGAACGATCTCTCAGTACGTGGGGCGCCTGCATCGTCTTCATGGAGGCAAGCGCGAAGTCCGTGTTTATGACTATGCGGACCTGAACGTTCCAATGCTCGCCAGGATGTTCGATAGGAGATGCCGTGGCTACGAATCGCTCGGCTATTCGATCCTACTGCCGGCAAGCGCCGTTCCCGGATGGCCGGTCGAGGTGCCCTTGCCGATTGATCCGGAGTGGAAGCGAGATTACGCAGCGAGTGTTCGCCGGCTCATTCGAGATGGTGTGGAGACGCCCTTGGCGAACCTTTTCGTCCATGCCGCCCGTTCGCCATCTCCGGAGGGTGAGGGGGCCGATCGCGCCCGGAGCGCCAGCGAGGCTTTCCTATATCGCCGGTTGGAAACATTGCGGGAAACGGCCGGTCGATTTCAATTGAACGTGGAGCTGCCAATTCCCTTTGATGCCTGGGGGCGGATGGAGGTGGACTTTTTCTGCGCGGATTCCCGCGTGGTAGTCGAACTGGACGGAGCACAACATTTGGCTGACGCCGAAGCTTACCGGCGCGATCGAAGGAGAGACGCCATGCTGCAGCAGAACGGATACTTCGTCCTGCGATTTCTGGCGGAAGATGCGGGCAAGCGGCTCGATCATATTCTCGACACTATCCTGGCGACATTAGTCCATCGACGGGGCGAACTCGGGTGATGGCTTCCCGCCTCTGTCTGAGCAAAGCCAAACGTTTCGCTTTCGACCCGCCCTCGACGAGATGGAACAGCTGGTTTTTCGCGACGTTCCACTCGTCGAGTTTAACATGCGCCATGCGCGCCCAACTATTGTTTCTTCGCGTAAGTTATTATCGCAATGGCGGCGCCCTGTGGGTCTTGGATGACGGCGAAGCGGCCCACTTCTGGAATATCACGCGGTGGCACCACTATCTTCCCGCCAAGCTTTTCCGCCTGCGTCGCCGTGGTATCGGCATTGTCGACTGTCACATAGCTTATCCAGGCCGGCGGCATGCCCTTCCCCGTCGGTGGTATCGGCATGATTCCGCCCTGGCTAGTATCAGCGCCGCCCGCACTCACAACCGTGTACGTGAAATCAGGCATCGGGAATTCTTGCGTCGTCCAGCCGAACAATTCCGTATAAAAACTCGTGGCTGCCGCTGGGTCGGTAGTTATTAGTTCATTCCAACTAAACTGGCCATGTTTTGTTTCTGAGGGTTCCATATTTGTAGTCTTGGTTTTCTGGTGTCTTCTTTGTTGCTTGTGAACGCCGAAACTAGGTGTGCTATTTTGCTAGATACTTTTCGAGCTTGTCGAAGGTGCCGTTCCAGCCGTGACCGTGATCATCCCGCGTCTCGGCGCTTGGAAGTTGCTCGTGAGTGAGATGAATTTCCGTTGCCGCACCGGCTGGGATAAATTGCACGGTTACCAGGCTGGTACCTTCGGCAAGTTCAGAATTGCCCTCCCATCGCCACGTATAAATCAATTTTGTGGGGGGCGTGACTTCGCGATATTGGCCACGCACCTTGATCGGGCCCAACCTCTGGGTTAATAGCGAAAAGCAAAATTCGCCGCCGACTCGCAAATCGACCTGTGCTTCAAGGACACGGCAATCCTCGGGTCCGAACCAAACTTTGATTGAGTCGGGTGTCGTCCAAGCGGCGAAAACCCGTTCACGTGGTGCGGCAATCACCCGGTTCAATTGCAGAACCGGCTTCTCTTCGGCTGTCTCACTCATGATCATCTTCCTTGCTTTCTTGTTTCTTCAGATAGTCGGCCAATTCATCGAACTGCCCTTCCCAAAAACCGCGGTAACGCTCGATCCAGTCCGCGGCATCACGCATCGGCTTGGCCTCGAGCCTGAGGCGATGCACGCGTCCGTCACGCTCTCGCCGGATTAGACCGGCTTTTTCCAGGACGCGCAGGTGTTTAGAAATCGCCGGCAGCGAGACAGAGAAAGATTTGGCCAACTCCGTCACACAACACTCTGCGCGAGCAAGTAGATTGAGGATGCGGCGCCGAGTCGGGTCGGATAACGCGGCGAAAACCGAGTCGAGAGCGGCAGGTTTTCGATGCTTAACCATGTGGTTTAATATTTGACTGTCTGGCCTATGACAGCAAGCAAATTTTGCGCTGACTCCAATGTCGAATCGCTCAGCGCGCAGACGCTTGTTTTTGCTGAAATGCAGGGATGAGGGAAAACTAAGAGATTCCCGCCAGCCGAATTCAATCCTACGGCGAAGCTGGGAAACGTCATTGCCAAGCATTTCGCCAAATCCGCCGGGCTCCAGGAAATCGCGCTGTCACGATCAGCACTCATCGGCCCGCATGTGAGCCTCTGCTGCAATTGCTGGACCAAGTTTTGACCATTACCGAATTGGATTCAATAGGATGCGCCTTTTGCCATACCCCGGAGTTTGACAATATCTCCGAAAAAAATCATAACCGGAAACATATTGTTCATGAACAGGCGGCAATTCAATCTTGGGATGACGGCAGCAATGCTTAGCCTGAGCGCAATACCCCAGCGCGTTGGGGCGAGCTCTCAATCGGATGCGGAGAAATCAGATCGTCCCGCGACACCGTCGGGCGCCATGGACTCAAGCTATTTCTTCAAGCATCCGACCTTTGAGTATGTTTTCCTGGTGAGCCTTGGTCGCGCTTATCAGATGGCAGGCAATGTGGGGAAAGTCCTCTATCTGAGCAAGCAGATAGAAGATGGTAGTTTTGAGAGCGCCTATCGGGCTTTCAAGCAAGCAGGGGATGAGGCCCGAGAGTTAGCGGAACAGTCGGCAAGCCAAGGCCACAAAGAAAGCGCCAGGCAGGCTTATCTCTGGGCACAGAATTTTTACGACAGTTCAACATATTTCGTGGACAATTCCAATGATCCCGACCGGTTTCTGCCGACCTGGGAGCTTCTTTACGATTGCTGGCTGAAAGCACTGTCGCTCTTCGAACCGCCCATTGAGCCCGTAAGCATTCCTTACGAAAATACCGATCTGCATGGATTTTTCTTTAAAGGACCAGGTACATCGGACAAACGACCATTGTTGATACTGAATAACGGCAGCGATGGCTCGCTTCTGGACATGTGGACTTGGGGCGGTGCTGCAGCGCTCGCACGAGGATACAACTGCCTGACCTTCGATGGACCGGGACAGGGATATGCCCTTTGGAAGCAAAAGATGTATTTTCGGCCCGATTGGGAAAAGGTGATTACGCCGGTAGTTGATTATGCCCTCAGTCGGAAAGAGGTAGACCCTAAGCGGATTGCTATTCAGGGGATCAGCCAGGGCGGCTATTGGGTACCACGTGCAGTTGCGTTTGAAAAGAGAATCGCCGCGGCCGTTGCCGATCCTGGCGTGATTGACGTGTCTGCTTCTTGGACCGCGAGCCTGCCTAGACCGATGCTTGAACTGTTGAAAGCAGGACGGAAAGCCGAGTTCGATGGCTATATGGCAAAAGCGTTAGGTCCGGCAACAAAGGCAGACCTGCGCTTCCGCATGCGCCCTTACGGCTTCACTTCCTATTTCGATACATTTAAGGCTGTCCAGGACTACAATCTCACAGGGATCGCCGAGCAGATTGGTTGTCCCATGCTCATCACCGAACCGGTCAACGAAGCATTTTGGCCAGGACAATCCCGGCAATTGTACGACCTGTTGGCATCGCCAAAAAAACTAATGCCGTTCTCAGTAAGCGATGGAGCCGATCTGCATTGCGAGCCGAAAGGAACTGGACTGCGTGACCTGCGCGTCTTCAATTGGCTCGATGAGATATTGGCCTGAACCTTGCAACCTCGACAAAGCTGTGCACATCGGCGCCAGGAGCGACTTGACGAACGGCGTTTTCGCTTGGCTGAGGTCGCGCGACACGAAAAAGCGTCTTTCTTTACGAATACGACGATGAAATCCGCCCTTGATGCCTGGTGCGAAAAGAATCCGGATCGACCAATCTCTTTATGAAAAAAACAAGACGCCGAAAGGCGGTTCCACTGCCCGCGATTATGACCGAATTGATGTTTTCCTCGTTTGAAACGATCGCCCGCAGAAGCTGGATGCTGGCGCAAGGCAAGTGCTCGTCAGCGGAATTTGCGAGGATGGTGCTGGAAAAGCAGCAAGCCCTCTATTTGTCCGGGTTCGCACTCCTGAGCGGCTCCTCCGCGGCGGCGATACTGGCTCCATTCCACCGTGGCGCGACGGCAAACGCGAAGCGCTTGCGCCGTAAGCGTTGATTCGAGTCGACACGCGATTCGAGCCAGGCCTCAAAACGAGATCAGATCTTCGCAGGATCAACATGCCGCCGATGATCGTCCGAAGAGCTCAAAACTCCTGTACGAAGCGTTAATGCACGCCAATGTTGTCGCTTTGGACGTTCAGAATGTCCAATCCAGATAAAGGCGGCAATCAGCGCCAGGAGCTCTTTCTAAGAGTCACAGAACCTCCGTTCATTGTCTCGGTTCAGCGTTAAACGGAAAACTGGCGCTTCGCCGTAAGCTGGAAGCAATGATTGGTCTAGTTAGGGATTGTCATTTAATTTTTCGGTTTCGGCGCGCAAGTTCGAGTTTGCGATCGCGCTCGGCGATCGATTTGTCATCGGCACGGCAGAGCCAGATTTGACGTGACCAGGAGTGTGTTTGAGTTGCCGGTTGCGGTAGTTCCGTGCGTTTAGGGATTTGCCAAATCTTTTACAAAACATTTACAGCGCTCTGACACAAGGTATCGGGATCCGCGCCAGACTAGAAGGATGAAACTTTATTTCCGTTGGTGCGGCATTGCGTTAGCATTCGGTTTGTCGAGTGCCGGAGCAGCAACTCTCAATCTTCAGCTCGATCCCGATCGAAGGCTGGTACCGGCAGGCAAAGAGCAAGAGGTGGTGGTGAAGATCGATGTGGATTCGGATACGGGGCGACGGCCAAACCGGCAACCTCTGAACATAGCCGTCGTCCTTGATCATTCCGGGTCGATGGCTGGAGCGAAAATCGAGAAAACGAAACAGGCAGCGATGCAGCTGATCGATCAATTGACCCCTCAAGATAATCTGGCTCTCGTGGAGTTCGACAATACAGTCGAGGTCCTTTTTCCAAGCCAGCATGTGGTGGATCGCGAAGCGTTGAAAGCACAAGTCCAACGGATCGAACCGGGCGGGAGCACAGCACTCTACGCAGGAGTCGAAACGGGAGGGAAGCAGCTACTCAAAATCGATTCGAGAACCGAAAGAATCAATCGGGTGATTTTGCTGTCGGACGGGCTCGCGAACGTGGGACCGAGTTCAACTTCTGCCTTGAAAGGTTTGGGCCGATCATTGTCGGGTCAAGGCATTTCGGTCACCACGATCGGCGTTGGGGACGATTACAATGAAGACCTGATGGCGGGCCTCGCTGAAGCGAGCGATGCCAACTATTATTATGTCCAGGATGCCGAAAAACTTCCGGAGATCTTTGCAAAAGAACTTGGCGGTTTACAGACTGTGACTGCTCGTAATGTCCAGATTCTTATAACCTGCGCGGATGGGGTCGAACCGATTGACCTGATCGGACGCCCGGAAAAGTTCGCCAATCGGAAAACGGTGGTTGAATTCAGCCCATTTGCTTCTGGACAGAAGCGCTATCTGTTTTTGCGCTGCCGAGTCAAAGCAAACGATGCTGTGACGCAAATGGATCTGGCGTCAGTCAAAGTCGCCTATCGCGATGAGATCAATGGATCTCAGGAAGCCAGCACGGAGCAAACCGTACGGATTGGAGTGACCGCTAACGAGAGGGAAGTCGCGGGTTCAATCAATCAGACAGTCGCAGCAGAACGGGAGTTGCAGCTGAATGCCTTAGCGAAAGATCAGGCGATGTCCGACGCGGATGCCGGCAATTACCGCAACGCGGCAGACTCTTTGCGTGCGAATGCGCAAAAACTCGAGGCGGTCGCCGCAAACGCACCAATGCCAGTGAAGCAAAATCTGGAATTAAAGGCTCAAGAACAGCGGGCACGAGCCGACGAAATCGATGCTAGCGGGATGTCGAAATCGCTGCGAAAATTGATCCAGAGCGAGAGCTATAACAGAAAGAATGGGAAGGAATAGATAGCTTTCTGCACGGCTCACCGTGTTTATTTTGGTTAACCCGGGCTAAAGCCTGGGCTAGGCTTCTTGGCCTTTCGGGCCGCAATGAGGAAATTTGCCCTGATTTTTTTGCTAGCGGTCTTTCTGCCCAGCATTGTGCTTGGTTGGCTGGCGTTGGATTCGTTGCGGAATCAGGAATTCGTTTTCGAGCGGCAACAGGAACTGTTGCTTCAAGGAACCTCCGATACGTTGGCAGAGCGAATTCGGGGGTTTCTCGGAGAAAGGCTGAATGAGTTCGGGAATCAGGTTGACCAGCTGGCAAGCGGCACGGATGTCCTTGCCTTCGACGAACGCATTCGCGCGATATGGCCGGCCGCGACAGTGGGATTTGTGGTGACGCTTGATGGAAAGTTAGTTGCGCCTTCCGCGAAAGGAAATGGACCTGCAAAGCGTTTTCTGGAAGCAAACAGCCGGTTCCTCACAAATGCGGAATCAGCCGAGGTTTATCAACAACCGAGCCAACTGGCTCCGCAAGCGGTCGCGGCCAATCATGAGCCCGAGTCGGAACGGTCGGCGAAAAATGAACTCGCGAAGTCCTCGCCTGGAAAGCAGCAGCGTAAAGATGAAGGAGCGGCGCGCGGGCCTGCGCAGCAAAAGGCAAAGTCGTTTGAGCCAATAGATTCGGCAGATAAAGTAGCAGGTGCGGCCCCGCCTCTTCCCGCCGCCAGTTCACAGCGGATGATTCCGCGATCCGTCAATCCTCAGAAAGAACTAAAGCAAAGCGATACCTCGATTTCGAATGTTTTGCCGGCAGAAGCCGAGTTCCATCAATTAATCGGGACGGCGATGACCGGGATTGTCGCTCGATTTGTCGGGAATGAATTATTCGTCATTTTCTGGCATCGCACCACCGTGAACCCAGAATTGGTTTTCGGTGCAGAGGTCAATCTGAACCGGTTCACAAGAGATTTCGAGCATTTGATCCTTCCGGATTACGACCTGGCTAAAACGGTTTGCGTAGCACTGCTGGATGATAAGGGGAAACCTGTAGTCACGACGACTCCCAATTTTGCGACGAATTGGAAACGGCCATTTGTCGCCACGGAAGTGGGCGAAGTTTTGCCGCACTGGGAGATTGGGATCTATCTGTTAAATCCAGCTGCCGCTAATCAGGTCGCCACCACAGTGCAGAGAAGCGTTGGAGCCACAATTGTGCTGCTGCTTGGTGCGATCGGAATAGGAAGCTGGCTAATATGGCAGGACCTCGGCCGCCAGGTCCGACTGGCGCGCCAGAAAACAGATTTTGTCAGCAACGTTTCGCACGAGTTGAAAACGCCTCTGACGTCCATTCGAATCTTTTCGGAATTGCTAGCCAACAATCCGGATCCGGACCGGCAAAAGCGATATTCGGAAATCATTGTGAACGAATCATCGCGGCTCACTCGCCTGATCAACAACGTGCTCGATTTTGCGCGGATGGATCGCGGCGAAACCAAATACGAAAAGGAGGTGTTTGATTTGAACGCGCTTGTCCGTGAGACGCTGACGAACTTCAGACCGAACTTCGCATCGGACGGAGTCGATTCGAGTCCGCTGCCGGTGCTTGGGAACCGAGATGCGATTGCGCAGGTGCTCCTCAATCTTTTATCGAACGCGGAAAAATATGGGGATGGGCGAATCGAAGTTACAACACGGCGATCAGAGAATGGTCTTGCAACAGTTCAAGTTTCTGATCGGGGGCCTGGAGTGCCGCGCGGGTTGGAGGAGAAGATTTTTGAGCAATTTTACCGTGCCCACAATTCATTGAACAGCGGAATTCAAGGAGCTGGGTTGGGCTTGACCCTGGCACGCCAGATTGCCAGGGCCAACGGCGGCGACGTGATTTACGAGCCGCACCCAGCCGGCGGAAGTCAATTTTCAATTACACTCAGTACAGCAGAGGCCGAATGAAAACAAAGATCCTGATTGTCGAGGACGATCCCAATATCCGGTTTGGCTTGGAGGAGGTTCTGCAGACCGAGGGGTTCGCGATCGCGGTCTGCGAACGAGGCGACCATGCAGTGGATGCCGTGGTGAACGAACAGCCGGCACTCGTTTTGCTTGATATCATGCTTCCCGGGAAAAGCGGCTACGACATTTGCAAAGAATTACGTAAACGTAGAATTTCTGTGTTGGTCTTGATGTTGACGGCCAAAGGTCAAGAAATTGAAAAGGTTGTCGGACTCGAATTGGGCGCGGACGATTATCTCACCAAGCCGTTCGGAGTAAGAGAGCTGGTGGCCCGCATCAGAGCGCTTCTGCGACGCGCATCCGGTATTCCGTCGACTTCCTCTACGTTCAAAATTGGTGAATCTCTGATCGATCCCAAGACACTCACTTTGTCTCGCGGCAACGTTCGGGAAAGTCTTACAGCAAGGGAACTGCATCTGCTGCAGATTTTTCATGAAGCTCGGGAACAAGTCCTCTCCCGAGATCGATTGCTCTCCGAGGTGTGGGGCTACGAGTACTACGGCACGACGCGAACCCTGGATCAGGTGATCGTCCAGTTGCGCAAAAAATTGGGCGAGTCCGGTGAACCGAAATTACTCCTGACAGTTCACGGAGTTGGTTATCGTCTACGCGGAGAAGGATAAGAGCATATCGGCAAAACGACTGGGACCTCGGATCGAGTCTTCGACTGAGGATTTGCTTCTCCAACACCTTCCAGTGACCTATTCGATCGCGGTTCAAGCGTATAGAAGCCGCTAACCCACCGCTAGCCTGAATTGTACGCCCGTGTGGAGTTTGTTCTGCAGCACCATGACAACTCCAACTGCATGAGAAAACGTGCAAAGAGCGGCAAGGCGGCGTAAGGTTTCGTCGCCGGGCTTTACGGGGCAAACGACTTCACCTTCAAGAACCTCGCTGCCTGGCTGCGGGAAAGTGTTTCGCCCGCCACCGCACAATCCTATGAACATGCAATTAGGTTACGCCCTCCTCCGCGACCGCCGCGTCCCGATCCGGGCCAAACTGATTGCACTGGGTATAGGCGCTGCGGCCGTCGGCGCGATCGAACTGCTACAGCTCCCGGTCGAGGGCGTGATCGCCGCTCTGCTGCCCTTCATCGGCGTCGCCGGTGATCTCGCCCTGGATAGCGCGGAAGCCATCATCGGCCCCGTGCTGATTGCCACCCTGCTGCTGCCCCATCTAGCGCCCGCCGATATCGTTCGGCAAATCCGCGCTGAACGCGCGCGCGGTTCTTACGGTTCTTAATTTATTCGGACTATTAATTGTTTTGCCGTCTTCAGGCCTCGCTGACGACAAGAAAGGTTACTTACGAATGGTGCCAGCGCCATTTCATTGTGGTGGGTATTGATTTTATTATCATTTAGCAAATAGAGCTCGCCCTGATGTCCACGATTCACCGCAACTATGTCCGGTTTTTATTTTGGACCGTCCGTTCTCAGCGCTCCAGCGTTTGCCTGCCGTTAGGCCTAACCGTACAGGTCTGCTAAAGATAGTTGCCTGATCCCGACAGGAGGCACTCGAGGCAAAGGCTCTGCGTTGGCCCAGGAGTCGATATGGCTAAACGAAAATCTTGTCACACCGCTAACTGGTTCTTATTCTCCCGCATAGAACAGGAAGGAATGGATTCGAATCGGGGGCGTTAGGAAGATGGCGACGCGATCAAATCATGGAACCGAAGTCGACGGTGCAACATATCAATTCGAAATGCGCGCCGTTTACCTTATCCCTCGGCACAGGATGTACTATTGCTGGCTCGTTGTTACTCACAATTCAGTTGAAATGAAAAGGTGATTTATGAATCCCGACGTTTTCATCAGTCATGCAGATAAGGATAAGAGCATCGCTGATGCAATTTGCGGAAAACTTGAATCTGCCCACCTAAAATGCTGGACGGTTGCACGGGGCATTTCAGCAGGCGAAGATTGGACAGAGGCACTCGAAACGCCATCGGCTCCAGTCGTGTGGTCGTCCTGGTGCTCTCCGAAAATGCCAACGCGGCGCCCCATATAGAAAGAGAAATCGCCCATGCTTTCTATATGCGACGCATCATCATCCCCTTCCGGCTGGCCGAGACGTTGCCGCGGCGGGAGATTCTTATTTATCTCGGCAATGTTCCCTGGTTTAATGCCCCTAACCCACCTGCAGAAGAACATCTGGAAGCATTAACTGCCCGCATCAAGGGACTGATGCCTGGTCCCGCCGCGACCCGGCAACGCTACTCCTCCTCAAAGTGAGAGCACAGAGCACGGCATCATTAAGCCCTTCCAACTCATGGTTCGGAGCTTTAGAAGCTTCTCATTACCGAACCCTTGGAATCTTGAAATGGATCGCGATCACAACCTCCCTTTGCGCGGTGGGGTTACTTTTGTGGTTTGCCCTTCGGCAAACGAAAGAAGGGCCGTCACTGGCGGAGGATCGCCGTCAGTCTATGAACCCTGGTTCCAGCCTTTCTCCGACTCCATCGCCTCAGGCTGGGGGAGACGCATTGGAGCCAAAGCAAACCTCCGCCTTTACGCGTTTCGGCTTGTGGCAGGCTGCAAACGCGTAGCCCCACACCTTTGGTTCAGGGACCTCAGGATCTGCCTCTCAATACGCCAGCAGAGCCGCCAGCCCACGCGACTTCTTCATCGCAACCCGACGTTACCCCAGGGGAGCGAGCTGGGGGACCGGCCTCGGAGCCTCGCCCTCGTCACTTACCGCCAGTCACCCATCGTGTCTCACATGACCATCATCAACAATTTCCGGGAACTCAGGTAAGAGAGGCGCGAAAAATTGCGGACCTCGAAAACCAGCGCGATTCCCTCCGAAGCCAGCTAAAGGACACCGAGGCAAAGGTGCTAGCAATCAAAAAATAGCTGACCTCGTGACCAGCCAGCGTGACGAGCTCCAGACCCGGCTAAATGAGATCCAGGAAAAGACGCATATTGCCCAAAAAAATGCTGACCTCGCGGCGCTACAGCTAGATGAGCTTCGAGATCAGCTCAAGGAAACGGAAAACAGGGCGCTCACGGCCGAAAAAAACGCGGAACTCGTGAGGACCCAGCGTGACGCGCTCCAGACCCGGCTGCAGGAAACTGAGGGTGAGGCACAAGCGGCCCAAAAGAGTGCGGACTTTGCAACGCGCCAGCGTGATGCGCTCCAAAGCGAGATGGGTGAAGTGAGAGAGAAGGCTCAACTAGCAGAAACGAATGCCATTCTTGCGGCAAGCCAGCGGGACGCAATGGAAGTCGAGCTAAAAAAGAAGGAGGAAGAGGAGGCGCAAGAAAAAAAGGCGCAACCAAACCAACACGGTTCCGATCTTGCCGAATTGCCTGGTAGCGCGCCAGATACTCAGTTCCAGGAAGTACGGCAGGTCGCCAACCCGCGCACGAGGATGCTGAATTTGCACAAACGCAGCCACCGAATCCAGGTCACAATGCAAAGCCCGCGCCCTTAACTCAAACCTTAGATTCCTCCGTTCAGCCGACCGGTCCCTCGAGAAATTAATCCAAATGGTATGAAGCCTAAATTCTATGCTATTTATGCCTCTATACTTGTCGCTCTTCTGTTGCTGCTCCCAATTCTAAGACGCAGTTGCAGGTGAGATTCTCTACGAGGATAACTTTACTAACTTAGATCCGAGCTGGGGCATACCTGGTGAACGGTTGAGCGTGAAGGATGGTAAGCTGACGCTTAAGCCCGCCCCGGACACGACGCAGAGTATACTAAATCAATCGAACGTTTTTGATGACGCTGATATTAGGGTAGAAGTCATTCTGCCGGCCGGCGACGCAAACGTACCCGGCGGTTTAATTTTTTGGGCAAAGGACCACAGCAATTTTTACTGTCTATGTATCGACGCGGCCGGTTATTTCAAGATTAGCCGCTATGTCACTGATCGATGGTTGCAACCTGTCGGTTGGAGCGAAAATGAAGCAATCAATAAGGGGATTGGACAGGTAAACAAATTGCGAGTGGTAACGAAAGGCCATCAGGCGACCGCGTATATTAACGACAAGCAAGTCGCGACGTTCAATGGGCAACCTCCCCAGGGCGGCGGCTGCGTTGGAGTATCCGGCGGGTCGCCAGAAAATGCGCAGAACACCTGGCAGTTTACGAACCTGCAAGTGATTGCCCTCCAGCCGCCCGCCGCGGAACCCTCGCCGCTTGCTGTCCAACCCCAGCCGCCCGCCGCTCAGCCCTCGCCGGCTGCGGCTGAAGCCCAGCAGAGCCCCTTCCCCGCCTCAGCAACACGTGAGCCGAGTGGCATTGCGACTCCATGGCTCAAACACTATCGGAAAGGAACTCGTGCCGGCACTGTGCGAGGAATTTTTGAAATTCGAGGGGGCGACCTCCATTGAGCGCAAACCGCGACAAAAGGAGGATGAGACAGATGTCGAAGCAGTTTTGCCGAACCAATCCACCGAGCCGTTGACCTTCGAAGTCCAAGCTCATGGTTCCAAAACAGCTTTTGAAGATTTGGCCGCCGGCAAGTGTGACATCGGCATGGCCTCCCGGCGGATTACCCCAGATGAGGCCCGGCAGTGCGCGATGGCCGGGTTGGGCGACATGTTCTCCCCTGCATGCGAAATTGTCCTGGGTTTGGATGGTATCGCGGTGTTTGTCAACAAAAGCAACCCGATTAACGCGCTGACGAAGCAGCAAATTGCCGATATCTTTAGCGGCAGAACAACCGACTGGTCACAGGTCGGCGGAAACCCGGGGCCGATAAATCTCTACGCGGGCGATGAGAACTCTGGCACGTTTGACACCTTCAAGTCGCTTGTGCTCGAAAGCAGGCCCCTATCTACCAAGGCCTCACGCTACGAGAATAGTGCGAAGCTTTCGGATGAAGTGGCGGCCGACGCGAACGGGATCGGTTTCACGGGAATGGCTTTCGTGCGCGGCAGCAAACCTCTCGCCATATCAGAGGCTGGTGGAGCCGCGCTACTGCCAACGCCTTTTACTGTTGCGGCGGAACACTATCCGCTTTCGCGCCGCCTCTTCCTCTATGTCCCGGCAAATCCCAGGAATGAGTGGACCCAGAAGTTCGTGGAATTTGCCCTTTCGGAGCTAGGGGGCCCTTCCAAGCTAACGCCCACCGGTTTTTTCGCTCGCAAGTTCGTTGAGTCCGCACTGACAAAGCTGGAAGTCTTCTCCTGGTGGACCTCTGGCGGCGAGGTTGCGGCGCTCGATGCACTATTTGACCATTACAAGAAACAGTATCCCGGAGTTGGAGTCATTAACGCCACCGTGGCGGGCGGTAGCGGCTCCGCCGCTCGGCCGATTTTGCAAACCCGTCTGGCCGTCGGAAATCCGCCGGACACTTGGCAAAGCCATCCCGGTTGGGAGTTGCTCGGTCAGTACGTGGAGCCAAATTACTGCGAGCCGGTCACCGACCTATACCAAAGTGACGGATGGGACAAGGTCATTCCAAAGGTCTCTCGTCAACATGGTGACCAAGGACGGTAACACCTACGCCGTATTGACTGGCGTCCACCACGGGAACGTTCTTTGGTACAACAAGAAACTCCTCGACCAGAACGGAATCAAAGTCGGTGATAAGATGACCTTCGATGAGTTTTTCGCAGCTTGCGACAAGTTGAAGGCTGCCGGAATTTCAGCTCTTGGCGTTGGCGATTCAGGGATTTGGGCCTCCGCCCAACTTTTTGAAAACACGCTCCTTGGAGTCGTCGGACCACAAGGCTGGACGGATTTGTTTAGCGGCAAAATGAAGTGGGACGATCCCAAGGTGAAGCAAGCGATGGAGTATTTTGCGAGAATGCAGGATTATCTCAATCCGGATCATGCCACTCTGAGTTGGGATCAAGCCGTCCAGGAGCTTATGGAGGGCAAAGTGGCATTCACCTCCATGGGTGACTGGGCTGATGGCGAATTCATTAAAGCTGGCCTGAAGGAGAAGGAAGACTTCGGCTGGGTCAATCACCCTGGTACTGATGGCTCTTTCATTATCGTTGCGGACGGCTTCACGTTGGCAAAAGGCGCTCCTCACAAAGACGCAGCCATTGCATGGCTGAAGAGCATCGGCAGCAAGGAAGCCCAGGAAGCCTTCAGCCCTCTGAAGGGATCAATCCCGGCTCGGACCGATGTCGACAAGTCAAAGTTTGATGGTTACCACCGATGGTCGATGACAGAATTTGCCAAGGACAAGCTCCTCCCGAGCTGCGTCCATGGAGAGGCTGCCCCAGCAGCTTTCCAAGAGGCGTTGAACGCTGCGATAACCTCTTTCATGTCGGACAAGAACGCCGAAAATTTTGCCGAAGCGCTGGTGCAAGCGGCGGGAAAAGTTGGTCCGGCGGCGATGGGAATGCTGAGTTTCGCTGGACAGACAATTAAAATTGAAAATCCCGAAATTCCCCCGCGCGCACCCCGCCAGTACGTGAAAGAAGTCAGTGGTGCCGGGAGACTGAGCCTCAACTTCCACTTTCTGGCTGGGACCAGCCAGTTCGATGAAAATGCATCGGGGGATTTAGACCGTCTGGTAGAGCTACTGGCAGATCCAACCTACCAGCAACGGAGTCTCCTTTTGTTCGGTTTCTCCGACAGCGCTGGCGGAGCCAAAAAGAATATTGCCCTTTCCAAGGACCGCGCCAGAGCGGTCGCCGATCAATTGCAGATGCGAGGCATAAAACCGTCGGTTGTGAATGGATTCGGAAAGGACTTGCCAATCGCTTCCAACGATACGGAGGACGGCCGCGAGAAAAACCGGCGAGTCGAGGTTTGGCTGCGCTGAGTACAGACTAACTAGGACTTCACCCTTGATATCGGTTCTCGATTCAACAATGAAAATCAATCACCTCAACCTCAGCGTGCCTGATGTTATGGAAACCGCTCGCTTTTTTGCGGAGTTTTTCGGCTTGCGCATCACCGAACAAAAAGGGCACGACACCCTAGCCGTCTTGTATGACGATGACGGGCTCTCACTCATCTTAAGTAACTTCGACCGCAAAACCACACCCACCTACCCTCGGGACTTTCATCTGGGATTCATTCAGGAAAACCAGGCGCAAGTAAGCGCTATTCACGCGCGTTTGCTAACGGCCGGCTACGCGGTGAAACCGCCGCAGGGGATGCACGGCAGCTGGGGCTTTTACTTCCACGCACCGGGAGGCATTCAGGTCGAAGTCTCCTGTCCGGAGTTTAGTGAGACTTCCCGCGAACAGTGACCTCTGAGCCTGCCTCTCTGTCCAACCGCTGCTGCGGCTTGCCCCGCGGAGGCTGCGAATTCACCTATGCCCGAACTTGCTGAAGTCGAATATTTCCGCCGGCAATGGGATTCCGGCTTCGGTTCGCAGGTTACCGGGGTCGCGCTGCATCCCGAAAAGAGGGTATTTCGCGGCACTGACGTCGCGGCCCTGGAAAGGGCGCTCACCGGCGCAAGACTTCTCGGCTCGGAAGGGCACGGGAAACAGATGCTCTTTCGGTTTTCGGGTGGCGCATCGCTCGGAATTCATCTCGGAATGAGCGGCCGGCTACGGGTCGAGGCCGCCGGGATTTCGCCCGGCAAACACGATCACTTGGTGTTGTTACAGAAAGAGCGGAACCTGATTTATTCCGATCCTCGAATGTTCGGACGTGTCCGGCTCGCGATCGGCAAAGGGGTTCCGGAGTGGTGGAAAAATCTGCCGCCTGCTGTGATTTCAACCGCATTTACGCGCGCCAAATTGCGTGAACAATTGCACCGGGGACGGCGTTCACCGGTCAAGGCCGTGCTGCTTGATCAGACCGTTTTCCCGGGAGTCGGCAACTGGATGGCCGATGAAATCATTTGGCGGATCAAGATGGATCCGGCCACGCGCGCCGGTGATTTAAGTGCCTCGCAACAGCACGATCTCTGGCGGGCCAGCCGCGCGATCTGCCGCACGGCCTTGAAAACGATCGGTGTAGACTGGAGCGAACCGCCGAAGAATTGGCTGATCCATCGTCGCTGGCGGAAGCGAGGCCGTTGTCCGCGCGACGGCAACTTGCTGGATCATGGAACGATTGCCGGTCGCACGACCGCTTGGTGTCCCGTTTGTCAGAAGCCGATCAGGCGCTCGGCGCCCGACTTGGAGACCCCGAGGAAAGTGCTGACTCGGGAACGATAAAATCTCTCCATCGTCAATATCTCCTTTCCGATACGAAAATATTTGTGGAATAGCAGACTCGAGAAGCCGAGGTGGCTGAGACAAAGTGCGCTTTTCTCGTAGACTTTAATGTCTTCATGAATTGGCGCTGACGGTACGCCGGAAAGGTTGACGCGAAATTGACGAGCCGCCATGGTCGTCTAGACTGCAGAGTCACCCATAACCGTCGATCCAACGGGCGTCAACAATTTCGGCTTGGCTGGAAGTCTTGCCCGCGGGCAGATGCGAAAGGAGCGACTCTGATGAGTAAAGGACGCCAAATTCACTGCTACGACTACGTCAACCATCCCTATGAACAGGTCCGCGGCGCGTTGAGCAAGGACGCTCCAGCGGTGTTTCAGTCGGCCACGAAGGCTGCGGCTTCCCGCGCTCAATCGATTGCGTCGGAACTGCGGATCGATATCGGAGGGATCGGGATCGAAGCCGATATTCGGGTTTTGGTCAAGAACATCGAAGTGAAGGATCGCGCAGCCATGTGGAGGCCGGCCACCCGGTTGCAGCTTGAATGGGAGGCCGCGAAGATGCCGCTCCTTTTTCCGATTATGAAGGCGGATCTCTCCATCTACCCATTAACAGCGACTGAAACGCAGTTGGACTTCAAGGGTGTCTACGAACCACCCCTCGGCCCGCTGGGAAAAGCCTTGAACGCAATGGTCGGGCACCGCATCGCGGAGGTGTCCGTTCATCGCTTCGTGAGCGATGTGGCGGAATACCTCCGGAAAACCCTTGGCTAGGCGAAAGACCGGCGATTGGCTCTACGCGAAGGGAGTTAGATTGATGGTTGGCCGGTGAATTCATGCGCTGCAGACTGGCTTGACGGCCTGAATGCGGCCGAACTTGCTTTAGAAAAAACGGGATCATCCTCGCCTAAATTATTTGAAGCTTGCGCCGGTATTGGTTGTTAACTCTCCCGGCGCCAATTACAACCTGCATGGATTTTGCCATCGGGGCAGTTGCGTCGACCCGGACTTACCGTGAGTAATCTGCCAGAACGCAGTCTAAGGAAGGAGCGGTTCGGCAGGCGGTACGCCTTTAAGAAGATCAAGCTCGCCGGGTTGGTTTCTGTCTCGCTAATGAAGAAATACATCCTCGATGGCGCTGCCCGGAATATCTGTTGGAATCGCGACTCCAGAGAACTTAGGTAAATTCAAACTCCAATTGAGATCCAAGCACCGGATTTCCGGCAAATTTTCCTGAGCGAGCTTCTTGAGCCGATATAGTTTCAGGGCGCGCGAATTTCTATTTTGAATCTTGTCTTTAAATGCGCCATATTTTTGGCTGCTATGGCGGGTGCTGGCACAGTCGAAATGCTTTTGGCGAGAAAGGGCTCAGCCGTCTGGTCGATTTCTCCAAATGCAACGGTTTTTGAGGCGATCCAGCTGATGGCTGATAAAAGCGTTGGTGCACTCCCGGTCGTTGATAACTCGCGACTAGTCGGAATTATTTCCGAACGCGATTACACACGGAAAGTTAGCCTGAAGGGGCGCTCTTCAAAGGATACACCGGTAAGGGATATCATGACCCAGGAGTTGTTGACGGCGACTCCGAGCGACAGCATTGCCGAAGTTATTCGGGTAATGACAGAAAAACGTGTCCGACATCTGCCGGTTCTGGAGGGAACCGAGATGATCGGGATCGTTTCGATCGGAGACGTGCTAAAATGGTTCTTCCGGCCGCGCCAATCGACAACGTCGAACGATATGTGACGGACGATTATCTACTGGTCGTCCTCGATCAGTCGGCGTTTCTGGAGCGAAGAGAGTCCTCAATTTTCGGAGTTTGGGTTGAATCCTTCAATCGCGGTCTGCCGATGGTCGGAACAGTTACAAAACAGGATGAGCGGCGAGGCGGTTTCCGAAGCGCCGCCCAACGTCCGGTTCGCTGTCAATCCTGATCCTCACTTCCGAGGACAGCGTCTAGGTCGTAGTTGCGTCCTTTCCGGGCGTCTCCAACGCTCAATCTTAGAACGGTGATCGAGTAAGGTGGCAATTTGTAATCGAAGCTCTGACCCACACCGCCCACACTTGCGGTTGTTGGCACCACCTTATATGGATTACTGAGACTGTTGGTGTCTTGAGGACTTCCCTTGAGCACCACCGCTATACCCGTCTTCGCGATCCCCTGGGTACCGTTAAGGTCGACGTGCAATGGCTGGACCTGACCAGCCAGGTTGACCAGTTTTAGATAAACTGTCCCGTCTTGACTGTCGCGCGTGACGCTCTGATACAGCATCGAGCCGGCGCCGGGCGTCGTCAGGGTCGTCGGCACCACGATATCGCCATGCAGCCAATTGAACATCACCTGCAAGTAATAAGACGGAGATCCGTAACTCTTTAGCGCGTCGTAGCCGATCAGGTTAGTCGGCCACTGGTAAGCCCCTGGGTTGATGTTAACCAGCAGCGGGGCGTAGGCTTCCATACTCACAACGTCGGCGTTGCGTTCCAGGCCCGTCAACCATGCTGCGTCTCCTAAGGCTGCAGTCAGATCTGGCGTGGGTTGACCACTTATCGAAGCCCATTCACCGACAAACACCTTTGGTTCAGTCGTTCGATCGTAATTGTTCGGATCATATCGATTTGAGGTGCGCGCCATATTTAGCGGCGTGTCATAAAAGTGATCATCAATCAGGTCACGCGGTCGACTGGGATTTGCGACTCGAGCTGTCGCGATCAACTTCAAATTGGGGTAGGCAGCCTTGATAGCATCATAGAACTGGGCGAAGCGCCCGTCGTAACTGCCGGATCCATCAAAGAAGTCTTCGTTGCCGATCTCCACATAGCTCAGCAAGAATGGCGCTGGGTGGCCGTCGGCGGCGCGCATTGCACCCCAAGTCGTTGAAGTCGACCCGGTGAGGTACTGGATCTCATCCAACGCATCTTGCACGTAAGGAGCCAAGTCTGGCCCAGGGTTGACGTGGGTACCGTTAAGTGAGTATCCGGCGTACACAGCCAGCAGGGGCTGCATATGCAGATCCTCGCACCATTCCAAAAACTCGAGCAATCCTAAACCGTCGTCGGAGCGATAACCCCAGGTACCCTGGTGACCCGGCCGCTGCTCAATCGGTCCCACAGTCTTTTTCCAATCGAAGCGGGTATCGATTGTATTCCCCTCCAGGTAGTTACCACCGGGCATGCGCAAGAAACCGGGCTTCATCGCCGCCATTTTCGCCATCAAATCGATGCGATTGCCGTTAGGACGGTTGTTAAAGCTCGGGCGGAAAAGAGACACTTGAGTTAGCCAGAAAGCACCAGGCGTACCCGTCGAGACGACATAGCGAGTGTTTTCAGCCGGCGATATACCAAATGTCAGGATCGGCACAGTGTATTTCGCCCAGTCCGTGGTAATCCGCGGCACCTGGGCACGAGCGTAGACAGCTTTGCCGTCACTACTCTCGATATCGAGTGTTAGCGGACCAATGAAACCCGGAGCAGCCTTGGCCCAAAAGGAGGCGCGATATAGAGTAAAGGGCCTAATAGGAATACCCCAGTATCCGTCGTTGGCCACGCCCACGCGCTGGCCCTGAGTAACGGTTACTTTAAGACTGGTGGTCAGGACCGTGCCGGCGACGGGCTGAGTAGTGTCCAAAGCGATCGACCCCACGCCGCCGTTGTCCTCAACAAGTGACCAATGAACAGGGCTAGTGACGTCGTCCTGAAAGACCCGGTTCTGGATTAGCTCACCGTAGAGGCCGCCATCTAGCGAGTGATTGATCTCCTCGATCATCAAACCCGAAAACATGGGGTTCAGCTTGGATCCCGGATGGGCGGCGTCCACCTCAAGTGTGGCGGGCAGAACCTGCGGCGCCCTCAAGGAAGAATTGCCGATCAAGGCAACTTTGAAAACGTCCGCAGCGCTGAGCGCAGAATTGTAGAAGCGGACATCATCGACGGCGGCATGGTTGAAGTCCACGCGGCTATTGTTATACCATCCGCGACCAATTCCTGTCAGGCCGTTTGCCGGCACCGGTGGAACGTTATAGACGGTGTTGGCCACAACTCCATTAACGTAAAGCGAGGCTGACTGGGCAGTGGCATCGTATACTCCAGCCAGATGGTACCACTGATCCACTACGGGAGTGAAGCCAGACTGGGATAAGATGAAGAAGCTGTAGGGGACAGTGAACGAGAACTGGTGGGTGTCGCCACGCAATTGCAAAAAGAAGGCGCTCTGAAAGTTACCATCTTCGCTGACGAATGTTTGATAGCCGTTCAAATCCTTTAGCTTCACCCAGGCGGCCACCGTATAGCTTTTAGTTGTGTCCAGGACGTCACCAGAAGGAATCTCAGCGTAGCTGCCAGAGGGAATACCGATCAGAAAGCCGGGAAAACTGAGAGCATTAGGTCCCACAAGGCCAGTCTCCCAGCCTGACGCGCCGAATAACACAGCATCGTGGTTACCAATCGTGTCGTGCGCGATGGTCCCGATACCCTCGTCGCAGGGCAAGTAGCCTACCGGGGCAGGCTGGGCACAGATAGTGACTGCGCTGGTTACCAGTGCAGCGAAAGTAAGCGCCAGCCTGGACGACCGGCCAAGGAGGAGCGTTCGTACTACGCTCTGGGGGAGCAACAAGCGTGCTTGCATGATGCAGGGTTTCCTTTTCTTGCGACAAACCTGTTCGCGGTTCGTCCGAGCGCTGGATGCGACGCCAACAGCGAAATCGTCCATTCTTCAGCATTTTCGCCCTGCCGCAAAACGCAGGTCGATCGGTCTTCGTTCAAACTGCGGACTCGCCGGCGCTCCTCAAGACTGATTACCGAGCCGAACACAACGCCGTAGTGAACGATGCTGCAGCCAAAAGCGCTCCTGCCGTTCGCACATGGTTCCAATTCGTCCAGGTAGTGAGATAGCTAGCCCACTGGGTAGCGCCTTCAGTGCTGGCCGGATCGAAATTCGCCAATGTATCGTTCAGAGGCACATTAAACGCAAACGTCACAACCATAGTGCCAACAAGATAGAGCGCGCAGCCGAGAAGAATGAACTGAGCGCCGGGGCTGTTCCACTTCAACAGCGATAAAACAGTCAAAACGCAGCAAATCAATGCTGGCCCGAAAAAGGCCGCACAGAACCAAAAATTGACCACGGAGACATTGATGGATTGCATCGCACCAATGCCTGCAGGTGGTGGAATACGGGCCAGGGCCCTCATGACCAGGGACGAAAAGGCGTAGAAGATTCCGGCCGCCAAACCACAGCTAAGGGACGCAACAAACGTCAACGCAGGAATTAAACGTTCTATCATCGTGGGAATCAAAAGGGAGTTAATCCAACCATGCCGATCGCTCATCAACGGCGAATTGTCTGAAAGGAGTCGGCTTCCGGCCAAGTAGCTGCTCTGCTGAGTCGGTCACTTCGCTGGCCAGCCCAGAGTCTCGAATCCAGCCATACAGCTCTGCCAGCCCTGCTGCGAACCAAGGATCCATGCCGGCATCGCGCAGACTGGCTTGCATCGCCTCCACGGGAATAGCTTGATACTGGATGGTTCGTCCGATTGCCGACCCGATCTGTTCCGCGACCTCCGACGTGTGCAAAGCTTCCGGTCCGCTCAAATCGTAGGTTCGACTAAGATGCCGATCGTCTGTCAGTGCGGCAACCGATGCCTCGGCCAAGTCGCGTAAGTCGAGGTGGCTGACCCGCGCATCCCCAAGTGGAAGAAATATCGTACCTGTCGCTCGGATGGCTTCTCCGTAAAAAGCGGTAAAATCCTGCATAAAGAAGTTCGGTCGCAAAATTGTGTGGTCAATACCAGAGGTGCGGACGGCTTCATCGATGACCGAATGACGACAGTTGAAACGAGCCTTATTTTCCGCCTTGGCGCCGAAGCTTGAGAACCAGAGTAGCCGGTCTAAATGGGCGAATTTGGCGGCCGCTACAACGTTCAGACCTAGCGTCTCCATGTCGGTGACATCTGGAACCACAAAGGCAAGTCTCTTTACGCCTTGCATTGCGCACCCCAGACTTTCGGGGTCTCGCATATCGACGGCGATCCCCGATGCGCCGCCGACAGGTAACCCGCGCCGACTACCGGACTGCACGGTGATACCTGCCTTGATGAGTGTCGGGATCACGTAGTTTCCGATGAGCCCCGGCGCCCCAAGGAACAGTAACGAAGAAGAGAATGAATATTTCATGGACCAACCTGCATGGCCGTAGAAACGGTCTCCAAGACTCTTTACAACCCCGATTGATTCCTCCAGGATATCAAAGGTGGATCTTGTCAAACTCCGGTATTTTCGGACCGTCGCAAAGACCCTTCATTTTCGACGTGCTGCTGAGTTGTTGAACGTTTCTCAACCTCCTCTGAGCAAGAGCATCAAAACTCTCGAAGACGAATTGGGCACGCAACTCTTCGTGCGGAGCCGGCGCCGGGTCGAACTCACTCCCGCTGGGCACGCGCTTCTGCAGCGATGCGAAAAGATTTTTCAAGACCTTGAGGATACGCGAATCGAGGTGAGGCGATACGGTGCTGGCGAGAAAGGGTCTCTGCGAATCGGCTGCGAGGATGGGACCACTTTCAGCGTCGTTCCTCCGCTCCTCCAGAATTTTCGGAAACAATATCCGGCCGTTACTTGCTCTGTTCTGACTCAGTCTGTGGCAGAGCAGATCGTTGGATTGCGATCCGGCGATCTGGATGCCGGGGTTCTACCGTTGCCGATGAACCATCCGGAAATTGATCTAGTCAAATTGCATAGCTGCTCGATGGTTGCCGCTTTCGCCGATCGTTCACCCTTGGCGCGGAAAGCCAATCTGCGACTCCCGGATTTGCATCATCAGCCCATTGTAGCGCTGCCAGAAGGGCAGGACAATCTGTACTCCTGCATACTCCCTTATCTCAAAAAGGAGAACATTTCCGTCAACCTCGTCCCTGGAGCGTTTGATATCACCACCTTGCTCTTGATGGCTGCCTCTGGTGTAGGAATCGCTCTGATTCCTGATTCTTATCGGGAGTGTGGACCTCCCAGCCTTGTCTATCGCGACATCATCGACAGCACTCTGGACCTTTCGGTCGGCCTAGCCTGGAAAAAAGGGACCCGGAGTGCCGTTGTCGCCAATCTGGTCCGCGTGGCGAAAGGTATGTCTCCCCGTGCGAACGGCTAGCCTGGATTGATCACTCTGTGCTCAGAACCTTTGCACGGTGCGTGCCTATCCGGTCCGGCCGGTCCGGAGAACGAGTTGCAAACACGCCCTTCATAGGGTTCAGCACATCATCTCGCGGGTGCACCCTGAGAACAGAGCGCTGCGCTTCATGGAGCCAGGTAAAAATCCAGATGTCCTCTCCAGCCTTGATGCCCAAGGCCCTGGACGGAATTAACGTAGCCGATCCGAGAGATATTAAAGCTCTTTGGGATATCCATAACAGAAGCGCAGGATTGGGGTCGAAGCCAACTGTCTTAGACCTGCTGCTCGACGTAAGCCTGCAGCCAGGTTAGGATCTGAGGCCATCCCTTATGACTGGCGCGTGAAATCTCACTCGCGAGGCCTGAGTGCGTCAAGCGCACTGCCGTGACGCCATTTTTCTCCTCAAGATCAAAGCGGACCCTAGACTCGGTCGGGTCTTCCTGCCAGTTGGGAAGCCACGTGAAGACGAGCACTCGAGGTCGCTCGATTTGGCAATATTCTCCTATCACAGTAACAGGCTTTCCATAACCGGTGCCGCGCATCAGCCACTTACCGCCAACGCGCAGGTCAGACTCCATATACGTGATCTGGAACTGTCCTTCGGCACCCCACCACTTGACCAGTTGCTCAGGATTAGTCAGGGCCTCAAAGATACGCTCCGCCGACCCATTGATCGTAATCTCCTGGACGATGGTATCGCCAATATTCATCGGATTCATAAGTTCTTCTCCTTTTGGGTCTCTTCGATGTAATTTTTGAGGCTACGCATGCTCTCGCCCCACAACGCTTCGTAATCCCGGAGCCACGCGTTAACGGTGCGTAGGGGTTTGGCATTCAAATCACAAACACGTGCAGTGCCTTCCTTGTAGCTAACCACGAGGCCCGCCGTGCGTAGTAGACGAAGATGCTTCGAGATTGCCGGACGGCTCGTTGGAAAGTTCGCAGCGATCTCCCCAACCGTGCACCGACCGTCACGCAACAGCCTGAGAATCTCTCTGCGGGTAGGATCGGCAATCGCCCGGAACACCGCGTTGCTTTGCTTACGCCTTACTGTAACCATTTGGTTACCGATATGGTAACTGATCGGTTACTGATGGTCAAGCCCGCAAAGGCAAGGCGATGTTAACCAGCGGTCGATTTGGAGCAGGGTCACTGCTCCGATACTAAAAGAGAACTTCAATAGTGAAGCCGCCAGGAGCTTCAAAGTAGAACGTCCATGATCCATGTTGTCTTGAAGGTGGCGGCACGTCGAAACCGTCCGCCTTCAGGCTTCTGTTGATTTCGTCGACCTCCCGCTCGCTCTCCTGGATGAATCCAATGTGAAAAGTAGCCGGGTACTTGACCTCCAATTCTTTGCCCGGCTTCATGTTCATCAACGAAAGCACCATTCCATTGTCATCCGATAGAAAGGCCATGTTCTTGTTGGCTTTCCCCATTGGCTTCAACCCGAAATACCTGGCGAGAAATTCCTGCGTTTCCACTGGATTGGTAACGGTAAGGTTCAAGTGATTTAGTTTCATTAGTGAAGTTAACGGAATTGAATCTTCTGATCGCAGTCAGGCGAAAGCTTCTGCGTGAGCGTGTGCCCATTGAGAAAAGGTGTAAGGCCGTCTCTTGGTGAGTTCCTCGACGGTCGGGAGCACTTCCGCCGCCTTCCCGCTGCGGATGTGTGAGGCAAACGGCAACAACGCATCAATCAGGTAGGCTGGCATGCCCGATTTTTCCATCCTTTTGCGTGCGGTTTCGTCGGTAATGGGAACGTATTCGATTCGTTAGCCGAGAATATCCGATAGAATCGCCACCTGCTCCCCTACGTTCAGCGTTTCGGGGCCGGTGACCGGGTATGCCTTTCCTCCATGATCATCCGTTGCTCGATCCAGGATGAGCCCGGAAGTTCGAGTTCAATTTTAGCCACACCTCAAGGTTGGAACTGTACAACCTCGACGTAGTAGAACGGCGCCCCAGTATTGTCGTTTCCCTTTAGTGCAAGACTACCGCCGGGGCGTTTCCAGGTGCAGATGAAGTGCCCAGCTGCTCCCTCGCACATATCGAAAGTCCATCCGTCGCTACCATGAAATGCTCGCGCGAACAGGGTGGCCAGCGCGTCGCCTGTGGCGTAATTTGCCGCGGCCGATTGATCGTTGCTTGCCCACGCTTGAAAGAGACCGTCGGAAGCACTCTGCCCGCCTTGCACCGTGAGATAGCTATTTACCAAAGCATGCCACGTGTACCAGTTGACAACTCCGTCCACTGTCAGTCCGATAGGCTCCTGAAAGCCGCGCACCGCCTCGGCCGTTTCCAGATCAAAGAGGCCGTTGACAGTAAGCCAACCGCTACTTCGACTGTTGATCTGACTCTGAACCGCCCGAACGGCGTCTCCCGAGCTGCCCGAAGCGAGCTGAACAATGAGGGCGGGCCACGTCTGATCGCCGACCACCCCATCGGCAACGAGTCCACGAGCACTTTGAAACGCACTGACGGCGGAGGCGGTGAGCGGACCGAAAATGCCGTCAACAAGGAGGTTCCCACCTTGCGCATTAATGAGGTACTGGACGGTCCGGACAGTTTCGCCTGTCGAGCCTTGCTGCTGAAGGGGCCAAAACATTCGTAGTCACCTCCGAAAACTAGTTTCCGGAGCATAGCACCAAAAGGAATCGGCGTTGAAGCGAAATCAGACGTGCACTAGTCATGCGATAGCGTTTTCTCATTCATGGCTCTAAGACTTAACGATGGCTCTCGCGAGTCCAGATCATAAACGCAGAGCCAGGAGTCGACCTGAACGTGACTGCCCCCATGACCACTCAGGCTCAAGAGAATCGAGCCGGAATCTTTGGCCCAGCGAAATGCCGTGGTCCTGAAATGATCGAAAGCCTTTCTGAGCCTCGGTGGCAGATGCGTTTGAAGAACAAAAAACTTGAACGCCTTCTCGCTGATTTTTTCGTTGGTCACTTCCTGAAATTGGAGACCAGTAGTCCGCTTGTACAGGCGAGGGCCGCCGCCGCTGCTCGTTGGAAAGTCATTGATCACGAGCTTTAGTTCATTTGGCGCCATGAGCACGGTCGCGTCTCGGTCAAATTCAAAAAGCTCCACCCGGTTGGTTAAATCGGATTTCGGTGCAAGCCAGATTTGATGTTTTCCATCCGGATTCGCGTAGTACTCGATGACGATATTGCCCTGTGGCGAATCCTCTTGGTGATCAAGCGTGTAACCCGGGGCGGGCCGGCCGCAAAACAACAAGTTGCGGCGGACAAGACCAGTATGCTGCAAGCCCAATGCGTTTTGGACATAGAATCCTACCTCTGCTTAGTTAACATGTTACAGTTCCCGCCCACTCATGCGGCGCCAGTCCCTTGTAGCTGACACCCATTAAAATTAGCAAAGAAACTTTCTGTGTATCAAGAATACGTTCTCTGGACAATCACGACAAAGTCCAGAAGGCCAACCGTTAGTTGGACGGGTTAGTCTAGTATTCAAGCGCTTTGGCGGCGCCCTGGAGGGGCTTTTCAAGATGAGGTTGGGGTCTCTGGACTATGTAGGCTGCGGATGCTGTCCAAATCGAAGAGCTCAAGCTGGTCGGGCGGCGTTTCTGGCGGGGTGTCGAAGGGCCGATTAATCCACTCCCATAAGCAGCGGTAGGTGAAGAGGTTCCAGCGCAGGAGGGCGATCAGGTTGCTTAAGGCCCAACCAAATGTACTGCGCTGCTGCAAAATCTTGATCAGTAGCATGGCGATTAATGCTGTCCAAATCTGCGTCCGTAGCGCGTTTGCGCTGGTGCCGACGAAGGTCTTGATCTTGAGGCTTTGTTTCAATGCCTTGAAGAATAGTTCGATTTGCCAACGCTCCTTGTAGATGGCGCTGATCGTAGCCGCACTCAGTTGGAGAAGATTGGTCAATAGCCGGATCTCGCGCTGGTTTTCTTGGTCCCACACCATCACCAAGCGCAGATCTTCTCGGCAGGGCGCCCCGGCTATGAAGGGGTTGAGCCGAATCAGTTGGTCTTTTGTGACATTGCTGCTTTTCGGCACCGGGCGATCTTCTAAGACCGCATAATCGGCCTTTTCTTTGAGTCGAGTGACGAAATCAATCCCCTCCTTGGTCCACCGGCTAAAGAGCTTGTAGTCGATGTAGCCCCGATCCATCACCACGATGCTGCCCTTTGGCAGGTTCAAGGCGCGGGCAATCTCGATTTCCGGGACGTTGCCCTCGGTTACGTGCGCATAGACTGGCAAATAGCCGTCATGATCAAGCAGCACGTGAAGCTTGATCGCTCCCTTGGTCTGCCGGTACTTGGCCCAGTCGAACATCTGCAAACAAAGGTCGACGATGGTAGCGTCCAGGCTGAAAAGCTTGTTCTTGAAGCGCAGACGTTTACCGGGCGCCGAGGCCAGAGCTACCTCTAGGATTGCATAGAAGAGTGCTTCAAACAGCTGCCACCGTCGATCGGTCTTGCGTGACAGCGTGAACGTTTCGGTGAGCAGTGCAGACCCAGATGGCGAAGTTTACCCTCACAACAGCCTAGCCCATCGATGATTTCCCGTAGTGACTTGGCTTGTGCCAGTTGGCAAAACATCATCGCTACAAACTGGCTCCAACAGCTGAAGCCCTTGGCTCCTCGTTCGGCCTTATGCTCTCGGACAAACCCTTCGAAGCGATGCCGGTCTACTAAAGAAAGCATCTGGCTAAAGAGACTGGCGTGTCCTACCATATTGCCGACCTCCGTTGATCGTTGTTTAGGTTTTTCATAATTACCAACCATTCAACCGGAGACGGAGGTCACTACCCAATCAATTTTTTTCGAAACCTTATCTTGACACCAGGAGAACTCATATTGAATGCGCTTACACTACCGGCTGTTGATCCAAATGTATCGAACACTTCGCCGGTGCAATCGGCGTGGCCCCAAATGAGAAATATTACTAGATAGGTAACTCCGGCTGTCATAGCAAAGCCATTGTTATATCCATCAAACGAAACCGACGATGGAGTGCTTCGAGCAGCACTGACTCAAGAGAAGGAATCGCATGGGGCACTAGCGACCAGGTCAGATGAGCAATTACACTAAGGGATTATATTACGATGAAACGGCATTGTTGACCTGATGGCGGCCATCGAAAGCTTTTTCATCTGCTCAAAAACTCGCCGGTCGGCGCAATCTTCAATCCATGGTGGCAGGCAGATGTGGAGAACGACCTCGGCGAGCAATCTCCGCGGATCCGACGCGAACAGCTTCCCGCGCATTTGGTCGAACGCATTGGAAGCGCCCGCCTTGCCAGCATCAGGAAAAGGAGCTGGATTTTTTTCCTCAAGACGGCGTTATGATCTCCATGCTTTGGATGAGGTCGTCCTCAAACGCGTAAGCATGGCACACCATCCGGTCTGCAATCACTGTTCCCGTCAAATCGCGAACCACTTGGTGAACTTTGACCACGACACGGCCAGTCGCATCCTCTTCAAAGCTGAGCGGTTCAACACAGGGATTGATAACACTCCATTGCCGCGTCCAGTACTCGCTTACCGCCCGATGACAGCGCACCGTGCCGCCTTCCATGCCATTTGCCCATTCGACCTTAGGATGCATCGCCGCCAAAGCCGCGTCAATGTCGCGGCGATTGAATGCGGCGTATGCGGATCTCAAAAGATGATTTTTCACGGCTACTTCTTCTGGAACAGATGGACCATCCCGCCAAAACTTATCACCAACTTTACATCAGACTCGTCTCAAACCTAAGAACGGTCTAAGAAAACTGATAGGCGACGATATGAATATCCAGGCTTCGCTCAAGTGCGGCCGTCTCTCGCAGGCCCGCTCTGAATTTGTTTGCTGTGACGGCATCAAAAAAGATACAAAAAGTAAGACTTGAGTCTTTGAATACATGGCGGGGGTTCGACAGCTTCCAGCCCAGAATGCTATCGCATCTTGGGACGATAAGGATTGGGATCGCCTCCTCGGTCTCCTGAAGATTCGACAGGTCGTTCCAATCGTTGGACCGGATCTTTCGCTTGGTTGCATCGGTTCGGATGGCGAACCGTTACTCATTGGTTTAGCGCGAGAGCTGGCAAAACGCCTGGGGCTTTCGGACGAAGTCTCGTCTACGGATGCCGCCTTGACTGAGGTTGCCTGGCGCTTCGAGGCAGCCGTGTTGGCCGACGTCCATCGGACTGTTTCCATGCAGGACTTGTATTTCCATTTGTCCAAAATCATGGAGACCTTTTCAGTGCCTCTTTCAGAGCCACTTCGGCAACTGGCGCAGATCACCGATTTTCCCCTTTATATCACAACCGCATTCGATACGAGCCTGGAGTCGGCTCTTATGGGGGCAAGCCGTCCTGAGCCAGTTTCATTAGGGTACGTTCCGAACGACCCGAGTCAGGATCTCGAGGTTGTTTGGGAAAAATCTAATCGACCGGTTGTCTATCATTTACTGGGGAGGCATTCCCCAGTGCCTTATTCCTACGCCGTAACCGAGGAGGATACCCTTGAATTCTTTCATGCTCTGCTTTCGCCGCAACGGCGGCCAGCGCAACTTTTTAAGGAGTTATCGCAGCGAAATCTCTTGATTCTCGGGGGAGGGTATTCCGACTGGCTGGCGAGGTTTTTTTTGCGCGCCATGAAAGGCGACAGAAGGTTGTCGGACCAGCGCACGGTTAGAGAGTTCATCGCCGACCTGAGGGCCGTGCGAGAGCCGAGTTTGGTGCTTTTTCTGCAGCATTTCAGTCGACCGACGCGGCTGTATGCCGATGGGGATCCCGCCGGTTTCGTTGCTGAGCTGTACCGGCGATGGTGTGAAAAGAACCCCGAAAAGCTGCAGAATAGCGCCGCGGATGAAGCAATCGAAACATCTGTCAGCCTTCCGGGACAGGAGATGCCCGATCACGCGATCTTTATTAGCTATGCGAAAGAAGATATTAAGGCGGTGATTAATCTCTACAAAGGCCTTACAGGCCGCGGCTTAAGGCCTTGGTTTGACAAGAACGAGATAAAGGCCGGCGACGACTGGGAACCGAAAACCCTGGGCAAGATCAAGCGTTGCGAGCTCTTCTTAGCGATTATCTCCCGCAATACCCTTGGAAGCAGAGGTTCCCGTTACTTCAAGAAAGAATGGAATTGCGCTTGGGAGCGTGGCACTTCCTACTTTCCACATGAACACTTCTTTATACCGGTCGTCATCGATGAAACCGACCAGGGCGGGGCGCCAGTCGATGACTTCCTGCTCATAAAGCAATGGGAGCGTTTGCCTGGGGGACAGGTCAATGAGACCTTCGCCGATCATTTAAAAGAGATCATCGCGGATCGCATTTGAAGCAAACTCGTGTGATACCGCCACAGCTTATGCCTACCGACTCCGGCGTGGTTCATCTCGATGCCGAAAATCCATGGCCGGGCCTCGATCCCTACCAGGAGGCAAACGCGGCATTTTTTTTTGGACGCGACAGGGAAGCTGACGAGCTGTTTGATCGTGTCAATAATAAGACCTTCACTTTGCTTTTTGCTCTCTCGGGCCTTGGCAAGACGTCGCTGTTGAATGCAAGCCTATATCCGAAACTGCGCGAACGTAATTTTCTTCCTGTGGACGTGCGGCTTGATTTTACGGCGAATGAAGCTCTCGGCGTCCAAGCCATCTGCCAGATTTGCTCTGTATTTGACCGGGAGCTTCTCAACGTGCCGCCGCCTCGGCCCGGCGAATCACTCTGGGTTTGGGTTCACCGGAAGGACGTAAAGCTTCGGAAACCGGATGGAAGCGATGTCAAACCGGTGTTTGTATTCGATCAATTCGAGGAGTTCTTCACCCTTGGTGCCGAGAGGGATCAGAGCGAAGAATTCTTACAGCAACTCGCGGATCTGGTCGAGAATCGGCCGCCGCGATCGCTGGCGGCCGAACTAAAAGAAAATCTGGCTCTTAGCCAATCGCTTGTTTTTGGTCGTCAGGACTACCGCGTGCTGATTTGTATCCGGGAGGACTATGTCGCTTACCTCGACAGTTTGGCACCTCGAATGCCGTCCGTCGGCGAAAATCGGATGCGCCTCGTGCAAATGGACGGCGCGCAGGCATTTCAGGCGGTTAACAATCCTGGGAAGCAAATCACGACACCACTCGTCAGTCGGCAAATTGTCCGCAAAGTGGCGGCACTCCGGCACAAGCAGAAAATCGATAAGCCGCACCCGGCTGACGAAACCTGGGAAGGTCTCATGCGGCTGCGAGTTGAGCCAGCATTCCTTAGTCTCGTTTGTCGCGAACTCAACCGATGGCGTAAACAAAAAGGATTTCCTCAAATCACGTCGGAGCTAGTCTCCGAAACCGGCGCAATTGAGACTATTCTCAACGATTTTTATCAGAGAAGCGTTGGTGACCAACCGGCGGACGTGCGGGCCTTCGTCGAGGATGAGCTACTGACAAAAGAGGGATATCGCGAGAGCAAGTCGCTCGAAGTCGCGGAAGAGTATCTCGCTGAGCGAGGTGCGGACCCAACGGCCATTAAAGTGCTCGTTAATCGCCGTCTCCTGCGCATCGAGGAGCGACTGGAGATAAAGCGGGTCGAGTTGACGCATGACATTTTAGCCGAGGTCGTGCGGGCGAGCCGCGATACACGGCGCGCGCGAGAAGAGAAGGAAGCGCTCGAACGTCAGCAGCTTAAAGCGGAAGAAGCGCGTCGCCAGGCGGTCGCTCTTGAGAAACAAACGCGGCGGCGGCTTTATGTCGCCCGGTTGACGATCGCCGTGATGGTCCTTCTGCTCGCTTTGGCACTCCTTTTCGCGTACCAGGCAAAGCAGGCCACGAAAGCGGCCGAGAAATCAACCAAGAGGGAGCGAAAAATCGAGAACGACCTAAACGTCGCGCTCGGTAAAGCCAACGCCGCGAATCAAAAGGCCCTGGAAGAGACTGTGCTCGCGCAGGAAGAAAAGGGCGAAGCCGAATTATTCGCCCAGAAGGCGTCTGCTGCGGCAGAAGAGGCCGAGAGGAGTCGCAATCTCTTCTATCTCGCCGCGATGGAACGAAGTTACTTGGCATGGAAAAGCGGTCGTATCGGCAAGGCGTCTCAGATTGTTGCGGATTCGCGGCCGGGGACAGATGCGACGCAACGAAGTGACGAACAGCCTGGCTGGGAGTGGAATTTTGTACGTGGGCTGTGTGACCTAAGCGAAATCGGGAACCTCGGGCTGCGCGGGCACGCGGGCGCCGTAAACGCAGTTGCCATTATCCCGAATCAGGAGACTCCACTTATTGCTTCGGCCGGCGATGATGCGACCGTCAGGATCTGGAACTCGAAGACAGGTCGAGAGATCGGGACCCTTATTGAGGAGGATGGGCGACTTGACCTGGACCTTATCTTTGACAAGGAGGAGTCCGGCAAGGGATTCCTAATCACCGGTATTCTCAAAAACGGCGTCGCCGCACTCCACGGCCGAGTCAAGAGCGGAGATCGGATTCTCAAAATCGGCGAAAGTGAAAACAATCTTGAGGACGCAACAAACCTGAGTTCCAGCCAGCTAGCGCAACGACTGCGAGGTAAAGCTGGAACGAAAGTGTGTCTCGAAATTGATCACGGGGAGCCGAGTGGCCGCGAAATTGTTGAATTGGTCAGGCAAGCGCCGAAGCACCAAAGTGAAGTCAGTTGCCTCGCCGTCTCACACGATGGGCGGTATTTAGCATCGGCGGATAACGTTGGAGAAATTTTTCTTTGGGATCTCCAGTCTCAACATCTTGTTTCTGCCGCGCAACTGTCAGACGATATTGCAGAAGTCGCCTTCAGCCAGGATGACCGGCTTCTGGCAATCCGTTGCCCTCAGCGCAAGGACGTCTCGTTTTGGAATCTCGGTGGCGCGCCGGATCTAAAGAGCACTCCGGCACACGAAAACCCGATCACTGCTCTTGCCTTTGCTCCTTCTCCTGATGTGTGCCGTCTGGCGACTGCTGCCAAGGAAGGGACAAAAGTTAGTGAAGAGGGAAAAATAGAAATTCGTATCTGGAGGTTAGACGGCGATGCTAAGCTCGAAGTCACACTCAGGAGCGACCAGACATCTTGCCAGCAACTTGCTTTCAGCCCTTCCGGGAATCTTCTCGCTGCCAAGCATTGGGATCGTATTAGCCTTTTCGATCTCAATCATCCCGAAAAGGAGCCTCGCATAGTTGCTTCGACTGAGGGATCCCATTTACAGTGTGCGTTTCAGCCTAGCGGAAATTACATCGCTACCTCCGATACTGAGGGCATTGTACGCGTTTGGGATACGGAGACGGGCAAGATCGTCCGCACATTTCGCGGGCACAGCGCTCCAACACGTACTTTGACGTTCTTGGACGACCGAACACTCGCGTCCGGTTCTGACGATGGCTCTATCCGTATTTGTGACTTGCTCCAGGGACCTCTCGATCCGGCGCGCACCTGGCGGACACGGGAAAGCAATACCACCGGGCTTTGTTTCAGCGCAGATCAGCACCTGATTGCTGCCTTCGACTACTTCGGTGGCCAGGTTACAATTCTAGACGCGATCACCGGGGACATCGTTAGCCGCTTTCAGGGTAAGATCTGGCGAAGCGGGTTCTCGCCCAGAGAACCGGTGCTTCTGGTGCCAAACGAAAAGTTCGAAATTCAGCTGGTCAATGCTCGGACGGGCCTTCCCCTGAAATACGCACCCGTCTTTCGCAAGCACGCCGCGGTCGTCCGCGCGATCGCTTTCAGCCCAGACGGAAACAGTTTTGTGTCCGGAGACGAAGATGGAAAGTTGTTTCTATGGGATTTGTCGACTGCGGCCGCTGTTTCTCTGGACGGACATGATTCAGCCGTGAAGGCCGTCGCCTTCTCGCCGAACGGAAAGTGGATCGCTTCTTGTAGCCCGCAGGATCGAAATCTTCGGCTCTGGGAAACAACCACAGGTCAGTTAGTATGGGCCATCAATAAGCAAACAGTCGGACTTTGCCTACGGTTTTCGCCCGACAGCAAGTTGCTTTCGATCGATGACTTCAAAGGGAATTTGGATTTAGTGGACGTTGGCTCGGGCCGTGACGCTGCAGTCTTACATGGCCACACAGCACCGATCTATGACGCCGCGTTCTCGCCGGACGGCAGACGAATTGTGACCGGCTGTGAAGATCGGACAACACGCCTCTGGGACGTGCAAACGGGGCGAGAAATACTTGTTCTCGAAGATCAAACCGCAGGGGCGGTCACCTTTAGTCCGGACGGCTTGCGACTAGCCACCGCTTTTGGGAGAGACATTAAATTGTGGGATGCTGCACTTTTGGCTGTCGCATCTAGCCGGCGCAACCAGGTCCCGAACCCAGGTCGCGAGCACAAGCTACAGAGTTGCATTGGCGAAGACCAGCTTCAGGACTCTATTTGCGCTTACTATTACTACGGACGGGGAGACTGGCCACAAGTGATTGATGCTTGTACCCGAGGCCTCAGCTTGGGTGGCGCCGAAAAGGTCCGGTGGCTACGGGGGGTAGCTTACGCTGAGCTTAACGACTGGGAGAATGCAGAAGCGGATTTCGTCGAATCGACCAAACAGAACTCTGAAGATTTCAATGCACTGGACGGCGTTTGCATGGTCCTGCTCAAGCGCAATCAACTCTTCGAGTACCGCGAAATCTGCCGAAATTACGTGCAAAAGGTATTCTCAGCAAAGAATGCCGACGCCGAGACAGCAAACGCTGCGGCGTGGCTTTGCTCCGTCATCCCGAATGCGCAAAGCGATCTCGATAAACTCGTCGACTTGATGCGCAAGACCGTGCAATCGAATCCCAAGGAATACGATTATCAGAGTACTCTTGGCTCGATACTTTACCGGGCCGGCAAATACGACGAGGCCATCAGTGCTCTCCAGGCCGGTATGAGAATGAGGCCGATGCGCTCAGATGATTCCGGGCCCGGTAAGCAATCCCAGGATCACGACGCTGATGGTACGGCTTTGGATTGGGTCTTCCTGGCGATGGCGCACTCGCGGCTTAGTCAGATAGCGGCTGCCCAAGGGGACAAAGACCAAGCAGAAAGGAACCAGGTCGCTGCGCAAAAATTTCTCAGACAGGTGGCCGATCGTCTTACTCTGATCGATCATGATCCGATTAAACTTGATCCGAACTGGACCTGGAGTTGGAGCCAGAAGCTTCAATTGCGCCTGTTGTTCTCTGAGGCAAGCGAGTTGATTGGGATCCATTCGGTACCTGATGAGAATAAACTTGATAATGGTTGACGCTTGATTGTGGCAAATTTCGACAAGCATAAAATCAACGACGATCTCCCTTTGGGCGAATGGCGACCGGGCGGTGGCAGCGCACCGCGATCTGACGGTTTAACGTATGTGACCGGTGGCCCTTGTTTCATTCAGCGAGATGACTCGCCGCCTGTTCCACGTTGTCACATGTAACGATCCTGACGTCAGGGCCATAATGGAACTGACTCAGGATCGCGTAACCGATGTCGTTACGGGGTTCCGAGGGGAGAACTCTAACCACCGATTCGAGACCTTTATCTGCGCACAGCTCCATTATTTGTCCGATAAAAGGCGCCACGGTTGTGGGCATCGACTTAATACCGCTTAAATCCGAGAGAAGCCGGAATCCCGGCTGGATATCTGCCAGGAGCGATTGCAGGCGCTGTAAGCAGAACCTCGCGTCCTCGGGTGCGACGTGGTCGGCAAAGGTGATTTTCAGCAACTGTTGCGATCTATCAATTTCGGCTAGAAACATGGCGAAGTTCGTTCATATAAATGTGACATCAATTGTCGCGTGCGCGTTCGATCACGGAAGTCGTGCATCGGCCATACGGAAAATCCGTACGTAACGACGGCTGTAGGGTGCTGGTGAATCGAATCTGCCGCGGTCTCTCAAAGGGAGGCGAAGATCAATTGGTGACGCAAAGAGATCACCGCGAGTACCTCCTTGCGAAAGTCGTGTCTGCATAGCCCCGCACGATGGCTGGAGTTCAAATGTCGTTACTTCGCAGAACTCGGTGCGCGCGACGGACTGCGCAAACTTCGTGCCCGCTAAAGTCGTTCGCAAACCTTCCATATGAAGACGATTAAAGCGATGAAAGCGGTAATGCATACCGCCAGCCAGAAGTTGCGCCATCCAAGAACTGTCCAATCGATCACGGTCGTAAAAACGGCAGCGACGGCGAAAATGGTTCCAGACAAAGCACTCAGAATAAGCCTGGTCATGACTTCCTTCTCTCTGGCGGCCGTATCGGAGAGTAGAATGAGTCCTACCGGATGGCTTTGAACCCTAATAGGTTTGTGCGCGGTTTTATGCGCTTCAACGTTCACACCAGGTGAACCGCTTATCGCGCGAGTGTGATCGGTGGAAAATAAAACAGGCATATGATATGCATGTATTAAGATCCGAGGATAAGCAAGATATAAAATACATGTTTAATTGCTTTAATGTACTTGTTTGCGTAAAAAGTCGCCGACACGTCTCGGGAGGCGATTGAAATCCCAATCAGTTTTTCGACGATTGCTCAAACCTGGAGGGCTAATTGCGAGCTGGCAATGTCAGCGAGCAGTGTCGTCGAGGCGTCGACTTTTCTTACCTCTCAGTCGCTCTTCCAGGTACGACTTCAGCGCTATAGCGTTATTATGTTCCGTGTCGTGAGCGCTGTATAGGAGTGTAATGTGACCTTGTTTGGCTGCATCCAACAGCGGTTGGTAAGCTGCAGAATTGTCGGCCAGCTCGGCCCGGTACCGTCGTTGGAATTCCTTCCATTTGGCTGGGTCATGGTTGAACCAGCGACGCAGATCGCCGCTGGGCGCTAGATTCTTGAACCAGGCGTCCATCTGCAACGCGTCCTTTTTCATCCCGCGCGGCCACAGGCGTTCCACAAGGAAACGTGCACCATCCTCTTTCGCGGACGGCTCATACACTCGTTTGATCTGGATCACCGGCAGATGCACCTCCGAAGGCGGAATTGATTGTTCTTTCGGCGCATGGTTGTGTACCTTGAGTCTCGGCTCTTATCGACCCTGGGCAAAGGCTCTCTCCTAATTTACGCCGAGCAAGTAGCGCAGTTTAGATTTCGGTCGAAGCAGGTCCTCGAGGGTATATTCATCGAGTTTCTCAAGAAAAGCGTGAACAGCTTCTCCCATTGCGGAACGCAGCGTACAGCAAGGCGCGATTTTGCAATAGCCAGCCGGATTTTGGCATTCGACCACCGCGAAGTCCGGTTCCATCTTTCGCACAACCTCCCCCACCACGATCTGGCTGGGTGCCTTGCCCAAGCGCAATCCTCCGTTGCGGCCCCGAACGGTTTCGAGGTACCCTGCCTGCCCAAGTTGGTATGCTACCTTCATAAGATGGTTTTTCGAGATGCCGAAGCGATCCGCAGCCTCCACGATCGTCACCAGGCGGTCGATTTCGAGTCCAACCAGCATCAATAGCCGCAGAGCATAATCGGTAGAGAAAGTGAGGCGCATAAGAATCGACCAAAAAACATGTATATCATATATTGCTTTAACGCAAATTAAGAATATAAGTATCAGATGAATGTTCCACTTGGTCTGGATTCCGCTAACCGCGGAAGTCAAAAACCACCAAGCCGTTCGCCGAACGGATGTGGTTTGGATTGCAAGGAAGAATTCTTCGGCAACTTGGCTGATCACTCACAATTCTGTCTCCTGCCAACTCTCTGCGAGGGAGTCGAAACAGATCCGCGGATCGTTACCTCAACGAGTCTATCCCAACGCGATGTTTCCTTCCATCTGGAACGCTTAATGAACTGCAGCTGCGTAAAGGCAGAAGATGCGGAAGATTGGGTTTTAATCCTGCCTGATCTTTCTCTGCAATGAACCTGCTCTACCAACGCATCGGCGGACGTGAAGGGATTTCCAGGTTGTTACGACATTTCTATGCCGATGTACGCCAAGATCCCATGATTGGTCCGATTTTTAACGCCCAGATCAAAGATTGGAATCATCACCTGGGAATCATAGCTAGCTTTTGGGAAACACTTATTGGTGGGCCAAGCACCTATGCCAGGCCAATGCCAATGAAGCATTTGGCACTTGGCTTGCGAGAAGAAGATTTCGGGCGCTGGCTTTTTCTTTGGCAGGCGAATTGTCGTGCTCAACTGCCCAGCGATGTCGCGAAAGAAATGATCGACTTAGCTGATCATATCGCCCAAAGACTTCGCATGATGCCTGGCATCCTAAAAAAATGATGCTGGTATTGCTGATTTGGACTTTCGGTTTCAGGACCGAATCATCGTCAGAATCATCTTGTAGCGCTGCAGCGCCTTGAGTGCGTGCGGTTGGTGGGCAGGCATAAGAATCATCTCGCCGCCTTGTACGCGATGAAACTTGCCGGCAATACTGATTTCGACTTCGCCTTCCAGCACCTGGACCAGCGCATCGAACGGAGCTGTGTGTTCGCTTAAGCCTTGCCCTTCGTCGAAAGCAAAGACCGTGACAGTGCCGGTCGGCTTCTTCAGGATTTCGCGACTCACAATCGAGCCTTCCTGGTAGTTCACTAGGTCGGCAACCTTGACTGTTTCCGCTCCTGGCGCGTTTGGTTTGGGTTTCGTGTCGCGTTGCATAATTCTCTCTTCGATTATTTTGCTCGATCAACCTTCGTCAAGATTTTCGTGCGACAATGGTGATGGCGCGGAGGTGGGGGCCATGTTTGCGAAAAACGTTTGTAATAGCGAAAACACGCGCCCGCGCCTCGCCATCGCGAAGAAGCCTGCCGGCAATCAGGAGAGCGCGACCCAACCCTTCGTCCCGGATCAAGGGAGGAGCTTCAAGCAGATGCATGGGCGCCGTGACACAGTGTGTAATGCTGAAGCCATGTATCAGCGCACCCGGAAAAAGCAAGATATAAAAGCAGGTTTTGGTATGCCAGCTAGCTGCCGGCTCATATCAACTCGCCACAGCTAATCAAGAAAATTGTTGGTTACCCTTTTGCTTGTTCAAGGCGGGTTTATGAAGGTTCTTGGTTACGTCTCCTGAGTGATATTTGCACTATTATCACCACCTAGCGATCCGTTAAGTCCCATTTAACCGAAGGCTTTGACTTGGTCCGGCGCCAGAGAGAGAACGACCACCTTAGCAATCAATTCGCAGACCTTCTTGCTGCTGCCGGGCTGAGGTCAAGCAGGAATCACAAAAGTACGGGCAAAGGCCCGGGAAGTCGGAGAGATTTTCAGGCCTTATCATTTTGAGGCCGGCGCAGGACCGCGACAACGCTTTTGCACGAGGCTGGCGTTCCTGCGGCCTTAGCGCGAGCGGAAATTGGGGCACCACAGCGAAGCGATGCACCAACTCTGGCTACGGGATTTGCTGCATATCCGAATGCCAAACAACACAACACGCGGCATTCCTGCATGGATGTTTGATTAATCAATTTGTGCGAGCATCCGGTGCGCTGATCGTGCAACGGTAGATTGCCAAGAGCTGCTAAGATTAGCCCAATTGTTTAATCTTCAAGTGGAGAGTCAGGGTATTGAAGAACATGAGTCTTCAATCCCGCAGTCAAAAATCGCGTCCGCCTGGGAGCGCCCGCGCCTACCGACTGCAAAATGGCGCATCGATATTTGGCCTATCCCTATCCCTGACCCTTTCCCGCGACAATGCGCTCGCTACCCGCTTCTTGCGGTGGCGGCCGAATCATGCTCAGCCCCCAAACTGGTAGCGTGGCGGCTGCGTTGGACGATCGTCTTTGTCGACAGCCTTTAAAACTGGGTGCGCACCTCCTCGCTCTCGCGGTGTCGGCAATGCTTTGTCCCGACGGCCGACAGAATGCCGGTTTCGTGTGAAAATGCGGACCACAATATCTTCATGTTCGATTTGGTGTTCAGCAATCGCGATTTGCGGAAGGATCCTGAAGGTTGAAACACGAGTGGAAATCGACTGGCTCAACTAAGCCGCATTGCCGCTCACTATTCGCCTCACTCATTCCGGGCGACCGATAACACGAATATTTGGAAAATGATGAAATGATGGCAGCGTTGAAGCTGCTCAACGCATCCCCGGCCACGCCGACAGTCGGACCACGAAACTCTATGACCGCCGCGGTCAGAAGGCTTTGCTCGAGGATATGGAGAGAATTCGGCACTGAGTTTTACCATAAGACAATGGCTCGCTCACCGTCCAGAGTTACAAATAGGCTCGAATCTGCCACCGCATTTAAAGGAGGTGCTAATCACGCAACTCGAACACAGGTTTAGAGGCTCTCGGCCTTTTTTTCGGTGCTTTCCCAATCTTTATCGCTCTGTTTTGACCGCAAGCTTGGAAAGTTTTCACCGGGTCGTTGACCGTCTATGCTCTTTTGTTTACAGCGATAGTGTTCGTTAGGATTGTAGCCTTTGGAAGAGGGCGGCTTTCAATTCCTCTATTTGGCCGGTATCCTGATCTTGATTGTCGTAGGGAGGCTTTCTGGCTAGCCCGACCGAAAAAGAGCGTGCCATAAGCTTATGCTAGGTTTATTCGACATCGGTGCAAGTTCAGGAGTGGTCGGAATTCCGATCGCGCTTGCGCACCAAAACCTTTCAAATCTTTTTTGGATAGTACAGATTCTACCCAGTATTGGCCGCTGCGATCGAATGCAATTTTGTATTCCTCGCTTTGACGCGCCTCTTGCTGCGGCAGACCGCCAAAGGCGATTCTTGGTTTCGGGTCTGTTTCGCAATGCACGCAAATCACGGATTAACCGCATTTCTATTCATTTTTACGAAACCGTTCTACGCTCACCACAAATCGTTGACTTTCTATCGGCTCACAATGCTTTGGTTGTGGTTATCGTAGCGAATATTCCGCCGCTGATCCCTACGAGAGCATTTACTTAGCTCGAGATTCCGGCCCGGACCCATACTCGACTATGGAAAATGCCCAGATGCTCAGCCAGCTTTCGGGTGCTCCAATGAGTCGAGCCATCGGGGGCCTGCGTAGTCGCCTTCAGAATCCTGGCCTCCTGACCGATGATTGCCTCCGAGACAATCTTGCCACGATGTCGCGCATACAAACCCGCCCGGCGTTCCCCAACAAAACGTTCTTTCCACCGAGCCACAAAATCCTAGCTACAAACTTCCCCTTTGACAACGGCTCGATAAGACTGTCCGGCCGCCGACCGAAGAATGACCTTCGCACGCCGCACCTTGCCGACACCCAATAAACTTAACAAACTAATGCTCTGTAGATCCATGATACACTGCACTAGAAACTGCGAAGCTCAGGTTGGACTTGAAAACGGAGAACCGGCTCGTCGTGCACAATTGTTGAAGCTCGTAGGCCGCGGAAGTCGCGAGCAGGTAAATATCTCGTCAATCGGATTTTTGGTGCGACTTTCAATAGCAGTCAACATTTGTAGTCTTGTGTATCGGGTGTGTCGGTGTGAGCCGGTGCGTTTGAAAACATTTATCGACGAAGGTCAGAGGGTCACGCGCACCAAAGCAAGAAAGCAAACCACGGGCCGACGGCAAGAGGCCGTAGGAGCAAAAGCTCGGAACGCGGAGGGCATCGACGCGCAGCATTGGGCATATGCCAATCTCATTTTGGGTCACAAAACCTAGCCTTAGGTAAAGCTACGGAGCAACCTACATAACTCTGTCAACTGCTCCTCAGGCGCAAGATCTTTTCCAGAACACCAGACCGACTGAATGGCCTATTTCAGGTCTGCTATTTCGCCATACACGCATAAAGCTTTCGATGGGATATTGCCTAATGACCGCAATGCGGTGCGCCGGATCGTTAACCACGACTCTATTGTCGAACATTCCTCGCACGACGACCATATGTCCTTTGGTGACTCCAAAAGGAAAATCTGGAAGGCCGCCGTCGGAGAAACGCAGAGACGCAACTACGGGTGTCCCTCCTGCCAACAAATCAAACAGATCCGGAATACTATCGACAAAGATGACCGCTCCGCTAAGTCCAAGCTGGTTCGCCGCTGCAATCATTTGCGGCCATACGCCAAATCCTGAACTAGCGGGATTAAATGACAGCTGCGTTATGCCTCGCATCTCTACGCGAATCCCGAAATACTTGCATATCATCAAGAGGCATGTCGGTCCACACAAGCGCCGCAGCTTATCAGGCTCGCTCTCATGGGGCATCTGACTAATTGCAGGGACCGCGACATCGACCGATTTAAAATTAAGCGACGAAGTCGATTTTTCGATTCGTGGACTGGCCAAACCCACTTCGGCATCGTTAAGGGCGTTCTCTTGCCTGAGGGATCTTACACGAATAGCATAAGGTCCTGTGATAAAAGGAAAGAAGTCGGTGTATCGCGTTGTCAATTGTAGACACGAAGGATGTTTACTGCTTCCGTAGCCAAAAGCAACAGAATGCCAAAGACGCATACCATTGTGAATTTCGAATCTATATAACCCATTCGCGTCGCCTCCTAGTAATGACGGCACAACTGCACTGTCAATGGAAGCGATAGCCTCTGAAAAAGTGGGAACTCGCGAAAGGTGCCTATTAATAGTGACCGGTATGTCAAGTGGCATCTTTCTAAAATATCATCAGTGTCGGTCTCTCGCGCCCGTGATCATGTCACGTACAGTCAGGTGTATCGAATAGTAAAAGGATAGATTGGTCAGTGTCTGAGACACCGTAACAAAAACGGGCGGCTAAGGTCAATAGAATGGATTGAATGTTCGAAGCAATGAAACTAAGGACGCGGCGGCATAGCCTTCGGACTTTCTTTCAGCGTATGGAGATGCGAAAGGGATTCTTGTCCGAATATTCCATCGGCTGTTATACCACAATGAGACTGGAAAGCACAAATTGCTGTGATGGTTTCAAAATCCAAAATATCGTTAATTGGACCACTATAAAACCCTGTGTCAGTGAGATCACGTTTCAGCTGAGCTACTGAAATAGCAAATTGTGCAAGGTAGGATTCAGTATGATTTCTCTGCACCTCGTATCTTGCTTCCGGTGCCATTGCGTCCAGCTGAGCCTTAAAATTCTCAAAGACCTTACGACGGGCCATTTTGGCTGCGAGTGAGAGATGTGCCTCTCGTTCACGGTAAGTATCGCTGGTTAGAAGATACGTCGTGACGTCATCTAGCCGAGCACTGACGGAATTAACCTTAGTTAGCAATTTATCAAACTCAAAAGTATTGCCGGCAATCTCCGCTTTCCTTATCCGTTCGGAAAGGCGATTTATAAAAGCGGTTATTGAAGTGCGCAAAATAAGCACAAGAATGAAGACAATGACAGGCCAAGACAAAAGTATCTCGAGGAGCTTAAGGATGAATTGGTGCTTATCATTCATAGATTTCAGGGCATTCCGATAGGAGAGAGAAAGTTACAATAGTATCTGGACGCTAGATTCATTTAAGGTATGCCGCAAAGTGGGTGGACGGTTCCTTCCACTGTCGCTCGGTGCGAATCGTGAATGCTCCTTTGCATACGGCATTCTGCGTTTTATGGCAAGATTTCAGTCGGCGCTGTTCACCAAGAAGCACGAATAGCAGACAAAAGGCGCCGTTGTGTAAGGCGCTTGTCGTAAGCACCGGTAGCGCGTCGGTTGCGGCATCTGTAAATCATTTTGGTTTTTTTATCTTGTTTGACAGAGAAAGGTCGCCAAATCTGCGTTCGAAAGGATCAGCGCCTGTGACGGATTCAGGGGAGTAGTTTTAGCGGCGGGGAGTGTGATTCGGGTGTTCGGTCGACAATAGAGCGTTTCGCGTTTCGACGAGGCGGTAGAGCAGTATCGGTCTTAGGCTGTCGCCAGGCGTCCTTTAATGTAACGTAGCAATAAATTGTCGGTGAATTTCCCGGAACGAGAACGCGAGAAGCCGAGAACCGACGCGTATCGTTTGGGTGGGCGGGGTCGACAGCGATTACGATGCAAGTTGTTCGTTCGATTGGGGCACGGCGTCCTACCTGAGGCTGTACAGCTATCTACTTTTTGCTGCCTCTCTCAAAAAAAGCGAATAAATCAGAGGCCCTGTGCAGTCAGACTCAGGGTGCCATTCTAGTCCAAAGATGTTTTCTGATTGAATACTCTCGACTATTCCATCTTCAGACGAGGCAGCGATGCAAAAACCGGGTGCGACGCTTTTTACAGCCTGACGGTGGGCCGAGGAAACGCGAGCTGTCGCGCCTAGTATGGGATAAAGAAATGAGTCCTGTGGAACAAAGATCTCATGGGACGTACATTTTCCGCTCCCTCCGTGGTCTAACACGCCCTCCTTCGGCGTAGGAAGATCTTGGTGCAACGTTCCCCCGTAATGTACATTAATTAATTGCATACCATAGCAGATCCCGAGAAGTGGTTTCATTAGGCTTCTAGCGCGATCAATCAATTGGCGCTCCCATTCAATTCGTTCTAGAGATTCTTCCCTTGTAGAGCTACTCTCAGAGGCACCATAAAGCCGCGGAGGGACATCACCTCCCCCGGGAATGATGATACCGTCAAAGATCCTACCTGCGCTTTCCGGTGAAAGATCGGGACAAATGAAAACCGGTTTGCCCCCGGCTAGCTTCACCGCTTGTGCGTACGCACGTTTCACGTAAACATAATCGACTCCTTCCTGAACCTTTTCTCCATAGTCTATACTCATCGTTATTCCAATAAGTGGATTCATGTGGTTTGGGTTGAGGAATCTCTTAGTCTAAAATCGGAGGTCAATTTACCCAGCGACTTCTGTTCCACAAGGAGCAGGTGCCAGATTTCTTTCCATACGCAAATGCGGTCGTAGTTTGCGACTGACTTCGGTCCGAAACATCTTTATAAATGGCTATCGCGGCAAGAGGCTCCGGCAAGGTGGAGTAGTTTAGTCGCTTCAGGATCATAGCCTACAGTGCTCTCCATTCAGTTTTGAATTATTACGTGTTATACTTATTCGAAAAAGGACACTTTGCCCGTTGTCCATCTGAATTAATAATCGTCAGTTCGAATTCGCTAAGTTCCATCCATTTAAGATCTGGCCTCTTTATGGTCAGAATCAGCGATTCGAAGAGGGCCGGCGCTTCTTCATCACGTTTCTCTGCCGAAACAAGCGGAAGGTGATGCGACTTCACACCTTCTTGCCCGATCATAAAATCGGCGGCCAGGTCGAGTTGCCGTCCTTCAATGTGCAGGTTCAAAGTCCTTTCGCTTACCCCCGATGTGACTTTGCTAATAACCGGTTCGGATGCCAAAGTATAAGTCCATTGCGCTTCCTGTTTGTCAGGATTGATGATCGTGAATTCGTGTTGACCGGCAAACCGCCATTGCGCCTGAGGCTCCTTAATGACAAGTGTGAGCGTCTTGAAAACGTCCAACGATTGAGTGGCATCCGGATTGGTACCTTTAACCAATGCTAAAGAACTTGGTACACCAGAACTGTCAATGTTAAAACTCGCGCTCGTGGATAAATGTCGGCCGCGTATTTGCAAATCAAGCTTCCAACTCTTGCGGTTATCTCGTTGATAATCGGCCCTGGCTTCCGCACTAACTTGCCCCCGAGATATCCTAGAGAACTCACGCCCATCAGCGCCCAAAATTGATCCGGTATTTTCGGGAGGTCGCTAAGGTCTGCACTGTAGCTGAATATTACTGAGGACAGAAAGATAGCGACTCCAATGATCGTCCAAACGAAAAATTGGAGGCGATCTATCGCAACGAGGCCCCCGCTCGTTACAAAATCCGCTAAACAGGGGCGGATTTGTCCCGCTCCCTTCGCGCCTCTAGAAGCGGTTATGGCCTGAGCCAGCGCTGTCGTTGCCGCACTAACGAGTATGACACCGGGCAAATTCCTGGGGATATTGGCGAAAACAGGTTCGCCCTCAGTCAAACTTCGCGCGAAAATTAAGGAAAGATAGGCGAAGAGGGCCGCTGCAGTCCACGCGTAAAACTGAAATCGCGAAAGGCTGTAAGTTCCTGTTTCCTTATCCAGGAACAACTCGGTACGTATGCCGTACCGGCTGTCTTTAAAAGTGTGTGTCTTTCCGGGAAATCGGATCAGAACGTACGGCAGCAACAGCACACACAAGGCCGCCAACTTCGCGTATGCGCCGGCTGCCCACTTCGAATGCGCCGCTACGACGATTTCCGCTGACTCTGACAATTCATTGGTCTCAAGCTGAATTCGAACCTTCCCGGCGTAGTCCGGTGACGGAAACCACAAATCAAGCAGTCCGGTTTTTGAATTCGTCGCCGCGTAGACTGTGTGCGGCCGCGGAGGTTCTGGTGGCGGTCCATCGACCGGAATCACTCTCTCTTGGTTTAGAAAAAGCGTGATGTTGCTTGTTGTTGCGGATCTCAGCCTCTCACTGAACAAGGTTACTAGCGAAAGCTGTGCTTTTCCTTGTTGCGTGCCTGGATAAACAACACGCGGAGTTATGAAGTTGATCCTAAATCCTGGTTTACCAGGATCAGCCTTGAGGAACGCCGTTCCACATGTAAGACAGAAGGTGAAGACAAACAAACTTCTTATCCGACTTAGAATGCAGGTACGCGAGCGGGAGAGGGATGGCATGGCGTGAGATTGAATTTGATCATCGTTAAGAGTATCGGAAATCGTTCACTCATGTCGTCCATGGGCGGCGGCAGCTGCTTGGTCAATTAGCTCGGGACTGAAATCGCATTTTCTGGAAAAAGGAGGGTTGACCAGATGGGATTCAGATAGCACGCACCAAGTCGCGCACAGATGAAAGCTTCCTTCTCGGACCCTTCAGGCCGGGCCACTGCCGCCTGTCGACTTCAGACCTGCCACGCGTTGGCGACGGGTTAGTTCCCTGAAGAAGCGCTTGACGATGTTTGATCATGCCGAGCCGGTTGGGCAAATGTGTGTGGAAGCGGCCGCAAGCTTTCAGCCATTGAAAGAACTGCTGGTTATTTATGTGTCGCGTATTAATCGATGATCAGATGCACATCAAGTTCCTTTTGGGATTCCCGGTCTTCTGTTTTAGGAAACGCAACCAGTCGACGTGTGTTTATGAAGACGACATAACAATTTTCATGCGCCCCAGGGGATGATCAGCTAAGGGCGTTTTCCTCCTCGGAGCGCCAGGCGACGTATGCTACCGCTGCCCGAATCTCTTCGGCATCCAAACAGGATTTCAAGTTCAGGAAATTGCATGGCTTAAAATCTTAATCTGGGAGTGAAGAAACCAAACTCTTTGGGACCAGCGACACAAAGTATGACGAAGAAGCTTGGAGTCGAGGGGAGTTGAACCGCTTCTAAGTCCATCAAAGTTTCGTGGACGCTAGGAGGAATGCTCAATATGGGGGACTCGTTATAAAGGTTGGCGCACATTATGTAAGTGACTAATGGTGAACAACTTGTATTCGATTTGAATTGAAACCCTGTTTCGTTTTGAGGCCATCTAAGGATGTCCCTAAATGTCCCGCTACCGATCGAATTTGTCAGCTTACTTGGAAGCGTTACCTGTAGCGGCCTGCATTTTCTCAGTCGAAGAAGTATTCCAGTATCGACGATAATGTGCGGAGCGAGGAAGAATTGCAAGAGTGGAATTTCTAATAAATGGTGCTGTCAGCCTGAATTGCTCGCCGGGGCCTCTAGTTTTCAGCTACCCCGAAAGTAAGGCGCCAAAACCTTTTCCAGATCACCAGCGCCAGCTCGAAAAGGGTCTCGGGGCAAGGCCATCATCGACAGTTCGAATGGGATGACAATGAATGACTTAGACAGTGAAAAAAAGGGTCGTGGCAACATTATCCCTGAGAATTTGGGATCATGATTCAGTTATAATCACAATTATCACCATCGTCCTCAATCGCGTGATCTCGTCGGGAAAATCGCAGCCAAACGAGGTCTATTCTCTCGTTGCCTCGCTGATCCTTATGGGTGCATCATAAGGCGTGGGCGAATGGGCCAGTGCAACTGTCTATAGCGAGGGCCAGAAATTACGTTGCACTGCTATATATCAGGAGGAAATTATGATTGTCCGTTCCGGACCCTCATAAGCGATGCTTAAAACTAGGACGGGGCGTACTTTTGCAGCCAGGCCGAGATCGGCCATCCAGATTTCACGGCGCATGGCTTTCGGCACCACTCTGCTACTCCCTCAGCGTCGTACATTCCGAACAGCGTTTCGGAAGCGCCGATTGCCGCAGCGTATTCTTCAATCCAATTTACCAATGCGCGCAGTTCGTCTGACGACAGTCTCTCAATAGCGGCCTTGATCTCGGTAACTGTGCTCACGTCGCCAATTTATCCGGCTAATCAGATTTCGGTTAGCTTCGAGCCGTATACATTCGGACGCTCGCTCCTTTATTGGAAACGTCTCGTGGCCGCCCTGAAGAACTGGCTAGTGGCATGTCGCAGAGACAACGTTACTGCGGATGCGGCGGGTCGGATCGGAATATTTCCACTGGATCTGCCCGAGTTGCTCCATGATGCGGCCGACTCGGGCTAACAAGCCCAATGGCTACCTTCTCGGCTCATACCGCATCGCCACCGCCCCCGAGCCAAACTCCAGCCGGCTCACGAGCCTCAAGTCGATACGCTTCGATAGCCCCGCGAACAACGTCGGCCCGTGGCCCGCTAGCCTGGGGTGCACCACGAACTCGTACTCATCGATCAATCCCAGCTCCGCCAACGCGAGCGGGAGCTTTACGCCTCCGACGAACAGTCCCTTACCCGACTCCCGCTTGAGCTGCTGAACAGCCGTCCCTAGATCTTCGCGCACTAGCTCCGCGTACCAATCGACCCGGCCCAGGGTGCTCGACACGACGTACTTCTTTGCCACGTCGATCGTCCGGGCGAAGGGTTCCATCCAATCAGGCCTCGCTCCTGTCTGCGCCGGCGGCCGCCACGCTGCCTCCATCATTTCGTAAGTCACCCGGCCAAAGAGGAGAGCATCGGCCTGGTCGATGTTCTCCGCCGCGTGACGATGTAAGTCTTCGTCGGCGAACATTTCACGATGATCGCAGCACCCGTCCAATGTGACGTTGATGGAATACCGAAGGGGTCGCATTACGGAAGAGTACCGCCGATGGGGTAGATCGGCAACGTTAGCCCGCTTTCAGGGCTAGGAGCCATTCACGGAACGCATGACGATGACAATTTAAGAGCTGCTAATGGCATTCGACAGGGACAACGTTACTGCGGATGCGGCGGGTCGGATCGGAATATTTCCACCGGATCGGCTTGGCGTTCGGCTGAGTAGGCGTTGTTAAAGCGGCGCAGCTTGCGGGCCACATCCTGCACGCTGGTAAAGATTCCGAGAGCAATCACGTCGCGCTCGACCTTGGAAAACCAGATCTCGACTTGATTTAGCAACGACGAATACGTCGGCGTGAAGTGGAAATGCACGTTCGGATGCGTCGCCAGAAAATCGCGAACCACCTGACTCTTGTGCGCCGACAAATTGTCCACATCTTGCATTAATAACGCCATACGATATTATCGCGGCGTGATCATAAGCTTTCGCGACACCGAGACTAAGCGAATCTTTGAGGGACGCCATTCTAAAAAGTTACCTTGAATATTCAGCGCACGGCTCGCAGAAAACTTCTGTCGCTGGCCGCGAGCGTGAACCCGGCAGATTTGTCAGCCTTGCCGAGAAATCGCCTTGAACGGCTTAAAGACGATAGGAAAGGCCAGTACAGCATTCGAATCAATGACCAGTGGCGAATTTGTTTTCTTTGGCGCAACGCAAACGCAATTCGCAATGCGATATTGCTCTATAAAGCGGGCCCCGTTTCGACCTTGCAGATAACGCGTTCCTCTTCCGGGGAAGAGAAGCTCCTTGCGGTCCATTTGCCCGGGCTTCCCTGACCGCATCCCGTGATCTCCCGTCCCGGCTATAAGAGTTCAGTGGCCAACAATATCTCGACCAAGCTAGGATTTCCAAGAAATCACCGACGCCGCCGCAATCGCGACCGCGGTCCATTTCACGCGCCCGAGATGAGGCGCGTCGCAGCCGCGGGGACAATCATCGTAGTATCTCGAGCCTCGAGCGTCCCATCATAGAGGAGTCAAAGCTTGTCCTCCGTATAGAGCGACAGCTCGATCATTCGCTCGAGAAGCTGATCCCCGGGAACGCCGCTAAAATTTCGCAGCACGAGCTCCTTGACATAGAGCCTTACGAGATAGCGCAGTTTGAGCGCCTGGGTACGCGAGGCGAACACGAAATCGCGATGGCCGTTGTTCACGACGATCACGTTGCGCGTCGCATCGAAGCGGGAACGCCATAATTCACCGGACGCGCGCTCGAAGGTATATCCGGGAAGACCGCGTGCATCGATCATCCCTGAACCAGTGGAGGGGACGAGGCTGTCAGTCACAGTAATGAGCGCTTCCGCGGAACAGGTGACATCGCGCTGCGCTCACGGTGGCGCGCAATCGCACGAGTCCAGGCATCGCCGGTGCCTGAAAACTGATCTCCTGATCGTGCTCACTCGCGAGGGTGCCCCCACCTTCGATGATTTCCCAGCGGAATTGCAGGTCGTCTGTCACTCGGCGTCTGGACCGATCGCGCGGCAGCGCTTTGAAAGAGCGGGAGGCGTTCACGGCAATCGTGCTCGCCGCGGGCGAGACAACGACACCGAAGAGCGGTCCTGCGTGCTCGAAGAACTGGCGCTGTGGCTCTGCCCCGGGCTCTGGTTCGGCCGCGCCCAGCACTTGATCCTCCGGCAAAGCCCCGAGCGCTTTGCCGTTCTCGCCCGAACGACGCGCCTCGCCCCGCCGACCTGAGCGCGCGTGCACGTCGAACCAATCGTACTCCTCCGGCGGCAGGGCCAGCAGTGCCTCGCGAAAGGCGCGCTGAATGGCGCGCATGAGCTGCTGGCTCGCCTGCTCCTCCTCCGCGCGTTGCTGCTCGGCAATCAGCGCATTCAGATGTTGCTCAAGCGGCCCCAGGGCCTCGCACAGCGCCGCATAGCGCTCATCGTGGATGATGCCGCTGCGCGTGCCCGGCGTGACGTTCAGAAAGGGCACATCGATGAGGCCCTCGAGATAGCTCGACGTCCAGGGAGCATGTTCGAGACCTGAAAGAGAGCCGAGCACCTCGACCACACGCGTGCCGGAGCGGTACAGCGCAACGCGCGAGGACTCCGCGGGCTCGGTCACATACAGTTCCACATAGGCATCGCCGTACGAGGTGCGGACCGACGGCAGCTGATGCAGGAGGCGACCATCGAACTGTCGCGGCTCGACCTCGAGTTGTTTGCGCGCCAGCTTATCGATGACGCTGATGCGCACTCCGGAGCTGCGAATACGATCGCGCAGCTCCGAAGCTAGATACCACTGGATCTTCTCCCCGCTCAGTGTACGAATGCCTTCGAGGAGCGGCGAGATGCGAACCTCCGTCCCGCGTTCGGCGAACAGCACGCGCCGGGGGCTCATCTCGTAGCTGGGATCCCCCTTGTTCATGGTCATCTGGTAGGCGCGCTGGTCACTGCCGGTAGAGGTCATGACGAGCCGCTCGCCAACCGTCCAGAAGCTCAGTAAGCCAATGCCAAACTCGCCCTGGATCCCCGCTCCCGTCCCCTGGGACTTCAGACGACGCTTCACCGAATCGCAGATGTGCGTGGCGACGTAGCGGAAATCGGGAATGCCGTTAGCATCGCGCGGAACGCCATCGCCATCGTCGCGGATGGCGAGATAGTGTTCGCCGTGCTCCCGACCACGCGTGATCGTGATCTTTCGCGCGTGCGCGTCGATGCTGTTCTCGACGAGCTCGGCAATAGCTTTCAGCGGGTTGCTCTGCGACAGGGCGATGATCCGGATTGCGTTCCAGTCATCGCCGATTCGCAGCTTACCCTTCGCTTCCGCAGCACGTGCCATGAGTCAGTCAGATTCTGTGTTGGGCTCGAGCTACACGTCGGCGTTGGTTCAGAGAAATCACGGCACCTGTGCAGCCAAACAGCGTACACCACGATCAATCCTTTTTCCAAAAAGTCGATCAGCGTTTCCAAATGCCGCGTTACCGATTCGGCGGACTCAGCAAGGCTGCAAAATGCGACGAAGTACGAGTGGATCCATCCACTCGGGACGACGCGAGAACTCATCGTTTCGTTTTTTAACCTTGTCCGGCAGCCGTTCTAATCTTGGGCTCCAGCCATTGGACTAGTGATAATACACAAGTACCTAATCCAAAATACTTATACCGCAGGTTTGCAGTTTTCTGGGTAAATCGTTACACCTTCGCGCGCAATTTTCGCTTTGAGTCGCTCACTGGCAACCCGTTCAGGACGTACAATGAAGGGATGCGCTCGACCAAACTTAGGATCCTCGCGCTCTATGGCTCGCCGTCTGACTGAGAACCGATCCGGCGCTTTCGGAGTCAAAAAAAAAAGCGGGAGAGAAACGGGCGAGTAAACTTGCGTGAAAACGCTAACGGATAATAACGCGAAAGGATGGACATATTATCACTTCTGTTATCATTCACCCTAGTCTATCAATGTAAGTGGCTCATTATAAACAACT